>NZ_BSFK01000018.1:2500-5872 GCF_027922305.1 Methylopila jiangsuensis | reverse complement strand
GCGGATGCATCCTTCAGCCGGAGGTTTCCGGCTCGTTTGTCTGTTTGTTTGGCGCGATTGACGTCCCTGTCGGGCGTCGCGGTCGTTTGGGCGCGGTTCCTGGCCTGCAGGCGTTGTGGGCGCACGACGGCTGTCCGTGTTCGGGGGTTCTTTGTGCGCGGCGTTGGCGTTCATGAGCTGAACGGCAAAAAGCCCGCCGTGGTTATGGCGGGCTTTTTTGCGTTATGCGCGGTGATTTGGTTGCGGGGACAGGATTTGAACCTGTGACCTTCAGGTTATGAGCCTGACGAGCTACCGGGCTGCTCCACCCCGCGCCGGGGCCGATGGGATCGGCCTGGGGGATATTGGCGTCTGAGATCGTGAATGATGCGAATGCGCTTTGCAGGCCTGGCGACGACCTACTCTCCCACGTCTTGAGACGGAGTACCATCGGCGCGGAGGAGCTTAACGGCCGAGTTCGGGATGGGATCGGGTTTTTTCTCCTCGCAAAGCCACCAGGCCGGCGAAGCGCATTTTATGAAGCAAGCTGGTCGGCCGCATTCTCGGGTTGAGAATGGGCGTTGATCGTAAGAGCGATCAAGCCAATCGAACGATTAGTAACGGTAAGCTTCACGCGTCGCCGCGCTTCCACATCCGTCCTATCAACGTGGTCGTCTTCCACGGTTCTCAAGGGAGATCTCGTTTTGAGGGGGGTTTCCCGCTTAGATGCCTTCAGCGGTTATCCCGTCCGTACGTAGCTACCCTGCAATGCGGCTGGCGCCACAACAGGTCCACCAGAGGTACGTTCATCCCGGTCCTCTCGTACTAGGGACAAATCCTCTCAAATCTCCGACACCCACGGCAGATAGGGACCGAACTGTCTCACGACGTTCTGAACCCAGCTCACGTACCACTTTAATCGGCGAACAGCCGAACCCTTGGGACCTGCTCCAGCCCCAGGATGTGATGAGCCGACATCGAGGTGCCAAACACTGCCGTCGATATGGACTCTTGGGCAGTATCAGCCTGTTATCCCCGGCGTACCTTTTATCCGTTGAGCGATGGCCCGTCCACGTGGAACCACCGGATCACTATGACCGACTTTCGTCTCTGCTCGACTTGTCTGTCTCGCAGTCAGGCAGGCTTATGCCATTGCACTCAACGAGCGATTTCCGACCGCTCTGAGCCTACCATCGCGCGCCTCCGTTACTCTTTGGGAGGCGACCGCCCCAGTCAAACTACCCACCATGCATTGTCCCGGACCCGGATGACGGGCCGCGGTTAGACGATCGTGACGATAAGGGTGGTATTTCAAGGATGGCTCCACCCGAGCTGGCGCCCGAGCTTCAAAGCCTACCACCTATCCTACACATGCCAACACAATCGCCAATGCAAAGCTATAGTAAAGGTGCACGGGGTCTTTCCGTCTGACCGCAGGAACCCCGCATCTTCACGGGGAATTCAATTTCACTGAGTCTATGCTGGAGACAGCGGGGAAGTCATTACGCCATTCGTGCAGGTCGGAACTTACCCGACAAGGAATTTCGCTACCTTAGGACCGTTATAGTTACGGCCGCCGTTTACCGGGGCTTCGATTCAAAGCTTGCACCTCTCCTCTTAACCTTCCGGCACCGGGCAGGCGTCAGACCCTATACGTCATCTTGCGATTTCGCAGAGCCCTGTGTTTTTGCTAAACAGTTGCCACCCCCTGGTCTGTGCCCCTCGCACGTGGTTGCCCACATACGAGGCCTCCTTATCCCGAAGTTACGGAGGCAATTTGCCGAGTTCCTTCAGCATAGTTCTCTCAAGCGCCTTGGTATGCTCTACCAGTCCACCTGTGTCGGTTTCGGGTACGGTCTGATGTGGGAGCTATTTCCTGGAACATCCAGGCCGCCTTCGGAATCCAGTAACCTCCGACGGCTTTCGACATTCGTCACTACCCACTGGCTGAGGAATATTCACCTCATTCCCATCGACTACGCCTTTCGGCCTCGCCTTAGGGGCCGGCTAACCCTGCGCAGATTAGCTTTACGCAGGAACCCTTGGACTTTCGGCGGGAGTGTCTCTCACACTCCTTTTCGTTACTCATGTCAGCATTCGCACTTCCGATACCTCCAGGATGCCTCACGGCTGTCCCTTCGCAGGCTTACGGAACGCTCCGCTACCGCTCATCTTGCGATGAACCCTAAGCTTCGGCTCGTGGCTTGAGCCCCGTTACATCTTCGGCGCAAGAACCCTTGTTTAGACCAGTGAGCTGTTACGCTTTCTTTAAAGGATGGCTGCTTCTAAGCCAACCTCCTGGTTGTTTTGGGATTCTCACATCCTTTCCCACTTAGCCACGAATTGGGGGCCTTAGCTGTAGGTCAGGGTTGTTTCCCTCTCCACGACGGACGTTAGCACCCGCCGTGTGTCTGCCGGATAGTACTTGCTGGTATTCGGAGTTTGGTTAGGTTTGGTAATCCGGTAAGGACCCCTAGCCCATCCAGTGCTCTACCCCCAGCAGTATTCATCCGACGCTCTACCTAAATAGATTTCGCGGAGAACCAGCTATTTCCGAGTTTGGTTGGTCTTTCACCCCTAGCCACAAGTCATCCGAGACTTTTTCAACAGGCACCGGTTCGGTCCTCCAGTGCGTGTTACCGCACCTTCAACCTGCTCATGGCTAGATCACCCGGGTTCGGGTCTAATACGTCGAACTTATCGCCCTATTCAGACTCGCTTTCGCTTCGCCTACACCTACCGGCTTAAGCTTGCTCGACACATTAAGTCGCTGACCCATTATACAAAAGGTACGCCGTCACCCTTGCGGGCTCCGACTGTTTGTAAGCATCCGGTTTCAGGAACTGTTTCACTCCCCTTGTCGGGGTGCTTTTCACCTTTCCCTCACGGTACTTGTTCGCTATCGGTCGCTGAGGAGTACTTAGGCTTGGAGGGTGGTCCCCCCATGTTCAGACAGGATTTCACGTGTCCCGCCCTACTCGTATCCTTCCAAAAGCTTTTCCCATACGGGGCTGTCACCCATTATTGCCCGACTTTCCAGACGGTTCTGATGAGATTTTGGAAGGCGTTGGCCTGATCCGCGTTCGCTCGCCACTACTAACGGAGTCTCTGTTGATGTCCTTTCCTCCGGGTACTTAGATGTTTCAGTTCCCCGGGTTCGCCTTTGACCCCTATGTATTCAGGGCCAAATACCTCGTTATCAACGCGTCGTAACTCCACCTCCCAGGATCGCTCCCGGGCGGTCGAATTACGAAACGTTGGAGGTGGGTTTCCCCATTCGGAAATCGTCGGATCAAAGCTTGTTCGCAGCTCCCCGACGCTTATCGCAGCGTACCACGTCCTTCATCGCCTCTCAGCGCCAAGGCATCCACCGAATGCTCTTAAGGCACTTGA
>NZ_BSFK01000017.1 GCF_027922305.1 Methylopila jiangsuensis | reverse complement strand
AGCCCTGCACCAGCAGCTTCGTGTTCGCGTCGATCAGAACCGACATGGCTCAGGCCCCCTTCTTCACGGCCGCGACGATCTTCTGCGCCGCGTCGTCCAGATCGTCCGCCGGCAGAACGTTCAGACCGCTCTCCGCGATGATCCGCTTGCCCTCCTCCACGTTCGTGCCCTCGAGCCGCACCACCAGCGGCACCTGGAGCCCGACCGCCTTCACCGCCGCGATCACGCCCCGCGCGATCACGTCGCACTTCATGATCCCGCCGAAGATGTTCACGAGGATGCCCTGCACGTTCGGGTCCGCCGTGATGATCTTGAACGCCGCCGTCACCTTCTCTTCCGAGGCGCCGCCGCCCACGTCCAGGAAGTTCGCCGGCTCCTCCCCGTAGAGCTTGATGATGTCCAGCGTCGCCATGGCGAGGCCCGCGCCGTTCACCATGCAGCCGATGGTGCCGTCCAGCGCGATGTAGGCCAGGTCGTACTTGGACGCCTCGATCTCCTTGGCGTCCTCCTCCGTCAGGTCCCGAAGCTCCGCCAGCTCCGGATGGCGGTAGAGCGCGTTCGAATCGAACGAGACCTTCGCGTCCAGGCAGCGCAGCTTGCCGTCCTTCGTCACGATCAGCGGGTTGATCTCCAGCATCGCCATGTCGAGCGAGGTGAACGCCTCGTACAGCTTGCCGATCAGGTCCGACGCCTGCTTCGCCAGATCCCCCGACAGCCCCAGCGCCTTCGCCAGCGTGCGGCCGTGGTGCGGCTGCACCCCCGTCACCGGGTCGATGGTCAGGGTGTGGATCTTCTCAGGGGTCGCGTGCGCCACCTCCTCGATGTCCATGCCGCCCTCGGTCGAGGCCACGAAGGCCACCCAGCCGGTCTCCCGGTCCACCAGCGCCGACAGGTAGAACTCCTTCTCGATCGCGGAGCCTTCCTCCACGTAGAGCCGGTTCACCTGCTTGCCCGCCGAACCCGTCTGCTTGGTCACCAGCGTCCGGCCAAGCATCTGCTCCACGAAGCCCCTGGCCTCCGCCACCGACTTCGCAAGGCGCACGCCGCCGAGCTCCCCGGCCTCCGCCTCCACGAACCGGCCCTTGCCGCGCCCGCCCGCGTGGATCTGGGACTTCACCACCCACACCGGTCCCGGAAGAGCCCCGGCCGCCGCCTCAAAATCCTCAACCTTCAGAACCGCATGC
>NZ_BSFK01000016.1:430564-985174 GCF_027922305.1 Methylopila jiangsuensis | reverse complement strand
TCAACGTGACCAATCGTTCCAATGTTGCAGTGCGGCTTCGTCCGCGCGAACTTTTCCTTGGCCATGGCTCTTGCTTACGTCCTGCGGTGGGCTGGATGAGGTGTGTCAGGGTCGACCGGATCGACGCGTGCGCTTCTTTACCCGGCGGCCAGAACTTTGCAAGCGTCTGTCGCCGGATCGGCCGGCTGTTCGTCTCCGCCCGTCACGGCGGTGAAGCTTCAGAGAGATGGAGCGGGTGAAGGGAATCGAACCCTCGTCATCAGCTTGGAAGGCTGTTGCTCTACCATTGAGCTACACCCGCAAACTCTTGGTCGGACAGATGGTGGAGGGGGTTGGATTCGAACCAACGTAGGCTGAGCCAACGGATTTACAGTCCGTCCCCTTTAACCACTCGGGCACCCCTCCACGTTCTGTCCGTCATCAGCCGGCGCCGAAGACGACACGAAAGCGTCAGCCCATGGGCGATCCGCTTTCGTGGGCGGTGCTTTAGGGGGCCGAGCCCGGTCGTGTCAACCGCTAAGATGACACGCAGCCCGCCCCATCCCCGGCCTCACGCCGCTTCGACCGCCACCACCCCCGGCACCGCCCTCAGCGCCCCCGCGATCTGCGGCGAAACCCGGTACTTGCCGGGCAGACGGATCTCCACCTCGGTGGCGCCCTCCTCCAGCATCAGCACCACCGAGACCTCGCCGTCGCCGCCGCGCTCGAGCCGCCTCGCCAGCGTCTCCACGGGATCGGGCGCCCGCACGAACACCCGCACCGACCGCTGCAGCCGCTCCGCCGCCCGGTCCAGCGGCTCGACGTTCTCAAGCCGCAAGCGCACCTCGTCGCCCTCGACCGCGGCGCTGACCGAGACAATCACCGGCGTGTTCGGCTCGAGAAGGTCCCGGTGCTTCGCGAGACCTTCCGAGAAAATCACCGCCTCGTAATGCCCGGTCGGATCCGACAGGGTGATCACCCCCATGCGGTTGCCGCTCTTGGTCTTGCGCTCCTGGCGCGCAAGCACGGTGGCGGCGAGCCGGCCGGCGGTCGCGCCCTGCTTCGCGGCGTTGACGAAATCCCCGTAGCGCTGCAGCCGCAGCTTTTCGAGCAGGGCCCGGTAGTCGTCGAGAGGATGGCCGGAAAGGAAAAAACCGACTGCCTCATATTCCCGCTTCAGCCGCTCGCCGGTGGACCAGCCTTCGTAGGGCGTGGGTCGAATCGGATCGGCCGTGGCGCCGAACATGTCCGGCTGGCCGCGGTCGGCCGATTCGCGCGTGCGGGCCGCGATCGCCATCACCGCCTCGACGCAGGCCAGCGCCCGCGCGCGGTCCGGCTCCAGCGCGTCCAGCGCGCCGGCCTGGACCAGCTGTTCGAGCGCGCGCTTCGGCAGGGCGCGGACGTCGATCCGGCGGGCGAAATCGGCGAGATCGGCGAAGCGGCGGCGGCGGCTTTCTCCCACCAGCGTCTCGACCGCCTGCGCGCCGACCCCCTTCAGCGCCGCAAGCGCATAGAGAATCGCCCCCTCGCTGACGTCGAACGCGACCGCCGAGCGATTGACGCAGGGCGGCTTCACCACGATGCCGAGCCGCAGCGCCTCCTGCCGGAACTCCGCCAGCTTGTCGGTGGAGCCCATGTCGAGCGTCATGGAGGCGGCCAGAAACTCCACCGGGTGATTCGCCTTGAGATAGGCGGTCTGGTAGGCGACCAGCGCGTAAGCCGCCGCATGGCTCTTGTTGAAGCCGTAGTCGGCGAACTTGGCCAGCAGATCGAAGATGGTGGAGGCGTCCGCCTCGCCGATGCCGCGCTCGGTGGCGCCGGACACGAAACGCTGCCGCTGGGCGTCCATCTCGGACCGGATCTTCTTGCCCATGGCGCGCCGGAGCATGTCGGCCTCGCCCAGTGTGTAGCCGGCCAGCGCCTGCGCGGTCTGCATCACCTGCTCCTGGTAGATGATGACGCCGAAGGTTTCGCCGAGGATCGGCTCCAGCTTGGGATGCGGGTATTCCGGCCGTTCGAGCCCGTGCTTGCGGGCGCAATAGACCGGTATGTTGGCCATGGGGCCCGGACGGTAGAGCGCGACCAGCGCGATGATGTCCTCGAACCGGTCAGGTTTCATATCGGCGAGCGCGCGCCGCATGCCCGCGCTTTCCAGCTGGAACACGCCGACCGTCTCGCCCCGGGACAGCATGGCGTAGGTGGCGGCGTCATCGAGCGGGATCGTGCCGAGGTCGAGGTCGACCCCGCGCCGCTTCAGCAGGTCGACCGCGGTCGTCAGCGTCGTCAGCGTCTTGAGGCCGAGGAAGTCGAACTTCACCAGCCCCGCCGGCTCCACCCACTTCATGTTGAACTGGGTCACCGGCATGTCGGAGCGCGGATCGCGATAGAGCGGCACGAGCTCCGACAGCGGGCGGTCGCCGATCACGATGCCGGCGGCGTGGGTGGAAGCGTGGCGGTAAAGCCCTTCGAGCTTGAGCGCGATGTCGAGCATGCGCCCGACCTTCTCGTCCTCCGCCCGCGCTTCGGCGAGCTTGGGCTCGTCGGTCACCGCCTGCTTGAGCGTGACCGGATTGGCGGGGTTCTGCGGCACCAGCTTGCAGAGCTTGTCCACCTGCCCGTAGGGCATCTCCAGCACGCGCCCCACGTCGCGCATCACGCCGCGCGCCTGCAGGGTGCCGAAGGTGATGATCTGCGCAACGCGGTCATGCCCGTAACGCCGCTGGACGTAACGGATTACCTCTTCCCGGCGGTCCTGACAGAAGTCGATGTCGAAATCCGGCATCGACACGCGCTCGGGATTGAGGAAGCGTTCGAACAGCAATCCAAACCGCAGCGGGTCGAGGTCGGTGATGGTGAGCGCGTAGGCGACCAGCGAGCCCGCGCCGGAGCCGCGGCCCGGACCGACCGGAATGCCCTGGTCCTTCGCCCATTTGATGAAGTCCGAAACGATCAGGAAGTAGCCCGGAAACTTCATCCGCTCGATCACGTCGAGTTCGAACGCGAGCCGCTTCTCGTAAGCTTCGACGTCAAGCTCCGGGGCGGGTCCATGCAGCGCGAGACGGGCGGCGAGACCGACCTCCGCCTGACGCCGCAATTCGCGCGCCTCGTCTTCGGCCCCGTCCGCCCCGGAGGTGAAGCGGGGCAAAATCGGCTTCATGGTGCGCGGTCGGTAGGCGCAGCGCCGGGCGATCTCGACGCTGTTGGCGGTCGCCTCCGGCAGATCCGCGAACAGCGCGACCATCTCGGCCCGGCTTTTCAGGCCATGCTCGGGCGTGAGCTGCCGCCGGTCGCTCTCCGCCAGATACCGCCCTTCCGCCAGACAGATCAGCGCGTCATGCGCCTCGTGATCGGCGCGGTCGCCAAACCGCGCGCCATTGGTCGCCACCAGCGGCAGGCCGCGCTGGTAGGCGAATTCCGCGAGCCCGCTTTCCACGCCCTTCTCGCTCGCGAGACCGTGGCGCTGAAGCTCCACATAGAGATGGTCGCCGTAGAGATCGGCCAGCCGGTCGAGACGCGCGGCGGCGAGATCGTCCACACCCTCGAGCAGGAGCCGGTCCACCGGACCTTCGGGGCCGCCGGTGAGCGCGATCAGCCCCTCGCGGTGGGCCTCGAGCATGGCCGGGGTCGCGAACACGCCCTCGGTCGGATCGCTTTCCAGAAAGGCGCGGCTGCCGAGCGCCATCAGATTCCGGTAGCCGGCTTCGGACCTTGCCAGCAGCACGATCAGCGGGCGGCGTGCGTCACGCCCCGGACGGCCGGGACGCTCCTCCCGGTCGGCGAACTCCACGTCGACGGCCATGCCGCAGATGGGCTGGATTCCCGCTGCAGCCATCTTTTCGGAAAACTCGAGCGCCCCGAACAGGTTGTTGTCAGTCAACGCCATGGCCGGCATGTGGTCGGTCTTGCCGATCGACGCCAGTCGGCCGACGGTCAGCGCGCCTTCCAGCAGCGAGAACGACGAGCGCACATGGAGATGCACGAAACCGAGATCACCCCGAAGTCCGTCCGCATTGGCCATGACGCCCTCCTTAGACCTTGCGATCCTAGACCGTCCGCGCCCGCCAAATTCGCCGCCGACGCCATCCGCACAGGTTTTTCATCTCAGGTCGCCGCCTAGATGGGTCCCAGCGCCGCGCCCCAGAACAGCACCGCCCCGATGAAAACGCTCACCGCGCAGAGTTCAAGCACCCCGCCGCACACCACCTTCGCCGCCTGCCAACCCATGGCGCCACTCCGTTTTTGAACTTGCTAAGTTCATTTTTTGTTCTCATAACGTCCGGAGTCAAGAACAAATCTGTGGATGGTGCGGAAGCGGGGTGCGAGCGACATGGCCGCGTGGATGGGGGAGCTCCGGAGACAGAGGAGCAGAAGTCGCAGTCGCCTACGTCCGTTTGGAGCGCGGGCCGGGCCGTTCGGGAATCGGACGGCGGCGGTTTTGGTCACGCCGGCCTCGACGTTTCCCGTCGCCCGGCCGCGGCGATCGTTGGATTTCAGAGCTTGCTTGGACATTCGCGCTTGGCGTCATCCCTGAGCTTGGTCCTCGGGCATGACGCCAAAGCCGAAGCTTCCGACAGGCCGTCAGAGATCGACGATCTGGCCGTCGCGCAGGGTGATGCGGCGGTCGAGCGTGCCGGCGAGATCGAGATTGTGGGTGGCGACGACGGCGGCGAGGCCGGAGGCGCGGGCGAGCCGCGTCAGGGTGTTGAACACATGGGCGGAGGTCACGGGGTCGAGGTTGCCCGTGGGCTCGTCCGCGAACAGCAGCCGCGGAGCGTTGGCGACGGCGCGGGCGATCGCGACCCGCTGCTGCTCGCCGCCTGAAAGCTCCGCCGGCCGGTGCGACAGGCGGTGGCCGAGACCGAGATAGGACAGCAGCTCGCTCGCCCGCTCACGCGCCTGGGGCGCCGGCAACCCACGGATCAGCTGGGGCAGCGCGACGTTCTCAAGAGCCGAGAACTCCGGCAGGAGATGATGGAACTGGTAGACGAAACCCACCTCGTTGCGCCGAAGCGCGGTGCGGGCGTCGTCGCTTAAGGACGAGGTCGGCTCGCCGTCGAGATAGACTTCGCCGCCGTCCGGCCGCTCCAGCAGGCCGGCCACATGCAGCAGCGTCGACTTGCCGGTGCCCGACGGCGCGACCAGCGCGACCACCTCGCCGGCGTGCAGCGCCATGGAGGCGCCGGACAGCACCTCGAGCGCGTCGGCGCCCTGGCGGTAGCGGCGGACCACCCGGTCGAGCAGCAGCATCGGCATGCGTTCGTCGCGCGCGGCCTCGAAGGCCTCGGCGGCGTCATCCTCGGACAGGTCGCTCATTCGTAGCGCAGCGCCTCCACCGGATCGAGCCGGGCGGCCCGCCAGGACGGATAGAGCGTGGCCAGCACCGACAGCGCCATCGCCATCAGCACCACCGCCGCGGTCTCGCCCGCGTTCGGGTCGGCGGGCAGGCGGCTGAGGAAATAGATCTCCGGCGAGAACAGCTCGGTGTTGGTCACATAGGCGAGGAAGGCGCGGATCGCCTCGATGTTCCAGCACACGAGCATGCCGAGCACGAAGCCGGACAGGGTGCCGACGATCCCGATGCTCGCCCCCGTGATCAGGAAGATGCGCATCACCGCGCCGCTGGTCGCGCCCATGGTGCGCAGGATGGCGATGTCGCGCCCCTTGTCCTTCACCAGCATGATCAGCCCGGAGATGATGTTGAGCGCCGCCACCAGCACGATCAGGGTGAGGATGAGGAACATCACGTTCCGCTCCACCTCAAGCGCGGAGAAGAAGGTGCGGTTCCGCTCCCGCCAGTCGATCATGTAGACTGCGCGTCCCGCCGCCTTGCGCAGCTCGGGCTTCACGCGGTCCACCAGATCGGGATGGTTCAGGTAGACCTCGATGGCGGAGGCGTCGTCGTTGCGGTCGAAATAGGCCTGCGCCTCCGTGAAGGGCATGAACACGAAGGCGGCGTCGTATTCCGACATGCCGATCTCGAAGATGGCCGCCACCCGGTAGCTCTTGATGCGCGGCGTCACGCCCATGGGCGTCACCTCGCCGTTGGGCGAGATGAGCTGGATGGTGTCGCCGGCGCGCAGCGCGAGCTGGTCCGCGAGCCGCCGCCCGATCAGCACGCCGTCGCCGTCGTCGAAGCCCTCCAGCGTGCCCTCGCGGATGGTGCGGGAGACGAGCTGCAGCTTGCCCAGGTCCTGCGCCCGCATGCCGCGCACCAGAACGCCGCCGGAGGCCGAGCCGGACGAGGCCAGCGCCTGCCCCTCCACCAGCGGAATGACGAAGCGCACGTCCTCCACCTTCGCCAGCCGGTCGGCGATCGAGGCGTAATCCTTCAGCGGCTCGTCCAGCGGCTGAACCACCACATGGCCGTTGATGCCGAGGATCTTGTTCAGAAGCTCGGTGCGAAAGCCGTTCATCACCGCCATCACGATGATGAGCGTGGCGACGCCGAGCGTCACGCCGAGAAACGAGAACCCGGCGATGACGGAGATGAAGCCCTCCTTGCGGCGCGCCCTCAGATAGCGGCCGGCGACCATCCATTCGAACGGCGCGAACGGGCGGGTTCCGCCAGTCGCGTCCGCGACGGGGGCGTTCGCCGTCTGGGAGGCGGCCATGCGCCGGATCAGCCGATCAGGCGCGCGAGCGCGGAGTCGATGCTGACGGCCTCAGCCGCGCCGCCGTCGCGCCGCTTCAGCTCCACGGTCCCGGCGGCGAGGCCCTTGGGGCCGACCACGAGCCGCCAGGGCAGGCCGATCAGGTCCATGGTGGCGAACTTCGCTCCGGCGCGGTCGTCGGTGTCGTCGTACAGCACGTCGATCCCCTGGCTCGTCAGCTTGGCGTAGATGTCGTCGCAGGCCGCGTCGGTCGCCTGGTCGCCCGGCTTGAGGTTGACCAGCCCGACCTTGAACGGCGCGACCGCATCCGGCCAGATGATTCCGGCGTCGTCATGGCCGGCCTCGATGATCGCGGCGGCGAGCCGCGACGGGCCGATGCCGTAGGAGCCCATGTGGACCGGAACGTCCTTGCCGTCCGGGCCGGTGACATAGGCCTTCATGGATTCCGAGTACTTGGTGCCGAAGTAGAAGATGTGGCCCACCTCGATGCCGCGGGCGGACAGGCGCTTGTCCTCCGGCACGGCGGCGAAGGCGGCCTCGTCGTGCTTCTCCTCGGTGGCGGCGTAGAGGCTGGTCCAGCGGTCGACGAGGCCCTGCAATTCGGCGGCATCGTCGAAGTTCACCGTCGCCTCGGGCGTCGCGAACTCCAGGTAGTCGCTGTGGCAGAACACTTCGCTCTCGCCGGTCTTGGCGAGGATGATGAACTCGTGGCTGAGATCGCCGCCGATGGGGCCGGTGTCGGCGGCCATGGGGATGGCCTTCAGACCGAGCCGGGCGAAGGTGCGCAGATAGGCCACCACCATGCGGTTGTACGACACGCGCGCGCCGGCGGCGTCCAGATCGAAGGAGTAGCCGTCCTTCATCAGGAACTCGCGGGAGCGCATGACGCCGAAGCGAGGCCGCACCTCGTCCCGGAACTTCCACTGGATGTGATAGAGGTTCTTCGGCAGGTCCTTGTAGGAGCGGACGCTCGACCGGAAGATCTCCGTCACCATCTCCTCGTTGGTCGGGCCATAGAGCATCTCGCGGTCGTGCCGGTCGCGGATGCGCAGCATCTCCTTGCCGTAGGCGTCGTAGCGGCCGCTTTCGCGCCACAGGTCCGCGAGCTGGATGGTCGGCATCAGAAGCTCGACCGAACCGGCGCGCTCCTGCTCCTCGCGGATGATGCGGGTGATGTTGTTCAGCACCCGCAGGCCCAGCGGCAGCCAGGCGTAGATGCCGGCCGCTTCCTGGCGGATCATGCCGGCGCGCAGCATCAGCCGGTGCGAAACGATCTCAGCCTCTTTCGGCGCCTCGCGAAGGATCGGCATGAAGTAACGGCTGACACGCATGAAAAGGCCCGGACGGTTCGGAGAAAGACGGCGCGACGCAGGGCGCGCCGAACGCGGCGGAACGAAAGCCGATGCCCCCGCAAAACACAAGCCCGCCCGCCCCGCGCGCGCGGATTTGCGCCCGGCCTGGCGCCGCCCCGGCGCCCGGCGAGTAATCATGCATTATTTTTCAGCTTCACTGCGCAAGCAGATGACAGACGCAAAAAGCAGGTCTAAGCTTACTCTCAATAACAAAGGGCCTCCGGCGCGGTCGCCGCGCCGGAGTAATAAGGCCCAAGTCTTGGGAGGATGTCCGCAGGCGAGCCAGATCGCCTAGAGGTGAGCCGCCGAAGTCCCGCACCGCTCGCGGCGCTCACCCGACGGACCGCACGAGGAACTGCCGAAAAGCAGAGCGCCATGCTCTGCTTTTTTTTGCGTTCGCCACACGGCTGGACCACGTTTTGCTCCGCCTGACGTCTTTTCTCAGAAAAACCCGAGCGCCGGCAGCGGCTCGCCGGTGAGCTCGTAGGCGCCCAGCGCCCGGGCCTTCAGCGCGGACGGGTTGTGGGAGGCGAGCGTGCGGGCGTTGCGCCAGTGGCGGTCGAGGTTCTTCGCCCGCTTCGTGGCCGAGGCGCCGCCCACGTCAAACAGCCGGCTCGCGTTCTTGAGCGTCAGCTCGTCCACCACCAGCTTCGCCTTGGCCGCGGCCTCCGCGGCGCGATGGGCGACCTCGGCGCCGGGCAGGCCCCGGTCGCGGACCTCCGCCACCGCCTCGAGCGCGTCCGCGGCCGCCAGCACGGTGGCGTCCGCGGCGAAGGAGGCGGCCGAAATCTCGCCCACGATCTGCTGCAGCAGCGGGTCTTCGGCCGCGCTCCCGGCGGACGCATAATAGAAGTGCCGGTCCTTGCGGGATTTCAGCAGCGCCACCGCGTCGTCGCGCACGTTGCGCAGCACGCCCGCCACCACGCCCGTGACGATGAGCTGGGCCAGGGTGTTGTGGTAGGCGTAGCCATAGCCCACGGTCGGCGTGTCGAAGATGGCCTCGTCCGGCTCCACCCGCACGTTCCGCAGATGGGTCGTGCCCGAGCCGGTGAGCCTCTGGCCGGCGCCGTCCCAGTCGTCGACGGTCTCAACGCCTTCGCGGTCCGTCGGCACGATGGCGGACGCGTTGCGGCCCTCGGGACCCGCGGCCCGCACCAGAACATGGTCGGCGAAGATCGTGCCGGTGGAGTAGTATTTCACGCCGTCGAGCCGCCAGCCGTCGCCGTCGGGGGTCAGCGTGGTCTGGAACGCGCCGCCGCCGATGGCCGGGCTCGCAAGCTCGGTGTTGGCGAGGCCGAACAGCGCGCCGGAGGCCACAAGCGCCGCCCATTTCTCCCGGTTCGGCGCGTTCTTCGCGCGGGCGTGGCGCTCCACGAAGGTGAAATGGTTGCGCAGGGCGTGGGCCACGTTCGGATCGGCCGCGGCGAGGCGGATCACCACCTCCAGCAGCTCCCGGAACGAGGCGCCGCGCCCGCCCTCGGCCTTCGGCAGCCTGAGCGCGCCGAGACGGGACGCGCGGATGCGGTCGAACAGGTCGAACGGCATCACCCGGTCCCGGTCGCGCTCGGCGGCGCCTTCGGCGATGTGGGCGATCAGGGCGTCAAGGTCGTCCGCGCTCTCAAGCGGAAGCGCGCGGAGTCCGGCGGCGATCATGGACGCGCCCTCACTCGGCCGCCACCGCCGCGCGGGCGGCGAAGCGGTTCTCGGGGCGCTTCAGGCCGAGGTTCTCCCGCAGCGTCCGGCCTTCATATTCGGTGCGGAACGGGCCGCGGCGGCGCAGCTCCGGCAGCACATGATCGATCACGTCCCGCAGGCCGCCGGGGATGACCGGCGCCATGACGTTGAAGCCGTCGGCGCCGTATTCGACGAAGCGCTCCTCGAGCTGGTCCGCGATCTGCGCGCCCGTTCCCACGAGCTGCCAGTGGCCGCGAGCCCCGGCGATGCGCAGATAAAGCTCGCGGATCGACAGGTTCTCGCGCCGGGCGAGCGCCGCCACCAGCGCCTGCCGGCCCTTGCCGCCGGCGGTGTCGGGCAGATCGGGGATCGGGCCGTCCGGATCGTAGCCGCGCAGGTCGATCCCGAGCTGCACCCGCAGCAGCTCCAGCCCCACGTCCGGATGCACGAGGCTCTGCAGTTCGTCGAATTTCTCCCTCGCCTCGGACTCGGTCGCGCCGGTGACGATGAAGGCGCCCGGCAGGATCTTCAGCTCGTCCGGCGCGCGGCCGTATTTTCCGAGCCGCCCCTTCACGTCGGCGTAGAAGGCCTGCGCCTCGGCCAGCGTCTGCTGAGCGGTGAAGATGACCTCGGCCGTGCGGGCGGCGAGCTCCTTGCCGGGCTCGGACGAGCCCGCCTGCACCACCACGGGACGCCCCTGCGGGCTGCGCGGCGCGTTGAGCGGACCTTTCACCCGGAAATGCGCGCCCTGGTGGTCCAGCACATGCAGCTTGTCGAGGTCGAAGTAGACGCCGCTGTCCCGGTCGCGGCGGAAGGCGCCGTCCTCGAACGAGTCCCAAAGCCCGAGCACCACGTCCACGAACTCCTCCGCGCGGGCGTAGCGTTCGGCGTGGGGCACCGGCCTGGCGTGGCCGAAGTTCAGCGCCGCCTCCGGATCGTTGGAGGTGACGAGGTTCCAGCCGCCGCGCCCGCCGCTGAGGTGATCGAGCGAGAGGAACTGCCGCGCCAGATTGTACGGGTCGCTGAAGCTGGTGGAGGCCGTGCCGATGAGTCCGATGCGGCTGGTGTGCGCCGACAGCGCGGACAGCAGGGTCAGAGGCTCGAACAGCGTGGCGCCGGTGTGGGCCTTGCGCGCCGCGCCCTCGGGATGGAGCAGCCGCACGTCCACGCTGTCGGCGAGGAACACCGCATCGAACCGGCCCTCCTCCGCAAGCCGGGCGAAGGCGACGTAATCCTCGATCCGGTCGTCGGCGGAGGCCTCCGGCCGGCGCCACGCCGCGGCGTGGTGGCCGGAGACGTAATGAAACGCGTTGAGCTTGAGCTGCCCCGAGCGCTTGGCCATGGCGGTCGTGCCCCTTCGTGGTCGTCGATGGATCGGGCGGCCCGCCCAACATGGAGATCAGGCTAACGCCAAAACATCATATTTTCTATCTAAAATATATAATTTAGAGGCGAAGGCTTTTCGCGCTGCGCGCCCGTCAGGAGGCGGGCGGCACCGGGCGCCCCGCAGCGCGAAGCGCGGCCTCCAGCTTGTCGATCTCCGGGCATCCGTCCGGGTGGCACAGCAGCCGCAGCAGGGTCAGGTTGGTCTCGGCGCGGGCGAAGTCGCCGGTCTCCACGAACAGCTCGCCCTGATATTCCAGCGCCGGGCGGTGCCCCGGATCGTACCAGAGCGCCTCCTTGTACCAGCGCGCCGCCTCGTCGTAGCGCTTCAGATGGCGAAGCGAAAAGCCGAGCAGATTGTAGAGGTCGGCGTGGCGGACGGTTGCGCTGAGCGCCAGCAGACGGTCGGCCGCCGCCTGATACTCTCCGGCGTAGATCTGCGCCCGGACCTGCGCCAGATCCGGCAGGTCGGTGGACGGCGCGGTGTCCGCCGCCATGGCTGTGGAAGCGCCGAGCAGCAGCCCGGCGCAGGCGGCGGCGAACCGCAGGCCGTCACGCCGCGGCGCGGACATAGTCGCCCATGGCGTCGAGCACCCGCTTCTTGTGCGCGGCGAAGGCGGCCGAGCCGCGATCGCGCTCGCCGTCCAGCTCGACGACGATGCGCTCCGCCACCCGGCCGGGCTTGGCGTTCATCACGATCACCTCGTCGCTGAGGAAGATCGCCTCGTCCACGTCGTGGGTGACGAGGATCATGGTGACGCCCTCCGCCCGCCAGATGCGCTGCAGCTCGCCCTGAAGCCGGAGCCGGGTCAGCGCGTCGAGCGCGCCCAGCGGCTCGTCCAGCAGCAGGATGTCCGGCCGGTTGGCGAGCCCGCGGGCGATGGCGCCGCGCTGGGCCATGCCGCCGGACAGCTGGTGCGGGAAGGCCTGCTCGAAGCCCTGCAGCCCGACCAGCGCGATGTGCTCGGCCACCGCCTTCTCCTTCTCCTCCTGCGACCAGCCGGAGTTTTCGAGGCTGAGCGCCACGTTCTGCTGCAACGTCAGCCAGGGCAGCAGGCGGTGGTCCTGAAACACCACGCCGCGGGACAGCGCCGGCTTCGAGATGCGCTCGCCGTTGAGCAGGATGTCGCCCTGATAGTCGCCGTCGACGCCGAGGATCAGGCGCAGCAGCGTGGACTTGCCGCAGCCGGAGGGACCCACGATCGAGACGAAGCCGCCGGGGGCGACGTCGAAGCTCACATGGGACAGCACGTCCAGCCGGCGGCCGTCCACGTCGAAGCTCTTGGACACGTTGCGGATGTCGAGACGGCCGGGAACGCCCATGATGTTTCTCCTTGTCCGTTCTCAGCCTTCGAAGCCCTGCTTCCAGCGCAGCAGGCGCCGCTGGACGAAGAACATGCCGCGGTCGATGGCGAAGCCCACGAGGCCGATCACCACCATGCAGACCAGAAGCTGGTCGGTGAGCAGCAGCCCCTGGGCGCGGAAGATCAGGAAGCCGAGGCCCTCGAGGCCCGACAGACCTTCCGCCACCACCACCAGCGCCCAGGCGAGGCCCGCGGCGTAGCGCAGCGACACGAGGATGTTCGGCAGCGCCGCGGGCAGGATGACCTTGCGCACCAGTTGCCAGCGGGTCAGCGTCAGCGCGTCGGCCAGCTCCACATAGGAGCGGTCCACGTTGCGCACGCCCTGCAGCGTGTTGAGGAACACGGGGAAGAACACCGACTTCGCGATCACCAGCACCTTGGCCGGCGCGCCGATGCCGAGCCACAGCACGATCAGCGGCAGCCAGGCGATGCCGGGAATGTGGCGGATGGTGTCGAAGGTCGGCCCGAAGAACCGCTCCACCCGCCGCGACAGCCCGGCGGCGACGCCGAGGACGAGCGCGAGCGCAGAGCCGTAAAGAAACGCCTGGCCCACGATCTCGACGCTGGCCAGAAAGTCCCAGGCCAGCCGCTGCTTGGTCAGCATGGTCCAGAAGGCGGTCGCCACCGTCGCCGGCGCCGGCAGGAACACGGCGTCGACCCAGCCGAAGCTGGCGGACGCCTGCCACAGGCCCAGGATGATGGCCGGAAGCACGAGGCCGATGAAGGCGTCGCCGCTGATCCGCCGCCGCGACGCCGGAGGCCGGGCCGGGCGCGCCGGAACGACGCCGCCGATGAAATCCGCGCTGCTGGTCATGCCGCTGCGCCCTTCCCTGAACATGCTGGAGAGTTTCGGGACGAGACGGCGCCGGAGCCCGCGGACGCAGGCTCCGGCGGGGTCCGTCAGTTGTAGATCGAGTAGTCGCCGCCCACGAAGAAGCGGCCGTCCACGAAGGCGTCCACCTGCTCGCTGGTGAGGCGGCGCTCGTTCAGGATGTCGTCGCCGTGCTCCACATACCAGGCCTGGAAGGTCTTGATGGCCTCGCGGGCGCGCTGGGCGTTGGGCTCGCCGGCCATGAACTCCCACTCGCCGGCATGGCTGATCTGGAACTTGGCGGCCTCCAGCGGCACGCGGGTCTCGCGGGCGATGATTTCGGCCGCCTCGTCCACGTGGTCGCCGACCCATTCGCGGGTGCGCTCGCGGGCGGCGAGGAAGGCCTTCACCACCTGCGGGTATTTGTTCACGAAGTCGCGCCGGGCGAAGTAGGTCACGCGGCCGGCGTTGTTGACATAGACGCCGTCGTCCGGCGAGCGGCCGACCACCTTCAGCTTGCCGGAGAGCCACGGCCCCACGAAGGCGCCGGCGGCGAGATGGGCGGTGGTGGCGTCGCTCGCGCCCGACAGCACGGCCGAGATCGCGACGGCCGAGTTGTCGATCGAGGTGTAGCGGACGCGGCCCTCCTTCTCGCGGCTATCGAAGGGCAGCCCTTCCTTCTGCAGGATCTCGAACGGCGACGACCAGTAGCAGCTGATGCGGCTCGAGCCGAACTTCTTGCCGTCGAGGTCCTTCACCGTCTGGATGGCGTCGTTGTCGGCGCGGGCGAGGATCGGCGCGCGGTAGCGGTTCGACGGTTCGGACGCCCAGATGATCACGCCGTCGAGCCCGTTCGCCCGGTGCACCGTCGCCGGGTAGATCATGCGCTGGGCGATGGCGATGGCGCCGCCGCCGACCGCGGCCGCCTCGGCGCCCAGCAGGTCCGCCGCGCCGGAGGCGATCAGGTTCACGTTTGTGACGCCGATCCTGTCGAACTCCTGCTTGAAGAAGCCCTTTTCGCGCGCGACCACCGTCCAGGGCGTGAGCTGGAGGTTGATGGCCTTCAGATCGGACGCCGGCGCGACGGCGGACTGAGCCTGCGCGGCCGCCTGAGGCGTGGCGGAGGAGACGCCGGCGAGCCCGAGCGAGCCCAGCCCGGCCACGGCGGCCAGCGCGACCGCGACGCGATGACGAATCTTCATGGTTCCATTCCCCGAAGGAGCAAGGCGGGCGGCCTCGCCACGCCATTTGCTATAAAATCTACATTTTTGATATACAGACTGAGCTGGCATTGCAAGCCCTGGGACGCCACCGGCCACGCCAGCTGGCGGACTCCGCTTCGTCTGAGTTTATGTCTTTCCGAATCAAGGACTTGGCCGATGGCCGTCGCCCACCCCTTCCGTTTCGCGGCTCTGGCCGCCGGCCTCTTCGCTCTCGCCGCCGCAGGCGCCGTTTCGGCCACGGGCCCCGCGACGAAGGCGGCGGCCGCACCGTTGCGCATCGGACTCGCCACGCCGCAGGCGCCCGAGACCCAGGGCGGCCGCATCTATCTGGAGGAAGGCTTCGAGGGAGACTTGGCCAGCGCGCTCGCAGGGCGGTTGAAAACCAAAGCGCAGATCGTGCGGCTGGGACCGGACGAGGCCGACGCGGCGCTGCGGGACGGGCGAATCGATCTTCTGGTCGCCCGCGCCGGACCGGCCGCAGCCCCGAACGTGGAGGCGTTTCCCGTCGGCTACGCCTCGGGACAGAGCGCGGCGCTTCGCTCGGACACCGACATCCGGGACTGGAGCGACCTGCGCGGCCGCACCGCCTGCGTGTCGAAGGCCAACCTCGCCGGGCGGCGGCTGGCGGAAGCCCATGGCGCGACGCTGCGGCTCGCCTCCGCGCCCGCCGCCGCGCTGATCGACCTGCGCACCGGCCTCTGCGACGCCTCGATCCATGACGCCGCGCTGCTGAAGCCGCTGCTGGAGAAGCGCATCTGGCGCAAGTTCTCCGCCACCTTGCCGGAAACTGCGCCGACGACGCTCGCCGTGGTCGCCTCTACGCGCCAGCCGGACGTAGTGGAATGGGCGGCGGAGGCGACCGCCGCCATCGCCGGCGCGGCCGGATGGAAGCAGCGCGCCGCATCCTGGGCCTCGACGGTGGACTTCGAGGTCTATCGCGACCAGGTGGCCGCCGATTGCCATTGAAGGCGGCGCGCCGCGCAGGCCTTGCGGTCCTGTTCGCGCTGGCGCCCACGCCGGCCCTTGCGCCGGAGGAGACGCCCCGAGACCGCCTGCGCGCCGCCTACGCCGCCCCTCCATCCGCATGGCCGACGCCCTGGGTCGACCCGGGCGTGGCCTTCGTGGAGTTGGGAGCCCGCGATCTGCCCGCGCGCGGCCCCGAAGTCGAGATCGGGCTCGGCCGACGCCTGTTCTTCGAGCCGCGCCTGTCCGCGGGCGGCGATCTCGCCTGCGCCTCCTGCCACGATCCGGCGACCGGCTTCACGGTCCGGACGCCCGTCGCCACGGGGCACGAGGGCGCCCGTGGCCGGCGCAACCCGCCTTCGCTGATCGGCGTGGAGGCGAGGCCGAGCCTCGGCTGGGACGGCGGCGCCACATCCTTGAGCGAGCGGCTTCTCGCGCCGATCACGGACCCGCGCGAGATGGGGAACGCCCGCCTCGACCACGCGCTCGCGCGTTTCTCCGGAGACCCGCCATACGCCGGCCTGACGCCCGACCGCGCCGGCGCGGCGCTGGCGGCCTATGTGGCGACGCTCGATTCCGAGACCCGGTTCGACCGCTTCGCCCGTGGCGACGCCGCAGTCCTGAGCGATCAGGAGATCGAGGGGCTGCACCTGTTCCGCACCAAGGCGCGCTGCGCCAACTGCCACTTCGGGCCGACGCTGACGGACGACGACTTCCACAATCTCGGCCTCTCCGCCTTCGGCGAGCCGGGGCAGGACCTGGGCCGGCATGAGGCGACGGGCGACACGGCGGACGCCGGCGCCTTCCGCACGCCGGGCCTGCGCCATGCCCGCGACACCGGCCCCTACGGCCATGCGGGCCTGTTCCCCACGCTGGAAGGCGTCATCGCCCTCTACGACCGCGGCGGCGGCGAGATCTGGATCCGCAACGCGCGGGAGGCCGCGCAGCCGCTGCGCCGCGCGGCCGCCGCCCGTTCGCCTCACGTGACGCCGCTCGGGCTGACGGCGGGCGAAAGGGCCGCCCTCGCCGCCTTCCTGCGGACCCTGTGACCCGGCAAGAAACAGCCCATCACATTATTGTCAATTAAATCTACTGAATATATATATTGACGATGGCCACGCGCTCGGGATCAATCGCGTCCGGTTTGACGAACGGCTCAGGAGGCCGACGATGAAGGCGATTGCGGGGGTGTTGGGCGCGGTTCTGGCGGCGGGGCTGACCGCCGGCGCGGGCGCGGCCGAGAACGGCGCGCTGGTGACGGCGGACTGGGTCGCCGACAACCTGAAGAACCCCAAGGTCAAGGTGTTCGAGGTCAGCGTCGATCCGGGCGTCTATGAGCGCGGCCATGTTCCGGGCGCAACCAACATCCGCTGGCACACCGAGCTGGTCGACCCGGTGAAGCGCGACATCGCGAGCCGGGAGAACCTGCAGAAGCTGCTGTCCACGGCCGGCGTGGACAAGGACACCACCATCGTCCTCTACGGCGACAACAACAACTGGTTCGCCGCCTGGGGCGCCTGGGTGCTGGAGGCCTATGGCCTCGGCGACCGGGTGAAGCTGCTCGACGGCGGCCGCAAGGTCTGGGAGGCCAAGGGTCTGCCGCTCGACACCGCGACGCCGGAGAGCGCCAAGGGCTCGATCGAGATCGGCGAACTGAACACGAAGGTGCGCGCGCGCCTCGGCGACGTGCTGAAGGTGGCCGAAGGCGACCAGAGCTCGACCCTCCTCGACATCCGCTCGCCGGACGAGTTCTCGGGCAAGATCTTCGCGCCGGAGGGCTCCAAGGAGCTGGCGGTCCGCGCCGGCCATGTGCCGAACGCGAAGAACGTACCGTGGTCCAAGGCGGTGAACGCCGACGGCACCATCAAGTCCAAGGACGAACTGAAGAAGATCTACGCCGACGCCGGCGTCGACGGCTCCAAGCCGGTGATCGTCTACTGCCGCATCGGCGAGCGCTCCAGCCACACCTGGTTCGTGCTGGCCAAGGTGCTCGGCTACGACGTGAAGAACTACGACGGCTCGTGGACCGAATACGGCAACGCCGTCGGCGTGCCGGTCGCGAACCTCACCGGCACCGTCTGGCAGGGCAAGTAAGGCTCGATCCGTTTCGTCCGCAGGCGTCGGGGCGCGGCGCCGGCGGACGACGCGCATGGCGGCGGTGGGAAACGCGCCGTCGCCATCATTGCCGGCCGGCGATCCCTACGGGGTCGCCGGCCGCTCTGCGTTCCGCATCGCCTCTCGAAAGGTCTTCCCGTGCTCTCCCCGCTCCGGCGCTTCGGCTCATGGCCGGTCCTCGTCGCTCTCGCGACGCTCGCCCTGCTCGCGGCCGCCGCTCATGCGTTCGGGCAGACCCCGGGCGCGGTGGGCGCGCGCCAGTCCTTCGCCCTGCTCTCAGGCGCCGCCTTCGGCCTCGTGCTGCAGCGCGGGCGCTTCTGCTTCCTGTGCAACCTGCGCGACCTGACCCGGGCCGGCGACCCCCGCGGCGTGCTCGCCATTCTGGTCGCGCTGGCGATCGGAGCGGTCGGCTACGCCGCGGTGTTCGGCGCCTGGGTCCCGAACCCCTTCGGCGGACGCCTGCCGCCCACCGCCCATGTGGGGCCGGTGAGCCCCGCGCTCGCCGTCGCGGCCTTCGCCTTCGGCGTGGGCATGGCGCTGTCCGGCTCCTGCCTCTCGGCCCATCTCTACCGGCTCGGCGAAGGCTCCCCCACCTCCCCCTTCGCGCTCGTGGGCGCGGTCGCGGGCTTCGTGATCGGCTTCCAGACCTGGAACCCGATCTACCTCGCGACCGTCGCCGAGGCGCCCGTGGTCTGGCTGCCGTCCGTGTTCGGCTATCCGCTCTGGCTTGCGCTGACGCTCGGCCTGCTCGCGCTGCTGGCGGCGCTGGCGCTCGCCCGCGCCCGCGCCGGAGCGGCCGACCCGCGCGCGCCGCTGACGCTTCGCAGCGCCGCGCGCGCCGTGCTGGTGGAGCGCTGGCCGTTCCTGCCCACCGGACTGCTGGTGGGAGCGATCGGGACACTCGCCTACCTGCGCGTCGCGCCGCTCGGCGTCACGGCGGAGCTCGGCAGCGCGGCCCGCACCGCGGCGGGCGCCGCCGGGCTGCTGCCCTCCACCCTGTTCGGGCTCGACGGGTTGCGAGGCTGCGCCACCGTGGTGAAGGAGACGCTGCTGTCCGAAAACGGCCTGTTCGTGCTTGGGCTGGTGGCGGCGAGCTTCACCGCGGCGCTCGTCTCCGGCCGCTTCGCGCCCGCCCGTCCCACCCGCGGGCAGGTCCTGCGCGGCCTCGCGGGCGGCGCGCTGATGGGCTGGGGCGCCATGACGGCGCTCGGCTGCACGGTGGGCGTGCTGCTGTCGGGCATCCAGGCCGGCGCGCTGTCGGGCTGGGTGTTCCTGGTCTTCGTCACGCTCGGCGCGCTGGCCCATGACGCCGCGGCGGCGCGGCTCCCAACCCGCGCCGCCGCCTGATCCGCCCGCGTCAGGACACCGCGGCGCGCCGGTCTCCGCCCGCCGCGGCGAGCGCGCGCGCCAGCGGCGCCACCTCGGCGGCGAAGCGGCGCATCTCCGCCTCGAACGGCTGGAACTGCAGCATGAACAACTCGATCCCGGCGGCGTGGAACGCCGCGATCCGCTCCGCCACCTCGGCGTAGGAGCCCACCAGCCCCGCCGCGGTGCCGCCGTTGCTGCCGACCGACGGCCGGCTGGCGATGGCGCGCATCATCACCACCTTCGGATCGGTGTTGGCGCGCTGGACCGCTTTCAGCTCCGCGTCCTGCGCGGCCAGCTCGGCGAGGTGGGCGTGCTCCGCCTCCGCCTCCGCGTGGGTCGGCCGTGCGATGACGAAGGCCGCGAGGCCATAGCGCAGCGGCGGCGCCTCGCCCCTCGGCCGCGCCGCCACGTCCGCGATCAGCGCCCGCACGTTCTCCAGCGGCTGGCCGTTGATGAACCAGACGTCGCCCGCCTGCGCCACCAGCTCCCGCGCCGGCTCCGACTCGCCGCCCACATAGAGCGCCGGCCGGGCGCGATAGGCGTCCGCCGGCCGGAGCCGGTAGTCGGTCAGACGGAAATGCTCGCCCTCATGGGTCACCGCCTCGCCCGAGATCAGGCCGCCCACCACCTTCAGCCACTCCGCGCCATAGGCGTAGCGGGCGTCGTGCTCGGGGAACGGCAGCCCCGCCGGCTCGAACTCCGCCCGGTTCCAGGCGTTGACCACGTTCAGCCCGAAGCGCCCGCGGGAGATGGCCTCGATCTGCAGCGCCATCTTGGCGAGCGTCGCCGGGTGCTGCAGCAGCGGCTTGATGGCGGCGATGATCTCGATCTTCGACGTCACGGCCGCCAGCGCCGCCGCCGCCGTCCAGGCCTCGAGCTGGTCGCGGGTCCGGTCGTGCGGATTCACCGTGTGCTGCGCCACCAGCACGCTGTCGAAGCCCAGCGCCTCCGCCTCCAGAACCAGCGCCCGGTTGCGCTCCCAGGAGGCGTCATAGGGCTCGCGCGGGTCGTTCAGCGCCGCCCGATTGCCGTGCACCGCGGCCCACACCCCGAATCTCAGGCCCCGCGCCCCATTTCCCGCCTCACGATGCGTCACGTCCGCCTCCCGCCCATTAGAGGGCTTGCCCCATAAATATATTCAATCCATAGACATATTGGTTTTATATTTCCAGCATGAGGCCCGCCGTGTCCGTCCGCTTTCTCGCCCGCGCCGCCGCCGTCGCCGCCGCGACCGTCCTGTTCGCCGCCTCCGCGTCCGCCGAGACCGTGCGCATCAGCTTCCAGCGCTCGTCCACGCTGCTGATCACGCTCAAGACCAACGGCGAGCTGGAGAAACGCCTGAAGCCGCTCGGCTTCGACGTGAGCTGGCACGAGATGACCGCTGGCGTGATCCCCACCATGACCGCCCGCGCCGTGGACATACACGCCGACGTGGCAGACGCGGTGCCGGTGTTCACCCAGGCCGCCAATGTGGACCTGACCTATTTCGCCAAGGAGAGCGCCTCGCCCAAGGCGCAGGCGATCCTCGCGCCAAAGGGCTCGCCCATCGCCGAGCTGAAGGACCTGAATGGCAAACGCATCGGCGTGCAGAAGGGCTCCGGCGCCCATTTCCTGCTGGTGGCCAATCTGGCGCGCGCCGGGCTTTCGGTCTCCGACGTGCAGATCTCCTACCTGCAGCCCCAGGACGCCCGCCCCGCCTTCGACCGCGGCGTGATCGACGCCTGGTCGGTGTGGGACCCCTATCTGGCGCAGGTGGAGGCCGAGACCGGCGCCCGCGTGCTGGCGGACGGCTCCAACGGCACCTCCACCTACAAGCGCTACTACCTGGTCAACAGCGAGTTCGCCGCCCAGCACCCGCAGGTGGTGCGCACGGTCTACGCCGCCCTACAGGAGGCCGGCCGCTGGGTGAAGGCGGACAGGCGCCGCTCCGCCGAACTCCTGTCGCCGCTGTGGAAGGGCGTGCCGGTTCCGGTGATCGAGGCCATCACCGAACGCCGCAGCTACGACGTGCAGCCGGTGCTGGCCGAAGACCTCGCCACCCAGCAGGAGATCGCCGACGCGTTCGCGGAATCGAACCTGCTGCCGAAGGCGATCGAGCTGAAAAGCGCCAAGACCTTCGACCCCACCGCCCCTTAAGCGCCCAAGCCGGAAGCCGCGGACGCAGGCGACCTCCCGGTTCCCGCAGCCCCTTCGACGCAGCTCCGGTCAACGCGGCTGGCCCTCAACCGCCAGACTGGCGCGCTGCGAGTCCAAGTCATGGCGGCCACTGCTACGTTGCTATGGGCCCGAAATCTCTGAGCGGTTAAACTCCTATGTTGAACTTAGGCGCGCTGTAAAGAGTTGCTGCTGGACCGCAATCTCTGAGCGGTTAAACTCCTGGGGCGCGCTGACGCGGGACGAGCGGCGTTGCTGCTGGACCGCAATCTCTGAGCGGTTAAACTCAACGCTGTGGCGGCTCCACAAAGCGCCCAGTTGCTGCTGGACCGCAATCTCTGAGCGGTTAAACTGGCGGGCGCAGTGCCCGCTTGAACTGTTCCGTTGCTGCTGGACCGCAATCTCTGAGCGGTTAAACTCCGGACCGCAATGCCGCATCGGCGACAGCTGTTGCTGCTGGACCGCAATCTCTGAGCGGTTAAACTGCGTAGCGCGCCATCACGGCCTCCCAATGGGTTGCTGCTGGACCGCAATCTCTGAGCGGTTAAACTGAACAGGAGATGCTGGCCGGCATCCGCGCAGTTGCTGCTGGACCGCAATCTCTGAGCGGTTAAACTCCAAGCCTGGGATGGAGAGGTTCGCGATTGGTTGCTGCTGGACCGCAATCTCTGAGCGGTTAAACTCCCGGCGCCGGAAGCGGCGCTGGCGCTGGCGTTGCTGCTGGACCGCAATCTCTGAGCGGTTAAACTTCAATCAGGGCGGAACCGGCGCGCGCACGCGTTGCTGCTGGACCGCAATCTCTGAGCGGTTAAACTCGGTGATCGCCAGCGGCCCGGACACGTCCAGTTGCTGCTGGACCGCAATCTCTGAGCGGTTAAACTGTCCGGAACGCTCTGGTCCGGCGCGCCGGCGTTGCTGCTGGACCGCAATCTCTGAGCGGTTAAACTCCCTGCGCTGGGGCGCGCTCCGGTCGCCGCGTTGCTGCTGGACCGCAATCTCTGAGCGGTTAAACTGTGCCGAGCACCTCGCCGAATATCTCGCCGGTTGCTGCTGGACCGCAATCTCTGAGCGGTTAAACTGACCCACGAGATCAGAGGGACTTCGGTGATGTTGCTGCTGGACCGCAATCTCTGAGCGGTTAAACTTGCTCGCCATTCCGGATGACCATCGCGACCGTTGCTGCTGGACCGCAATCTCTGAGCGGTTAAACTCTCCAACGACTTTATGACGCGCCTGCTGCCGGTTGCTGCTGGACCGCAATCTCTGAGCGGTTAAACTTTTCGCCCGAGGCGAAGAACGAGCTGCGCGGTTGCTGCTGGACCGCAATCTCTGAGCGGTTAAACTGCCGGGAACAGCCGCTCCTCGGTTTCCTTCGTTGCTGCTGGACCGCAATCTCTGAGCGGTTAAACTGGCGGGCGCAGTGCCCGCTGGAGATGTTCCGTTGCTGCTGGACCGCAATCTCTGAGCGGTTAAACTTGGGCTATGGCTCGGACGCGGCGCGAACCTGTTGCTGCTGGACCGCAATCTCTGAGCGGTTAAACTTCATCGAGTTCGAGACCGACGCCTTGACGTGTTGCTGCTGGACCGCAATCTCTGAGCGGTTAAACTACGCCGCATTCGCGGCCCACGCGGAGATGGGTTGCTGCTGGACCGCAATCTCTGAGCGGTTAAACTTGCAGTCCATGTCCTCGCGCGGGCTGATCTGTTGCTGCTGGACCGCAATCTCTGAGCGGTTAAACTGACCACGATGCGCAGCGTGATCCAAAGCGGGTTGCTGCTGGACCGCAATCTCTGAGCGGTTAAACTGACGATGTGGCCGTCGTCGAACACCAGCGCGTTGCTGCTGGACCGCAATCTCTGAGCGGTTAAACTCGAAACCGCCTACAACGCGATTTCGGTCCAGTTGCTGCTGGACCGCAATCTCTGAGCGGTTAAACTGCTCCTCGCGAATGATGCGGCTGCGCTCGGGTTGCTGCTGGACCGCAATCTCTGAGCGGTTAAACTGACCGTCAAGGAAGCCCTCACCGCCCCCAGTTGCTGCTGGACCGCAATCTCTGAGCGGTTAAACTTTGTCGAGACGTTCGCCCTGCGCGCCCTCAGTTGCTGCTGGACCGCAATCTCTGAGCGGTTAAACTGCTTCTCCTTTCTAATGAGCGGCCCCTGATGTTGCTGCTGGACCGCAATCTCTGAGCGGTTAAACTTGCCCGGGAACCCCTATCTCGCCCGCAACTGTTGCTGCTGGACCGCAATCTCTGAGCGGTTAAACTGGTCATGCCTGCGGCTCCTTGGCGGCGAGCGTTGCTGCTGGACCGCAATCTCTGAGCGGTTAAACTCCTCCGCCCTCACGGGACGGGACGCGTAGTGTTGCTGCTGGACCGCAATCTCTGAGCGGTTAAACTCCGCCCGATCATGCGCCGCTGGATCGAGCTGTTGCTGCTGGACCGCAATCTCTGAGCGGTTAAACTGCGCTGCTCTACGGCGTCGATTTCTCGTGAGTTGCTGCTGGACCGCAATCTCTGAGCGGTTAAACTGCGCGTTCTATGCGGCTGACGACGGCGAGAGTTGCTGCTGGACCGCAATCTCTGAGCGGTTAAACTCCCCGCCATCGCGCGGGGCTTTTTCATTTCGTTGCTGCTGGACCGCAATCTCTGAGCGGTTAAACTACAGCGACAAGGCCGGCCGTGACAGGCATGGTTGCTGCTGGACCGCAATCTCTGAGCGGTTAAACTCAGCCCGGCGACAAGCCCGGCGACGACACCGTTGCTGCTGGACCGCAATCTCTGAGCGGTTAAACTGGCCGTTTGGGAAAGCGAATGCGCCAACTGGTTGCTGCTGGACCGCAATCTCTGAGCGGTTAAACTCGAGAAGTACGTCGCCGAGCAGTTCGTCTAGTTGCTGCTGGACCGCAATCTCTGAGCGGTTAAACTGACATTCTCAGCACCGCGGCGGAGCGTTCGTTGCTGCTGGACCGCAATCTCTGAGCGGTTAAACTCACCGGCCACCTGCAGTAGCGCCAGCGGCAGTTGCTGCTGGACCGCAATCTCTGAGCGGTTAAACTTTGACGCCGATGTCCCAGGCCGTGTGGACCGTTGCTGCTGGACCGCAATCTCTGAGCGGTTAAACTGTCGCACATCCGGTGCCCATATCCCGATCAGTTGCTGCTGGACCGCAATCTCTGAGCGGTTAAACTTCGGGTTGCGGGTGGCCGCAGGCGGCGCGCGTTGCTGCTGGACCGCAATCTCTGAGCGGTTAAACTGACGGTCGACGTGCGCAAGCCGGGTCAGTAGTTGCTGCTGGACCGCAATCTCTGAGCGGTTAAACTATCGGCTTGGCGGTGGCGGAGGCCGCGCCGGTTGCTGCTGGACCGCAATCTCTGAGCGGTTAAACTATGCGGCGAACGCGGTCGGCCCGGTTTCGAGTTGCTGCTGGACCGCAATCTCTGAGCGGTTAAACTCCGTGGTGTCGTCCAGCGTCAGGCCGCCCAGTTGCTGCTGGACCGCAATCTCTGAGCGGTTAAACTTTCCACAGTTTGAACGTGACCTCGTTGCCGGTTGCTGCTGGACCGCAATCTCTGAGCGGTTAAACTTCGAAGGCCTCCTGCGCCAGGCGGTGACGTGTTGCTGCTGGACCGCAATCTCTGAGCGGTTAAACTGCACGTTGCGCTCGGCAGGATCGTCCGGCCGTTGCTGCTGGACCGCAATCTCTGAGCGGTTAAACTGCTGTCGCAGAGCTTCAGCACGTCAAACAGTTGCTGCTGGACCGCAATCTCTGAGCGGTTAAACTTCAGCACGAGAAAGTTCAGGGCGCCACAGAGTTGCTGCTGGACCGCAATCTCTGAGCGGTTAAACTCAAGGTTGCTGCCCTTCGACAGCTTCGACGGTTGCTGCTGGACCGCAATCTCTGAGCGGTTAAACTAATCGCCGTCGCCCATCTCCCGTCCGCCGTGTTGCTGCTGGACCGCAATCTCTGAGCGGTTAAACTTCGGGCAGGTCAGGGACGGCGGCGGCCGTCGTTGCTGCTGGACCGCAATCTCTGAGCGGTTAAACTGTCGGCGAGCGCCTGGTCGAACCACGCGCCGTTGCTGCTGGACCGCAATCTCTGAGCGGTTAAACTCCCAAGCGTCGTAAGCGACCCGGTCGCGACGTTGCTGCTGGACCGCAATCTCTGAGCGGTTAAACTGCGCATCGAGCGCCTGGAGGAGGAGAAGCAGTTGCTGCTGGACCGCAATCTCTGAGCGGTTAAACTAGGTCTCGCTCGTCGTCACCCGCGGCCCGCGTTGCTGCTGGACCGCAATCTCTGAGCGGTTAAACTGCCCTATACCTCTTGGACGATTGCGGCCTCGGTTGCTGCTGGACCGCAATCTCTGAGCGGTTAAACTTCAGTTCGGGCGGTAGCGTCATGGTGAGACGTTGCTGCTGGACCGCAATCTCTGAGCGGTTAAACTTCTTGGTGGTGGCGGGGGCCGAAGCAACCGGTTGCTGCTGGACCGCAATCTCTGAGCGGTTAAACTTCGGCGTCCAAATGTACGGCGCGACTGGTGGTTGCTGCTGGACCGCAATCTCTGAGCGGTTAAACTAACCCGAACACAACCGCGCTCGACATCGTGGTTGCTGCTGGACCGCAATCTCTGAGCGGTTAAACTGGTACGTCTTTGATGACGGCGGACGTGCTAGTTGCTGCTGGACCGCAATCTCTGAGCGGTTAAACTTTGCGATGTCGATATGTACGCACAAGCGTCGTTGCTGCTGGACCGCAATCTCTGAGCGGTTAAACTCCGCCTGCGCCCGCGACGGCCTCACCGTTCGTTGCTGCTGGACCGCAATCTCTGAGCGGTTAAACTCAGAGCCGAAAGCTGGATGCGCGCCATGAAGTTGCTGCTGGACCGCAATCTCTGAGCGGTTAAACTCAGGCTCGCGTCGGCCGCACGTCGGAAGACGTTGCTGCTGGACCGCAATCTCTGAGCGGTTAAACTACGCCGCCGCCTCGGAGCCCAGCGCGTTTCGTTGCTGCTGGACCGCAATCTCTGAGCGGTTAAACTCGTGCTTTCCGCGCAGGCTCGCGAGCTTCTGTTGCTGCTGGACCGCAATCTCTGAGCGGTTAAACTTGCTGTCCCGCATCATCCGCGCGGCGCTCTGTTGCTGCTGGACCGCAATCTCTGAGCGGTTAAACTCGCCGAGGAGAAGGAGCCGGAGCCGAAGCAGTTGCTGCTGGACCGCAATCTCTGAGCGGTTAAACTGACGGTCGAAGTCACCGCGCGGAACCCGGAGTTGCTGCTGGACCGCAATCTCTGAGCGGTTAAACTTCATCCGAGACGCGCTGGTTTTTTACGACTGTTGCTGCTGGACCGCAATCTCTGAGCGGTTAAACTGCCCTCCGCGACCGAGAGCATGGCGACCTTGTTGCTGCTGGACCGCAATCTCTGAGCGGTTAAACTGCCCGCTGGCAATCTCTGAGAACGGTGCGCGTTGCTGCTGGACCGCAATCTCTGAGCGGTTAAACTCGCTGCGGCTATGGGACGTCATCGGACGCTGGTTGCTGCTGGACCGCAATCTCTGAGCGGTTAAACTCTGCTTGAGCATTTGCGCCAGCCCGTAACAGTTGCTGCTGGACCGCAATCTCTGAGCGGTTAAACTGCGCGCTCGACAGCCGCGCCGCGGCTCTAGGTTGCTGCTGGACCGCAATCTCTGAGCGGTTAAACTCGCGTCGAGGCGGCGATGGCGGCCGTGCACGTTGCTGCTGGACCGCAATCTCTGAGCGGTTAAACTTCGACGTCGCCGCCTCCGATCCCGGTCGCGGGTTGCTGCTGGACCGCAATCTCTGAGCGGTTAAACTCGCAGACCATCATCTCCGCGACCGGCGTGGTTGCTGCTGGACCGCAATCTCTGAGCGGTTAAACTCCGCGCCGCTCAGGGCTGGTGTGGCCGGTGGTTGCTGCTGGACCGCAATCTCTGAGCGGTTAAACTCGTCGGCGTTGATCGCGGCGCCGAGAATGCGTTGCTGCTGGACCGCAATCTCTGAGCGGTTAAACTCTGGAACAGCGGCACAAGGAACTCGTGCATGTTGCTGCTGGACCGCAATCTCTGAGCGGTTAAACTTGATCAGCCGTTATCGCCTTGATGTTAAAGGCGATAACGGCTGCCGCCTGCGGCTTATTTCCAGGGACAAATCTAGAACAGCGCAAGCTGGTCCGGTTTTTTGCGCGGAGCGCGGCGGCGTTGGCCGGAGAAGCGAACGATCGATTCATATTGGCGATCCGTGAAGGTGAGGACATGAACCTCGCCGCTGTCGGGGAGATGACGTTCGATGCGGCGCATGTAGGCTTCGAACTGCTCCTTGCCGTTGCAGAAACGAGCATAGACCGAGAACTGGCTTTTTTCGAACCCCTCATCCAGCAGGAACTCTCGGAATTTGGTCGCCGCCCGGGACTGCGCCTTGGTGGCGACCGGCAGATCGAACATCACGAAGATCCACATCAGACGGTATCCGCTCAACTGCGTGGGACCGGGGCCCAAGTCTGGCCCGGTCAACGCTGCGCCTCCGCCTCAGCCGCGACGATCGGCGACAGCGGGTCCATCGCCGCGAGCCCCGCAAGTTCGAGCGGCGAAGGCGCGCGCGGCAGCGCGAGCTCTGCGACGCGTCCGGTTTCAAACGCCCGCGCCAGGGACTGGGCGGAACGCTGTGCGGCCATGGCGACGGTGGTGACGCCGGCTTCCCCCGGCAGGTCGAGCGCGATCAGCGCCGCGAAGGCGCGCTTGGCCTCAGGGTTCACCTCGGCCGCGCCCCGATCCGCAAGCTTCGCCGCCACCAGATCCACCAGCGGCCGGAACGGCTCGATCAGATCGTCGGCCAGCGCGAAGGCGTTGCCGCGGTTGGCGTGGTGAACCCCGATCGACGGGTGCAGCCCGGCCGCGACGAGCGAGCGCGCGCACAGCGCCCGCAGCACGGTGTAGCCGTAGTTCAGCAGCGCGTTGACGCCGTCCGCGCCGCGATCCCGGCGGAAGTCCGGCCCCATCAGCGCCGGCCAGTAGCGCCGGGCGGCCTGCGCCTCCACGTTCTCCGGATCGCCGGACTTCACCCGGCGCGCGATCAGCTCGAACGCCTCGCCGGACTGGCCGCGGGCGCTAAGCGCCGCACCCTGCCAGCGGATCTTGGCCATCACGATCTCGCGCCAGAGCTGCTTCGAAAGCGGACGGCCCGCCTCCCATTGCGCCCGCATGCGCGCGTTCTGCCCGTGATGGCCGTCGATCGGCAGGCAGACGGCGACCGGCGCGTGGTTGGAGCCGCAGAACACCAGCGGCGCGCCACGCTCGGCCAGCGCCGAGACCAGATTGGCGGTCCAGGTCACGCCATGAGCGTGCACGATCACCGCCGCCACATCGTCCAGCGGCACGCGCCCCACTTCGACGCCCGCCTCGCTCACCAGCAGAAAGCCGCGATGGGCGCGCAAGTGCCGTCCGTCGACGGAAATGTCGACCACGCGCTCCATGGTTCAAGCGCCCCGCCGCATCGGCGGCGAGAGAGACTTCAGGGCGGCATCGTCGCGACGGGTCATCGCCTGTGGCGCTCGCTGGGCACACGGGAGGCGGCCACCTAGGCCGCCCCTCATGCGCCCATCATTGATTGTACAGTTTAAAAAATACAATCACTGATGATTCGCTGGCTTTGACTTCGTGCGGCGCACCGCGGTTCGGGCGGGGAAGCCGGGATCCCGCACGCGACCGAGCGGGTCGACGCGAACTTGGCGCGCGCGAGCCTTTTTCAGGCTGCTTGCCATAAGGGCGAGATACTTGAAGGGGTCGAGATCGTTTGGCGCTTTATCGCGATCCTTCAGTTTCCCTGCTTCATTGTGCTCGGCCAAGGTGATTTCACCGGTCTGCCGGAACTTCACCACGCGCATGAGCCGCCGTTCCTCGCCCTCTCGCTCGATCGCGACAATGTCGTCCTGCTGCAGGCTGAGCACTTTTTTCGCGATGGGGTGCGCCGCGCGCAACGCCGAGGTCCAGTCGGGGCGGTGGGCGTCGAACATGGACACCACCTCGGCGACCCACTTGCCGTCCTTCAGCTCCCACACGTCGTAGCGGTAGTTGGAGTCGCCCTTGTACCCCTTGTAAACGCGGCCCGTGGCGTCACGGATCGGGATCACCGCCAGCGGCTCGGTCACGCGGATGCGGCGGATGTGCGGATAGGACGCCCGCGCGCCGTCCGCCATGAAGCCGTGCTCGGGATCGCCGAACGCGCGGAGCCGGGCCTCGAACGCCGCGCCTTCCTTGCCCGCCGTCCAGCCCTTCAGCGCCTCGCGCAGAACCGGATCGCGGATCGCGTCCAGATCGGCGGCCTTTCTGAAGGACAGCAGCGGCGCCCGATGGACCACCAGATCGTTGCCCCGGGCGTCCGTCTCCCCCGTTATGCCGTAAGCCGTGTCGTTGTGCAGCCGGCCCGCCGTCGCGTCATGGCCGCGCTTCAGACCGGCTTTCGACACCGTGCCGTGGTCCGGCCGGTGGCTGACCACGATGTTCTTGACCGCCCGGCGCAGATCCTCGCGGAAGCCCTCCCACGGCTCGGGGATGACGATCTTCTCGCGCCCGTCCTTCCCCTCCTGACCCGAAATCGTCGCGACGCGCTGGAGCATGGAGCGGTCCACGATCCCCACCACAACGGCGTCGATGGCGTGGTGGCGGTGGTCCTTGCGGTTCTTGGACTGGTCGGCGCCGCCGCCGAAATTGTGGTCCGGCAGCAGTTCGTTCAGCCCGAGCTTGCGGCGCACCATCTCGGTCAGCCGGCCGGGCGAGACCCAGACATGGGAGCCGCCATCCTCCCGGTCGGAATAAAGCGCCGACAGATATTCGCGGGCGAGCCGCGCCAGATGCTGGGTGTCGGTGAGCTGGCGGGCGATGAAACCACGGCCGTTCTCGGGATCATCCCGGAACCGCTCCATGGCGTCGGGCTCGAACCGCCAGCGCTTGGAGGGATGCATGCGCGCCGCCCGGCCGGCGATCGCCTCCCAGTCGCCGCCATCGGGCCAACGCACCGCAAAATCCCCCCGCGCCTCATAAGGTGAACGATCGCGTTTTTTACGATTGGCCTCGACCAGACAGACGGTCTTGTTGCCGTTGGAGTCGTCGAGAGTGCGTTTGAACGGCAGTATGTGGTCCACATCGACCTCACTGCTGAACAGCATCTTGGCGCTGATTTTCTGGCCGGAATAAGGGCAGCGGCGATCCAGACAGTTCTCTGGGTTAAGCTCTTCCCACAGCTTCAGCAGCGCGCGGTTGGCGCCGGTGTTCCGCTGTCCAAGCTCGTGAAGCTTTTTAGCGCGCCTTTCGGCGTCTAGCCTGTTCTTGTTGTTCTTCCGGTTGTTCTCCTTCTTTTCATCATCGTTCTGTTTCAGATCGCGGGAGAGTTCGATCGCGATTTCATAGGGACGGCCATAGACGCGGATCAGGTCGTTCACCACCGTCTTGAGCTGGTTGAGGCCGATATGGACGGTGGGGTTGGTGAGCCGGCCGATGCGCAGCGCCTCGTCCGGTTCGTCGGGGTCGGCGGTGCCCGGCAGGATGTGGCGCTCCAGCGTGACGCCGTAATAGGGCAGCGCGTTCAGCCCGCCTTCAGGTCTGAAATCCGAATGGTGGCGAAAGCCGGCGCGCTGCACCGCTTCGCTGTAGACCACCACATCCTTCTCAAGCTCGGCGATCAGCCGCTCCGTCGCCTCCTCGCCGAAACGGCCGAAGCCCTCCGGCAGCCGGGCGGCGCAGACGGCCCTGGCGCGCTCGGGGTCGAGGCCGTGCTCCGCCTGCAGCCAAGCGCGGAACGCCGCCTCGTCCTCGTCGCTTTCGAGCTCGCGCAAGCGGGACACCACCTCCCACTGCCTCTTCCAATCCAGATGCGCCCAGGCCTTGCCGAAGCGCTTCGACGAGCCGAACTCCGCCGCGATCTCGTCGCCGGCCAGCTTGGTGCGGTTCTCGCTTTCCTTGTTGAAGCGAGCTTCCGTGTCGAGCTTCAGCCCCTTGATCTTGCGGAGCGAGGCGAAGGCGACGTCGCGACTGTCCTTCAGCTTCAGCAGGAGAAGGTCGCGCTGCTCTCTGGTCAGCGGCTGCGGGTTCCGCCCCGTGCGCACGATCATCAGCGCGTTCAGCTCCTCCAGCAGGCGCCGGCGCTGGAACAGCGGATGCGCCTTCGGAATGCGCTCGTCCGTCGGGATCAGCGTGCAGCGGCCGATCTTCGGGGCTTTCAGCGGCCGCTGGTGGAAGATGATCTCGAACAGGCACTGGCGCGCCTCGTCCGTCAGAACGTCGGGATGGTGGGGCGCCTGGCGCTCCCAGATGGTCGCGAACTCCTCCTCGACGATGGCGCGCGAGGCATAGAAGTCGTAGCCGTCGGCCGCCGCGGCCCGGACCCGCGTCCGCACCCAGCCCTCGCGGCCGGGCTCTTCGCCGGCCTCGCGCTTCTCCTCTGCCCTCGCCCGGCGGCGGTGGAGAAACTCGCCCAGCGTCTCGGCGCCGTCGTCCGCCATGGCGTCCTTCAGCCGCTCGACGCCGATCTTCACAACGCCGGCGTCGTTTTCCTTGCCCCGATCGGCCTTGCGGTTGGATTTGAAGCCGCGGCGCTGGTCCAGGTGGAACAGCGCCCGGCCGAGATGGGCCAGCGGCAGCGCCTCATGCAACGCGCGGGCGCGCAGGTCGTAGGGGTCGAGCCCCTCCAGCGCCTTACGCTCGGCCTCGTCGGCGGGGAACAGGCCAAGCCGGGTCAGATGCTTGATCAGCGCCGCCTGCCGGCGCTTGAAGCGGTCCCGCCGGCGGCGCATGGCCCGCGCCGCGCGGCGATCGACCGCCAGCGACGCCCCGGATTTGGGATCGCGGCCAGTGGAGAAAATGCGGGAGCCGATGGCGACGATGCGGATCGGTCCACCCTCCGGCCCAAGTTCGAGCACGATCCAGCCAAGGCTGTCTGTCCCCAGATCGAAGGCGAAACGCAGTTTCATGCCGAAGTCCCCCCCTTTATTTCTTATCTCTCCGGGGTCGCGCGATCGATGCATCGACTGCAACCGTCCCCTCCCCCGAGGGCCCAACGGCTTGATCGCCAACCGCTCCTTTGTTGTTCACCGGAGCGGGCGCTCCGATCTATGGAGAGCTATACCTTTGAGACGAATTGGTTTTTCAAAATCTCCCTCAACACCTGCAGCTGCGCAACCATAAAGTTCATTCTAGATCGCCGCGCATTTTCGCGCTTGACGCCAATCTCAGAACGACTATCCTGAAGCTCTCAGAGATTGCGGTCTGGCGGTTAACAAGCGTCAGTACGCACCAGATAAGGGCGACGCTCCGGCGTCGCCTTTTTTGTTGGCGAAACAACGGTCGGCACGGCCTTGAATGTGGCTTGGCCGCTTCACCGTGCGTCACCCCACCACGAACACGATGGTCGTTCCCCACGGGTCGGCGACGCGCAGCGCGTCCTCGTCGCGCTGGTAGGCCACGCCGCGGGCGTCGAGGCGCGTCGCCAGCGCCTCCACCGCCGCCGCGTCCGGCAGGATCGCCTCGAAGCTGAGCAGCCCGGTGGAGCCCTCCGGCGCGGGGCCGCGCCCCCGGCTCGCCCAGACATTGGCGGCGAGGTGGTGGTGATAGCCGCCGGCGCTCATGAAGACCGCGCCCGGATAGGTGGTGGTCGGCTCGAAGCCGATCGCGTCGATCCAGAACGCGCGGGCGGCGGCGAGATCGCCCACCTGCAGATGGATGTGGCCGACGCGGGTTCCCGCCGGCTGGGCGGCGTCGAGATCGACGCCCGGCGCAAGCAGGTCGAGCAGCGCTTCAGCGTCCAGAGGCTCGGTGGCCATGGCGATCTCGCCCGCGCGATACGTCCATTCTCCCCGCGGCCGGTCGCGGTAGATCTCGATCCCGTTGCCGTCCGGGTCGTCCAGATAGAGCGCCTCGCTCACCAGATGGTCGGACGCGCCGATGCGCAGCCGCTCCCGGACGAGCCGCGCCAGCGTGATCGCGAGGTTGCGCCGCTCCGGCAGCAGGATCGCCACATGGAACAGGCCCGCGGCCTCTCGCGGCTTCGGGGCCGCGCCCGGGCGCTCCACGAGACGGAGAACGGCGGGGCCGCCGGTGCCGCCCAGCTCCGCCACGCCGGGCTCCTGGGACAGGCGGCGGAGGCCCACCACGCGCTCGTAGAACGCGACCGAGCGCGGCAGGCTCGAAACCGCGAGTTCGGCGACGCCGAGCGCGAGGCCGGCGGGCAGCGTGGACGCCGCGCTTCGCGGGGCGGCGGACGGGACGGCCATGGCGACATCTCCTTGAGCTCGAATGGCGTTCACGCAATATCGGCCCGCCGCTTCCGCCACGCCATGGGCGCTGATGCAAACCTCGTTCTGCGTCCCGAAGAACGGGACGACGCGCGGCGCCTTGCCTTGGCGGCCTCGATCCGATAGCAAGCCGCGGGAGAACCCCGGCTCTCCCGAGCCGGGGTCTTTTTTTGCCCGGAGTCATGGCCGGAGAGGACTGGAAATGGCGAACGTCGTCGTGGTCGGCGCCCAGTGGGGCGACGAAGGCAAGGGCAAGATCGTCGACTGGCTGTCGGAAAAGGCCGACGTGGTCGTGCGGTTCCAGGGCGGGCACAACGCCGGCCACACCCTCGTGATCGACGGCGTCACCTACAAGCTCAGCCTGCTGCCCTCCGGCGTGGTGCGCAAGGGCAAGCTGTCGGTGATCGGCAACGGCGTGGTGGTGGACCCGCACGCGCTCGCGGACGAGATAACCCGCCTGCAGGGCCAGGGCGTGGAGCTGACGCCGGACACGCTGAAGGTGGCCGAGAACGCCACGCTGATCCTGTCCGTGCATCAGGAGCTGGACGCCCTGCGCGAAAGCTCCAGCGAGGGCACGCGCATCGGCACCACCAAGCGCGGCATCGGCCCGGCCTATGAGGACAAGGTGGGCCGCCGCGCCATCCGCCTGCGCGATCTCGCCAACCTGCCCACGCTGCGCCCCAAGATCGAGCGCCTGCTCAGCCACCACAACGCGCTGCGCCGGGGCTTCGGCCTGCCCGAGCTGACGGTGGACGCGATCTATGACGAGCTGGCCTCCGCCGCGCCGAAGGTGCTGCCCTACGTCGCCGCCACCTGGGAGCTGCTGGAGCGCCGCCGCCGCGCCGGCGACCGCATCCTGTTCGAGGGCGCGCAAGGGGCGCTGCTGGACGTGGACCACGGCACCTATCCGTTCGTGACCTCGTCCAACACCACCGCGGGCCAGGCCGCCACCGGCTCGGGCCTCGGCCCCCGCGCCATCGGCTACGTGCTCGGCATCGCCAAGGCCTACACCACCCGCGTCGGCGAAGGCCCCTTCCCCACCGAGCTGACCGACGAGATCGGCAAGCGCCTCGGCGAACGCGGCCGCGAGTTCGGCACCGTGACCGGGCGCCCGCGCCGCTGCGGCTGGCTGGACGCGGTGGCGCTGCGCCAGACCGCGAGCGTCTCCGGCATCGACGGCATCGCGCTGACCAAGCTCGACGTGCTGGACGGCCTCGACGAGATCAAGGTCTGCGTCGGCTACGAGCTGGACGGCCAGCGCATCGACCGCCTGCCCGCGAGCCAGGGCTCGCAGGCCCGCGTCCAGCCGATCTACGAGACCATCGCCGGCTGGGAGGGCACCACCGCCGGCGCCCGGTCCTGGGCCGACCTGCCGGCGCAGGCCATCAAATATGTCCGCCGGGTGGAGGAGCTGATCGAATGCCCGATCGCGCTCGTGTCCACGTCTCCGGAGCGCGCCGACACGATTCTTGTGGCCGATCCGTTCGAAGACTGAATAACTTCGGACCCGTGTCTTCCGCGCCATCGACGCGCGCGGAAGCCTGGCTTATGTCGTGAGTCATGGCGGACTATTATCCAGTACTCTCGCGCGCAGTCGCGGGCCTTCCGGAGAAAACCGGAGAAAACCGGCGCGCGGTCTATGAGCGCGCCCGCGCCGCCATCATCAGGCAGTTGCGCAGCATCGACCCTCCCTTGTCGGAGGAGGACATCTCGCGCGAGCGGATGCAGCTCGAGGACGCGATCCGCAGGATCGAGGACGAACAGCAGCCGGCGGCGCCCGAACCCGCCGCAGCGCCGCCCGCGCCGCGCCGGCCGGCGGAGCCGCCGCGCCGGGCGCCCGCGCCGGAGCCGCAGCCCGCGCAGGACGAGGCCCGCGCCGCGGCCGCCGAACGGGCCGCGCCGCCGCGCCGCGGCCCCGAGACCCGCGCCGACGGCCGCCCCATCATCCGCGCCGCCGGCGCCAAGGACGATCGACCCGCCGGCTCCAAGCGCAAGCCGCTCGTCGCCATCGCCGCGCTGGCGCTGATCGCCGCCGCGCTGGTCGGCGTCGCGGGCCGGGAGCAGATCGCCGGCCTGTTCGGCGGCGGGGCCACCGAGACCGCGGCCGTGGACGTTCCGAAAGAGCCGTCGACGCCGGAGCCCGCCACGACCAACGGCCAGACCAAATCCGACGACCGGCTGCTGAGCGACGACGCCCCGGCGGCCACCGAGCCGCCGCCCGCGGACCAGCCGGCGCAGACGGACGTGGCGCGCGCGCCCGAGCCGTCGGCGGCCGTCCCGCCGGAGGCGCAACCCCAGACGGCTCCGCAGTCCGCCGCTCCGTCCCAGCCGGCCGCCGGGGCGCTCGTGGCCCAGCGCGCCATCCTCTACGAGGAAGGCTCGGACCAGAAGTCCGGCGATCAGGTGGATGGAACCGTGGTGTGGCGCACCGAATCGGTCTCCGCCGGCCAGGGCCAGCCGCTGGAGCTTGCGCTGCGCGGCGACGCCGAGGTGCCCGCCCGCGGCATCCGCGCCTCGATCGTGATCCGCCGCAACGTGGACAGCACCCTGCCCGCCAGCCACACGGTGGAGATCCAGTTCAAGCTGCCGGAGAACTTCGCCAACGCCGGCGTCGCCAACGTGCCGGGCATCCTGATGAAGACCGACGAGGCCGCCCGCGGCGCGCCGGTGCAGGGCCTGTCGGTGCGGGTGACCAGCGGCTTCTTCCTGATCGGCCTGTCGAGTATCGACAACGAGCGCGTGATCAACGAGCAGCTTCTGCGCGACCGCGGCTGGATCGACATCCCGATCCTCTACGACAACGGCCGCCGCGCCGTGCTGACGCTGGAGAAGGGCACGCCCGGCGCCCAGGCCTTCGCCGACGCCTTCGCCGCCTGGCAGAACGCCTCCGCCGGCGCGCCCCCGCCGCAGCCCTGACGGCGGGGGCCGGGCCGCCGTCACTGTCGATCGTTAAGATTGATTTAAAACTCTCTTCATGCGGCCGGTTTGAAACCCGTGATCCGCATGTAGCATGGCTCCGGCTCGCGCATCGCGCGGCCGGCCGCCGCCTCGAAGGCTGACGGCGCAACCGTCCTGTCGGCCCAAGAGGCTCCCATGTCCGCTCGCCTTATCGGAACGTCCGGCGCCGACGATCTTCGCGGCGACGAAAGCAGACCCTCGCCTCAGGACATCTACGGCCGGAACGGCGACGACCGGCTCGTCAGCGTCGAGCACGGCGACAGGGCCGTCGATAATCTGTACGGCGGCGCGGGCGACGATCGGCTTGAGCTGGACTTCTTCTCGACGACCACTGACAGCGTGTTCCACGGCGGCCTGGGCTACGACACGCTTGCGATCACGGGAGACCTGGTCGGCCTGCTCAACGCCGACGTGCGCTCCATCGAAGCCCTCGAGCTGTCCGGCGGCTCCCACGCGCAGATCAACCTGTCGCAGCTGAACGACTCGGCTTTCGCACGCGGCCTCGCGCTGTCGTCCACCGGCGGCTCCGCGCAGCTTGAAATCGGCGTGGGCGTCGCCGGCGGGTCGGTGAACCTCACCGAACTCACCTTCACCACTTGGGCCCCCACCAACGTGATCGTCGTCTGGGGCTCCGCGAAAAACGACACCTTCGTCGGATCGGCCGCGGCCGACGTCATCAAGGGCGGAGCCGGCAACGACGGGTTTTACTGGAAACCCGCCAGCACGCTGGCGCCCCAGGGCGACGGCCTGGAAGGGCAGGACGGCGACGACGTGTTCGTCGTCAACGGCGGTTCAAGAGGCCCCCATCTCGGCTACGCCGACGGCGGCGCGGGCGTGGACACGCTTTCGGTGACGGCGACCTCGGTCTATTTCTCCTCCGACCTGACGCAAAGCCGGCTCACCAGCATCGAACGGATCATCCTTGGCGACAACGACGCCAACGTGCGGCTGGAGCTGCTGGGCTCCCAGTTCGGGGGAACCGGCGTCGCGGCGGACGCGCTGGTGAGCGGCGGGGGCGCGGGCTCCGCCACGCTTCAGGTGAGCGCCGGCCCATCGGAGTCGGCCGCGGGGACCCCGGATGTGGACCTCAGCGGCCTGCGCTTCACCTCCTGGTCGCAGACGGGCGTGCGGCCGGACCAGATCGTCATCGGCGGCGGCGATCGTGACGACGTCCTGATCGGCTCCTCCCAGTCGGACCAGATCCATGGCGGCCGCGGCGCCGACCGGATGCAGGGCGGGCTGGGCGACGACCGCTACTGGGTCGACGACGCGAGCGACACGATCGTCGAATCCGCCAATGGCGGCCGCGACGTCGTCGAAACCTCGGTGAGCTATCGTCTGATGAACGGGCAGGTGGAGGAGCTGCGCGTCTCTCTCGACGGCTTTCTCGCCGACATCGACCTGACCGGCAACAAGCGCGGCAACCTTGTGGTCGGCGGTGACGGCGACAACGTCCTGAAGGGACTGAGCGGCAAGGACAGGCTCTTCGGAGGCGACGGCGACGACATTCTTCACGGCGGCGCGCACGCGGACGTGCTGACGGGCGGGACGGGTCAGGACATTTTCGTGTTCGACACCGCCCTGGGCTCCATCGACGCGATCAAAGACTTCAGCCACGCCGACGACGCCATCGCGCTGGACGACGCCGTCTTCACCGCGTTTCAGGGCGGACGCGCCGGCTCCGCGGAGATCTACGACCACCTCTTCTACGATGGGCGGACGGGCTATCTCTATTATGACGCGGACGGGACCGAGGGCGCCGGCGCGCGCGTCGCCTTCGCCAAGCTGGCCGCAGGCCTGACGGACGTGGACGCAAGCGATGTGATCATCATCTGACCGCATCGCGATCAAACGGAGCGGCCCTCCGACATCAAAAAGCCCGGCCTCGAAAGAGGCCGGGCTTTTTGATGGAGCGACCCCGCTAAGGCCACGTCAGGCCATGGCGCCGACCGCCTGCGGATGCTGCTCCACCAGCGCGCGGCGCAGTTTCTCCAGCGCGCGGTTCTCGATCTGGCGCACCCGTTCTTTCGAGATGCCGAGACGCTCGCCGAGGGCTTCGAGAGTGACCGCGCTCTCGCTCAACCGGCGGGCGCGGACGATGTTCAGCTCCCGCTCGTTCAGCACGCCGAGGGCGGAGCGCAGCCAGCGCACCCGACGCTCGCCGTCGATGGACTCGCCCACCGTCTCGTCCGGCAGCGGACCGTCGTCGACCAGAAAATCCATTCGTTCCGAGGAGGAGTTCGGATCGCTGTCGATCATCGGCGCGTTAAGCGACATGTCGGGACCCGACAGGCGCGAATCCATCAGCGCCACGTCCTTCACCGACACGCCGACCGCTTCGGCGATCTTCCCGTGCAGCGTTCCCGGTGCCATGGCCTCGCCGGTGCGGCTGAGACGGGCGCGCAGACGGCGCAGGTTGAAAAACAGCGCCTTCTGGGCGGAGCTGGTGCCGCCGCGCACGATCGACCAGTTGCGGAGGATGTGGTCCTGGATCGCGGCCCGGATCCACCAGGTGGCGTAGGTGGAGAAGCGCACCTCCCGCTCGGGCTCGAACCGGGCCGCCGCCTCCAGCAGGCCCACGTGCCCTTCCTGAATGAGGTCGGGCATCGGCAGCCCGTAATGGCGGAAGCGGGCGGCGATCGCGATCACCAGCCGCATATGCGCGGCGGCAAGGCGGTGCAGAGCCTGCTCGTCGCGATCATCCTTCCACTGCACGGCGAGCTGATGCTCTTCCTCGCGCTGCAGAAACGGCGCCTCCATGGCGGCGCGCACGAAACGGCGGCGTACTCCAGCCATCTGGGACATTGCGTCTCCTCCCCGCTCGAGCCGTCCGCAGACGGCGTTCAGGGCAGAAACGCCTCAGGCGGCGAAAAGGACGAAACGAAGACGCATTTTGTCGATCACGGTTTCGTGATCATAAAAATCAAGGCCTTGTCGAGCGCAGGATTGCGGACAGGCGTCCCCCAGCCTTTCGTCGCAGACTTGGCCAAACCTTTGACAACGAACGTCTTTCATTATCACGACAGGTCTTGGACAGAATGGAGATGGCCGAAACGAAAAAGCCCGGCGCAACGCCGGGCTTTCCATGACATCGGATGTCAAAGGCGGAGATCAGGCCGCTTCGTCCTGCTCGGTCTCAGCCTCGGCTTCGACCTCTTCCACCTTGCCGCCGCGGCGCGGGCCCTTGGCGAGCTGGCCCTCGATCTTCTTCTGGGCCTCGATGTCGGTCAGCTTCTCGGCCGCCGCCAGCTCGCGCATCATCCGGTCGAGCGCGGACTCGTAAAGCTGGCGCTCGCTGTAGGACTGCTCCGGCTGGGTCTCGGCGCGGTAGAGATCGCGCACCACTTCGGCGATGGCGATCAGATCGCCGGAGTTGATCTTGGCCTCATACTCCTGGGCGCGGCGGCTCCACATCGTCTTCTTGACGCGGGCGCGGCCGGTCAGCGTCTCCAGCGACTTCTCGACCACGGCGGGTTCGGACAGCTTGCGCATGCCGGCGCTGGCGATCTTCGCGACCGGCACGCGGAGCGTCATCTTGTCCTTTTCGAAGCTGATGACGAACAGTTCCAGCTTGTGACCGGCGATCTCCTGCTCCTCGATCGCCATGATCTGACCCACGCCGTGCGACGGATACACCACGTGCTCCAGCGCCTTGAACCCGTGCTTGGCCTGCGAAGTCTTCTTGGTGGTCATGCTGCTCCGAACTCCGTGTCGTCGCGCCGCCTGAAGAGGCGCGACCGTCGCCGGCCCGCGGGGCCGGGCCTTGTGTTTCGGAAGGGGAGGATCGTGAAGCCGAAGCTTTCGAGCCCGCCGTCTCCGCCCAACCAGAGAAAAACGACGCGAAACCTGCCTTGCGCTCGAAGCGCCCGTCAGGTTGTTCCGCTGCAGCTGGTGAGCCGATCGACCGCCAGGATGGCGTTCTTTGAAGGCGGCGCGCGTCGTTTTTGACCGTTGTGGCACATTACCACCAACGGACTAAAAAATCAATGAAACAGACGCATGGGCGCCACACCTTCGCCGCGACGCGAAGGAGGCTTGCGGGGAATCAGTCGCCCTGGCCGGGCTCGGGCGAAAAATGCTCCTTGAGCTTGTCAGGCACGCCGTCGAACTCCTTGGCCTCCGGCAGCGGGTCCCGCCGCGTCGTCAGGTTCGGCCAGGTCTTGGCGTAATCGCCGTTGAGCTTGATCCAGTCCTCCAGCCCCGGCTCGGTGTCGGGCTTGATGGCCTCGGCCGGACATTCCGGCTCGCACACGCCGCAGTCGATGCACTCGTCGGGATGGATGACGAGCATGTTCTCGCCTTCGTAGAAGCAGTCCACGGGGCACACCTCGACGCAGTCCGTATATTTGCAGCGGATGCAGTTGTCGGTGACCACATAGGTCATGCCAGTCTCCCGGTTCGCTGCCGGTGACGTAGCGGACGCGCCTCCGCTTCGCAAGGGCGGGTCCGGCCATGGCGGACAGACGGAAACGGGACGGCGGGTCAGTTCAGAGGCGCGGCGGCGCCCAGCTCCACGAACAGGCCGCGCGCTTCGGACGGCGGCCCCCGGCGCGCGCCGAGATCGGCCACCCGCAGCACCCGCACCGTGCTTTCGAGCGCGATGGTGAGCACGTCGCCGGTCCTGACGCCCCGTCCGGGCGCGGTCGTGCGCCGGCCGTTGACGCGCACATGGCCGGATTCCGCCAGACGCGCCGCCAGCGCCCGCGTCTTGACCACGCGTGCGCGCCACAGCCAGACGTCGAGACGGGCGCGATCGGGGGAAGCCTCCTCCGGTCGCGCCGCCGCCATGGATCAGGCGTCGCCGCCGTCCGTGCCCTTGGGCCGGCCGCCGGTTTCGAGCTGCGCCTTCAGCGCCAGCAGCTTGGCGAAGGGCGAGTCCGGATCCGGCCCGCGCTCGGAACGCTTCGGGCCCGAGCTTGCGAACGGCGCGGTCGAACCGCCGCGGTCGCGCCGGTCGTCACGGGGGCGGTCGGACCGGCCCCCGTCGCGCCGCCCCTGATGGGGACGGTCGCCACCGGGACGCCCGCCCTCGCCGCGCCGCTCGGGGCGGTCGCCGCGGTGGGGACGTCCGCCGCCGGACCGCTCCGGGCGGCCACCCTCGGCGCGCGCGCCTTCGCCCTGGGGCCGCTCCGCCGAGGCGGCGCGTTCGCCCTGAGGCCGGTCGCCTTGGGGACGGTCGCCCTGGGGCCGGGGACCGCGGCCACGGCCTTCGCCGCGGGGACCGCGATCGCCGCCCGCCGGACGACGGTCGCGACCGCCGCGCTCCGGCCGCTCCCGGCGGCCGAAACCGCCCGGCCGCCACACTTCGATGAACTCGGGCTCGGCCGCCTCCGTCGGAGCGCTCTCCGCGGCCACGGCGGCGAGCCCGGCGTCCGCTTCGACCGCCTCGGGCGCATCCACGGCCGCCGCCTCTTCGGTGGCGGTCTCGACCGAATCCTCGGCCTCGACGGCGTCCACCGTCTCCGGCTCGGGCTCGTCGGCCACCGGATCGACCAGAGCCGGAGCCTCCGACGCGGCGTCGAACACGGGAACGTCGCCCGCCTCGGCGGACGCGGGCTCCATCGTTTCGACGGCGTCGGTCGGCTGCGTCTCGCCGGCCTCGTCCGCAATGTCAGCCGCCGCGTCGACCGCCGTCTCTTCGGAAGGCGCCGTGGAGGCCGCGGCCGAAGCCGGCGCCTCCGCCGGCTTGGGCTTGCGCTCCATGCGGTAGCCGAGCGCGCGCAGGATGGCGGCGAAATCCTCGCCGGAGCAGCCGGCGAGCGAGGTCATGGCCACCGTCACCGTGAAGCCGTTGCCGTCGGCGGCGCCCGCCGGAGCCACGCCCGACTGGCCCGGCTTCCACGCGATGGCGGGGCGGATCAGGTCGGCCAGACGCTCCAGGATGTCGACGCGGATGGCCCGCTCGCCGCAGACCCGATAGCCGAGCGCGCGGTAGAGGCCCTTGTCGACCTCCTTGTCCGCCGGGATCGAGGTCCGGCCCGAAGCCGCGAGATGGGCGATGTCGTCCACCTTCGAATCTGTGTCGTGGCCGTGGGCCAGCGCCCAGAGCTGGGCTGCGAGCGCCCGCGGCGCCGGCTTCATCAGCGTCGGCAGATAGATGTGATGGGCGCCGAAGCGCACGCCGTGCTTGCGCAGCGAGGCGCGGGCGTCCTGCTCCAGCCCCTTGACCTCGTCGGCGACGCGGGCGCGGTCGAGCACGCCCAGATCCTCCACGAGCTGGTAGGCGACGCCGCGGGCGACGCCGGTCACGTCCTCCGCGGATTCGAGCGCGGCGAGCGGCCCGAGCAGGCGCTGCACATGGCTGCGGATCCAGAGATCGAGACGCTTGTCCACCTGCTCGCGGGCGGCGCCGGTGAGCTGGTCGTCGGCCAGCACCCGCACGCGGGGCGCGAGCGTCTTGTCGCCCTTGACCAGCCGGCCCACCAGTTCGCCCTGCCAGCGCACCGCGCCGTCGGAGGCGAGCACGATGTCGCCGTCGCCCACATTGGCGAAGCGGTTGGCCCGCGCCTCGATCTCGCCGGCCAGCGCCTTGGCGGCCGCGGCGCGCAGCGCCTTGCCCTCCACGGTGTCGGCCGAAGAATCGGGCGCGAACTGGAAGCCCGCGAGACGCCCCACGTGGTGTCCCTCGACGACCACGTCGCCGTCCTTGTTGATTTCGGCCTCGAGCATGTCCTTTTCCCTGAGGCGGCGCATGAGCACGCTGGTGCGGCGATCAACGAACCGTTGGGCGAGCCGCTCGTGCAGCGCGTCCGAAAGCCTGTCCTCGACGCTGCGCGTCACTCCTTGCCAATGTTCGGGATCGTCCAGCCAATCGGAGCGATTGGCGACGAACGTCCAGGTCCTGATGTGCGCGATCCGGGCGGATAGCGTGTCGATGTCCCCATCCGCGCGATCCGTCAAGGCGACGTGCCGGGCGAACCAGTCGGTCGGGACCATACCCGGACGGCTCAGAAAACCATAGAGCTCTGCGAGCAGTTCCGTGTGCTGCGCCGGCGCGATCTTGCGATAGTCCGGAACCTGGCACACCTCCCACAGCAGGCGCGTCATTTTCGGCCCCCGCGCCGCGGCCCGCACCTCCGGGTCCCGGTTGAGGTGGATCAGCGCGCGCAGGTCGTCCGCGTCGGGCGCGCGGGTGAGGCCGGCCTCCGCCGGCGGCCGCGACAGGCTGTCCACCAGCGCGCCCACCGAGGCGAAGTCCAGCCGCCCATTCCGCCACTGCAGCACCCTGACCGGATCGAAGCTGTGGCCTTCGAGGCGCTCCACCAGTTCGGGCTCGAACGGCGGGCAGCGGCCGGTGGTGCCGAAGGTGCCGTCCCGCAGGTGGCGCCCGGCGCGGCCCGCGACCTGGCCGATCTCCGACGGGTTCAGCCGGCGGAACTGGTGGCCGTCGAACTTGCGGTCGCCGGCGAAGGCCACATGGTCCACGTCGAGGTTGAGGCCCATGCCCACCGCGTCGGTGGCGATCAGGTAGTCCACGTCGCCCGCCTGATACATGGCGACCTGGGCGTTGCGGGTGCGGGGGCTGAGCGCGCCCAGCACCACCGCCGCCCCGCCCCGCTGGCGGCGCACCAGCTCGGCGATGGCGTAGACCTCGTCGGCCGAGAAGGCGACGATGGCGGAGCGCGGCGGCAGCCGGGTGATCTTGCGCTCGCCGGCGAACAGAAGCTGGCTCAGCCGGGGCCGGGTGATCACATGGGCGCCCGGCAGCAGCTTCTCCACCAGCGGGCGCATGGTGGCGGCGCCCAGCGCCAGCGTCTCGTAGCGGCCGCGCAGATTGAGCAGCCGGTCGGTGAAGACGTGGCCGCGGTCGAGATCGGCGCAGAGCTGAATCTCGTCGATCGCCACGAAATCCACGTCGAGGTCGCGCGGCATGGCCTCGACCGTGCAGACCCAGTAGCGCGCGCCGTGGGGCTTGATCTTCTCCTCGCCGGTGACGAGCGCGACCTTGGCCGCCCCCACCCTCTCCACCAGCCGCTGATAGACCTCGCGCGCCAGCAGCCGCAGCGGCAGGCCGATCAGCCCCGAGCCGTGGGACGCCATGCGCTCGATGGCGAGATGGGTCTTGCCGGTGTTGGTGGGGCCCAGAACCGCCGTGACGCCCCGGCCGCGCATGGGGGCGAGCAGGTCGGACGCGGGAGCCGGAGCGAGGTCGGCGACGTCGGTCATTCACCGTTCCTTAGCATCCGGGCCGGCGCGGATGCACGCGAAACGAGTCCCCGGCGGCCCGCGAAAACTGGAACGAGTCTGGAACGAAGGCGGTGCGAATCGGTGATCGGAGCGAAATTCGTGATTCGTTCCAAGCGCTTGATTCGACTCCCGATCTTCGTCGGACGCCGGTGTCAGGCCGAAATGGGAACCGCGCAGGTGACGATGGTTTCGCCGCCGGTTTCGGCTTCGATCGTGACCGCCATGTTGGCCGCGCGGGCGACCAGCCCGGCGTAGAACGGCTGGATCACGTGGGCGTCGACCCGGTCTTCGGGCGCGCGGCCGGCGAGCAGGTCCACCACATTGGCCGGCACCCGGGCGGTGGGGCCGGTGGCGGAGATGCGGAACGAGGTGCCCTCGTCGCCGTCGCCGTCCGAGGTCACGGTGATCACGCCGCCGCGGGGGATGGTGGTGGTGGCCACCAGCACCAGATTCAGCAGCAGCTTCACCTTGTTCTTGAGCAGGAGCTGGCGCTTCGCCTCCCAGACCAGCTTGGTCTTCTGGTCCTCGATGAAGCCGCGCGCCACCTGCTCGGCGTCGCCGAGATCGAGCACCGCCGCCGCCGATCCCGCCGCGCCGAAGGCGATGCGGCAGAACTGCAGCCGGGCGGAGGCCTGCGCCGCGCTCTTCTTGATGAGGTCGAAGGCGAAGCCGCGCATGCCCTCGTCCTTCTCGTCCTCGAGGATTTCGAGGCCGTTGACGATGGCGCCCACCGGGCTGATGACGTCGTGGCAGACGCGGCTCGCGATCAGCGCCGCGAGATCCAGCCCATCCAGCGTGATCACGCCCGAGGACGGCGCGGAGTCGGAGGTTGACATGGAGGCTCCTGCCAAGGCTTGGGATGAACCATCGTCACGCGAGGCGACTCGCAAGGCCTTATCAGCCCTCTTCGCCTGATACACGCCCCCGCCCCCGCCCTCAAGGCGCGGACGGGTTACGCTCCGTCCGAGGCCCGATGCCATGACCGTCTCACCCGCCGCCGACGCCCGTCTGCTCGCCGCCCTGTCGGAGCTCTGCGCCGAGGCCGGCCGGGTCATCCTCGACGTCTACGACGCCGAAGCCGTCGCGGTCCGCGAGAAGGGCGACCGCAGCCCGGTGACGGCGGCGGACGAGCGGGCGGAGGAGGTTCTGCTCGCCGGACTGGCGCGGCTGCTGCCGGGCGTGGGCGTGATCGCGGAGGAAGCGGTCTCCCGCGACGGCGCGCCGACCGAGGCGCCGTCCGCCTTCCTTCTGGTCGATCCGCTGGACGGCACGCGGGAGTTCCTGGCGCGCAACGGCGAGTTCACGGTGAATGTGGGGCTTGTCGTCGACGGCGCGCCCGTGGCCGGCTGCGTCCACGCGCCGGCGCTCGGCGGAACCTGGCTCGGCGCCGCCGGGCTCGGCGCCCGCAAGGCGAGCGCGGCCCTCCGGGCGACGCCGGCCCCTGAGGCCTTCGCGCCGGTCATGGTCCGCGCAGGCGTCGCGGGCCGGCTGTGCGCGGTGGCGAGCCGCAGCCACGCCGATCCGGAGACAGAGGCGTTTCTGGAGCGGCTCGGCGTCGCCGAGCGCCGCTCCGCCGGCTCGTCGCTGAAGTTCTGCCTGGTGGCGGAAGGCGCGGCCGACGTCTATCCGCGCTTCGGCCCGACCATGGAATGGGACACCGCCGCGGGCCACGCCGTGCTGGTCGCCGCCGGCGGCGCTGTCACCGCCCCCGACGGCGCGCCCTTCCTCTACGGCAAGAGCGCGGACGGCTTCCGCAACGGCGGCTTCGTGGCTTGGGGCGCGCGGGACCGGGGCGCGCGGGGCTGAAGCCTCAGCCGCGCGGCAGTTCGGCCTCGACCGCGGGCCACGCCTGTTCCGCCGCGCGCGGATCGGCGAATGAATCCCGCTCCGCCGGGCTGCGGAACAGATAGAGCCGCTCCTCGCGCACCGCGAAGATCAGCGGGTGGCCGGGCGCCGCCGCGCCGTTCGCGACCGCGCCGGGCGCGTAGCCGCCGAAGCGGGGGGCGTAGACCTCGGGGGCGGACAGGAAGGCGGCGCGGTTCGCCTCGCTGGCGAACCGCCAGGCGACGCCGTTCCATTCGGCCTCGAAATCCCGGCGGCCGCGCACGGCGCGCTTCTCCACGAAATAGGCCACGGGATCGTAGCCGTAGAGCGCGACGCCGGTGGCGGGGTCGGTCACGGTGCGCTCGTCCAGCCCCGGCAGGGCCTGGGCCGACGTCGCCGCCATGAGGCCCGCGAGGAGCGCCGCCGCGATGTGGGTGCGAGAAGCCACGGAACGTCCTGTCATCCTGCGCCGGTCGAACGGCGTTTCCCTGCTCCCCCTTGGCATACCTCGCCGGCGTTCACCTTTGAGTAAAACGGATCGCTCAAATTGTATCGAATCGCGCGAAACCCGCACGCTTGGGTCCCCGCGCCCCCGAAACGAGAAGGAGCACCGCGATGACGTGGAGAACGCCCGCCGCCGCCGCCGCGCTCGTGGCCGGACTTGTCGCCGCCGGCGCGGCTGACGCGCAGTACGCCGGCCCCGCCTCGACGCGCGCCGCCTATTCCGACAGCGCCTACGGCACGCCGCGCGGACCGACCTATTCCGCGCAGGAGGTTCTGGACAAGGGCCACGCCTTCTTCGGCTCCATGTCGCGCGGCCTTGGCGGCATCGTGGAGCGGGCCACCGCCCAGTGGGGCGAGCCCAACGGCTACATTCTCGGCGAGGAGGCCAGCGGCGCCTTCGTCGGCGGCCTGCGCTACGGCGAGGGCACGCTGTTCACCCGCGACGGCGGCGAAGGCAAGGTCTACTGGCAGGGTCCGTCGCTCGGTTTCGACTTCGGCGGCGACGGCGCCCGCACCATGATCCTCGTCTACAACCTTCCCTCCAAGACGGCGATCTTCAACCGCTTCGTGGGCATCGACGGCTCGGCCTATCTGGTCGGCGGCCTCGGCATGACCGCGCTGAAAGACTACGAGACCGTGCTGGTGCCCATCCGCACCGGCGTCGGCGCGCGGCTCGGCGTCAACATGGGCTACCTGAAGTTCACGCCGCGCTCGACCTGGAATCCGTTCTGAGGCGCGGCTTGGCCCTAGGGTCGCGACGTGCCATCCTGACACGCTCATGGTCCGCGGCCTCGCGGGCGCCCTCGGCGCCGGCGCATTGCCCATGTCGCCCGCGCGAGCACGCCTGAATGGTCGAGCCCCTTCTCTACGCCTTCGCCGGCGCCTGCCTCGCCACGCTGCTTCTGCTGCTGTTCCTGCCGCTGTTCTGGCGACGCGCCGTGCGGCTCACCACGCGGCGGCTTACGGCACAGCTTCCGGCGTCGCTCGCCGAGATCGTCGCGGCTCAGGACCGGCTGCGCGCGGCCCATGCAGTGGAGACGCGCGCGACGGAGCGGCGCGCCGAGGCGAAGCTCGCAGAGGCCGCCCGGGAGCGGATCGAGGCCGGAAAGCGGGTCGGCCAGGATCTCGCACAGAAGGCGGAGATCACCGATCTGCGCGCGCGGCTGACATCGCTGGAGGCGGCGGCCGCCGAAGCGCGGGGCGATCTCGAGCAGGCGAGCGCCCAGAGCCGGGAGACCGCGACGGCGCTGGAGACCGCCCAGCAGGAGCGCCGCGCCGCCGAACGCGGCCGCGAGCAGGCCCTGAAGGACGGGGCCGCGGCCTCAGCGAAAGCGAACGACCTCAGCATCGAACTCGCCGGCGTCACCGCAGCGCTGGCCGCCGCACGGGAAACGGAGCGCGAGCTCGAGACCGAGCTTTCCCGAGCCAAAGCGCGGGAGGCGGAGCTCGACGCCCTGCTCGGGGCGGAGACCGCCCGCGTGGCCGACGCCCAGGCCGCGCGCGTGATCGCGGAGCGCCGGCTCGCGGAAGAAACCGAAGGCTATGTGGCGCTGCGGGCCGAGATCGCCCGCGCCGGGCTCGCTCTGCCCGCAGGCGGGGCGGAGCAGCCGGTCCTCATCGACCTGCGCCGGCAGCTCGACGATCTGGCGGACGCCATCCTGCGCGCCGGCGGCGCGAACGCCGCCGCGCCCGCCCATGGCGACGCGCGCCCGTCGCCGGTTCTCGCCGCCGGACAGTCCTGAACGCTCAGAGCGCGGCGTCCGCTCGCCGGAACGCCGGCGCGAGCACGAAGGTCGCCGCGACCGCCACCGCCCCGGTCAGCCCGAAGCACCAAGCGTAGCCGAGAGCGTCGCCAAAGGCGCTGGCGCCAAGCCAGCCCGCCACGCTCGCGATCGCGTCCGCGCACTGAAACAGGGTGAAGTCCACGCCGGCCTGATCGAGCGAGGCGTAGCCCATCAGCCGCGCGTAGAGCGCCACGAATCCCACCGCCATCACCACCGCGTTCAGAAGCGCGAGAGCGGCCACGATCCACGCACCATGCAGCCCATAGGCCGCGGAGACGGCGAAGCCGAGCGTGACCGCCGCCTGCAGCCCCATGGAGACGATGGCCACCCGGCCGCCGCCGAAGCGCCGCACGAGGCCGCCGCCCATGAGCGCGCCGAGCACGCCCGCGCCCATGCCGCCGAACCCGTTGATGACGCCGATCCACGTGAGGCTGAGGCCCGCGTCCACCAGATAGGGGCCGATCAGCACCATCGCCCATTTCTGGCCGACCACATAGAGCGCGACCAGCAGCAGGCCGTAGCGCACCTCGCGGCGCCGGAGCGCGGCGCGCAGATTGGGGCGCTCCGCGTCCGCCGCCCGCGGCGGGCGGGGACCATCGCGCCCGAGCACGAACAGGGCGCAGAGCGCGGCCAGCGCCGCCGCCATGGCGAAGCAGGCGAAGGCCCAGCCGAGATGGTCCACCAGCACCAGAAACAGCCCGCCGCCGATCGCCGTGCCCGCATAGGCGCCGGCCACCTGGGCGGCGTTGCCCCAGCCGCGATGCCGCTCCGACAGGGTCTCCACCGCGTAGCCGTCGCAGGCGATATCCACCGTCGCGGTAGCGAAAGCCGCGATGGTGAGCAGCGTCATCAGCAGGCCGAGCGCGCCGGGTCCCGCCAATCCCGCCCCGACCATCATGGCCATGACCACCACGCCGCCGATCAGCACCACCTGGCGCGAGCGGTGCGGCCGCCCCGCCGGGAGGCGGTAGCTTTCGACCCACGGCGACCAGAGAAACTTGAACGACCACGGCGCCACCGTGACCAGCAGCATGCCGATCTCGCTCAGCGACGCGCCGTCCTGCCGGAGCACGGCGGGCAGACCCTGGAAGGTGACGCCGCCGATCACGCTCTGGGCCATGTAGACGCCGGCGAGTCCGGCGACCACCTCCGCCGGCGAGGCGAGGCGTCTGGGAGCCCCCGCCGCCTCCGCCGCGCTCACCAGCGGTACTTCAGGCTGGCGATGACCTTCCGGCCCTCGTCCCAGTAGCAGTAGTTGGACGAGCAGACCTGCTCGACCTTGTCGAGCAGGTTGGTGGCGTTCACCTGCAGCTTCACGCCCTTCAGCTTCGGGGTGAGGTTTTCGAGCTCGTAGGCGATCTTTGCGTCGACGAAGGCGCGAGCCGTGTTGGCGATGACGGCGCGGTTGTCATTGTCGCCGAAATTGCGGCCGGTGTAGCGCACGCCGGCGCCGAGGCTCAGGCCCTTGGCGGCGCCGTTCTGCACGTCATAGCCGCCCCAGAGCGAGAACGAATGCTTCGGCGTGCTGGTCAGCTCTTTGCCCTTGATGCTGTCGGGCTTCGCGATCTTCGTGTCGGTGTAGGCGTAGGACGCCTGCAGGCTGACGCCGTTCTCGAACGTCGCCGCGCCGTCGATCTCGAAGCCGCGCGAGCGGAAGTCGAGCTGGGTCTGCCGGTTCTCCGTGCCGACCACCGCATAGACCACGCCGTCGTCTTGGCGGAGGTTGAACACGGAGGCGTTGATCGTGGCGTTCACGTCCGGGAACTTGTACTTCACGCCGGCTTCGACCTGCTCGCCCAGCGTCGGCCTTGTCACCGTGCCGTCGATCACCGTGCCGGGGTTCGGCACGAAGGATGTGCCGTAGCCCACATAGGGCGTGAGCCCGAAAGCGGTGACGTAGCTCAGGCCGGCGCGGCCGGTGAACTTGCCGTCGTTCTGCCTCTGGGTGTCCTTCACACGGTCATAACCGCCAATTGTTCCATCGGCGTTGTAGTTCGCAACGACATCGTTGGACTTGTAGATGCTGTCGAACCAGTCGTAACGGGCGTTGAGTGTCAGCCGCCACGCGTTCCACTTCAGCTCGTCCTGGGCGTAGACGCCGATCAGGCTCTGGTCCTGGCGCGCCCGGGACGGGGTCGCCGCGAGGGAGCCGAAGTCGGGCGTCGGGATGGCGTTCGGATCATCATAGGAGCTGAGGGCATATTTCGACGAGTATTTCAGTAGACTGATGTCCACGCCCGTGAGCAGCGTGTGCGCCAGTTCGCCGGTCCTGAAGTCGGTCTTCAGATAGGTGTCGGCCGCGAGCGCCGCGAACTGCTCCTTGACCAGCCCGGCGCCGCCGGCTTCCGAGACCGTGTCGTACCGGCCATTGTATTCCTCGCGCTGGCTGAGCGCCGAGAAACGGGCGTTCTGGTGCAGGCTCACGCTGTCGCTGAAAGCGTGCTTGAACTCATAGCCGATGCGGCCCTGATCCTGGGTGAAATCGTTGAAGTCGCCATTGGCGAGGGGCGTGCGGGTGGCGCCGGTCGGATTGAAGGACGCGTCATAGGCGTTCACGAAAGCCGCCGAGCCGCCCGTCTTGCCGCGCAGGAACTCGCTGAGCACCGTGATTTCGGTCGCATCGCTCGGGCGGAAGGTCACCGCGGGCGCGATGAAGACCCGGTCATCGGGCACCCGCTCCATCTCGGTGTTGGCGTCCCGCGCCAGAGCGGTGAGACGGTAGAGCACCGTCCCCTGCTCGTTGAGAGGGCCGCCGATGTCGAAGTTCACCTGCTTGCGGTCGAAGGAGCCGGTCTGGACCTCCACCTCGCCGAACCTATAGTCCGTCGGGCGCTTGGAGATCAGGTCGATGACGCCGACCGAAGCTCCGGCGCCGTACAGCGCCGAGGACGGCCCCTTCAGGATCGAGATCGCCTCCAGCCCATAGGGCTCCAGCCGGAACAGGCCGCTCGGGCTGCTGAACTGGCGCAGGCCGTCCCGGAACACGCCGGTGTAGGTGACGTCCACGCCGCGGATGAAGAAGCTGTCGAAGCGCGGATCGAAGCCGAAGGCGCCGCTGCGCACGCCCGGCGTATAGTACAGCGCCTCCTGAAGGTTCTGGGGATTGCGGTCCGCGATCTGCTTCTGCGTCACCGTGTTGATGGTGGCGGGCGCCTCATGCACCGGGGTCTCGGTCTTGGTGGCCGTGCGAGTGGTCTTGGCCACATAGCCGTCGTTGCTTACGACGCCCGCCGCGCCGTCGCCGGAGGTGCGCGCCGAGCCCTGTCCCTCGACCTGGATTTCCTCAAGCTGCGTCGCGCCCCCCGCCTGCTGGGCGGCGGCCGGAGCGGCGGCGGCAAGGCCGGCGGCAGCGGACAGAACCAGAAGTGAACGTGCCATGGCGGGGGGCGCTCCAGACAGAGTGACAACTCTGTGGCCGTTAAACGGACGCCGCGCGGGATTTCAAATTCAATTTTCCACCCTTATTTATAATAATTACACAATATAGTTATAATAATTATAATAAACAAATATATACACGATCACCCTACCATCGCTCAAAATAGGAGTATGCTATACTAACGTTGGACGACAATTTTATCATGCCCGAAGAAAAACACCGTCAGATCATTATTTCACCGCGAACTCACAACTTCGTGATGAATGCGTCTACACTCATAAGCAGGCGTTGAAGATCTTTGCGCTCGGCCGCCAGACCGCAGACCACGACACGCCGAGGCGCAGCGGGAATTGCTGTCACGTTTTCGCCACAGCGCGGCGGAAGATGGCGCTGGCCGTTTCGGAGTTTCTTCCCATGCGATCTGCGACCGCGCTGCTCGCCCTCGCGCTCCTGGCCTGCCCGGCCTCCGCGCACGCCGCCGCCGTCGTGACCTCGACGGCCACCCGAACCTATGATCGGGACGCTTTTCGCAGCCAGGCCGAGCGCGACGCCAACTTCCGGGATCTGGCGCGCGACCTGCAGCGCAGGCTCGACCGCCGCCTTCCGGCCGGCCGCGACGTTCGCGTGGAGTTGCTCAAAGTGCGCCCCGCCGGACGCTTCGAGCCGTGGCGCACGGGGATGGAGGACGTGCGCGTGCTGCGCGACGTGACGCCGCCCCGTATCGAACTGCGCTACGAGGTGCGGGAGCGCGGCCGCGTGGTGGCCGCAAGCGACGAGACGGTGACGGACATGAACTACCTGTCCAATCCGTCGTCGCGGCTGTCGTCCGACCGGCTGGCGCATGAAAAGGCGCTGCTCGCCGACTGGGCCGACCAGCGCCTGATCCGGCTGCGGCCGCCGCGCCACTGACGGACGCCCCCCGCGTCCATTGGCGAAGTTTGCGCTGCAGCGCATTCGGTGTAAGCGGGGTATGGATACCCTACTTCGGCATTCTCACGGGCGGTGACGATGGCTCTGATCGATCTGGCGCAGGCGGCTGGGCGCACCGCGCCTTTCCGGATGAACTGGACCCGCGCCGAGGCCCGGCGGCTCTACGATCTGCCGTTCGCCGACCTGATGTTCGAGGCCCAGACGGTCCACCGCCGCCATTTCGATCCCAACCGGGTGCAGATGTCGAAGCTGCTGTCGATCAAGACCGGCGGCTGCCCCGAGGACTGCGGCTACTGCAGCCAGTCCGCCCGCATGCCCGGCGAGAAGCTGAAGGCCTCCAAGCTGATGGAGGTGGAGCGGGTCATCGACGAGGCGCGCAAGGCCAAGGCCGGCGGCGCCACCCGCTACTGCATGGGCGCGGCCTGGCGCAGCCCGAAGGAACGCGACATGGACATGGTGGTCGCCATGGTCGAGGGCGTGAAGGGCCTCGGCATGGAGACCTGCATGACGCTCGGCATGCTGAGCGTGGACCAGGCCTTCCGCCTGAAGGACGCCGGCCTCGACTACTACAACCACAACCTTGACACCTCCGAGCGATACTATTCGGAGATCATCACCAGCCGCACCTTCGCCGACCGGCTGGAGACGCTGGACAACGTGCGCATGGCGGGCATGAAGGTCTGCGCCGGCGGCATCCTCGGCATGGGCGAGACGGTGGACGACCGCTGCGACATGCTCTGCACCCTGGCCAACATGGCCGAGGCGCCCGAGAGCGTGCCGATCAACATGCTGATCCCGATTCCCGGCACCAAGCTGGAGAACGCCGATCCCATCGACCCGATCTCCTTCGTGCGCACCATCGCGGTCGCCCGCATCATGATGCCGGAAAGCCATGTGCGCCTCTCCGCCGGCCGCACCGAGATGTCGGACGAGACCCAGGCGCTGTGCTTCCTGGCGGGCGCCAACTCCATCTTCGTGGGCGACACCCTGCTCACCGCCGACAACCCCGGCGAGGACCATGACGGCGCCCTGTTCCGCCGTCTCGGCGTCGAGCCGGAGGAGATGGACGCCGCCGAATGAGCGCCGACCGGCTGGCGCGGTTCGAGGCCACGCTCGCGGGCCTCGCGCGCCGCAGCCAGCGCCGGCGCCTCATCGGCCGCGCCGGCCACGACTTCGCCTCCAACGACTATCTCGGCCTCGCCGCCGCGCCCCGGCTTCAGGCGGCGATCGGCGAAGCCTTGGCGCGGGGCGTGCCCGTGGGCGCCGCGGGCTCCCGGCTGCTGCGCGGCAACGACCCGGAGCACGAGGCGCTGGAGGCGGAGGCCGCCGCCTTCTTCCGCTCCGAGGCCGCGCTCTATTTCGGCGCCGGCTACTCCGCCAATGTGGCGCTGCTGTCCGCCCTGCCCCAGCGCGGCGATCTGGTGGTCTACGACGCGCTGGTCCACGCCAGCGTGCATGAGGGCCTGCGGCTCACCAAGGCCGAGACCGTCGCCGTCCCCCACAACGACGCGGGCGCGGTCGGCGACGCCATCCGGCGGTGGCGCGAGGGCGGCGGGCGCGGCGCGCCGTGGATCGCGGCGGAAAGCGTCTACTCCATGGATGGCGACCGCGCCCCGGTCTCCGACCTGCTGGCGCTCGCGGAGGTCCATGATGGCTTCCTGCTGCTGGACGAGGCCCACGCCACCGGCGTCCTGGGGCCGACCGGCCGGGGGCTGGCGGAGGCGTTCGAGGGGCGCGAGGCGCTGATCGCCACCCACACCTGCGGCAAGGCGCTGGGCGCGAGCGGCGCGCTGGTGACCGGACCGCGCGTGATCGTGGATTATCTGATCAACCGGGCGAAGCCCTTCATCTACGCCACCGCGCCCTCGCCGCTCGCCGCCGGCGCCGTGCGCGAAGCGCTGCGCATCGTCGACGACGAGCCCGAACGCCGCGACGCGCTTCAGCGACGGGTGGCGATCGCGAAAGCCCGCCTCGAAGCCCTCGGCTTCGCGGCCTCCGACACCGCGATCCAGCCGGTGATCCTGGGCCCCAACGCCCGCGCGGTCGAAGCCGCGGAAGCCCTGCAGGCCGCGGGCTTCGACTGCCGGGCGGTGCGCCCGCCCACCGTGCCCGAGGGCACGGCGCGCCTCCGCATCTCCCTGACGCTCAACGTGGAGGAGGCCACCGTCTCCGCCCTGATGGACGCGCTGGCCGAAACGCTGACGGCCGCCGCCGCATGAGCCCCATCGTCGTCACAGGAACCGACACCGGCGTCGGCAAGACCGTGTTCGCCGCGGGCCTCACGGCGGCGCTCGGCGCGCGGTACTGGAAGCCGGTGCAGTCCGGTCTCGACGAGGGCGGCGACACGTCGGAGGTCGCGCGGCTTGCGGGCCTTCCGCCGGAGCGGATCGCGCCCGAGGCGTGGCGGCTGCGGACGCCCGTCTCCCCCCACCTCGCCGCCGAGATCGACGGCGTGGAGATCGACCCGGAGGCGCTTGAACCGCCCGTGTCCGACGGCCCGCTGGTGATCGAAGGCGCCGGCGGCCTGCTGGTTCCGTTGAACCGCCGGACGCTGACCATCGACCTGTTCGCCCGCTGGGGCTTGCCCGTGGTGCTGGTGGCCCGCACCGGGCTCGGCACGATCAACCACACCCTGCTGTCGCTGGAGGCGCTGGCGGGCCGGCGCGTTCCGGTGCTGGGGGTCGCCTTCGTGGGCGAGGCGAACGACGACAATGCGGCCACCATCGCCGCCTTCTCCGGCGTGAAGGTTCTGGGCCGCCTGCCGCGTCTCGACCCGCTGACGCCGGAGACGCTCGCCGCCGCATTCGCGGCCTCGTTCCACATCGCGGATTTCCGATTGTGAGTTCGCCCGTCTGGCGTCCGTTCTTCCAGCACGCGCTGGAGCCCGATCCCCCGCGCGTCACCCACGCCGAAGGCGCCTGGCTCACCACCGCGGACGGCGGACGGCTGCTGGACGCCATCTCGTCCTGGTGGGTCACGACCCACGGCCACCGCCATCCGCGCATCACGGCCGCGATCCGCGAGGCGACGGAGAGCCTCGATCAGGTGATCTTCGCCACCGTCACCCACGAGCCGGCGGAGCGGCTTGCGGAGGATCTGGTCGCGCTCGCCCCGCCGGGCCTGACCCGCGTGTTCTATTCGGATTCCGGCTCCACCGCCGTGGAGGTGGCGCTGAAGATGGCGCTGGGGGCGGCCCGCAACGCCGGCGACCTGAAGCGGACCACCATCGTCGCCATGGAGGACGCCTATCACGGCGACAGCATCGGGGCGATGAGCGTGGGCGAGCGCGGCGTGTTCAACGCGCCCTACGAACCGCTGCTGTTCGACGTGGCGCGCATCCCCTTCCCCGCCGCCGGCAGGGAGCAGGCGACCCTCGACGCCTTCGAACGGCTGGCCCGGTCCCGCGAGGTCGCGGCGCTGATCGTGGAGCCGCTGGTGCTGGGCGCGGGCGGGATGCGCATGTACCCGCCGTGGGCGCTCGCCGAACTCCGCCGGATCGCGGACGCCACCGGAACCCTGCTCATCGCCGACGAGGTCATGACCGGCTGGGGCCGCACCGGAACGCTGTTCGCCTGCGAGCAGGCCGGGATTTCGCCGGACATCCTCTGCACCTCCAAGGGCCTCACCGGCGGCGTGGTTCCGCTCGCGGCGACGCTCGCGACCGAAGAGATCTTCGCCGCCCACCGCTCGCAGGACCGGGCCAGGACCTTCTTCCACTCCTCGTCCTACACCGCGAACCCGATCGCCTGCGCCGCGGCCTGCGCCAACATCGCGGTGTGGCGCGAGGAGCCGGTGGCGGAGCGCGTCGCCGCGCTCGCACGGGCCCAGGCCGCGCGCCTCTCCCGCTACGACGGGGACCCACGCTTCCGGGACGCGCGCGTCTGCGGAACCATCGCCGCCGTCAACATCGCGGTGCCGGACACCGGCTACCTCGCGGAGATCGGCCTGACGCTGCGCCGCTTCTTCCTGGAGCGCGGCGTGCTGCTGCGCCCGCTCGGCGACGCGCTCTACGCCATGCCGCCCTATTGCGTCACCGACGCCGAGCTGGACCTGATCCACGACGCGCTGTTCGACGCCGCCGACCTCGTCGGGGCCGGACGATGAACCTGCGCGGAACCCGGCTCGCGGGCCTCGGCTGGGCCGCGCCCGAGCGGCGGGTGACGAGCGCCGAGATCGAGGCCTCGCTCGGGCTAGAGCCCGGCTGGATCGAGCGCCGCACCGGCATTCGCGAGCGCCGCTGGGCCGGCGACGGCGACACCCTGTCCGGCCTCGCCGTCGCGGCCGGGGAACAGGCGATGGCCGACGCCGGGCTCGACCGCGCCGAGATCGGCCTGACCCTGCTCGCCACCTCCACGCCGGATCAGCTTCTGCCCCCGACCGGGCCGCTGGTGGCGCACCGGCTCGGGCTCACGCGCTCCGGCGCGGTCGATCTCGCGGGCGCCTGCGGCGGCTTTCTCTACGCGCTCGCGCTGGCGGAAGGCCATGCGCGCCTCACGGGCAAGGCGGCGCTGGTGATCGGCGCCAACATCCTTAGCCGACGCATCAACCCGGCGGAGCGCGCGAGCTCCGTGCTGTTCGCGGACGCCGCCGGCGCGGTGGTGGTCGCGCCGGACGCCGATCCCTCGCGGGGCGTCGTCGCCTCGGCTCTCGCCGCCGACGGCGCGGGCTATGGCCTCGTCGGGATTCCCGCCGGCGGCTCCAGCATGCCGTTCGCGGCCGACCTTCCCATCGAGGACACGCTGATGGCCATCGCCGACGGGCGCGGCCTGTTCCTGGAGGCGGTCCGGCTGATGGTGGACTGCGCGCGCGAGGTTCTGGCGGAGGCTCAGGTCGCGCCCGAGACCGTGGACCGTTTCGTGCCCCATCAGGCCAACGCCCGCATCTTCGCGGCGGTGGGCGCCAAACTCGGCGTGCGGGACGCAGCCATGGCCTCCAGCATCGCCGACTTCGGCAACTCGTCCGCCGCCACCATCCCGCTCACGCTGGCGCTGTCCCATCAGGCGCGGCCCATCGCGGCGGGCGAGACGCTGCTGCTCGCCGCCGCCGGCGCCGGCATGACCGGGGGCGCGCTGCTGATCCGGGCGTGAAACCGCGCCGTCCGCGCGAATGAGCTGTGGCCGCGGCTCTCGCCCTTATGGACAGCGGCGGCCCCGCTCCGTAACGCTCAAGACCCTTTGCGACCGAGACCTCCGAGCGGCCCCATGACCGATGCGACGACCGCCTCCGCGCGCGTGACGCCGATGATGGAGCAGTATGTGGAGATCAAGACCGCCAATCCGGACAGCCTGCTGTTCTACCGGATGGGCGACTTCTACGAGCTGTTCTTCGAGGACGCGGAGATCGCGAGCCGCACGCTCGGCATCACGCTGACGAAGCGCGGCAAGCATCTCGGCGAAGACATTCCCATGTGCGGCGTGCCGGTGGAGCGGGCCGACGACTATCTCCAGCGCCTGATCGCCGCCGGCCACCGGGTCGCGGTCTGCGAGCAGACCGAGGATCCGAAGGAGGCGAAGAAGCGCGGCGGCAAGTCCGTCGTGCGGCGCGACGTGGTGCGGCTCGTCACCCCCGGCACGCTGACCGAGGACGCGCTGCTGGAGCCGCGCCGGGCGAACCTTCTGGCCGCCGTCGTCCGGGTGCGGGCGGAGACCCGCGGCTTCACGCTCGGCCTCGCGCATGTGGACATCTCCACCGGCTCGTTCTCCGTCGGCGAATGCGAGCCGGAGACGCTGTCGGCGGCGCTGGCGCGGCTCGATCCGGCGGAGGTGCTGATCCCCGAGGCGCTGCGGGACGAGTTCGCGCCCGCCGTGGCCGACACCCGGGCGGCGCTCACGCCCGTCGGCCGCGACCTGACCGACCCCGCCCGGTCCGAGGCCCGCCTCGCCGGCCATTTCGGCGTGGCGACCGTGGAGGCCTTTGGCCCGCTGTCGAAGGCGGAGGTGGCCGCCGCCGCCGCCATTGTGGTCTATCTGGAGCGCACCCAGCTTGCGAGCCGGCCGCCGCTGGCGCGTCCCCTTCGGGAAGGGCGCGGCGCGGCCATGGAGATCGACGCCGCCACCCGCGCCAATCTGGAGCTGACGCGCACGCTGTCCGGCCAGCGCGAGGGCAGCCTGCTCAGCGTCATCGACCTCTGCGTCACCTCCGCCGGCTCCCGCCTGCTGGCGCAGCGCGTGGCCGGGCCGCTGCTCGATCCCGCCGCCATCGCCCGCCGCCACGATGCGGTGGAGGCGCTGGTCGCGGCGCCGGACCGCCGCCGCGCCATCCGCGCCGCCCTCGGCCGCACGCCGGACCTCGCCCGCGCCGCCCAGCGCGTCGCCTTCGGCCGGGGCGGCCCGCGCGACCTCGCCGCCATCCGCGACGCGCTCATGGGCGCCGAGGCGCTGGCGGCGGTGGCGGACGGGCTCGGCGGCGCGAGCGCCGAGCTCGGCCAGATCGCCCGGGCGCTGGAGGCCGCCGACCACGCCCTCGCCGCCGAGCTCGCCGCCACGCTCGACGACGAGCTGCCGCTGTTGAAGCGGGACGGCGGCTTCGTGCGCGCGGGCGCCGACCCCCGGCTCGACGAGGCGCGGGCGCTGCGCGACGAGAGCCGCAAGGTCATCGCCCGGCTGCAGGCGTCCTACGCGGACGCGACCGACGTCCGGACCCTGCGCATCAAGCACAACAACGTGCTCGGCTATTTCATCGAGGTGCCGCAGGCCCATGGCGAGCGCCTGCTGAAATCCCCCCACGCCGAAAGCTTCGTGCACCGGCAGACCATGGCCGGCGCCATGCGCTTCACCACCACCGAGCTCGGCGAGCTGGAGCGCCGCATCGGCGAGGCGGGCGAGACCGCGCTTGCGCTTGAGCTTGCGATCTTCGAGGCGCTGGCGGGACGGGTCAGCGCGGCGTGGGAGACCTTGCGCGCCTGCGCCGACGCGCTGGCGGCGCTGGACGTCGCCGCGGCGCTGGCGGAGCTTGCGGTCGATCGCGGCCATGTGCGCCCGCATGTGGACGACAGCCTGGACTTCCATCTGGAGAACGCCCGCCATCCGGTGGTGGAGCGCGCGCTGCAGGCCGCCGGCAAGCCCTTCGTGCCGAACGACGCCACGCTGTCCGAGCCGGACGCGGACGCCGGCCTCGTGCAGCTCATCACCGGCCCCAACATGGGCGGCAAGTCCACTTATTTGCGGCAGGCGGCGCTCGCCGCCGTGCTGGCCCAGGCGGGCGCCTTCGTGCCGGCGCAGGCGGCGCGCATCGGCGTGGTGGACCGGCTCTACAGCCGCGTCGGCGCGGCGGACGACCTCGCCCGCGGCCGGTCCACCTTCATGGTGGAGATGGTGGAGACCGCCGCCATCCTGAACACCGCCGGCCCGCGCGCGCTGGTGATCCTGGACGAGATCGGCCGCGGCACCGCCACCTTCGACGGCCTCTCCATCGCCTGGGCCGCGATCGAGCACCTGCACGAGGTCAACCGCTGCCGGGCGCTGTTCGCGACCCATTTCCACGAGCTGACCGCGCTCGCCCGCCGCCTGCCCCGGCTGCGCAACGCCACCGTGCGGGTGAAGGAGTGGAAGGGCGAGGTGGTGTTCCTGCACGAGGTGGCGCCCGGCGTCGCCGACCGCTCCTACGGCATTCAGGTGGCGAAGCTCGCGGGCCTGCCGCCCGCGGTGGTGAAGCGCGCCAAGGCGGTGCTGGACGAGCTGGAGGCGGCCGACCGCGCCTCGCCGGTGGAGCGCATGATCGACGACCTGCCGCTGTTCGCAGCCGTCCGCGCGCGGTCCGAGCCGGACGCCGCCGATCCGCTGCATGAGGCGCTCGACGCCATCGAGCCGGACGAGCTGACGCCCAAGGGCGCGCTCGAGGTGCTCTACCGCCTGAAGGCGCTGCGGCGGGGATGAGAGCGGTTCTGAACCGCTCACCATTATGTTTTACGAAGCCTGAAACCGAACGCGGCGTCGGGCGTTGTCGCGGGGCATGCGCATATGTTCCGGAGTACCGCCGTGGCGCCTTTCCGCGTTCTCATCCTCGAAGACGACGCCATTCTGGCTCTTGATCTCGCCACCATCGTCAGCTGCTGGACCGACGCGCAGATCGTGTCGTGCCGCTCGGTGGCGCAGGCGCGCAAGGCGCTGAAGGGCGGCTTCGACCTCGCGCTGCTGGACGTGGAGGTGGAGGACGGGACCTCCTACGAGCTGGCGGAGGACCTGCGGAAGCGCAACCTCCCGTTCGCCTTCGTCTCGGGGTCGGACATGGCGGATTTCCCCGACGTCCTGAAGGGCTCGGCCTTCATTCCCAAGCCCTACAGCCAGCGCGGCATCGAAAGCCTGGTGGCCTCCGCCTCCGGCGCCCGCCGCCACCCCTGACGTCCCGTCACCCGTCATGCCCGAGCTTGCCTCGGGCATGAAGGGCTTAAATGGCGCGCCTCGGCATGTTCCAGATGGCTCAGCCCGCCGGCCAGCCGCGGAACGGCGTCTCCTCCACCGGGGACAACGGCGGCTCGCCGGCGGCGTAGGCTTCCAGATTGGCGACGACCAGATCCGCCATCGCCCGGCGGGTGGCGACGGAGGCCGAGCCCACATGGGGCAGCAGCACCGCGTTCTCCAGCGCGATCAGTTCCGCCGGGACCTGCGGCTCATGGGCGTAGACATCGAGGCCGGCGGCGCGGATGACTCCGTCCCGGAGCGCCGCGACCAGCGCCTCCTCGTCGATGACCGTTCCCCGCGCCATGTTGATCACCACGCCGTCGCGCCCGAGCGCGGCCAGCACGCCGGCGTCCACCAGATTGCGGGTGGCGGCGCCTCCGGGCACGATCACGATCAGCGTGTCCACCTCGGCCGCCATGGCCGTCAGGTCCCGATGATGCGGATAGGCGACCGCCGGGTTGGGCCGCCGGCTGTGATAGACCACCGGCAGCGCGAAGCCTTCCAGCCGGCGGGCGATGGCCTGGCCGATGCGGCCCATGCCCACGAGGCCGATCGTGCGGCCCCGGAGGCTGGAGGTCAGCCGGAACGGCCCCTCGCTCGCCCAGCGCCCCGCGCGCAGATGGCGCTCCGCCGCGCCGAACTCCCGCACGGTCGCGATCAGCAGGCCGACGGCGGTGTCGGCCACCTCGTCGTCCAGCACGTTCGGGGTGTTGGTGACGACGACCCCGCGCTTAGCCGCGGCGTGAGCGTCCACCACATCGTAGCCGACGCCGAAATTGGCGATGATCCTGAGCTGCGGCAGGCGCGCCATCAGCGCCTCGTCCACCGGGCGCTTGGCGAACACGGCGACGGCCTCGATCTGCGCCGCCTCGCGCTGCAGCGCCGCGTCGTCCTGAAGGTCGACGGTCCGGAAGGTCCGCTCCAGCGTGGCGTGGACGTCGTCCGGCGGACGGCCGGTCAGAAGAAGACGGGGGCGCGAGGTCATGAGCGGGCTCCTGCGGAGGGCGGCCGAGGACTCCGTTCTGGCGCGCGGCTCCGCTTCGCCAACCCCGGCCGGCCGCCGGCCTTAACGCAGCCCGGCGATCTCCACCAGGGCCCAGAGCCCCGCGACGGGAAGAGCCGCGTTCGCCGCGAGCCCCACGCAGAGCACACCGATCGCGAGCCGCGACCGCCCTTCCGAGGGCTCGCGGGCCATGGTCTCGTCGATCTTTCCCCGGCCCTCGTAGGCCGCCTTCGCATAAAGCTCGGTCACGCTGTCCATGGACATGGCCGCACCCATCCCGCCTGCGGCGACGGCATCCGCGCCGGCGCCTGACTTCAGGGCCGGATCATCGCTCATCCCGCGCCGCGACGACATTGGAATATGTCGAAGCGGCCCGGTTTCTTTACGAAGGGTTAACCCTGCGCGGCGGGCTGGGGGGCGGCGGCGAACAGGCGGCGGCCGGCTTCCGTGAGCGACAAACGCAGGCGCTGGGTGCGGGGATCGCGGGCGTCCACCTGCACCAGCTTCAGGTCGTCGGCGAGGTCGTTCGCCGCGCGGAGCACCAGCGCGTGCGCCAGGCCGAACAGCCGCGCGAAGCCGCGGGAATCGCCCGCGACCCCGGCGCCCAGCGCCGTCACCAGCCCCGCATGCAGCGGCGTGAGCGCGGGCTCGGCCCGCTCCAGCGCCTCGACGGCGGCCATGAAGCCCTGCTCGTCCATCACGCGGCCTCGCGCGGACGCAACGACACCAGCGTGGACTTGGACAGCGGCGTGTCCGAACCGTCGCCCGCCTTGTTGAACGGCACCACGACGTTGAGCTCCGGATAGTAGCCGGCGATGCAGCCGCGCGGGATGTCGTAGGCGATGAGCCGGAAGTCCTCCGCCACGCGGTGGCGGCCGTCGTCCGCGGAGCCGACCACGTCGATGCGGCCGTTGGGCTCGGCGCCGATGGCGGCGATGTCGTCCGGGTTCATGAACACGACCCGGCGCTCGCCGTAGACGCCGCGATAGCGGTCGTCGAGGCCGTAGACGGTGGTGTTGTACTGGTCGTGGCTGCGGAAGGTCTGCAGCACGAACTGGCCCTCCGTCTTGCGCGCCTGCTGGTGCTCCACCTCGATGGGAAGCGGCGCGGCGGAGAACTCCGCCTTGGCCGAAGGCGTCAGCCATTCCCGCTCGGTCGCCGCGTTGCGCAGCCAGAAGCCGCGGGGCTTGCGCACCCGGACGTTGAAGTCCTCGAAGCCCGGAATGACGCGCGACAGCCGATCGCGGATCAGGTCGTGGTCGTCGGCCATGGCCGCCCAGCCGAGCCCGTCGCCGAGCGTGGCCGCGGCCATGCCGGCGATGATCGCCACCTCGGACTTGAGCAGCTTTGAGGCCGGCTTGTTGATGCCGCCGGAGCCGTGGACCATGGACATGGAGTCCTCCACGGTCACGATCTGGGTCTTGCCGCGGGAGTTGCGGTCGATCTCGGTGCGGCCGAGGCAGGGCAGCAGATAGGCCACCTCGCCCACCGCCATGTGGCCGAGGTTGGGCTTGGTGGCGATCTGCACCGTCAGGCGGCAGCGCCGCAGCGCCTCGGTGACGATCGGCGTGTCCGGCGTGGCGCGGGCGAAATTGCCGCCGAGGCCGATGAACGCCCTGGAGCGGCCCTCCACCATGGCGTGGATGGCGTGCAGCACGTTGTGGCCGGGCCTGCGCGGCGAAACGATGCCGAACTCCTGGTCCAGATTGTCCAGCAGCCAGGCCGGCGGGTTCTCGTTGATGCCGACGGTGCGGTCGCCCTGCACGTTGGAATGGCCGCGCACCGGGCACAGCCCCGCGCCCTCACGACCCACATGGCCGCGCAGGAACAGCAGGTTGGCGATCTCCCGCACGGTGGCGACCGAGTGCTTGTGCTGGGTGACGCCCATGGCCCAGGTGGCGATGACCCGCTCGGCGCCGAGATAGACCTCGGCCAGCGTCTCGATCTGGTCGTAGGTCAGGCCGGACTGGTCCTCGATGCGGCCCCAGTCGGTGGCCTCCACCTCGGCCCGCCAGGCGTCGAGACCACGGGTGTGCTCGGCGATGAAGGCCTGGTCCAGGATCGAGGGCCGGCCGGCGGCCGTCTCGGCCGCGTCGCGGGCGAACACGATCTTGGCGACGCCGCGGATGGCGGCCATGTCGCCGCCCAGCTTCGGCTGGAAGTAATGGGTGGCGATCGAGGTCGATCCGCCGCGGATCATCTCGATCTTGTCCTGCGGGTCGGCGAAGCGCTCCAGACCGCGCTCGCGCACCGGGTTCAGCACCGCCACGCGGGCGCCGCGCATGGCGGCCTTGCGCAGGTCGCCCAGCATGCGCGGGTGGTTGGTGGCGGGGTTCTGGCCGATCACGATGATGGCGTCGGCGTGGTGGAAGTCCTCCAGCAGCACCGTGCCCTTGCCGATGCCGATGGACTGGATGAGCCCGACGCCCGAGGCCTCGTGGCACATGTTGGAGCAGTCGGGGAAATTGTTGGTGCCGTAGGCGCGGGCGAACAGCTGGTAGAGGAACGCCGCTTCGTTGGAGGCGCGGCCCGAGGTGTAGAACTCCGCCTCGTCGGGGGAGTTCAGGGCGCGCAGCTCCTTGCCGATGGTTGCGAAGGCCTCGTCCCAGGTGGTCTCCACGTAGCGGTCGGTCGCCGCGTCGTAGCGCATGGGATGGGTGAGCCGGCCGACGTTCTCGAGCTCGTAGTCGGTCCAGCCGCGCAGCGCGCTCAGGCTGTGCTCGGCGAAGAAGGCCGGCGTGGCGCGCCGCTCCGTCGACTCCCAGGCCACCGCCTTCACGCCGTTCTCACAGAACTCGAACGACGAGCCGTGCTCCGGGTCGCCCCAGGCGCAGCCGGGACAATCGAAACCGTCCGGCTGGTTCGCTTTCAGCATGGCCTTGGCGCCCATCAGCGCAGACCCGCTCGCCAGCAGGTGCTTGCCGCAGCTGCGAAGAGCGCCCCAACCACCGGCAGCGTGAGAGCGTTTGAGCGAAGCGTCAGCCTCGGCCATTGGCGATCACCTTAATTGTAATACTTCGAAAGCCGGGAGCCCGACCTGTCTACGATCAGCAGATAACCCTACCAATCGTCACCGACAACTAAAAATCTGAAATCTATTTCAAAACGAGCGATATCATGGCTCCCATGCGCGAATCTCATGCCTCAAAGACAGGCATATCGGCAGTTTTCTCTATCGGATGCGCCAATCGACCGATGGCGATTTCAGTATATGTGGGCGTTTCATCTCATGAACGAATGGAGCGATAGGCGGATCACATAATGCCGCAGCGCAGCGCGCGGCGGCCTGCGCCCGTGTGTTGTCGGGGGCGAGGGCGACTGAAGGGATGATCGGCGGCGGACGTCAGCCCTGCCGCGGCGCCTTGAACGCGCGCGGAGCGAAGCGCAAAGCGAACGGCCCGCGCAGGCCGACGAATATGGCGATAGGGGAAATAAAGCCGCGCGACACGCCCTACACGGGCGGAGGCGCTGGAGCGGGCGAAGGGAATCGAACCCTCGTCTGGAGCTTGGGAAGCTCTCGCTCTACCATTGAGCTACGCCCGCGTCGCCGGGGACATTACGGCGCGGCCGGCGTGCGGGCAAGGGCGTCCGGGGTCTTCCCGCGCGGGAGCGCACGACTTTGTGGCGCGAAGGCTGAGGACGTCATGTCGACGCGGGGGGCTTCCGGCGTTAAGCACACCGGGCGTCCTCGCATCGGGGCGCGATGGAGCCGCGATGGCCGGGCTTGAGAACCAGACAGCGACCGCGCCCCGGGGCGCGCCCGGCGGAGCCAGCGCCACGCTCGTGGCCGCAAGCCTTGCCGGCGTCGCGGCGCTTGCCGCGGCCGCGCTCTGGCTCTGGGCGAGCGAGGGCGGCGAGCTGTTTCTGCAGTCGGCCTTCGCCGCCGTCGCGGGCTGTCTTTAAGACCGGCGGCGCGCACCGCCGCATCAGGAGTATCGGAACATGTCCGCCCGCACCGCCTTCATCGCCGGCTCGCTGGCCTTCGCCGTCGGCGCGGTCGCGCTGGGCTTCGGCCTTGCGCATTTCGGCGCCTCCGGCGGCGCCACCGCGACGCAGCCCTCCAGCGTGGGCGGCCCGTTCCAGCTCGTGGACCAGAACGGCGCGACCGTGACCGAGGCGGACGTGAAGGGCAAACCCTATCTGGTCTTCTTCGGCTTCACCCATTGCCCGGACGTGTGCCCGACCGCGCTCTCCGAGATGACCCAGACCTACGACGCGCTCGGGCCCGACGCGGACAAGCTGCAGGCGCTGTTCGTCACGGTGGATCCGGCGCGCGACACGCCGGAGGCGCTGAAGGAGTATCTGTCGAGCTTCTCGCCGCGCATCCGCGGCCTCACCGGCTCGCAGGGACAGGTGGACGCCGCGGTGAAGACGTTCCGGGCTTACGCCCGCAAGGTTCCGCTCGAAGGCGACAACTACACCATGGACCACACGGCGCTGGTCTATCTTATGGACCGAAACGGCGCCTTCGTGCAGCCGCTGAACCTGAAGCGGGAGCCGGCCGACGTGGCCGCCGAACTGCGCCGCTATCTCTGACCGGCCGCATTTAAGGACCGCCGAAGCGGAAAGCGTTAAGCTCACGTCATGCCGAGCCTGGCCCTCCGGACCCGCTCGGCCAACCGGCCAGAGCGGGAGGGGAGGCGCCGCCTCCCCTCCCAAGCCGTCAGACGAACAGCACGTCGGAGGCGCTGAGATCGGCGATCGCCACGTTCTCGAGCGTCAGCTCGTGCGCTCCGAAGCGGAAGCTCACGTCCTCGCCGCCGTCGGTGACGCGGGCCCGCGCCATAAGCTGGCTGAAGCTGCGCACGCCAAGAGACGCGTCGATCTCCAGCCGGTCGAAGCCGGCCTGAAAATCCTCCACCTCCGTGACGCCTTCGCGGAAGATGAAGGTGTCCTTGCCCCGACCGCCATGCAGCTCGTTTCGCCCCGAACCGCCGTCCAGACGATCGTGGCCGGTGCCGCCTTCCAGATCGTCGTTGCCGAGGCCACCGATCAGAACGTCGTTGCCCGCGCCGCCTTCGATCTCGTCGTCGCCCCGGTCGCCGTGAATCCAGTCGTTCCCGAGACCGCCGAACAGATCGTCGTCGCCGCGGCCGCCGCGGATGACGTCGTTCCCGGCGCCGCCGTCAAGGTGATCCGCGCGGTTCGTGCCGGTGAGCGTGTCGTCGCCGTCGCGCGACGGCGCGGGCGGAGTGACGCCGCCGGTCAGACCGACGAAATGCGCCGCCTTGAGCTGCCCGAGGCTCACATCCTCCAGAAGCAGCGTGTTGCCGCCGCCGAAGTCGAACAGCGTGTCCTCGCCGCCGTCCACCGCGCGGGCCTTGGCCATCAGCGCGGAGAAGCTCTTCACGCCGAGACCGGAGTCCAGCTGGATCCGGTCCTCGCCCAGGCTGAAATCGTCGATCTCGTCCCGGCCGGCGCCATAGACGAACAGGTCGCGGCCTGAACCGCCCTCCAGCTCGTCGTTGCCGGCGCCCCCGTCGAGCACGTCGTCGCCCGCGCCGCCGTCGAGCTCATCGTTCCCGGCGCGGCCATAGAGCTTGTCCGCGCCGCCGAGACCATCGATCTCGTCGTGGCCCGCGCCGCCGGAGAGCGTGTCCGCCGCGCTGGTTCCCCTGTAATTGGCCATGGTCGTCCGTCCTCAACGTCAGAAGTTTGCGGGAGCGGCGCGATGAGCGCGCCGGGATCGGGACGCACCCTGGCCCATGCCGCCCCGCGCGCTCCTGACGACGGCCGTCAGCGAATTGTCAGCGAAGCAGGATCAGGCTCCGGCGCATGACCGGTCTTTCTCCCGTCCTGCACTGGATCCGCACGCTCGCCGTCGCCGTGGCGCTCACGCCCATGCTGGCGATCGGCCAGCCGGCCCCCGACCACTCCGACGACGCGCACGAGCATTACGAAGCGGGCGAGGCGCTGAAGTCCGGTCGGGTGCGGCCGCTGGAGGAGATCATCGCGCTGGCGCGCAAGGAGATCGGCGGGGAGATCATCGAGATCGAGTTCGAGCACGACGACGGCCGCTACATCTACGAGCTTGAGATCATCTCGCCGTCGGGCAAGCTGCTGGAGGTGAAGATCGACGCCGCGACCGGCGCGATTCTGTCGCGCGAAGGGGAGTAGCATGCGCCTGCTGGTGGTCGAGGACGACCCGCGCATCGGCGAGGACGTGCGCACGGTGCTGACCGCCGCCGGCTACGCCGTCGACCTGGTGACGGAAGGGCGCGACGCCTGGTTCAGGGGCGACACCGAGGATTACGACCTCGTGGTGCTCGATCTCGGCCTGCCGAACATGGACGGGATCAGCGTGCTCAAGCAGTGGCGGGCCGCCGGCCGGCACATGCCGGTGCTCATCCTCACCGCGCGGGGAAGCTGGGCGGAGCGGGTGGAGGGCATCGACGCCGGCGCCGACGACTATCTGCCGAAGCCGTTCCAGTTCGAGGAGCTGCTGGCGCGGGTGCGGGCGCTGATCCGCCGCTCGGTCGGCCACGGCGCCGCCACCATCGAGATCGGCGAGCTGACCATCGACACCCGCACCATGCGGGTGGCGCAGAACGGGCTGCCGCTCAACGTCACACCGCTGGAGTATCGGCTCGTCAGCTATCTGGCCCATCACCGCGGCCGGGTGGTGTCGACCACCGAGCTGCAGGACCACGTCTACGGCGACGACTTCTCCCGCGACGCCAACGCGCTGGAGGCGATGGTGGCGCGGCTGCGCAAGAAGCTCGGCGCGGAGGCGATCACCACCCGCAGGGGCTTCGGCTACATGATGGGCGCCTGACCGGTGCTGAACCGGCTGTCGCTGCGCCTCCGGCTCGTCTTCGCGGGCCTCGCCTCCGTGGGGCTGGCGCTGGTGGCCGCCTTCTTCGGCCTGTCGCTGCTGTTCGAGCGCCATGTGGAGCGCCGGGTGGCGGAGGAGCTCACGCTGCACCTCAACCAGGTCATCGCGGGTCTCGGGCGCGACGGCGGCGGCGCGCTGGACGTGCTGCGCCCGCTGGTGGACCCGCGCTTCGAGCGCCCGCTGTCGGGGCTGTACTGGCAGGTGGCGAGCGACGGCGGCGTTCGCCGTTCGCGCTCGCTGTGGGACGCCACGCTGACGCTGCCGGACCCGCCGGGTCCCGCGCCGCTGCAGACCACGATCGCCGGCCCCGGCGGCGCGCCGCTGCTGCTGGTGCTGCGCGAGGTGGTGACCGACCGCCGTCTCGGCTCCCAGAGGGTGACGGCGGCGGTGGCGATCGACCGCTCCGACATCACCCGCGCCACCGCCGACTTCCGGCGCGACCTGCTGCCCTATCTCGCCTTGCTGGCGCTGCTGCTGCTGGCGGCGAGCGCGGCGCAGATCGCGATCGGGCTCCGGCCGCTCACCGAACTGAGGCTGCGGATCGCCCGCATCCGCAGCGGCGCCTCGCAGCGTCTCGGCAGCGACTTCCCGAAGGAGGTGCAGCCGCTCACCTCCGAGGTGGACGCGCTGCTGCAATCCCGCGAGGAGCAGTTGCGCAAGGCGCGAGAGCGCGCCGCCGACCTCGCCCACCGGCTGAAGACCCCGCTGCAGGCGCTCGCCGGCGACGTGCTGCGGCTGCGGGCGGCGGGTCAGGCCAAGGCGGCGGACGACATCGATGGGCTGATCGCCACCATGCGCCGCCTCGTGGACCACGAGATGGCGCGGGCCCGCATCGCCGACCGGGACCGCCGGGCGCGCACCGATCCGGCGAAGGCGATGCGGGACGTGGTGAGCGTCCTGCGCCGCACGCCCCGGGGCGAAGAGCTGGATTGGACGATCGAGGCGCCGGACGACCTGCGCGTCGACATGGACGCGGACGATCTGGCCGAACTCCTCGGCGTGCTGACGGAAAACGCCGCGCGCTACGGCCGGCTCAGCGTCCGCCTCGCCGCCAGGCGGACGGGCCGCGAAGCCGTGATCGTGATCGAGGACGACGGCGCCGGCGTGCCGCCGGACAAGCTCGCCAACGTGCTGAAGCGGGGAGAGCGGCTGGACACCACCAGCGGCGGCGCCGGGCTCGGTCTGTCGATCGCCTCGAGCCTGGCGGAGGCCGCCGGCGGGGCGCTGGCGCTGGAGAACCGGGTCAGCGGCGGCCTGCGGGTCACGCTGCGCCTGCCGCTGTCGCCTGAACTCGAAGCCTGACGACGCCTTCCCTCCGACGGCTTCGATCCTCCTTGGCGCAGGCTTCAGACCGGCTGGACGCTCACTCGCCGTCATGCCCGCCGCAGGCGGATGTCCGAACCGGCGCTTCGGCGAAGCGCGCGCTCGCCGGATCGGCGTCGGACGACGCCCCGCCTCCCGATGCCGTGGCGCGAAGCGCAGGACGTCTCGCGACTGCGCTCGCCATATACGAAACGAAAACGGGGAGCGCCAAGGCGCTCCCCGTCCGAACCGGTTCTCTCAGGAACCGATCGATCTCAGTACTTGGTGACCAGCGGAGCCAGCGGCTTCTCGGGCGACCACAGCGGCACGATGATGCGCGACCAGAAGCGGGTGTCCTTGCCGCCGTAGTTCTTCTGGTAGACGTCGCGGGTCAGGTAAGCCTGCAGGATGACCGGACCGAAGTTGTAGCCGACGAGCGGGCCGAGCGCGAACTGGCTCTGCTTGGCGACGCCGCGCGGCGAGTTGTAGTCCCAGGAACCGTAAGCGGCGAGACCGAGCTCCCACTTGCCGAAGGTCTTGGTGGCCGTCAGATCGAGGTTGAAGAAGTCCGGGTAGCGGTAGCCGCGGTCTTCGTCGATGTGAATGCCGTTGATCAGGTTCGCCGTCAGGTTCCAGCCGTCAGCGGTGTAGCTGACCGCGGCGGCGTGGTTGAACGAGGTCGACTGGAAGGCGAGATCGTTCGAGCCGGCGTTGAAGTAGAAGCCGGCGTAGTAGCTGAAGCCGAAGCCGCCGCCGAGATCCCAGGCGAGCTGGACGGCCGCGAACGGGTTGTAGAAGCCGTACTCGGTGTCGCCGCCAAGGTTGTTGTCGGTCGCGACATGGATCAGCGGGGTGGCGACCAGAACCTGGACGCGGCCGCCGAGCACCTGCCACGGGGTCGACCAGGCGATGACCGGGATGTCGACGGCGACGGTCACGTCGCCACGGCCGCCATTGCCGTCACGCACGCGACGAACGCCCCAGTCGAGCGTGTTCACGAAGTACACGCCTTCCGGCAGCGGAGCGCCAGCGGCGAGGCCGACGCGCTCACCCGGCTGCGTCACGGAGCCCGCGAAGGCCGCGGTGGTCATGGCGCCCAGCGCAAAGGCGCCTGCCGCCGCATACTTCATCACAGTGTTCATTCGTTCCTTCCTCCGATCGACGCCCCTTTTCCGGGCGCGCCGCTTATCCGAGATCAATTTCGTTTCCGCTTTCGGTTTGCGCTTGCCACCCTCTCAAATCGAAAGTCAGCAACCGCACGACTAAAGGCGAATAAGCGTCCCCCGACTCGGCTCCGCTGGATGCAGAGGACAGTTTTTGCGCGCCGAATGCTACTCCCCTAACGGTCGCTCAATCTCATTCCCACGGGACTGTCTCTGAAATGTCGCAACGCCGCCATTGTTAAGAAGCTGTTAACCTTATTGTTCTTTGCGACGCAGCAAAGGTTGCGGCTTTTCTGAAATCTAAGAAATTCAAGTGGTTATAATCCGCATCCGATCAGCGGATCGTGTTCGATCCCACCGTCAGGCCTGGAAAACCGGCAGCGCCCACCACGGCGAGGTCGCGGGTGGCGGCTTCGGTCCAGCGGTAGCCGACGACCGCGCCCTTGCGCGACCCCGCGATGACGTTGCCGGCGATGGTGGTCGGGCCGGCCCCGTCCACCACGGAGACGCCGATTCCCACCTCGCACTCGCGGATGACGTTGCCGCTCACGGCGACGTCCCGGAGATAGGGACCCCATCCGGCGTAGATCCCGAACGCCGCCGCGTTTTCGATCACGTTGCCGGTGACCGCCGCGCCCGCCTCGATCCCGATCCCGAGGCCGTAGCCCTCGCCCGGCATGTCCAGCAGCTTGCGGCGGAACAGGTTGCGCAGCACGTTGCCCGTCACGGCGGCGAGCTTGCCGCCTTCCCTGAAGTTCGCGGCGGCGATCCCGCTCGCGGCGCCGTCCACCAGATTGCCGGACACCACGGCGCCGTCGAAGCCGAACTCCACGTAAAGCGCGGTCTCGCCGCCTTCGAGACAGACGTTGCCGGAGATCAGCACGTCGGTGGTCTCGTGGGCGCGCACGGCGGAGAAGGCGGAGCGCCGGATGGCGTTGCCGGAGACCATGACCCCGCCGGCCTTGGAGACGTTGACCGCGTTGCCGTTCCAGCCGAGCCCGCCGTCGAGCGCCCCCGTATCCTCGATGCGGTTGTTGGCGATGACCGAGCCGTCGTCGGCCTTGGCGCTGCGCCGCACCACGACGCCGTTGTTGCGGCAGCCGCGCACCAGATTGTCGCTGACCGTCACGCCCTTGCCGTCCATGCAGAACAGCCCCGCATGGCGCGCCTGTTCGATGTGGCTGCGACGCAGCGCGCCGCCCGAGCGCAGCAGCACGACGCCGCTGCCGCCGGCGTCCAGCACGGCGAGTTCATCCAGCGCGACCTCGCCCACGTCCTCCAGGTGCAGCGCGCCGGTCTGGAAATCGGCCGGCGCGCTGGCGCCGTCGAGCACAAGGCCGCGCAGGGCGATGCGCCTTACGCCCTTCGCCACCAGCAGCGGCCCCGGCGCCGCAAGCTCCAGCCGGGTCAGCTCCGGCGCGCCGACGAGAACGGCGCCCTCCGGCAGAGCGACGTTGGCGACCCGGTAGCGCCCCGGCGGAAGCGCCAGCGGCCGCGCCTCCTTCGCCGCACGGGCGAGCGCGCGGGCGAGCGCCGCGCTCTGGTCGCCGTCGCCGGGCTTCACGCCCAGCGCGCCCGCGTCGAGCGCGCCGACCATGGCCTGCGCGAGCCCCGGCGCGGCGAGGACCGCGGCGCCGGCGAGCGTCGCTCCGAGCAGCCGGCGACGGCCGACGTCCACCAGTTCAACGACGCCCGGCCCGTCCGTCATGCGCTCATCCCCCCGCTCAACTTCAAGGCTAAGCGTAACCCGGCCGCCGTTAACGCGCGCCCTCCCGCGCTGCGCGTCGATCTGCTAGAGAGGCGCGGTTTCCCGGAAGCGACGCCGCCACAGGACCCGTGTCCCAGCCTACGCCCTCCCTCCGACGGCGCGCCGACCAGCTTCTGGTCGAGCGCGGCCTGTTCGAAAGCCGCGCCAAGGCGCAGGCGGCGATCGCGGCCGGCGGCGTCACCGCGGACGGCCGGACGGTGGCGCGCGCCTCCGACATGGTGGCGCCGGACGCGACGATCTCAGCGGTTCCGGCGCACCCTTACGTGTCCCGGGGCGGAGTGAAGCTGGCCCATGCGCTGGACGTCTTCTCGATCGATGTCGCCGGCCGCCACGCGCTGGACGTGGGCGCCTCCACCGGCGGCTTCTCGCAGGTTCTGCTGGAGCGCGGCGCGGCGCATGTGACCGCGGTCGATGTGGGCCGCGACCAGCTGCACCCGAGCCTGCGCGGCCATCCGCGCCTCTCGAGCCTCGAAGAGACGGACATCCGCGCCCTCGATCGCGGGCGTCTGCCGGCGCCTCCGTCGCTGGTCGTGTGCGACGTCAGCTTCGCGCCGCTCGCCGCCGTGCTGCCGGCGGCGCTCGCGCTCGCACGTCCCGACGCGACGCTGGTGGCGCTGGTGAAGCCCCAGTTCGAGGTGGGCAAGCGCGACATCGGCAAGAACGGCGTGGTCAAGGACGCCGGCGCCCGCGAACGCGTGGTGGAGGCCGCCCGCGCGCTCGCCGCCGATATGCGCTTTGCGGAGCTTGGCGTCGTCCCCTCGCCCATCGCCGGCGGCGACGGCAATGTGGAGTACCTGCTCGGAGCGCGGCGCGGGAATGGTTGAACTCGTCACCATCGACCGGCTCGGCCATCGCGGCGACGGCGTGGCGGACACCGCCTCCGGGCCGCTTTTTATCCCCCGGGCGCTGCCCGGCGAACGGGTGGAGGTGGAGCGCGACGGCGACCGGGGCCGGCTGCTGGCGGTGCTGGAGCCTTCGCCGCAGCGTGTGGCGCCTTACTGCCCGGAGGTCGGGATCTGCGGCGGCTGCGCGCTGCAGGAGTTTGAACAGACGGCGGCGCTCGGCTGGAAGCGGGAGCTGCTGCTGGACGCCTTCCGCCGGGAACGGCTGGACGTGGCCGCCGTGACCGATCCCTGCCGCGACGCCCATGGCGAGGGCCGGCGGCGCGCCACCTTCCACGCCCGCGCCGACGCGGACGGCCGCGTGCGGGTCGGCTTCGCGCAGGCGCGCAGCCACGCCATCGCGGCGATCGACGCCTGCCCCCTGCTCGCCCCCGGCCTGCGCGGCGCGCTGCCGGCGGCGCGGGCGCTGGCCGCCACGCTCGCCCGCGCCGCCAAGCCGCTCGACATCGTCGTCACCGCCTCGGAGGGCGGGCTGGACGTCGATGTCCGGGGCCTCGGGGCGCCGTCGGAGGCGCTGCGGCTGAAGCTGGTCCAGCTCGCCGACCGGCTTGATCTGGCGCGGCTCGCGATCCATGGCGACGTGGTGGTGGAGCGGCGCAAGCCGCTGATCGCCATGGGCCGGGCCTGGGTCACGCCCGCGCCCGGCGGCTTCCTGCAGGCGACGGCGCTCGGCGAGGAGACCATCGTGAGCCTCGCCCGCGCCGCGCTGGCCAAACGCAGGAAGGTCGCGGACCTGTTCTGCGGCGTCGGGGCCTTCGCGTTCCGGTTCGCGGAGACCGCGGAGGTCTATGCGGCGGAGGCCGACCGCAAGGCGATCGCGGCGCTCGACGCCGCGGCGCGCAAGGCGCCGGGCCTGAAGCGCATCCGCGCCGAGGCCCGCGACCTGTTCCGCCGCCCCCTCACCGCGGCCGAGCTGAACGGCTTCGACGCGGTCGCCTTCGACCCGCCGCGCGCGGGCGCGGAGGCGCAGGCGCGGATGATCGCGGAGTCGAAGGTTCCGCTGGTGGTGGCGGTCTCCTGCGACGCGGGAACGCTCGCCCGCGACGCCGCCATCCTGATCCGCGGCGGCTACCGGCTGACCAAGCTGACCCCGGTGGACCAGTTCCGCCACGCCGCCCATGTGGAGGCGGTGGGCGTGTTCCAGCGGCCCTGAGGGCCGCTCGTCAGCCCTTCTGGCGCGCCCGCGCCCTGGCCACGGCCGCCTTGAAGCGCTCCACGTCGGGGGCCTCCGCCACCAGCAGCGGCCCGACCAGATAGATCGGCGTGCCGGGAAACCCCATGCCCTTGGCCTGGGCGTCGTTGCGCTTGAGCAGGGCGACGATCGCCGCCTCGTCCCGCGCGGCGTCCCGGCGCAGCCGGTCCATGTCGACGCCGGCCGCGGCGACCGCTTCGTCCAGATCCGTGGTCGGCCGGCTCGCGCCCTTCAGCGCCATCAGCGCCGCATGCGCCGTCTCGTAGCGTCCCTGCCGGTGGGCGGCGAGCGCGAGCTTGGCGCCGTAGACCGAATTGCGTCCGAGGATCGGCCAGTCCTTGTAGACCAGCCGCACGCGGCCATCCTCCCGCACCACCGTCTTCAACGCCGGCGCCGAGGTTTTGCAGTAGGGGCAGTTGTAGTCGAGGAAGGCGACGAGGGTGACGTCGCCGCGCGGCGCGCCGCCGACCGGGGCCGCGGGATCGCCCACGATCATCTCGCGGGACAGATCGTCGGCTGCGGCCGGCCCCGCGGCCAGCGCCGCGCCCGCCGTCAGGATCAAGGCGTGGCGCCGTGTGATCGTCATGCCCGTGTCCCCTTGTGACTTCAAGACCACTTCCGCTTGGGCCAGAACGGCGGCTTTCCCATGGCGCGGCCGGAATCCGGAACAGCAAAAAAGGCGGGCTCTTGGGGAGCCCGCCTTCAGTGAGGCGAGAGGCGGTTATGGGAGAACCCGCCCCTCGCCGCGAGGGTTCTTGAAGATCAGGCGCGGGCGAGCGAGCTCTTGCCGTCGGCGGCCGGCGCGACCTCGTCCCGGGTCGCCGGATGGGCGATGCCGGAGCGGCGGACGTGCTCGGCCAGGATCGGCCGCAGGGCGACGATCGCGAGGAAGGCGGCCAGCAGGTCCATGGAGGCGACGGTGTAGAGCACGGTGGCCCAGGTGCCGGTCGCTTCCATCAGCAGGTTGCCGACGGGGACGAACAGCGCGCCGATGCCCTTGGCGCAGTACAGCACGCCATAGATCTTGCCGATGTGCTTGGTGCCGAAGGCGTCGCCGGCGAGAGCCGAGAACAGGGAGTAGACTTCGCCCCAGGCCAGGAACACCACGCCGGACAGGATCAGGAAGGCGTAGGGGTTATGGCCGAAGTAGCCGAGCGCGATGATGCCGAGGCCTTCGAGGGTGAAGGCGATGACCATCGTCTTCTCGCGGCCGATGTTGTCCGAGATCCAGCCGAACAGCGGGCGGGAGATGCCGTTCATGATGCGGTCGAGCATCAGGGCGAGCGGCAGGGCGGCCATGGTGAAGAAGTAGAGGTTGACGCTGTAGTTCTTGACGCCGAGATCCTGCGCGATGACGCCGAGCTGAGCGACCGCCATCATGCCGCCGGTCACGACGCAGATGAACATGAAGAACATCAGCCAGAACAGCTTGGTGCGCATGGCCTCCGTCAGCGTGTAGTCGCGGCGGGACTGGGCGATCTTGTCGGAGACCTTCACTTCGTCCTTGGACGGAGCGCGCAGGAACATGGCGGCCACGAAGGCCAGGATGCCCTGCAGGATGCCGAAGAACAGGAAGGTGGACTGGAAGCCCGACGACTGGATCATCGAGGCGATCGGCAGGATGGTCGCCGCCGAGCCCATGCCGTAGCCGCCGGCGGTCAGGCCGACCGCGAGGCCGCGACGGTCCGGGAACCACTTCAGCGCGTTGTTGATGCAGGTGGCGTAGATGCAGCCCACGCCGATGCCGCCCACGGCCGCGCCGAGGTAGAAGCCCGCGAGCGAGGTCGCCTGGGAGTTGATGACCCACGACGCGCCCATGAACAGGGCGCCGAAGGCGACCATGGCGCGCGGGCCGTACTTGTCGATGAAGTAGCCTTCGATCGGCGTCAGCCAGGTCTGCACCAGCACGAAGATGGTGAAGGCGATCTGGATGGACGCGCGGTCCCAGCCGAAGGTGGACTGGATCTCGGGGACGAACAGCGTCCACGCGTACTGGATGTTCGCGGTCGCGATCATGCAGACGACGCCGACGACGATCTGCGTCCAACGTTTCTTTTCAGAGACGTTTGGCCTCAGCGCGGGATTGGAAGGTTGGCTCACTGGACTTTCCTCTCTCTTCGGTCGGCCTTGAGGCCGTTTATGTCGTTGTTTTTCGCCGATCTCTTGGACTTCCGTCCTACCGGCGTTTTTCCACAGAAGCGGCGCGCGGAACCCCTCTTGACAGCTTTTGGGGATCCCGCCGCTGAGAGCGGCCTTTTCGGCCTTGAATTCGCGCTGGACTGAGACTGAACGCCGCAGACTTCGCGTCATTTGGTCTCTTGCTTCCACCCCCTCCGTCTGACCGGCCTCCCTCCGATCGGCCTTCGAGGGCTCATGCGACAGTTTGGCTTACTCTTTTCTGCATAACTGGCATGCAAAATATGGCATGCCAAGCCCGACCTGTTAAAGCGCCCGCACGGGGCTCAAGCTTCACGTCTCCGTGAGATCATCGGGGCGCACATTGCTCAGACGAAATATTCTTATTCAATTTCAGCATCTTGATGAAGAAGCCCGCCCGGCGGCGCAGCTGCGCGAAATCGTCTCGCGCCCTTGTGGATACGCCGCAGCGCACACACGTGGCGGTGTCGCGCACAAAACGGCGAATCTGGGGTGGCCCACTGGTCGACCAGGAACGAACCACGCGGTCGAAGCGGCGCTCAGATCCAGCGCCAGCCGCCGGCGTCGAAGGCGAGCGCCCGGCCCTGAACGATGGGCATCCCGTGCAGCTTCTCCCGCGGAACGCCGCCGAGCAGGTGCAGCAGAGCGCGCGACACCCCGCCATGGACCACCAGCACGGCGGGTCCCTCGATCTCGTCCAGCGCGGCGTCCACCCGGACCGCCAGGTCGTCGTAGCTCTCGCCCTCCGGCGGCCGGTAGGACCACCGGTCGGCGTCGCGGGCGCGCATGGCGGCGGGCTGCCGTTCGCGGATCGCCGCCATGGTGGAGCCTTCCCAGAGGCCGAAGGACAGCTCCTTCAGCCGGGGATCGGTGCGGAAATCGTCGGCGGGCAGACCGAGCGCGGCCCGCATCAGCCGCATGGTCTCGGTGGCGCGCGACAGCGGGCTCGCCACGAAGGCGCGCCCCGTCAGATCGACCGGCGCGGCGGCGATCAGGCGTCCCACCGCCGCCGCCTGATCGCGGCCGCGCGCGTTGAGCGGGATGTCGGTCTGGCCCTGCAGCCGGCCGTCGGCGTTCCAGTCGGTCTCCCCGTGCCGGACGACGATCAGGTCGCGGCTCACCCCGCGACCGACATGTCCGGCGCGTCGGGGTTCTTCATGCCGACGATGTGGTAGCCCGCGTCCACGTGGTGGACCTCGCCGGTGACGCCACGTCCGAGATCGGACAGCAGGTAGAGGGCGCTGTCGCCCACCTCCTCGATCGATACCGTGCGGCGCAGCGGGGCGTTGTATTCGTTCCACTTCAGGATGTAGCGGAAGTCTCCGATGCCCGAGGCCGCCAGCGTCTTGATGGGCCCCGCCGAGATGGCGTTGACGCGGATGGCGTTGGGGCCGAGATCGGCGGCGAGGTAGCGCACGCTCGCCTCGAGCGCGGCCTTGGCCACGCCCATGACGTTGTAATGCGGCATCCACTTCTCGGCGCCGTAATAGGTCAGCGTCAGGATCGAGCCGCCGTTGGTCATCAGCTTCTCGGCCCGCTGCGCCACCGCGGTCAGCGAGTAGCACGAGATGAACATGGTCTTGTTGAAGTTGTCCGCCGTGGTCTCGACGTAGCGGCCGTCGAGCTGGTCCTTGTCCGAGAACGCGATGGCGTGGACCACGAAGTCGAGCCCGCCCAGAACCTCGCCGGTCTTCTCGAACACCGCGTCGATGGTGGCGGCGTCGGTCACGTCGCAATGGCCCACCACCTCGGCCCCGAGTTCGGCCGCCAGCGGCTCCACGCGCTTCTTCAGCGCCTCGCCCTGATAGGTGAAGGCGAGCTTGGCGCCGGCGTTGGCCGCGGCTTTCGCGATGCCCCAGGCGATGGATCGGTTGTTGGCGACGCCCATGACCAGGCCCCGCTTGCCGGCCATCAACCCCTGGGACATGGACATGAAACACCTCTTGCAGCGCACAACGCTTCGTCAGCGGTGGCTATGGCATAGGCTTCGGGAGCCTTTCAAGCCGCGGTGATCGCCGCGCCATCACAGCAGGTTTCAGTGAGCGACAATTTCCGCCGCTCACGTCCTCGGGTCGTAAGGCGCATCGTCGCGCATCGTCCGGGCGAAGGCCTCCAGCTTCGGATCGCCGCCCTTGGGCAGCGCGATGCGAAGCTCCACCAGCAGGTCGCCGGCGGAGCCGGCCTCGCCGATGCCCTTGCCGCGCAGCCGCAGCGTCCGGCCGCTGTCGGAGCCCGGCGGCACGGTCAGCTCCACCTGCCCGCCGAGCGTTGGAACCCGCACCTTCGCGCCCAGCACCGCCTCGTAGATCGTCACCGGAACCTGCACCCTCACGTCCCGGCCGTCGGCCCGGAACTGGGCGTCGGGCGCCACCAGAATCGTCACCAGCGCGTCGCCGGGAGCGCCTCCGAGCCCGCTCGGCCGCCCCTGCCCGCGCAGGCGGATGCTCTTGCCCGGCTCGATTCCGGCCGGAACCGTCACGTTGAGCTCCTTGCCGGTCGGCAGGCGCACGCGCTGCTTGGCTCCCCGCGCCCAGTCGCGGAACGGCACCGTCAATTCCACCGCCACGTCCTCGCCGCTCGGAGGCTCGCCGCCGAAGCCGCCGCCCGCGAAGCCGCCCGCGCCACGGGGCCGCCGGCCGCCGAAGGCGCCCAGAATGTCCTCGAAGATGTCCTCCGAGCCCGCGCCGGCCCGGCCGCGCCCGCCGAAAGGCGACCCGCCGCCGCCGAAGTTGAACTCGAAATGCGAACCGCGCGCGCCGGCGCCCGGTCCCGCGCCGCCGCCGGGAAACCCCTGGAAGCGGGGCTTGCCCTCGGCGTCGATCTCGCCGCGGTCGTACTGGCCCCGCTTCTCCGTGTCGGAGAGCAGGTCATAGGCCGTGCTGATCTCCGCGAACTTCTCCTTCGCGGAGGCGTCGTCGGGCTTGTGATCCGGGTGCCAGGTCTTGGCCAGCCGCCGGAACGCTTTCTTGATCTCGGCGTCGCTCGCCTGGCGCGTCACGCCGAGCACGTCATAGGGATCGCGCATCGCGTTCTGAATGTCCGTCCTTGCAGAGGGGGCGCGAGCGGAGGTCGTCGCTCCGCCGCCGTTTCCGGCAATGTGGGCGGAATGTCACTCAAATGCAACAGTCCGCAGCGCGGATCAGGCGCCCGCCCGCGTCGGCCGGATGGAGACCGCCTCCCAGTAGCCGGCGGCGGTGCGGCAGGCGTCGCCCTCCAGCCGCTGCTCCCGCCCGGCCATGCTGTAGCTGGCGGCGAAGGGGCGGCACAGCGCGCCGTTCTGGGTGATGGCCGCGGCGGAGGCGGTGAACGAGCCATAGGCTCCGCTGTCCGGATTGGCCCAGGGCACGGAGGCGTTGGGCGACGCGGCGCCCATGGCGAGGCCGAGCGCGCCGCGGGCGTAGGTCCAGTCCGCCGGCGACAGCGCAGGCGCGGTCTCGCCCACGGCGGCGGAGGCCTGGGGCGCGGCGTAAGCCGAAGGGGCGGCCGAGACCTGAGAGGCCGTCGCGGCCTCGGCCCCGGGCGGCGGCGCCAGCGGGGCCCGCGTCACCTTGTCCTGCGGGGCGGTCTGGCCCTGCGGGGCGGCGTGCGGAGCCTCGGGCCGGGCGATGCTGCCGGTCTTGATGTCGTCGTCGCCGAACAGCGGGTAGGACACGCTGCAGCCGCCGAGGCCGACGGCCGCGCACAGGGCGAGAACGGCGCCCCTGCCCCGCTGAAGCCCCGCTCGCGGGGCGGCGGCGGCTCGTGTACAGGTCGGGGGCGTGACAGCTTCGGACGAACGCTTACGCGGATCGCGGCTACGCATCGGCACTCGGAACAACTCCCTGATCGCCGGGAAAGTGAAGGACAGGAGCGGTTAATGTCGAGTGACTTCGACGCCACACGGGACCCTTACGTCCTGTTCGACGCCTGGATGGCGGAGGCCAGGGCCTCCGAAATCAACGATCCCAACGCCATGGCGCTCGCGACCGTCGATTCCGACGGCCTGCCGGACGTGCGGGTGGTGCTGCTGAACGGGCTCGACCGCCGGGGTCTCGTGTTCTTCACCAACGCCGAGAGCGCCAAGGGCGTGGAGCTTGAAGGCCAGCCCAAGGCGGCCGTGGTGTTCCACTGGAAGTCGCTGCGGCGGCAGATTCGCGCCCGCGGCCCGGTGAGCGAGGTCACGGCGGAGGAGGCCGACGCCTATTTCGCCACCCGCCCCCGCATCAGCCGGCTCGGCGCCTGGGCGTCGCAGCAGTCGCGTCCGCTTGGCTCGCGCGCCGAACTCGAGGCGGCGGTCGCCGCCCGCGACGCGGAGTTCGACGGCCGCGAGCCGCCGCGTCCGCCGCACTGGAAGGGCTACCGCATCGCGCCGGTCGCGTTCGAGTTCTGGCAGGACATGCCCTATCGTCTGCACGACCGCGTCACCTTCGTCGCCAGGAGCGACGGCTGGGACAAGACCCGCCTCTATCCGTGAAGCGTCCTCCGAAAGGCCCGCGCGCCGCATGAGCCGCCCGACCGATCCCCAGCCCGGCGACGCGCCGGCCGCATGCCCGTTCACCGGCGCGCGCGCCGGCGAGAGCGCCGCAGCGGCCTCCACGCCAGCGCCGGTCTCGCCGCCCCGGCCCGCCGCCGCGCCGAAGCCGCGCGACGCCGCCGGCGCGGAGCCCCGCAAGACGCTGCTCCTGACCGGCGCCAGCCGGGGCATCGGCCACGCCACGGTCAAGCGCTTCTCGGCCGCCGGCTGGCGCGTCATCACCTGCTCGCGCCACGCCTTCCCCGAACAGTGCCCTTGGGGCGCCGGCCCGGAGGACCACATCCAGGTGGACCTCGCCGATCCCGCCGACACGCTGCGGGCGATCGCCGAGATCCGCGACCGGCTCGACGACGGGATGATCCACGCGCTGGTGAACAACGCCGGCATCTCGCCCAAGGCCGAAGGCGGCGCCCGGCTGAACGCGCTCGGCACCGACCTCGACGACTGGAAGACCGTGTTCCAGGTCAACTTCTTCGCGCCGATCATGCTGGCGCGGGGACTGGCTGACGAGATCACCGCCGCCCGCGGCTCGATCGTGAACGTGACCTCGATCGCCGGCGGGCGGGTGCACCCCTTCGCCGGCGCGGCCTACGCCACCTCCAAGGCCGCGCTCGCCTCGCTCACCCGCGAGATGGCGGCGGATTTCGGCCCGCTGGGCGTGCGCGTCAACGCCATCGCGCCGGGCGAGATCGACACCGCCATCCTGTCTCCGGGCACGGAGAAGATGATCGGCCAGATCCCGCTGCGCCGCCTCGGCGCGCCGGACGAGGTGGCGAAAACGATTTATTTCCTATGCACGGACGCATCCGCCTACGTGACCGGGGCGGAAATCCACATCAACGGCGGCCAGCACGTCTGACGCCGCCCTTGGTGATTGAGTTTCCGGTTAGAAAATCAGGATCCTCCCGCCGCGAGCGACGGAATAACGGCCTAAGCGCCCTCAGCTCCACAGCTTTCATCTCATTTTCCTGATTTAGGAATTAAAGCTTGACGTGCGCGCCTTATCGGTACAAAACATGAACATCCGGTCCGGCACGACCTTCTGAACCGGGACCGGGCGCCCCTACGGCGCCGATCCGAAACCCGCCGCGTCCCAGCCGGACCGGACCCGACCCCACCGAGACCCTGCCGCCACGCGCCGCTCATCGCCGCGCGACGGACCGTCTCGCCCTTACGAGAGGACGACGCCATGGGCGTGAACTATCCGCTCAATCCCACCAACGGGCAGAGCTTCACCTACACCGACCCCGCCACGTCGACGGTCTACACTTTCACCTACACGGGCACGTCGCCGAACGGCCGCTGGTCCGTCTCGCCGAACGTGGAGCCCTTCGCCACCACCGACGCCCTGCCCCGCGTGAGCGCGCTGGAGAAGCGCGTCCCGGCGCTGCGCGACTACGGCGCCGTCGGCGATGGGACCACGAACGACACGGCCGCCATCAACGCCGCCATCGCCGCCAATCCCGGCGGCGTGGTGCTCATGGAGGGCAAGACCTACCGCTGGGTGGTCGCGAGCCTGCCGGACTTCACCACCTCGGGCGCCACGCTTTTCTTCGGTGGCTCCTTTACGATCGGAAACCCCAGCCCGGGCAGCACGATCGACATGGGGCGCGATCCTGACGGAGCGCTGATCTCGTACAATCGCGGCGCAGGCCTTGAGCTCGGCACCCGAGATCGCGCCTTGATCGCGGCGTCTGATCGGGTGACGCAGGTCAAGGACGCCGCAGGCTCGTATTCGGAAGGCTCGAATGTCGCGGCGATCGCTTCGTCTCGCGTCTACCAGCGCGGACTTCGCACCTTCGCCGCGGGCACGGAAACCACCGACATCGGCTTCGCCTTCAGCGTCGGCGCCATCGGCAACCGCTATTGCGAGGCCAGCGGCGAACGGTCCTTCGTGGCGGCGTCGCTGCTGTCCCGCATCTGGGGACAGTATCCGATCACCGATTATCAGGGCCGGTGGGGACTGCCTGCGGATGGCGGACCGTTCGCTGGAACGAACCAGCCGACGCCTGTCGGATCCACGTTCTACACGGGCATGATCGCCGCCGCCGCCACCGAAATCCGCAGCGGCACCAGCGTTTTCGCAGCGGCGACGAAAGGTGTCCACGACTCCGGCGACAGCGATTTCAAGTCGACCACTCCGGTGATCCTCAAGGGAACCTGCACCTGGGCCATCGGCGCGCGAAGCACCTCGTCCGTTGATGGCGTGCTGAACGGCCTGCTGAGCGCCCACGCCGGCGTCATCTCGGATACGGCGGGCGGCTGCGTCATCGCGGCGGCAGAAGACTGCAGCGTGCCGGCGGGCCGCTTCTCCGCGATCGTCGGCGCCAACAACTCCGACATCAACGCGCCCGGTTCGAGCGGCCCCATCCGCAACAACCTCATCGGCGGCTCTTACGGCGCATCCATCCGGAACGCGCTGTCCTCGGCGGTGATCGGCGGCACCAACGTCTACAGCTCCGGCTCCCGCTCGGTGGTTGCGGCCGGTCGCGGCGGCGAGAACGTGTCCAACGACGTGCTCGCCATCATGTACACCACCGCCGCCAAGCCGGCGACGCCGACGGGGTCCAACCAGGCCCGCAAGATCGTGCTCGAAGCGACGTCGGGCATTGGCCGCTTCGCGGGCGGCACCACCACCTCCGGCCTCGATTTCGCGGAGTACATGGAGAACCTGGTTCCGGGCGCGATCGAGCCCGGCCATGTTCTGGTGCGCGAGGGCCGCAAGGTGGCGATCGGCGTCCCGGGCGACACCCGGCCGCTGGCGGGCGTGCTGTCGGCGCGGCCGACCATCATCGGCGGCGACGGGCTGGAATGGGGCGGCAAGTACGTGCAGGACGAATGGGGCCGCGACCTCGAGGTCGACGTCGCCATGATCCGCTGGCCCGACCAGACCGACGAGACCGAGGCGGTGACGCTGAAGGGCTTCGACGGCCGCGTGGAGGACCTCGCGCCCGACGCCGTCATTCCCGACGCGGCCGAGCGCTACACGCTGCGGGACAAGGTGGTCAGCGACGGCTGGACGCCCGGCGTCGAGTACCGCTTCAAGTCGGAGCGTCCGGAGGAGTGGTCGCCGGTGGGCTATCTCGGCCAGATCCGGGTGCGCACCGGCGAAGCGGTGGCGGTCGGCGACTATGTGGGTCCCGGCGGCCTGAAGACCGACCGGGAGGGCATCGTGGTGATGGAGGTGCTGAATCCCTACGATGCGGATGCGGGCTACGGCGTCGCGCTCTGCTTCGTGGCGGTCCACGCCGCGGTCTGATCCGCGGTCACGACGCTGAAAGACTTCGCCCGGCCTCGCGCCGGGCGAACGTCCGTTTCACGCCGCCCGGTGCAGGGCGGCGCTCCTGCGGTACAGAACATGCGGCAGACCGGCGTGCTCGAACTCACGGTCGAAGCGGAAATCGAGCCGCTCCATCACCGCCAACGAATGGGTGTTGGTCAGCGTGGTGAAGGCCACGATCTCGTCGAGGCCCAGATTGTCGAAGCCGAGCTGCAGCGCCGCGGCGCCGATGCGGGTGGCGTGGCCCTTGCAGCGCATGCGCGGCGTCAGCGCGTAGGCGAGCTCCACCACATGTTCGCCCGCCGCCTCGCACATGCGGATGCCGGCCCAGCCGGCGAAGGCGCCGTCCCGCATGTCGCGCAGGAACCAGAGCCCGAACCCTTCGTCCCGCCAGTGGCCTCGCGCCCGCGCTATGAACGCGGCCGCGGCCTCTTCCGAGCGCACGCCGCCGAGAGTGGTCATCATGGCCGGGTCGGCGAAGGCGTTGGTCACCGCGTCGAGATAGCCGTCGTGGGGCACGTCCGCGAGCACGCCGCCGATCTCGACAATGGTGGGGAAGCGCTGGCGCAACATGACGAGCTCCTGTTCCGCCGTCTTGCGCGGCGTTCGCGTCAGGCGTCTCCCCGGCGCTGCGTCAAATTACATGCCCGGATCGTGGCAGTCTGAAGACGGCGCGCAAGCGCGACTTCAGTCTGTAAGGAGAATCACGTCGTTCTCGACGCGCGGCAGCCCGCGGGCGCGCAGCGCGGCCACGAGCGCCTCCGGCTGCGCGCGGTCGGAGGTGAAGACCGCGCGACCGGGCGGCGGAGGCTCGGTCCCCGAAGCGTGGGCCGCGAGCGCCGCCACCCGACGGGCGACCGCCGGCGCGGGGTCGATGAAGGCGGCCGGCCAGGGCGCGAGCCGCTCGAACCGTTTGGTCAGAAGCGGGAAATGGGTGCAGGCCAGCGCCACGGCGTCGGTGCGGCGGCCGTCCCGCTCCACGAAACAGGGCGCGAGTTCGGCGCGGATGGCGTCGTCGGAGACCGGCGCGCCCGACAGCTCGGCTTCCGCATAGGCCGCGAGGGTGCGGGAGCCCACCAGCGTTACTTCGGTCTGGCCTGCGAAGGCCTCCACCATCTCCCGGGTGTGCTCGCGCCGCACCGTGCCGGGGGTCGCGAGCACCGTGACGAGGCCGGACGTGGAGGCCGCCACCGCCGGCTTCACCGCCGGCACCGTGCCGACGAAGGGCAGCGCGAACCGCGCCCGCAGCGCCGGCAGCGCCAGCGTCGAGGCGGTGTTGCAGGCGATGACCACGATGTCCGGCCGCTCACGCGCGATCAGCCGCTCCATCACGCTCAGCACGCGGGCCACCAGCCGCTCGTCGGCGAGCGCGCCATAGGGGAAGGCGGCGTCGTCGGCGGCGTAGGTGAAGGCGGCGTCGGGGCGCGCGGCGCGCAGCTCCGCCAGCACCGTGAGGCCGCCCACGCCCGAATCGAACACCAGTATGCGCGGCGCCCGCGCAAGCGGCGGCAGGGCCGCGCTGTTCCGTCCTGCGAAGAGATCCACGCCCATTCCGCCCGCGCCGCCCGCAGCGCCTCGCCCCAAATCACACATCGCGATTGAACCGCGGGATGGTTACCGAAACATGGCGAGGCTATGGTCCGGCGAACGTCCCCGACGAGGTGTCGCCTTTCCGCCATGGCCGTCCTCCATCCCGGCTACTTCGACGCCGGCCTCTCCGCCGATCCCGAACTCGCCGCCGCTGTCGCGGGCGAGCTCAAACGCCAGCAGGAGGGGATCGAGCTGATCGCCTCGGAGAATCTGGTCTCGCGCGCGGTGCTGGAGGCGCAAGGCTCCGTGCTCACCAACAAGACCGTGGAGGGCCGCGCCTTCGCCCGCTACTACGGCGGCGCGGCGTTCGCGGACGCGATCGAGGACCTGGCGGTCCGCCGGGCCACGGCGCTGTTCCGCTGCCGCTTCGCCAACGTGCAGCCCCATTCCGGCTCCAACGCCAACGCCGGCGTGTTCTTCGGCCTGCTCAGGCTCGGCGACACGATCCTCGCCATGGACACCGCCGCCGGCGGCCACATCAGCCACGGCCATCCGGCGACGCTCACGGGGCGCGACTACCGCATCGCGCGCTATGGCGTGAACCGGGAGACCGAGCGGATCGACCTGGACGAGGTGGCGGCGCTCGCGAAGCGGGAGCGGCCGAAGATGATCGTCGCCGGCGGCTCGGCCTATCCCCGCGCCATCGACTTCGCGGGCTTCCGCGCCATCGCCGACGAGGTCGGCGCCTGGCTGATGGTGGACATGGCTCATGTGGCGGGGCTGGTGGCGACCGGACTCTACCCCGATCCCCTGCCCCACGCCCATGTGGTCACCTCCACCAGCTACAAGTCGCTGCGCGGCGCGCGGGGCGGCTTCGCGCTCTGGAACGACGACGCGCTGTCGGCGCGCATCGACGCCGGCATTTTCCCGGGCGTGCAGGGCTCCGTGATGATGCATGGGGTGGCGGGCAAGGCCGCCTGCTTCGGCGAGGCGCTGAAGCCGGAGTTCCGCGCCTACAACGAAGCCGTCCTGGCGGGGGCGCAGGCGCTGGCGCGGCGGCTTTCCGACCGGGGCCTGCGCATCGTCGCCGGCGGCGCCGACTGCGGCCTGCTGCTGGCGGACCTGACGCCGCTCGGGCTCACCGGCGACGTGGCGGCCAAGGCGCTGGAGCGCGCCGGGCTCGCGGTGAACAAGAACCTGATCCCATTCGATCCGCGTCCGCCGGAGGCGCCATCCGGCCTCAGGCTCTCCGCCAACGCCGGCGCCGCGCGCGGCTTCGGCGCGGCCGAGTTCGAGACCGTCGCCGACTGGATCGCGGATGTGGTCGAGGCGCCGGACGACGCCGCGCGGATCGCGGCGGTTGCGGCCTCGGTGCGGGAGATGACGGCGCGGTTCCCGGTCTACGGGGCCTGACGGCCGTGACGCAGGGCCCATGAGGGCTGCGCGCCCGGAAACGGCAGCGGCGTCGCGGCGTGGACGCCCCGGGCGATGGCGCGGGCGAGCGTCAGCGCCGCCGCGTGGCCGATGAGCGAAAGCGCCGCCAGCCGGTCCGGCCCGAGAGCGACCCGTTCGGTGGAGGCGGCGAACACCAGATCGCCGTCGAGCGGGGTGTGGACCGGGAGCAGCGCCCGCACGAGCCCGCCCTGCGCCATTCCTGCGAGCGCCTTCGCCTCCGCCTTGGTCAGCGCGGCGTCGGTGGCGACGATGGCCAGCGTGGTGTTCGCGCCCGCGAGCGGCTTCGGCGGCGGGAGCAGCGCCTGCGCGGGAACCTCAGGCGCGGGGCCAAGCCCGCCGAACTCGACCCCGATCTCGTAAGGCGCCGCCCAGAACCACGGCCCGTCGCCGACGGTGGCCGAGCCCAGCGCGTTCACCGCCGCAAGCGCCCCGACCGTGACGCCGAGCGGTTCGATCGCGGTGGAGGCGGAGCCGAGCCCGCCCTTCAGCGTGGCGGTGCGGGCGCCGAGCCCCGCGCCTACCGAGCCCAGCGCCACCTCGGGCCCCGCGGCGCGCGCGGCGGCGTAGCCCAGATCCCGATAGGGCGGGAAGCGGCCCCAGTCCTTGTCGCCGCCGTTGGTGAGATCGAACAGGATGGCGGCCGGCACGATCGGCACCCGCGCCGGGCCGACCGCGAAGCCGCGCCCGTCCTCGGCCAGCGCCGCCATCACGCCGGAGGCGGCGTCGAGCCCGAAGGCCGAGCCCCCGGACAGGACCAGCGCGTCCACCCGCTCCACCGCGCGCTCCGGCGCCAGCAGTTCGGTCTCCCGCGCGCCCGGCCCGCCGCCGCGCACGTCCACGGAGGCGACCGCCGGCCGCTCGAACAGCGCCGCCGTGACGCCGGACCCGAGCCGCGCGTCCTCCGCCTGCCCCACGAGCACGCCCGCCACGTCGGTCAGCGCGTTGCGGGGGCCGGCGCGGAACGGGGTCATGCGACGCGAGGCCTCCTCAGGCCGCGTCGGCGGGCGGGGTGTGCCAGCGCACCCGATAGAAGATGTGGCGGCCGATGGCGTCCAGCTTGACCATGTCGCGGATCCAGCGCGGCCGCACATAGGTGGCGTGGTAGTGGGTCGAGGGTCCCACCTCCGCAAGCCAGGCGCCGTTCTGCACCACGTCGCGGGAGATGCGGGTCGCGACCTCCCAGGCGTGCGCGTTGTTCACCCGGTCCGCGATGCGGTCGCAGGCGAAGGAGAACTGGCAGGCGTTGCGGCGGTGCTTGTTCTGATAGACCACGCCGCAGATCGTGTCCGGGTAATAGCCGGAGCGGACCCGGTTCAGCACCACCTGCGCCACCGCGTACTGGCCTTCCACCGGCTCGCCGCGGGCCTCGAAATAGATCGCTTCCGCAAGGCACTGCTCCGAGGCCGCGAGCTGGTCCTCGGGCACGAACAGGCGGTTCGACAGGCGCGTGACCACGGGGGCCTCGCTGCGGGCGCGCAGCTCCGCGGTCTCGGGCGCCACGTCGGACAGCGCGGGCGTCAGCGCCACCGGAACGACGCCGGCCACCGCCGGCGACTGCGGGCCGCCCGCGGGCTGAGCCACCGGCAGCGCCGCCACCACCAGCGGCGCGGCGACGGAGGGGGTGGAGGTTTCGGGCATGCGCCCGCCGGACAGCTTGACGACGTTGGGCGTGGAGCCGTCGTGATTGGCGCCGGCCTCGCGCGGCGTCATGGGCACGCGGGTGACGCGCGCCGCGGCCGCCTCGTCCTGCGGGTCGGCGTAGGCGCTGTCGGCCAGCGCCCCGTCGGCGGGGAGCGCGTCGCGCTCCTTCGCGACCGCCGCGACCTCGGGCAGCGGCTGCATGGCCGCGACGATCGCCGCGTCCGCCGGCCAGTAGCGCGCCACGTCGCCCGCGAAGGGCAGCGCCGCGAGCCCGCCGCGCCGGTCGGGATGGAGCGCGTCGCCGAGCGGCGGCAGGGTCGCGAGCGCGTCCGGATCGGGACGTCCCGGCTCCGCCGGCGGCTCGTAGGGTTTGGGCGCGGTGATGGGACGGATGTCGCCGCGGAGCGTGCGGTCCACGAAGGGCGCCGGCCGGTCCTCCTTGGCGAGCGGCGCGGGCGGCGGCGCCAGCTCAGGCTGGTCGAGCACCACCAGGTTCTCGCCGGCGTTCAGCGACGCCATCAGCAGACCCGGCCCGCGGCCGGTGGCGAACAGGTCCGCCGTCTCCAGGGAGGCCATGTCGGCGCGCATGCGCGGCTCGGAAGCGAAGTAGACCGCCTCTCCAGCCCCGCGCGCCACGCCCGGCAGCAGGCCGGAAGCGTCCTGTCGGGCGATGGAGGTGCTGGCGAAGACCAAAGCGGCGCTTGCGAACCCGACGCGGAGAAGAGCCTTCGGTCCCGGATGCCGTCCGCGCCGCGGCGCGTTCGCGCGCCCGCCCTTCTCCGCTCGCACCATGGACGCCACCCTGACCGCGACCGCGCCTCCCAGGCCCGGGCCGGAGGCCGGGGCGCGAAGACGGTCGGAAACCACACATGAGTATGGTTGTCGGTCCTTAACCTTGATGGCCGGTTAACGCCGAAACCGGCGGCGCGACATAGGTAGCGATAACGCGCCGCTAACCACGCTGCGCTTTTGCGGGGCCGGTGACGCTTTGTTAACCGGCGCGTCACCCTCCCCGGTTACCTTTCGCAAAGCCTAACCGGGAGTTTCGCCGCTGCCGCCCCTGCGCGCCCTCGCCTGCCTGACGCTCGCCGTCCTCGTGTCCACGGCCGCCCGCGCGGCCGAACCGGCGGAGGCGGGCGCGCTCTGGAGCGGACCCTATGCGGGCGCGCTGCTGTCCTACGGACGGGTGGCGGGCGAAGGCGCGGGCGGCGCCCTGCTGGTCGGATACGGCTGGCGCTCCGGTCCATGGGCTTTGGGAATCGAAGGCGATCTCACGCTGGGCGGCTTCGATGGCCGGGCGCAGGGCGGCCGCTTCGAGACCGAGGCTCTGGGCGGCGTGCGAGCCCGCGTCGGCTACGCCTTCGACCGCTTCGTGGTCTATGGCGCGGCCGGCGCCGCCTTCGCGTCGGTGGAGTACGCGCGCGGGGGCGCACGGGACGGCGCGACCCATTTCGGCTGGACGCTCGGCGCCGGCGCGGAAGCCCATCTGGGCGGCGGCGTCTCCGCGCGCGCCGAATTTCTCTATGTGGACCTCGACCGCCGAGGCTACCGCGCCGATCGCGAGGTCTCGCTCGCCCCCGACGGCGGCCTCGCCCGGCTCGGGCTCAATTACCGCTTCTGAAGCGGAAAATTAACCAGATCATATGGCCGTGATCCATCGGCCGGCCTATCTTCCCGCCCCCGCACGAACGATGCGGCTGCGAACGGGAGGCCCCAATGGGCATTTTCGATTTCATCAAGGACGTGGGCGAGAAGCTGTTCGGCGCGAGCGAGGCGCAGGCCGCCCCGGCCGACAAGATCAAGGAGGAGCTCGCCAAGCACGGGCTCGATTCCGGCGACGTCTCCGTGCAGGTGGACGGCGACACCGTGAAGATCAGCGGCTCGGCGCCGTCGAACGAGGTGCGCGAGAAGATCATCATCGCCGCCGGCAACACGCTCGGCGTCTCGAAGGTCGAGGAAGACCTCAAGGTCGCGACGTCCGAGCCGGAAGCGAAGTTCTACACCGTCAAGAAGGGCGACACGCTGTCGAAGATCGCCCAGGAGCAGTACGGCAAAGCCAGCCGCTATCCGGACATCTTCGAGGCCAACAAGCCGATGCTGACCCATCCGGACAAGATCTATCCGGGTCAGGTGCTGCGCATCCCGGCCTGAGCCGCCGCCGGAAAACTCCCGCCGTCATGCCCGAGCGCGTCTCGGGCATGACGGCGCGTTCGATCGTCCCGACGTTCAGGCCAAGGACGAGCGCAGCCGCCGTGTCAGGCCGGCGCGCGGGTGGCGTCGTAGGCGGGCGTCTGGGCCCGGAAGGCGTCGAGCCATTCCACCAGTTTCGGGTGATCGGCGCGCCAGCGCCCTTCGAACCTGAGGTCGAGATAGCCGAGCGCGCAGGCCACCGCGATGGTCCCCACGTCGATGCGGGACGACGGCGGCGCGTCCTCCAGCGCCTTCAGCGCCCGCTCCACCTTGCCGGCCTGGTTGGCGAGCCAGCCGGCGTCGCGCTTGTCCTCGGCCCGCAGCCGCACCTCGTAGATCTGCAGCAGGGCGGCGTCCATCAGCCCGTCCGCCAGCGCCTGCAGCCGGAGCACGGCGAAGCGCTCCGCCGGATCGGCGGGGATGATGCGGCCGCCGCCCGCGAGGTGGTCGAGATATTCAAGGATCACCCGGCTGTCGAACAGGGTCGCGCCGCTGTCGAACTCCAGCGTCGGGATCTTGCCGAGCGGGTTCAGCCCGCGGATGGCGTCGTCCGGGTTCGTGGTGTCGGTCTTCACCACCTGAATGCGGTCCGACAGGCCGAGAACCGCGGCGGCGATCTTCACCTTGCGTCCGAAGGGCGACGGCGGCGACGAGCGGAGCGTGAGCATGGGCATTGGCGTTCGGGTCCTCGGCATATGAAAACGCCGCGGCCCGTCCTCAGGGGACGAACCGCGGCGCATGTTCGCGCCGCCTCCGTTCAGGGCGGCTTCCGCGGCGATGAGCGGGGCCTGCCCGCCGCCCAGTCGCCGACGGCGATCAGTTGACGACGAGATTGACCGCCTTGGGGCCCTTGCCTTTCCGGTCCGGCTCCACGTCGAACGAGACGTGCTGGCCCTCGCTGAGGCTGGACAGCCCCGAGCGCGTCACCGCGGACACATGAACGAAGATGTCGCTGCCGCCGTCATCCGGCTTGATGAAGCCGTAGCCCTTCTCAGCGTTGAAGAACTTGACCGTCCCACTTTGCGCCATGTGGGCGCCCCCTTGCCTGCCGTTGCCATTCGCGCCTCCCCCAAGCGAGGCGCCGCCCCACGCGACAGACATATGGCGGGAGCGCGGACGCGCCGAACTCCCCCCGCCACGGCCAGACCCGCGCGCTGCCCTGATTTGGTAAAGGCATGGGCACGAGGATGGCAAGGTGAAAAGAGCGCCATTCCGGGACGCGAATGTCTCAATTCTGCGGCGCCGCGAGGCTCTCCACCACGGCGCCCGCACCCGGCGCCTGGGCGAGCGCCGCCGCGAGTTCCGGCAGTCCCGCCGAAAGCTCCTCGGCCAGCGTCCAGGGCGGATTCGCGATCACCAGCCCGGAACCCGCGAGCGTCCGCGGATCGTTCGGTTCGCGCACGCGCAGTTCGACCCGCAGCAGCTTGTCGACGCCGGCCGCCGCGAGCGGCCGCAGCAGCGCCGCCGCGGTCTCCCGCGCGTCCTTGATCGGATACCACAGCATGTAGACGCCGGTCGGCCACACCCTGCGGGCGGCGAGAAAGCGCTCGGCCATGCGCGCAAGCTCCCCCGGCTGCTCGAACGGCGGGTCGATCAGCACCAGCCCGCGCCGCTCCCGCGGCGGCAGCCAGGCGTTGAGCGCGGTCCAGCCGTCGATCTCCACCACCTTGGCCCGCGCGTCCCGCCCCATGGCGCGGGCGAGGCTCTCCCGATCGGCGGGATGCAGTTCGCACAGCCGCAGCCGGTCGTCGTCCCGGGCGAGGCGGCGCACGATCTCCGGCGAGCCGGGATAGCGGGCCAGCGCCCCGTCCGGCGTCGCGAACTCGGCCAGCACGGACCGCCACGGCGCGAGCAGCCGCTCCGTGGCCTCGCCGAAGCGTCGCCCCGCGACGCGTCCGACGCCGTCGCGCCACTCGCCGGTGCGCCTCGCCTCGTCGCCGTCGAGATCGTAGACGCCCACGCCCGCATGGGTGTCGAGATAGCCCCACGGCGCAGGCTTGGCGTTGAGATAGGCGACGACGCGCGCCAGCGCGACATGCTTCAGCACGTCGGCGAAGTTTCCGGCGTGGAAGGCGTGACGGTAGTTCAAGGACGGTCTCTCGGATGAAAAGACGCGCGGCGCGGCGGCAGGCCCGCCGCGCCGCGCGCGGAATGTCCGACGATCGCGCGCCCGAAGGCGCTAGGCGCTCAGGACGTCGGCGTCACTTGGCTTCCGAATAGAGCTTCTCGACGTATTCCCAGTTGATGAGATTGTCGACGAAGGCCTTGAGGTAGTCGGGGCGGCGGTTGCGGTAGTCGATGTAGTAGGAGTGCTCCCACACGTCGACGCCCAGCAGCGGGGTCGCGCCATGGACCAGCGGGTTCTCGCCGTTCGGGGTCTTCAGGATCTCGAACTTGCCGTCCTTGAGCGCGAGCCAGGCCCAGCCGGAGCCGAACTGGCCCTTGCCGGCCTCGATGAAGTCGGCCTTGAACTTCTCGACGCCGCCGAGGTCGGACTCGATCTTCTTCTCGATCTCGCCCGGAATCGCGCCGCCGCCGTTCGGCTTGAGCCAGTTCCAGAAGTGCAGGTGGTTGTAGTGCTGGGCGGCGTTGTTGAACAGCGGCGCGTTCTTGCCGAAGCTCTGCTTCACCACCTCCTCGAGCGACAGGCCCTCAAGGCCCGATCCCTCGAGCAGCTTGTTGCCGGTCTCCACATAGGCGTTGTGGTGCTTATCGTGGTGGAACTCCAGCGTCTCCTTGGACATGTAGGGCTGGAGCGCGTCGTAGGCGTAAGGCAGTTCGGGGAGCTTGAACGACATGAAAAATCTCCAGAATTGCGTCCGGGTGATCGACGCCCGGGGCGCCGGCGTCCCTGCGCTACATAGGCCCCAGGCCACGGCGCGACAACGCCGAAGTGGAAGAGCGGCGTAACGGGTCCCATACTACCGCTTTACCGGGCGATAACCGTAATCCGCGCATCATGCGCCCGGAATCAATTTGCCGGCGAGGATCGCGTCCATGCATTTCGTTCTTTACGGCCTCGGCGCGGTGCTGCTGCTCTGGAGCGCCTTCCTGCTGCTGACCGGCGACATGGTCGCGACCGTGGACATCGCCGCGAGCCTCGCGGGCTCGGGCGCCATCGCCATCGGCCTCGGCGCGGTGGTGGAGGCGATCGGCCGCGCCGCCCGCGTGGTGGCCGCCACCGCCGGGAGGGTCATGGTCCCGGTCGCCCGCGACGACGCTCCCGCCGCCCCCCGCGCGTTCGCGCCGCGGGTCGAGCCCGAAGCCGCGGCGCCCGCCCTGCCGGACGTCTCCTCCGCCCGCCCCGTCGCGCCGGAGGTGGCGCCGTTCCTGCGCCGCGCTCCGATCGCTCCCACAGCGCCCCTGGCGCCGGCGGAACCAATCGCCCGCCCGCTCGGCAAGGCCGCCAAGCGCCGCGCCGCGGCGGCCGCCCGCACCGAACCGGAGATCGCTCCGCCGCCTGTCGCCGCCCCGACGCTCGGCGGCGGCGTGGCGCTCGCCGCAGACCGCGACGAGCCGGAGGACGTGGGCCCGCCGCCGGTCGCGCTGCGCCGGACGGAGCCGGCCGTGGAGCCGACGCCCGAACCGGAGCCCTTCGCGCCCGAGCCGGAACCGGAGACGCCCGAGCCCGTCGCGGAGGGCGCCCCGTCCGAACCGCCGGCGGCGCCTGAGCCGGCCCCTGCCCCGGCGGCGGTCAGCAAGCCCGATCCCAAGACCCCGGAATGGCTGGTGCGCGCCCGCGCCCGCCGCGCCGAACGCGCGCGGGACGAGGCCGCGGCCGTCGCGACGGCCTCCGCCGCGCCGGCGGTCGCAGACGCCGCGACGGAGCCTGACGCGCCGACGCCCGCGCCCCAAGAGCCGGCCGCCATCGAGGACGAACCGGCGCCGGTCGCCCGCGCTGAGCCGGATGAGGCTCCGGCGTCCGACGACGGCCGGCAGGTGGTGCGGGAAGGCGAGCACAACGGCGTCTATTACCGCTTCTTCACCGACGGCTCGATCGAGGCCCGCAGCGAGCACGGCGTGCGCCACTTCGCCTCGCTGGACGAGCTTCAGGCCACCATCCAGGCGGCCCGCGGCGGCCATGCGGAGGCTGCGTCCGCCGCAACGGACGAGACCGCGGCGGACGAGGCTCCCGCCGAAGGCGGCTCCGCGCCCCAGGACGATTTCGAAGCCGCGCTCGCCGCGCTCGAGGACAAGCGGGACCGGTGATCCGGCCCCGTCAGCCCTTGGCCGCCTCGAAGCCTTCGGCCGCCGCGGCGTCCGGATGGCCGACCGCGGCGAGGGCGAAGGCGTAAGCCAGCGCCACCTCCTCCAGCCGGTCGAACCGGCCGGAGGCGCCGCCGTGGCCGGCGTCCATGTTGGTGCGCAGCGCGAGCGGGCGTCCCGACGTGGTCTCCTCCCGGAGCCGGGCGATCCACTTGGCGGGCTCCCAATAGGTCACGCGCGGATCGGTGAGCCCCGCGAGCGCCAGGATCGCCGGGTAGGCCTGACGCGTCACGTTGTCGACCGGGCTGTAGCTCCGGATCCGCGCGAAGGCCTCAGCGTCGCGGATCGGGTCGCCCCATTCCGGCCATTCGGGCGGCGTCAGCGGCAGGCTGTCGTCCAGCATGGTGGTCAGCACGTCCACGAACGGCACCTCCGCCAGCACGCCCGCGAACAGCTCGGGCCTGAGATTGGCCACCGCCCCCATCAGCATGCCGCCCGCCGAGCCGCCATGGGCGACTATGCGGCCCGCCGACGTGAAGCCTGACGCGGCCAAGAGGTCCGCAGCGGCGATGAAGTCGGTGAAGGTGTTGGCCTTCCTGTCGAGCTTGCCGTCCAGATACCAGCCCCAGCCCTTGTCCGCGCCGCCGCGGATGTGGGCGATGGCGTAGACGAAGCCGCGATCCACCAGCGACAGCCGGCCGCCGGAGAAGCTCGCCGGCATGGAGATGCCATAAGCGCCATAGCCGTAGAGCAGGCACGGCGCGCCGCCGTCGAGCGCGAGGCCGCGTTTGTGGATCACCGTCACGGGGACCAGCGCGCCGTCCAGCGCGGTCGCCTGCAGCCGGCGCACCACGTAAGCCTCGGGGTCATGGCCGGAAGGGATCTCCTGCCGCTTGCGCAGCGTCCGGTCCCGGCTCGCCAGGTGGTAGTCCCAGGTCTCCGAGGGCGTCGCGGGCGAGGAGTAGACGAAGCGGGTCAGGTCCGTGTCGAAGGTCGGGCCGGCCATCAGCCCGAGGGAATAGGCCTCCTCGGGAAAGGCGATGGCGTGCTCTGCGCCATCGTCGAGCCGCCGGATCACGATGCGCGGCAGCCCGTCCTCGCGCTCCAGCCGGGCGAGATGGCGCGCGGTGACGGCGTGGTCGAGCACATAGACGCCGGGGCGATGGGGAACCAGCTCCTCGGCGTCGGCGATCTCGGCGTTCTCGACCTCCGCGGGCAGGCGCGCGAGCTTGAAGTCCACCGCGCCCCCCGCGTTGGTGCGCAGGATCAGAGTGGAGCGGCCGTCGAGCGACGGGTGGTGGTCGATCTCGTAACGCAGGCCAGCCTTGCGCGCCGCCACCAGCCGCGGCGCGTTGGCGAGACTGGCCCGGTCGATCAGCCGGGCCTCGCTGGTGTCGTGGTCGGAGATGGTGACGACGCAGAAGGCGCCCGAGCGGGTCTCCTCCACGCCCACGAACCAGCCGGCCTCCGCCTCGCGATAGACCAGTTCGTCCCCGGCGACCGGCGTTCCCAGCCGGTGGCGCCACACCTCCAGCGCCCGGTGCTGCTCGTCGAGCCGCACGTACCAGAAGCCGGCGCCGTCGGAGGACCACACCGCGGCGCCGGTGGCGTCCGGCACGCTGTCGGGCAGGTCCGCGCCGGTCGCGAGATCGCGCACCCGGATGGTGAGGAACTCCGAGCCCGCCTCGTCCGCGCTCCAGGCCAGCAACTTGTGGTCCGGCGAGGGCGACCACGAGCCGAGCTGGAAGAACGCCCGCCCCTCCGCCAGCGCGTCGCCGTCCAGCAGCACGGTCTCCTCGGCGTCGGGCCGGCCTGTCGGGCGCCGCGCCACCAGCGGGTGCTGGCCGCCGGCGCGGTAGCGCACCGCGTAGTCGAAGGGGCCGTCGCGGGTGGGGACGCTGGAATCGTCCTCCTTGATGCGCCCGCGCATCTCCGCCACCAGCGCCGTCGTCAGCGGCTCCAGCGGCTTTAACAGCGCGGCGGCGTAGGCGTTCTCGGCCTCCAGATAGGCGCGGATGTCCTCAGGCAGCGTCTCGGGGCGGCGCATCACCTCCTGCCAGTTGTCGGCGCGCAGCCAGGCGTAGGGGTCCTCCAGCCGGACGCCGTGGACCTCGCGCGCGCTCGGACGACGGTCGGCGCGGGGCGGCGGCGGAAGAGCGGCGCCAGCGGTCATGGGCGGGGTCCTCGGACAGGCGGGTGCGTCGGGCGGGCGCCCGCGGGGGAGCGGACGGTAGCCACCCCTCCTCCGCCCGGCAAGGCGCGGCGCGGCGGACCGCGCCGCCCAAAGCCCGGAGAGACCTCCCGCCTGCGAGATAACGCATCCGTTCAACATGTCGGATGAGGACGAATGCTGAAAAGAGTTTTGGAAGAACTTGCCAGCGCCCAAAGGATTGTTTATCTAGCCGCAAGTTCCCCGAGCGGAGTCGGTCAGCGTCGCTTTTTCCACAGCGCCTGACGTCGCCGAACAGAAGAACCGGCGCGATTGCGACGCTTTTGTGGCGTTCGGGCCGCCGCCCAGCTTACGGATCCCGAGTTTATAATGACCGAAGACGCGACCCCCGCGAACTACATCGAACTCGCCGCCGACATCGTTTCGGCCTATGTCAGCAACAACTCGGTGGCCGCCGCCGATCTGCCGACGCTGATCGGCGAGGTGCATCAGGCGCTGAGCCGCGTCTCCAACGGCGCTCCCGAGCCGGAGCCCGAGGCGCTCCGCCCCGCCGTCCCGGTGAAGAAGTCCGTGACGCCGGACTACATCGTCTGCCTCGAGGACGGAAAGAAGTTCAAGTCGCTGAAGCGCCACCTGCGCACCCAGTACGACATGTCGCCGGAAGAGTACCGCGAGAAGTGGGGCCTGCCGACCGACTACCCGATGGTGGCGCCGAACTACGCCGCCGCCCGCTCCGAGCTCGCCAAGAAGATGGGCCTCGGCCAGCAGCGCGGAAAGCGCTGATCGCTTGTAGTGTCTTTCGGCGCGCCGCGTCATGAATTTGAGAACGCCCGCCCTCACCGGCGGGCGTTCTCCGTTTCAGCCGCGGCTCAGGGCCGCACGCAGGCCTGCTCGGGCTTGTTCGTTGGGATGACGCGGAAACGCACCGCCGCGCGGTAGTCGTCGTTGTCCACGGTCCCGCCCTCGTAGACCAGCGCCAGCGCCGTGTCGTCGATGGGCGAGAGCGCGCTGTAGCCGGCGCCGCCCGGATCGAGCAGGCAGGCGCTCCAGCTCGCGCCCTTGTCCGAACTCACGGCGAGCGTCAGCCGCTTGCGATCGCTGACGTGGCCGCGCCCCTTGGTCGGCCGGTCCGAATGGGGATAGGTGACGAACAGCCGTCCGGCGTCGGCCGCCGCGCCCGCCTGGGCCGGCGCCGCGCTCAGGGTCTCGTCCGGCCGGATCGAGACGTAGCTTTCGCCGCCGTCTCGGCTGATGGCCACGAGACGATACGGGTCCGCCGCGCCGTCCTCGTCGCCACGGGCGCGGATGCTGGCGATGGTCGGCCGCAGGGTGGCGAACAGGTCGTTTCCGCCGAGCGGCGCCAGCGCCACCTCGTTGCCGGCGACAGCCTTGTCGCCGCCCCGGGTGGTGGCGCCCTTCCGCCAGGTGCGCCCGCCGTCGTCCGACAGCAGCAGATGGGGATAGGTCGGCGCGACGATGCGTCCGCTGTCGAGCACCACCGCCGTGCCCGGAACCGGAGAAAGGATCCGCGCCACGTCGCCGGAGAAGGCCATGGGCTGCGGTTTCGACCAGGTGGCGCCCTTGTCCGCGCTGCGCGCGGTCCACAGGCTCTGCTCCGCGGGCACGCCGCAGCGTTCCCGGTCGCGTCCCGCGAAGCGGGCGCATTCGCCGCTGTTCTTCTCGCCGGTGGTGCGGTTGACGCCGAAGATCATCAGCAGCTCGCCCGGCAGCTTGGCGAAGATCGGGCTGCCCACCAGCGCCACCCGGAACTCCGGCGGCAGGAACTGGCGGTGGTCCACCATCAGCTTCGGCGCGCTCCAGGTGCGGCCCCGGTCGGTGGAGACCCGGCTCATGAGGTCCATCACGCCGGTGTCGACGCAACGCGCGCGCCGGCGGCGACGCTCGTCGGCTTGCGCCGCGACGCGGTCGTCATGGCCGAGACGGCGTTCGGCCACCGCCAGCACCGTGCCGTCCTCGAAGGCGACCACCGAGGGCAAGCGGTAGCAGGCCTCCTCGGTGGAGCGGAACAGCACGCCGTCGTCGCCCGCGGCAAGCGCGTCGAGAGGAAGCGTCGCGGCCAGGGCCAGAGCCGCGACGGCGGCGAGGCCCCGCATCTGGCGCGCGATGGGTGATGTTGTGAGGCTCATGCGGCAGCGTCTCCTTGGTCGATCGGCGGCGGCCGCGGCGTGCGCCGCAGGCGGCGGGAAGTGAGGCAGGCGGTTGTGGCGGTTGCAAGACCGGGGCCGTCACGAGGGCTTGGAAACGGGGAACGGAACCGCGCGGCGGGCGGTTCTCATGCGACGCGACGGCCTTATGTTGCACTGCGAGCCAACGTCCAAACCGTCGGGAAAGGCCTCAATGCCGCTGCGCCTGCTCGTCCTGCTGCTGACCTTCGCGACGCCGGCGACCGCCCAGCCGCCCATGTCCGGAGGCTCCACGGTCCAGCGCAGCCTCGCCATGCCGAGCGCGGCGCTCGGGCAGCCGGTGCGTTATTCGGTCTACCTGCCGGCGGGCTACGCGCGGAGCGGGCTGCGCTATCCGGTGATCTACCTGCTGCACGGCTTCGGCGGCGACGACCTGTCCTTCTTCGATTCCGGCGACCTGCAGGAGGTCGCCGACCGGCTCGCCGCCGAGGGCGAGCTGCCGCCCGCCATCATCGTCACGCCCTCCGCCAAGAAGGGCTGGTACGTGGACAACGCCGAGACCGGGCGCTGGGAGACCGCGCTGCTCGACGATCTGGTGGACGGCGTCGACGCCCAGTACCGCACGCTGGCGAAGCGCGAAGGCCGGGCGGTGGCCGGCTACTCCATGGGCGGCTACGGCGCGCTGCGCTTCGCGCTGCTGGAGCCGGAGCGCTTCGTCGCCGCCGGCAGCCTGTCCGGCGCGCTGTTCCCGGACGTGAAGGCCGCGACCGACTTTCCGGCCTTCCAGCTCGCTTTCTTCGGCCGGGCGTTCGGCGCCACCTTCGATCCAAAGACGTTCAACGCCGCGAGCCCCTGGCGGCTGCTGGCCGACGACGCCGCGGACGCGCCGGCGCTCTACATGAGCGTCGGCGACCGCGACATCGGCATCCTGGCCGAGGGCAACGCCGCCTTCGAGAAGGCGTTGGCGGCGGCGCGCATCCCCGTCACCTATTCGGTCGCGCCCGGCGGCCATGACTGGGCGCTGTGGGGCTCGCAGCTTGCGCCCATGCTGGAGTTTCTGGGCAAGCGGCTGGCGAAGCCGCTCCCGGCGGACGCCCCGAACGAGCCGGAGCGTTCCGCCGCCGTGCCCCGCAAGGACGCGCTCGGGCCGGCGACGCCCACGATGCCCAAGCTCGGCGTGCAGACCGCGCCGGCGCGCTGAGGCGGCGTCAGCCCTCCAACGGCGCGGGCTCGAACGTGTCCCGGAGCGGCCGCTCCGGCATGGCGAGGAAGCAGACCCAGGCCGCGACCGTGGCCGCCATCGTCGCCCAGAACGCCAACGCGAAGGCCTGCGGCGGAATCGCGGCCACGAAGCGCGCGCCATGGGCCTCCAGATCGCCGCCCTCCCCCAGCACCAGCGCGCCGAGGATCGCCACCCCGAAGGCCGCGCCGAGCGAGCGCAGGAAGGCGAGCAGGCCGGTGGCCGCCCCGAGGTCCGCCCGGCCGACCGCGTTCTGGGTGTTCACCGTCGCGGTGGGGAAGATGGGGCCGAGCCCGAGCCCGTAGACGAACAGCAGGCCCTGCGTCAGCCAGATGGAGCGCTGCTCCACCGCGAGCGCGAGCCCGAGCAGGGCGATCGCCGCCAACGCGAGGCCGATCAGCGCAGGCCCGCGGGTGCGCTTCAGCTTCGGCAGCGTCTTCCCGGTCAGGCCCGCGCCGAACACCGACCCCGCCGCCATGGCGATGAGGCCGAGCGCGGCGCGGTCCGGCGGCAGGCCGTTCATGGCCTCGAAATACACCGGAATCAGGGTGGAGAGGCCGACGAAGCCCGCCATGCCGAAGAACACCGCGCCGGTGGCGCAGGCCACCACCCGGTCCTTCAGCACGCCGAGCGGAATCAGCGGCTCGGCGAAGGTGGCGAGCCGGACGGCGAAGGCGACGGACGCGACGGCGGACGCGACGGCGAGGCCGAGCACCTGCGGGCTGTCCCAGTCGCCGCTCATGCGCCCGAAGGACAGCGCCAGCATGGCGAGCGAGGTCGCCGCCACCACCAGCACGGAGCCCAGAACGTCGAGCCGGCGGCGCTTGGGCTGGAACGGCAGCAGGCGCAGCGGCCCCGCGGTCATGGCCACCGCCGCGGCGGCGAGCGGCAGGTTGACCCAGAAGATCAGCGACCAGTGCAGATGCTCGGCGAAGGCGCCGCCCACCACCGGCCCCGCCACGCTGGAGGTGGCCCAGACCGCGGAGATCTGCGCGGTGTACTTCGCCCGCTGCCGGGGAGGCACCAGATCGCCGATCACCGTCTGGGCGAGCGCGATCAGCCCGCCGCCGCCGAGCCCCTGGATGGCGCGCCCGAGGATGAGGGTCCCCATGTTGGGCGCCAGCGCGCAGACCACCGAGCCCGCCACGAAGATGCCGACCGCCCAGAAGATGACCGGACGGCGGCCGTGGATGTCCGCGAGCTTGCCGTAGAGCGGCACCACCGCCGTGCCGGTGACGAGATAGGCGGAGATGATCCAGGGCAGGAACTCGGCCCCGCCCAGCGCCTCGCCGATGGTGCTCATGGCGGGGGCGACGATGGTCTGGTCCAGCGCCGCGAGCAGCATGGCGGTGAGCACGCCGGCGATGATGCGCCGGCGCGTGGCGTCGTCCACCGCCGCCGGGGCGGCGTGGGCGTCCATCAGCGCGGGCTCACGACGGCGTCCATTTGGTGCGGAGCGTCACCAGTTCTTCCGCGGCGGAAGGGTGCAGCGCCACCGTCTGGTCGAAGTCGGCCTTGGTCGCGCCCATGCGCACCGCGATCGCGGCGAGCTGGATCATCTCCGCCGCCGCCTCGCCCACCACATGCACGCCGAGCACCCTGTCGGTCGCGGCGTCCACCACGATCTTCATCAGCACCTTCTCGTCGCGGCCCGACAAAGTGGCCTTCATGGCCCGGAAGCGGGTCTTGTAGATGTCGACCTCGCCCTTCTCCCGCGCCTGCGCCTCGGTGAGGCCGACGACCCCCACCTCCGGCGTCACGAACACCGCGGTCGGGATGGCGTCATAGGCCACAACGGTCGGCCTGTTTCCGAACACGGTGTCGGCGAAGGCGTGGCCTTCCCGGATCGCCACGGGGGTGAGGTTCACCCGGTCGGTCACGTCGCCCACCGCATAGACCGAGGCCACGTTGGTGCGGTTGTTCACATCCACCAGAATGGCGCCGGCATGGCTGGTCATGACGTTGGTGGTCTCGAGCCCGAGGCCGGCGGTCGCGGGCGTGCGCCCGATGGCGAGCATCACCTGATCCGCCTCGATCACGCGGCCGGCCTTGGTGGCGACCCGCCGGCCCTCGCCCGCCGCCGCGATCTCCGCGATCTCGTCGGACAGCACCAGCTCCACGCCGCGCTTCCTCAGGCCCTCCGCAACCTCGTCCCGCACGTCCTCGTCGAAGCCGCGCAGAACCTTGTCGCCGCGGTGGATCAGCGTCACCTTCGAGCCGAGGCCCGCGAACACGCTCGCGAACTCCAGCGCGATGTAGCCGCCGCCGGCGATGACGATGGTTTCGGGGAAGCGCGGCAGGTCGAAGGCCTCGTTGGAGGAGATCGCCAGCTCCGCGCCGGGGATGTCGGCGCCCACCGGCGCGCCGCCGGTGGCGATCAGGATGGTCCCGGCCGTGATCTCGGTCCCGTCGGCGAGGCGCACCGCGTTGGGGCCGGACAGCGCCGCCCGCTGCCGGTGCAGCGTCACGCCCGCCCTGTCGAGATTGGCGGCGTAGAGGCCGGACAGCCGGGTGATCTCCTTCTCCTTGGCGGCGACCAGCCCCTCCCAGGAGAACGTCGCCTCGGGCACCGTCCAGCCGAAGCCCGCGGCGTCCTCGAACGCGTCGGCGAAGCGGCTGGCGTAGACATAGAGCTTCTTCGGCACGCAGCCGCGGATGACGCAGGTTCCGCCCACGCGGAAGTCCTCCGCGATCGCGACGCGGGCACCGTAGCCGGCGGCGATTCGGGCCGCGCGCACGCCGCCGGAGCCCGCCCCGATGACAAACAGGTCGACGTCGTAATCGGCCACGGCGGGCTCCTTCATTCGCTCATGTCGCCGGCCAAGGGCTTAAGCCGGCGGGGGCGGGACCCGCAAGATGGGCGGCGCGCGGCTAAGGACAAGCGCGCCCACGGGCGGGCGGTCAGCCGCCCCGCAGGGCGCGCAGGGCTTCGGGCGTGTCCACGTCGGTCACGGGCGCGGCGTCGGCGATCTCCACCTCCCGCACCCAGTCGGCGTTGGGGCCGATGAGCGCGCGGCCGCCCACGTCGCCCGTCACCGCCATCAGCTCGGGGAAGAAGCGCCGGCCCCACAGCACCGGATTGCCCCGCGCGCCGTCATGGACCGGAAGAACCGCATGGGCGCCCGCCGCCGGATCGAAGGCCGCGACCAGACGCCGGATCAGATCCGGCCCGACCCGGGGCATGTCGCCCAGCGCCACCAGCGCGGCGTCGGTTCCGGGCGCGAGCGCCGCGAGCCCGGCGCGCAGCGAGGTGGACAGGCCGTCCGCGAAATCCGGATTGGCCACGAAGCGCACCGGCAGGCCGTCCAGCGCCGCCATCACCTGCTCGCGCTGATGGCCCACCACCACGACCACCTCGCTCAGGCCCGCCGCCACCGCCGCCTCCGCCGCGTGGCGCGCCATGGGACGGCCGTCCACGGTCTCCAGCAGCTTGTTCGGCCCGCCCATGCGGCGGGAGCGGCCGGCGGCGAGCACGATCCCGGCGATCCTCGCCTTGCCCTCGCTCGGCGTCTCGCGCGGCTGGGGACGGGCCGCGATCTCCATCAGCAGGCCGCCAACCCCCATGCCGGCCATCTCCCGGCCGGTCATGGGCAGGCCCGCCAGCAGCCGGTTCAGCACCCAGTCGAAGCCGTTCTCCTTCGGCGAGCGCGCGCAGCCCGGCGCGCCGATCACCGTCACGTCGCCCAGGCGCCCCAGCAGCAGCAGGTTGCCCGGATCGACCGGCATGCCGAGCCGCTCAACCGTCCCGCCCAGCGCCTCGATCGCCATGGGCGCCACGTCGCGCCGGTCGGTGACCGCGGAGGCGCCGAACACGATGACGAGCTCCGGTGCGGCCGGCGACAGCCGCGCCAGCGCGCCGGCGAGCGCCTGCGCGTCGTGCTCGACCCGGAGCTCGCCCACGATGCGGGCGCCGGCGGGGGCGAGGCGGCGCTCCAGCGTGGCGATGGTCTTGTCCACCACCTTGGGCGACAGGCCCGGCAGCAGGGTGGAGACCACGCCCACCTTAAGCGGCGCGAAGGGCGCGAGCCGGATCACGGGCGCGGCCGCCCGGGCCGCCGTCTCCGCTTTCGCCACCACCGTCTCGGGCAGCGCGAAGGGGATGATCTTGATGGTGGCGACCATGGCGCCCGCCGCCACCGGCGCATGCTGGGCGAGCGTCGCCAGCGTCACGTCCTCGTCGATCAGGTTGAGCGCGTCGACCCCGCCGGCGTTCACCAGCAGCAGCCCGGCGCGCTCGGCGTAGACGTTCACCCGTCCCGTGAAGGGCGCCTCGGCGGCGAGGCCGGCGCCCGTGAGCGCCGAGGCGATGCGGCGCGCGGCCTCGTCCTCGGGCACGTCGTCGGCCTCGAGGCTCGCCACCACCAGCTCGCGCACGCCCCGCGCGCCGAGTTCGGCCACGTCGCGGGCGGTGACGGTAGCCCCCTTCTTGAGCAGGAAGCCCGCCGCGCGCACCGCATGGGCCGCGACCGCGCCCACGGCGTCGTCGAGCGGAACGGCTCCGAACCTCATGGCGTCCGCTCCGGCGCGCGCAGCGCCATGACGATCTCGGCGAGCGTCGCCACCGCGATCTCCTCGGGCCCGGCCGCGCCGATGGCGAGGCCGATGGGCGAGCGGATGCGGTCGAGCGCCGCGTCCGCGACGCCGGCCGCCCGCAGCCGCTCCCGGCGCGCGGCGTGGGTCTTCCGGGAGCCGAGCGCGCCCACATAGAAGCAGCCGGCGCGGAGCGCCGCCACCAGCGCCGGATCGTCGATCTTGGGGTCGTGCGTCACCGCCGCGACGGCGGTGTAGGGGTCGAGCCCGAGCGCCGGCAGCGCCATGTCCGGCCATTCGGCCCGCAGCGCCACGCCCGGAAACCGTTCCGGCGCGGCGAAGGCGGTGCGCGGGTCGACCACCGTGACGGCGAGGCCGACCGCCGTCGCCATGGGCGCCAGCGTCTGGGCGATATGGACCGCGCCGACGACGACGAGGCGGGGGCTGGGCTCATAAACCGCAAGGAACCACTCGCCCGCCGCGCGGCTGCGGCCGGCGCGGCGCGCCGCCGCGATCTCCGTTTCCAGCGGATCGCCTGCGGGATCGAGCACGAGGCGCTGGGCGCCGTCGTCGAGCCGGGTCACGACCGTCGCCGGGCGGCGGGCGGCGCGGGCGGCGTTCAGTTCGCCAAGCAGCGCAAGCTCCATGGCGCTTCAGCCCACCTTCTCGACGAAGACGCGGATGCGCCCGCCGCAGGACAGGCCGACGCGCCAGGCGGCCTCGTCCGCGACCCCGAACTCGAGCATCCGCGGCCGGCCGCTGGCGATCACCTCCGCCGCCTCCGCCACCACCGCGCCCTCGACGCAGCCGCCGGAAACCGAGCCCTCGAACCGGCCGTCCTGGTCGATGGCCAGCGCGCTGCCGGCGGGGCGGGGCGCCGAGCCCCAGGTCTCCACCACGGTGGCGAGCGCCACGCCCCGGCCTTCCCGCGCCCAGGCCTCGGCGACGATCAGCGGATCGGGCGCGCTCACGGCTTTTCCGGCGGCAGCAGGGACAACGCGCGCAGCAGCGCCCGCGTGCGGCCGACGGCGTCCGCGGTGGTCGCCGTCGGAGCGGTCTCGGCGGCGGCGAACAGGGTGGAGCGCCCCTGCCGCTCGACCCAGCCCACCGCCCAGGCCACTTTCGGTCCCGCCGCCGGGCCGCATTCGCCGCCCTTGAGGGTGATCTGCCCCTCGGGCGTCTTCTCCGCCGGCAGGATGTCCAGCGCTCGGGCCTGGGATTCGGCGCTGGTGGGCAGTTCGCCGCGCTTGAGGCGGGCGAGGAAATCCACCTGCTCCACCGGACTGAGCCGCAGCCCGCCGTCGGTCTCGCCGAGCCACATGCGGTCCACCGGCGTCGCCGACAGGTCCGCCCCGCCGTAGCGCAGGGCGTTGAGCGCCTTCGGGAAGGCGTCCGGACCGATGCGGCGGGCCAATTCCTCGTAAAGCCACGGCGACGGCGTTCGGGCCGCATCCCGCAGCGAAGCGGCGACCGGCGCCGGCGTGGGCTCGGCGCCGGCGTCCTGCGGCTTCGGCTGCGGCGGATCGCGCTGCAGGTCGCGGCGCAGCGGCGCGTCCACGTCCGGGGCGGCGCCGCGATCGAGCGCCACCACATTGGCCGCGATCTCGAAGGTGGCGCAGGGCGGAAGGCGGCGGGCGCAGGCGGCCTCGTCGCTGATCGCGACCTGGGCGCCCGCGGCCACGTCCCGCATCACCACGCAGGCGTCCAGCCCCGCGAAGGCCTCGCGGAACGCCGTTCCCAGCTCCACCTCCGGCCCCTGGGCGCGCGCCGCCGCCGGCGCCAGAAGCGCCGCCGCCACGGACAGACTCCAGACAACCCTCACGCCACGCGTCCCCTCGAGTCGACGCCCGCACCCGTCAGGACCGCGGACCGGCGGCGCGTCGCGCCTTCGTCATAGCCTGCCACGACGACGGGCGCGAGCGCCGCGATTCTCCCCCACGCGGCGAGGCTTACGGAGGGAATAAGGCCGTCTCGGGGAGGACCGGCCCGCGCGCCGCGCCGCCCTTGCGCGTTGTCGGGCGCCGCCGCCCGCGCTAAGACTCGGAGCGTGGGCGCTTCGCCCAGCGGGAAGGCAGGCCTAATTTTCAGGCGCGCCTCGCCGCTGAAGCTTCGGCCCGCGGACGCACGACCCTCGACTCACCCGACCGGAGCCAGACGCGGCGCGCATGGAATATTTCCTCCAGCAGCTCATCAACGGCGTCACCCTGGGCTCGATCTACGGGCTCATCGCCATCGGCTACACGATGGTTTACGGCATCATCGGCATGATCAACTTCGCCCATGGCGACGTGTTCATGGTGGGCGCCTTCCTCGCGCTGATCGTCTATCTGGCGCTGGTGGCGATCGGGATCACCTTCGTGCCGCTGGCGCTGCTGATCGTGCTCCTCGTCGCCATGGCGCTGACCGCGCTCTACGGCTGGACGGTGGAGCGCATCGCCTACCGGCCGTTGCGGGGCTCGTTCCGGCTGGCGCCGCTGATCTCGGCCATCGGCATGTCGATCTTCCTGCAGAACTTCGTGCAGCAGGCTCAGGGAGCGCGCGTGAAGCCCCTGCAGCCCGTGGCCCCCGGCGGCTTCCAGTTCGGCGCGGCCGACGGCTTCGTGGTCAACGTGTCCTACGTGCAGCTCATGATCGTGGGCGCCACCATCGCGATCATGACCGGCTTCACCCTGCTGGTGACCAAGACCTCGCTCGGCCGCGCCCAGCGCGCCTGCGAGCAGGACCGCAAGATGGCGGCGCTGCTCGGCGTGGACGTGGACCGCACCATCTCGCTCACCTTCGTCATGGGCGCGGCGCTCGCCTCGGTCGCGGGGCTGATGTACCTGCTCTATTATGGCGTGATCGACTTCTACATCGGCTTCGTGGCCGGCGTGAAAGCCTTCACCGCCGCCGTGCTCGGCGGCATCGGCTCGCTGCCGGGGGCCATGCTGGGCGGCCTGCTGATCGGGCTGATCGAGACCTTCTGGTCGGCCTATTTCTCCGTCGAATACAAGGACGTGGCGGCGTTCTCGATCCTCGCCATCGTGCTGATCTTCCTGCCCTCCGGCCTGCTCGGCCGTCCCGAGGTCGAGAAGGTCTGATGGCCGCTCCCGCCTCCCCCGCCGCGGCGCCCTCCCCGCTCATCGCCGCGGTGAAGGACGCCGGGATCGCGGCGCTGATCGCGCTCGGCCTCGCGCTGCCCATGCTCGGCCTCGTCACCACCCAGACCCAGGCCGGCATGGGGCTCGTCCCCCACTGGGATCGGGTCGCGATCGCGGTCGTGGCGGTGTTCGCGGGACGCCTGCTGCTGAACCTGACCCTGTGGCGGCCGGGCCGACGCAAGAGCGCGCTCGCCGTGCCGCCGAAGGTGGAGGCCACGCTGGCGCGGACCGCGAAGTATCTCGGGCCGCTCGCGATCCTGTTCGCGATCGTGATGCCGCTGCTGCCCTTCACCGAGCGCTACGCCATCGACCTCGGCATCCTGGTGCTGACCTACGTCATGCTGGGCTGGGGCCTGAACATCGTGGTGGGCCTCGCGGGCCTGCTCGACCTCGGCTACGTGGCGTTCTACGCCGTCGGCGCCTACTCCTACGCCCTGCTCGCCCAGAACTTCGGCCTGTCGTTCTGGATCTGCCTGCCGCTCGCCGGCATCCTCGCCGCTTTCTGGGGCGTGCTGCTGGGCTTCCCGGTGCTGCGGCTGCGCGGCGACTATCTCGCCATCGTCACGCTGGCCTTCGGCGAGATCATCCGCATCGTGCTGCTGAACTGGTACTGGTTCACCGGCGGCCCGAACGGCATTTCCGGCATCCCGCGCCCCACCTTCTTCGGCATCGATTTCGACCGTGGGCCGGACGGCTTCGCCGCCACCTTCGGCCTGAGCTACTCGCCCCTGCACCGCATCCTGTTCCTGTACTATCTGATCCTCGCGCTCGCGCTCATCACCAACCTCGTCACCATCCGGCTGCGGCGGCTGCCCATCGGCCGGGCGTGGGAGGCGCTGCGCGAGGACGAGATCGCCTGCCGCTCGCTCGGCATCAACACGGTGAACACCAAGCTCACCGCCTTCGCGCTCGGCGCCATGTTCGCGGGCTTCGCCGGTTCGTTCTTCGCCACGCGGCAGGGCTTCATCAGCCCCGAGAGCTTCGTGTTCATGGAAAGCGCGCTGATCCTCGCCATCGTGGTGCTGGGCGGCATGGGCTCCCAGTTCGGCGTGGCGGTGGCGGCGGTGGTGATGATCGGCGGCTTCGAGCTGTTCCGGGAGTTCAGCGACTACCGCATGATCACCTTCGGGCTGGTGATGGTGCTGATCATGGTCTGGCGGCCGCGCGGGCTGGTGTCGTCGCGCTCGCCCACCGTCTTCCTGAAGGAGAAAAAGGCGATCTCGGGCGCGCTGGTGCAGGAGGGCCACGGATGACCCTCCGCCACGACGACGCCCCCGCCCTGCCCGAGGACGTGCTGCTGCGGGTGGAGCGGCTGACCATGCGCTTCGGCGGGCTGACCGCCGTGAACGACGTGTCCTTCGACGTGCGGCGCGGCGAGATCACCGCCCTGATCGGCCCCAACGGCGCCGGCAAGACCACCGTGTTCAACTGCATCACCGGCTTCTACAAGCCGACGGTCGGGCGCCTCACGCTGCAGTCCGGAAATGGCCGCTTCCTGCTGGAGCGCCTGCGCGACCACCAGATCTCCCGCACCGCGGGCGTCGCGCGCACCTTCCAGAACATCCGCCTGTTCGGCGGCATGACGGTGCTCGAGAACCTGCTGGTGGCCCAGCACGCGCCGCTGATGAAGGCGTCGGGCTTCACGCTGCTCGGCGTGCTCGGGATCGGCGGCTTCGGCGCGGCGGAGAAGGCCGCGATCGACAAGGCCAAGGCCTGGCTGGAGCGCATCGACCTGATCGACCGCGCCGACGATCCCGCCGCCGACCTGCCCTATGGCGACCAGCGCCGGCTGGAGATCGCCCGCGCCATGTGCACCGACCCGGCCCTGCTCTGCCTCGACGAGCCGGCGGCCGGCCTCAACCCGCGCGAGTCGCTGGAGCTGAACGCGCTGCTGCGCTCCATCCGCGACCGGGACGGAACCGCCCTGCTGCTGATCGAGCACGACATGAGCGTGGTGATGGAGATCTCCGACCACGTGATCGTGCTCGACTACGGCAAGACGATCTCCGACGGCGCCCCCCGCGCGGTGCGGGAGGACCCCAGGGTGATCGCCGCCTATCTCGGCGTCGAGGACGAGGAGGTGGACGAGGTGGAGCGCGAGATCGAGGAGGCCGCGTCGTGAGCGCGCCCCTGCTCTCGATCGAGGGCGTCACCGCCTATTACGGCGCCATCGCCGCCCTGAAGGGCGTGGACGTGACCGTGGACGAGGGCGAGATCGTCACGCTGATCGGGGCCAACGGCGCCGGCAAGTCCACGCTCATGATGACCATCTTCGGCGCGCCCCAGGCGCGGGACGGGCGGATCGTGTTCGACGGCCGGGACATCACCCGCGTTCCCACCCACGACATCGCCCGCATGAAGCTGGCGCAGTCGCCGGAAGGACGGCGCGTGTTCCCGCGCATGACCGTGCTCGAGAACCTGCAGATGGGCGCGGCGGTGACCAGTTACGCCCATTACGACGAGGATCTCGAACGCATGTTCGCGATCTTCCCCCGGCTGAAGGAGCGCGCGAGCCAGCGCGGCGGCACGCTCTCCGGCGGCGAGCAGCAGATGCTCGCCATCGCCCGCGCGCTCATGAGCCGTCCGCGCCTGCTGCTGCTGGACGAGCCCTCCCTCGGCCTCGCGCCCTTGATCGTGAAGCAGATCTTCTCCGTGATCCGGGAGCTCAACCGCACGGAAGGGCTGACCGTGTTCCTGGTGGAGCAGAACGCCTATCACGCGCTGAAGCTCGCCCATCGCGGCTATGTCATGGTCAACGGCCGCATCACCCTGTCCGGCGGCGGCCGGGAGCTGCTGGAGCGCGAGGAGGTCCGCGCCGCCTATCTCGAGGGAGGGCGGCACTGATGGGCCTGATCTGGGAGATTTCGCCGCCCGAGTTCCTGTTCGTCACCGTCATCCTCGGCGGCGGCGCGGCGTGGCTCGCGGGGCGCGCGGTGGCGGGCTCCTGGGAGCCGGCGTGGAAGGCGGCGCTGTGGATGCCGCCGCTCGCGGCGGCCGTGCGCTTCATCCACTACGCCCTGTTCAGCGGCAGCCTGCTGACGCTGCACTTCTTTCTGGTCGATCTCGCGATCCTGATCGCGCTGGCGCTCGCCGGCCACCGGACGCGCATGGCCGCGCAGATGACGCGGCAATACGATTGGCTCTACGAGCGCGCCGGCCCCTTCGGCTGGCGCGGGAAATCCGGCGCATGACGCCGGCGTCGCGTTTTGGACCTGTCCGGAGCTTGGGAGAACTGAGCATGAAGAAGCGTCTCGTCGCCGGCCTCGTGGCCGGGCTCGCCGTGGTTCTGGCGGCGCCCGCCTATGCGGACGTCACCATCGCGGTCGCCGGCCCCATGACCGGCAGCAACGCCGTCGTGGGCGCCCAGATGCGCCACGGCGCCGAGCAGGCGGTGGAGGACATCAACGCCGCCGGCGGCATCAACGGCGAGAAGGTGGTGCTGAAGATCGCCGACGACGCCTGCGACCCGAAGCAGGCGGTGAACGTGGCGAACCAGCTCGCCGGCGACGGCGTGGCGTTCGTGGCCGGGCACTACTGCTCCGGCTCGTCGATCCCGGCCTCCGCGGTCTATGCGGAGGAGGACATCATCCAGATCTCGCCGGGCTCCACCAACCCGGTCTTCACCGACAAGCGCGCCGGTCCGACCATCTTCCGCGTCTGCGGCCGCGACGACCAGCAGGGCGCCGTCGCCGGCGCCTACATCGCCCAGAACTTCAAGGACAAGAAGGTCGCGATCCTTCACGACAAGTCCGCCTACGGCAAGGGCATCGCCGACGAGACCCTGAAGGCGCTGAAGGACGCCGGCGGCAAGGAGACGCTGTACGAGGCCATCACCGCGGGCGAGAAGGACTACTCCGCCCTGGTCTCCAAGCTGAAGCAGAGCGGCGTCGACGTGGTCTATCTCGGCGGCTACCACACCGAGGGCGGCCTGATCGTGCGCCAGATGCGCGAGCAGGGCCTGAACGCGGTGCTGATCGGCGGCGACGCGCTGGCCAACAACGACTTCCTCGCCATCACCGGCAAGGGCGGCGAGGGCTCGCTGTTCACCTTCGCCCCCGACCAGCGCAAGCTGCCGACGGCGGCGGGCGTGGTCGAGAAGTTCAAGGCCAAGAACTTCGACCCGGAAGGCTACACGCTCTACACCTACGCCACGGTGCAGATCTACGCCGCGGCGGCCGCGGCGGCGAAGTCCACCGAGACCGAGCCCGTGCTGGCGGAGCTGAACAAGCAGACCTTCAAGACCGTGGTCGGCGACGTGAAGTTCGACCCGAAGGGCGACCCCACCGTCGCGGGCTACGTGTTCTACGAGTTCAAGAACGGCGGCTACGCCCAGAAGGACTGATCCGACCAAAGACGGCGCGGCGCAGCCCGCCGCGCCGTCTCGCCTTGCCCCCGATTTCGTGATCTATGGGCTGCAACCGCCGCGCGCAGCCAGGGGGCTCATCGATTGACCGACTTCACGACCACAGGGGGCGTCCGCCCGCAGTTTGACGGCGAGGCGCGCCACATGCGTCCGCTGGTGCTGAAAGGCCTGCTGCTGACGCTGCTCACGCTCGGCGTCTACCGCTTCTGGTACCAGACGGACGTGCGCCGCTTCCTGTGGAGCCGCACCGCGATCGAGGGGGACGGGTTGGAATACACCGGCCGCGGGCTGGAGCTGTTCCTCGGCTTCCTGATCGCGCTCGCGGTCCTGATCCCGGCTTACGTGATCATCGCGCTGCTGAGCTTCGCCGGCGGCCCGATCCTGCAGGTGGCGGCGCAGTTCGCGTTCTCGCTGGCCATCGTGTTCCTGGCGCAATACGCGCTCTACCGCGCCCGGCGCTACCGGCTCTCGCGCACGCTGTGGCGCGGGGTGCGGCTGGGGCAGACCGGCTCGGGCTGGGCCTACGCCGGCCGCTGCTTCGGCTGGGGGCTGCTCACGGTCCTCACCCTCGGTCTCGCCTATCCGTTCATGCGCGCGAGCCTTGAGCGCTACAAGATGAACAACACCTGGTACGGCGATCAGCAGGGCCGCTTCACCGCCACCGGCGGCCAGCTGTTCCGGCAGGGCGTTCCGCTGTGGTTCCTGGTCGCCGTGCTCATCGCCGTGCCCGCGGCGCTGCTCGCCAGCGCCGCGGCGAACGCGCCGGACGCCGGCCGTGAGCTGGGCCGGGCGGGCTGGCTGGGCATGCTGTTCCTGTTCGCCGCCGTGCCGGTCATCCTGGCCGTGATGGCGATCTATCAGGCGCTGGAGTTCCGCTGGTGGGCGAACGGCGTCCATGTGGGTCCGGCGTCGGCGCGCTGCGATCTCGGCCTGTTCGCCTTCCTGAAGACCTATCTCGGATACGTGCTCGCGCTCCTGCTGTTCTCGATCGCGACCGCGGTCGTGTTCGCCGTCGTCGGCGCGGCGCTGGGCGGAACGGCGGCGCTGCGCGAAGGCGGCGCGCCGGCGCTGGTCTTCACCGCGATCGCCTATCTCGCGACGCTGCTGGGCTACGCTGCGCTGGGGCAGCTGTACGTGGTGCGGCCGTTGTGGAAAAAGAGCTTCGAGAGCGTGACGCTGACGGGCCTCGGCGCGCTGGTCGCCGCGCAATCCACCGAACCGCCCGCCAACGCCTTCGGCGAGGGCGTGGCGGACGCGCTGGACTTCGGAGCGGGCTTCTGACGGGACGGACGGCGTGACCACCAGCAGCGGCACGGGCGTGTTCTTCGACGGCCTCACCAGCCGCCGGCAGGACGTGCATGTGTCGCTGGCGGAGGAGGACCTCGCCGTTCTGGCCCCCGACGGGCGCATGCTGGCGCGCTGGCCGCTCGGCCAGCTCCGGGAGGCCTTCACCACCTCCGGGCGGCTGCGGCTGACCCGCGACGCGGAAGGGCCGCCGGCCCGGCTTGAGCTCGCCGACGGGCCGCTCGCCGACGCGATCCGGGCCGCGGCGCCCGCGCTTCACGCCGCCCGAGCCTCGGAGCGCACGGCCACCCGCCGGGTGGTGCTGTGGTCGGTCGCCGCCGTCGTCTCGCTGACGGCGCTCGGCCTGTTCGGCCTGCCGGCGCTGGCCGACAAGGTGGCGCCGCTGCTGCCCTGGAGCGTGGACCGGCGCATGGGCGAGGTGGTGGACGCGCAGCTGCGCTACCTGCTCCCCACCGGCCAGGGCGGCTTCGCCTGCGGCGAGACCGCGACCGAAGCGCCGGGGCGCGCGGCGCTGGATCGGCTCGCGGCTCCGCTCGAACGGGCGGCGGGTCTGCCCGTCCCGCTGAAGATCACCGTGGTGCGCAGCGCCATCCCCAACGCGCTCGCGCTGCCGGGCGGGCCGATCTACCTGTTCGACGGCCTGATCCGCGAGGCCCGGTCGCCGGACGAGCTCGCCGGCGTGCTGGCGCATGAGATCGGCCACGTGGCCCATCGCGACGGCGCCAGACGCACGCTGCAGGCCGGCGGCCTGTCGTTCCTGTTCGGATTCGTGCTGGGCGACTTCGCCGGCGGCGGCGCGGCGGTGTTCGTGGCGCGCATGCTGAGCGAGGCGTCCTATTCCCGTCAGGCGGAATCCGCCGCGGACGGCTACGCCGTCGCCCTGATGCGGCGCGCGGGCGGCGACCCCGCCGCCTTCGGCGCCCTGCTCGCCCGGCTGACCGGGGAACAGGACGACGACGGGGCGGAAGCGGAACGCAAGCGGTCGCCGCTCGACTACGTCGCCTCCCATCCGGACACGCTGGAGCGCAAGCGCGTCATCGAGGCCGCCGCCGGGCCGCGGTCCGGCGACGCTGCCCCCTTGCTGACGCCCGCCGAATTCGCGGCGCTGAAGGCGGTGTGCGGCGCGAATCCGTCGAAGGACGACGACGCGTGAGCCTCGGCGCCATCGGCGTGCGGACGCCGCCGCCCCGCCGCTCCCGGCTGGCGCGATTCGCGCTCCATCTGGCGGTCTTCGCCGTGCTGGTCTGTCTCTATGCGATCGCGCTGATCCGGGCGGAGGCGCTCGAGCCGCTGCCGGGACTCGCGGCGTTCGGGGCCGGGCTGGCGCTGTCCGGGCTCGCCGCCCTGCTCTCGCTCATCGCCATGGCTGTGGTCTGGCGCACCGGCCTGCGCGGCGGCGTGCGCGCGCTGTTCGCGCTCGTCATCGCGGCGCTGACGCTGGCCGGACCAGCCTATATGCTCAGCCGCGCCGGGCTGACGCCCTCCCTCGACGACGTGGCGACCGATCCCTCCGACCCGCCGACCTTCGCCGGCGCCCCGAGCGCGCCTCTCGACGCCGCCCGCCAGCGCGCGGCCTATCCCGACCTCGCGCCCTTGAGGCTCTCGGTCCCTCCGGAAGAGGCGATCAACCTCGCCCTCGGCCTGATGGAGCAGCGAGGATGGCGCACGATCGGCCCCACGGCCTTTCCGCGCGGCGGCCCTCCCCGGCTGAGGATCGAAGCGGTGGCGCGCTCGGCCGTGCTCGGCCTGCCGGCCGACGTGGCGCTGCGGGCGCGGCCCGACGGCGACGGCGCGGTGGTGGACATGCGCTCGGCGTCCCGGCTCGGCGGTCTGGACCTCGGCGCCAACGCCGAACGGGTGCAGGCTTTCCTGGCCGATCTCGGCGCGGCGGCGCCCTGACGCCCGGCTACAGCGGCCCCAGGGCGCGGATCACGTCGTCTCTCGAAAAGCCTTCCGCCCGGAGCGCGCGCAGCGACGGCGCGCCGCGGGACTTGGACAGCTTCGCGCCGTCCGCGGCCGGGATCAGCCAGTGGTGGCGGTAGCGCGGCGCAGGCAGGCCGAGCAGCTCCTGCAGCAGCCGATGCACGTCGGTGGCGCGGCGCAGGTCCCGCCCCCGCACCACATGGCTCACCCCTTGGGCGGCGTCGTCCACCACCACGGCGAGGTGATAGCTGGTGGGCGTCTCCTTGCGCGCCAGCACCACGTCGCCCCAGTCCTCGGGACGGGCATGGACCGCCCCCTCGCCCTCCTCCTCGAAGGTCAGCGGCGCGCGCCCGAGCGCCGCGAGCGCCCGCGCCATGTCCAGCCGCCGCGCCGCCGGACCGGCGGGATCGCTTGGGTTCGCGCCCGGAACCGGCAGGCGCGGCGCGCCGTCCGGGTCGCGGGGCGCGTTCTCCCCGAGCGCCGCGGCGATGTCGGCCCGGGAGAGCCGGCAGTCGTAGAGCAGCCCACGCGCGTCGAGCCGGGCCAGCGCCTCGGCGTAGAACGCCATGCGCTCCGACTGGCGCGTCACCGGCCCGTCCCAGGCGAGGCCGAGCCAGGCCAGATCCTCCTCGATCGCGGCGGCGTAGTCGGGCTTCGAGCGGATGGGGTCGATGTCCTCGATCCTGAGCAGCACCCGGCCGCCGGCGGCCTCCGCCGCGCGCCAGACGCTGAGCGCCGACAGCGCGTGGCCGAGGTGGAGATGGCCGGTGGGCGACGGCGCGAAGCGGAAGGTCGGGATCATGCGGCTTCCTCAATCCCGCCCGGCGGTCTAAGCGTCAAGCATGACGGCGTGCGAGCGCATCCTCACCGAAGCCGACCTCGCCGCCGCGCTCGACCGGCTAACGGCGCTCGATCCCAAGATGGGCGAGGTGCGCGCGGCGTCCGTCACGCCGCCGCTGCGCACGATCGCGCCGGATCTTTCGGGCCTCGTCTGGGTGGTGAACTCCCAGATGATCTCCACCGCCGCCGCCCGCGCCATCCACGGCCGGCTGGAGGCGGCGCTCGGGCGCATCGACGCCGAAGCCCTCGCCGCCGCCTCCGACGACGCGATCCGCGCCGCCGGGGTGTCGCGGCCGAAGCTGAGGACGCTGCGCGCCATCGCGGGAGCCGTCGCGGACGGGCTCGACCTTCCCGGCCTCGCCGCGCTGCCGGAGCCGGAAGCCCGCGCCCGCCTCCTCGCCATCTCCGGCGTCGGCCCCTGGACGGCGGACGTGTTCCTGCTGTTCGCCCATGGCCGCGCCGACGCCTTTCCGGCCGGCGACATCGCGGTGCAGGAGGCGCTGAAGCGCGTGTTCGGTCTGGAGACCCGGCCCGACGCCCGGACCGCCGAACGCATGGCGGACGGCTGGCGGCCGTTGCGCGGAGTGGCGGCGCAGCTGCTCTGGGCCTATTACCTCACGAAGCGGGGCGGCCGCGACGCGGCTCCCGCCCCCAACCGTCCCGCCAGCCCGCAGGAGACCGCATGACCGCCATAGACGGCCCCCGCCTCGCGCCCGCTTCGGGCGTCGCCCGATCGCTCGTCGTGTTCCTGCACGGCTACGGCGCGGACGGGAACGACCTGATCGCCATCGGCCGCGAATGGCGGAACGCCCTGCCCGACGCGGCCTTCGTGGCGCCGAACGCGCCGGAGCGGCTGCCCGGCGCGCCCATGGGCCGGCAGTGGTTCCCGCTCACCTTCCGCGATCCGGACGAGCGCCGCCGGGGCGTGGTCGCCGCCCGTCCGGGCCTCGACGCCTTTCTGGACGCCGAACTCGCCAGCCACGGGCTGGGACCGGACCGGCTGGCGCTGGTGGGCTTCAGCCAGGGCACCATGATGGCGCTGCACGTGGGGCTGCGCCGCGCGATACCGCCGGCCGCGATCCTCGGCTATTCGGGCATGCTGGTGTCGCCGGAGGCGCTGAAGGCCGAGGCCACGGGCAAGCCGCCGATTCTGCTGATCCACGGCGACCGGGACGAGATCCTGCCCGTGGACGAGCTGTTCGCGGCCATCGACGGCCTCGGAGCGGCGGAGATTCCGGTGCAATGGCACCTGTCGCCGGGGCTCGGCCACGGCATCGACGGCGAGGGCCTGCGCCAGGGAGCGGCGTTCCTGACCTCGGCGCTGCGGGTTAAGAAAACTTAACGGGGCAGTCTTCACAAGGCTGACACAAGCTATGTAGAGTATCCCCCGGCGTCGGCTGATGGCCGACGCTGATGCAGGGAGTGCTCGGTGACGCTTGCCGTCTCACCAGATGCGTGTCCGGCCTTGGTGTTGAATGCGGATTACCGTCCGCTGAGCTATTACCCGTTGTCGTTGTGGTCCTGGCAGGACGCCATCAAGGCGATCTTCCTCGACCGGGTGAACGTGCTCTCCCATTACGACCGCCGGGTGAAGAGCCCCAGCTTCGAGATGACGCTGCCGTCGGTCGTCTGCCTCAAGACCTACGTCAAGCCGGCCCGCAACCCCGCCTTCACCCGCTTCAACGTGTTCCTGCGCGACCGGTTCTCGTGCCAGTACTGCGGCGCGCGGGAGGAGCTGACCTTCGACCACGTGGTTCCGCGCTCCCGGGGCGGCCAGACCACCTGGGACAACATCGTGGCCGCCTGCTCGCCCTGCAACCTGAAGAAGGGCGGACAGATGCCCGTGGATTGCGGCATGTGGCCGGCGCAGCCGCCGTTCCAGCCGTCGATCCAGGACCTGCACCGCAACGGCCGCGCGTTCCCGCCGAACTACCTGCACGACAGCTGGCTCGACTATCTCTACTGGGACACCGAGCTGGAGCCGTAAGCGCCCGTTTGGGAATGGCCGCAGCGCGCGATCGAAACTCCCGTCATGCCCGCCGCATGGCGGGAAACCACCACCTGAACGCTGAAGCCTTCGCCTCGCGAAACGTTCTCGAAATAGACGCGTCGCGGATCTCCTGACGCGTCGTCGAGCGCCAGCGACGGCCCGGTCGCATGGACAAGGCGTCCGGCGCCGCAACGGCCCGGACGCGGCGACGCCGCCGAGCCGCTTGGGCTTCAACGTCGGCGCCGCCCCGTCAGACCACCCGCACGCCCGGCGCGCCCTCGCGCAGTTCGCCGACGACGGCGACCTGCGCGAAGCCTGCGGCGCGGCAGCGCGCCAGCACGTCGGCCTCCGCGCCCGGATCGACGGCGATCAGCAGGCCGCCGCTGGTCTGGGGATCGCACAGCAGCGCCTGGCGCCAGGGGTCGAACGCGTCCGGCAGGCTCACCGCCGCGCCGTAGCTCGCCCAGTTGCGGGTCGCGGCGCCGGTGGAGAACCCCGCCTGCGCCAGCTCCGCCGCATGGGGGAGAATCGGCGCGCGATCGAAGGCGATCTCCGCGGCGAGGCCCGCGCCGCGGCACATCTCCAGAAGATGCCCGAGCAGGCCGAAGCCGGTGACGTCGGTCATGGCGCGCACGCCGTCGAGCCCGGCGAGCTCCGGGCCGACGGCGTTCAGCCAGGTGGTGGAGGCGATCATCGCGGCGTAAGCGTCCGCGCTGAGTTCGCCCTTCTTCAGCGCGGCGGAGAACACGCCGACGCCGAGGCCCTTGGTCAGGATCAGCCGGTCGCCGGGCCGCGCGGTGGCGTTCCTGAGCGCCCGGCCGGGATGGACGAGACCGATGGCGACGAGCCCGTAGATCGGCTCGGGCGTGTCGATGGAATGCCCGCCCGCCACGGGTATCCCCGCCTCCGCGCAGATGGAGGCCCCGCCGGCCAGGATGTCCTGGATCGCCTCCACCGGCAGGGCTCCGACCGGCATGCCCACCAGCGCCAGCGCGAACAGCGGCCGGCCGCCCATGGCGTAGACGTCGGAGAGCGCGTTCGCGGCGGCGATGCGGCCGAAGTCGTAGGGGTCGTCCACCACGGGCGTGAAGAAATCGGTGGTGGCGACGATCGCCTGATCGTCGTTCAGCCGGTAGACGGCGGCGTCGTCCGAGGTCTCGGCCCCGACCAGCAGATCGGGCGCCGGGAACGGAACCGGCATCTTCTTCAGGATGTCCTGCAGGACGGCCGGGGCGAGCTTGCAGCCGCAGCCGCCGCCATGGGCCATCGCAGTGAGGCGAATGGGCGTGTCTGACATGGCGCCATTGTCCATGGCGGCCATGTCCGGCGCAACCGCCGGCGCGCGGCTACTTGGGCAGCTCGGTGGCGATGCGCCCGTAATATTTCGAGAGCACCACGTCGCCGAGCTGGTAGACCGTGACCGCGATCGCGACCGCGATCCCCACCGCGATCATGGCGTATTCGATCGCTGTCGCCCCGCTGTCGTCCCGCGCGAACCGCGCCAGCCGCCGCAGCGCCGTCTCCCACGTCATGCCCATTCCCGCCCCCCTTCTCCGACGCCGCCTCGCGCCGGGGACGGATCAGAGCAGGGCGACGAGGTGCGCGATGAGCGGTTCGTCGGCGGGCGGCATCGGGTGGTCGCGGAGCGCGTTGGGACGGACCCAGCGCGTCGCCTGCCCTTCCCGGCCCGTCACGATCCCCGTCCAGCGCCGGCACACGTACAGCGGCATCAGCAGATGGAAGGTCTCGTAGCGGTGGCTCGCGAAGGTGAGCGGCGCAAGACACGGCTCCTCGACCACGACGCCGAGCTCTTCAGCCAGTTCGCGGATCAAGGTCTGTTCCGGCCGCTCGCCGGGCTCGACCTTGCCGCCGGGAAACTCCCACAGGCCCGCCAGAGACTTGCCTTCCGGCCGCTGCGCGAGGAGCACGCGGCCGTCGGCGTCGATGAGCGCGCAGGCGACGACAAGAACGAGTTTCAGTTGAGCGTCCGCCGACATCCCAGCACGTCACATCTTAAGAGCGGGTTGAGCCGATCGCCGAAATCAGGAACGGTAATCGGCGTTGATCGAGATGTAGACTTCGGTCAGGTCGCAGGTCCACACCCGCGCCCGGCCCTGGCCGAGCCCGAGTTCGACGCCGATCGTGATCTCCTCCCGCTTCATGTAGGCGGAGGTCACGGCCTCGTCATAGGCGGGATCGCGCTCGCCCTCATGGGCGACGCGGATGTCGCCGAAGCGGATCGACAGACGGTCGCGGTCGGCGGGCTCGCCGGCCTTGCCCACCGCCATCACCACCCGGCCCCAGTTGGCGTCCTCGCCCGCGACCGCGGTCTTCACCAGCGGCGAGTTGGCGATCGACAGCGCGATCTTCCGCGCCGAGGCGTCGCTGGCGGCGCCCTCGACCTCCACGGTGACGAACTTGCGCGCGCCCTCGCCGTCGCGGGCCACGAGCTGCGCCAGCTCCGCCAGCAGGTCTTCGAGCGCCGCGGCGAAGCCCTTGAGCGCCGGGTCGGCGGCGTCGGTCGCGGGCGCGTTGCCGGCCTTGGCCGTGGCGAAGGCGAGCAGCGTGTCGGAGGTGGAGGTGTCGCCGTCGATGGTGACGCAGTTGAAGGTGCGGTCCACCGCCGCGGCCAGCAGCCCCTGCAGGGCGGCGGGCGCGAGGGCGGCGTCGGTCGCGACGAAGGACAGCATGGTCGCCATGTCCGGCGCGATCATGCCGGCGCCCTTGGCGATCCCGTTGATCGTCACCGTGACGCCGCCGATCTCGGCGGTCCGGGTGGCGAGCTTGGGGAAAGTGTCGGTGGTCATGATGGCGCGGGCGGCGGCCTCCCAGCCGTCCGGCCCGGCCTCGGCGACCAGGCCCGCCATCACGTCGCCGAACCTCTCGGCCGGCAGCGGCTCGCCGATCACGCCGGTGGAGGCGAGAAAAATCTCGTCCTCGGAGCAGTTCAGCGCCGGCGCCGCGATTTCGGCGGTGAGCTTGGTCGCGGCGCGGCCCTTCTTTCCGGTGAAGGCGTTGGCGTTGCCGGAGTTCACCACCAGCGCGCGGATGCGCCCGCCCGCCAGCCGGTCGCGGCACCACTCCACCGGCGCGGAGGGGCAGAGCGAGCGCGTGAACACGCCGGCGACCGAGGTTCCCTCGTCGAAGGCCATGAGCAGCACGTCGGTCCGGCCCTTGTAGCGGATGCCGGCGGCGGCGGTGGCGAGGCGCACGCCGGCGATGGGCGGCAGGACGGGGTAAGACGTGGGCGCGAGCGGGGAGATGACGGAGGACATAGGGCGTCTCGGACGGCGGAGGATGCGGAACGCGCGCCGGGCCGCCAACGGGCCGCCCGCGCCGGCGTCCTATCCGCCAGCGTCACGACAGCCGTGCGACAGGCCGGCCCGGTCCGCGCCGCAAGCGTTCAGAGCGGCGCGGACCGGCGCGACGTGACGAGCCTTACTTCGGCGCGTCGGGCTTGGGCGCGTCGGGAGCGGCTGGAGCCGCGGGCGCGGGAACGACGGCGGGGGCGGCGGGCGCCTCCGCCGGCTTGCCGGCCTCGGTGCGCTCCACCTTGGACTGGCCGCGCAGCTTCAGCACCAGATCCTGCTGGGCGGTGCGCACGACGTACTGCTCGATCTGCGGCTTGACCTGCTCGAAGGTCGGGACCGGCCGCTCGCGCTTCTCCGTCACCTTGATGACGTGGAAGCCGAACTGGGTCTTCACCGGCTCGGAGACGACGTTCGGCTCCAGCTTGAAGGCGGCCTCGTCGAAGGCCGGCACCATCTGGCCCTTGCCGAAGAAGCCGAGGTCGCCGCCCTGCTTGGCGGAGCCGGGATCGGTGGAGACCTCGGTCGCGATCTTGGCGAAGTCCTCGCCCTTGGCGAGCCGCTCCTTGACCGACTTGGCCTCGTCCTCGGTCTTCACCAGGATGTGGCTGGCGCGCACCTCGGGCTCGGGCTTCAGGTTCTTGACGGTGTCGTCATAGAGCTTGCGCATGGCCTCGTCGGTGACGGCGGCCTTGGCGGTGCGCTGAAGCAGCTCCTCCATCAGCGCGCGGTCGTGCAGATAGGCCATGCGGCGCTTGAAGTCGTCGCTGTCGCCGACCTTCTCCTTCTCGGCGGCGTTGGCCGCGATCTTGAGGTCGATCAGGTAGTTGAGCGCGTAGTCGCGGCGCTGGACGTCGGTCATGGAGGCGGTGGACTGCTGCAGGTCCTCCTGCGCGATCTCCACCTCCCCGGCCGTCACCTCCTCGCCGTCCACCGTCGCGAGCACCGTCTTGGGATCGACCGCGGCCGGCGCGGCGGCGGTCGCCGGAGCGGGCTGCGCGAGGGCCGACGTGGCGAGCAGAGCCAGCGCAAGGGAGGCGCCGAGCGCGGCCGTCCGGCGGCCCGACGAAATGCAAAAAGCCATGAGAACCTTCCGATTTGAGCGTCGTTCCGCCCCGAGGCGCGGGAGAGTGTCCGAAAGGGCTCACATTGACAACCCTCGGGGTCCCTCTTATCTCGACCGCTGCCGCTGAAGACACGCGAAGCGTCTCGAAATCGAGGGAGTTTCGGGTCTTCGGGCCGGTCGACCGGGGAGGTTCGAGGCCGGGCGGCCACAAGACGCGCGCCAAAGCGCCAGAAGAAAGGTTCGCCCATGTTCGGCGGTCTCGCCCGACGCCTTTTCGGTTCGTCCAACGATCGCCGCGTCAAGGCGCTGCGGCCCCGCGTCGCCGCGATCAACGCGCTGGAGCCGGAGATCTCGGCGCTGACCGACGATCAGCTCCGCGCCAAGACCGCCGAGTTCCGCGCCGAGCTCGCCGCCGGCAAGACGCTGGACGACCTTCTGGTCCCCGCCTTCGCCGTGGTGCGGGAGGCGGCCAAGCGCGTGCTCGGCCAGCGCCACTTCGACGTCCAGCTCATGGGCGGCATGACGCTGCACGAAGGCCGCATCGCCGAGATGAAGACCGGCGAGGGCAAGACCCTGGTCTCGACGCTCGCCGCCTATCTCAACGCCCTCGCCGGCAAGGGCGTCCACGTGGTCACTGTGAACGACTACCTGGCCCAGCGCGACAGCGGCATGATGGGCCGGGTGCACGGCTTCCTCGGCCTCACCGTCGGCGTGATCGTCCACGGCCTCGACGACGACCAGCGCCGCGACGCCTACGCCTGCGACATCACCTACGCCACCAACAACGAGCTCGGCTTCGACTACCTGCGCGACAACATGAAGTACGACGTCGAGTCGATGGTGCAGCGCGGGCACTACTTCGCCATCGTCGACGAGGTGGACTCGATCCTGGTGGACGAGGCCCGCACGCCGCTGATCATCTCCGGTCCCATGGAGGACCGCTCCGACCTCTACGTGGCGGTGGACGCCCTCGTGCCGCAGCTCGTGGCGGAGGATTACGAGGTCGACGAGAAGCAGCGCACCGCGACCCTGACCGAGGCCGGCAACGAGCACATCGAGCGCCTGCTGGCCGAGGCCGGGCTGCTGAAGGGCGAGAACCTCTACGACGTGGAGAACGTCACCGTCGTCCACCACGTCAACCAGGCGCTGCGCGCCCACAAGCTGTTCTCGAAGGACAAGGACTACATCGTCCGCAACGACGAGGTGGTGATCATCGACGAGTTCACCGGCCGCATGATGCCGGGCCGGCGCTTCTCGGAGGGCCTGCACCAGGCGCTGGAGGCCAAGGAGCGGACCAAGATCCAGCCCGAGAACCAGACGCTGGCCTCGATCACGTTCCAGAACTACTTCCGCATGTACCACAAGCTCTCCGGCATGACCGGCACGGCGCTGACCGAAGCCGAGGAGCTGCTGGACATCTACGGCCTCGAGGTGGTCGAGATCCCGACCAACCTGCCGGTGGCCCGCAAGGACGACCACGACGAGGTCTACCGCACCGCCCGCGAGAAGGAGGGCGCCATCATCGCCCTGATCCGCGACTGCGCGGAGCGCGGCCAGCCGGTGCTGGTGGGCACCACCTCGATCGAGAAGTCGGAACAGCTCTCCGAGGCGCTCAAGCGCGAGAACGTGCCCCACCAGGTGCTCAACGCCCGCTACCACGAGCAGGAGGCCTACATCATCGCCCAGGCCGGCGTGCCGGGCTCGGTGACGATCGCCACCAACATGGCGGGCCGCGGCACCGACATCCAGCTCGGCGGCAATCTGGACATGCGGATCGAGAGCGAGCTCGCCGACGCGCCCGAAGGGCCGGAGCGCGAGGCGCGGATCGCCGCGATCAAGGCCGACATCGCCGAGAAGAAGCAGCAGGCGCTCGCCGCCGGCGGCCTGTTCGTCATGGGCACCGAGCGCCACGAGAGCCGCCGCATCGACAACCAGCTCCGCGGCCGCTCCGGCCGTCAGGGCGACCCCGGCCGCAGCCACTTCTTCCTGTCGCTGGACGACGACCTGATGCGCATCTTCGGCTCCCAGCGCATCGACGGCATGCTGCAGAAGCTCGGCATCCAGGACGGCGAGGCCATCGTCCACCCCTGGGTGAACAAGGCGCTGGAGAAGGCGCAGAAGAAGGTGGAGGCGCGGAACTTCGACATCCGCAAGAACCTCCTCAAGTACGACAACGTCATGAACGACCAGCGCAAGGCGGTGTTCGAGCAGCGGCTCGAATTCCTGTCCTCGCCGTCGATCTCGCCCCAGATCGCCGAGATGCGCCATGACGTGATCGACGACGTCGTCTCCAAGCACATCCCCGAAAACGCCTATCCCGAGCAGTGGAGCTCCGCCGAGCTGGAGGAGGAGGTGCGCGAGGTGCTGAACCTCGACCTGCCCATCGTCGCCTGGGCGGCGGAGGAAGGCATCGCCGACGACGAGATCCGCGAGCGCATCACCAAGGCGGCGGACGCCGCGGCGGAGGAGCGCGCCGAGCGCTTCGGGCCGGACATCACCAAACAGATCGAGAAGGCGGTGCTGCTGCAGACGCTGGATCATCTGTGGCGCGAGCATCTGGCGACCCTCGACCACCTGCGCCAGGTCATCGGCCTGCGCGGCTACGCCCAGCGCGACCCGCTGAACGAGTACAAGTCCGAGGCGTTCGAGCTGTTCCAGGCCATGCTGGCCCGGCTGCGCGAGACCGTCACGGCGCAGCTGATGCGGGTGGAGCTGGTGCAGTCGCCCCCGCCGCTCGCCGACGAGGCGCTGCCCGAGATGCACGCCATCCATCAGGACCCGCTCACCGGCGAGAACGAGATGGCCTACGCCGAACCGGCCTATGCGGACGAGGCGAACGGCCAGTGGCCGTCGGGCGTGAACCCGAACGATCCGACCACCTGGGCCGGCGTCGGTCGCAACGCCCCCTGCCCCTGCGGCTCCGGCCGCAAGTTCAAGCACTGCCACGGCAGCTTCGCCTGACGGTAGCTTTCGCGCCGCGCCCGGATGAGGGACGCGGCGCGGCCGGCCGTTTCGATCAGAGGGGGATTTCACAATCCACTCACGGAGATCGAAATGGATGTGACGGTCCGGGCCATGCGCGGCGAAGACGCCGCCGATGTTTTCGAGATTTACCGCCAGAGGTCGTTCCGCGAGGGCACGCTGGCGCTGCCTTACGAATCCTTCGAGGCGGTGCGGGCGTGGCTCGAGCCCAAGTCGCCCCGCGACCTGCAGTTTTCAGCGGAATGCGACGGCCGCGTCGTCGGCGCCTCGGCGCTGAAGCCCTTCTACGGGCGGCGCGCCCATGCGGCGGAGTTCTGGATCGGCGTGCGCGACGACGCCATGGGCAAGGGCGTCGGCTCCAAGCTGATGGCGGCCATGCTCGACACCGCCGACAACTGGCTGAACATCCTGCGGGTCGAGATGACCGTGTTCGTCGACAACGAGAGCGCCATCGCGCTCTACCGCAAGTTCGGCTTCGAGGTGGAGGGCACGCACAAGGCCGCGTCCTTCCGGGACGGCCGTTACGTGGACGCCCACTGCATGGCCCGGCTGCGCCCCTCCATCGCCTGAAACGGCGGGCCGCATGAAAACCCGGCGTCCGGGGGCGGAGCGCCGGGTTTTTCGCGTCTGCGGCTGGAGTTAGGGCGTCAGAACCCGTTTGAACGTCGCCTACGCGCGCAATCCAAGCTTCCGTCATGCCCGCCGCAGGCGGGTATCCGCGACTTTCCCTCGGTCGAAAGCTTGCGCATTCAAGTCGTGGATGCCCGAGACAAGCTCGGGCATGACGATGTGGGGGAAGCGCTCCGATCGTCTGTCAGCGGACGCCGAGCAGCTCCACGTCGAAGATCAGCGTGGCGTTCGGCGGGATGACGCCGCCGGCGCCCCGGGCGCCGTAGCCGAGTTCGGCCGGAATGATCAGCGTGCGCTTGCCGCCCACCTTCATGCCGGCGACGCCCTCGTCCCAGCCCTGGATGACCTGGCCGGCGCCGAGGCGGAAGTCGAACGGATCGCCGCGGTCGCGCGAGGAGTCGAACTTGGCGCCCTTCTCGCCGCCCTTGTCGAGCCAGCCGGTGTAGTGCACCTGCACGGTCTTGCCCGGCGCGGCTTCGGCCCCGGTTCCGACCGTCTCCTCCTGATACTTGAGGCCCGAAGGCAGGGTCTTGGTCTCGGCGGCGGCTGCGGACAGGGTCATGGCGAGGGTCAGGGCTCCGGTGAGTGCGCTCAAAGTGCGGATCATGGGTCGTGTCCTCCGGGAACGCGCCGGCCGTTCCCGGCGCGCCTTGGGGCCGGGGTTATAGCGCGGGACAGGCGCCGGGCCTATCCGCCGATCGCCCGCAGCACCGCATCGGACACCGTCTCGACGTGGGCCGACAGCGGCGCCCGCAGGCGGCCATAGATGCGGAACACCGCCGGCTGCAGCACCAGCCCGAGCGCGAGCGCGGTCGCGAGCTCCGGATCGCCCTCGGGCAGGTCGCCCCGCGCCATGGCGCCGGCGAACAGCGCGGCGAGCGCCGCCACCGCGTTCTCCGCCGGATCGGGCGGCACATCGCGCAGGTGGTCGTGCTGGCCGATCAGCACATAGACGAAGCCGTCCGGGTCCTGATCGAAGGCGGCGTAGAACATGGCCACCAGCCGCCGCGCCTTGTCCGCGAAGGGCGCCTCGCGGGCGTCGATCGCCGCGACCTCCCGGGCGAAGCGGGCGTAACGGTTCTGGAACAGCGCCCGCGCCAGCTCGTCCTTGGAGGCGAAATGGCGGTAGAGCGCGCCTTCGGTGACGCCGACCGCCTTCGCGATCTCGCGGGTGGAGGTCCCCTCCACCCCCTTCTCCGCGAACAGCTTCAGCGCCGCCGCCTCGATGCGGCCGCGGGTGTCGGCGGCTCTGGGCGCGCTCACGACGCGCCCTCCCCCGCCGCAGGCTCCGCCGCCAGCCGCTTCACGGCCACATAGTCGGTCTTGCCCGTGCCGAGCAGCGGCAGCCTGTCCACCACCTTGATCTCCGCCGGCGCCGCGAGGTCGGGCAGGCCGGCGCGCTTCACCGCCTCCTGCAGCGCGCGGCGGTCGGCGCCCGGCTGCGTCGTCACCAGCACCACCCGCTCGCCCTTGCGCGGGTCCGGGGCGGTGGCGGCGGCATGCGCCGCGTCCGGCCAGAGCCCGGCCGCGACCCCCTCCACCGCGGCGAGCGACACCATCTCGCCCGCGATCTTGGCGAAGCGCTTGGCCCGGCCCTTGATGGCCACGTAGCCCTCGTCGTCGATCGCCACGATGTCGCCGGTGTCGTGCCAGCCGCCTTCCGGCCGCTCCAGCACGCCGGGCTTCTCCACCTTGAGGTAGCCGGCCATGACGTTCGGGCCGCGGATGTGGAGACGGCCGCCGTCCTCGACGCCCTCCACCGGCTCCAGCCGGTGCTCCACGCCCGGCAGCAGCCGGCCGACCGTGCCGGGGCGGTTGAACATGGGCGTGTTGACCGCCGCGACCGGCGACGCCTCGGTGATGCCGTAGCCCTCGAAGATGCGCAGGCCGAACTTCTCCGCCCAGACCTTGCGGGTCTCGGGCTTCACCGCCTCGGCCCCCGCCACCACGAAGCGCAGCGAACGGAAGTCATAAGGATGCGCCGCGCGGGCGTAGCCGGCGAGGAAGGTGTCCGTGCCGAACAGAACCGTGGCGTTGGCGGCGTAGACCATTTCCGGCACGATCCGGTAGTGCAGCGGCGACGGATAGAGGAAGGTCTTCACCCCCGAGACCAGCGGCAGCAGCAGGCCGCCCGTCAGCCCGAAGGCGTGGAACACCGGCAGCACATTGAACACGATGTCCGCCGGGCCGAAGTCGATCCGCGCCGCCACCTGCGCCACATTGGCGAGCAGGTTGCGGTGGGTGAGAACCACGCCCTTGGGCGCGCCCTCCGAGCCCGAGGTGAACAGCACCGCCGCGGGCGCGTCCGGATCGCCGGCGCGCGCCTGCGCCGCGCGCCACAGCCCGCGCAGCCGGTCGGCGAGGCCGATCTCCGCCCGCACGTCCTCCAGATAGACCAGCCGCGTGGTCTCCTTCAGCGCCTGCTCCTCGCGGGTCAGGCGCGCCTTGTCGATGAAGGCGCGGGAGGTGAGCACGGTCTTCACCTCCGCCGCCACGCAGGCGGACACGAGGTTCGCGGGGCCGGCGGTGTAGTTCAGCATCGCCGGGACCCGGCCCGTGCGGTGGAGCGCCAGCAGCGTGACCGCGACGCCGGCGGCGTTGGGCAGCAGCACGCCCACCGTCTCGCCCTCGGCGGTGAAGCGCTCGATCTTCGAGCCCAGCGCCGAGGCGCCGGCCAGCAGCATGCGGTAGCTGAGCCTGGTCCCGAGCGCGTCCTCCACCGCGATCCGGCCGAAGCCTTCCGCGCGGGCGGCGGCCACCACGGCCTCGTCCAGCGTGCGGTCGATGGGCGTGGTGTCGAACGTCATCTTCGCCATCAGGTCGGTGAGCGCCGCGCCCGCGGCCCGGCGCCGCCTGCGCCCCACCAGCGTCTGGTCCACCTGCAGCTTCTCGGGCGGCAGGATGGTGACGCGCACCTTGGGGAACAGCCGCTTGGCGATCTGCCGGCGCGAGAGATAGGAGGCGGGCGAGCGGTCCAGCCCCTCGATCCGCACCGGGATCACGGGGGCGTCGGCCTTGTCGGCGATCAGCGCCGAGCCGTCGTAGACCTTCATCATCGAGCCGGTGACCGTGATGCGGCCCTCCGGGAAGATGACGAGGCGGTTGCCCTCCTTCACCAGATTGATGAGCGCGCGGGTGGCGAGCGGCCGGGTCGGGTCCATGGGGTAGGCCCGCACCATCTTGAGGAACGGCCGCACCCACCAGCGGGTGGCGATGCCGCTGTCCACCGCGAACACCGGATCGTCGGCGAGCAGCGACATCACCAGCGGCGCGTCCAGCAGACTGGTGTGGTTGACCGCGATCACCGCCTTCGGCCCGGCGTTGGCGAGGTTCTCCATGCCCTTCACCTCCACCCGGAACAGGATCTGGAACAGGAGATGCACGGCGTCGCGCAGCAGCGAGCCCGGCAGCGTGCGGCCGAGCAGCCAGGCCGCGACGAGGGTGGCGAGGCCGACCAGCACGAACAGCGCCGGCGTGCCCACGCCCGCGGCCTGCAGGCCGACCACCACCAGCGAGCCCGCCACCATGAAGGCGGAGTTCAGCACGTTGTTGGCCGCCACCACCCGGGCGCGCCGGGCCTCGCCCGCCTCCGCCTGCAGGAAGGCGAAGGCCGGCACCACGAACAGGCCGCCGGCGGCCGCCAGCAGCAGCAGGTCGCCGAGAATGCGCCAGCGCCCGGGCGATGACGCCACGTCCAGCCAGCCGAGCGGGTTCGGCCCCGGAACGCGGCCCCAGGCCGCCAGCCCGAGATCGAGCGCCGCAAGCCCGATGACGACGCCCGCGACCGGCGTCAGCGCCAGCAGGATGCGGCCGTGCGACAGCTTCGCCGCCGCCATGGAGCCAAGCGCGACCCCGACCGTGAACACCACCAGAAACAGGCTGACCACGCTCTCGGCGCCGCCGATCTGGTCCTTCACCAGCGGCGGCATCAGCGACAGCGTCACCGCGCCCACCAGCCAGAACCAGCTCACCGCCACCGAGGCGATCCAGGCGCGGGGCTGGGCCTTCAGGTCTTTCAGAAGCGCGAAGGCGCTCTTCAGCACGTTGCGCTCGATCACGAGGTCCGGCGCCCGCTCGCCCGTGGGCGGGATGAGCCTTGCGCAGGCGTAGGCCGCGACCGAGATGACGAGCGTCAGCGCGGCGATGGCCCAGGGGCTCGCATGGGCCACCATCAGCCCGCCGCCCACCGTGCCGGCGAGGATCGCCATGAAGGTGGCGGTCTCGATCAGGGCGTTGCCGCCGACCAGTTCCTCCCGCTTCAGATGGTCGGGCAGGATGCCGTATTTGACCGGGCCGAACAGGGCCGACACCACGCCGGTCAGCGTCAGCGCCACGAACAGCAGCGTTGTGGAGCCGAGGATGAAGCCGAGGCCGGCCAGCGCCGCGACCGCGATCTCCGCGAGCTTGGTGCGCCGGGCGACCAGCGCCTTGTCGTAGCGGTCGGCCAGTTCGCCGCCGAGCGCCGACACCAGGAAGAACGGCAGGATGAACAGCGCGCCGGCGAGCGTCACCAGCGCCGGGCCGTGCTCGCCGCCGATGTGGAACAGCACCAGGATGGCGAGCGCGTTCTTGACGAAGTTGTCGTTGAACGCCGCGAACAGCTGGCACCAGAACAGCGGCGCGAAGCGGCGGGAGCGGAGCAGGTCGAGCAGCATGGGGGCGCGCCTTGAGCGATCGTTTCGTGAGTAAACACTCACTTACGAAACGATCGCTGTCAACCGCCTATCTTTCCTGCGGACACGGCGCTGCAAGCCCGTTTGAGATTGCGGAAATTCGCGTCTCGAACCGCCGTCATGCCCGCGTCTTCGCGCGGGCATGACGGCGCCAGCGTCACTTTCCGGAAAAGGTCGTCAGTCCACGTCCTCGACGCCCTCGGGCGCGCCGCCATAGGCGCGCTGGGCGAGCGTCGCCTCCATGAAGCCGTCCAGATCGCCGTCCAGCACGTCCTGAGGCGAGGTGGAGGTGTGGCCGGTGCGCAGGTCCTTCACGAGCTGGTAAGGCTGCAGCACATAGGAGCGGATCTGGTGGCCCCAGCCGATGTCGGTCTTGGCCGCCTGGTCCGCCGCCGCCTCCGCCTCCCGGCGCTTCAGCTCCGCCTCGTAGAGCTTGGCCCGCAGCATGTCCCACGCCGTGGCGCGGTTCTTGTGCTGGGAGCGGTCGCCCTGGCTCACCACCATGATGCCGGTCGGGTTGTGCACGAGGCGCACCGCCGACTCCGTCTTGTTGACGTGCTGGCCGCCAGCGCCGCCGGAGCGCATGGTGTCCACGCGCACGTCGGCCTCGTTGATGTCGATTTTGATCGAGTCGTCGATGACCGGGTAGACGTCGATGGAGGCGAAGCTGGTCTGGCGCCGCGCGTTCGAATCGAACGGCGAGATGCGCACCAGCCGGTGGACGCCCGCCTCGGTCTTCAGCCAGCCGTAGGCGTTGTGGCCCTTGATCTGCAGCGTGGCGGACTTGATGCCCGCCTGCTCGCCGTTCTGATGGTCGATGACGTCGATCTTGAAGCCGCGCCGCTCCGCCCAGCGGGTGTACATGCGCAGCAGCATTTCGGCCCAGTCCTGGCTCTCGGTGCCGCCGGCGCCCGGATGCACCTCCAGGAAGGTGTCGAAGCCGTCGGCCTCGCCCGAGATCAGCGATTCGAGCTGGCGCCGCGCCGCCTCGTCCTTGAGCGCGCGTAAGGCCGCCTCGGCGTCGGCGACGACGCCCTGGTCGTCCTCCATCTCGCCGAGCTCGATCAGCTCCAGATTGTCCTTGAGGTCGGCTTCGATGCGCACGACGCCGGACATGGCGTCCTCGAGCGAGGTGCGCTCGCGCATGACCTTCTGCGCCCGCTCCGGGTCGTCCCAGAGGGTCGGGTCTTCAGCGATGTGGTTCAGCTCGTCCAGTTTGGCCCGTGAAGCATCCCAGTCAAAGATGCCTCCTCAGCAGCCCGACTGACTGCTCGATGTCCTGAACGAGGGTCTCGATCTCGGCGCGCATGGCCGTTCGTGCTCCCGGTGGATTGGGCCGCGACTGTTAGCGGCGCAGGGGCGCCCTGTAAACCGTGCGGGGCCGCCGTCGTGACCGCGACGCCCGCGGGCACTATGTCTGCCTCGCCGCCCGTGCGGCCACGAACCGAGAGGAAACGCCTGTGAGCAAGCTCATCGTCATGTACAAGACGCCCGCCGACCCGGCGCATTTCGACCGGCATTTCCGCGAGGTCCACATGCCGCTGGTCGAGAAGATGCCCGGCCTGCGCGGCTGCAGCTTCGGCCCCGCCACCAGCCTCGACGGCTCGGAGGGCGCCTTCTTCTGGGTGTTCGTCGGGACCTTCGACAGCCTGGACGCCATCAACGCCGCGCTCGGTTCGCCCGAGGGCCAGGCGGCGGTGGCCGACATCCCGAACTACAACACCGGCGGCGACGCCACGATCCTGCACCTCGATTCGACCGAGGGCTGACGCCCGTCCGCCCAACGAAAAGGCCCGCCCCCGGCGTCGGGAGCGGGCCTTTTCCGTCGCGTCGCCGGACAACGACGCCGGAGGCGTCAGAGGCCGAACGGCTCCTCGCGGCCGGTGCGGACGTTGGCGGCGTGAGCCTCCTCGAAGAAGGCTTGGATCTCGGCCCAGACGCGCGCCAGCAGGGTGGCGGGGGCGTTGGCGACGACGGAAACGGTGTGCGCAAGAGCGGTCATGACGGCGGTCCTTCGGGTCCGGGGGCGCGCTCTCCATGGGCGCGCGTTTCATGAGCCGGAATCTGGCATGCCAAATGCCAACAGACTACGCCTTAAGTCGCATACCCGCCTTGCTCCCGCGCATGGCCGCCTGAACGCGGCGTTCAGCTTTTCTGAGCGGACGAAAAAAGGCCGTCCCGGAGGACGGCCTGAAGTCTGGAAGCGCACACGAGAGAGAGAAAAGCAGAGAGTTCGTCCAACCTCCTCAGATCGGTTCGCGCCGGCCGGCGCGGCTCAGGCGGTCGCGGACCGCCCGGTTGGCCTGCGCGGCGCTGGCGAAGGACTGGCCCTCCAGCGGGAAGGCCTCCCGGATCGCCGCGAAGAAACGGAAACCGCCACGGTCCTCACGGACCACGACCCCGGCCTGACGGCCGCGCACCTCGATCACGAACGCAGAGCTCATCGGCCCGGCCTCCAACCCATCGTCCACATCTGAAAAACCGCCCGGCCCAGGCCGACAGCGGACCGATAACCGCGTCAGGCGCGGCCGCTACATCGGCCCGTCGCCGGCCGGAGCCGGGCGTGAAGTCGGGACAGGGGAGTCGAGATGACAGACATGACGATCCTTCGTGGAGACCACGAAGCGCTCGGCACGCGTCGTGGCGCTTTAGCGATTGGTGACGCGGCGCAAGCTGCTCCGTCAAAAGCCGCGGCCGGTTTCGCCATGAACCCGGCATGGGCTCACTGTGGCGCCGGCGAAGGGGCGGCGTCAACATAAATCTACTCAATCCATGTTTTTTATATTTTTATAGATCGAGGCCTCGTTCCCTTGTTCCCTGTCCACGCGGGCTTAGCTTGAGCGCGGGACGCTTCCAGCCTTCAGGAGGTCGAGATGACCGACGCCGCAACCCCGATCGAACTGTTCTACTGGCCGACCCCGAACGGCTGGAAAATCACCATCGCGCTGGAGGAGCTCGGCCTGCCCTATGCGCTCAGGGTGGTGAACATCGGCCGAGGCGACCAGTTCAAGCCGGAGTTCCTCGCGATCTCGCCCAACAACAAGATGCCCGCCATCATCGATCCCGACGGTCCCGGCGGCGCGCCGATCTCCGTGTTCGAGTCCGGCGCGATCCTGCAGTATCTCGGCCGCAAGACGGGCAAGCTCTACCCGACCGACGAGCGCGCCCGGGTCGAGACGGACGAGTGGCTGTTCTGGCAGATGGGCGGCTTCGGCCCCATGCTCGGGCAGACGCATCATTTCCGGCAATACGCGCCCGAGAAACTGCCTTACGCCATCGACCGCTACACCAACGAGACCCACCGGCTCTACGGCGTGCTGAACGAACGGCTCAAGGACCGGGAGTTCCTGGCCGGCGACTATTCCATCGCCGACATCGCGACGGTGGGCTGGGCGACCCTGTGGGAGCGGCAGGGCCAGGACATCGCCGAATTCCCCCATGTGAAGCGCTGGCTCGACACGCTGCTCGCCCGCCCCGCCGTGCGCCGCGGCCTCGACGTGAAGGTGGACGGCGAGAAGCCGCTCGATCTGTCGGCGGACAAGGAGGCCCAGAAGGTGCTGTTCGGCCAGCGCGCCCGCGCCTCCTGAGGCGCCCGCCGGTCATGTCCGGAAAAAACTGACCCGCATGATCCACCCGTCCCGCCGGGGCTGGTGGATCACTGCCTGTCGCGATCCGAACTCAGCGTCATGACGACCACGAAAGCCTGCCATGAACCAGACACCCTCACGATACGGGCGGACGGGACGACTTCGATGAGGCGCCCGGCGAAGGCTGCCCTGCTCGCCGTGTTCGCTACATGGGCGACCGTCATCAGCGTCAACCTGTACAACGCAATCGACAGCAAGGCCGCCGAGAGCATCGCCATTAAGAACTACTACAAGAATTATACAAAAAATTCATACTCAAGCCAGAAAGACGAAAACGATAATTCGGCCTCGGATTGCTGCTCTATAGTTCCAGTAATTGATTTATCCATTATCTTTGGGATATATCATTACAATGTTTCTTTTTCCACCGGAACCGAAAGAGTTTCAGTTTCGGTTGGATCGCTCGGTGGCGTATCAGACACTTACAGAATGCGATGAAGATGACGGGCGCAACAAGCCGCGCCTCCTGCGCGACCGAACGGTTCGGGAGGCTGCCTTCGTCAGCTCGCGCGGCGTCCCCGCTCACGGCTCCCGCCCCATGCGGCCGTCCTCCACGTTGGCCGCGCGATGAACCTCATCGTCGCCGCGCCGAAGCATCCCCGCGACAGCGCGCCGCCGCTCGACGAACGGACGGCGCGCCCCATCTTTCCATCCGGCGCGCCGTCGATGCGGCGCGGACGACCGCCGCACAGTTTCAGGAGAAGTCATCATGGCCGAGACCAACGGCTCCAACGCCGCCCAGCTCGAGAACGACATCGCGGCGCTGCGCGAGGACGTGGCGCGCCTGACCGAAACCCTGTCCACGCTGGTGGCCGACGGCGCCGCCACCGCGCGCAACGCCGCCGAGACCGCCGCCAACGTCGCCCGCGACAAGGCGGTGAACGCCGCCGACGAGGTCAGCGCCTCCATCGAGCAGAACCCCTTCACCGCCGTCCTGATCGCGCTCGGCGTCGGGTATGTGGTGGGCACCTTCGGACGCCGCTGATGTGGCGCACGCTGGTCAAGGCCGGCGTCGGCTTCGCGACGCTTGACGTCGGGCTGCGCATCCAGCGGCTCAAGCGGTCGATCGCCTTCTACGCGGTCGCGGGCGTGCTCGCCTTCTTCGCCGTCGCCGCCCTGCTGGTGGCGCTCGGCTTCGTGCTGGCGCCGCATCTCGGCGCGGCGGGCGCGGCGGGCGCGATCGGCGGAACGCTGCTGGCGCTGGCGGGCGTGTTCGCGCTGGTCGCCGGCTCCAAGCCGCGACGCGCCTCCCCGCCTCCGGTGATGGCGCAGGTGAGCTCCGGCCTGCGCGCCGCGCGCGACACGGTCTCGGACACGCTGTCGTCGGCGGCGCCGTCTCGCGGCCTGCCCGCCGGTCCGCCGTCCCGCGCGCGCAGCCTCAACGTGGTGCTGCTGGCCGCCCTGGCCGGCGTGGTGCTGGGCCGCAGGCTCTGAAAAGCCGCCTGCTCCGAACGGAAAACCCCCGCCGGATGGCCATCCGGCGGGGGTTTTTTATGTGCGGTTTACTGGTTCTGGGTCGGCGCCGGCGTCTTGGGCGCGGGCGTCATGGGCGCGCCCTGCTTTTTCGGGCCGCTGTCGGTCGCCGCGTCGCCGTTGCGGGACCGGGCGCCGGACTTGTCCGCCGCTTCGCCCCCCATGGACGATCCGGCGGCGGCCGGCGCGTCCTGACGGGCTTTGTCCATCTGCTCCCGATCCTTGCCGTGCTCGCGATCGCCGGTGGAGGTCGCCTTGTCGCTGGTCTGCGCCATCGCAGGGCCCGCAACGACCCCGGCCGCGCCGATCGCCAGCGCGGCGGCGAACAGCGGCGCCTTCATCCTGTCCTTGAGCATCCGTTTTCTCCCTGACGTTTTGGCCGACGCTTATGATCTTGTCGCCGGCGACGGCGAAACGACGCCGTACTATCTTAGATAAACGAGGGAAAACGCCGTTTGGATCAGTTCACGACAGGATGATATTTGCGACACTTCGTGGAACCTTTTCGCTATTACGGAAGACCGAACGGAAATCTCCATCATCTGCGGGCGGAACAGCCGCCGGCTCCGGATGAAGCTCGACAAGCCGCCGGTCGTCTCGAAGCCGAGACGCTTCACTGGATCGCTCTCAGGGTTGCGCGCAGGGTGGCCGCCCCCGATCGAGTGATGCGGTTGCAATGTTCGTTCATGAGCGCCGCTGACGCGAAGGTTGGGTGGCCGGCGGATGTCGTCCCGATCTGACTGCAAGCAGGCTGATGGCCGACACGCCATTTCCGCTCGATCGGCGGAGGCGACGCGAGACGTTGCGCGCAGTCTGATCAGGCGACACTCTTCTCGACGAAGCCGCCCGCGGACAGCTTTATTCCTTCCGCGTCCGGGTTCGGTGACTGTGCGCCCGAGCGAGATATCCGGGAGACCGCCGCGCCACCAAAAGGCCCGCGCGAGACTTCGGCGACGGAACTCGCCCAAATCTCCGTGGATCCGTCTCTGGTGAGCGAGGCTCAGCGGAGACGACCGCGAAAGTCGGGACAATCGAGGGAGCTTGCGCCCCTGAAGGCAAAAAAACGCAGCTATCGCAATAATTTAGGTCTTGGCGGTGGACGCAGTCACCTGCGAACGCGTCTCCAAGCCGAACCTCCCTGCAAACAGCGACTGAAACAGCGAACCACCCAGTTTCGTGCGTCTCCGCTGCCGCAACCGTGCACAGCGACCGTTGGAAACACAGGGCTTGCCGCGGTTCCTCCAGCCCAATTCCCTAAGCGTCCTAACAGGCAAAAACAGGGAGCAGGTTGTACGTCGAGCAGGTCGTCCAGCCGCTCGCCGACGACGGCTTATCAAAGTCGCCGACCAGAGGGATCGGACATGCAGAGTGGCGCAAGCCCGCACTCGTAGCTCTCAGCACGAGCGGCCGGCCTTCGCGAGGTTTGTCATCCTGAACCCGAGCGATAAGCTAGGCGCCAAGCCTGATTCGATTGGCTTGACGGAGGGGATTGAACGGCTTGTCAAGCCCCCGTGGTTCAGGCGCGATCATACCTTTAGAATGGAAAAGGCAGCATGGTCCGCAGAATGAGCCAGGCGGATTTTTCCCGGTTGCCTTCAGGTTCTGAGGCTCCGAAAATCGCCCTCGGTCGCTGACGCTTCGGCGTGAGTCGCACCAAACGACACTGCAGCACCAAGGAGGGTCGGCAGGGTTATTCGATAAGGTTGTCGCCGCTCGGATAGAGCGCGACGAAGTCGGATAATCCGCCACAGCCCTCGTTTGGATCGCCTCACTCCGGGACGGACGGATCGTCCACCGGTTGATGAGGCAAAAAATGGCAAAGTCAAAATCCAAGGATCGTGTCGCGAGGGCGGTAGGGCTGACGCCGTCGCTCAAGCGCAAAACTCGCGAACGTCGTGAGGCAGAGACCGCGCTTACGGAAACGTCCAGACACGCAATTTCACGCCGCAACGATCTAACTCCGGACCTCACCGTCCAACGGGTGCCAATCGACAGCCTGAAGCCAGCTCCTCGGCGCGTGCGGCGCAGCGGCAAGGTTCAAGCAGCGAAGATCGATGCGAGCGTCGGAAAGTACGGACAGTCGGTACCCGTGCTTGTCGACTGCAACCAGCGGATCGTGCACGGCCATGGTGTCTGGGAGGCTTTGCGTCGCGCTGGATCCTCGGACATTTCCGTCATTTGCGTCTCTCATCTCTCGGACGTCGAGCTACGCTCGCTCGCGATCGCCCTCAACCGGTTGGGTGAGACCGGAGGGTGGGACGAAGACGCGCTTGCGCTCGAGTTTTCCGAGTTGATGGACCTGGGCGAGGACGTCGTTCTCACAGGCTTCGACGTTGCTGAGATTGACGCCCTTTTGCTCGAAGCCGAAGAGCCGACAGGCGACGAAGAGGACAGTGAACTGCTTCCAGGGTCGGAAATTCCGACCTCGCGACCGGGCGATCTGTGGCTGCTCGGAGCGAACCGCCTTCTGCAGGACGACGCGCTGGCTGCCGAAAGCTATCGGCGCGTGGTCGGAGAGGGGGAGGAGGTCCGGGTCGTGATCACCGACCCGCCATACAACGTGCCGAACCGCGGCCACGTCACCTCTTCGCGTCACCACCGTGAGTTCGCGATGGCGGCCGGCGAAATGAGCCGCGCAGAGTTTCATGCTTTCCTTCGCGACTGGCTTCAGCACGCCTCTGCGTGGGTCGTCGACGGCGGGCTGGTGCTGATCTTTATGGACTGGCGCTCAATCGAGCTCCTCCTGACCGTAGGGCGGGAGCTCGGGCTTACGCTTTTGAACGTGGTGGTTTGGGCGAAAACCAACGCGGGACAGGGCAGCTTGTGGCGTTCGCAACATGAGATGATCGCGGTCTTCAAGAAGGGCGCCGCTGCGCACGTCAACAATGTGGAGCTCGGCCGTTGGGGTCGATGGCGCTCAAACGTGTGGACCTATCCCGGCGGATCGAGCCTCAATTCCGATGCTAGAGAAGGGCTCGCGCACCATCCGACCGTCAAGCCACGTGCGCTTCTTGCGGACGCTCTTCTGGACATCAGCAATCCGCAGGACGTCGTGCTCGACTGTTTTGCGGGATCCGGCTCAACCCTTCTCGCGGCCGAAGCCACCCACCGCGTCTGTCGGGCCATCGAGATCGACGGCCTCTACTGCGATGTCGCGATAAGGCGGTGGCAGGCGCTGACTGGAGAAAACGCCGTCCTCGAAGAGACGGGAGAGACGTTCGAAGAGGTTGGATTGCGACGCTCAGCGGAGGCTGGGTCTTCGGCCGCGACAGAGATTAACTCGGGCCCGGGAGCGGAGGCATGACCAAGGCAACCAACAAATTAAAAGGGGGCACCTACAAGGTTGGGTTCGGAAAACCTCCAAAGGAGCATCAGTTTAAGCCGGGCACGAGCGGCAACCCCAACGGCCGTCCCAAGGGGGCTCCATCCCTCGATGAGATTTTTGCTCGGGAGGCGGGTCGGCTGATCAAGCTCAAGCAGGGCGACGAGGTCGTCCACATCAGCAAGATCGAAGCGCTCGTCCGGAAGGTGCTCCACAAGGCGATCGAAGGCGACATGACGGCCGCCAAACTGGTGTTTCAGATGCGAGGGCAGGCGGCCTCGGCTGACGCACCCGACACGGAGCTCGAGCTCGAGCTCGGGCTGGACGAGGATGTGGTCAAGCGCATGTTGGCGCGCTTTCGATTCGAGCCTTCGAAATGAACGCCATCGGGGACTTGGGGGCCGGCACGCTTAAGCGCGTTCTTCGACCCACCGGGAGGGAGCTGTTTGCCCTCGCTCGGACAGACTTTTGGTGCTTCGTCGAACTTGTATTTTCGGTGTTACATCCGGGCAAACGGCTCGATTATGCGCCGTATCTCGGATTGATCGCCACGGTGCTGATGAAGGTCGCCTGCGGGGATGAAGATCGCGTGATCTTCAACCTGCCGCCACGGCACATGAAGTCGCTGCTGGTGTCCATCCTCTACCCCGCATGGCGTCTCGGCTGCGACCCGACCGAAAAATTCATCTGCATCTCGTACGGAGACGACCTCGCTCACGAGCATTCGGTGCTGACCCGCAAGGTCATGACGTCGCGGCTGTACCAGCAGATTTTCCCCAGAACGCTGCTGGATAAGAAAGCGCAAGATCATATCCGCACCACCAAAGGCGGTCAGCGCTACGCCACGGCCGTAGGTAGCGACATCACCGGGTTTGGAGCGGGCACGATTATCGTCGACGATCCGATGGAGCCGAACGACGCCGGCTCTGAGGCCGCCAAAGAGACAGTCCGGAAATGGATCAGCAATTCAGTCTTGACGCGTTTTGACGATCAGCGGACTGGAAGACTGCTGCTCGTGATGCATCGCCTTGCGCCGGACGACATTTGTAGCACCTACGAGGCCACTGGGGATTTTACGGTCGTCAAGCTGCCATTGGTGGCGGAAGAGGACCTTGAATACATCTACGACGATCTTTAGGAACAGCCGATCTATCGCCAGCGTAAAGGTGACATTCTGAATCCTGGCCGCTTCTCAGCGGAGGTCGTGCAGCGACTGAAAAACAGCCTGCCGCCCCACGTGTTCGCCTCGCAATATCAACAGCGGCCGGTCCCGGGCGGTTCTGGAATGCTGTCGATCGAGCGCTTCGGCCGCTACGATCGGGCCCGCCCCCCGAAATTCGAATGCGTGATTCATTCTTGGGATCTTGGCGCCACCACCAGCGGCAACAAGAGCGTTCTGACGTCCTGGGGTCTTCGCACCGAAGGAGCGTTGAACGTCGTGTATCTACTGGACGTCGCTCGTCTACAGCTCGAACTTCCTGAGGTGCTCCAGGCCATAAAGACGCGAGACCTACAGGACCGTCCCGACCTCATACTTGTCGATGAGCGCGGCGTAGGCCTTGGAGCCTTTCAGCGCCTTCACCGCGATGGCTATGTCCATGTCTACGGGTCGAACAAGACAAGGGACACGCTGTCACGGGAGGGCGTTCCTGAACCGAAACCGAGCGAGAGCAAGATCGATCGTTTCGGCCGGGCGGCCCTCGCAATCGCCGATGGTCAAGTCAGGATACCAACGAATGCGCCGTGGCTGGACGCGTTCTTGTATGAGGTCGCGGCGTTCCCGAATATCGCGGACGATGATCAGGTCGACTCCATGACCCAGCTCGTCGCCTACCTTGAACGCGCTGCACGTCTCGCCCGGCTGAAGATAAGGCCCCAGAGTTGACGTTGCTACCAGCCATGTCGAGGAGGTCCCGGCCTGCCGCCGCCTATTGTCGTCGCCGGCGAATGCTCTGAGCTACGGATCCGCCCGCCTGCTCCATCGCCGCCTTCTGATATATCTCCCGCGCGCGATCCTCGCGCGCTTCGAGGTCGATGCAGTTCGACGGGAGATAACCGTCTGCGGGGCCTAAGACCTGTCCGCAGCGCTCGCACACATCGCTGGGCTCGCGGTCGACGCACGAGCGGGTCGGAGGATCAAGCCGCGAGCCGTTCATCCTGTCCGCCACCGCTCGGCGAACCAGTCCATCGCGCGTAGGAAAACAGAGACGGCGTCGGGTGTGAGGGCAGTAAGTCGGGTCGTTTTTCGTCCGGACGCCGCCGCCATAGGGAGCGATATTCCCGGCGTCTCGTTGATCCTTCGGAGCAACTCTTCGCGCTCGTGCAGCTCTCCGAACACGGGCCGGTTCTTCATGTACTCGAACTGAACCCCAAAGGCGCCGTCCGTCCAGATCGCGAAGGGGCGGACCTCACCGTCCGGCCGAACGAATAAAGGCGAGACCGATCGCCAGCTCGAGTTGGTGTTAAATGCGAGGCGCTCGCCATTCGCTTTCATCCAGTCGATCATGCTTCTCGCATTAGCGATGCCCTGCTCGTCTGTAGTCATCGCGAGAGCGTCGAGGAACGACTGTTCGTCCCATTCGCGTTCGGGCGCACTTGCGGTCGAGCTCTTGGTTCGGATTGCTGCCTGGGTCTGACCGATGACCATGGGAACCAATGTCCGGAGGCCTTCCCCCTGATATTGCCGGAGCTCGATCGCTAGCACCTCGGCGGGGCTCATCTGAACGTTGAGAAACTCAACCACCCGTCGGAGCTCGCGCGGGATGATGTCCGCAACAAACAACAGCCGCACCTTGCCGGCTTGAAGGTTTGTGTCGACGCGGCTCCAAAACAAGTCGGCGTCACCGACCCATCCAAGGGTGTCGTGGAGCGTCTGAGCTGGCTCAATGCCGTCGCGCTGGCAGCGCGCTTCGTAGCGATCGCGGAGGTTCTGCACCGGCCAATGCACAACGGCGTTTGCCGCGTAGTCGAGCATCTGACCGATGACCTCGCGACGGATGCGCGTGTCGCTCGATCGCTTGACCTCCACCAGGGTCGGGATGCCGTCCTGATCGATGAACAGATGGTCCACCGACCAGCGTCCGCCGCCGCCCTCGTGATCGGCGATCGATTGCTCGCGCGAGACGAGGATGAAGCGGCGGGGGGATTGGCTGTTGATCTGATCGCCGACCAGAAGCTCGGGAAAGCTCGCGAGCAGGTTCTGGAACTCGTCCTCCGTGACAAAGCTCGCCTGCTTCATCGGGATCAGTGTGGCGGCGTCTGTCAGCACGAATACTCCAGCGGTCACGATGATCTCCGTCCACGCCGCACCTTGGCGCACCTCCGACATCGCTCCGTTCCGCACGGCAGTCCAGCGAAATGAGACTCATCGTCTGTAGATCGATAGGCGACGCGACCGCGACCGTCAGCTCATGGACGTGCGTCGCCGGGTCGGCCTCAACTTGAAGCGCTTCCGACAGGAAAAAGGCCTGTCGCAGGAGCAGCTTGCCTTCGAGGCGAAGCTTCACCGGACCTATGTCAGCGGCGTCGAGCGAGGCGTTCGCAATCCGACTGTAACGGTGCTCGAAGGAATCGCGGTCGCGCTGGGCGTGCCGAGCTCAAGGTTGCTTGATGAGCTCGAGGAGCCACGAACGAGCGCGTAAGGCTGCGGCCGTGTCGCTGGTCGGCCGTCCATATTGGGCTCCGTTACTTCCATGTGTCTCCGCCACGCTGGTCGCCGACGCACCAGTCGTACCGCAAGGCGGACAGGACCCCGGTTGGCGCGGCGAAAACCTGTGTTCAACGGTCTGGCGGCGTTGACGATTTTCGCGCGCCCGAGCAAACCCCGCTCCCCGTGAAAACGTCAGTGTGAGCGTGCGCCTTCCGTGCCCAGAACCCTCACTCCCCGCATGCTCGAAGCCTATTTCCGGCGCCGCCTTGATCAGAAGCTGTATCCCGACGACCGGCGAGCGCTGTACGACTATCTCCTGCTTCACCTCGAAGTCCGGACGTTTCCCGCGTACAGGGGACGTTGGATCGACGTCGTGGCGCTGGCGGAGAACACCGGGATTGCGTCAGCGCGCCTTTCCGAACTCCGTCCTGACTTCCAACCGCTATGCGACGCCATCTGCCGAGCGGCCGGCGACCCGCCGATGCGAACTCAGCGTGCCGATGCGGCGGCTGGCGCGCTCGTCACGAAAACACGCCGACCTTCCGCAGCCGCGAAGGCGAAGCGCGCGCCGAAAAACAAAGGCCAGCCGAGCCCCCTGTGGAGCACCTGGAGCGATCCTCAGAGCTTGGGCGAAGCCCTACGGCTGCACATGGCGCGGCATGGCGACAGTCTGCGGTCGCTTCATGCCTTCCTCCTCGCCGCTGGTCCCACTCCATCGCTGAACGCCTTGGCGACTTGGCGCAGGGGGTCCTCCATGCCCTCTAACGCCGTCAGCTTCACCGCCCTGCAAGCGATCGAGCGCCGCTATCGGCTGCCTGCCGGATATTTCGAAGCGAAGGTCGAGCGTCGCGGACGCACGAGAACGGCGAAGGGCGTAGCCCCGATCGCGCCGTCCGAGCGCCGACGGCTGGCATGGCATCTCCCCGACGATTTCCCACGCCGCTCCGCTGCGGAACAGGAGGAGATCTTGACCTGGGTCCGAGAGGTGGTCATCAGCGGGTCCACCGATTACCGCCGATTCCAGGCGGGGGCCAGCAAGACACGATACGCTCTTCGCTTCGTCGGGTTGAACGCCAAGCTTGTCGGTGCCGGCGTGACGCTTCCCTCCGCGCGCAGCAGCGCCCTGACGGTCGCGCCGGAACGTCTCCGATCGGAAATGGCCGATCTTCTTCGGTTCAAGACCGCGACCCTGACGGCTCGAGGCTTACGCCGGACGGGGGTGTGGAACGCCGAGACGGCGGCGCAGAAGGTCGAGCACTTCGCGTTGATGTTCGGCGCTCTCGCCGCCGATCCGGATGGCGAGATCGTAGGCTGTGGCGTCGATCTGGATAAGCTCACCCTTGCCCTGCTCGTCTTTCCGGCGGTCTGGGACTGGTACCTCTCGTGGCGCGAGAAGCGGCGCGGCTTCTACACGTCGTGGGAGGCGGACATGCTCTCCATCGCGCTGTCGCTCGTCAGGGCTGAGACCGGTTGGCTGCGACAGACGCCGAGCCTTGCGAACCATCTCGCGCCTATTTCCGGTCTGGTGTCCTCGGACGACATCGCGTCTGCGAAGGACGATTGGGACGCTGCATGCGACGCCATGCATCGGCACGGTCGCAGTCGGATCAAGGAGATCAGCCGCGTCGCCCGCGTGCATCGAGATCCCTTCGAGCCCATCATGCCGATCCTCGAAGCCGCCAAGCCGTTGGCGGAATACCGCAAGATCACGGACGAGATCGTGAGGCTGATGCCGAACGAAAAGACGCATCCGAAGGCGGCGGCCGAAGCCGTGCGGTCGTTCCTAATGCTCCGGCTCGGTCTGCACCTCGGCCTGCGCCAACGCAATCTCCGGGAGCTTCTTGTCTGTCCGCGCGACCGTATTCCGACCACCGAACGACGCCTTGAAGAGTTACGGCGCGGCGAACTGCGATGGAACGCGCGGGAATCAGGATGGGAGGTGCTGATCCCGTCGATCGCGTTCAAGAACGCGCATTCGTCGTTTTTCGGATCGAAGCCCTTCCGGCTCGTCCTGCCCGACCTCGGCGGTCTCTATGGAATGATCGAGGCCTGGATCACGCGCCATCGCCGACGTCTCCTGGGTCCCGCGTCCGATCCTGGCACGTTCTTTGTGAAGACCGTGAAGCGGACGAGCGCGCAAGCCGCCTACAATCAGACGACATTCTACGAAGCCTGGCGCCTCACGATCCAGCGTTACGGAATCTACAATCCCTACACCGGTCGTGGAGCGATCGAAGGCTTGCTCCCGCATGGCCCGCACAACGTTCAAGACGTGCTTGCGACGCACATCCTGAAACAGACAGGCTCTTACGAGCAGGCGAGCTACGCGATCCAGGACACGCCCGAGATGATCGCCAAGCACTACGGTCGCTTTCTGCCTCAGGACAAGGCGGCGATCGCCGCCAAGATCCTCAATCAGGTTTGGGCCGCGGCATGAGAGCTGCACTTGACCCTGGCTGTGTGAAAACGGACGAGTCGGACAGGATCATCTCGCTGCGAAGCGGGAGAACTGGATGGGTCGTTTCGTCGAAGGCGCCGGCGGCTCGCAGCTCTGTCTCCTGCCCGAATGCCTCGATGACTGGGTCCAAGAGGACAACCCGGTCCATGTCGTCGACGCCTTTGTCGAAGCTCTGGACCTTGGAGCGATCGACTTCGCCGGCGTGACGCCGGCCGCGCCCGGGCGCCCGGCCTATCACCCTGCCGTCCTGCTCAAGCTCTACATCTACGGCTACCTGAACCGCGCGCAGTCGAGCCGCCGTCTCGAGCGGGAGGCCGGGCGGAACGTCGAACTCATGCGGCTGCTCGGGCGGCTGGTCCCCGACCACAAGACGATCGCCGACTTCCGCAAGGACAACGGCCGCACCCTGCGCGAGGTCTGCGTTCGGTTCGTGGCGCTCTGCCGCGAGATGGGGTTGCTCGCCGGCGGCGCGGTCGTGGTCGACGGCAGCAAGTTCAAGGCGGTCAACAACCGCGACCGCAACTTCACCCACGCCAAGATGGCACGCCGCCTCGCCCAGATCGACGAGAGCATCGCGCGCTACCTCGCGCAGCTCGACAGCGCCGACCGGCGCGAGCCGAGCGAGGCGATCGCGACGAAGACGGGCCGCCTGCGCGACAAGATCGCCCGGCTTCGGCAGGAGATGAGCAGGCTGGCGGCGCTCGACGGGCTGATGCGCCAGTCGCCCGTCGACGGAAGCGCTCTCCACACGAAGCGTTGGCCCGAGCGCCCCCTGATGAACGACCTTCGCGGCATCGCGCAGAACCACGGGGTTCCTTTCGGATAACGCAGAACCAGAACCTCGTCATTGCCGACGTCGAGCCGAAGACGCGACGCGCGCGGCTAAGCCGCTGAAGGACAGGGGACTCGTGGCTGCCAATGATCGGACCGTCGGTCGCCTTCGTGATATCGCCCACCCAACGGCTGCAGTGGCGTATGCACTCCTATTCGACAGCGGATAACCTAAAAACTGGTTGTGTAATATACATAAAACGGCCGATGATTGCAGGATGGAGCTGGGATACCTTAATCACCGAGCACAATGAAGCATGCATATGAATCAGGCTGGAAAATCGCGCTGTCTATAGACTCAAGGCTCCTCTATCTCGTCCGCAACTATTCCTAATCCACCAGCGATCGACCGTTTTTCAGCGCGAGTGCGCGATGTGATCTGCAGTCGGTTAGCTCCTTGCGGTAAATAGGTATTTAATGTCCGAACACTTTCTGGCCCGTGCGAAGGTCGACATATTCCGCCCATTTACTGGGCGGCATAGAGCAATCTTCTTCGAAATCGTCGTCGAGCTTTACGAACGTACGCTCGGCGTCGCCGCCGACTACGATCTGGTGCTCGACAAGGCCGCGCTGACCGACATCATCGTCGGGGAGCTGGTCCGCAATCGCGACCTGGTCTTCGTCCACGAGGACGACGATCCGGACCTCGACAGCCCGTGGGACGACAAGGACTACGCCGACAAGGTGCGCAAGCGCCTCAAGGACTTCGGCATGATCGAGGACTTCACCGATTCCGGGCAGCTCAAGGTGCTGTGGCGCTTCACCCCAGAAGGCAAGCGCATCGCCAAGATGTTCTCCGACACCCGTCGCAAGACCGCCGCGGCGCGCCAACGTAGCGTCCGCGCCTGCAAGGCGGCGCTACGGGCGTTCGTAGAGGAGGGTAATCACGAATTCCTAGTCGACGCCTATGAATATGCCTCGACCATCTTCGATGACGTCTGCCAGGTCTCTGACCTGTTCGCCGAGCATCAGCGGCGGATCATGGCAAACGACTTCCCCGATTCCCGCGCGGCCCTCGAAGGCTACATGGAGGGCGTGCGCGACTTCGACCGTCGCGCCAAGCGCTACTTCAACGGCGACAACATCTTCAACCACGCCAGCGACCTGATTGATCTCGTCGAGCAGGTCGAGGCGATGGCGCCGCAGCTGCTGGGCAAGCTCGACAAGCGGATCGCCGAGGACCATCCCGCTCTTGAGGAGTCGGCGGATGGCGAGCCGATCCACGCTTGGATGCTCGACCGTATCCGTCGCGTCGTGCTCGCGACGCGCGACATCAAGCACAGCGAGCTCCACCGGCAGGTCGGCGAGTTCAACACCAAATACGCGATCCTCATCAACAGCCTAATGAAGATGAGCGACAACGACGGTGACGACCCACTTATCCGCTTCGCCGTCGTCTATGGCGATTCCGATGAGGAGACGCGCGAGTTTCTGGCGCGCGAGATGCTCCGGGCGCTAATCCCGCTCCGCGCCGACCTCGTCGATCCCGACCAGATCCGCATCGCTGAGCGAGCCGAGCGCAGCGTCGTGCCTACGAAGATCAAGCGGCGCAAGGTGACACGCGAGGAGCGGCTTGCGGTGGCCGTCCGCGACGCGCTGACCGAAGCCTTCGCGGTCCCGACCGCGGAGGTTATCCGCCGCGTGAAGGTCGCCGCAGCCGCGACCGGCGAGACGTCGCTGATCTCGCTTCCTGTCGTGACCGCGCATGACGTGCTGTCCGCGCTCTCGGCCCCCGAAATCGTCCGCAGCGTCGGCCCGACCAGCGGACTGATCATCAAGGAAAGTCGCGCGCGGCGGTCGAACGGCGTGTTCGAAGCCCCCGACCACAAGATCGTCGAGAGAGCCTGATGCTGGACATTCGCGAAAAGCTCGCCGCCAAGAACGTCCCGCTGGCTGACTTCCAGGCGATCAACGCCCTGCTGATCAGCAAGGGGTTCCTGTCACGCCGCGACGGCGGCCGGCACACCAAGCTCTACGATGTCGCCCATCGCGCCGAAGACGAGATCCGGGAGACGCTCGGCGTCGTCTACGGGGCCGAACTCCTTCACGACAGCCGGACGAAGCATTACCGGCTGCTTCCATTCGGAGAGCGCGGCGACGGCCTGCCGGACCCCGGCGAGGATATGGAGATCCGCCGCGAGCTGAAGGGCTCGGTGGTCAAGGACTTCGTCGTCGCCCTGCTGACGCTACGCATCCTTTACAACGAGCAGATCGGCCAGCGGCAGATCGAGGCGGACGGCCGGGTGTCGGTGCGCGTCACCGAATTCGTGACCACCATGAAGGTCAACTTCAAGAGCGAGCTCCCGGCCGCCGATTTCCATCGCAAGGCGATCTTCGCCAAGCTCAGGAAGCTTGGGGTCGCCGACCTCGACATCGAGAGCGTACGCGACCTCAGGAACGATGAGGTCGTGATCAGCATCCGCCCCGAGATCGAGACGCTAGTCTACGACAGCGTGCTCGCCCGCGCGCTCCGCGCGATCGAGGAAGCGGCTGCGGAAGCCGACGCAGGTCCTGTGCCTGACGACGCGGACGGGATGGACGGCGCCGAAGAGGCCGACGTCGACGGCGATGACGAGGTGGGGGACACCGCGCAATGAAGATGATCCAGGCTTCGGTGGTCAATTGGGGCCATCTCCCCCATCAGGACGTCAACTTCGGCGGGCTCACTCTGCTCGCCGGCGAGTCGGGTGCCGGCAAGACCTCCTTCATCGACGCCATCATCGCGGTCGCGACCGGCAACGATCCGCGATACGCGCGCTACAACGCGGCCCAGACCGAAGGCGCAAAGTCCGCGAAGAAGTCCAAGCGCACCTTCGCTTCCTATGTGCTTGGCGCCGACGACAGCGGACCTGCGCACCGGGCCGAGGGCGCCCACGGCTACGCGGCGATCGCGTGGGAGCCGGACGCCTCAGACGGCGACTATGGCGCGCCCTTTACGGCGATCGTCGGCGGCGAGGCACGCTCCGACAAGCTCGGCGAGCACGTCCACCTCAAGATGGTCGACGAGCAGCGCATCATCGTCATCGGTCACAGGATCGGCAGCGCCGACCTGATCGAGATCGTCGACGGCGAGGAGGAGGTGATCCGCGTTCGGGATCTGGCATTGGCGCTCCGCAAGCGGTTCGGCCGCGACGCCGTGCTCGACTTCGGCACCAAGTCGGCCTTTACGAGCATGCTCTATGCGCGGCTGAGGGGCTCGGACAAGGCCGTCACCAATGACGAAGCGGTCGGCTGCATGCGCGCCTTCGTCAACTCGGTGGCCTATCGCCAGCCCGACGACCTGCATGGCCTGATCCGCGACGAGATCCTCGAGGCCGAGGACAACAAGCGCATGATCACGGAGCTGACCGGGACCATCCGCGACGTCTCCAACCTGCGCATCCAGGCCGACCGGCTGCAGAACAACGTCTCCCTCCTCGAAGAGGCGCAGCGCTATCTGCTCGAGGAAGCGGGGCCGTCCTTCATGGAGGAGTGGACCTTCGTCGCGCTCGCCGCGTCCCGCCGGCTGGGCGACGCTACCGCCAAGCGCGATGCCGCCGTATCGATGCGAGACGAGGCATCAACCAAGCTCGATGAGGCCACGACCCGCGACGAGCGTGAGGAGACGCGCCTCAAGGAGACGCGTGAGCTCATCCGGACGCTCGGCGCCCAGATCGCAGCGAGCGACGTCGATCGCATCCGTCGCGATCTTGAGCGGGAGATCGAGAAGGGCGGAGACGTCGTCGACGGCTTCAGCCGTAAGCTGTCCAACGCCGGCCTCACCATGGGCGCCCTGCGCGCGCTCGTGACGTCCTCGGTGAACGCCCTGCGCTCGATCAACGGCATGGATGCGGTCAGCGCCCGTCTCGACGCGATCCGGGCCCGCATCGAGGCGGTCGACCTCCCCGCTCTCCAGGCGCACTTCATGGCGGTCAAGGACGGCCTCGGAGCCACCGCCGTCGAGGAGCTCGCCGAGGGCGTCTGGCGTGTGAACGCCGCCGTCGGCGCCGGCTGGAGCTCGGCGATCGAAGGCGACCAGTCCGTCCTGAACGACATTGGAATGGCGGCCGACCGGCTGCGCGCCGAGCTGAGGGTCAAGACCGAGCAGCGCGATGACCTCGAGCGCCGTCGCCAGAGCTTCGCAGCCGGACGCGCGCACTATCCGCCCGAGGTCTCGGCCTTCAGAGACTACCTCCAGGAGGTCCTGCCCGAGTCCCGCCCCCGCATCCTGTGCGACGTCGTGGAGATAGCCGACCTGGCATGGGCTCGGTCGATCGAAGGCTTCATCGGCGCCGATCGCTACGCCATCCTCTACGACAAGGACTACGAGACGCGAGTCATCGCGCTGCTGCGGCGCTATCAGTCCCCGGTCCGCAAGCGTCCGAGCGTCGTCCAGATCGGTGAGGCGTTGAAGGAGGCCGCCAACGCGCGTTCCGGCTCGCTGGTCGACAAGATCAAGACCTCCGATCCCGTCGCGATCGGCTATCTTAAGGCGCGCTACGGCCGCTCGATGTGCGTCGCCACCGAAGGAGACCTGCGCACCCAGCGAAGCGCGCTGCTTGTCGATGGGACCTCGGTCCACGCCTTCCAGTATCGCAATCGCGCCGTCGGTGACGAGGACCTGGTGTTCGGCGTCGAGGTCCGGCGACGGCACGCGGCCAGCATCGCGGCCAGGATTGAGGAGTTGCAAGGCGAGATCGGACGAGACCGTCTGGTCGAGAAGGCGGTGAAGGACGCCGAGACCGGCCTCGCCCGCGCCCGGCCGGCGGACCTCGCCGGCCTCGATTCTTCAGCGCTGTCAGAGGCGTCTGCCGTCATCCGGCGCGCCCGCATCCAGCTCGACGAGCTCGACCTTTCGAGCATTCAGGGGCTGGAGGACCAGCTCGCGGAGGAGAACGAGCGGGCCGACGAGATCGAGAAGTTGCGCATCGCGATCGCCAAGCAGATCGCCAACCACGAGCAGGTCTTTTACGCTCAGACCGCCATCATCGGCGAGCAGGAAGCCGAAATCGCCAAGCTCGCGCCGGGCGTCGCGAAGGCTCTCGAGGACATGGACGCCGCGCTGGTCCTGGCCGGCAGCCTGAAGCGGCCGCATTACGATCGGATGTTCCGGGAGGAGATGGAGAGCGGCCGCGAGGTGAAGTCCTTCGAGGATCGTCGCGCAGAGCGCCGCCTCGAGGTCGTTCGCAAGTACCAGCTCGTGCAGGAGACGCTGCGCGTCTACAACGCCGAGGCGCTCGACCACCAGAAGGTGCTCCAGCACAAGTGCGAGTACCCGACGCCGCATCCCGCGCCCATGGCGCAGTGGATCGAGGCCATCGAGCAGCAGGTCTACGATCAGTTGCGTCGCCAGCGGAACACCGGCCTGGTCGAGCTCCGCGCCGAGCTCAAGATGGCGGAGATCAACTTCACCTCGGCTTTCACGACTAACTTCTGCCAGCGGATCCTCGGCAAAGTCACCGGACCCATGCCGACCATCGAGGTGGTCAACAAGAACCTCGAGCACATCAGCTTCTCCGGCGACCAGATGCGGGTCACGGCGTCGCCCTCGCCCGAGTTCGAGGAGTACATCTCGTTGTTCCGCGCAGTCCAGGCCAAGGCGGAGGCCAACACCGCGCAGGAGCGCTCCGACGACGCCGGCAGGCTCGACCTCTTCAACGACGTCGAGTTCGACCCCACGGACCTTGAGACGCTTGAGAAGCTCAAGGCGCTGCTTTTGTCGAACGACGTCGAGCGTTCGATCGCCGAACTCGAGCGGATCGCGGACTACCGGAACTACAAGAAGTACGACTTCGCCAAGCGGTCGAAGTCAGGCGAATGGATCGACATGTCGACCTGGGGCACGGGCTCGGGCGGTGAGTCCGAGACGGCCTTCTACATCATCCGGGCTGCGGTCTTCGCGGCGGGCTTCAAGCTGTTCTCGAAGCAGAACTGCGCCCACTTCCGTACGATGTTCCTCGACGAGGTGTTCGGGAAGATGGACGAGACCCGAACCCGACGCGTCATCGACTTCCTGTCGGAGACGATCGGCCTGCAGCTCGTGATCTCGGCGCCTTCGAAGTCGACGGCGGCGGTGCTCGACATCTTCGACAAGCGCATTGGGTTCGCCAAGTCGCCTGAAGCCGGCTCCCAGAGCTGGATCAGCGAGGCCGATCTCGACCGCGCCAAGGTCGAGGCGATTTACGACCGACATCGCCGCGAGACCGAAAAGCGGGCCGTCGCGGCCTTCGATCGCGCGAACCCGGTCGATCGCTCGGGCGGCGCGATTGCCGCCGAATGAACATCGAAAGCGCCCTCGCCGATCCTCTGGCGAAACGCATCCTCGCGAAGGCTCTCGACCGTTTGGACAAGGCCGGGGCTGAGGCCCGGAGCCGTGTGCTGCGCATCGCGCTCGACGCCGGCACGGCACCGGAGATCTTCGCGGCAGGCTCCAACGACGACCGGGAGCTCGCATGGCATGTCCTCGAGCTGCTGCAGGCGAGCGGCTTCGGCGAGATCCACCTCCGCAAGGCGGCCCGCTACGGCACGCGTGAGGAGCGCGAGCCGGGCTTCGTGGTCTCGACCGATCCCGGCGCAGAAGATCGCCTGAGGGCCTTCTATGGCCGTCCCAGGCCTGGGCTGGGACGCTATGCAGAGTGGCGCGCCATCGTCGAGGCGAGCGATCTGCCCGACGACATCAAGCTCGTGCTGGCAGCGACGCCCATTGTCGTGCGCGACCGCGGGGCCTCCGAGGTCTTCGAGGCCCTCATGTCGATCCGTCGCGCGCATCACCCGGAGCTCAATCTCATGCTCCGCGAAGTCTCCAGTTCTGCGTTCTGGGGACTGTCGAAGGTTCTCGATGGCCGTTCGGACATTGTCGCCGCCCTTCTCGGCGAAAATGAATGCCCCTACCCCGAGCAGGCAGTTCACCTCGACGTCTATTTCGCCGGCGGCTGCTCTTGGCTACTGTTTATCGAAAACAGGACTTCTTTCGAGCGCGCGATCCACGAAGCGCGAATTGCAGCCCGAGACCGACGGTCATCCCTGTATCAAGGAGCCGCTCTGATCTACTGCAGCGGCTTCCTTGGTGCCGCCCGCCGTACTCGTCGGCCAGACGGCGCTCGGTTCTTTTTCAACTTCGATGAGTTGTCGGATTTTTCTTACTGCGCTGCGTTCCACGAGTTCGTCTATAGGCAGACCGACGCGCCAGCCGCTTTCTGGGGCGACCTCGACTATTCAGGGATGGCCATCCTCGCTGGGCTGCGGGAAATTTTTCCCGCCTGCAGGGCTTGGGAGCCAGGCTACGCTCCTATGGCGGCACAGTTGCTGAGTGGAGGTGGCCATTCACCTGAGGAGGCCGGCAAGAGTGGGCAGCGGCCCGTAGCGGCAACCGGCTGCGATTATGCTGATGGCGTGCTTATTCCCGCAATTATGAACACTCGTCGCTTTGTTGATCAGGAGTGGATCCACATCCAATGCGGTGCCGCTGATGACCATCGCTGACGTTCAGAAAGGCCACTATCGAGCGACACCGCGCGATCCGCATTCGAGCGGAACGGCGCCTTGCGACCGCTCGGCGCCAAAACCAGTCTTTCGATCGCGCGCGGAGAGCGGCGCTGGAAGTGCCGCTATCGCATTCGTTCTGTCGCTAGACTGGAGTCGCGCCTGTGAATGTCATGAAATCCGGACGCCATCCTCGCCGAACGCCATCACGCCGTAGGTCTCGGGATCGCGGCCCTCGACCTCCATCCCGGGCGAGCCGATCGGCATGCCGGGCACCGCAAGGCCACGGACCTTCGGGCGCTCGGCCAGCAGGCGGGCGATGGCAGCGGCCGGGACGTGCCCCTCGAGGACGTAGCCGTCGATCTCGGCGGTGTGGCACGACCTCATGCCGACAGGCACGCGGAGCTTCGCCTTGATCGCGTTCATGGCGGGGACGACCAACACCTTCGCCTCATAGCCGGCCGCCCGGACATGGTCGACCCAGGCTTCGCAGCAGCCGCAGTTCGGATCCTTGTGGACCGTCATCGTCGGACCCGCCGCCCGTACCGACCCGCAGGCGACCAACGACGCGCGGAGCGCCAGGGCGCCAAACGTCCTTCGGTCAATGACGTGCATCGGCGTTCCCTCCCTTTGCGGAAGCCGCCTCTGGCGACAGCGTCTCGATGATCCGACAGTCCCGCACCGTGCCGCAGCCGCACTGGTGGATCATGTTCTCCAGCTCGCCCTTGAGCGCGGTGAGGTCGGCGATCTTTCGCTCGACCTCGGCGAGGTGGGTCTTGGCGATCTCGTCGACCGCCTCGCACGGGCGGTCCTTCTGGTCGGCGAGCCCGAGCAGCGCCCTGACCTGGTCGAGCGAGAAGCCGAGGTCGCGCGAGCGGCGGATGAAGCTCAGGCGGTTCAGGTGGGAGCCGTCATAGGCGCGGTAGTTGCCCGACGTGCGTCTCGGCGCCGCGAGCAGGCCGATCCGCTCGTAGTAACGGATGGTCTCGACCTTGGTGTCGGTCGCGCGTCCCAGCTCGCCGATCGCGAGGATGTCCGGCATGGGCGATGGCTCCCGCTTGACCCTGTAGTTGCTACAGGGTCCATATCGTGCGTCACGTCGGAATTGTCGAGGTGACGAGATGGCTGCCGCGAGCGCGCTGAAGCTCCGCATCGAGGGCATGGACTGCGGCTCCTGCGCCGCGAAGATCGAGACCGCGATGCGCCGCCTGCCGGGCGTCGCCGACGTCGAGGTGAGCGTCGCCGCGGCCTCGATGTCGATCACGGTCGACGAGGACCGCACCAGCCGGGAGGCGATCCGGGCCAAGGTCGACAGCCTCGGCTTCAAGGCTCTCGATCCGGCTGCCCCCGGTTCCGTCTCTGCTCACGACCACGGCGGGCACGACGGCGCCTGGCACGCGTCCACCAAGGGCCGCCTTGTGCTCGCCACCGGCGCGCTGCTCGCTGCGGCGTGGGGCCTGTCCTTCGCCGAGCCCGGCTGGGCCGAGTGGCCCTACGTCGCCGCCGCGGCGCTCGGCCTCGTTCCCATCCTTCGACGCGCCGTCGCCGGCGCGCTGAACGGCACCCCCTTCAGCATCGAGACGCTGATGTCGGTCGCGGCCGTCGGCGCGATCGCGATCGGCGAGGCGCCCGAGGCCGCCGTGGTCGTGTTCCTGTTCGCTGTCGGTGAGCTGCTCGAGGGCGTCGCCGCGAGCCGCGCGAGGGCGGGCGTGAAGACCCTGGTCGACCTCATCCCGCGCACGGCGCGACGCATCCGCGGGGCGACGGTCGAGACGGTCGCCGCGGCCGACCTCGAGGTTGGCGACCTCGTTCTCGTCCGGCCCGGCGACCGCATCCCATCCGACGGTTCCGTGGTCGATGGGGCCTCCGAGGTGAACGAGGCGCCGATCACCGGCGAGTCCCGACCCGTCCTCAAGGAAACGGGCTCCAGCGTCTACGCGGGCAGCGTCAACGCGAACGGCGAGCTGCGCGTCTCGATCACCAAGGCCGCAGCCGACAACACCATCGCGCGCATCGTGCACATGGTCGAGGAGGCGCAGGCGACGAAGGCGCCGACCGCGCGCTTCATCGAGCGCTTCAGCCGCTTGTACACGCCCGCCGCGATGCTGCTGGCGCTCGCCGTCGTGGTTGGTCCGCCCCTGTTGGCGGGAGGCGACTGGCAGACGTGGATTTATCGCGGCCTCGCGGTGCTGCTGATCGCTTGCCCATGCGCGCTGGTGATCTCGACCCCGGCGGCGGTCGCGTCCGGTCTTGCCTCCGGCGCACGCCGCGGCCTGCTGATCAAGGGCGGCGCCGCGCTCGAGACGCTCGGCCGGGTGAAGACGGTGGCGTTCGACAAGACAGGAACTCTGACGGTGGGACGACCGAAGGTCGTCGAGGTCGTGGGCGTCGAGACCTCCGTCGAGACGGTTCTGGCGAAGGCGGCCGCGGTCGAGCGCGGCTCCAGTCACCCGCTCGCGGCGGCAATCGTCGAGGAGGCCGAGGCACGCGCTTTGGACCTGCCCAGGACGTTCGGCGGGAGCATCGCGACGCCCGGCAAGGCGATGACGGCGCGCCTGTCCTCCGGCTTCGTCTCGGTCGGTTCACCCCGCCATGCCTCGGAGGAAGGGTTTCTCACGCCCGAGGCCGCGGCGCGCGTCGCGCAACTGGAGGCCCGGGGCGACACCGTGGTGGTCGTCTCCGAAGGCAAGCGTCTTCTCGGCCTCGTCGCGCTCAAGGACCGTCCGCGTGAGGACGCGGCCGCAGGACTGGCGCGGCTTCGCTCGCTCGGACTGCGCACGATCATGCTGACGGGCGACAACGCCCGGGCGGCCGCGGCGATCGCGGGAGAACTCGGCGTCGAGGAGAGAGCCGAGCTCCTGCCCGCGGCGAAGCTCGAGGCCATCGCCGAACTTCGCGGCGCCGGGCCGATCGCGATGGTCGGCGACGGCGTGAACGACGCCCCGGCGCTTGCGGCGGCCTCCGTCGGGGTCGCGATGGGCGGCGGGACGGACGTCGCGCTCGAGACCGCCGACGCCGCGCTCCTGAAGGACCGTGTCGGCGGCGTGGCGGAGCTTGTCGTCCTGTCCCGCGCGACGCTGTCCAACATCTGGACCAACGTCGCGCTCGCGCTCGGCCTGAAGGGCGCGTTCCTAGTGGCGACGCTGGTGGGAGCGACCCCGCTCTGGATGGCGATCCTCGCCGACACGGGAGCGACGGTCCTTGTCACCGCCAACGCGCTCCGCCTGCTCCGCTTCGACCCGGCGAGGCCGGCCCGATGACGGCCCTGCGCGCCGTGCGTCTCGCACTCTGGGCGCTGGTCGCCGTGGCTCTCGTCGGACTGGGAGGGCTCGGCGTCGGGCTCTGGCGGCTGCCGGCGCCGGAGAAGACGCGGACGGTCTCCGTCGCCTCCCAGATCGGCGGTCCGTTCCGGCTCACCAGCCACCGCGGCGAGGCCGTCGCCGAGGCCGACATGCGGGGCAAGCCCTACCTGTTGTTCTTCGGCTTCACGCATTGTCCCGACGTCTGCCCCACCACGCTCGCGGAGCTGTCGCGCAGGCTCGAGCAGCTCGGCCCCGACGCCGGGAAGGTGCGGACGCTGTTCGTGACGGTCGATCCCGAGCGCGACACCCAGGAAGCGCTCGCGGCCTACATGACGAGCTTCGATCCGCGGATCGTCGCGCTGAGGGGCGACCAGGCCCGGACCGACGAGGTCGTGCGGTCGTTCAAGGCCGCCGCGCGGAAGGTGCCGACCAAGGACGGCGACTACACGATGGACCACAACGCCATCGTCTACATGATGAACGCCGACGGCACCTTCGTGGGCTCGCTCGACCCGCATGAGGCCGAGGAGATTCAGCTCCAGAAGCTCCGGCGGCTGATCGCGGACTGAGCCGTCCGGTCAGCTGAGCATCGGGTCGACGATCGCGCTGAACTCCGCGAGCGTCAGCGCTCCCTGGCGCTTCTGGCCGCCGTTGAAGAAGAAGGTCGGCGTGCCCGTCACGCCCGCCATCGAGCCGCTCCGGCCAACGGCGTTGATGTCGTCGAGGAGCTTCTGGTTCGACAGGCAGGCTTCGAACGCCTCCTTGCCCATGCCGAGCTGCCGCATGACCTTTTGGAGTTCCGCAACCGGATCCTGCGCGTGGCTCCACGTCTCCGCGGTGCGGTAGAGGACGTCGATCGCCGGATACCAGCGGTCGTCCGGCACGCAGCGGGCGAGCATGAAGCCGCCGGCCGCGAGCGGGTTCAGCGGGAACTCCCGCATGACGAAGCGGATCTTGCCCGTGTCGACGTATTTCGCCTTCACCTGCGGCCAGGTGTTGGCGTGGAAGTTCTGGCAGTGGTGGCAGGTGATCGAGGCGTACTCGATGACCTTCACCCTTGCGTCCTCAGGTCCGAAACCTTTCTCCGGGAGCGGGCCGGGATTCGCGAGCGCGACTTCGCCGCTTGCCTGCGCATTGGCGCGGCCTCCGAGGCCCGCGGCGAGAGGCGTGGTCGCGAGTGCCGCCACAAGCGTCCGGCGGTCGATGTGGGGCATGCGGATCTCCCAGTCTCTTGCGGGAGGCTGCACCCTGTAGCCGCTTCAGGCTCAAGTGCGAATTCTGTCACGAAAGGGTGAGCGAGCGCCTGCGCGAGAAGACCGCATTGGCCGAGCCGAGGACCCCGGCTAATGGCCGCATAAAGGGGCGACAGTAGTCGGAGACGGCATGGACGGAACTCGCAAAGGTCTCGTCGGAACAAGCGAAGAGCGCGGCTCCGTCGCCGAAGTCGCGGGAGCTTTCCTTAAGCTGGGACTGACCTCGTTCGGTGGCCCGATCGCCCATCTCGGCTACTTCCGCGACGAATTGGTCGTCAGGCGCAGGTGGCTCGACGAAGCGGGGTATGCGGACCTCGTCGCTCTCTGCCAGTTCCTGCCGGGTCCCGCCTCGAGCAAGGTCGGCTTCGCGCTTGGCCTAATGCGGGGTGGTCCGCTCGGCGCGATCGCGGCCTGGACCGCATTTACGCTGCCTTCCGCGGTCCTCATGGTCGCCATCGCCTATGGCGCCAACGCTTTTTCCGGGCCTCTCGGATCCGCGGTCGCCCACGGCCTGAAGCTCGTCGCGGTCGCGATCGTCGCCCAAGCGGTTCTCGGTATGGCTCGCTCGCTCCTTCCGGACAGGGCGACGGCGACGGTCGCGGTGGTCGCCGTCGGGGCAGTCGTCTTCGGCGGCCAGTGGGGCCAGATCGCCGCGATCGCGCTAGGAGCCGTGGCAGGGCTGCTGTTCCAAGGCCGTTCGGCCACGAGCGCCCCCCTTGCGCCGTCACCGTCGTTTGGCGTCAGCCGAGGCTTCGGAGTGATGTGCGCGGCCTCGTTCTTCGTGCTCCTGTTCGGTCTGCCGCTTCTGCGTGCCGTCACCGATGCGCAGTTCGTGGCGATGGCGGACTCGTTCTACCGCTCCGGCGCCCTGGTGTTCGGGGGCGGACATGTGGTGCTGCCGCTCTTGCAGGCTGAAACTGTCCCGCTCGGCTGGGTGGGAGCCGACGCCTTCCTGACGGGCTACGGCGCAGCGCAAGCTATGCCCGGCCCACTGTTCACCTTCGCGGCTTACCTGGGCGCCGCGATGGGACCTGAACCGAATGGTCTCGTTGGAGCTGCGATCGCGCTCATCGCCATCTTCATACCGGGAGTTCTGGTGCTGCTAGCGGCGCTGCCCTTTTGGGGGGCGATCCGGACGAGGCCGCACGCGCGTGCGGCGCTCAGAGGCGCCAATGCTGCAGTCGTTGGAGTGCTCGCCTCTGCGCTTTACGATCCCGTGTGGACGAGCGCGGTGCTGTCTCCGCGAGATTTCCTTGTCGTCGCCGCAGGGTTCGTCGCGTTGGTCGCTTGGCGAGCGCCGCCATGGACGGCGGTCGCCGGGATCGTCATCGCTACAGTCACCCTGACGCTTCTTGGCGCCTGATTGCTGCGGCTCGTCTCGCGATCGACTCACCCGGCTAGGCTCGCGTAGACAATCTTCCCTGCGGCTCCGAACAGCATCGCGAAGACCGCCGCGCTTTGGACGAAGAAGCCCGGGAACCGCCGCCCGGGCGCCGACACGTAGCCCATGAAGTAGACGATCCTCCCGGCGATCCAAACCGTCCCGAGGGCCGACGCCCACGCCGTGCTGCAGTAGACGGCGAAGACCCAGAGCGAGGGGAAGAAGATCGGTGTCCACTCGACGGTGTTGGCGTGGGCTCGGATCGCACGCTCGAGCACCGGGTCGCCCGTCATCGTAGGCGCGAGGATCCCCGTACTGGCGTGTGTCCGCGCCACGAACAGCGCCATGCCGAAGACCATGAGCGCGGCGGCGAGGGTCACCAGCGCGACGAGGGAATACTGCTCCATGGCGTTGCTCCGCTTGCAGCGCTCGTGGGAGGCGCCGGGCCAGACTGCTCCCTATCGATCACGCCTGAACAAGGCGCCGTAGTGGAAAGGCGAGACCTCGATCGTTCCCTCGTGGAGGAGGCCCGCGGCCTCGACGACCTCGACCGTCACGCCGCACGGCATCCGCATCTCGGTCGCCGGTCCCCGCGGCTGGCCGAGCACCGCCGTCTCGGCCCGGTCGAGCTCATGCCAGTTCACCACGGCGAAGAGCCCGCCGGGGGCCAGCGACTCCCGCACCGCCGCGAGCAGGCGCGGCTGGTCGGGAACGCCGTGGAACGCGTTCGCTAGAAGGACGTGGTCGACGGGGTCGGTGACGCAGCGGTGGAGATCGTAAGCGTCCGCCTCGAAAAGCGTGCAGTTGGCCGCGCCGGCTCCGTCCAGCCGTTCCCGCGCGACGTCGAGCAGGGCGGGATCGATGTCGATCCCGGTGACGTACCGGGCGCACGCTGCGATCGGCAGGGTGAACCAGCCGTCGCCGCAGCAGAGGTCGACGACGGCCATGCCGGGCCTCACGCCGACGGCCTCGATCACGGCGGCCGGGTCGGGCCAGAGAGCTTCCCACCAATCGGCGTCCGGCATCCCGGTGCCTTTGAAGAAGCCCTCGATCGCGAGCGTCACAGCGCGCGCTCCGCACTCTCGGTCGGAAGCCCCGCGGCCAGCCATTCGGGATAGCCGTCCTCGAGCCGGCGAACGGTGAAGCCCTTGCTCCGCAGGACGGCGACGGCCTCGAACGAGAGGACGCAGTACGGGCCCCGGCAGTAGGCGACGATCTCGCGGTCGGCGGGAAGCTCGGCGAGCCGCGCCTCGAGCTGGTCGAGCCGCACGTTGAGCGCGCCGGGCAGATGGCCGAGCGCGAACTCGTCTTCGGGACGGACGTCGAGAAGGGTGACGGCTCCCTCCTCGAGACGCCCGATGAGTTCGGACCTGGACACCGCCTCGAGCCTGTCGAGGCGGCCGAACGAGTCAGCGACGATCGCCCGGATCTCCGCCTGCGTGCGCTCGGCATGGCGGAACAGCCCGGCCACAAGCTCGGTCACCGAAGGATCGGCGAGCGAGTACATGACGGCCTTGCCGTCCCGGCGCGAACGGACAAACCCCGCCGCCCTCAGCTTGAGCAGATGCTGGGAGGCGTTCGCGACCGAAAGGCCCGCCGCGTCCGCCAGCCTCTCCACGGAGCGCTCGCCCTGCGAGACATGCTCCAGCAGCTCGAGACGTGGGCCGCTGCCCAGCGCCCTCACGACGTCGCCGACGCGTTCAAGAACGATCTTCTTCATGATCCGATTTCTACGTCAGACCGATGCTTCAATCAATCGCTTGAATGATTGAAGCAGTCGCGGCATAGGTCGCGCCTCAAACGAGAGGCGCCGCCTGGCTCGATCGCATTCCCATGGCCAGGTGCTGCTGCTCGCGGCCTGCCAAGGCCTGTTCCAGACCGCGTCGGTGCTGGTGATGACGGTCGGCGGCCTCGCTGGCGCGAGCCTCGCCGCCGATCCCGCGATCGCCACCGCCCCGGTCGCGTCGATGTTCCTTGGCACCGCCGTCGCAACCTTCCCGGCGTCGATGTGGATGGCGCGCGTCGGCCGTCGACCCGGGTTCGTGCTCGGGGCCTCGGCCGGAAGCCTTGGAGGCGTGGTCGCCGTGCTGGGGCTCTGGGCAGGAACGCTGTGGGTTCTATGCCTCGGCGCCTTCCTGGTCGGAGTCTACCAAGCCTTCGCGCAGTTTTATCGCTTCGCCGCCGGCGAGGTCTCGGACGACGCGTTCCGGCCCAAGGCGATCTCGCTCGTCCTTGCCGGCGGCGTGGTCGCCGCGCTCGCGGGTCCGCTGCTCGGCCGCTGGGGCGTCGACGCGCTTGCCGTTCCATACGCGGGCTCGTTCGCGATGTTGGCTGCGCTGGACGCCGCTGCGGCGATCGTCCTTCTGGCGCTGCGCGTGCCGCGGCCCACCGCGGCCGCGGTTGGCGAGGCCGCCGCTCGGCCGTGGCGCGAGGTCGTCTCCCAGCCCGCCTATCTCGTTGCGCTGTTCGGGGCGGCTACCGGGTACGGGATCATGATCCTCGCCATGACCGCCACGCCGATCGCGATGGTCGGCCACCACCACGATCTCGTTGCGGCGTCGACCGTCATTCAGCTCCACGTGCTGGGCATGTTTCTGCCCTCGTTCTTCACCGGATCGCTCATGGCGCGCTTCGGGGTCCTGAGGATCATGCTGGCGGGGGTCTGCCTGCTGGCGGGCCATGTGGCGATGACCGCGACAGGTCTCGGTTTCGGGTCGTTCGCGTCGGCGCTCGTCCTGCTCGGGATCGGCTGGAACTTCCTTTACGTCGGTGGCACGACGCTTCTGACTTCGACCTATCGGGCCGCGGAGCGCGGCCCGGCGCAGGCGACCAACGACATGACGATCTTCGTCTCGGATCTCGCCTGCTCGCTTGGCGCCGGCGCCCTGCTGAACTGGCTCGGGTGGCAGGCGCTGAACCTTGCGCTGCTGCCTTGGCTCCTTATCGCCGCAGTCGCGATCGGCTGGCTGAACGGAAAGCAGCGGTCATCGCCGCCGAGCGATTGACGGGGACCGACCCGCCCCTCGGCTTGTCGGTCGCCCTGGCCAACTCCGGAGTTAGAGACACGAAGGACGGTTGCCGCATATAGCGCTCCGCTCTGGTGGAGAGACCTTCGCCGCGCGTGCGGCGAGCCGTCGCCCACTCGCAGGCCACCCGGCGTTGCGCCCTTCAAGCAGCAGCGACCCGGCGATCGGGATGCAGCCTCGGCACGAGGCGGATGTAAGCGAGCTCGCTCAGCAGCTCGACGATCGTCTGGGTGACGATGACGGCAGGGAGGATTGGTGCGCCGCCTGGCACCGCGAAAGCGAGCGGCAGGACGACGAGCGAGTTCCGCGTCGCCGCGCTGAAGGCGACCGCGCGCCCGGCCGGGGCGTCGAGGCCGAACAGGCGGGCCCCGGCAAGGCCCAGCAGCGGCGCCAGCACGGCGAACGCCACATAGACGGGGGCCGCGGCGAGCGCCGACGGCAGCGCCTCGCCGATCCTCGGGGCGACCGCCGCCAGCACCAGAACGAGCACCAGCGCGGTCGCGGGCGCCGGGAGCAGGCCGAGCGCCGCCGACGCCCAGGCCCCAGCACGGGATCGGTTTGCCCAGAACTGCACCGCCGCGGCAAGCAGCAAGGGCAGAGCGATCAGCCAGACGAAGGCATGGACGAACGGTCCTGGCTGGACGAGGGCCGAGGCGCCGTCGCCGAGCATCGCTCCGAGCTGGACGGGCAAGAGCGCCATCTGGGCGATCAGCAGGATCGGGGTCGAGGCCAGCAGCAGTCGGGCGTCGCCCCGGCCCCGAGGTGGGCGAAGGTGACCACGTAGTCGATGCACGGGGTCAGCAGCACGAACAGGACGCCGAGCCGAAGCAGCGGGTCGTCCGGCAGGAGCTGGACGAGGCCGAAGGCGAGCAGCGGGACGGCGACGAAGTTCACGCTGAGGAGCGCGGCGAGGAAGCGTCCGTTCCTCAGCGCCGCGCCGAGCTCGACCAGCGGGACCTGGAGGAAGGTGACGAACAGCATCAGTGCGAGAGCCGGGTTGATTGCGGCCTCGAGCGCCTCGGCGCCGCCGAGCGCCATTCCGGCAAGTCCGCCCAGGACGATCGCCGCGAAGTAGATCGCGACCTGTCGCGCCTCCAGCACCTCACGCCCCCGGTTCACTCCAGCTCCTCCCATGTCAGTTGCCGCAGCCGCAGTCCGATCGCGCGAGGTGTCCAAATCACACAATCGTTCCCGGGTCCTATGCTAGCGCTTTCGCTTGCATGGCCATGGCCTCGAAAGATCCTCGTCGAGGCTGTTTGGGGTCCCAAGATATCGACACTCATCGATATTTCGATACAAATGCCTCCCATCAACGGAGGCGACATGCCCGACTCCACGACCGACCGCGAAGCCTCGGCCCTCGACGCCCTCTCGGCGCTGGGCCAATCCACGCGGCTCCGCATCTTCAAGCACCTCGTCACGACGGCCCCCGAGCCGCAGCCCGCGGGCGGGATCGCCGAGGCGCTCGGCTGCCTCCAGAACACGCTGTCGACCCACCTCGCCATCCTCGCCCGCGCCGGGCTTATCACCGGGGTCCGCGACGGGCGCTCGATCCTCTACGCCGCCAACTTCGACGGCATGCGCGGCCTCGTGAACTACCTGCTCGAGGACTGCTGCAAGGGCCATCCCGACGTGTGCGCGCCAGTGTTCGAGCAGCTCGAGAAGGGCTGCGGCTGCGATACGGCCGCGAGGGCCTGACCGTGTCGTTGTTCGAGCGCTACCTGACCGTCTGGGTCTTTCTCTGCATCGTGGTCGGCGTCGCGCTCGGTTACGTCGCGCCGGGCATCTTCCACGCGATCGGCTCGCTTGAGGTCGCGAGCGTGAACCTGCCCGTCGCGGCGCTCATCTGGCTGATGATCGTCCCCATGCTCGTGAAGGTCGACTTCGGCGCCCTGCGTAAGGTCGCGGCTCACTGGCGGGGCGTGTCGGTGACGCTGTTCGTCAACTGGGCGGTCAAGCCGTTCTCGATGGCGCTGCTCGGATGGCTGTTCGTCGGCTGGCTGTTCCGGCCCTGGCTGCGCGCGGACCAGATCGACAGCTACATCGCCGGGCTGATCCTGCTCGCCGCGGCCCCCTGCACCGCGATGGTGTTCGTGTGGTCGAACCTGACGAGGGGCGACCCCCTGTTCACGCTGAGCCAGGTGGCGGTCAACGACGCGATCATGATCGTCGCCTTCGCGCCGCTCGTCGGCCTGCTGCTGGGCCTGTCGGCGATCTCCGTGCCTTGGGACACGCTGCTCCTGTCGGTCGGCCTCTACATCGTCGTGCCGGTGATTGCGGCGCAGGTGCTGCGCCGACGGATTCTGGCATCTAGCGGACAGGCCTCGCTCGACCGCCTGCTGGCGAAGATCCAGCCGCTCTCGCTCGTCGCCCTGCTCGCGACGCTCGTCCTGCTGTTCGCCTTCCAGGGGGAGCAGATCGTCGCCCAGCCGCTCGTCATCGCCCTGCTGGCGGTGCCGATCCTGATCCAGGTCTACTTCAACTCCGGCCTCGCCTACCTGCTGAACAGGGCTTCGGGCGAGGCCCATTGCGTTGCCGGCCCGTCGGCGCTGATCGGGGCGTCGAACTTCTTCGAGCTCGCGGTCGCCGCGGCCATCAGCCTGTTCGGATTCAAGTCCGGGGCCGCGCTCGCCACCGTCGTGGGGGTGCTGATCGAGGTGCCCGTCATGCTGTCGGTCGTGTGGATCGTGAACCGCTCAAAACCCTGGTACGAGGCCCGCGGCGTTCGCGCGGCCGCTCCCGAATCCCGTTCCTGAGGACGCCGCGATGACCGAGGCCGTCACCATCTGGCACAACCCCGCCTGCGGCACGTCCCGCAACACGCTAGCGATGATCCGGGCCGCGGGCGTTGAGCCGACCGTCGTCGAGTACCTTAAGGCGCCACCTTCGCGCGACGAGTTGGCGAAGGCGTTCGCCGCCGCCGAACTGACCCCGCGGGAGGCCGCCCGGGCGAAGGAAACGCTCTTCGCGGAGCTCGGCCTCGGCGATCCGTCGGTCACCGGCGACGCGATCCTCGACGCCATGCTCAAGCACCCGATCCTGATCAACCGCCCGTTCGTGTTCACCTCGCGCGGCGTTCGGCTCTGCAGGCCGTCGGAGGTCGTGCTGGAGATCCTGCCAGCGCCGCTCGCGGGCGACTTCACCAAGGAGGACGTCTAGGTCGTGAAGGCGGGAGCGGAGTCGTGAGCGATCTGCCGAACCTCGACGAGAGCTCGTTCCGCCCGACCGACCTTTCGCGGCTCCACGGTCCGCGTTCGACCCATCCGCCGCGGGTCCTTCTGCTCTACGGCTCGCTGCGGCCCGTCTCCTACAGCCGCCTGCTGACCTTCGAGGCCGAGCGCCTGCTCAGACGCCTCGGCTGCGAGACGCGCGTGTTCGATCCAACGGGCCTGCCGCTGCCGGACGGCGGCCCCGTGGATCACCCCAAGGTTCAGGAGCTGCGCGAGCTGTCGCTCTGGTCCGAGGCGCAGGTCTGGACGAGCCCCGAGCGGCACGGCGCGATGACCGGGGTGATGAAGTCGCTGATCGACTGGATCCCGCTCTCGGTCGGCTCCGTCCGCCCCACGCAGGGCCGCACGCTCGCGGTGATGCAGGTCTCCGGCGGCTCGCAGTCGTTCAACGCCGTGAACCAGATGCGGGTGCTCGGCCGCTGGATGCGGATGCTGACGATCCCCAACCAGTCATCCGTCGCCAAGGCCTACCAGGAGTTCGATGAGGACGGCCGGATGAAGCCGTCGCCCTATTACGAGCGCGTGGTCGACGTGATGGAGGAGCTGGTGAAGTTCACGCTCCTCACGCGCGACGTTTCCGACCACCTCACCGACCGCTACAGCGAGCGGAAGGAGAGCGCGGCGGCGCTCGAGGCGCGGGTGAACCTCAAGCAGGCCGTCTGAGGCGTGGAGACGGCTTCGGCGCCGCCGGGCGGCAGGATCGCCGTCCCGCTGCTCGGGATCGCGCAGATCGTCTCGTGGGGCTCGAGCTTCTACCTGCTCGCGGTGCTGGCGACGCCGATCTCGGCCGACACCGGATGGCCGCTCGCCTGGGTGGTCGGCGGTGGGTCGATCGGGCTGCTCTGCTCCGGGATCGCCGCGCCGTTCGTCGGCCGTATGATCGACGGCTTCGGCGGGCGGCCGACCATGGCCGTGGGCTCGCTGCTGATGGGCGCGGGCCTCGCTGCGGTCGGCTCATCAACGGGCCTCGCGAGTTACCTGCTGGGCTGGGCCGTGCTCGGCGTCGGAATGGGCGCCGAGCTCTACGACGCGGCGTTCTCGACGCTCGGCCGGATCTTCGGGGCGTCGGCCCGGCGCGCCATCACCAACCTCACCCTGTTCGGCGGCTTCGCCAGTACCGTCTGCTGGCCGCTCTCGGCGCTCGCCGTCGAGCACGTCGGCTGGCGCGGCGCCTGCTTCGCCTACGCCGCCGCGCAGGTGCTGGTCATGGCCCCGGCGCTGTTCCTGCTGCTGCCGCGGGAGGCCCCCAAGCCTCCGATTACGACCGACAGTGCCGGGGCCGGCACGATGTCGTCGCGTGAGCGAGGGACGTTCCTGCTGCTGGCGGCGATCTTGATGGCCAACGGCGCGGTCCAGACGACGGTCTCGGTTCACCTGCTCACGATCTTGCAGGACCAGGGCATGGCGCTCGCGGCGGCCGTCGCGGTCGGGGCGCTGATCGGCCCATCGCAGGTCGGCGCACGCGTCGTCGAGATGCTGGTCGGCGACCGCCTGCATCCGACCGCCACGCTCGCCTGCGCGGGCGCGCTCGTCTCGGTCGGCACGGTCCTGCTCGCGCTCGGAGCCGGGCCCGCCGCCGTCGCGGTCGTGCTTTACGCCGCGGGGAACGGCGTATGGTCGATCTCCCGCGGCACGGTCCCGCTCGCTCTGTTCGGTCCGGCCCGCTACCCGGTCGTGATGGGACGGCTCGCCGCGCCCAAATTGGTTGTTCAGGCGCTCGCCCCGTTCATCGCCGGGCTAGTGATGGCTCAGGCTGGGCCAGGAATGACGCTTAAGGTGCTTGCGGTGGTCGCTGCTGCGAACGCGCTGGTGGCAGCGGCACTCGCTCAGAAGCGCTAGATCGTTCGCGCCCACAGCCGATCTGCGGACCCCAGCAACGTCGGTTTAGGGTCGATTTCGTTGAAAAACTCCGTCGTTGAAGCGTGACGCCGCCGCTGATTCACTAGGCCCTACAGGCGGAGGGCGACGGCGATGATGGGCGAGCGGCAGGTCGACCAGGCGACGCTGTTCTATGAGTTCTCTCTCGAGCGGCATGTGCCGCAGGACCACCTGCTGAGGGCGATCGATCGTTTCGTCGACCTGTCTGAGGTGCGGCGGGATCTGGCTCCCTTCTACAGCTCGACCGGTCGTCCTTCGATCGACCCGGAGTTGCTGATCCGGATGCTGCTGATCGGTTACTGCTTCGGCGTCCGGTCTGAGCGGCGACTGTGCGAGGAGGTTCATCTGAACCTCGCCTATCGCTGGTTCTGCCGGCTCGGCCTCGACGGCGATGTGCCGGACCACTCGACCTTCTCGAAGAACCGCCATGGCCGCTTCCGCGACAGCGACCTGCTGCGCAAGCTGTTCGAGACGGTCGTCCGGCGCTGCATGGCTGAGGGGCTTGTGGGCGGCGACGGCTTCGCGGTCGACGCCAGCCTGATCCGGGCCACGCCAACCGTCAGCGCTCGGCGGACGGCAGGGACGAGGTCGACTGGGAAGAGTTGGCCGCGACGCGGCGCTCAGTCCGCGAGTACCTCGACACGCTTGACGATGCGGCCTGGGGCGCGGCGAGCGAGACCCGGCCGAAGTTCGTGTCGCGGTCGGATCCGGCCGCGCAGTGGACCGGCGCACACAAGGGCCACGCCTTCTTCGCCTACGCGACCAACTACCTGATCGACCTCGACCACGCGGTGATCGTCGACGTCGAGCCCAGCCGCGCGATCCGGCAGGCCGAGGTCGGCGCCGCGCAAACGATGGTTGAGCGAGCGCAGGACCGCTTCGGGCTGTGGCCCGAGCGGCTCGCCGCCGACAGCGCCTACGGCTCGGCCGAGATGCTCGCCTGGCTGGTCCATGATCGCGGGATCGAGCCGCACATCCCGGTGTTCGACAAGAGCGCCCGGACCGATGGCACGTTCAGCCGCTCGGACTTCCCGTATGACCACGTCCGCGACCTCTACACCTGCCCGGCCGGGAAGGAGCTGAGACCCCGCCAGAGGGTCTACCGAAGCTCAGCTCTGCTCGTCGACGACGACGGCATGATCCGCTACCGCGCAAGCAAGTTCGACTGCGACGCCTGCTCCCTTAAACCGCAATGCTGCCCCAACACGCCGGCCCGGAAGATCCCTCGCTCGATCCACGAGGGCGCTCGCGACATGGCGAGGGACATCGCGAAGACCGACGCCTACGCCGCCTCCCGGCGCGAGCGGAAGAAGGTCGAGATGCTGTTCGCGCACCTGAAGCGCATCCTGCGGCTCGACCGTCTAAGGCTTCGAGGTCCATGCGGCGCCCGCGACGAGTTCCTGCTCGCCGCCACCGCCCAAAACCTCAGGAAGCTGGCGAAGTTGGTCCCGGCGCCGAGCCCGATCCCGGCCTGAAAAGGCGAAAGGCCGCTCGCCGCCTGGCCAGTTGCTCCCATGCGTCGTCGAACAACCGACTTCTTCAACGCAATCGGTCATGAGCGGAAGTTGGGTCAACGCCGACTAGCGGCCGTTCGGCAGGCTCTCTGAATGGCCGAAGCCGACCCTACGCGGATCTTCTCAATTCTGCTTTGGGTTATGCTGATTGCTGGCCCTGACGCGCTAAAGGCATCATCCGTTGCCGCATGGCCTCGTCTCGGCGGCTGCCAAACCACCTCAAACGCTAACCCAGATGGACAATGGGCGAGGAAGAGTCTGTGACAATGGTCAACTGATGGGTGGCGCGGCTCATAGCGACATAAAGCAGGCGCGCGCCATACGCGCCCGCCGGAAACTGCTGGGCGTCGCCCGGACAAACCAGGACGCGGCGAAACTCAAGCCCTTTGGCTTTGTGAACTGTGCTCGTGCTCAGGTGCGGCAAGTTTCGACGGCGGCGCAACCGGCTCAGCGCATGAAGGTGGCCGCGCGGATCGTCGGTCCGTCCAATCGCCCGAAGCGCTGCGGCGTGATCGCCAAAGCGGACGCGATACCCGGCTGGTGGACTCGCGACCAACCGATCCATCGCCCCGGCGAGGCCGCGGTGGCTGGGGTCGGCGTAGATCAACTCAAGCGCATGGAGCCAGGGCAACTGCTTGGCCCCGGCCTGGTTACGATTGAGCTGGATGCCCGCCCGATTGCTGATGGCCTCGCGCAATGCCTTCGGGAAGCCTGACCCTATGTCGGTCGCGAAGGTCAAAAATCCGGCCGCGAGCTTAGCGGCGGTCGCCGCTTCTTCCTCTGCGTCCGCGAGAAGCCGGTCGAGATATTCCAGCACGGCCCCCTCATTCACCCCGGCTCGCCAGTTCGCACCCTGAGCCAGGGCGCGCACCATATCGCTCAGGTGAGCGATTACGACGGCCCGGCCCTGTCCGTCGTCGAGGAAGGCGTGCAGGATTTCTCCGGCCAGTCGGGGGTTCTTGAACTTCTTGCGGCCTGCTAAACCAGCCTCCGCGCGGACCCGGACTTCCGAGGGAGCGTCGTGCAGCCCAACCGATCCGCCAGCTTTCAGGACCGTGCGGGCGGCGGTGATCCACTTGCCGAGTTCCGGAGCCTCGTCCCATCGCTTCGGCTCTGTGAGTTCGCGCCGGTCCCGACAGTTGGCCCACAGCGCATCCCAGTCGACATAGTGCACTCCGATCCCGCTGTGCAGCGCTTGCATGGGGTCGCCAAAGACCCGCAATCGCGACCCGCCGACCGCCATCAAAGTCATCGCAAGCTCATGCTGTGTGAGGCTGGCGTCCTGATGTTCGTCGAGAATGATCACCGGATACCGAGCGCTGATCAGGCGCGCGACCGTAGGCGACCGCCGAACTAAATCGGCCGCCTTCGTGCGGATCGTCTCGAATGGCAATTCGGAGCGACCTACCAGATGGTCGAAGGGATAAGGCAGGCTTAGCGCGGCGGCGTAAGGTCCGACGACCTTCAGGGCGAAGCTGTCACAGGTCTCCACGTCGATACGCAGGCCTGGACCGACGCAGCGTCGGTGGAACTCACCGCAGGCACCGTGGGTGTGGGACAGCAACAGCACCCGTTGATGGTCGAGCCGCGCGGACATCTCCTTGGCGAATTTCGCCGCTGTCCAGGTCTTGCCGCAACCCGCCGCCGCCTCGACCACGACCAAGGGCGCATCGGAATGGAGCAGTCCGTCGAGCGACCGGCTCACGGCGCTGTGGCCGCCTCGACGGCCGCAAGGAAGGCCTCCACCTTCGCCATGAGGGCGGGCGCGGGGCTGAGCGCCAGGAGCTTATCCGCGAGGAGGTAGCCCCCATCGAAGCTCTTGAACCACCCGCGCGGCTTCTTATTGGCCTCGGGCTTGGGGCACGCGCTCGCGAGTACGGCCGCAAGAAACGCATCTCGGCCTGCGTCTGCGAACATCTGGGCGGCCGACAGGCCTTTCTCCGCAGCAAGCTCTCGGCGGATCTCCGCCAGTTGGTGGGCTGCGTTTCTGTGGGTGACTTGTTCAGCCCAAAGGTGGACTTCTTGAAGCTGGGCATCGGGCATCGCCGATAGAACCGCCGTCTCCAAACACGCCCCATTGTCCCACCGCAGCAGGTTCGCCGCCTGGGAGATCGTGGCCCAGCTCCCGCTCCTCTTGCCCTCGTCATCGACAACCGCAGCCAAGGGAAAGCCCGCGGCGAGTAACGCCTTGCAGATGGGGAGCGCCTTGAAGTGACCGCCTGCGTCGAGGCAGTAGATTCCGCGGCATGAGAAGCCCTCGCCGAAGCGGTGCTCCAGCATCCGAGTCGCGAAGCCCACTTCGGTCGCTCCTTCGCAAACCACCGGCAGCTTGGCGAACAGCGCTTCAGCCTGGGTCGCGGCGATCAAGGTCAACTCCGCGCCGGCCATAACGAACAGGGCGTGGGATGCCGGCTCTTCGACCGTGCTTTCCTCGAACGGCAGAGTGGGAGGCGGCGCGTCGCCGATCCGCCAAGTCTGTGACGCCGCCTTGGCCGCCTGCGCGAGAACGGCTGGGGCGTGCGTGGTGACGAAGGCTTGTCGGCCATGGGCGGCGAGATCGCGAATAAAAACCCGCTGGCGGTACGGCTCCAGCCCCGTCTCCGGCTCGTCAATGACCGCAATTGCCTCGGCGCTGACGCCGAGCGTCGAAATCTCCAATGCCGCGAGCCTGCGCGTGCCGGTGCCCCAGGCTGAAAGCGGCAACGAGGTGGGATCATCCGCACCGACCGTCAGGCCGACGCTCGCGGCCAAAGAGACGCCTGGCGTTCCGACCAGGCCGAGTCTGACCGGATGGGGAAGATTGCGGGTCTCGAAGCCGTCGCTGATCGCCTTCAGCGCCGCCTTCGGGCCGGCGTCGAGCTGGTCGTGCAGCGGTGTTTTCATCACCGCTTGAAGGACGGTCTGACGGACCTCTTGGCCCTGAAGGTATCGATCCAGGGCGCCGCCTTGAACGAGGCGGATGTCCCGGTCGCCGCGATCCGCGACACCAAGCCGGGCCAACCCGATGCGACGGCGCATGGCGCGGCTAAACGGGGCGCGAATCTCCCCACCGGCGCCGACGACGTCGTAGTGCGGCTCCTGATCGGGCGTGCCCGTGAGACGGCAGACCAGCACGGCTTCCGCGCCCGCCTCGTCCGGCAAGTCGATCAGCTTGCCATTGAGCCAGCCCTGCATCGGCGGTGCCGGAAAGCCCTCGTCGCGCATGATGCTGATATCGCTGAAGGACAGGACCGCTTGGATAGAGAACCCGGCGTCGAGGTTGCGCCCATGGTAGTCGAACTCAGACAACCCATAGTTGGGGGCCGGCGAAAACAGCAGGGCGATGGCTTCCAGAAGGGTCGACTTGCCGCCATCGGCCGCCCCTACAATGACGTTCAGTTCGGGATGGGGAGACCAGCTCAAACCGCGCACGCCCCGGAAGCCTCTAATTTCGAGGTGTCGGATTATCGCTGACGCCATGTTCGCCCCGGGGTCGTACTTCCTATCTAATCGTCTCGTCGCGCCCGATCGTCGTCATGCCGTCCGTCCAGACTCTCATGGCAAGCTCGGACAGCTAGGATAATCTGACCGGGGACTTGCCGTCACCAGACGCACTGCGGGGGTAAATGGTAGATTTCAAAAAACTTCGGGAAAGCAAGGCTAAGCCGAAGCCCATCAATCCCCGTGAAATCTTCAATGGGCTGCCAAAACCGCCCGGCATCAACGACCTCTATGCCAGCCAGGCGGAAGTACTCGATGCGTGGTTCGTCCGCCGTACAGACCGCGACGTGGTGGTCAAACTGCATACCGGAGGCGGCAAGACCCTCGTCGCGCTCTTGATGGCGCAGTCAGTGATGAACGAGCTCGGTGAGCCGGTCATCTACCTTGCGCCCACTAATCAGCTCGTCGAACAGGTGATTGCGAAGAGCAAGGAGTACGGTATCTCCGCCGTTCCCTACGTCAAAAAGCAGCCGCTGCCAGGCGACTTCTACGATGGGAAAAGCGTCCTCGTCGGGTCTTACGAGACCTTGTTCAACGGCCGTAGCAAATTCGGTGTTCGCAACTCCGGCCAGGACATCGTCAAAGCCGGCACCATTATTCTCGACGACGCGCATGTCGCGCTTTCCTCGGTGCGAGAAGCCTTCAGCCTCTCGATCTCAGCCAAGGACCATGAGGACGTCTACGCCGATCTCGCGGGTCGTTTCCGCACCGCGTTCAAAGAGGTCGGACGCAGCGGCTCCTTCGCCGACGTGACGAGCGGCAGAGACTTTGGCGTGATGGAAGTGCCAAGCTGGGCCTGGCAGCGCAAACTTGCCGAGGTTGAGCAATATCTCGCCGGGGTTGTCGAGAAGATCGACCCTTTCGTGTGGCCGTTCCTACGGGACAACTTGGCGGTCTCCCATTGCCTGTTTAGCCGCAAGTCGGTGACCATCACGCCGATCTTCCCGCCGGTGGATCTGTTGCCGACCTTCGAGGATTGCACCCGCCGCATCTATATGTCGGCGACGATCGCTGACGATAGCGAGATCGTGCGAACCTTCGGTGCGTCCGCGGACGCGGTCGGTAAGCCCATCACGTCAGCTTCCCTGGCCGGCGTCGGCGAGCGGATGATCCTCATACCCGAGCTGATGAAGCTCGCGGGGACTCCGATCACCCCCATGGTCAAGCACATTGCAGTAAAGCTGGCGGAGAATAAGCGTGGCGCTGCGATCCTGACCCCATCGGGTCCGGCGGCCGAGCAGTGGAAGGATGTTGCAGAGTATCCCAGCAACGCCAAGGCCGTGGGAGAGCAGATAGCGGCCATGCAGGCCGGTGCGAGCTATGGCCCGGTGGTTCTAGCCAACCGTTATGACGGGATCGATCTCGCCGGCAACGCCTGCCGGTTCCTAGTCATGGACAACCTGCCCCAGGGCACCTCGGACTATGACGTCTTTCGCGTGAATGTCGTCGCGGACTCCGCCGTCAGCTCGCTGCTGGCTCAGCGAATCGAGCAGGGCATTGGGCGCGGGACGCGAGGCGGCGGGGATTATTGCGCGGTGATGCTGATCGGGAGCCGCCTGGTTGGCTGGATCGGCCGCAAGAGCAATCTCGCCTTTTTGACCGCCAGTACGCGAGTGCAACTCACCATGGGCCAAGAAATGAGCGGGACAGTCACGACGGTGAAGGAGGTCCACGAGACGGTGATGAAGTGCCTGAACCGCGACGTCGATTGGGTAGCGTACCACGCGTCGGAATTGGCCGAAGCGGCGCACGCCGTCCCCGTCAACACCCTGGCGCTTCGGGTCGCCGGCGGCGAGCGCAAAGCGTTCAAGCTCCAGCGGCTCGGTCAGTATGAGAAGGCGCTTCAGACACTGGAGAACCTAATCGGAGACGACGAACTCAAGTCGGACGGCCAGCGCCGTGCCTGGCTATCGGCCTCCGCCGCCCGCATCGCCTATCAGATGGATGACGAGGACCGCGGTCAGAAGCTGCAAACCAGCGCCTTCTCCATCAGCAACAACCATTCGCCACCCAAGGTTCGGCCGCCCTACGTGCCGCGGCCAATTCCCGGCAAGCAGTCGAAGGCGATTGTGGCCCGGCTGCTCGAGTATGACCTTCGCGGCGCTTTGCTTGCCGACTTTGACGAGGCGGTGACCGAGCTGGTGCCGGAGGCGTCGGCGGCGCGTTACGAAGAGGCGCTGGCTAACCTGGGCTCATACCTTGGTTTCGAGGCCGAGCGCCCTGAGAAGGTGTACAACAAGGGACCGGATGTGCTCTGGCGCACGGGTGCCTCATTCGACTTCGTGATCGAGGCGAAAAGCAAGAAAGAGGACAATCCGCTCTATAAGAGCGATCACGCTCAACTGCTTGAAGCCGAAAATTGGTTCAAGGGCGTCTACCCTGGTCGAGAGGCGGTACGGGTCTCGGCCTTGCCCGAGGCTGTTGCGGACAAGAAGGCGAGCACGGCGGGGAGCTACGCCCTGCGGCTGGGTGAAATTACGAAGTTGGTGGGCGCCTTGCGGGGTGTTCTAAGCGACTTGGTCGCGAGTCCGGGTAAGGCCGACGCGCTCAGAGAGCGTTGCGAAGCGGCGCTGCAGAAGGCGAAGCTGACGCCGGACGGGATCAAGACCACCTACCTCGTCACTTTTGAAAAGGCGGCAGGCAAAGGCGCATAGCTAGCGCCGCTAACCTGACATTCCCAAGTTCGCCTAAGAGCCCCACCCGGTCGCTCGCCGGATAACTATCGAAAGGCCGACATGGGTCAGGCGCAGCCAGTCGCCGGAAGCCGCTTGGCGCCAAGTGCGGGCATTGCACAGCTCTCGCAAAGCGGAGATTCAATCTTCGTAATTATCATAGCGCAGGCCGATAGGCTGATGGCTCCGAATAAGCGAACGAGACTGGGCTAGCCGCCCTTGGATTAGGAGCTCCGCATGGCGGAAAGGATCAGGATTTCCGACAAGGTCGTTCGCTTCCCGCGCGCAACGATTTCACCAGACTTTGACGAAAAAAGAATTATCGCATCTAGCCCTTGGGAATTCGTTTCACTATGGTTGAGACAACAAGGAAAAGAAGATGCCTGCATCTATTGGGAGCAAGCTAAGGCGTTTTTTGATTCCGCTCGCGACCTTCCTGTACATTCTGCGCCTCTTCCTCTTTATTATGCGTTCCTCAATGCAGCCAAAGCGCTTTTACAATCAAACAATGTTCCGTATACAGAATATCATGGCGTTACCGGTCTTGACCTAAGGACGGGAGTGCGCCCAAGAATCCGAATCGATAACGAGGGTATCAAGATAAGGAATGGCGGATTCGTTCCTGCATTGATCCAGCATCTTGGCGAAATTGAGGCTCAAAAGCAGTACACCTTGGGCGATATCTTAAGTAATTTGCCATTCATACATCGTGCCGTCGCCGTTAGCTATTCTCGAGGAGAGCTATTTCTTAGCATTAGAAACCCTAGGTATGTCCATCAGAATGGGCAAGCTTGGTTTCGGGCGGACCTGCCCGATGAACACACGCATGGCCAAACGCTCGGCACAATTCCAAATACGTTTCAGACAAGCGCGTACCAAGGCACTACCCGGCTGGAAAGTGTGGCCAAGTTTGCTTGGTCCGGCGCGCGACGCCCCACCAACGCCGACATCGACGCGCTAAAGAATTTCCATCGCACAATTCGACTGGACGTCCATTACATCACTTCCGACAAGCCACTCTGGTATCTTAAGAGAAATCTCGCAGCATACGCCATGATTCGCCGATACAATATCACTTTGATGTTCCTGTCAATGCACCGATTAAGTGAGATTGCTCGCTACAAACCGAAGGAATTAATACACTTACTTCGAGGAAATCGAAACTGGATTATTTATGAGTTCGTGAAAGTTGCACGAAATCAATTTTTGGATGAGATCGCCGCTGAAATTACAGGCTATGAAATTTCTCCCGCTGGCGTTCGTCACGGCATGTTCTCGTAGATCTTCAAAACGTGGGTTGCTACTCGCCGGAGCTTATTCTGCGAGTTGGTGTCGAAGGGGCCTCGGGCAACGAGATCCGAGTGAGTTGACGCCTTTGCAAGCAGACCTTGCGAACGTCGGTAAGGGGTCTGAGCCGCTGTAGCTCTTCCTGGTACCGCGAAACCAACGCGTCGTCAGATCGGGGGCGAACGATGCTCCTGCCCCCGCGTCGCCAGAAAGGACTTCACTTCCCTGCCGAACGGAGCGTCAGTGCCGAAGTCGCTGACGGAGGTTTGGGCGTGACGTCGAAGAAGCTTGGAAAGGCCTGCCTGAGCGCGATGGTTCGTCGTGTGGTGGAGAGCGGCGAGCGGGCGCGAGGGGCGCAGGAGTTGTTGAAGCTGGGGCGCTTCGACGAGGCGATGGACATCGCCTACGAGATCGAACCGCTGCTTTATGAGGCGAACCACCTGCTGCAGAGCGCGAGCCTGCTGCGGCGCGTCGGCGAGGATTTCTTGAAGGGCAAGTCGAAGTCGACCTAGCCGACGCCTCTCGGGGCTCCTTGGCGTCCTTCTCCTGCCCCGCGCGTGCGGGGTCGCGTCAGTGGCGGCGGCAATCGTCGCCGGATCGCGAAGGAGAACACTTCATGTCGAACGTCACGTCACCCACGTCCAAGCTCACCGACGCTCAGCTTGTCCTGCTGTCCGCCGCCTCGCAGCGCGACGACGGCCTCGTCGTGCTGACCGACGCCCACCCGTCGGTCGCACGGACGATCGCGGCGTTGCTGCGCAAGCAGCTGCTGACAGAGCTGATCGTTCAGCGCCGTCAGCCGCACTGGCGACAGGATGAGAACGGCAAACCTGTCGGGCTGAAGATCACCAAGGGTGGTTATGCAGTGATCGGCGCCGAGTGCGAGGAGGCGAAAGAAGAGGAAACCGCGCATGTCGCCCCGCAGATCGACGCCGTCAGGGCGGGAACCAAGCAGGCGGTCGTGATCCATCTCCTGGCGCGTCCGAGCGGCGCCAGCCTCAACGACTTGATCGACGCCACCGGTTGGCTGCCGCATACGACCCGGGCGGTCTTGAGCGGTCTTCGCAAGAGGGGCTTTGAAGTGTCGTCCAATAAGCTCGACGGCGGCGACCGGCGATACTCCATCGCCACGTCGACGCAAGCCCCGGCGGCATGACGGTGAGCGACGCTTACGCGATCAAAGCCGGAGGAGCCGTGGCGTGTGGTCGCGACGGTGAGCATCCTGAGGGCGGATCTCAATCCGCTCTCCAGCGGCGTCTTGTTGAGCTGGAGCATCTCGACGCCTCCGGACTCCGTCAAGAATGGCGGCGCCTGTTCCGCACGGATCCTCCGCAGCTCAGCCGGGACCTTGTTCTTCGGGCGCTGGCGTATCGTCTGCAAGAGCGGGAGCATGGCGGGTTGTCCAAGGCGGCGCTCAGGCGGATCGCTGCCCAGACGAAGGAGCTCCGGGAGGAGGATCCTGACCGGCCTGAACCTCGCGCACGCTTTCGACCCGGCGCGAGGCTCGTTCGGGAATGGCGCGGCCGCACGCACACCGTGACGGTGATCGAGGAGGGCTTTGAATACGACGGCAAGACCTACGCCTCCCTGACGCCCATCGCCAAAACGATCACAGGCGCGCACTGGTCCGGCCCGCGCTTCTTCGGCCTCGTGCGACAGCGCACGCCGCAAGCCGTGCCGCCCGACGGCGTCCCGCCGACCGCAGCTCCTTCGCGTGAGGAGCTCCAGCATGGCTAGCCGCAAGCCTGCCGCGAGAGTGGTAGGGCACGCGAAGCTGCGCTGCGCGGTCTATACGCGCAAATCCAGCGAGGAGGGGCTCGAACAGGAGTTCAACTCGCTCGACGCCCAGCGCGAGGCCTGCGAGGCGTACGTCGCCTCGCAACGTCATGAAGGCTGGATGTTGTCACCCGCATTCTATGACGATGGCGGCTTCTCGGGCGGCTCGATGGAGAGGCCGGCGCTCAAGCGCCTGCTCGCGGACATTGCGGCGGGCGAGATCGATGTGGTGGTGGTCTACAAGGTCGATCGCCTGACCCGCGCGCTCAGCGACTTCGCACGCATCGTCGAGCTGTTCGATAAGCATCGCGTCTCTTTCGTCTCGGTGACCCAGGCGTTCAACACCACGACCAGCATGGGACGGTTGACGTTGAACGTGCTGCTGTCTTTCGCGCAGTTCGAGCGCGAGGTCACGGGCGAGCGCATCCGCGACAAGATCGCGGCCTCGAAGAAGAAAGGTATGTGGATGGGCGGCCAGCCGCCGCTCGGCTACGACGTCCGCGACCGCAAGCTCGTGGTCAACGAGGCGGAAGCCGCGACCGTCCGAAACATCTTCCGCCGCTACGTAGAGCTAGGGTCGGTTCGGGAGCTGAAGGCGGAGCTCGACGCCTCCGGCGTGATCAGCAAGTGCAGGACGGCGGCCGACGGTTCGCCTTATGGCGGCAAGGCGTTCTCACGGGGCGCGCTCTATCTGATGCTCTCCAACCGGATTTACCGCGGCGACATCGTGCATAAGGCCGAGGTCTATCCTGGCGAGCACGCGGCGATCGTGGACGAGGTGCTGTTCGCAGAGGCGCAGAAAGTCCTCGCCGACAATCGGGTCGAGCGGACGACCGGAACCGCGGCCGCCGAACCGAGCCTGCTCGCTGGCCTCGTCTATGACGCCGCGGGCAAACGGCTGACGCCCAGCCACGCGGTCAAGAAGGGCATGCGCTATCGGTACTACGTGTCCCATCACCTCGTCAGCGGGAAGAGGACGGACACCCAAGGCCTGCGCCTCCCGGCGCCGGCGTTGGAGCAACTGGTGCGGGACCGCGTAGGGCGGATGCTCGCCGACCCAGCCTCGACCATGGACGCGAGCTCGTCAACGGATCGCGGCGCCAGCGACCAGCGTCGGCTGACCCAACTTGGCCAAGAAGCCGCGGCGCGCTGGCCGGCGCTGGGAACGCCCGACGTCCGCACCGCGCTGCTGGCCTTCGTTCCGCGCATCGACGTGCATCAGGACAGGGTCGACCTGACGATCGGGCTGACCGGGCTGCAGGCTTGGCTGGCCGACCCGGAAGGCTCGGCCGCCACCCACCCCATCCCGAATCGCCTGGACGAAGACTTGACCACCATCTCTGTCCCGGCGCGATTGAAGCGGCGCGGGAACGAACTTCGCTTCGTGATCGACGGCCTGGCCGAAGAGGCGCCCGCCGACGCCAGCCTGATCCGCCTCGTGGCGCGCGCCCAGATCGTCCGGAGCCGCCTGATCGACGACCGGGCGAGCATCGACGACGTCGCACGGGAGGAGAACCTCACCGCGTCCTACATGACCCGTCTGGTCCGCATCAGCTTCCTCGCTCCGGATATCGTGGCGGGACTGCTCGACGGGCGATATCCCGATCTGACCGCCAGCAAGCTGATGGCCGACACGCGGTTTCCGCTCGACTGGCGAAGTCAGCGCGAGGCGTTTCGCTTAGCCTGATCGGACAACATCTTGCCCATCGGAGCCGCCTGCGGTGCGGCTTCTCTCGTTCCCCACTACGGTTCGATGACTGTCCGCCCGAGCGAGATATCCGGGAGACCGCCGTACCATTAAAAGGCCCGCGCGAGACTTCAGCGTAGAAGTTCGCCGAAGTCTCACTGAAATCGTCTCTGATGAGCGAGGCTCAGCCGAGGCGGCCGTAACGGTGGGAAGATCCGAGGGAATTCGCACCCTCAAAGCCAAAAATATTATCTATCACAATAGCTTAAGTCGTGGCGGAGAGGGTGGGATTCGAACCCACGGTACGGTTGCCCGCACAACGGTTTTCGAGACCGTCCCAATCGACCACTCTGGCACCTCTCCGCATTTCGCGAGCCGTCGATGGCGGCCTCAATACACAAAAGCCACAGGGCGCACAAGGTGCAGGAGGCGGTTCTCCCACAGGCGCGCAAGGCGCGTGCGGCGGCGGCCTGAACGTTGAACGCGTGCGGCGGCGGGACCTCGCCGCATGGGCTTCATTCGCGCCGACGCCGTGGCGTCGCGCCCGGGCCGCCTGCGCCGACGGGCGCCGTTTTCCGGCCAAAACCAGAACATGGGAGCGCGCCGCGGCGCGCATCCGCGGTCAGGCCCGTCAGTCAGCGGAAGAGTCGGGGGGAAAGATTGGTACCACCACCTGGGCTCGAACCAGGGACCTCTTGATCCACAATCAAGCGCTCTAACCAACTGAGCTATGGCGGCACGGGTCGTTTCGCGGCGGAACCTAGAAGAAACCGCCGCGGCAGGCAAGCGCCGCGGCGGGGTTTTCGACAGGGGAATGACGTCGCAGGCGGGGGACCGGACCTCGGCGGATCACGCCGGCGTCGCGGTCCCGGCGTCGGCCTCGGCCTCGGCGTCGATGGCGTCCACCTCCGGCGCGGCGAAGGGATAGGCCGTCGAGCAGAAGTCGCAGGTGACGGTAACGCCGCCGTCCTCCATGCGCATGTCGCGACGCTCCTCGCCGGAGAAGCTCTTCAGCATGCCCCGCACCCGTTCGCGGGAGCAGCGGCAGGCCTCGCGCACGGCCAGGCTGTCGAACACGCGGATCTCGCGCTCGTTGAACAGGCGGATCAGCAGGCGCTCGGGCGCAAGCGTCGGGTCGATCAGCTCGTGGTCCTCGACGGTCGCCACCAGCGTCTGGGCCTCCACCCAGGCGTCGTCCTCCTCGGTCTCGTAAGCTTCCACGCCTTCCGGCGCGTCGCCCGGCGGCAGGTCCGTCACGCGCATGCGCTCCGGCGCCTCGGGCAGGAACTGCGCCAGGATGCCGCCCGCCCGCCAGGAATGGCGCGCGCCGGCGCCGAAGCTCTCGGCCACCGCGAGGCGGATCTTGGTGGGGATCTGCTCCGACTGCTGGAAATAGGTGTGCGCGGCGTCCTCGAGCGAGCCGCCGTCCAGCGCCACCACGCCCTGATAGCGCGACAGGTCGGGGCCCTGGTCCACCGTCAGCGCCATGTGGCCGCGGCCGAGCAGGGCGCCGGCGCCCGCCGCGCCGTCGAGCCGGTCGGCGTCGAAGCGCGCGCAGGCGCGCAGCCGGTCGGGGGCCTCGAAGTCCACCACCAGCATGCCCACCGGCCCGTCGGAGCGGGTCTGCAACTGGAAGCGGCCCTCGATCTTGAGCGCGGAGCCCAGCAGCGCGGTGAGCGCCGCGGCCTCGCCCACGAGCTTGGACACCGCCGGCGGATAGGCGTGGCGCTCCAGCACGGCGTCGATGGACGGCCCGAGCCGCACGATGCGGCCGCGCACGTCGAGCTCTTCGATCTGGAACGGCAGGATGCGGTCGTCGCCGTCCTCGCGAAGGGCGGAGGGAGCAAGGTCTGTCATGATGCAGCCTATGTAGCGACGGCGAAGGAAAAGCGGAAGGTCTTCAGGACGGTCCGTTGCGGGCGCCTTGCGTGACCTCGGCGCGTCGCTCGCGGCGCGGCTCGCCGCGACCGGCGAGTCCCCCCATGCCCGGAACGCTGGTCGTCTGCGGCGTCGTCGCGACCATCGCCGGCGGTCCGGCTCGCCGCGACATCTACGCTCATGGACGCCCGCATGCCGATCCGGCGCGGCGGCGTCCGGGATCGAGCCGCCAAGATCGGCTTCGGCGCGGGCGTTCAGACCGCGCCGAAGCACCAGGCCAGCACGCCCTTCTGGGCGTGCAGCCGGTTCTCGGCCTCGTCGAACACCGCCGACTGCGGACCGTCGATGATCTCGTCGGTCACCTCCTCGCCGCGATGGGCGGGCAGGCAGTGCAGGAAGATGGCGTCCGGCGCGGCCCGCTTCATGAGCGCGGCGTTGACCTGATAGGGCTTCAGCAGGTTGTGGCGGCGCTCCCAGTCGCTGTCGCCCATGGAGACCCAGCTGTCGGTGATGACGGCGTCGGCGCCCGCGACCGCCTCCTCCGGGTCGTCGCCGACGCGGATGTCCGCGCCCTCGCGCTTCGCCCAGGCGAGGATGTCGGCGTTGGGGCCGAGCTCCGCGGGGGTCGCCACGTTGAGGCGGAAGTCGAAACGGGCGGCGGCGTGCATCCACGAGGCCAGCACGTTGTTGAAGTCGCCGGTCCAGGCGACGGTGCGGCCGGCGATGTCGCCCTTGCGCTCTTCGAAGGTCAGCAGGTCGGCCATGACCTGACAGGGGTGGGAGCGCTTGGTCAGGCCGTTGATCACCGGCACGGTGGCGTGCTCCGCCAGCTCCAGAAGCTGGTCGTGGCCGAGCATGCGGATCATGATCGCGTCCACGAAGCGCGACAGCACCCGCGCCGTGTCGGCGATGGCCTCGCGCTCGCCGAGCTCGATCTCCTTGCCCGACACCATGATGCTCTCGCCGCCGAGATCGCGGATGCCGACGTCGAACGACATGCGGGTGCGCAGGGACGGCTGCTCGAACACCATGGCGATGACCTTGCCGGCGAGCGGCTTGTCGGCCTCGGCCGCGGGGGTGCGGCGGCGGGCTTTCATGTCGCGCCCGGCGTTCAGCATGGCGCGCAGCTCGGCGCGGGAGAAGTCGCACAGGTCGAGGAAGTGGCGGGGCTCGGCGGCGGTCATTCTGCGGCTCCCCGCGCGGCGGAGAGGCCCATGTCCTGCTCCAGGCGGGCGAGCCCGCGGTCGATCATGTCCATGGCGGCGGCAACGTCGGCTTCCGTCGCCACCAGCGGCGGCAGCAGCCGCACCACGTTGTCGCCGGCGCCCACCGTGAGCAGCCCCTCCGCGCGGAACGCGGCGGCGACCTCGGTGTTCGGAACCGCGCAGCGCAGGCCGATCAGCAGGCCCTCGCCGCGAACCTCGGTCACGAGGCGGGGATGGGCGTCGACGATCCCGGCGAGGCGCTGGCGGATGAGCAGGCCCATCCGGCGCACATGGTCGAGGAAGCCCGGTTCGGTCACCACGTCCAGCACCGCGTTGCCCACCGCCATGGCGAGCGGGTTGCCGCCGAAGGTGGAGCCATGGACGCCGGCCGTCATGCCGTCGGCGGCCGCGCGGGTGGCGAGGCAGGCGCCGATGGGGAAGCCGCCGCCGAGGCCCTTGGCGAGCGCCATCACGTCGGGCGCCACCCCCGCCTGCTCATAGGCGAACAGCGTTCCGGTCCGGCCGACGCCGCACTGCACCTCGTCGAACACCAGCAGCAGGCCGTGCGCGTCGCAGATCTCCCGCAGCGCCCGCAGCGTGGCGGGCGGCACAGGCCGCACGCCGCCTTCGCCCTGAACCGGCTCCACCAGCACGCCGGCGGTCTCGGGGCCGATGGCGGCCTTCACCGCCTCCAGATCGCCGAAGGGGACCTGGTCGAAGCCTTCGACCCTGGGACCGAAGCCCTCCAGATACTTGGCCTGCCCGCCGGCGGCGATGGTCGCCAGCGTGCGGCCGTGGAAGGCGCCCTCGAAGGTGATCAGCCGGTAGCGCTCGGGCTGGCCGTTGGCGTGGAAGTGCTTGCGCGCGAGCTTGATGGAGGCTTCCAGCGCCTCCGCGCCCGAATTGCAGAAGAACGCCACGTCCGCAAAGCTCGCCTCCACCAGCCGCTCCGCGAGGCGTTCGCCTTCGGGGATGCGATAGAGGTTGGACACGTGCCACAGCTTCGCCGCCTGCTCGGTCAGCGCCTTGACCAGATGGGGATGGGCGTGGCCGAGGGAGTTGACCGCGACGCCGGCCGCGAAGTCGAGATAGCGTCGTCCGTCCGTCGCCGTCAGCCAGCAGCCCTCGCCGCGCTCGAAGGCGAGGTCGGCGCGGGCGAACACGGGAAGCAGCGGAGATGCGGCGGAGGACATGGACCCCCTCCCTGGCGAGACGGACGTTACGCTTCGATCGATCGGCGGGAGGGGCCCGCGGCGCGAAAAACAAAAAGAGCCGCCCCAGCCGAGCGGCCCTTCCGTTCCGCGCGGATAATATGTGCGCTCGCCCCCTTGTCAATCATAGGCGGTCCGTGCTTGCGCGCGGGCCGCGCCGCGTCTGACGCAAGACAGGTGGGGAAAACCCCGGTGTTGCATTCTGGACTCTTGCCGCTGAGTCGCCGGGCGCCTTAGTTTAGCTTCCGTTAAGCGCGAGTACCGCGCAGCGAAAAATCCTTGGCGTAGAAACGGCGGCGACGCCTGTGCGTGATCTCAAGTCACGTGCTGGCGAAGCGAAGCGGATTCCGCCGAAACGCGAATGGAGAGTCCAATGCAGTGGACCGACGAGCGGGTGGAATTGCTCAAAAAGCTCTGGGCGGAGGGTCTGAGCGCCAGCCAGATCGCTGCTGAGCTCGGCGGCGTCACCCGCAACGCCGTGATCGGCAAGGTGCACCGGCTGGGCCTGTCCGGCCGGGCCAAGGTGGCCGCGCCGAGCTCCGCGCCCCGCCTGCGCAAGCCGACGGCGGCGGCCCCCGCGTCCGCCCGCGTCTCCGCAGCTCCCGTCGGCGTCGCCGCCGTGGCGCGCGCGCCCCAGGCTCCGGCTTACGCCTCGCGCGGCAACGCGGCGCTCGCCGTCGCCTCCGCCGCCCCGGCGATGGAGCCCCGCGCCGCCGTCCATGTGGCGCCCCCGGTGCGGCTGGTGGAGACCCGCCCCGCGGTCACGCCGGAAAACGTCACCATCATGGACCTGCGCGAGAACATGTGCCGCTGGCCGCTGGGCGATCCCAGCCAGCCGGACTTCCGCTTCTGCGGCTCCCGCACCACGCCGGGCAGCGCCTATTGCGCCTGCCATTCGGCCATCGCCTACCAGCCGGCCAACGACCGCCGCCGCGACCGCCGTCCGAGCATCCCGACGCACTGACCAGCGCGCGCCGCTCCGGCGGGCGGACGAAACGTTCAAACGGGCCGGCGGCGACGCCGGCCCGTTTCGTTTGAGGCTCTCAGACCGTCTCGAGCGCGCGGAGGATGTCCTCGATCAGGTCGTCCGGATCCTCGAGCCCCACCGACAGCCGCAGCGTGGCGTCCACGACGCCCATCTCGGCCCGCGCCTCCGGCGACAGGCGCTGATGGGTGGTGGTGGCGGGATGGGTCAGGATCGACTTGGCGTCGCCGAGGTTGTTGGAGATCTTGATGATCTCCAACGCGTTGCCGAAGCGGAAGGCGGCGGCCTTGTCGTCCCCGACCCGGAACGTCACCAGCGTGCCGCCGCCCTTCATCTGCTTCCTGATGAGCTCCGCCTGCGGATGGTCCGCCCGGCCGCAATAGGTCAGCTTCGTGATCTTCGGGTGCTCGGCGAGGACATCCGCGATCCGGCCCGCGGTGGCCTGCGCCCGCTCCACCCGCAGGGACAGCGTCTCCAGCCCCTTGGCCAGCGTCCAGGCGTTGAACGGCGACAGCGAGGGGCCCGTCTGCCGCAGGAAGGTGTGCAGATGGTCCATGATGAACTTTTCGGAGCCGAGGACCATGCCCCCCAGCACCCGGCCCTGGCCGTCGATGTGCTTGGTGGCGGAATAGACCACCACGTCGGCGCCGAGCGCGAGCGGCTTCTGCAGGATCGGGGTGGCGAACACGTTGTCCACCACCAGCCGCGCCCCGGCGTCGTGGGCGATCGCCGCGACCGCCGCGATGTCGTAGACCTCCAGCGTCGGGTTGGTGGGGCTCTCCAGGAACAGAACCTTGGTCTCGGGCCGGATGGCCGCGCGCCACTGGGCGAGGTCCGCGCCGTCCACCAGCGTGGACGCGATGCCGAAGCGGGGGCACAGGTCCTCCACCACATAGCGGCAGGAGCCGAACAGCGCCCTGGCGGCCACCACATGGTCGCCGGCGTTGAGCTGGCACAGCATGGCCGCCGTCACCGCCGCCATGCCGCTGGCGGTGGCGCGCCCGGCCTCCGCGCCTTCGAGCGCGATCATGCGCTTCTCGAAGGTGGCGACGGTCGGGTTGGAGAAGCGGGAGTAGATGAAGCCCGGATCGCGGCCGTCGAAGCGGGCCTCCGCCGCCTCCATGGTGTCGTAGGCGAAGCCCGAGGTGAGGAACATGGCCTCGGACATCTCGCCGTAGCCGGAGCGGGCCTCGGCCTCGTGGATCAGCAGGGTGGCGGGCGAAAGCGCCCGGTCGGCGGGAAGGGGGCGACGGCTCATCGGACGATGCGACCTCGAAACGGGCCGGGTCGCACGGGCGATCCCCCGACGCGTTCAGGGGTTCAAGCGCGCAATCCGGCCTTTTAACGGGTTGTTTTAACGTGGCTGCAAGCCGGCCGGCCCAAGGAACCACGGGAACGATGCCTAGACCCCATGCCGCCTTGCGTCAACGCCGCGTTCGCGTAAACGAACGGTTGGCCGCGCGCGAGAGCCATGCGCGGCGGGCAGGCCGGGAGACGCGAACCACATGAGCCAGGGCGGCATCCTTCCGAGCCAGGAGATCGAGCGGCTGATCGCGACGGGCGCGATCCGGCTCGAACGTCCCGCGGCCGCCGACCAGGCGCAGCCCGCGAGCCTCGACCTGCGGCTCGGTCCGGTGGTGCACCGGGTGCGGGCGAGCTTCCTGCCGGGCGCGGGGCGCACGGTGGCGGAGCGCCTCGCCGAGCTGACGCTGCACACCATCGACCTTTCCGCCGGCGCGGTGCTGGAGACCGGCTGCGTCTACGTCGCGCCGCTGATGGAGAGCCTCGACCTGCCGGCGGGCGTCGCCGGCGCCACCAACCCCAAAAGCTCCACCGGCCGGCTCGACGTGTTCACCCGCGTGATCGCCGACGGCGCCCGCGCCTTCGACGTGGTTCCCGCCGGCTATCGCGGCGCGCTGTTCGCGGAGATCAGCCCGCGCACCTTCCCGGTGCTGGTGCGCGCCGGCTCGCGGCTGTCGCAGCTCCGCCTCCGGCGGGGCCACGCCCGACTCGACGACGCGGAGCTCGCGGCGCTGCAGGCGCGCGAGCGGCTGATCGACACCGAACAGCCCGACATCCGGGACGGCGTCGCCGTGACGGTCGACCTTCGCGGCGGCGCGGACGGGGTGGTGGGCTGGCGCGCCAAGCGCCACACCGGCGTGGTGGACATGGACCGTCCGGGCGCCCACGACGTGGGCGAGTTCTGGGAGCCGGTGCGGGCGGGACGCTCAGGGCTGGTGCTGGACCCCGGCCAGTTCTACATCCTCGCCTCCCGGGAGGCGGTCTCCGCCCCGCCGGACCACGCCGCGGAGATGACGCCGTTCGATCCGCTGGTGGGCGAGTTCCGGGTGCATTACGCCGGCTTCTTCGACCCCGGCTTCGGCCACGCGCAAGGCCGCGGCGCCGGCGCCCGCGCGGTGCTCGAGGTGCGCAGCCACGAGGTGCCGTTCATCCTGGAGCACGGCCAGACGGTGGGCCGCCTCGTCTACGAACGCATGCTGGAGCGCCCCAGGACGCTCTACGGCGAACTCGCCACCTCGAACTACCAGGGCCAGGGCCTCAAGCTCTCGAAGCACTTCCGCGCGCCGTGACGCGACCCGCACGCGCCCTTGCCTTGGAATCGCAGCAAACATTGCCCTAGCCCGCATCGACACTCAGGATTCACGCGAGGCGTAAGCGCTGAATTCCTTGCGCTCCGGATCGTTCGATTCGGAGGGCTTGGATGGCAAGACGTTGCGAGCTGACGGGCGCAAGGGACGCGGATAGCGCCGCTGCTTCCGGGCAAGGCCGGGGATCCGGGCCGCAGACAACCGGCTGTTTGTCGGCGGCGCGCCTTGGGCGCTGCGCTCAGGCGCGATCTGCGCGAGCGCTATGGCAAATGGAAGAGCCTGCGCAAGCGCTTCTCGCGCTGGGCCAAGGCCGGCGTCTGGGGGCGCGCGTTCGAAGCGCTGATCTGAAGAACGACGACCTGATGCTCGACACGACGCTGGTCAGGGCCCCTCAGCAGGCCGCGACCGGAAAAGGAGCGCGCGCGACCAGGCTCCGGGGCGCTCCGGAGGAGGACGGACCACCAAGGTCCACATGCTGGCCGACGGCTTCGGCCGGCCGCTGCGCTTCATTCCCACGCCCGGCCAGACCGACGACGTGACGCAAGCCCCGACGCTCATCAAAGGCCGGCGCGCCGACCACGTGCTCGCCGACACGGCCTATGACAGCCGCGCCGTCCACTTCCTGAACTTCATCCACCTCGCATCAGCAAAGCTCGGGATGCGGTGAATGTCGATTCACCCTCGACGCCTATCCCCGAAGACGAATCCCGACGTTACGTCGCAAATGCAGGATGTGCAGAAGCCTAAATTGAAAAACGCCTGGTTCGATCGTCAATACGCTGACCGGCGGGCTGGGGTTTTTCAGGAAGAACTCGATCGAGAACGCCGGGCGAGCGTCGCGCCCGGTTGGGTCATGGAGCGTAGTGGCGTGGTGGCCGCTGTGGGACTCGAACCCACACGGGCGCTGCCCGAGGCATTTTAAGTGCCTTCCGTCTACCAGTTTCGGCAAGCGGCCAATCCGTCTCCCGCCCCATAACCCATGACTGCGACTTATGCGAGCCACGCGCCTCAAGCCTATGTCAGGCCCGACAACATGAGATCAGAGTCAAATTACTGATTTGATTTCATTTTTTAGCTAAAATGGCGGGATTCCAAGTCTCGTGCGTCCGCCGGGTTCGCCACGTCCGCACGCGCGGTCGGGCCGCGTCATCGGGACGAGCGCGGCAGGCCCTGTCCAAGCCGAGCCGCTTTGAGTCGCGCACGAAAAAGCGCGCCGGCCCCGAAAGGCGCGGCGCGCTTGAAACGTCGCTCGAGCCGGAACAGCCGGCGTCAGGCGCGGTAAGGTTGCTTCAGCTCGGCCACGTCGCCGAGGCCGAGGGTCTCAAGGTCGCCGAGCGCCGGGGCCCGGCGGGCCTCCATGGCGCGGGCCACGCGGCCGGCGGCGAAGACCAGCCCCACCGCCTGAACGGCGTCCCGGAGTATGTTGCGCATGCGAAAGGCCGGTAGCGGACGGCCCATCGCGACGGACAGATTGCGAGCCACGATCATCTCCAAACATTAGTCACCCGAAGGTGTTGGAGACAATGTAAACCCGATGCCGCAGCGCACAACGAGCGTTCTGATCGCCGGAGCCATGCGACTTTCGCATGAGCCGCGGGCCAAGGCTTCACAATTTCGCAACGATCGCGGTTCGCCGCCGCGTTTCGGCCGCAGGCCTTTCGCGCCCGTCGCGAACCGCGACGGGCGCTCCCAGCTCGTCAGCGCCGCCCCTCACTCCGCCGCGACGTAGAGCGCGCCGCCCTGCTGCAGGAACTCCTCGGACTTCTTCTTCATGCCCTCCTGCGCCTCGAACGTGACGTTCTGGGCGCGGACTTCGGCGCGCAGGTCCTGCGTGATCTTCATGGAGCAGAACTTCGGTCCGCACATGGAGCAGAAATGCGCCACCTTGTGCGCGTCCTTGGGCAGGGTCTCGTCGTGATAGGCGCGGGCGGTGTCCGGGTCGAGCGAGAGGTTGAACTGGTCCTCCCAGCGGAAATCGAACCGGGCGCGGGAGAGCGCGTCGTCCCGGAGCTTGGCCGCCGGATGGCCCTTGGCGAGGTCCGCCGCATGGGCGGCGATGCGATAGGTGATGACGCCGGTCTTCACGTCGTCGCGGTTCGGCAGGCCGAGATGCTCCTTCGGCGTGACGTAGCAGAGCATCGCCGTGCCGAACCAGCCGATCATGGCCGCGCCGATGCCGGAGGTGATGTGGTCGTAGCCCGGCGCCACGTCCGTGGTGAGCGGCCCGAGCGTGTAGAACGGCGCCTCGCCGCACACCTTGAGCTGCTTGTCCATGTTGGCCTTGATCTTGTGCATCGGCACATGGCCGGGGCCCTCGATCATCACCTGACAGCCCTTGTCCCAGGCGATCTTGGTCAGTTCGCCCAGCGTCTCCAGCTCGGCGAACTGGGCGGCGTCGTTGGCGTCGGCGATGGAGCCGGGCCGCAGGCCGTCGCCCAGCGAGAACGACACGTCATACTTGCGCATGATGTCGCAGATCTCGTCGAAGCGCTCGTAGAGGAAGCTCTCGCGGTGCCCGGCGAGGCACCAGCGCGCCATGATCGAGCCGCCGCGCGACACGATGCCGGTGACGCGGTTCGCCGTCAGCGGCACATGGGCGAGGCGCACGCCGGCGTGGATGGTGAAGTAGTCGACGCCCTGCTCGGCCTGCTCGATCAGCGTGTCCTTGAACACCTCCCAGTCGAGCTTCAGCGGGTCGCCGTCCACCTTCTCCAGCGCCTGATAGATCGGCACGGTGCCGATCGGCACCGGCGAGTTGCGGATGATCCAGGAGCGGATGTTGTGGATGTTGCGGCCTGTGGAGAGGTCCATCACCGTGTCGCCGCCCCAGCGGATGGCCCAGACCAGCTTCTCCACCTCTTCGGCCGCGCCGGAGGTGACGGCCGAGTTGCCGATGTTGGCGTTGACCTTCACCAGGAAGTTGCGGCCGATCGCCATCGGCTCAAGCTCGACGTGGTTGATGTTGGCCGGAATGATGGCCCGGCCGCGCGCCACTTCCGAGCGCACGAACTCCGGCGTCACGAACTCCGGGATCTCGGCGCCGAAGTCCTCGCCGTCGGCGCGGCGCTCGTCGGAGCCTGCGACCGCCGCCTCGCGGGCGAGGTTCTCGCGGAAGGCCACATAGACCATCTCCTCGGTGATGATCCCGGCGCGCGCGAACTCGTACTGGGTGACGAGCTGGCCGGCGGCGGCCTCGCGGATGGAGCGGGTCGCCGGACACGGGGCCACCAGCCGCTCGGCGGAGACGTTGCCGTTGTCCTCGGGCTTCACGGCGCGGCCGGCGACGGTCGGGTAGCCGCGGGCCGCGATCCAGCTCTCGCGCACCGCCGGCAGGCCGTTGGCGAGGTCGATCGCCGGGTCGGTCTCGGTGTAGGGGCCGGAGGGGTCGTAGACGCGCACCGCCGGCTCGCTCGGATCGCTGAGCGCGATCTCGCGGAACGGCACCCGGAGTTCGGGATGCGACTTCGGGGCGGCGTAGACCTTGCGGGAGCCGAAGATCGGCCCGGTGGTGACGCTTTCAGGCGCGGCCTTGGCGTCCTTCGGCGGAACATGGACGTTCATGGGGGATCTCCTCCTCGATGTTCTCGTTCGGGAGATCCGGGATGATGACGAACAAGTCTGGGGGGCCGCTCTCCACGCGCGGCCGCAAGCTCCCGTCCCTTCGCCGGCATGACCCGGATCAGGTTCTAAGGGATCGGCGTAGCGCCATCTCAGCCCGGCATTGCAGCCGGACGCCCCTCGGAATGGATGGGATGTTAGAAGCGCTCGAAGCTCGTGTCGAGACGAAACGTCGCGGGCGGGTCCCCTCGCCGACTTCGATCGCGCGTGGACCCGCCCGCCGTCACGCCCGCCGCAGGCGGGCATGACGGGTGACGGATCCCGCAGCCGGCCGCCTCACGGCCGCAGGCGCTGGGTCGCGATCGCGTCGTAGAGCGCGGCGTCGAGCGGCACATAGCGGCCGTCCGTCGGGTGGGCGAAGTAGAGCGGATCGCGCACCCGCGACGGATCGGCGCCCTCGTCCACCAGATCCACCTTGCGCTGCTTCAGCGTGCCGGTGACCTCCACCTCCGGCGCGAGCCGCAGGAACACCGGACGGGCGTAGTGCGGAAGGTTCCGGCGCACATGCTCGTGCAGGCCCGCAAGATCGACGCCGCCCTCCCCCGGCGCGACCAGCGCCATGCCGGCGCGGCCGTCGTAGCCGGGGATGCGGACGCCGTAGACGTTCACGTCTCGGACGCCGGGAAACACCGAGATGGTCTCGGCGACCTCGGAGGTGGCCACGTTCTCGCCCTTCCAGCGGAAGGTGTCGCCGATGCGGTCGACGAAATAGAAATAGCCCTGCTCGTCCTGGCGCATCAGGTCGCCGGTGCGGAACCAGCGGTCGCCGGGCTCGAAGGCGTCGGCGAGGATCTTGCGGCGGGTCGCCTCCGGGTCGGCGTAGCCCTCGAAGCGCATGGAGGGCTTGGACGGGTCGTTCAGGATGCGGCCGATGATCTCGCCCACCTCTCCGGCCGCGCATTCGATGCAGCGCCCGTCCGGGCCGCGCACGGGCTCGCCCGCCTCCATGTCGAAGCGCACCACCTTGGTGGGAAATTTCCGCTTCATGTAGAACGGGATGCGCCCGACCGCTCCCTCGGCGCCGTCGAAGTTGAACAGCGCCACGTTGCCCTCCGTCGCCGCGTACCATTCCAGCACCCGCGGGATGCGGAAGCGCTCCACGAAGGTCGGCCACACGTCCGGCCGCATGCCGTTGCCGCAGGCGAGCCGGACCTTGTGGCGCGTTTCGCCCTCGCTCACAGGCGTGTGGATCAGGTAGCGGCAGAGTTCGCCGATGTATTCGATCATGGTGCAGTCGGTGGCCGCCACGTCGTCCCAGAACGAACTGGCGCGGAACTTCTCCCGGATCACCACCGAGCCGCCCACAAGCAGCGGCGCGCAGGCGGCGATGACGCCGCCCACCGTGTGGTACATCGGCAGGCAGTCGTACATGCGGTCGTCGGGCCGGATTCCCATCACGCCCATGAAGCCGTGGGAGATCGCCATCAGCCGGTAATGGTTGATGTTGGCGGCCTTGGGCATGCCGGTGGTGCCGCTGGTGTAGATGAACAGCGCCCGGTCGTCGATGGAGAGCGCCGGCAGCTCCTCGGCCCGCAGCGGCGCGCGCCCGAGCGCTTCGGCGGCGAGGTCCACCCGCGGCCAGCCCTGCGCCTCGCCGCCATGGACCCAGACCTGCGGCGGGGGCTGATGGGTCACCAGCGCCTCGGCCCCGGCGTAAGCCTCCGCCAGGTCGGCGCCCACCACCACGTGCTTCGGCGCGACGATGCTGACGCAATGGGCGAGCGGCGCGCCGGTCAGGTTGGTGTTGAGCAGCGCGACCACGCCGCCGACCCGCGTGACGCCGACCCAGAAGGCCAGATAGTCCGGCCGGTTGAGCGACATCAGCGCCACCACGTCGCCCTTGCCGACGCCGTTCGCCTTCGCCCAGCGGGCGTAAGCGTTGGCGCGGGCGTCGAGCTCGGCGTAGGTGAAGGTCTCCCGGTCCGAGATCAGCGCGATCCGGTCGCGGTGTTTCGCGGCGAGCTCCGCCACCACATGCGGGAACACCCGGGAGCGGTTGCGGCCGATATGGGTCGTCGCCCTCAGCGCCCTCAGCGCGCCGGTGACGCAGCGCCATTCCCGCGTCAGTCGTGACGCCCGAGCCATGAACCACCTCCCGCTGCGCGCCGTGCAGCCTGAGCGGACAGGCTTCGGCGCGTCGTATCGTTGCGTTCGCCGCCCATGAAGCCCGCCCCGGCGGGCGGTGTCCAGAGCGGTGGGATAACGTTAACCGAGAAGGCCGCCGGAGCGCGGCGCCAGCGGATTCTCGGTCAGCGCCGCGCGGTCCGGCCGGTCCGGCGCGACCTGCCCGGCGAAGGCGGCGTAGAGCCCGGCGAGCAGGCCGGGCTCCAGTCCCTCGCCGATGGCGACGAGCCGGGTGCGCCGGTCGTCGTCGGGCCAGGCGTCGAGGACGCGCGGCTCCGCGAACACATGGCGCACGCCCTGCACCAGCAGCGGCCGATCCGGCTCCTCCACCAGCCGCACCAGACCTTTCAGCCGCAGCAGCTTGGCGGCGTGGGCCGAGCGCAGCAGCTCCACGAACAGGTCGTAGGCCGCCCGCGTCAGCGGCGCCTCGCTCTCCATGCTGACGGCGCGCACGGCGCCGTGGCCGAGAGGGGCGGCGTCGAGCCCCCGGCGCGGCCCTTCCGCAGGGGCGAGCAGCGCGGCGGCGTCCGCCTCCGTGGCGCTCGCCACCTCCGCCGTCGGCGCCAGACGGGCGACCGCCGCGCGGGTGGCGGCGAACTGTTCGGGCGTGGCGAGATCGGTCTTGGACAGGACGATCCGGTCGGCCATCGCCGCCTGCCGCGCCGCCTCGGGCGAAGCGAGAAGCGTGGCGCCGCCGTCGGAGGCGTCCACCACCGTCACCACGGCGGCGAGATGGAACCGGAGCGCCAGATAGGGGTGCAGCATCAGCGTCTGCAGCGCGGGCGCGGGATCCGCGAGGCCCGTGGTCTCGATCACCAGCCGGTCGAACGGCGGCAGGCGTCCGTTGTCTCGGGCCCGGAGCAGGTTCTCCAGCGCGTCCACCAGCTCGCCGCGCACGCCGCAGCACAGGCAGCCGCCGGCGAGCGCGATGACGCCCTCCTCCGCATGCTCCACCAGCAGGTGGTCGACGCCGATCTCGCCGAGCTCGTTCACCAGCACGGCGGCGTTCGCCAGCGCCGGATCGCGCAGCAGCCGGTTCAGCAGCGTGGTCTTGCCCGCGCCGAGGAAGCCCGTGAGCAGGACGAGCGGCAGCGGCTCCGGGCGGCGCGGATCGGGCATGGCGCAGGCGCGGCCGTCAGAACGCGGACGGCCCGGCCGGCTGGGCGTTGCGGCCGATGGAGCCCGACAGCGGCTGCGGCGCGACGGTCCCCGCCCCGAGCGTCTTCGCCCCCGTCTTGGGTGCGGCCTTGGCTCCGGTCTTGGGCGCAAGCTCCACCTTCACCCGGCCGTCCTTCTTGGCGGCCTTGGCGGCGGGCTTCGCAGCCTTTTTCTTGGGCGCGTCGACGCGCAGCGACTTGGCTTTGGCCGCGCCGGACGTCGCCTTGGCGCCCGCCACCGCCGCGGCGGCGCCCGTGGCGGCTGCGGCCGCGGGCGCGAAGGCGGTCGGGGCGTCCTCGTCGAGGCCGCTCGGCTTCGGGGCCGCCGCCGGCGCGTTCGGCGCCGGTGTGGCGTAGACCCGCACCGGGCTGACCTGCGTCTTCGACATCAGGATCGGCCGCCACGGGTGGCCCGTCGGGTCGAGCTTGCGCTCGGCGCGGGCCTTGGCGGTGGACTTGCCGCACATCTTCTCGCGCAGGTCGACGGGGAAGGCGCCCACCGTCTGCGGCAGGCCCGCGAGCGTGCCCCGCGCGGTGGTGGCCGCGAAGCCGCGCTCGAAGGCGTCGATCGCGGTCTCGGAGCGCTCGATCGGCGTCTGGGAGCCCAGCACCACCGCCACCAGCCGCCGGCCGCCGCGCGACGCGGTCGCCACCACGTTGAAGCCGGAGGAGCAGACATAGCCGGTCTTCATGCCGTCCGCGCCCGGATAGCGGCCGATCAGCCCGTTGTGGTTGCGCAGGATGCGGTCGCCGATCTGGATGGCGTCGAGCGAGAACAGCCCGGCCTGCCCCGGAAAATCCCGGTAGAGGGCGGTGGCGAGCAGCGCCATGTCCCGCGCGGTGGTGCGCTGCAGGTCCGGACCGGGACGCACCGGAAGGCCGTTGGGGTTGACGAAATTGGTGTTGGTCATGCCGAGCTGGCGGGCGGTGCGGTTCATGTCCGCCACGAAGCCCTCCACCGAGCCGGACACGCCCTCCGCCAGCAGGAAGGCGATGTCGTTGGCCGATTGAACCATCAGCATCTTCAGCGCGTCGTCCACGGTGACCGTCTGGCCCACCTGGAAGCCCATCTTGCTCGGGGGCTCGGCCTGGGCGCGGGCGGTGTAGATCAGCGGCGTGTCGAGACGGAGCTTGCCGTTGCGCACCGCCGTCAGCACCACGTAGGTGCTCATCAGCTTGGTGAGCGACGCCGGATACCACGGCGTTGTGGCCTCGTTGGCCTCAAGCACCTGCCCGGTGGCGATGTCGGCCACCAGCACGGGCTGGGCCTGCGCCGGCAGGGCGAGGCCCGCGGCGGCGGCGATGGCGAGCCACATGGCGGCGCGGCGGCGGAAGGTCTGAAGCATGGGGCGGTGGAACTCGCGCTTGCGTCGGACGGGGATCGGCGGAAGCCGCGCCGCGCCCCCCGGCCGCGCGGCGGCGGGGGGCCGGCCGACGCGGACCGTTGTACCTCCCGCGCCCCCGCTTGCCAATCACGGGGCGTTCACGAGCCCGTCCTTTACGGTGGAGGACGCCGCCTTCGGGCCCTGGGCCCGCGCCAGCGCCTGGGCTGCGACGAGCTGCGAGAACGGGCCGCCGGCGGTCGCGAGGTCGTCGAAGCGGCCGCGCTCCACGATGCGGCCGCGCTCGAACACCAGCACCTGATCGGCGCTGCGCACGGTGGCGAGCCGATGGGCGATGACCAGCGTGGTGCGGCCTTCCCGCGCCGCGTCCAGCGCCGCCTGCACCCGCGCCTCGGTGCCGGCGTCGAGCGCGCTGGTGGCCTCGTCCAGCACCAGGATCGGCGGGTCCTTCAGCAGCGCGCGGGCTATGGCGAGACGCTGGCGCTCGCCGCCCGAGAGCGAGGCGCCGCGTTCGCCGAGCTCGGTTTGGAAGCCGTTCGGCAGCCGGCGCACCACGTCGAGCACCTCGGCCCTGGCGCAAGCCTCCTCCAGCTCGGCGTCGGTGGCGTCGGGCCGGCCGACGCGCAGGTTGTCGGCGATGGTGCGGGCGAACAGCATCGGCTCCTGGAACACCACGCCGATGTTCCGCCGGAGCCCGTCCAGCGTCATGTCGCGGATGTCCACCCCGTCGATGGCGACGCGGCCTCCTTGCGGGTCGAACGCCCGGTGAAGCAGCGACAGCGCGGTGGACTTGCCCGAGCCGGTGGCGCCCACCAGCGCCACCATGGAGCCGGGACGGGCCTCGAAGCTGACGTCGACCAGCGTGGGCCGGGACGGCTCATAGGCGAAGGACACGTCCTCGAAGGCGATCAGGCCCTTCACCCGGCCCGGATCGCGGGCGCCCTCCCGCTCCGCCACCTCGGGTGCGGCGTCGAGCAGCGCCAGCAGCTCCGCGATGCGCGGCCCGTTCAGCAGCGCCATGTTGACGAGCTGCACCGCCTCGCCGAGCCGGCCGATCACAAGCGTGGCGAGCGCCGCGAAGGTGACGATGTCGCCGACGCTGGCGAGCCCCTGGGCGTTCAGCGCCGCGCCCGCCAGCACCACGCCGAGCACGGTGAGCGTGCCCGCGGCGGGGGTCGCGGCGGCCGCCCACGCCCACCAGGACAGCACCGGCATCTGCGCATCCAGCAGGCGCTGCATCACGTCCCGCAGGCCGCCCACCTCGGCGCGGATGCGGGCGAAGCTCTGCACCACGGCCACGTTGCCCACCGCGTCGGCGGCGCGCTGGGCGACGTCGGAATGGAAGCTCTCCACGTTCTCCTGCCGCGACTGGGTCTTGCGCAGCAGCGCGGTGATAGCGACGCCGAACAGGACCACGAGGCCGATCAGGATCAGGCCGAGCCAGGGGTTGAGCGCGAGGCTCGCCGGCAGCAGCGCCGCGAGCCCCACCAGCGTGGCGCAGCCGGAGCGGAAGAAGGCGAGCCACACGTCGGCGAGCGCGTTGGCGCCGGTGACGAGCGCCTTCACCACCCGGCCCGAATGGGTGCGGCGGTGGAAGCTCAGCGGCAGCGACAGCGTGTGGCCGAAGGCCTCGGTGAGCGCCGCGAGGCGCCGGCGATGGGTGAGCTTGTCCGCGTTCAGCCCCACCAGCACCCGGCCCACGATGGCCGCGAGCGCGATGCCCGCCCACAGCGCCGCGATCAGGCCGAGGTCCCCGGTCTCGCCCCGGGTCAGCGCGTCGACGATGCGGCCGAACAGCACCGGCTCGGCGAAGGCGGCGAGCGCCAGCGCCACGTTGCCCGCCACCAGCGCCGCCGCGAGCGGCTTCTCCGGCCCGAGCAGCCCGATGGCGCGGCGGTAGGTGGCGAACAGGCCAAAGGACGGCGTCATGGGCGGAGCGGTTCCCTGTGGATCGGGACAAAAGCACGACGGCGCCGGCACGGCGCGCAGATCGCACGCCGACATATACTGCCTACGCTTCGAATCGGGGACGCTCTCATGCCGCAGACACGATTCCGGGCTCGCGCCGGCGCCAGCTTCGCGCGTCGGCTCCGGTTCGCGCTTCTCGCCGCCGCGCTGGGCGCGCTCGGCGGCTGCGTCACCATGGAGACGACCTATCAGCCGCAGGCGCTGACCGGCGGGTACGCCGAGCAGCGCCTTGGTCCGGACACGTATCGCGTGCAATCCGCCGGCAACGCCTATGCGAGCCTCGGCTTCGTCGAGGGCATGGCCATGCTGCGCGCCGCCGAACTGACCCGAGCGGCGGGTTATGATCGTTTCATCGTCACGGACAATCAGATCGGCGTCGGATATTTCAACGTGCTCAAGGCGGCCGCCGGCGGCTCCGACATGTCGTTCGCGACCGGCGGCGAACCAGACATGTCGCGGCTCTATCTCAGCGCCGGACTGACGCCCAAGACGCCATACGTCGGACCGTCCTCGATCCGCGTCCCCCGCGAGATCAAGCCCATGGGGCACATCGTCATTCGCATGGTCAAAGCGGACGATCCGGCCGCGGCGGACGCGATCGACGCGGCTGGCGTGATCGAACGCCTCAGGCCGCGCTTCACGGCGGGGCGCTGACGCCCCGCCGCCGGTCACGGCGTCCCGTCCTTCAGTTCACCGGCGACGGGTTGGGCTTCGGATAGGTGTGCGAAATCTCCACCGCCGAGGCCCGGTCGTCAAAGCCGCGCTCTCTCAGATTGTAGAGGCCGGGGGTTCCGAAGTACGTCTTGGCGCCCTGGGCGAAGCGGGCGTCGCCGAAGTCGTGCTCGTAGAGCGTCACGGTCACCGTCCCGGTCTGCATCTTCGGCACGAACAGGCTGCTGATGACGTCGTTCGGCAGGCCGATCTGGTTCACGCCGAAGCGGTAGACGTCCTGCACCATGCGTTTCGCCATCCCAGGCCGGCCGGGCCCGCCGGTGAACATCCAGTATTCCCGGCGCGAGGCGCGGTTCTGGTCGGTGAAGCGGAAATCGGCGCGGCGCCCGAGCCCGAGCCAGTGCTCGAACGCCACCACGGCGGCGCCCCACGGGTAGGGATGGTTTCCGGTGTCGACGATGGCGGGCGGATCGTCCGTCTTGATCTCGTCCGTCACCACGTAATCGAGCCATTTGATCTCGAACGAGGCCTCCACGTTGAGGTCGGTGTTGCGCGGGTCGGCGGCGATGATGCGCCAGGTGGAGAGCGGCGGGTCCTTGTCCATGTCGATGACGAACTCGCCCTTGGCGGTGTCGTCCGGATCGAGCCATTGCGGCCCGTCCCGCTCGATCGCCACCAGCCGGACCTTGAACCGGTTCGCGACCACCAGCGGATAGATCATCGGCCGGATCGCCATCTGGTTGGTGCGGGTGTCCCTGAAGTAGCCGGGCAGCGGAACCACGTCGCTCGGCCCGTAATCGAACAGGCTGTAGGCGAGCCGCCCCTCGAACCAGAGATACCATTCCAGCTCGTGAACGTGGCCGCGGCTTTCGGAATAGTCGTTCGGCGTCCATGAATTGAGCTGCACGTGCAGGCGTTTGGCCAGCATGTCGTCCCCCTGTCCCCAAGCGCCGCGCCGGCCGCCCCCCAATGAGCCGCCGGAACCCGTTCGGCGCTTTATGGGTCTTTTATGGATTCATTTCGCGCCCGAGACATCCTCGTCAAAAGACCAACACGCCCGTGACGCGGGCGTTCGCGGCGCAAGAGGCGGGCAGGCGAGCGTGCGCGGCCCACTGGCCGCGACGCGGGCGCGCCTGTGAAGCCTTACGATCTCTTGGCGTTAACCGGTTGTTTCGGCCAACGCCTTGATCTATCTCGTCTCCATTCCCTCCCCGCCCTCCCCTCGGAGGCGCGGTGATGGCGAAGAAGCGCGTCTACATCTTCTTCCGCGCGAACGGCTGGTATCCGCTGGAGCTCGGCTCCGATGCCGAAGCCGTCGCCAACGCCGAATGCAATCCGGGCACCCTGAGGGTCGAGGACGCCCACGGTCGGCTGATCTGGCGCGAGCCGTCTCCATTCGACGTGACGCCCACGCACCCGGATGGGAGCCGAGCATGAGGCCGCCAATCTGCTATCCGCACATGAGCGAGCCACTCGATGGCGCGCCGATCCTGCGCGACCTGCACCTGCAGCTTTGTAGCGGCCTGCCCTGCGACGACGGCCGCGGAGGCCCGGTCGCGGAAGGGTTGACCGCCCTGGGCTACAGCAAGGACCGGCGTCCGTGGCTCCTGCGCTACGAGCGCCTAAACGACGGGAGCCTATGCTGGGTCGCGATTGGGTTCACCGGCGAGCGCGCCACGCCAGTCCGCGTCAACGTGCTCCGCGACGACATGGCGAGCCTCATCGTCTCGCACATGCTGACACCACGATGACCCGCCACGTCCACTTCGTCTGGTTCCGCGGCGACGAGTTCTGGTCGGCGGTGAAGGTCTGGGGCCGTCCGCACTTCATCCATCGGGGATGGGACAGGCGCGCGCGGCGCGAAATCGACTTCGACCGCGACATCATCGTGTTCGCGCGCGGCGAGCACGACCAGCCATTCGCAGAGCGCAATTTCGACGATATCAGGGAGAGATGACCCGCCTCGCCCTCACTCTCGCCGCGCCCCTGGAGAAACAAGCATGAGCGATGCATCAGGCGACCTCACCCACGGCGAAAAATATCCTTACGACTGCGACAACAATGGCGAAGCCGAGCCTTCGCCCGACTGGGCTCATTTTGCGGCGCGCGGCGTCGTCGCCAATTTGCGAGGCCGCCGCGGCATAAAATGGTCGTTTGAAGAAATTGAAGAGGACGACACCCGTAAAGAAATTGTCGAGTGCCTCGCCTCGATTATTCGACAAGCCCACGGGGAAAAGGGATGAGGTCTTCGATTTACCTCGCCGCGCTCTTGGTGCTCGTCAGCCCGGCCTTGTCTCTCGCCAGCGAGACGCAAGGCGGGTTGATTGTCATCGACGGCGATACGATGAAACTCAACGGCGAGCGCATCCGCCTACGCTCGGAGGCCGGCCCCATCGACGCGCCGGAGCTGCGCAAGGCGCAATGCCCGCTGGAGCTTTATCGCGCGGAGGCGGCGCGGGACCGGCTCAAGGCGCTGGTGGCGGCAGGCGCAGTCACGATCCGCCGCACCGGCGCCGACCGCTACGGCCGGACGGTCGCTGTGGTGTTCGTTGACGGCCGCGACGTCGGCGCGCTGCTCGTCCGCGAGGGCCATGCTAAGCCTTGGCCCACGCTCAGGCGGGCTGATCGCCCGACGTGGTGCGGGCCGGAATGAAAGGCTGAGCTGCATTACAGCCGCCGCCGGCGTGTGATTAAAGGCTGCGAGAGGTTGCGACCTCGCCATCCTTTACCCTGGCCTCCGGTGGATAGGTCAGGATCACCCGTGCGCCGTGCCTGAGCAGGAGCTGATCGCCCTCATGCAGCGAGCCCCCGCGCTGGTCCACCACCGCCCAAAACGCTGTCCGCGCGACGCTGATCCCACTCGCGCGCACGGTCACCTCATAGCCACGCACGCCGCGCCGCCAGTGTTCGACCTGATAGGCGCCGTCGAGGTTGTCGGGCCTCATCGCTGCGCCTCCGCCGGCCGCTCCGGCTGGAGCCCACGGCGATAGCCCAGCGAGGCCGCTCGATCCGCCTCCAGCCGCGCCCGCTCGACCTCCGCGAGCTGCACCAGCAGCGCGCCGATCGCCGCCCTCGGATCACCGTGAGCCTTGGCGATCAGATCCTCGATTTCCGCCGCCTCCGCGGCCAAGCGCTCGTCACGAAATAGCTCGTCGGCCGACTCGGCGGCCTCCGCCTGTCGTGTCATCCTGCCCTCCCGGTCTGATCGGGCCATGGATTCCGTGTATTCGAAACGGCTGGTGGTTTTCGACGTTCCGAGTTGACGGCCGATTCCGCAAGGGATGGTGGTTCGTAGGGCGCGACGGAGACGGCCGGGGCTGCGTAGACGTCAAGTATCGCAGCAGCCCCGGACGGCGGCTCCAGAAGGACTTAGGTCTTACTCGGCGGAGCCGCTTTGGAGGCGCGCTTAGGTTCCGCGATGGGGCGGGCGTCGTTGTTATCAACCCAGAATTTCAGTTCCTCGTAATCCGCTTGAAGATCTTCGATTGCTTCCTCAGATGCGTTGTAGTCTGCGCACATTTCATCCAGAGCCGCCCAAGCTCGGATAAGTTCGTCACGCAAGTTCTGCGCCGTTGCGGGTCTTATTTCCAACGCATCCGGAACCTCGCCACTGCTGACCGGATGCTGGTCAGACCACTCCGTCCCACTGTCGGGGCTGTGGTAGAGCCAACCGAGGCTGCCCTCGTAAGTTTCCTTGTTCTTGCTTATGACCCGCGAATTTACGTTTTCGATCAACTCCTTCGCCTCCTCGTAAGTTTCCAAATGCTTTTTCAAAACATCGTGGATTTCGTTTGCTAAGAGAGCATAATTGGCTTGACCGTCAGACTCGTATATTGCGTCGCGCTGCGCTGCTAAAAACGTGCTTTGCAGCATCTCGAAATGCTCGACTAGTGCAAAAGCCATGCGCCATGCACGCTCTTCGTAGAAGGATTGAAAATTCTCAGATTCTATTCTAAGTCTATCAATCTCACGTTGTTTTGCGCGATCGAAAATTGCGCGATCGGCGTTTCCGTCGTTTGCACGCCAATTGCCCATCAGGCGCAATCCTTTGCAGCCGAGAGAAGCTGTTCAAACTTTTCTTTAGGTATCAGCACGTAGTCGGGATGATGTTTCTCACTCGTCATGTAGTCGTCGGCGATGCCTTTGATCACGTCGCGTCCGGCCGCAAAGCCCGCCAGAAAGGCGGTGAACAGCGCGTTGTCGACGAACCGCCTGCGACGAGCCTCGATGTCCATCAGCGCGCCCTGATATTCGGATCGCTGCTGGAACTTCTTGAAAGCTGCGACCTGAACCGATCTGCGGGCGTTCAGGCCTTCATGCAGCGCAAGGCTGGCAGGTGCATCGGCCAAAGTCAGATTTTTTGCGCTCACCGGAACCTCCAAACTGATATCTGATTGCGACCGTATCTGATATCTGATACGCGGACAATATCTGATATCTAATTTGAGGCGGATTTGACTCATAACCTGATATCTAGAAATGCTGCGGCCGTGGGGCGCCCAAAGGTCAATCATGAGCAGATGCCCGCTCGCTTCCCGGCTGGGACGTTCGAGCGCATCGACGGCGTGCTTGAGGGACAGACGCGCACAGCGTTCGTCCAAGAGGCTGTAGAGCGAGAGATCAAACGGCGTGAGCGGAAGCTTCGACTTTCTGGGACTGCCTGGCATCCGGACGACGAACGTAACGGAGCAGATCCGTCCAACTAGGCGCGGCCAAGAAGCCGACGTCGTGCTGATGGTCGATGCAGAGACCGTCGCTCCAAGCTTCCAGATCTGCTGCACCGACCCGGACGTCGTTAAAGACGGCGTTCGGCATCGCGACATCAACGACACGCCTCATGGCGGGCGTCCCGTCTTGATCAGCATGCAGGTTCAGAAGGGTAGATGCCGGAACTGCGGGCGCCGCGGACTGTCAGAGATCCTGCCGCACGTCCGGCCCGATCGCTGGATGACGGATCGGCTTTACGTGTTCATCGCCCGCGAGGGCCTGAAGCAATCCAACACCCACTCCGAGGTCGCAAGGATTGCTTACGTCAGCGAGGGCACGGCCCGCGCCATCATCCACGAGTACATCAACGCGAAGGTTGCGCTCGTCCAACGCGAGACGCCGCGGGTGCTCGGGATCGACGAAAAGAAGCTCCTGGGCGACTTCCGAGCGGTCATCGGCAACATCGAGGAGAGGACCGTTTTGAACGTCCTTCCTGACCGCCGGGAGGCTCTTAGGGCCTATCTTGAGGATCTGCCGGACCGACACAAGGTCGAGGTCATCTGCATCGACCAATATCGAGCCTACCTCACGATGGCGCAGGACATTTTTAAGGGCGTCCCGGTCGTCACCGACAAATTCCACGTGATCCGCCGCGCCAACGAGGCGATGGACGCCGTTCGCATCCGCGTCGCCAAGGGCATCCGCTCCGAGCACGTCGGCCGCGCGGTTCGCCTGAAGATGTCGAAGACGTTGTTCTGGACTCGGTCGAACGATCTGGAGGGGGAAGCCCGAGCGACCGTTAGGGAGTGGTGGAACCGCTACCCCGAACTCGCTCACGCCTACTGGACGAAGGAGCGGTTCTTCGAGATCTACAACTGCCAGACCCGGGTCGAAGCTGAGAGGGACTATGCGACGTGGCGGCGGGCGCTGCCCGACCCGATTGCGAAGGAGTTCAAAGCCAAGCTGACGATCGGCAGGGACTGGTACGAGCACGTCTTCAACTACTTCGACCATCGATATACGACGGCCTATGTCGAGAGCGTCAACCGCATGCTCGACACGATGCAAGCCGCCGGTCGCGGCTATTCGTTCCCGATCATCCGCGGCAAGCTGATGCTGTCGTCGCCGCTGGAGAAACGCACCTTCCGCGACCGGCATCCCGGCAAGTCCGTCCAGTACATCGGAGAGGCTCCGCCCCTGCCGTCGACAGCGTGGGGCGTCGACATCGACAAGGCGACGCGGGCCATGCAGTCGAGCTTCGAATCCTTCCGCCAGGTCGAAGGCGGCCGCTACGTCAGTACAGGCCGCCAGAGCGGCCTAGCCACCATCGAAATGGATCTGGCGGGATTGACCTAACCACCATCCTTTTCGAATACCCTGGATTCCATGAGAACGGAAAGAGAACAAGAAACTTTCGCCATCACAAAAGAAAAATCGTAAAATCCGTTGACGATGACACTCAATGTGTGTACTTATCTAGACATCGGCAGCGAGCCGATACGGGCGCCTCGCCGGAACAGGGGCTGGACGGCGAAAATGACCAAGCTCACTTCCACCCAGACCCGCAGCGCCTTCGCGATGGCGTGGGGCTTCGCCCGTGAAGCGGCCGCGCGCCTCGGCGGCTCGGCCCGCGCCTTCTGGCAGGACGCCCTCTGCCAGGCCTACGCCAAGCTGCGCAAGCCGGCCCTCACCCGCAAGGAGATCGCCAAGACCCTCGACATGTACGCCGACCGCGCATGGCGCTCCACGCCGGCGACCTCGAAGCAGGTCTGGTTCCTCGCCGGCCTGCTGGAGCAGACGGGCGGCAGCCCCTACGACGTCATCAACCGCGACATGCTCACCAAGTCGTACGCCTCGCTCATGATCGACATGTGCCAGCGCGACCTCGCTCGCGCCGCCTGATCCACAGCCCACCACCGGAGAAATCACAATGATCGCGCTCGCCACTGTCGCCGCCGCCCGCAAGGCCGACATCATCGCCGACATGAACCACATGGCCTCTCGTCCGGCCGGCTGTCCGTGCAACGTCTGGCGCGAAAGCGGCCCTGTTCGGCAGACCAACTTCGCCGTTCGTGATGGCCGCTACAAAACCCGTCCGCGACGCCAGATCATGGCGGACACGACCGCCGACATGAGCGTGATGGTGCTGTCTCTTGGCGCGCAAGGCCGCATCATCGACCGCATCGACCTCACTGCGCCGGACGCGCAGGAGCGGCTGGATCGCTACGCCGAAGCCTGAAAACAGAACGGCCCGCGCCGGAGCGCGGGCCTTATCTGTTGGACATATCGTCCTTCCCAACCGACACCGGAGCATCGGCGGGTCACACCGACTGCGTGCAGCAGCGCCCGCCGCGCACCGTTCTCAGAGATTGCCAGCGGGCGATCCAAGTAAAAGGGACCACGGCCCAATGGTCAACCACCCAAAGCGCAGCACGCGAAACCGTCCTGGCACGCCGACGCCTGAGCAGATCAAGGCCGCCCGAGAGGCTGTCGGGCTGACACAGAAGCAGGCGGCCGATCTGGTGCAGGCGTCTTCCCGCGCGTGGCAGAATTGGGAGGCGCCCGTGGGCTCTCCCGAAGGGCGGGCGATGCGGCCTGCGCTTTGGGAGATGTTTCGCGCCAAGGCTGGAATCGAGCCCTGAAAACACAGCGGCCCGCGCCGGAGCGCGGGCCTTATCTGTTGGGCATTCGCCCTTGCCAACCGACGCCGGAGCATCGGCGGCTCACGCTGACTGCGTGCAAGCCCACGCATACTGCCGCCCTCCTGGAAAAGATGCAACATGAAACACGAAACCAAAACGACTTTCGGGATGACCCGATGGAGCGCGCGATCCGCGAAGCTCTGGACAGCGCCGGCATACGCTATGTGATCCCGCACGATACGCACCTTGGCGCCGGCGCCCTCGACTTCGATCTGCCTGACCACGGGCTGTCTATAGAGGTCAAGCAGTTCCACAGCCCGCGGATCGCCAAGCAGATGACGCTCGCGCCCAACATCATCGTCGCGCAAGGACGCGTCGCGGTGATGGCGCTCGCTCATATGATCCGTGGCGGCGGGCTCCCCGCAGCGCCGGCCGGCGCGCAGAAATGAAACGCGACGGCCGCGGCCACTGGGGCGACGACGAGCCGGACCCGAGATGGCCCGGCTGGCGGGCGGTCCTGCTCGCATCCGCGGCGCTTGGCTTCGGGCTGGCACTGGCATGGCCGGCGATGTGGGCGGGGTGAAATCACCCCGGCGCCTCCCACGTCGGCGCGGCGCAGACCGCCGGCTCCCGCTGGCAGAAGGCGCCGATGGCCCGGCGGTGTGCTTCGGTCGCGCCGACCGCGGCCGCCAGCATCGCAGCCAGGAGCAGCGTCAGCCCCGGCCGCGACCAGCCTCGGACGCGCCAGACCAGGACCATCTTCGACGCCACGGCCGTCAGAAGCGCCGCCTGCGTCATCGCATAGGCCGTGTAGGACTGGCTCTCGGTGACGATCTGGAGCATCCGAACCGAGAAGCTCGCATCAATCGCCCGCGGGTAGATCCATCGCACGGCCAGCACGGCGATGGCCGCATGCGTGAAGATCGAGAGCGGCAGGATCGGCCACAGCTCCGGCCGCGGCCGGAGCCGGCGCGTCTCCCAGCTCCAGACCGCGAACACGACGCAGGAGATCGCGCACACCTGCAGAAGCAGCGACTGGATCGCCGCATACAGCCAATAGGTCCATTCGACGGTCATCGCCCCCCCCTGCCATGCAACGCCACGCCGAGATGGTCGAGAGCGCGCCGCAGCCGTTCAGAGCCCGGCGTCGCCTCTCCCGCGATCCTGTCGATTTCAGCCAGTTTGGCGTCCGCGAACCGCAGCGCCCCGGCGGCGCGCCGGTCGGATCGGAGTGTGGCTTTCGCCCAGACGCGGCTGACCACCTGCATGATCCACCTCATCGTTACCGCCCGCTTCTGATCTGGGTGGTGATGTCTTCCAGCGCCTTCGCGAGCTTGCTGTCCGAGGATCGACGTTCGCCGGCGAGTTCGGTCACCTTGTCGGTGGCCTTGTCGCCGACCGCGAGGAGCTTGTCGGTCAACTCGTCGATGCGGTTGTCCGCCCGCCAGAGCCTCCACACGAGGAATCCGCAGAACCCGGCGAGCAGGCCGCCCGCCGGGCCAAGCTCCTTGAACAGGAACGCGAGGAAGCTCTGTACGGCCGTCAGGACCTCGGACACGCACGTCGCCTCACTTCGCGTCGGCGAGCTTCGCAGCCGCCTCCACGACGGCGGCCTTGGCCTCCGGCAGGCGGGCCAGCACCTTCTCGTGCAGCGCGTCGTCGGACTGCCCGAGCTTCGTCACCGCCGCCGGGTTGTTGTCCTTCGCGAAGTCGATCACCTCGCGGACGATCGCGCCGGTGGTGGCCGGCCCGAGGTCGGCGCCGGCGAGCGCGCGGCGGGCGATGATCGCCTTCAGGCCGTTCTCGATCGTGCGGTAGAGCGAGAGCGCCAGCTCGCGATCCTTGATGGTCTTCAGCGCTTCGAGCGCCTTGGCTGCGGCGAAGGCCATCGCGGCCGCGCCGATGACGACCGCGGTCTCGACGACGTGAGGCCGAAGGCCGGCCCAGATTTCGGAGAGGATGTCCATGGGGGTGGGGTCCGATCACGCCAACCCGGCGGCGAGCAGCGCCACCCAGGCCAGCTTGCAGGCGACGTGCAGCGCCTGATCTGCGTTGTAGGAAAGGCGGCCGTCGCACTTGGCGTAGTCGATGGCCGCGTGGGCGACGGTCTCCGCGAGGCCCAGCCAGTGCGAGCCCGTGATGAGCCCGACAGCGGCGCCGTGGATCGCTGCGTGCGCGGCGAGCGCGCCGGGCCAGATCGCTTCGCCCGGCACGAGGTTGAGCGTGTGGTTCTTGGCTCGGCTGAGCCAGTCGCCCTGCAGCGGGTAGTCGCAGAGCGCGTGGGCGGCGAGCAGCAGCCCGAGGATGGCGAGCAGGTTCATGGCCGCCTCCATCACGCGTCCGCGCCGTCGTCCGCGCCCGGCACGGGCGGAAGCGGCGGCTCGTAGGGTTCGGGATCGTCGGGCGGGCTCACAGCAGCCTCTCCCGCGCCAGCCGCAGGGTCACGAACGCCTCGTTCGCTGCGGCGAAGGCCGCGTCGAACTCCGCCAGCCGGGCGGCGCGGTCGTCAGGCTCGGGGGTGGGCTCGGGCTTCGCGCCGTCGAGGATGTCGGGCAGCGGGGCCGGCGCGACGCCATAGCCCGCCGCCTTCAGAGCGGCCTCGAACTTCGCCGCATAGCCGGCGATCAGCGCCGCCTTGTCCGTGCCGTTGATCACCCGACGCGCGCTCGTGTAGTCGGCCTTGGCGGCGGTGATGTAGTCGCCGAGCTTCTTGCCGGTGAAGGTCCCGAGCAGCGAGCCTTCCACGAGGATGCGGGCCGCGAGCGCGGGTTCCGCCGCCATCTCGGGGAGCCGGACGAGGTCGTACCCGGTGCGCTCCGACCAGTCCGCATAGTTGCGGCGGCCCGTGATCTGCACGAAGCCGCGGCCCTTGAACCGCTTGCCGTCGCCCGTTTGCGTGTTGCCCAGATCCTTCCGGCCCTCGTAGGCCGCGCCCGAGGCGTATTCCTCCATGGTGCGGAAGCGGTCCGCCTCGTGGAAGGCCGTGGCGAGGATGTAGGCGAGCTTGCGCAGGTCGCCGTCGCCGAACAGGCTCCAGCCCTTGAGGATGGCGGTCAGGCCATCCACGGCCTTCTGCGGGAGCGTGCCTCCAAACGGCTGCGCCCGCACGGCCGCGAAGAATGCGGCTGCGTCCATATCGTCTCTCCTGAAATGAAAAAGCCCGCTCGAGGCGGGCCGGGACGGTCAGGCTTCGGAAGAGCGATGGCTCACACAGCCATCCCGATCAGCGCGTAATAGTCGCGCAGAGCGTCGAACTCGCTCGCAACCTGGGCGGCGGTCAGCGGCGCGGAGTGGAAGGCCGCGTGGGCCATGTCGCCGGCGCCTGCGAAGTCGGCGAGATAGTGCCCGCCCATGCGGAAGCCGTTCGCCGACCCGATCGCGCGCGAGCTGAACGCCACCAGTGCAGAGATCATCTCCGAGCCCGCGTGCCGCTCGTAGATCGTCACGCGGGTGTTGGTGACGGTCACCGCGTAGGCGCCCCAGCGCGCCCCGCGACCGGGATCCGAGGCGGCGACGTCGACGCTTTGGGCGGGGACGCCGGAATAGCCGCGCGCGAGCGCGCTGGCGTGGGCGATCACCTGGCCGTAAGGCGTCGACGAGTTGACGAAGTTGGAGATGAGCGGGAAGTTGCTCGCCGCCTCAGCCCGCGCCATGGCGATCAGCGTGTAGCCAGAGCCGTCGCCGGCCGCGATAAGCTCGGTGGCCGTCCACTCCGTCCGATAGCAGTTCAGACGATCAAGTCGAGCATGACGCGCGCTGAGCGTCGGATCGCCCGACACAATGACGTTGCGGCCGGCGATCATTTCGGTGGGCCGGCCCGAAACGTCCAGGAAGTCGGAGCCGAAGAAGTATGCGGCGAACGCGGTCGGCCCGGTTTCGAGCGTTGGGATCGAGCCGTTGCCGGCGCCCGCGAAACTGGCGCCGCTGTCCGGGACGGTGAGAACGAGCGTTTTCATTCGAAAGGAACCTCACAGATGGGGAGCCAGCGGTGCATCGGCTGGTTGATCCCGGCCGGATCGAAGATGAGCGAGGCGCCCGCGTTGTCCCTGACGTTGCCGAGCCCCTTGGTGGCGCTGCCAGCCCACGCGTAGCGCAGCGTGCAGCCGGCGAGCGGGACGGCGGCGGTGAACTTGATGCGGTCCCGGCTGATCAGTTCGAGGGCCACGGGCACGTTGGCGCCGCCGCTGTCGACGACGGTGAAGCCGTTCTGCGGCTGAGCCGGGACCGTGGTGACGTCCAGCGTCAGGCCGCCGACGGCGGACGGGAGATGGGCGATGGCGATTGAGCCATAAGCCTGCGCGCTCTCGATCGTCAGCGGCCTCGGCTTCTCGCCGTCGAACAGCCAGCGCTTGAAGCCGAGGCCGTAATAGGCCCCAAGCCACTTCGACGACGCGTTGGTGATGTGCAGGTCATCGGCCTGCGCCATGAAGTACAGCGGCGTGGCGAAGCCGATCATCTCTTCGGAGGCCAGGTCGAGCTGCGCCAGCGCGATCGTTGGCGTGGCCCGGCCCGCGTCCAGATGGGTCGCGGTCTGAGCCAGCAGCATCGGGATCGGCCGGTCGACGCCCGTCGCCGCGAAGGCCGCCGCGCGCACCTGCGCCAGATAGGCGATCACGCTCTGGCGGTAGGCCGCGCGGGCCGTGCCGCCGAGATAATCATTTTCGCCTTGCGTCCAGGCGATGCCGGAGAGAGCGTAGGATTTCCCGCCGTCGCCGGCGCGTGCGGAGCCGTTGGAGATGTTGCGCGGGATGCGGTCCCAGCGGAAGCCGCTGGACAGCTCCTGCACGGTCGACCAGCCTTGGCCGGGCGCCGACAGCAGCAGCTCGGTTCCGGCCTCGAGGTCAATCCCATCCTCATCGGCCAGAAGCTGCTTGAGCATTTGCGCCAGTCCGTAGCAAGGCGTCTCGCCGCGCAGCCCATCGTGCGGCGTTAGGACCTCGTTCAGCCCCACGAGAGACGCGTAGTTGGCCGCGTCGTCGCTCTCGTCATTGGCCGAAGTCGTCGTCCCCTCCTGTGGGCGGACGCCGCCGACGAAGCGGTAGGCGCCGGTAAGAGCGGCGGAGGACAGGACCGGCGTCGACCTGTAGCCCGTGGACAGCGACTGACCGAGCGACATGAAGTGCAGCAGCTCAGCCAGCGTCGCCGCGCTGCGCCAGCCATCGCCGGACCCGCCTCCGCCGGCCTCCAGCGCGGCGAGGCGCCCGTCGATGCGGCGAATGTGAGCGTGGCGAAGCTCCAGCGCATCGCCGCTGAATGCGAGGTGACCAACCTCGTCGCCGATGGCGAAGGCGCCGTCGCTGAAGCCCTCGCGCACCGCGCGAGCCGCGGGCTCTGCGGCGTCGGCGCGGGCGCTGAGGCCGCGGATGACTGGATGATGGATGTCGTCTCGCGTGACAGAGACGAGCACCCCGCCGGCCTGGTCACGCACGGCGAATGAGGGTTCGGTCGCAGGCCTTGCGCCGAGCTTTTCGTCGAGCGCGTCGGTGCGCGCGCGGCTGTCCGCATAGACCTTGGAGAGATCGCCTCGCGTGGCGTTGTCCCGATCCGTCATGTCCGCCCCCTCACGAAAAATCGACGCCGTAGAACAGGGCGAACAGCGTGAACGCCGCCATGTTCTCGATGATCTGCGCGTCGGTGAGATCGGTCGCGAACTCGCCGACCAGCGCCTCCCGCACCGTGTCGGCTGCCGCCGCGTTGGTCGGCGTGGAGCCGAGCGCGAACGCCGGCGCATCGGTCACCGCTCGCTCGGTCGTGTTGGCCGTCGCCGCGCTCTGTCCCGACTGGAAATTGAACACCTTGCGCCCGACGCCCGGCCGGATCACGCCGGCGACGGTGCGCCATTTGCCGCGCGTGACAAATCCCGAGGCGGAGCCTGCCGTGTCGATGCCGCCCACATAGACGCCTGTCATGTTGAGCTGTCCGCCGGCCTCCACCTGCAGCCCGTCGCCGCCACCGGTCGGGATACGGTTGGAGAGCACGCGCGAGGTGCCCACGGCCGGCGCCGGCGTCCAGATCACGGCGATGGTGGTGCGGGCGGGCGTCGGCCGGATCGTGGTCCGAAGACGCTGACCGGCCGCCGCGTCCACCGTGACGCCGCCCGCCGAAAACGCCACGTCGCCAACCACTTCGGGGAGCACCCGCTCGTCGTTGTCGAAGTCGGCGAGGTTCACCAGGGCCTTTGCCGGGTCCGGCTCGAGGAAGTTGTGGAACAGAGCCAGCCCGTCCATGTGCGGCAGCGCGACGCCGAGCGGCGCGGCGTTCGGGTCGCCGTTCATCAGTCCAAAGGTTCGCGCCATCGTGCGGGGCTCCAACGCAAAAAGGCCCGCGCGAAGGCGGGCTGTCAGGGCGGGATCGGTAGAAGTCGAAGGATCAGGCGGCGACGCCGAGCAGCGCCACGAACTCGTCGTAGAGCGGGCGGTCGAGACCGAAGATCGCAGCGAACTGCGGCTTGATGAACGTCGCCGCCTCGGTGGTCCCGAGCGTCGTGGTGTGCGTGCCGTCCGAGGTGCGGGCCTGCCCGCCGTCCGTGCGCCAGTAGCGCCGATCGGTCGGGTCGCCCAACGCCATCTCCGGGTCGATGACGCCGCGGAGCGCCGGATGCGAAAGCGTGCGCAGCGCCGCCGAATAGGCGAGCCGGGTGTCGGCGCCGGCCCCCAGAACCTGACCGTCCTTGCTGGTGAAGGAGCCGGTGACGCGCGGCGTCTGGGTGGCGAGAACCACGCCAAGGGCGGCGGTGGCGTAGATGTCGAGCACCGCGCGGGTCCAGATCATCATCTGCTCCAGCGTGGCGCCAGCCTGCAGGTCGTTGGAGCCGAGGCCGAACATGACGTCGGTCGCGCCCGAACGACGCTCCTGCGCCAGAAGCTCCTCATGGTCGGCGAGCCAGTCCGCGAGCTTGCGGCCCTGCTGGGAGCCGTTCGGCGCATTGATGCCGAGCGCCGCCAGCGCCATCGGCGCATAGCCGTTGTCCACGTAGGACGACGAACCGCGGACAAAAACCGAGGGCTTCGCCGCCACGCGCTTCGTGCGGCCGCGTACCGCCACCGGGCCGAACATGCGCTCCGCGGCGAGCGCGGGCCGGTCGGCGGGCGCCGTGCGGGCGTGAGCGCCAGCCATCACGCCATCACCTTGCGCCAGATCGGCCGGGAGATGGCGTCCCCAGCGTCCGCCCGCCGACAGCAGCGTGCGCTCCTCAACGTTGTAGCCCGTCGCGCCCACTGGGACCGAGACGAACAGCTTGTCGGAGATGACCGTCTGTTCCGGCTCGATCAGCACCGCGTCGGCGCCGGCGAAAGTGACGGGATAGAGCGCGCCACCGAACTCGAACGCGGCCCGGGTCGTGTAGGCGGAGGCCACCACGTCGTCGTCCCAGCGCCACGAACTGAAGATGAACTCCAGCTCGATCGCGCCGTCGCCGAACGCCGCCGCCATGCGGCAGGTTTTCGGCCCGGTCGGGCTGTCGTAGTAGGACTGTTCCGCCATCACCCGCGTGCAGAGCGCCCGCGTCGCGCCGCTCGCGAACGGGATCGCCTCAGCCTGCTCCGCGCCGTCCGACCCGCCGATGCGCGTCAGGTCCGTGCGCAGCGCCGCGGTGAACTGCCACGGGTCCTTGAACACGGCCACCGCCACGCCCGGCACGCGCGCCACGAAGTGCATGTCGCCAAGGCGGCTCAGGTCGTCCTTCAGGCCCGCCGACCAGATGCACATGCCGCCGGCCGCCTTGACCACCGAGATGATCCGCATCCCGGGCACGTCGTACGTGCCGACAACGCCGGTGCGCGTCTCCACCTCGGTCGCACGCCCCTCCAGCGCGGTTGCGCGGCCCTCCAGTGTGGTGGCGCGGGTGGCAAGGGTCGTATCCGCGTCGCTGCGGGTCGTCGCCTCCGCCGCCAGCCCGGCTTCCAGCGCAGAAGCCCGCCCCTCCACGGCCGTCGCGCGGCCCGCAAGAGCGGCATCGGCCGCCTCAAGCGCGGCGACCCGCGCAGTAATGGCCCCGAGGTCTACGCCGCCAGCCGCATCGTCGGTGACGTCGTCAATATGGATCGCCGCGATGTCGGTCTGCTGACCGTTGCCGTAGACCCGGACGAGCGGGACGCCGTAGAGCGCGGTCGCCGGGATGGTGTAGGAGAGATCGCCCGGCGCGCCAGCCTTGCCGATCAGGGCCGAGGCGATGACCGGCCCGGCGGCCACGGTCGGCGCATAGGCCGCGCCCAGCCGCACGTTGCTGACGTGGGCCTTGTTCGCGTTGAGGTTCTGCCAGCGCAGCTCCACCGCGTTCTGTTCGGGGTCGGTCGGGTCTGCGGAGCGGGCGAAGACGGCCCGGACGAGGTAGGTCCGGCCCTGCTCGATCGCGAAGTCGATGCGGCGCGCGATGTCGAGATAGCCGGCGCCGGGGTCCGTGTCCTCGCCGCGGATGCGCAGCACCGAGCCCAGCGCGGAGCTGACCGCGATGACGCCGGCGGCGATCGGAGCGCGCGCCAGAGCCGGGCCGGTGAGCGCCGACGAGAACAGCCGGCGCGCGTCGCCCGGCCGCTCGTAGGCCTGCCCGACCAGATCGGTGATGGCGGCGAGGCCCGCAAGCGCGTTCTCGATCTTGCCGTCCAGCGTCGTGTCCGCGGCGGAGCGGGCGTCGGCTTCGGCGGCGAGCGCCACGCCGATCGCGTCCAGCGCAGCCGACACCTCCGCGAACGTGTCCAGCGCGCTCGGCGCGCCTGCGAGGATCGCGTCCACCGCACCGCGCGTCGCGCCGATCAGGGCCTCCAGCTTGCCGAGCGTGTTCCCAGCGCTCGTCGCCGCACCGACGATTCCGGCGTCGCCGGCAGAAATGCTTGCGCCGAGAGTGGTGACGGCGCTGTCCAGCGCGGACGAGAGCTTGGCGAGCGTGTCTCGAGTGGCAGGCACGCCGCCCTTGAGGTCGTCGCGCACAGCATCGATCGCCGTGCTCAGTTCGGCCAGCGTGTCGCGAGTGGCCGGAGCGCCCGCGAGAAGCGTGTCGAGCCGGATCTTGCTGGCTGCGCTTTCCGCCGCGACGGTCGCGATCTGCCCAGCCTGCGCGTCCACCTCGCTCTGCAGCGCGCTCAACTGCGCGAGCGCGGCCACGTCGAGCTGGAACACCAGCGACCAGGAGCCCGAGCCCGAAGCGCCCGCCTTTTTGTAGACGCCGTTCAGCGCCGCGGCGGCGTCCGAATGCACGATCGCCAGAGCGCCGGCCGGATAGGCGAGGTCCGCGTAGAGGCTCGCTCGCGTCGCCTTCGCCACCGACACCGCGCCGCTGATCCCGATCGCCGCCAGAGCCGCGTAGACGGCCGCGAAAATCGAGATGATCTCGGACTTCTCGGGTTCGTGTTCGGACGTGGACGGCAGCCCGTCCACCTCGTAATTGCGATAGGCGGTTCGGGCCAGATCAAGGATGCTCGCCATGTCGGCTCCAACAGAAAAAGGCCCGCATCGCGCGAGCCTCGGGCAGGTCAGGGACGGCGGCGGCCGTCAGGCGGGGATGGTGACTTCGGCGGGGCCGGTCGGGCCGGATCGCACGCCGGAAGCGTTTTCGGACGTGGCCCAATAGCGGTAGGTCGCGGCCGGCGAGACGGTCGTGTCGATCCAGGTCCGCGTGGCGCCGGCGGTGATTGCCAGCGGCCCGGAGACGTCGGTTGCGGCCCCGAAGCTGCCGCCCAAGCCCGCGCGCCAGATGCGCAGGGTTCGGTTGTTGGCGCTCTCTGAGGCGGCCGCCGTTACCGAGGCGCGGTCGTCGAGGTCGACGGCGGCAATGGAGACCGGCGCGAGCGGGGCCGCGTTGTCGGAGACGACGGTGATGGTCTCGATCGGTGACCAGTCGCCGGTGTCGGAATCGTCCGCCTCGCCATAGGCGGTCTGGACCTCGTAGACGGCGTCCTCGACAGCGTCGGAAAGCGTGCGGAGTTCGGTGTCGTTCGGTGCTGTCATGGTGCGCCAGGACGAGGTTCCGACCTTTCGGAATCGGCCCGACAGCGTGAGGTTCGGCCAGCCCTCCACGGGCGGGTTGGTGGCGCTGATCTTCGCCACCGTCACGCCGCCCACCGTCTCTCGCACCACTGACAGCGTCGGCAGCGGCGGGACCGGAATGTCATCGTCCTCGGTGTCCGCCGTGATCGCCGGCCGGCGGCCCTCCATCGCCGCGACCCACCGGCTATAGCGGTCCGGGCTGACCGAGACGAACTCCACCTCGTAGGTGCCGTTCTTCAGGCTGTTGTCCCGAAAATCCACGACCTCACAAGGCAGGCCGCGGGTATCGACGCTCTCCATGCTGTTGAGCATGAAATACCGCCGCCCCGACAGGTTCTCGCCGTAGCTGTTGACCAGCAATCGCCCGCGCACCTTCGCGGTCGCCCGGTCCATCTCGATGTCGGCGAGGCGATAGCCCTGCGCGTAGGACGTCACCCATTCGGCGGCGACCGGGCGCGAGACGATCGGCGCGCCTTCGTCGACCGAGGCCCCATCGACCGGATCGAGCTGAACCTTGTTGTAGCCGTGGTCCGGCGAGGCGATCTCCGGCAGAAGCCGGTTGATCCGCTCGTCCGCCTTGCGGCCCCGGCGGATGTCCATGTCGACGATGTGGCTGTCGTCGAGCACGAGCGCCGGGGTCTGGTAGTCGCCGGCGTAGAGGAAGAACGAGCCGTCTCCGACGCCGATCAGCATGCCGTCCATGGCCCGCAGGAGCGCGCCGATCACCTTCTCCCGCGGCGTCTCCGCGTCGAACCAGCCGCCGGCGGCGTAGCGCGGTTCCGTCGTCCCGTCCTTGCGCGCCACATCCTCGTCGCAGCGGTTCATGGCGGCGAGCCACCAGGCGATGGTCGGCGCGAAGACGGAGGCTGTCGGCAGACCGAAACCGGCCGGGTGCTTCGTCAGGTAATCCAGCAGCATCACCGCCGGGTTGCGGCTCCACCTCCACGTCGCAGGATCGGTCTCGATCTGCGCCGGATCGCGCGGGTCCCAGACGCGCCGCCATCGTCCGACCGCGGAAAGCTGCGGCAGGCCGAACGGGTAGCGCTTGGCGACGACCTTGGCGGACGGGCTCTCGCACGACAGGTGCGCGGACGCGATGCCGTCGAGGCGATGGCTCTCGGTCCAGATGTCGGCGGCGCCGAAGGCCGCCACCATGTCGGCGTAAGGCGTCTCGGGGACGTCGCCCAACCGCCAGTGGATCTTGACGACGCCCGAGCCGGCGTAGCGGCCCTTGTACGACTTGACCCACCCGTCGTCGCCGTCGCGGAACGACACCGGGTCCTCGTGCAGCCAGAACCGTTCGAAGGCGTCGATCCGCCCCTGATGGATTGCGATCACGTCGTGGCTGGTCGAGCCCTTCAGCTCGTAGGCCATGTAGGCGCCGGTGATGCGGCAGCGGCCATAGCCGTAGATGGCGGGCGGGATGCCCTGCTTGAGCATAAGGTTCCCGTCCTGCTTCGGCAGGTCGGGCTTGGGCGCCAGCAGCAGTTGCGCTCCGAGCAGCACGCCGGACAGCACCACGTTGCCGACGATGGATGACAGCGTCGCGCCCGCGATCGTGGTCGCGCCAAGCGTCGCGCCCGCCGTCCCGCCGATGGCGAAGATGGCCGCCCCGATCGCCGCCGGCATCAGACGTTCCAGACCATGTGGGGCTGCACCTTGATCGTGTCCGCGGAGAGCGAGACCACGCCGTCATGGCTACGGATCGCCCATCGCCGCGGGGTGCGGATGCAGCCGAAGGTCATGTGGCCGGGCCGCTCGACGCGCGGCACGCGGATCAGTCCGATGGCGCCGAGCCCCGCGCCCGCCGCGTCCACGCGCTCGAAACCTGCGGCCGTCGCCTGCGCGTTCAGCAGCGGCTCCACGCCGCCCGACGCCAGCAGCAGCCTGTGCGCCGACACACGGCCCGCGACGCGGCACTCATAGACCGAGGCGTCGAAGTCCGGTCGGACGATGCCGGCCCAGCGCGCGAGATAGAGCAGGCAGTGGTCGTTCGGCCAGAAGCGCGCGTCGGCGCCCACCCCGGCGAGATATTCGGCGAGGCGTTCCGCACGGTCGGAATGGATCATGTCAAACCTTCGGCCAGGCCTTGCGCTTGCCGGTCGAGAGCCCGTTCGTCCGCTCGCAGCCGCGGTCGCCGGGATGCAGCCGCTGCTGCTGCGCGTCGGTCCACGAGTGGAGCTGCGCGCCGGCGCGTCGGATCAGGTCCGTGGTGGCGGTCAGCGACACGGTTCGGGTCGCGCCGTCGAGGCTGTGGTCGCCGCCGGCGCGGTGCAGGCCGAATTCGCCGCCCTCGCCGCGCCAGCGCCAGCGGGCGCCGCCGATGATCTGCTGGTTGGCGTCGTAGAACACCTTGCCGACGTGGATGACGGCGCCCTCGGCAAGGTGCTGCTCCGCGTCGAAGATCGCGGCGAGTTCCGGGTCGAGGCCGCTCAGCGTGAACGTATTTTCGTCCGCCTGTCCGTTCATCATCTGCTTGAAGGCTGGCAGCTCCGCGATCCCCGGCAGGCCGCGATACCACGCGCCATCCTCGTCCTCGACGAGGTCGGCCGGCAGCTCCAGCCCGATCAGCGACGAGGCCAGCCGCGACACCTCGTCATTGGTCCACGCGATCCGCACCACTACGTCGATGCCTGCGGCGGTCTCCAGTCGCGGGTCCACGGGGATCTCGGGCCACGCGCTCATGCGGGTTCGCCGCGCAGGGACGTCAGGTGCTCCACAAAAGCGACGGAGGGGAACGACACGATGTCCTCCTCCACCTCCATGCCGTTGGGGTCTTCGAGCCGCATCAGGCAGCGGGGTCGGTTGAAGTCGATCGCCTCTCCTGCGCTCACCGCCTGCCGCAGCGGCGGGCTGATGCGCAGCTCGTAATCCGTAGAGCCGCCCGGGCCGGCGGCGGCCTCCAGCCCGATCACCTCGTAGAGCCGGGCGCCGGCGAGCGGGTGGACGATGGTGAACGGCTCCGCGCCGATCAGCGGCTCCGCGTTCCAGACCCGGACCCTGAGCGCCACGGCGGCATGGGCCGCGGGAGACAGGACTTCCGCGGTGATCGTGGCCGTGGCGTATTCCGAGCCGTCGCTGAACGGCGAACCGTCCGAGTGCGGCGCGGAGCCCATGGCGGTCACCCCTTGCGCGAAATACGGCCGCCGTTCGAGCGGCACCACGATCGCCGTCGCGCCGTTGCGCTGGCGGGCGCGGATCGCGCGCCAGGTGGCCCACTCCTCGCGGGTCTCCAGAAACACCTCCTGCATCTCGATCCGCCAGAGGCCTCCGCGCCCGATCGGCAGCCGGTCGGGGCTGGCGCCCTCGATCGACCGCAGGCCCTCGATCACGCCGCCGATCACCTGCCAGCTCATGGTCTGGCACTGCAGCAGATCGGTCGGATAGGTGTCGGGCGTCATCACGACCACCCGAGCCGGCGCTCACGCGCGGCCTGCGCCGACGCCCCGCGGCGCGACACCTCCACGGCCTGCCCGGCGGCGGAGGCCGCTTCCTGCCGCGCCACCGGCCGGGACTGCTTCTCCACCGTCGCCTTGATGAACTTGCTGTCCAGCTCCAGCTTCACCAGCGCCCCGGCGATCCGGGCGTCGGCGGACGGCGCCGGCTCCGCGGCTGGCGCGCGCACCGAGGCCCAACTGTCCCAGTTGTCGTTCCCGTAGCCGTAGTCGTCGTTCGCAACGTACCCGCCCATTGCATAGGCCCCGGCGAAGCGGCCGGCGTTGATCGCCTCCAGCAGGCCGCGGTTCGAGCGCGTCGCCGCCGCGTTGACCACGAATTCGCCGGCGGAGAGCCGCGCCACCACGCTGTCGCTGGTGTCCGTGCCGGGGCCGGTGACGTGGCCGCCCTCCGCGAAACCGAACAGCTTCAGTCCGAGCCCCAGCGCCGACCCGAACCAGTCGCCGCCGCCCGCGGCCCCTGCGGCCCCGGCTGCGGCGTTGGCCCCGCCGCCGCTGAACAGCGACTGGAACAAACCGCCAAGGCCGGTCGCCTGCTGTCCGAGCCCCCCGAGGCCGGAGGTGGCCGCCTGCGCGTTCTGCGTCAGGTTGGTCAGCGCGGACGCCGCCTCCGTGGTCTGCGGCGCGATCGAGGCTGTTGCGGCCGGGCTGTTGAACGCGGTGCGCAGCCAGTCCGGCGCGTTGGCGCCCTGTCCGCCGGCGCCCCAGACGCCCGGCGTCCCGAAGCCGACGTGCATGGAGCCCGGCGCCATATAGCCCGGCCCCGCGCCGAAGCCGGTGACGCCGTTGGCGCGGGCCTGCCGCACAATGTCCTGATAGATCGGCACGTCGGCCGGGTTCGACCAGTCGAGCCGGCGACCGTTCTGCGAGAAGAACACGTCGGCCGCATTGCCGTGGTCGTGCCGCGTCGAGCCCACCCGCGCGCCGACCGATCCGATGCCCGGCTGCCCGCCCGAGAACACCTCCATGGAGATGCCCTTGTCCTTCAGGAACGAGAAGGCGTTCACCAGCGACGGGTCGAGCGGCTGGCTTCGGGTCGCGCCTCCGTTCGAGTATTTGAGCCAGCCGCCGGCGTCCAAGGCCTGCGCCGCCGCGTTGGCGCCGTTGTCGTTCACCCCGAGCGGCGCCAGCGGCGAGCGCGTCACGTCGGAGAGCGTAGGCAGGCCCGGCACGGCTCCGCCAAGCACCACATGATAAGGCCGCTGCGCCGATCCGTCCGGTTTCGCGCCGCCAATCCCCAGCTCCTTCAAGCCCGGGATGCTCTCGCCGAGCATGCCCCACGCCTGATCGTACATGTTGTCCCAGGCCTTCTTGCGCGCGTCCTCCAGCAGCTTCCGGCCGGCGTCTGCGAACGACTTGCCCACGCCGTCGCCGCTGGCGAGCCCATCGCCCAGCGTGCTCCACGCGTCCCGGCCCATCTCCTTCATCTCGCGGAGCGCGTCGGTCGCACGCATGATCGCGGCCGTGGTTCGGCCATACTCGCTCTCAGGATCGAATCCGGCGGAGCGGATGCGGTCGCGGATCGCCGCCTCCCGGTCCGACAGGAACACCGCCTCCCGCTCATGCAACAGATCGCGCTCAAGGGCCGCCTTGCGGGTCGCCTCGTTCAGCTTCGTCGTCGCGTCCACCTCCCGCAGGATCGCCGCCACCGCGGCGTCCGAGACGCGGCTGTAGTCGCCGGTGAGCTGGTAGGCCCGCTGACGCGCCTCGTTCATGAGGTCGCTCGTCATCCGCAGGCGTTCGGTCTCGATCGCCGTCTTGCCCACCGACTGGCGCTCGATCACCGCCGCGTCCACGCGCTGCCGGGTCGCCTCCACCTGCTGGTCGGCGTAGTCCTGCGCCTCGCGGCGCGCCTGCGCGTAGACGGCTGCGGAGGCCCGCGCGGCCTCGGCGTCGGCGTTCACGCGGCGGCTGACGTCCTCCAGCGCGTCGGCGCGCGCGCGGTCGGCGGCGATGGCCGCCCGCTGCGCCACCGTCCGCGCCTCGATCTCGCGCAGGTCGAAGCCGTGCGCGGACCGCGAGCGGCGCTCCGCGTCGATCGTGTCCCGGTTGATCCGCGCCATCTCCAGCGCCCGGGCGCGATCGGCCTCCAGCCGGCGCGCCGCATCGTTGCTGAACTGCGGATCGTCCCGCACCTGATCCCAACGACGGTCGTAGGCCACCTGTCCGCGCTCAGCCGCCGTCCGGGCGTTGATCTCGCGGAGAGACAGGCTGAAGCGGTCGGCGCGGAGCTTGGCGAGAGCGTCGGCGGCGGAGGTCCCGAACAGGTCGAGAGCCCCCTTCGCCCCCATAACCGCGCGCTGCGCGTCATACGAGCGCTTGGTGATGTCACGTAGTTCGACCGCGATGTCCTGCAGCCGCTTGTTCATCGGGTTGGACGACGAGATGTCGTTCAGACTTTCACGAAACCGCTCCACTTCAGGCTGCCCGGAACGGATGCTTGAGACGAGGTCCTGGATCGGCCCCTCGAACGCTTTGTAGCGGTTCGCGACGACGAAGTTGAAATCGGCGCCGCCCGCGTTGCGGCGGTACTCGGTCGTGCCGAGCTCAGACATGTCCGCTCGGGCGGCCTTCTGATAGCTCTCCTGCAGAAGCCTCGCGTTCTGGACCGCGTTGAAACGCACGATTTTCTCGCTCTCGGCCGCGTACTCGCGCACCGCCTTTGCGGCGTCTCCATAAAGCTCGCGAATGCGCGCGACGGTCTCCCGATGGCTGTCCAAAGCCCGCTGCGATTTGTCCGCGCCGCTCGTCACCGAATTGAAGAAGTATGCGCCGGCGGCCGCCGCGCCGGCGAAGCCGAGAATGGCGAGGTTCAAAGGACTGATGAGGAACGTCAGCAGCCCGGTCCCGAGCGACCTGAGCGCCGCGCCCACGCCCACATTCGGCCCGAAGATCTGAACCGTCTGGAGGCCCTGCTGCAGGAACGTCGTGTAGACCGGCTGCCCGGTCATCAGGCCCATGAAGAAGTCGTTGGCGTTGTAGGACACCTGCTGCAGCTCGTGCGCGGCGAGCTTCAGGCCGCCGGCCGCCTCCCGGCCGCTGGCGCCCATGCCGGCGAGCTTACGGGACGCCTCGATGTTCGCCAGATTGTCGCCGCCAAGCTGCCCCAGCCGGTCCCAACCGCCGGCGCGATGCACGGTCTGTGCCGCTGCCGCGCGCTCTGCTTCACGGGTCGTCGCCGCCAGCGCGTCCTCCGCCTGCCGCGCCGCCGCCGCCGTGCCGTTGAGGACGCCGATCTGCTCGCTAAACGCGCTCTTGGCCCGGGACAGCGCCGCAGCGCGCTCCACATCGTTGATGGCGCCGACCTTGTGCGCTCGGTTGATCTCCTCCAGCTCGTTCCGGTAGCGCTCCTGCGCGGCGAACAGCGGGGAGAACCGTGCCCGAAGCCCGTCCATCTCCGCGCCATACGCCTTGATGTCCTCGCCCCTCTGCGCCGTGCCGAAATCGGTGCGCACGCCGAGACGCCCGTTGATCGTGTCCTGGGATCGCTGCGCGTTGGCGATCGCCGCCGCGTCGGCGGCCGCGCGTTCCGCGGCGACCAGCTTTTGGGCAGCCGCCGAGGCCGAATTGAACCGGGTCTCCGCCTCAGCCACCGCCGCGGAGAACTCTCGCTGGGTCACCAGGCCATAGGCCGACATGCGCTGAAGGTCCGTCACCTCCTGGGTGAACTTCGCCGTGGCGGCCGCCACCGGGTCCAGGTGCTCGCGCAGGCCCATGGCCGCGGCCTCGATCCGTCGAAGCTCCCGCTCGAACGCCTGAGCGCTTTCCCGCGCCGCGCCCTTCACCTCCTCTTCCATGATGCCAAGCGAGCGGTTGAACGCCGACTGGTCGATGGACGGCAGCCCCATCGTGCCGGCCGCCTCAAGCGCCCGCTGCATGCGCTCGATCTCGCGCGCCGCCGCGTCGGCGCTGATGGCGCCGTTGTCCATCGTGCGCACCATGCGGTCAAAATCCCGCTGGAACCGGGCGTAGGCGGCGGCCGCCCGGTCGACACGAGCCTGATGCTTTTCCCACGCGCGCGCCGCCGCGTCCTGCTTGCGCGAATTCACGTCAGACGCGTCGCCCGCCTCGGACACCGCGCGCGTGACGCCCGTGTGCGCGTCCTTGACAGCGTCGAGGTCCGCCCGGAGCTTGTCGAGGCCGACCGAGCGGCCGCGCACGGTCAGCTCGCGGATGGCCGAGAGTGTCATCGCCATGGGGAGGCTTCCAGTTGGACGGGTGGCTTAAGGCGTTGATCGCCGTGACGTGCGTGGCCGTGCTGGCCTATGTAGGCTGGTTCGGCTGGACACAGTATTCAGCCCATCAAGCGAAAATTGAACGCGCGATGCGAGCTGAGGAAGATCGCCAGGAATTATTTGAAATCTCTAAAGCCAAACCCGGCGAGGATGACAAAGTCAGGAGCTGGTGCAGTCAGGCAGATTATTCGCTTCGCCATACTGAGCTTCGAAGCAATGAATATCTAAGGCAGATTATTAATAACTGCAATATACTTGGATATCTACGCTGATAAATACACTTCTCGGTATCTACATCACCGCATTTTTGTCTGCCTGCCGCTTGCACATCGCCCCGCGAGTTGCGCAGCACCGCAGTCTCTGAACCATTCAACCGGACCTTAGGAAAGGCCCCGATCCCTCGGGGCCTTTTGCTTGTGGGGGCCAAGTCAGGCGGGTTCCCGAAGTGAGAACTTAGCCCTTGTTCCCAAAGCGGGAACCTGCTATGTTCCCCTCATGCAGATCATCGCGCGCCGCACGCTGAAGGCTTTCTGGGACGTCCATCCCGACGCCGAAACGCCGCTGGCGGTGTGGTTCAAGCGCGTCGAGAAGGCGGACTGGAGCGGCCCGCAGGACGTGAAGGACATGTTCGGATCGGCCGACTTCGTGGCCGACGACCGCGTGATCTTCAACATCGGCGGCAACAAGTACCGCCTGATCGTCCGCGTCTCCTACCCGTTCAAGCGCGTGATGATCAAATTCGTTGGTACGCACAAAGAGTACGACAAGATCAACCCGGAGACCGTGTGATGGACATTCGCCCGATCCGCACCGAAGCCGATTACGACTGGGCTCTCGCCGAGGTCGAGCGCTATTTCGACGAGCCGCCCGCGATTGGCTCGCCGGAAGGCGATCGGTTCGACGTGCTCTCCACCCTGATCGCCTCCTATGAGGCGGAGCGCTTCCCCCTGCCCGATCTTGACCCGATCGAAGCCCTGAAGGCGTTCATGGAGAGCGCCGGCAAGACCCAGGCCGATCTCGCCGAACTGTTCGGATCTAAGTCCCGCGCCTCCGAGGTGCTCAACCGGAAGCGCGCGCTCACGCTCAACATGGTTTATCGCCTGCGCGCCGATTGGGGCCTCCCGTCCGACCTCGTCGCCAGACCTTACGATCTACGGGCGGCGTGACGACGAGGTAGCTCATTCATCCTCACGCCACCAGCGTCAGGAACTCCTCCAGAACCTCGGCCGCCAGTTCCTGGTCCCTGTCCAAAACAAGCTGCGCTTTCAGCCTTAAATCGTCGACAGTCCGCGCCGGCGTCTTCACGAGGTCGCCAAGGATGCCGTCGATCTCGGTAATGATCTCGGCCTGTCGCCGGTGGCAGCCATCAAGGTCGCATCGCGCCCGCGCGGCCCTGTCCCGCTGAAAATGCGAAACGTTCGCCTCTCTCTGCCGCCTGTGCCGGTCCCTCACCATCTCGTCGAAGGGCAGGCTCTCGTTGTTGCCCACCTCGATCCTGACGGGGCGGCTGGCGTAGTAAGCGGTCTCCGCCGCGACCGACGCCCGGACCGCCACCTCGTGCCGAGCTTCAGCCTCCGCGAGGCGCGCGGCGAAAGCGCGGAACACCTCCGAAACCGTCTCCGGCGCGCCGCTCGTCAGATACACCACCCCGCCGGCGAACGCGGCGCCAGCAATGTGCCCGAAGAAGCCGCGGCGCGAAGGTTGCGGCGCGTCGTGTTCTTCCGTGGTAGAGTCGTGGTTAGCCATTCGCCGGTGCTCCTATCAGCGGCGTTTCGGTGATGGGGCGCGATTGGCCTGCCCGCCTTTCGCGCCCCGGCTATTTCAGGAAGCGACCGGAGTGAACTTCCACGCTTCTTGTTCGACGCCGTGGACGGCTACTCCGACCGAAATCGCATACGATTCAATATGCTCTCGGAATTCGGGGTCGCCCTTGAAGCGCCGCACCGTGTCTGCGACCAGATCCATTGCCTTCACGGTGAGCGCTTCGGGTTGAAGCTCGAACAGAATGTCGTTGCCGAAGCTTGAGAACTTGACCCAGATTTCGATGCCTTGTGCGTCCAGAGCTTCGAGACGGCGGTCGACTTCCGAGGCGCAATTCTGAAAATGGATGATATTCCCGCTCACGCCGCTGCCCCCCGCTCATCGGCGTTGAAAATTTGCGCCAGCTTTGCCACCCCCTTCGGCGTGATCAGAGGCTGGTAGTACGTCTTCGGGCCATCAGGCCCGTCCACGGTACTCGGCTTATTTTCGAGGTAACCGGCCTCGATCTTCGTTTGATAAGCGGTGTCCCGCCCACCCGGGCGTCTGTACAGCCACCCGTTGGACCGCAGCCAGCGGGTGAGCCAGCGCGGCGGCTTGTTAAGTGATTTCGCCGCGACCGTGGGGCAGACCGACCCGAACGACTCCGAGATGCGGTCGAGCGCGTCAAGTTTCGGCTTGGCGTCGGTAAGAGCGCCTTCGAGCGCGATGACCTTCTCGCTGTACGTCAGCAGCAATCCCCGCATCGCCGCCGGGTCGTTCAGAACCTGGATGGGGTCTCCGCCGCGGCGCGCCATCAGTTCGCGCTCCATCGCGTTAAAAGCCGCAATGTATGCCAACTTAAACTTGAGCGGCTTCGCGCCAGTGAAACCCATCGCGACCAGCGTGAACCCGTCGCGGTTCATCGAGTAGTTCCGCAGCGGCCGCCCGCCGCCGTCGCGCGGCGACGTTCGCTCGATGAACATGTTTGCCAAACCCGGATTTTCGGGTTTGCCGGACTCGATCAGGTTGGCAATCGCTTCCATCACATGGTCATGGCGCTTCCCGAAGAACGCAGCCACATCCCGGCTGTCCGCAAGCACCTCGCCGTTTTCGATCCGCACGATCGGATTGCGCTCCGCCTCGTTCGGAAGCATATCGTTGGTCGTCATCTGTGGCACCTCAATTGCCGTAGGTGGTGACGTCAGCGCCCTGCAAGGCGCTGGGGTTGACGGCGACGGCGGGGTCCGTGGCCTGCAAGCTGTTCCCCGCCGTCGTCTGCGTGCTCTGCCCGAGCACGGTTTCGATCATCAGAATAATCTCTGCGTTCATCGAGCGGCGGTTCACCGCCGCCCGGACCTTGATCCGGTTTCGCATTCCATCGGGGAAGCGAAGGGCGAACTGATCCGCCCCCCTACCGACAACGTCCATGACACCTCCATATCTCCTATTGCGATATAAATATCGCCTAGTGAGATAATTGCGTCAATCACTGTTTATCGCCTAATGCGACTATCCACCGAAAGGGAGCATGCCGCCGTGGCGCAGGACACCCCCAGCCGCAAGCTGGACCAATATATTGTCCGCTTCCCACACGGGATGCGGGACCGGCTCAAGTCCCTCGCCGCTGAGAACAAGCGCTCACTGAACGCTGAGATAGTTGCTCGGCTAGAAGATAGTTTCGCATTCAACGATCCAGAATTTACTTCCAAGCTAGATCGTATGGAAATCGATCTTGCGGAGACAAAACGTTGGAGCCGCGAAATGAGATCTATCCTTGGTGGGGAATTGAGAATTTTGCGCGCCATGGCCGTCGCCCTCGACAAGCAGGGCGGTCAAGTCTCTAAAGAACAACTTAGCGAACTTCGCTCGGCGCTGATGGAAAGCATGGAAAAAACCCACGCCATCGATCCCGACGGAAGCGACAAACCGCCTTCGTCTCGCGGGCGGCGCTGACTCCAAAGCACCGACTTTGGAGCGCGGTTGGTAGACACATCCCCGCCCCACCTCCGACTGAGCCCTACGTCGTTCTACTGACTCGACCTTCGGCGCTTTAGCGCGCCACGGTTTCGCCCAAATTGCTCGGGGGATACCAATGGCGGCGATCAGAACCGCGCTACTCGCTCTCGCATGCGCGGCGCTCGCCGCCTGCTCGCACACCACGCCTGCGGCCGTCCGCATGACCGATGGTCGGCTGCTGACCGGCACCGCGACCGCAGCCCTGTCCGCCGGCACGTTCGAGGTCGTCGACCCTGCATCCAGGCTCCGCTGCTTCGGCAACTACGACCAGTTCTCCAGCTCCATCGAACTCAGCGCACCAGTCACATGCTCGGACGGCCGGGTCGGCGTCATCAGGCTCACCCGGTCGCCTGATCTCCTGTCCGGCTCCGGCACCGTCACCATGACGGATGGCTCGGTCGGCAACGTCGCGTTCGGCAGCCTCGCGGCGTCAGTCATCGCGCCGCCGGTGCCAGTCGTCGCGGCAATTGCAGACCCCGCCCCGGAGCCCATTCCGGACGCCGCGTCGATCGCGACCTGGAAATCTCTCGACAGCCCCCATGCTGACGCGGGGCTCGCCTCCGTCCCAACACCCGTCGCGCCGTCCAACGCGGCCTACACGCCTCCGTCAAGCTACGGTGGCGGCGGCTGCTATTCCGGCAACTACTACGGCGCCACGAGCTGCATCACCGGACGCGCCAAGACACAGTATGTCAGCGGCTACTACCGCAAGAACGGAACCTATGTCCGAAGCTATTACCGGAGCCGAGGGCGGCGGTGATCATCCGCCCTTCGACCCCACGCTCTGCAACAGCGCCCGCAGGCCCGCGGCGTCCTTCATGGACGTGAGGTTCTGCGGGTCGTCCTTGCCCGCCGACCGCTTTGTCAGGTGTTCGCTGTCCAGCGCCCGGATCATACGCTCGAAGCGGTCGAATTCGGAGCCCCAGATGCGCCAGCGCCGGGCGAAAGCGTCTATCGCCTCGAATGGGATCGGCCCCTCGCTGAAGCCGACCCGCCGGGACGGGCTGAGCCGGAAGAACGCGTCGAAATAGAACGCTCCTTCCGGCTCAAGCTCGGGCCGGTTGAGATAGTCGGCCGGGACCTCACGGCCTTTTTTCTCTAGCCGCTCGATCGCCGCCCGCTCTCCGCTCCATCTCAGGTGCCAGCGGAGGCAGGCTCGGAGTTTCCCTCCAGATCCTCGTCGGCTTCGGCGTCGTCCTCCGCGACGATCGCCGCGGCGTAGTTCACGCCCTCGCGCAGGCGCACGAAATCGGGGTTGGACAGCAGCCGCAGAGCCTCGACAGGGCTGTAGTCCAGCGGCGACCCGTCCTCGTTCTCCAGCCCCTCCCAGCCGAGAAGGACCGTCTCCGCGAGGCAGCGGGCTTCGATCCGGGCCTGATCCTCGAGGCTCAGGCCGTTGCGACGGTTCTTGCGCGGCACGGCCATGACGAGCTTGTTCTGGAGCCGGCGAAAGTCGGTGTTGCCGAGGCCGCGGACGTGGAGACGCACGCCCTCAAGCTCAGGGATGTCGCCGACCCATGCGCCTTCTTCCAGACGCGCGTTGTCGATCCGCAGGGCGGACAGCTTCATGTGAGACCTCGTGAAGAAAGGCCGCCCGCGGGATGCCGGCGGCGGGTTACGGCAGCAGAGCCGCCAGCGCCTCGGCCAGATCGGAGTTGATCGCGAGGCTGTAGTTGCGTCGCAGCAGGTTGTCGTTGTTGCCCACGTTCAGGCGGCGCGAGGCGACCAGCGCGCGGAAGTAGATCGTGGTGCTGGAATAGGTCACGTCGGGCGCGTCCGGCAGCACGATCTTGAAGGCGTAGTTCCGCTTGGTCTTCGACGCGGCGATGAGAGCCGCCTGTCCGGCGTCGAGCGGATCATGGAAGCACACGAGCGCCAGTTCGCCGGCGTCCGCGGCGCCCTTGGCCTTGCGCACGCGGCCGTCCTTCAGCGTCGTGCCCGAGACGATGTTGTGCTGGTCGCCGAACTCGCCGAGGTTTTCGACCATGTCGATCTCGGTGAACGTGAGCGATGCGAACTCCGCCGCGGTGTCAACGGAGGGCAGCACGACCGGCCCGATGTAGATGCGGGCGTCGGTCGCCGTGATCAGATCACCAGCCATAGGAGGCTCCTTCTGAGGGCTTGGCGCGTCTCGCGACGGGCCGGGCGGCCTTGCCTAAGGGCCGTTTGGCGTGCTGACGGCGGAGGCCGTCAGGATTGGGGGACGAGGTCGGCCTTGGCGCGACGCACGTTGGGAATCTCGGGAGCGGTCTCGACGACCTCGACCAGGGCGCCAGCCTGCAGCGCACCGACGACCGAGGGGTGATCGGCATTCAGGCTCGCCTCCTTGGTCTCACCGGCTCGGAAGCTGGTGATCTCCGGCTTGTCCGGCGTGCCGCCCGTGACGAAATCCAGCGACTGGCGGGTGGTGTTGGTGTAGGTCGGCATCGGTTCCTCCGTCAGCCGGTGAACGAGAAGGCGAAAGGCGTCACGAAGGCGGTCACGAAGTGATTGCCGTCGTCGTTCTCTGGGCCGACGAAGATGTCGCCGGGCACGAAGGTGCGGACGCCGCCGAACTTGCGGTCCCGGAACAGGGTCGAAAGCTCGTCAGCCCACGCCGAGGCCTTGCTCAGCCCCTCGCCAAGCTCCACCGCGATCACGATCCGAAAGCCGCCGGTCTCACGATAGAGGCGGCGGTTGACCACCGGCCGGCGACGGCCGGAGGCCGGGAACTGGAGCCGGAGATAAGGCGAGCCGTCCGCCGGCGCGTCGCCCTCCACGTTCGGCGCCAGCACGACGGACTTGGTCCAGTTGCTTGTGAGCCGCGATGTGACGGCCGCGACGACGTCCGGGTGCGCCATGTCCTATCCACGCTCCGTCACCACGATCGCCGGCTGGCGGGTCTCACGCTCGATCGCATGGGCCGCGCGCTTGGCCGGTGCCGCGGAGCGACCGCCTTTGCGGCCACCGAGCGCCACGTAGTCCAGCAGCGCGGAGCGATAGGAGAACCGAATGCGCGCAAGGTTGCCGAACCTCCGCGACGCCAACTCCGCCACCACCTGGAACACGCCGTCCGGCGCCTGATCCGAAAGTCCACGCTCGATCTTGCGGGCGTAAGGAACGCCCGGAAGGAACGCGTATTCGACAGCCGCCGGATAGGCCGCGCCTTCTGGCACCAGCACGCCATCAGCCAGCATGAAGAAGCTGTCCCGGTATTCGCCGGTCAGAAATGGCGCCGCCTGAACCAGCTCCTCCGCGATGAAGTTGAACACGTCGTCCAGAAACTCGAAGGCGAAGACGATCGTGCCATCCGGCCGAACCGCGTCTACCGAACCGCCGGGGCGGCCGTCCACGAAAGTGGCGTGATCCGGCACACGTCCGAGCGCCCGGCGGTTGATCTCCTGCGCCTCGGCAAGCTGCTCCTTGGCGTAGGCCGCGAGCTGGCGGCTCTGCGCCGCAGGCGAAAGCTCCTCGTCGAGGATGGCGCGTACGTCGAGGTCGATCGGCGCGACCCGACCGCGGATGCTCATCCCCGCACCACCAGCTCGACGCCGATCAGCACGCCGGCGACGCGGCGCTTCTGGTCGTCCACCTGCTGGACGGTGAACCTCCGCCCGTCCTGCCAGATGGCGTCCTGCGCCTTGGCGCGGATCGGCAGCGGAAACCCTTCCAGATCATCCGCATGCAGGATCACCGTGTGCTCGTGGCTCACGGTCCCGGCCGGGCCTTCCACCGCCCGCGCGCCGGTCATGCGGGCCTTGAACGTCACCTCGGGCGCATCGGGCCCGGCGCCGCGGCGCAGCGTAACGGGACCGCCCACGCGGGTCAGCGACCCGCGCAGGTCCCGCTTCGCCTGCGCCGGCGTCAGACCGCCCATACCCGATACCCCGACAGCAGGTTCTCGACGGCGTTCCGGACCAGCTTTTCAGCCGCGTCCGAGACGGTGAAGGTGCGGCTTTCGACGCCGTCGACGTCCACGCTGCGCAGCGCCAGATCATCTGTCGAGAGCGACCGGAGCTGAACGGCGGACAGCACGATCGCGTGCTTCGCCGGGATCAAGTGAGGATCGTTGATCGGATAGCCCGCCTTGTAGCGCACGCGGACGGCGTCGTTGCCGCAGGCCACAAACGGCCATGACTGTCTGTGTCGGAGCCCCAACTCAGCACGCACCGTGCCGGCGCCGAAAAGACGATAGATGAAAGGGTCAACGGTCTGCTCGACGCCGTCCGGGTCGTCGTAAGCGACAGAAACGACTTCAGTCGCAGGCCCGTAAGGCAGTCGGACAGGCCCAAATCGCGGCAGCCCCGGCCACCGCACCTCCAGCACCGCCTCGCCAAGCGTCGAGCCCAGCCACGACGGCGGATCAAGCGCCGCCTGCGCGCAGGCCAGCAGCGCCGCAATGCGACCGTCATCGTCGCCCGCCAGCACCGGCGACCACAGCTTGGCGTCCGCCACGCTGACGAGCGGCGCGGAGGGCGTGACGACGATGACGGAGTTCATCAGGACTTGGCAGTCTCGTTGAGGTTTTTCTCGACCGCCTGCTCGTCGGTCAGGTTCGGGTCGTTGAAGTCGATCCGGTTCTGATTGATCGACGTGCCCGCCCGCGGGTTATCGTCGACCGCGGGGTGGCTGGGGTCGACGTCCGGCACGATCTGATCGGGCGCACCGGCAGGGGTGAACCCGGTCGCCGGCGCGATGTCGGCAGGAGCCTCGCCTTCGGGCAGATCGCTCTTCTTCACGGCCATTTCGGCCTCCTTGTCACGAGGGAAGAGCCGGCGGGAGCGCCCCGCCGGATCGGCTTTCGTCAGGACGCGGCGACCTTCAGGGCGCGCATGGGCTCGGGGTTGTAGACACCGCCGCCGACGCGCTTGACCGTGTAGAAGTGCACGAAGGGCTTATTGCTGAACGGGTCCCGCAGCACCGAAACGCCGATACGGTCCACCACCAGATAGGTGGCCTCCATGTCGCCGTAGAGCGCCGCGATGTTGCCGGCGGCAACGCTCGGCATGCCCGGCACCTCGACCACCGGCGCGCCATTCAGGGTCGCCGGCTCGCCCGCCACATAGGCGGGCTGCCAGAGATAGTTCCCCTGCCCATCCTTGAGCTTTCGAGCCGCGCCGAGGGATGCGCGGTTGATGTAGAGCTTCGCGTTGGCCGCGAATTCGGACGGCAGCGAATACATCAGGTCGATGAAGCCGTCGCCGGTGAGAGCGGCCGCAGCCCCAGTGTTGACCGCCTGGATTGCGCCCCACGGGTGACGCGCCGCGTTCGCCGCGCCGGTCACAAACGTCAGGATGCCATAGGGCTTGTTGACGCCGTCGCCGGACAGGAACGCGATGCCCTCCTGGCGAGCGAATTCCGCCTCGACTTCGGCCGCGAGCCATTCCTCGAGGTTGATCGCCGCGTCATCCAGAAGCTGCTGAGAGATCGCCGGGTTGGCGTACAGCTCGCCCGGAACGAAGTCGAGCGAACCCAGCGCCGGCGTGGTGGTGGCCGGACGAGATGCGGTCTCACCCACCCAGCCCGAACCGAGCGTGCGGTCGTTGAACAGCTTGCGGAAGCCGGCCACGGTGATCGAGATAACCCGCGCGTTCTGCCGGATCTTCGACACCTGTTTGAGCTTGTTGATGATGGTGCGGTCCCACTCCACCGGAGCGAGGTACCCGCCTTCACCGTCCGTGCTCTTGGTCAGGGCCGCGTTGGGCGTGCCGTGGCGCATGTTGGCCTTGAAGGCCGCCAGATATTCCGGCGTCGTGGACGGCAGGTCGCCGATGACGCCGCCGCCGGCCTTGTCCGCGGCGATCTTGGCGGACAGGTCATCGATCGCCGTCTGGAAGTTGCCGACCGCAGCGTCGATGCGCTCGATCTTCTCGGTCACGACGACATCATCGGCCTTGGACTTCAGCTTGTCGTCGTGGGCGGCCTTGAATTCTTCGAACGCTTTGTTCAGCGCCGCGATCATGGCCTTGGGGTCGCTACCGTCCGCGCGAGGGCGGGCGTTCAGGACGGAGCGCGGCACGGAGACGAGCGCCGTCGAGGCCGCAAGCGCCGCGGCCGGGGAGAAATGCTTCATGGTGTCCTCTCAGGGCTGAAGCGTTGCGAGAAGTCCGGTCAGGCCGGACCAGTCATCGCCAGCGCCGGGCGTGGCGGCAGGGGCAGCGCCGGGCGTGCCCTTGATCTTGTTGATGCGGGCGCGCGCCGCAGAGCGCGACATGCCAGCGGAGACGAGCTGGAGCTCCATCGCGCGGAGGTCGTTCACCTCGCGATCGCGGCTCTTGGCGTCCTCGTCGGTCGTGGTCTGGTCGGACGCCAGCAACTCATCGGCGAACCCGCGCTCGATCGCCATGGTGCCGGACATGTAGGTCTCGGCGTCCATCCACTTCGCGATATCCTGCGTCGTCTGACCGGTCCGGCTGGCGTAGAGATCGACCATGGCCTGATCAAACGGCTCCAACCATTCCGACGTCTCCTGCATGTCGTGTCGATTGCCGATCGCCAGGACCCAACAGTTGTGGATCATGATGAAGGAGGCGGAACCGATCTCGATCCGGTCGCCCGCCATGGCGATGATGGAGGCCGCCGAAGCCGCCATGCCCATCACCTTGACCGTGACCTGCTGCGGATGTTCCCGCAGCACATTGAAGATCGCGATGCCCTCGAACATGTCGCCGCCGGGCGAGTTGATCTGGACCTCCACAGGGCGGTCGCCGATGGCGCGAAGCTGCGCAGTCACCTTTTTCGCTGTGACGCCGCCGCCAGACCAGAAGTCCTCGCCGATCACGTCGAACATGGTGATGACGTTATCGCCACGCTCGACCGCTCGCACCCCCGCGGCTTCGTCCGACCATCGGTCGAAAACGGACGGCTTCGTGTAGGCGTGTACGTCGTCGCGAACAGGGAGGGGCAGAGCCGACGGCCGCGCCATTGCGAACACCTGCGGGCGCTCAATCTTCGTCATCGTCATCGTCCTTCCTGGCGGGCGCGTCAGCCGCGCCGGGGGTGGATTCTTCGGGCGCGGCATCACCGCCGCCGGCCATCGCTGCCGTCCCCGGATTCAGCCTGTCGCTCGCGGGATCGTCGTCCCGCGGCAGGTCCATGACCGCGCGGATTTCGTTCTGTTTCATGAAGCCGGGACTGCCGCCGGAGCCCAGCGCCCGGGCGAAGAACTCGCCCTGATCCTTGGTCGAGCCCCGCAGCAGCGCGTCCGCGTTGAACCGCGCGACGAACCGGCCCTTCTCGTCACTGTCGAGCAGCACCCGCTCAATCGCCTGCTGCCAGGCTGTGAACCAAGGGTTGAGGGCGAACTGGACGAAGAAGCGTCCAAGCGCCTCAATGCCGGAGCCCCAAGAGGTCTCGTCGACCATCAGCAGCGGACGAGGCACGCCGGTCGCGCGGCCGATTTCCTCGACCTGAAGCTTGCGGATTTCGGCGAGTTGCGCGTCCCGAGCCGTTTTCCCCAGCTCCTGAAATTCCAAACCTTCCTCAAGGATCAGGTGCTCGCCGGCATTATCGGCGCCGCGCTTCTCCGCAAGACTTTCGCGCAGGCGCTCAAACGCATCCGGCGACAGCCGTTTGCCGGAGGGCATCTTCAACGCGCTGTCGACGAACGAGCCGTTCCTGAAATATCGCGCCGCCGCCAACTCCGCGGCGAGAGCCAAACCGATCGCCTCAGCCGCCTGCTTGACCACAGACAGTCCGTGCAAGCCGTCGAGACTGAGTCCCCGCAGATGGAAGATGTCCGAAGCCGCGTAGACCCGCATGCCGCCGGTCGGCGGCGTGTACTCGTAGACGACTGACCAGTCGTCCCTCTGCTTCACGCGGATCCGGAGAGGATCGAGCGGGACAAGTTGACGGATGACCTTCCGGCCGCGCCGGATGTCGAAGCTCCTCACCACCAGAGCGTAGGCGTCTCCACGGACAAGAGCGCGGAGCTGCATCAGCGAGCGGAAATCGTAGGCCGACTGCCAGCCATTCGGCTCGTCATGGATCAGGCGGTGAAGAGGGTGGTCCTTCGCTTTCTCTTTCGTCTCGTCATCGATCAGATTCAGCGGCAGCATGCCCATTGAGCAAGAGATCAGGCTGACCGCCCGGAACATCGCCGTGTTCTTCAGCGCCCGCTCGACGCTCACCTCCACGCCGGAAGCCGTCATGGTCCCGAACTTCAGGAACTCGATCACCCTCGGGTCGTCGAGGCTGACATAAGACCCGGCGCCTTGGGCGCGGGCGGCAGGCGCGTGAGTGCTATCCGGCGCCTCCCGGCGAAGCCAGCTCAACAGGCCCATGCAAACCTCACGCGGTCAGGATGCCGCGGTCCTCGTAGACCGAGCGGAGGTTCACGGGCTCCGGGTTCGTCTGCATGACGAACACGGCATTGAAGAGAGCAATGGCGGGGTCGATCTTCGCATCGCCTGCGGTGCGCTTCGTCGCGCGAATGGCTGTCGCCATCGGCTCAACCTTCACGTTCCCGACGCACCAGTTCATCAAAAGCGTTCCGCCATGCAGAAGCGTGCCGTTGGCGAGCTTCCGCTCCGCGGTCTTCATGGCGTCCATCAAACGGATGCCTTGGGGAACGCCCATCAGCAGCCCGGCGTCCTGCGTCACCTCGATCGCGTCCATCTCGTCGACGAATTCGCCGAGGCCAGCCGGATCCACGCCGACGCCACCCAGGAGCCCCGCATCCAGCACGGCCTTCACGATGCCGACGATCTCGGTCAGGTCTTCGAGGCTGTCGCCGACAATGCGGAGAGTGCCTTCGCGCTCAAGGTCTCGCAGCTTCGAGGCGATCAGAGGCCGGCGTTTCAGCACGCCGGAATGAGCCCAAGCTCGCGACCAGGCGAGCCAGCGCTTCGTTCCTTTCTCACGACCAAGCACGCAAAGGCCGAACAGGTCGTCGAGCCCGCCGCCGTCGATCCCGATGGTGATGACCTCGCATCGCGCGAGCAGTTCCTTCAGATCGGTCAGCTCGCCAGCGGCCCTGCGCTCCCAATACTCCGCGCCGGGCCACCTGTTGGCCGCGAGGCGCAACCCGATCTCGACGTTCAGATGCTTGGCGAGGAACACCTGCAGCGCGCCGTCTGTGGCGCCCTGCACTTTCTCGTGCTCATCAATCAGCCATTCGAGATCGACCGACCGGCCAATATTCGGGTTGGTGACGTAGAAATTCTCCGGGTCATTGTAAGCCCCGGCTTCCACCATCTCTTTCGGGAACTCGTACAGCACCGGAAGACTGCGCGGGTCCTTGCGCTTGCCGTCGCGCACCTCGCGATAATAGTCGAGCTTGGCTTTGAAGACCCCGGCCGGCTCTTCATCCGATTGCGTCGACAGGATGATGACGAAGCCTTCAGGCCGGGCCACCTGGCCGCCCGTCGCCTCGCGCAGCATCGCGTCCGCCTTCGGGCGCTTGCCGAAGATCCACAACTCGTCGATCAGGACGAAGGCGGCCTTCTTGCCCGACACCGTGTCGGAGTCCGCGGCCACGACCTTCAGTGTGGCGCCCGTCGTCTTGTGGGTGATCGTCCGGGTATGCTCCTGGATATGCAGGAACCCGCCCTGGGTGAAGTCAAGCTCCGGGTCTTCCCGGATCATGTCGCGCGCCGGATGGAACGCGTTGTTCGCGACCTCGATCGTGGGCGCCAGGATCAGCAGCTCCGCGGAATGCCGCCAATTGCGTATCAGCGCTGTGACCATGATCCCGGCGGCGATCGTGCTCTTCGAGTTCTTCTTGCTGATGAGGAGAAAGAACTCGCGGATCATCCGCTTCGCCCGCCCGGCGTCGTAGGCCCCGAAAATGGCGGCCACGAACTCGAATACCCACTCCTCGCACGCCTCGCCAAACGTCGGCTTGCCCGGGGCGTCCACGATGCGCAGGCCGCGGAATACCTCCAGCGCCGCCTCCGCCTCGTCCGGGAACAATGGCGCCGGGATGATCGAACGACGCTCAACGATGCGCCCCCGCCAGTCGGGACAGGCTGTCGTCCACTCCATCAGTGATTGTCCACGACCAGCCGCGGCGGAGGTGGCGGCGCATATTTTCCACCGGATCCAGCCGCGCGCTCCGCGGACGCCTGGCGCTGCGCCTTCTTCCCAGCCGGAGCCGCTGTCTCGTTCAGCGTCTTCACTGCCGCGCTCAGGTTCTTGAGCGTCTGGGTTCGCTCACCGAGCGAGACCGCCTTCAGGAGGGCTTGCCGGCGCCGCGGGTCGCTCTCTTCGGCGCAGATCATGTCCTCGATCTCGCCAATATGGGCGGTCACGCTCTCAAGCTCGTCCATCAGCCGCGTCGCGATGGTGCGCCCGCGATCCGCCAGTGCCTCCGGGTTTTCGGACGCTGGCGGGATGATCTCGCTCGGCTCGATCGGCCTCGCCCGGTCTGCCCTAAGGTGGGGCGCCGCCTGCTTGCGGATCCAGCCGGACTGCTGCGCCTTCTTCCGGATCGCCTTCTCGTCGACACCGTACCAGCGGGCCATCTCCCGAACGCTCATCACGCCGGCGATGAAGTCGCGCTCGATACCCTGCCAATCAATCGGCTTGTCGCGTTTTGACGCCATGGTCCGCACCTAGTCCGCAGGTGCGGACCCGTGAGATGGAAAAAATCTGTCGCTGTAGACCCATGCGGTGCTGGCCCTTGAGGGGTCCAGACTTTCGACCGGGGGGTGGGGTCAGCCGCGCCCCGCCCGGCGCGCCCGCTCCGCGATGGTCTTGCGCGTGTGGTGGAGCCCGCAGAGCGCCTGCCCGTTCTCGACGTCGAGCGGCGCGCCGCCGTCCTTAAGCTCGACGATGTGGTCGGCGTAGAGCCGGGCGGTGTGGACCGTCGCCGTGCAGCCCGGGTGCTGGCAGCAGAACATGGCCCGCTCCAGCACCTTGGCCCGCCACGCCTGATGCTCCTGTGTGCGGTAGTGCGCATCCGCCTCCTTCGGCCCGATCGTGACCTTGCGGCCGTCTCGGGTGGTGAGACGCTTTGCAGCGAGCCGGAGCGGCGGGCGGACGGGCATCAGCGGGCCGCCCATAGTCCTAGAGCCGTGACCAGCCTCTGTCTGCCCCGCTCGAATGTGGAGAGCCCAGCCAGGGCGGCGCAGCACGCAAGCCAAACGACGACGCACAGAGCCGCGTAGGTTGCAGCGGCGGCGGCCACCAGAGCCACGATGACAAGCAGCAGGAGCGCGGGCATCAGGTGTTCAGGCTCACCGAGGCTTCGACAGCCGCGGGCCGCAGGTCGAACGAGGCGGCCTCGATCAGATCGGCCGGCGTGGCGTCCCGCCAGCGGGTGGAGGCGAAGCGCTGCTGCCAATGGAACATGCCGGCTTCCTCGACCTGGAGGACAACCCTCGATCCATCGGGGCGCAGGCGGTAGCGTCCGGTCTTGTACGGCTCAGGCATCGCAGCGCAGACCCTCGACAAACTCCGGGTCGTCCAGCCAACGGGCCAGAACGCCGCAGATCGATATCGCTACGGTTTCCCCGTGCCCCAAGCCGGCCTCCATCATCGCCATGCCAACGGCGGCGGCCACGGGCAGCATCGCGAGGCACCAGAAGTTGGCGCGGCGCGCAGCCTCCACCTTCTGCGGCGTCCAGTCGATGCGGGACATGGCGGGCCTCCGGGTGCGAAAAAGCCCGCGCGGCGCGAACCTGCGGGCTAGACTTTGGCGATAAACCTCCCTCAGGCCCAACGCGATTGCGGAGCCTGGGGCTGGCCCTCCGGGTATCCGAAGCCTCGACCAACTCATCCTGCGACGAATCTAGGCCGCTTCTGCGATGAAGTCCAGCGGCACGCGCGTAATCGTGGCCCGGCCGAACAGAAGAACCTCGATATCCACACCATGGCGATCAGACGCCGCCACGGCCGGGCCAGTGAAGCCGGCAAGCGGGCCGGACTTGATCGTGATCTTGTCGCCGCGGACATAGGTCGCCACTGGCGGAGGCGGCGCGCTCGGATCCTTGTTGAAGTTGAATTCGCCAGCCGCCTCCATGGCGCGAAGCAGAGAGATCGCGCCGGGCCGTAGCATGAGGGGCCGCCCCTCGTTCCCGAGCGCGCCATGCACGCCGTCGATGCGGCGGAGGAAGAACCAATCCACCGGGCGGCCGTTGGGCTCCGCGACGAACACGTAGCGCGGCAGCGCGCATCGCTCGCGTCGCACATAGTCCGTAGAGCGCTGCGGCTTGGTCCAGATCGACCCTTCTGGCACGTAGGCGCAGAATCCCGCCTCGATCGCCCTCACCTCCACCGAGCGCTCCCGCATCGGGTTGGTGAACAGCGCGTACCAGCCCATGCCGGGGCGCTCGCGGGACAGGGACAGCTCGCGCGCCAGCCGACGGCGATCCGCCTCCGCCTCGATGGCGGCACGGCGCTCCTCCGCCTTGCGGTCGCGATAGGTGGTGCGGCGGGTGGCGCTGTGCATCAGTCTGGCTCCCTGACGGCGGAGGAGGTCTTGGCGGGCTGGCGGACCAGCCAGTCGGTACGGCCGGCCGCGACCTCGGCTCGCATCCACGTCAACAGGTCGTCAGCAGCGGTGACGGCGCGGATGGAGGCGGGGCGGCCTTCGATCGCGGCGCGGAGATCGGCGGCGATGGCGTGGCCCTGCCGGCGCTTGACGTTGGCGAGGTTGCTCATGCGGCCCGCCCTTGGGCAGGGACGGCTGTCAGGCTTGGCGGCACGAGGCAGCCCGGCTGTCCGGGGGGCGGGCCCATGTCGGCGGGCCAGCGATCGAGCTGGCGGGCGTAGGCGAGTTCGCGGCGCCAGCGCGCCTCGTCCCACTGGCGAGGGTCGTCGCGAGGCGCAGCCGCCGGCTGGCGGGATACGTCGGGCGCCATCCGCGAAGGGATGCCGGACAACTTCCTCGCCTCCGCAGCGGAGCGCATCCAGTTTCGGAAGAACGCGTCGTGGTCCTTCTTCGCCCCGTTGGGGTGCGAGGCGGACCAATCCTTGGCTTTCGCGACCTCGCGGCGAATGTCGCCATCGGTCGCGCCCATTTCCCGCTTAAACCGATCGACATCTTCGGGCCTCGGCTGCCAGTCCGCAGGCATCCGGGATGCGCGCCTCTCCCGCTTTTCCGGCTTTCGGTCAGGCGCGCTCGCGCGCTCTACAAAAACGTCAGTTTTTGTTTCTTCTTCTGGCTCTGGTTCTGGAAGCCCGCACGTAGGCTTAAGCCCGGCTTCGTCTAAGCCATTGTTTTTGTTGGATCGGCCATCCATTTCGGCCCTTTTATTTCCACCTTTCGCGCCGTTTTCAGCGAGTTTTCGGGCGGTTTTCGCAGCGTTTTCGATCTCGATTTCGGCCCGAGAGTTCGTCAGACACCCGTCGCGCGCGACCAGCTTGCCGGCCTCAATCAGCGCCGCGCGAAGAGACGTCCACTTCCTGACAGACACGCCGCAGACGCCGGCAAGCCATCGCGCATCGTCCGGGATCGGCCCGCCGCGGTCATAGATCAGGTCGAGGCACAGCGAGTACGCGCCCTTCTCCTCCAGAGAGAGGGCCATGGTCCCCATGACGAAATCGCCGCCATAACGGCGGTACCATGGACGCCCGCTCATGCGGCCCTCCCCTGGATCGTGTTGCTGGCCATGTCGCACCAAGCCTCGACGACGCCGGTCTCGCCCTGGCGCTGCTTGGCGACGATGATTTCGAGGTCGTGCGCGACCTCACCGATGCGCGTCTGGCGGTCGAAGGCGCTCTCGCCGTCGCGCTTGGTGCGTTCGAGGTAGTAGGCTTCCCGGTAGAGCAGCAGGACGTTGTCCGCGTCCTCCTCGATCCGGCCGGACTCGCGCAGATCTCCAAGCGTCGGGCGTTTGTTGTCGCGCTGCTCGGTCTGGCGGTTGAGCTGGCAGAGCACGATGACCGCGCAGCCGAGTTCAATCGCCATGTCCTTCATGGCGCCGGTGATTTCGCCAAGCTCGGTCGTCCGGTTGCCGGCGTAGCGGTCGGAGGGGCGCACCTTACCGAGGTGGTCGACGATCACGACGTCGAGCTTCCGGCCGCTGCGCGCGAGCCTCTGAGCCGCGTTCCGGGCGCGAGTGACGATCTGTCCGGGGGAGAGGCCCGGCTGCTGCTCAATCGCCAGCGGAAGCCGCTGCAGACGGCCCACAGCGGCCTCCACGCGGGCGACCTGATCGTCCCCGAGGTTGCCCGTCCGAATGTCGGTGTAGGCGATCGGAGAGCCCGAGAGCGAAGCGATGTTGGAGATTGCGCGCTCCGCCAGCTCCTCCGCGCTCATTTCGAGCGACACGAACAGGCAGGGGTGCCCGGCCTTGGCCGCCGCCAGCGCCGCGCAGACGCCGAAGGCGCTCTTGCCCATGGACGGCCGGGCCGCGACGATCGTCAGGTGGCCGGGGTGCATGCCGAAGGTCATGCGGTCGAGCTGAGGCACGCCATAGGGCGCGCCGCGCGCAGTCGCCTCGCCTGCCCTCGCCCGCTCCATCTTGGCGAAGGCGCTGGACGCCGCATCGCCGGCAGAGACGCGGCGAAGGTGTTCGGGCATCTGCGAGGTCACCACGCGGTCGATCTCCGCGATAGCGTCGATGCCGAGCGCCTTCGGCAGCCCGGCCGCCATGCCGAGAGCCGCTTTCTCGCGCAGCGCTTCTGCTGCGCTGTAGAGCGCCCGGTAGTCCGAGAAGTCGCGCAGCGCGCGGACGTGCTCTCGAACGGATTCAGGGACCGGGGCTTGGCCGGCGAGCCTTGCGATGTACTCGCTGAGCGTGACGCCTCCGAGATCCACGCCAGCGCTGTCGCCAACGGCGACCCTGAGCAGCCCAACGTCCACCCGCCGTCCTTCCCGGCGCGCTTCGGCGAGGCGGTCGAACAGGAGCCGGTGCGCGGGCTCGATAAAGTCGGACGACGCGACGGCGTCCACCGCGGCGTCGATCGTGTCCGGGTAGATCAGGCAGGCGCCGAGGACCGCCTGCTCGATCGGCAGGCTGCGATCCAGCAGCGTCGCCCATGCGTCCGGCTGTCCGGCGATCATCGGCGCAGCTCCATGGGCAGCATGGCCGCGGAGAGGCGCTGGCGCTGGTCGGCGGTCATGTGGAGGTCGAGAAACCGGCGCCATGCGGCGCCGGCGGCGATGCCGTCCTCAATGGTGAGCGTCTGCTGTGCGCGTCGCGCCGCGGAGGCGTAGGCCTCCCAGGCGGCTTCCAGCGCGGCGGAGCGGTGGGACTGGAGGTCGATGACCGCCATCACGACACCTCGCCTGCGTCGATGCGGGCCTGATGCTTGCGGACGCCGTGCAGGATCGTGGTGTGGTCGAACCCGCCCATCAGGCGCCCGATGCGCGGCAGCGACCAGCCCGTGAGCTTGGACAGCCACCAATAGGCCTCCTGCCGCGCCATCGTGATGTGCTTGAAGCGGCGCTCGGACATAAGCTCTGCTCGCGTCAGATTGTGCCTGCGGCAGATGGCGTGGACGATGTCTTTGGCGTCGCGCGGCAGCCGTCCGTCTGGTGATCGAAGCCAGAACGGCGCGTGCATCTCGATTGCGGCGATCTCGACCTTGGACATCGCACTGGCGGTCTCAACCGGCTCTCCATCCTCGCGCGAGGCGATCAGAAGCCATTCGCGCCCCCCACGCCATACGATGGACGAGCCATCCAGCACCTGGGAGGCGGCGTGCTGCGGGGCGGACGGCGCAGGTTCAGCCGCTGGCGCCGCCGCGGGCGGCGACCATAGCCTCGCGCGGGCGCGAGAATAGGCCGCGCGCATCTCGTCCGGGCTGTCGTAGGTGGCGACTCCAATGAGGGCCATCACGCTGCCTCCACGGTGATCTGGCAGCCGGTGACGGGCGCCCATGCGAGGGTGAGGCGCTGCACGAGGCTGTCGTCCTCGATGACGCGGTGCTCCACCAGCAGATCGATCGGGGCCTTGGACAGGCCGTCGAGGTCGCGCTTGCGGCGGTCGGGGCGGCCCAGCAGGATCGTGACGGCGACAGGCCCGGTGACGGACGCCGGCCGCGCGGCGCGAAGCTGCCAGCCGGCAGCGTTGGCCCACTCTCGATAGCGCTGTGAGCGCACGCGGCCGCGGCCATGGACGTTGGCGAAGAGGTTGTTCAGCGGCGGCGGGAACGGCAGGGCGATGGTGGTGCTCATGTCCAGCGCTCCACCTGCCCGTTCATGCGCTTTCGAACGCCGCTCGCGCGGGAGCCCGGCAGCGGGCGTGACGTCGGCTTCCACGCGCCCGTGTGCTTGTCCCGCTGCCGATCGCCCTTGCGGATGCGGCGCACGTCTTCGGCAGTCTTGGCGCGATGGCAGGCGCGGCAGAGCACCCGCGCATTGTCGAGCGTCGGCTCGCCGCCAAGCTGATCGGGGAGGACGTGATCCACCTCGCCCTCGCCCACCTTGAGCTTGGCGCGGCAGGACTCGCAGCAGCCCCCGGCGCGCAGGAAAGCGGCTGCCCGGACCTTGCGGGAGAACTCCCTCCGGCTCATGCCGCCCTCCTGTCCGAAGGGCGCTTGGAGAGCGCGTTGTAGACGGCGGCTTCCGGCAGCCCGAGGCGGCGGGCGATCTCAGCCGTGTCGCAGCCAGCGCACCAGAGGCTGAGGGCCGCGGCTTTCTGGTCCTCGGTCATGCGGCCCTCTCAATCTTCGCGCGGGCCTCGTCGAGCAGCGCGATCGGATCGACGCCGGGAAGAACCTGCGTGCTGATCGCCTCCATTGCCCGGTCGAAGAAGATGCGGAACTCCGCGGCATCCATGTTCGCGAAGGCGGTCGAGTCCGTGCGCCACGCCGTCGAGCCATCGAGCAGGCGCCGCGGCACCACGTAGCCGAGCCCTTCTTTCAGAGCCTCGTGCAGATGCTCAGCGGTGGCGAAGGCGCAGCGGCCGGACGCAATCACGGCCGCGAGGACCGACCAGTAAAGCGCGTTCTGCGCGCTGGAGCGCCGGCGGCGGATCGACACCTCGATGTCGGACCCGATCGGGTGCCGGTCGATCAGCTCGGCGTCGAGCGCGGACACGGGCTCAAGCCCGCGCGGCGTACGGCGCATGGTGATCGGGGATCGTTCGATGTCGCGGAGAGCCATCACGCCGCCTCCTGCGCAGGGCCGATCTCCGCGGCGCGGTCGGAGCAGATGGTGCGCAGGTCAGCGAGCTCGGCATCGGTGAGCCCTGCGCGCTTCCGGTTTTCCTTCTCCGCCTGCCACCAGGCGGCGAGGTCTGACCGGTCGGTCGCGGCCCGGATCGCCGTGGCGGCGATCTGCATGTACTCGCGGGCCTTCTTGGCGTCAGCCGTTGACCGCTGGGGCGCCGGCTGCTGCGCCTGTCCGACGCTGCGCTGCTCCTTGTCGTAGAGCGCGAGACCGAACGGGTTGCCGAAGGTCACGAGAGCGCGCTTCATGGCGTCCGTCTCGGCTTCCTTCAGCGCGCTCTCGTGGGCCTGATCCACGTCCCGGTCGATGCCGGAGCCAAAGCCGGCGCCGTCGCGGACCACAGTCGTGCCGTCTCCGGCACGGACGGTGATGCGGACGGTCGCGCGATATCCGACCCGGTGCTTGCCTTCAACGAGGCGCGGTTCCCCGAGCAGTTGGATCGAGACGAGCTCGCGATCCCAGGCGTCGAAGCCGAAGATGCGGTTGGCCTCCGCGATGGCGTGCCAACCCTCGACATAGGAGAGCGAGCGACCGGCCTGCGTGCGGGACCGGACGTGCGACTGGTCGAGGACGTCGGAGAGCTGATTGAGCTGCTGGTCGGTGAACGCCATCACGCTACCCTCACGTTGAGCCGCTCGCCGCCGTTGGACAGCGTGGCGCCGGGGACGATCTCGCCGGCGTCGAGGCGTTCTTTGATCGCCTTCTTGTCGGGCTCGACCTTGGTGCGGGTTAATTCGGCGGGGAGCGCGTCGGGGTCCTCGACGATGACGCTCGGCGCCACACGCGCGATCGACAGCGTGGCCTCGGGCAACGGCACCTTGCGCAAGTCGGCCGCCTGCATCAGCCGAAAGGCCATCGCACGCAACGCCTCTTCGCGCTTGGCAGAAGCGTCGCGACGCTTCCCGTAGGTGGCGGCGAGGGCCTTGATCGCGTCCTGCTGCGCGGCCTCCCAAAGCGCCGCCCGGATGATGCGGGACAGCAGGCCGTGCGCGTCCGTCTCGCCCTCGATCATGTCGGCGCGAAGCTGCTCGTCTTCCGCCATCTCGGGACAAGCATCGATCAGCGCTGCGATCTCGCGCTCGATCAGTGCGGCGTCGATGTGGAGCGCGCTCACGAGGCCACTCCTTCGATCCGGTCGATGTCATCGGCCATCTGGCGATGGTCGGCGGCGACGCGCTGCCACCAAGACGGCGGGTAGAGGGAGCTGCCCGCGCAGACGGCGGCCGTGCGCTCGGCTTCGTCCGCCTTGGCGCGCAGCCAGTCGGCGAAGCTGTGGGCCGCGGCGGGCTGGGTGTTGCTGATTTCCTGCGTCTGCGCCATGTTCGTCTCGCTTGATGAGCAGCCGGGGGAGAACTTGCGCTTGGTCGTGCGAGCCCCCGGCGAAGCTCGCAGCGCGGGTCGCGCATGCACGCGAGGTCCTATCGCTAGGACGGCATTCCCAGAGCTTGCTTGTAGAGGTCGACGATCGCCTCCAGCTCAGCGCGCTTGTCGGGGTCCTGCCGCCGATCACCGATAACCTTGCGCAGCGCCTTCACGTCGAAGCCCATCGCTTTGGCTTCTTTGTAGATTTCCGACTTGATCTGGTTGCGGTCGCGGATTTCCGCTTCCTCGCTCTCGATGCGATCGACGAAAGAGCGGAGATGGTCTTTGGCGAAGCTGTCAGGGCTAGCGATGCTCACTGTCCGCCCCCTTCCAGAAGGCGGCCCACCAGAAGCACCTGCTCCCGCGCCGCGTGGATCTCAGCGCGAGCCAGTTCCGCGTCGTCGCCGGCAAAAGCCGCCTCAACGCTTTCCAGACGGGCAAGAGCCACGGCCATTTCGGCCCGGATTGCTGCATCGTTGTGTTCCTTCGCCCGGCGGGCTTCTGCGGCTGCTCGGATGGCGTCCAGTTCCTCGGCGCGCACGCGGACGCGGTCTTGCCGGAAGATGTCTTCGGCGCGGGAGGGCGTCATCACGCCCATTTCCTTCGGCAGATGCTTCGAGACAGCCTGAGCGATCTCGTACATCGCGGCCTTGACGGTCATCGGACGCGCGATCTCGGACATCAACCGAGACGCCTCGACTGTCGCGATCATCCTTGGGTTCCTGCGTGCATCCGCCGACTTGGCGGAAAAATCGGTGAACTTGTCCGACACTTCGGTGCGCCTTCCGTGCTGATCTTGGGACCAGCGATGGAGGACTTGGACATGGATGCCACGGAGACCTGGATTTCGGTAGGTGACGCTGCGCTCGACTGCTTGGCGGCGATGCGGGCGCGGCGAGAAGAGAAAGGCCGGGGCGCGCGCAGGGACGCGCCGCCGGCAGTGGGCGCCTGGGAGAACGGCGCAGGGGTGGAGACACAGTCGAGGTCCGCCCACGAGCGCGGGCCTTCGGCGGCCTGCCGGGCTTCGACATCTGAAATCGGCGAGTATTTCCCGGTGCGAACGCCAGCCTCGCGGAGAGCCTCAATTGCAAGCTCATAGCTTCCGAGGGAGTCCGCGGGCGGGTTGTAGGCGTCGATGGTCATGAGGCCCCCATCAAGTCGATGAGGGAACCCGACGATGTCTGACCCTCGATGTTCTGGAGGTACTTGACCGCTTGTGCGAAGTAGCTCGGCTTAAGCTCCACGCCGATGAACCGACGCCGCGCGCGAAGGGCCATATAGCCCTCGGACCCGATGCCCATGAAGGGCGAGAGGACTGTGTCGCCTTCGTTGGACCAGAGCCGAATGCACCGTTCGATCAGGTCAAGTTGCAGCGGGCAGAGATGCTTTTCGTCCTTGGCGTCCTTGGCGGCGCGAACGTTGAGGACGTCAGTCTGGTCGATATCCATCCAGACGGGCGATGCCCATCGCTGCCATTGATCGACCGGAAATTTGCTGGCGTCTTGCCCGACCGGATCGCTCTGCTTTTCGTTGTCCGGTGTCTTTCGAAACACCATCACGTAGTCCGGCATCCCCTGCCGGCTACGTGTCGCATCCTTCTGCAACTGCTTGTAGAGCAGGCCCAGCGCCTTCGTGCGCTGCATCTCGACGACCGGGTCTTTCCATACCGTGACGCGCGAATGGTAGGTCCATCCCGCCGCCTCATGGGCCGCGCGGATATCCGCAGGCATGTCGTAGAGGCCGACGAACCCATGCATCGACTTGGTGCGCGGAAGGTCAGAACAGTGAACCGCCGTCAGACGGCCCGGCTTGGTGACGCGATGAAGCTCGCGGACGAGATATCCGTACTGCTCGAAAAACTCGGCGTCGTTCTTGACGTTGCCCATGTCACGCTCGCTGTCCGAATAAACGAACAGGTGCGAAAACGGTGGAGAATAGATCGAGAACCCGACGCTCTCAGTGGGGAGGCCGGCGACGACTTCGACACAATCAGCATTGTACGCGCAGAAGCGGTCCGTCTGGACCTGATCGATGACCTTCGTCATGCGGCGATCCAAGCCGGGAGCCTGGCCTCATGTTCGGGTTGATAGAGCTTGCGCGCCGTTTCAGCCTTGATGGCCCGGCGCATCGCCGCGACCATCTCGCGCTTCATGGCGCCATGATCGCCGGCCTTGCGCTCAACGACGGGCCAGATGGCGCGTTCGGTGTCGGCGCAGACGACGTGCACGTGCACAGGCCGCATCTGCCCAAACCGCCAGGATCGACGAACGGCCTGATAAAAGGCCTCGTAGGAGAAGCTGACCCCGGCGAAGCACTGGCGCGCGCAGTGCTGCCAGTTGAGGCCAAATCCTGCGATCGACGATTTGGTGACTATGATGCGGGCGCGACCCTCGGAGAACCGGACAAGTCGGGACTCCTTTTCTTCGGGCGGCATGGACCCGCGAACCTCGATCGCGTCCGGCAGCACCGCCATAACCGCGTCGGCCTCGTAGTCCGTATCGACCCACACGATCCAAGGCTCGTCAGGCTCGCGGGCGAGGATGCCCGCTACGAGACGCGCGCGACCTTCGATCGTCAGCCGCTTCTCTTTATGGATCGACGTGGCGGAGGTATCTGGGATACGAAACAGCCGCGACTGCCCATCGCGCTCCGAGCCCGGATCGACCATGCGATCGGCCGCGACTTCATGGTGCGATACGACCAGATCGGGCAGAGCGTATCCGTCATCCGCAAAACCGATGTCGCTGGGCCGCGAGACGCATCGCGCCCACGACGCCACCCAGGACCAGAAATTGGCCCGAGCGTGGTTCTTGATCCGCCACGTGCCAGTATCGGCCGTGTCGTTGATGAACCAGATCGGCAGCATCTCTTCGCGCCGCATGACGCCAAGAAACTCAGCGTGCGCGCCCAGTTCCGTGTGATCGTTCGGCGCGGGTGTGGCGGTGCAGCAAAGCCGGAACGGCGTCTGCGCGAAAGCTTCAATCAGGCGACGCGTGGTCTTCCCGTTGAAATTTTTGATGACCGACGATTCATCGAGGATCACGCCGCCAAATCGCGAGACATCGAACTTGTCCAGGCGGTCATAGTTCGTGACATAGATGCCGCGCCCGCCAATCTCCTCGCCGGACCGGACGGCCTTCACATCAACGCCGAACCGCTCGCCCTCGCGCGCATGCTGATGCGTGACTGCGAGCGGCGCGAGCATGAGAACCGATTTGCCAGTGTGCTCGCTGACGACGCGGCCCCACTCGATCGCGCAGAGCGATTTACCGAGGCCCGTGTCAAGAAACAGAGCGGCGCGACCGGCGCGAAGCGCGAAATCAACCGCGTGCCGCTGATGATCGAACATGTCGGGATGAAGCGCAGGCACTTCCGAAAGCCCGCATGGAAGGGCCTCGATGCGCTTGCGGCCTATGAGGTCGTGATAGCCGTGGAGCGCGGTCATGGCCGGCGCTCCGATTGGTGCTGGCAGGACGAATGCTTGACGAGCCCGACGGCGACCACCGGCGCCCAGAACGCCAGCCAGATCGCGATGATGCAGGCGGTAGCCTTCGCGCTCATCCTGCCGCCCTCTGTTCGGGGGCGGGGGCGGGGAGCGGCGGCATGAAGTCGTTCGCCGTCACCTTGCCGCCGGTCGCGGCCGTGATGCGGGCCATTTGGCTCGGGCGCGGGGTGCGCTCGCCTCGCGCCCACTTGTGGACGCAGCCAAGAGAAACGCCGACAAGCGCCGCGAATTCCGCGCGGGTCATCTCGGCATCAAAAATGAAGGCCGCGATCAAATTAGCTGAGCAGGCTTTGGGCCTCTTCGCGGGACGAGCGGGGATGATCTCTAAGAAGTGCGTGACGGCAACATGAGATTTGTCAAACCACTCGCCATGAACCCTAGCGTTCTTGAGAAGGCCATGAAGCACGGCCTCTTGTCTGCGCGTGCCCTCAACGTACCCGACCAAGCGGCAGGGTGCGCCCGCGTCAGTGTTGATCTTGACCACACGCGTCTCAGGGTCGGAAGACCAGCCGATCTTCACGAGGCCCGCGTCGTTTTCGATGGCGTAGACGTAGCCGCTCATGCCGCTGTCCCCGCTCGGTCCAAGATAGGATCGGAAGCAGGTCGATGAGGCTCCGCCGCGAGCAGCCGAAGCAGCACCTCGGTCGGGCCGGACGGGGGCTGACCATTTTCCAGCCGCGACACGCTGGACCGGTCGAGCCCCAGCCTTTCGGCGAGCTGCCCTTGGGTCAGATTGAGGCGCTTACGCAGCGCGCGAACGTCGATGGCCGTGTCGCTCATGCCCAAAATGTGCGTTACGCACAGCGACAAGTCAAGGCGAAACGCACACTGGCTGCGTGCAAAATGCACATATGAGCTTTGATGATCGCCCCGACTTCGCCATCCGCCTGGAAGCTGCACGAGCTGCGCGGGGCTTCAGCACGGCGAAAGATGCCGCCACGTTTTTTGGCTGGCCTTACGACACTTACATCCAGCACGAGCGAGGCGAGCGCGGGATCAGTCGTGCGGCCGGCAAGTATGCTGACGCCTTCCGAGTGAGTGCGGCCTGGCTTCTTACGGGTGAAGGTCGCGGCGTCGATGCACAGCCTACCCGCGTGCCCATCGTCGGCCTCGCCGGCGCCGGCCCTCACGGAAGCGTGCTGTTCGCGGACGGCGACGGAAACTTCGGCGACATCCCGCCCCCGACAAACTGGACGCCGGAGACGAAGGCGCTCGAGGTCCGGGGGGACTCGATGTACGGCATGATCAACAACGGCTGGCTTGTGACCTACGACGAGGTCCGGGCTCCGAGCTACGAGCTGGATGGCCAGCCGTGCGTGGTCTGGCTCGATGATGGCCGGGTGCTGGTCAAGATCGTCGAGCTAGGCCGATCTGCCGGCCTCTTCGACCTGATCAGCACCAACGCTCCGGCGCTCCGCGACGTGAAGCTGACGGCCGCCGCCTACGTCACGAACATCATTCCCGAGCGAGCCGCCCGAAAGTTCATCCGGCGCAACCCGGACAAACCGATCGTGGACGTGACGCTTGATGGCGAGGTGTCATCGTGACCCCCGCCCGCCAAGCTCCCGACATCGTGGACGTGCTGCGTGCGGCCGCCGTCATCCCGGATGAGATCCAACCTGTCGAATTCCGCCAGCTCCTGTTCGATGCGGCGGCTGCTATCGAAGGGCTGCGAACCAGCGTCGAGCGGCACGAGGGCGCGTCCGTTCGAGATGCAAAGACCATCGACGACCTGCGCGACATCATCGCGGCGTATCGCGCGACGATCGCCTTGTCCGCGGAGCCGCCGGCCGGGAACGGGTGAGAAAGATGGCGGACACGCCCAGAGCGCCTGATCAAGCCCGCACCGCCCTGACGCTCGCCATCATCGCGCTGGCCTTCAGCACGACAGCGGTCGCGCTGTCGATCATCGCCTTTGTGATGGCGATTGGAGCGGGGTGAGAAATGGCGGCGTTCGTGGTGGCTGCGGTGAGATTGCAAGCACGAACGGCACATATTTGCTTCTTCAGGCAAGTTTATGCTTGCACATATCAGCAAGCATTTTACAGTCCTCCCTCCAGCAAGCATGGAGCGGACGATGACGGACGACACCCCCCAGAGCCTCGGCGGAAAAGCGCGGAGCGAGTCCCTCTCCGCAGATGAACGAACGGGCATTGCCCGCCGGGCGGCCGAAAAGCGTTGGAGCGAGCGAGGGGCCGCCGCATCGGATCCGAACCTCATCAAAGCGACGCATCAGGGTCAGATGACGGTCGGGGATCTTAACCTCGACTGTTATGTGCTCGAAGACGGCCGCCGCGTTTTCCATAAGCGAGGCATGGCTCGGTCACTGGGGCTAAAATCAGAGGGAGGGAATGCATTTTTACGGTCGATGACCCGAAAGGGCATCGGATCCGAACTTGGCGAAAAACTAGTTGAGCGGATCGAAAACCCTATTAATTTCAAGCCATTGACCCAGGATCTGGCGCATGGTTACGAAGCCGATGTCTTGGTCGAAGTCTGCAAAGCGATCATTCGAGCATCGGAGCTTGGAAAGCTCTCAACCTCGCAGGAAGGTCTAGCAGCTCAAGCCAAGATCCTTCAGCAGGCATTCGCGAAAGTCGGCGTCACGGCGCTGATTGATGAGGCGACCGGCTTCCAGCAGGTCCGCCAGCCAGACGCGCTTAGATTGCTCGTCCAGCAGTATATAGAAGAAGAAAAGAGGCAGTGGGATAAGCAATTTCCTGATGAATATTATGATGAGCTCAACAGGGTATATGGGTCAAAGCGGCTGACTAAAAATAGTTCTGGAACTGTTATGCAAAATAGGCCGCAACATTTCGCGGTGTTCACGCGGACATACGTTTATCAGCCGCTAGAAAACGGTGTGGTTCTGGAAGAGCTAGACCGCATTAACCCGAAGATTGGCGGAACGCGGCGGGCGCGTTTCCACCAGCACCTTACAGAGGGTTACGGGATCGAGAAGCTGAAAAGGCAGGTCCAAGAAATCGTCACATTGATGAAAGTTTCAGACACGGTTGGACAGTTCAAGCGTCTATTTGCGAGGAGATTCCCGCAGGTTGGAACGCAGCTATCGCTGCTTGATGACTGAACATGATGCTTGAGCACCAGCGGTCGATGTTAGCTAGCCCGCCCTCCCCGGCGGGCTTTTTCACGCCGCCTCCGCGGGCCTCAATCCCGCCACCTTGGGCCGCTATAAGCGGTTGTTCGAGGCAGCGACCGGCATGAGCCGAGGTCGCCTTTCCTCGATCATTCTCAGAATTTGCGCGCTCACGGACATGGCCCGCAGGCCAGCGTTTGAGCGCGCTCGATCAAGGACACTATGAAGAAGCATACCCCTACGGTCAGCGCCCACGAGGGCGACCGCGCTACGTCCCACGTCCAGCGCTCCGCGAAAGACTGGAAGCCCGAGCCCAGCAGCCTCACTCGCGAAGAGATGAAGGCCATCGTCGCTGAAATGCTCGGCTGAGCCGTGTCGCAAGATTCCAGGAAGCCCGCCATCATGGCGGGCTTTTTTTGTTCCGCTTAGGAATAAACCAGACCCAGCGACGGCCCGCCTTTAAGGTCGCTACCGGCCAAGGAGGCCGAACCAATCATGAGCAACAGGCGAGAGCTGTATCGAAGCCCGGAAGGCGACTGCTGGTATCTCGGAAGGGAGCCGCAGACCGGACACGCATTTGTCATTCACCAGCCGAATGGCCCATCCGGAGCCAGACTGTCCCATACTGACCTCGGCTCGTTTCTCCGAGACAATCAGGGGAAGCCCGAACATCAGGCCCTGCTTCGGCTGATCGGCGATCTGGTGGGCGCACCACCCTATGCGGATCGCCGCCCGCTGCATGACAACGACGAGATCGGCGGGATGTAGCCTCGCCCTAAGCCGCCCTACCCTCCGACACCTCCCCCAACCCCGCTCCGGCGGGGTTTTTTGTTGGGCGCGCTCCGATAGCGTGCGTAATGCACATTTTCAGTTGACGGGATGATGTGCGTAATGCACCTTCTCCCCATCACCCCACGTGATGGAGCCCGCCATGACCGCCGCCGCTGATGCCCACGACATGACGCCCGCCGAGGCCTGCGCTGAAGCGCGCAAGATCGCCGCCGAGGTAGGGCCGGAAGCCCGCCTCTGGATCCGCCTTGAGACTGATCAGCGCCGCGCCGGCGGGGTCGGCATGACCCTGTACCCGTTCGGGATCGTCCGCGGGGACGAAGACCTCAAGGTCACGGACGGCACCTTCCGCGGCGCTTTCGCCAAGGTGCGCGCCGAACTCGCGGGCGCCGCCGCCAAGCGCGCCGCCGTCACCATCCGCAAGCTCGCCCTCGCCATCATCGACAAGGCTGACGGCGGTGCTGTGACCGAGCTTGATCTGCTCGCGTCCTTCAACGCTGGCGAGATCGCGCAATACGGCGAGGCCGCCTGCGCCGAGGCCACGCGCCTCGCGGGCAACGCGCCGTTCTCGATCGTCCGCCGGGCCGAGAGGGCTGCGTGATGACCGCCGCCGCCCACGAAGTCAGCTTCGCCGTTTCCGCCGCCGACCGCGCCCTGGTCGACAAAATCGTTAGCCGCGCCCTTGCGGACGGCCTGATCAGGAAGCGCGAGCGCCTCTCGACAGAAATGGACCTGTGCGCCACGGCCGCGAACGGATGCCCGATGGACTTCGCCAAGCTGCTGGCGGCCGACGACTTCAACTTCGCGCACGATCTCTACGGCATCGAAGATCACCTGGACCGCGCGACGGGACGGCTGTTGAACCATTTCCGGCCGCGCTGTGCCGCTCCCTCCCCCACCAAAGCCGCCTGAGAGCCCTTCGCCACCTGCCGCCAGACCTATGGAGTCAACCATGAAGACCTTCTCCCGCATCGCCGCCCAAGGCGAAATCACCCTGATCCGCATCGGCGACGTGAAGCCCGGCGCGAAGCTGCCTGCCGGCTGCACCCCTCTTCAGCCCGAGGACGGCGTGGTCATCGTCGGCCACAGCGAGACGGGCCATCACCATGTGCTTGCGGCTGATGGCGTCACCGCCGGCGTCCTTGATCGCGCTCCGGAAGGCATGCGCATCCTGCACATCATTCTTCAGAGCGCGAACGAGCTGACGCACCTGCGCGGACACGACACGCACGAGACCATTCGCGTCGAGCCCGGCGAGTATCGCGCAATCTCCGGCCGCGAATACGACCCGTACCAGCAGCTGGCTCGTAGGCAGGCGGACTGACCATGGCGAAGCTCGAAAAGCTCTCGCCTGAGCAGCAGGCGCTCATTCCAGCCATCCGCGATCGGTTTATCAACGCCGGCCTTTCCTGCGCTCCCGCGGATTTCGATACCGCGCAGCAGGCCATCTGCGCGGCCTATGCGGTCGCCGGCTTGGAAGCGCCGAAAATTTTCATCCGGCTTTCTTCGCCGCGTGAAGGCGCCATCGCTGCGGCGATGCTGAAGAACTCGAAGTTTGGGGCTCAGGTCGGGGATCAGGTCTGGGATCAGGTCGGGGCTCAGGTCTGGGCTCAGGTCGGGGATCAGGTCTGGGATCAGGTCGGGGCTCAGGTCAGGGCTCAGGTCGGGGATCAGGTCGGGGCTCAGGTCAGGGCTCAGGTCTGGGCTCAGGTCGGGGATCAGGTCTGGGCTCAGGTCGGGGCTCAGGTCAGGGCTCAGGTCTGGGCTCAGGTCTGGGCTCAGGTCTGGGCTCAGGTCGGGGCTCAGGTCTGGGCTCAGGTCGGGGCTCAGGTCGGGGCTCAGGTCAGGGCTCAGGTCTGGGCTCAGGTCGGGGATCAGGTCTGGGCTCAGGTCGGGGATCAGGTCAGGGCTCAGGTCGGGGATCAGGTCTGGGCTGCGATGTACGGCCAGCACGACGCGGGGTGGCTGTCGTTCTATGAGTATTTCGCCGCCGCAGGCGTGAAGGCCGCTGAGCGCCTGAGGCCGCTCGTCACGGTGGCCGAAACCGTGGGGTGGTGCTGGTTTTTTCGTGGTGCGGCCATCATGACTGATCGGCCTTGCGATCTTCGCCGCGACGAAGATGGGCGGCTGCACAACGAGTCTGGTCCAGCCGTCCTCTACCGAGACGGATTTTCGGTCTACGCGTGGCGTGGAGTCCGCATCCCCTCCGAATGGATCGAAAATCCGGGAAGCCTGACGCCTGCGGCGGCTCTGTCCTGCCAAAATCTCGAGCAGCGTCGCGCGGCCTGCGAAATCCTCGGCTGGGCGAAGATCCTGGCGGATCTAGACGCGCGAACCCTCGATGCGGACGGCGATCCTGAAATTGGAACGCTGGTGGAAGTTGACCTTCCCGGCAGCGAGGGCGGTGAGGACAGGGTGACGGCTCGCTTTCTCAGAGTGCGCTGCGGAACTGGCCGTGACTTTGCGATCTGCGTCGATCCGATGTGCGAGACCGCGATCCAGGCGCAGAGCTGGATGCTCGGCATCTCTGCCAGCGAGTTCACCAAGCCTGAAATTCGCACCTGAGAGCCCTTCGCCGAGCCCGCACTCAACCGCGGGCTCCACGAAGAGCTTTTGAGAGGAGGCCAGTATGGCCGAGGACAGCAGCAAGACCTTCACTCACCTATTCGGCGGATACCACAGCGCGGAGGCCCGTCATTGGGTCAACCCGGACGGGTCCGAGGGTGGCATCGTCGCCACCAGCGCGACCGTGGCTGATGGCGTCACCATTCCGGCTTCCGCTGAGGTCTGGCCCGGCGCCAGCATCGGCGACCGCGCCAGCATCGGCTACCGCGCCAGCATCGGCGACCGCGCCAGCATCGGCCACCACGCCATCATCGGCGACCGCGCCAGCATCGGCCACCACGCCATCATCGGCTACCGCGCCATCATCGGCTACCGCGCCAGCATCGGCGACCGCGCCAGCATCGGCCACCACGCCATCATCGGCGACCGCGCCAGCATCGGCGACCACGCCATCATCGAGGCCGAAGACTGGATGTTCGTCGCCGGCCCGCAGGGCTCGCGCAACGCCTGGGCGACCGTCGTCTGGTCAGCCGAGCATGGGCTTCGGTGGTGGGTCGGGTGCCAACACGGCATCGACACTGCCACGCTCAAGTCCCGCGTCGAGGACGAGCATGGCGCGACGGATCATGGCGACGATTACCGCCATCTGATCGCGATGGTGGAGAGCCACCCCGGCCTTGCGCGCGCCAAGGCTGCTCACGCGGCGAAGATCGCGGAGCCCGCCCGATGACCCGCATCGCCCGAGCGTCCATCGACGCCATCGCCATCACCCTTTTCATCGCCGGCCTTATGGCCGCCGCCATCGCCGTAGGAGCGTGAGATGCAGCCGCACCAGCTCGCCTACAACGACATGCTGTCCGCGCTCGCGGCCAATCGGCCGCCGCGGCTCGACGTCCGCGCGCACTCGCTCGATCTGGAGGATATGGCCGGCCATGTCCGGCTCACCATCCAGCCGATGCTCGCCTACTTCGACGCGCTGCTCTGGCAGGCTGACGCCAGTACGCCGTGCGCGGACAAGCCGCGCGATGACGGGCAGACGGACAACGACGCAGTGCTGGCGGCACTCGCGGACGCCTTCGAAGAAACGATCCTCGCGCGGTTCCGCGCGCTCACCGACCGCGCGCGAGGCGGCGAGCTGGAGCACAGGCTGGAGGCCGCGGAATGACCCCCTCCGCCTTCGCCGCCGGCCTCGCCAGCTACCTCGACATCATGCTCGCGGCACGTCGCGAGCGCCAGGAACTTGATCGCACCCGGACCGTGTTTGGCCGCGTGCGGGGAGAGACGTCATGAGCCATACGCAAGGACCGTGGGTCGCGCAGGACGGCACGACCTACGGGTACGAGATCATCTCGACAAGCGCGCCGAAGTCACGCCGCGTAGTCGCCCGGCTTGGCGGCAGGGACCGGGATGCCAACGCGGCCTTCATCGTCCGCGCGGTCAACAGCCACGACGCGCTGGTGGAAGGGCTGCAGGAAGCCCGCAGTCATCTCGCCGACCTACGCGACGAGCTATTCGACACCTGCACGGTGCGCGGCGACGCTTCCACGCTCGACGCCGGCGACAAGGCCCTGATCGACGAGCATGACGCCGTGCTCGCCCGGATCGACGTCGCCCTCGCCAAGGCCGAGGGCCGGGAGGTCGCGCCGTGACCGACAGCTTCGAATACGGCCTCGCGCTCATCCCTGTCGAGCCGACATGGGCGATGCAGATCGCCGGCCGAGACGCAATCTTGGCGGAAGACCCCGATCTCGATCTTTCGACCGATGACGCCCGCGCGTGCTTCAAGGCGATGGCAGATTACGCGGCGAAGCTGATTACCCGTGATCGCCTCGCGATATGGCTCGCTTCACTCGACAGCATAACTCTGAAAGAGATCAAATCGACGGTCGGCCCCGCCGCGGATGCTAGCGCATGGCGCGAATATCTCGGGCGCGCCGACGATCTTCTTGCGATGATTTCGGCTGAGGTGTCCCGATGACCGACAGCCCGCACCTCACCCCCATCCCCGAGCCGCGCCGCTCCGAGCTCATCGCCCACGCCCAGCGCCTCGCTGACGGCTACACGCTCGCGCAAGGCCCGGTACGCCCGGCCTCCGCTCCACAGCCCGGCCACGAGCTTCGCGACCAGTCGCAGCGCGAGCGGGAGGTGCGGCGGTGAGCGCACTCGACGTCATCGACCTGTTTTCGGCGGCCGCCGGCGGCTGGTCGCTCGGCATGCACAGGGCTGGCTTCCGCAATGTCGCGGCCTGCGAGGCTGTGGACTGGCGCCGGACGCTCTACGCGGAAAACAATCCGGGGGTGAGAATTTACGATGACGTCCGCACTCTCACCGCAGCTCGCGTTGTGGCCGACCTTGGATATTTCCCATCCGTCCTCGTCGGCTCCCCGCCCTGCCAAGACATATCGAGCGCCAACACAAAAGGAAAAGGCGTCGACGGCGAGCGCTCCGGGCTGTTCTTCGAGGCCATCCGGCTCGTCGGAGAAGGCCGACCTCGTTGGGTCGCTCTTGAGAACAGCGCTAATCTCAGAAGTCGAGGCGCTGACCGGGTGCTCGGCGCGCTGGAAGACCTCGGCTACGCCTGCTGGCCGCTCGTGGTTCGTGCTTCAGACGTCGGTGCCAACCACGAACGCGCACGATGCTGGGTCCTCGCCTGCGATCCCGAACAGGTTGCCGACGCCGATGGCGTCGGACGGGCAGGGCGGAGCGGGATCGACCTACCCGTTGAGGATGATCCTCGCGACCCCGCGAAAGACGGACGGGGATCGGGGTGGAAGGGGCGATATCCTTTCGCAACTACGGGGCTATCCCAGCCGGCATGCGGGCATGCTTCCGACGCCGATCAAACCGAACGGCGGCAGAACGCTGACCCGCGAGGCGATGCTGTCGGGAAAGAGGGCCAACGGCCACAAGGCCCAGATCGACGTGGCGAACCTGCTTCGCCATGCGCCGACGCTGGAGACCCTGCCAACGCCGCTGAAATCAGACCGCCACGGGTCATCGGGCCTGCACACGGGCGACGGTCGTACGAAAGCAAACATCCCGGTCGTACTGCGGGATGCCACATCGACCAAGTGGGCAAGCGCGCGGGCGCTGGCGGTGATGCTCACGAGCCATGGGCTGACTGGAACGGCGGCCTTGCCGCCCACCTACGGCTGGATGATGGGCTATCCGCCTGGGTGGCTGGCGCGCGCGTTGCGGTCGGCGGTCCTCGCGGGACGTCTGCCGCCAGGCTCATCGCCGAAGCGTTCGGGGACGCGGTCGTCCCCCAGATCCCCGAGATGATCGGCCGCGCGATCCTGCGCGTCGAGGCGGCGATGGCGGCCGTGCACGGGATGGCGGCATGACCTTCGAAGAAGCCCACCTCCTCCTTCTCGGCGGCGAGCCCGTTCCGAGCCACATCGCCAACGACCCGGCGTTCCAGGCCTACCGCCGCGCTCGCGAGGACCACCCGGTCTACGTCACCGACGACCCGATCGACGCGCTTATCGAGGCTGAGGCTCCGATGCCGGGGCGGTCGAACATTCTGCCGTTTCGGAGGCCCGCACATGGCCGGTGAGCTGACGCCGTACGAGCGGGCGAAGCTGATCGTTGAGGCTTCCAAGCGCCAGCAGATGGCCGCCACCGCCCACGACGTCGCCGCCTATCACATGGCCTCCAACTACCCGTGCGCCGCCTCCGAGCATCAAGAGGACGCTGAGCATGACGCCGCATACGCCCGCCGCGCCCTTCTCCACCTCATCCATGGAGAGCGCATCGATGACTGAGAGCAAGACCCTTTCAGACCTTCGTATCCGCCTTGGTGGCGTCGAGTGCGACGCCTTCGGCGGTGACAACATCTCTGTGTTTCTCGCGTCCGAGTTTGAGCGGCATGTCGAGGGCGACGAGCCCGAGATGGACGAATACGACACCTGGCCCCAGGAGGCGGTCGATAAGGCCAACGAGGTGCTGGACGCCATCCATGCGGCCTACACGCCGGCCATCGAGGCTCAGGCGGCGGAGATCGAGCGGCTGCAAGAGGCGCTGGAGTGGGCACTTGAGCGCGCGACCGATAGTGATCATCCGCACTATCCGATGCGCGGCGAAAGCTGGCCTTGGGTGTTCCCCTACCTTGTCCCCGGTTCTCCGCTGGGCGGCGGAGTGGGAGAGGCCGGTTTTAAGACCGCTCTGGTGGCAGTCGAAGCCGCCCGCGCCGCTCTCAACGGAGACGACCATGAGTGATCTGCGCGAGAAGATCCGCGACATCTTGGTTAAGGAGACGATGGACTACGGCATGCTCCGCGCGCCCGTTGTCAGAGCCACCGACACCATCATGACCCTGATCCAGAGCGAAGTGGAGGCGGCCGAGAAGCGCGGCGCTGAGGCTGAGCGGGAGGTGTGTGCAAAAGAAGCTGAGGGATACGAGCCTCAGCACGAGGCGAACGTGACAATTGCGGGACAGGTGGCAAAGAACATCGCCAAAGCCATCCGCGCACGGGGAGAAGCGAAATGAGTGGCTACCCTGAGAGCGTCCGTCTCCGGCATGTCAAGGCTGTGATTGCCGAGCGCGACGCAGCCCTCGCCCGCGCAGAAGCCGCAGAGGCCCTGATAGCCGAAAGTGACACTTACCTCGCTGCGAACGGCTTCGCCGCCCTCCGCGCCGCCGGGCTGGTGGCCGTGGCAGCGGGAGACCTTCGCCGCACGATCGCTCAACTGCGCCACGCCTACACGCAGATGCAGAAGTACGACATCATTCTCGATCTGTCTGGCTTCGCGAAGGGGCAGATCGCTCCGCAGATCGAGGCGCTGGAGCGACTTCTGGATCCCGCCCCTCCCGCTCAGGAGAAGAGCGATGGGTAAGGTGGCGGAGAGGGATGCAGGCGACACGCCGCTTTATCTCAGCGACGCTGAGATCGGGGCGAAGGTGCTTGGTCGAGCCCGCGCCCGTGAGTGGTCGGCTATCGCCCCGCTTCTTGAGGCGCGCGGGCTCCCGACTATCCACCCCGTCATGGGTGGGCGATACTGGCCGGCCGTGAAGCGCTTCTTTGACGTTGACGCTGGGCTGGAGCCCCCGACCAAGACAGTTCGCCCGGCGGGCGCGATTGAGGATGCAGGCGCATGGCGGGCGACCAAAAAGCGGGCATGAACCTCAAGTGGCGGTCTCGGGCAGGCGGTCAGCGCGTCCCGTATTGGATCGCGCCCGCGGATGCGGTCAAAGAGGGATATCCGGTCAAGTCCGTGAACCTCACCGGCCTCGCTGGCGATGATCTCGCCGCCCGGTGCGAGCGGCTGAACGCTGAACTGAAAATGTGGCGCACCTACCGAGACACCCGGTCAGTGGTGTTCGACGGCACCTTCTCGTCCCTTTTCGACTTGTATGAGCGCCACGAGCAGAGTCCATTCCAAGCTCTGAACCCCGCCTCTCGCCGGCCCTACTTGGTGTATCTGCGGAAGCTCCGCGCCATGATCGGAGCTCTCCGCGTAGACCAGCAAAATGGCCTAGACCTCGCTCGTTGGCACAAGGTTTGGCGGGAGCCCGCGGAGCCCGGCGCAGCCGAACGGCTGGGCGCGGCCAAGATGGCCCTCGCGGTTCTCAAGGCGGCGGTGCGCTTCGGCGTCATGGCTGGTCTGCCGGGCTGCCTCCAGTTCAGCGCGGTTTTCTCCGCGACGTCCCTTCCCGGCCCGCGGCCGCGCGACGTCGCGCCGACCGCCTCCGACGTGATCGCCATTCGAGCAGCAGCGCACGCGGTGCTCCGCCCGTCAGCCGCCCTCGCATACGCGATCCAGTTTGAGACGTCGCTGCGGCTATGGGACGTCATCGGACGCTGGGTGGAGATCGGAGACCCCCAGCCGTCAAGCATCCTCGGCTACGGCGAGAAGTGGGTCGGGTTGTCTTGGTCCCATATTTCGGACGATCTGATCCTGAACTACACGGCCAGCAAAACGGCGAAATCCACCGGGGCACGGGTGCATTGCGACCTGAAGCTTTGTCCGATGGTGCTGGAGGAGATCGAGCGCATCCACTCCGAGCAGCGTGTCGGCCCGCTCATCGTCTGCGAGCGATCTGGCCTCCCGTGGCGGGAGCGGAACTTTCGAACGCTTTGGAAGCGCGTTGCTCACGCGGCCGGCCTCCCGTTTGGCGCCTGGAACCGCGACCTGCGCGCCGGCGCTGTGACGGAAGCGAGGCGAGGCGGCGCGGCGATCGAGGATGCAAGTCGGATGGCTGGGCACAAGGGCACGCAGACGACCGCCCGCGTCTACGATCGGGACGTGCTCGAAGCGACGAGGCGCGCGCAGGCCAGCCGCACGAAGTTTCGGGCCTCCAAGGACACCTGAACGGGCATCGAACAGGGCCGGGAACGTTTCCGGGAACACGTTCCCGGCCACCAAGAGAAAGTCACGACATGACAAAGCCCTACGGTCTCTTGGCGTTAACCGGTTGTTTACCCTGTCCGTTAAGAGTGCCTAAAGGCGGCGCTTCGAAGGGGCCGCCGACGGAGATCGAGCGCAATGAGCTTCAGCGACCAGGCACGGGCCGCACGGGCGATCGCCCCGCAGGGCGAAGGGCGGGACGCCGAGGCGCGGCCGATCGACCGCCTCGCGGAACGCCTCGCCGACACCGCCTCGCCCGCGCCCCAGAGCCCGCCGCGCCGCAGCCTGGAGCAGCTCGTCTCCATGCTGTCCCGGCGCAACCTCCAGACCGAGGACCGGCTGACCAACGCGCTGGAGGGCTTCGCCCGCTGGACGGACACGCCGCCGCCCGCGCCTTCCGCGTCGCCGGAAGAACACGTGGCCGAGCCGATCGCCCCCGTGGCCGAGCGCGCCCCCGTTCCCGCCGCGGAGGAGGAGCCGGCCGCAGCCTCCTCGCGCGCGACCATGACGCTGCGCGCCGCGCTGGCCGAGATCGCCGCCCGGCAGAAGGCGCTCGACGACGAGGCTCCCCGGCCGTCGCGCGCGCCCATGGCCGCCGCCGCGCCGGCGACCGACCCGGCCGTGATCGCCGAGCTGCGCCGCCGCATCGACGACCTCGCCGGCGCCGTGCAGGACCTGCCGACCCGCGCCGACGTGGACGGCCTGCTGCGCGAGATCGCCGCGGTGGCCGAGCGCTGCGACGCCGAGCGTCCGGCGCGGCTCGACCCCGTGTCCCTGAAGGCCATAGAGACCCTCGTGCTTGAGGTGGAGCGCATGCGCGGCGACGCCGCGAGCCCGCAGATGCTGGCGAGCTTCTCGGCCGAACTCGCCGCGCTGTCGGAGCGGCTGGAGGCCGCCGCGCCGCCGAACGTGGAGGCCATGGCCGCCATCGCCTCCCAGATCGACGACATCCGCGGCGAGCTTGACCACTTCCCCCGCATCGCGGCGGTGGACCGGCTCGCCGGCGACATCCAGACCCTCGTGCGCCGCCTGGACGAGCAGGAGGCCGCCGCGAGCCGCCGCGGCGACGAGCTGCAGCGGCTGGAGACCACTCTGCGGGCCGAGATGGACGCCCGCTCGCCGGCGGTGGCGTTCGACGGCTTCAGCGCCCGGCTCGACGCCCTGACGGAAAGCCTCGCCCGGCGCGACGCGGCTGACGACGCCGTCCTGCCGGCCAGGATGGACGCGCTCGCCGACCGCATCGACGCGCTGGCCGCCGCCTCCTCGCGCGCAAGCGATGTGGAGAGCGTGGCGGAAGCGGTGCGCGCCGGCCTCGCCCAGCCGGGCGGCGTCCACGACCTCGGCCGCCGCATCGAGGCGCTGACCGAGGAGCTGTCCAGCCGCGCCGCCGTCGCGCCGCGGCTGGACGCCGTCGCGAACAAGATCGACGGCCTGTCGGAGCGGGTCGACGTGGTGGCCGCCAGCGCCCGCGCTCGCAGCGAGTCCTTCGAGCGCATCGAGGACGCCGTGCGCGGCATCGCCGAACACCTCGTCGCGGGCGCCTCGGCGCCGGCCATGGGCGGCGCGCCGCTTGCGGGGCTCGAGACCCGGATCGCCGGCCTCGTGGACACGCTGGACCGCACCGGCGGCCGCATCGACGACCTGAACGCCGGTTTCGCCGCGCTCGCCGCGCGGGTGGAGACGAGCTGCGCCAACGCCGGCGCTGAGGCCGCCCGCGCCGCCGCTTCGGCCCTGCGCGACCACGCCGCCGCGCCTCTGGCCGCCGCGCCCGGCGTCGACCCGACCGAACTCGCCGAGGTCCTGGCCGGGATCCGCGACATCGCCGTCCGCAGCGACCGCCGCACCTCCGACACGCTGGAGGCCGTGCGCCTGACGCTGGACCGGCTGCTGGAGCGCATGGAGGGTTTTGAGGCCAACGCCCTGCGCGCCGCGCCCCGGACCGAGACCGCGCCGGCCCCCGCGATCGACGCCACCGAGGCCGCCCGCGCCGCCGCCCGCCGGGCGCTGGCCGAGCTGTCCCCGGAGGACGCCGCCGCCTTCAGCCGGCCGCAGGCGCAGACGAAGCCCGTGGCGCCCGTGCGCGACATTCCGGTCGAGCTGTCGCTCGACACGCTGATCGAGCCGGACGCGCCCGCCGAGCGCGGGGCGCCCGCGCCTGCGGCGACCACCGCGCCGATCCTCGACGACGAACCCGCCGCGCCGAGCTCGAAGGCGGCCTCCCTCATCGCCGCCGCGCGCCGCGCCACCTCGCGGCCGCCCGCGGCGGACGAGATCCGTCCCGCGCCCGAGCTCCTGACCGAGCCGGCCGAGTCGCGCTTCGGCGCGGTCCTCGCCACGCTGAAGGCGCGCCGGCGCCCGCTCGCCATCGCGCTCGCCGCAGCCCTGATCGTCATCGGCGTGGTGAAGCTCGCGGGCTCGCTGTCGGACACGCATTCCGAGAACGTGGTCGCCGCGCCGGCGATCGAGGAGCCTGCCGCCACGGCGCCCGAAGCCGCGCCGGCGGCGCGCGCGCCGGAGAACGCCGCCCCGGAAGCCCCGGCCGCCGAGGAGCCCGCGCTCCCGGCTCCGGCGGCGCCCGCCGAACCGCCCGCCGCCGCGCCCAGGCCGCAGTCGCAGTCGTCCTTCACGCCGCCGCGCAAACCGGCGCCGGACATCACCGACTACGCCTTCGCCGAGTCGCTCGGGGCCAAGCCGCAGAAGTTCGCCGCGCCCAAGGCCGACGACGACCTGACCACCGGCTCGCTGTCCCGCGACCCGGAGGCGCTGCCGGACACGATCGGCGGCTCCATGCTGCGCCTGCGCGCGGTGCAGGGCGACCCGTCCGCGCAGCTTGAGATCGCCGACCGCCTGGCCGAAGGCCGGGGCGTGGCGCCCAACCCCGCCGCCGCCGCCCACTGGCTGGAGAAGGCCGCGGCGCAGGGGCTGGCGCCCGCCCAGCACCGCCTCGGCAGCCTGTACGAGAAGGGCCGCGGCGTCGCCCGCGATCTGGTGGTCGCGCGCCGCTGGTACGAGCAGGCGGCCGCCTCCGGCAACGTGCGCGCCATGCACAACCTTGGCGTGCTGCACGCCGAAGGCGGACTCGGCAAGCCGGACTTCGCGGCGGCCTCGGTGTGGTTCCGCATGGCCGCCGAACGCGGCCTCGTGGACAGCCAGTACAACCTCGCCGTGCTGCAGGCCCGCGGCCTCGCCGGCAAGCGCGATCTCGCGGAGGCCTACAAGTGGTTCGCGCTCGCCGCGGCCCAGGGCGACCAGGACGCCGGCCGCAAGCGCGAGGAGGTGGCCAAGGCCCTCGGCAAGAGCCTCGCCAGCGCCCAGCAGACGGTGGCCAACTTCAAGCCGCGCATGCTGGACAGCGCCGCCAACGAAGCCCCGACGCCTCCGGGCGGCTGGGACCAGGCCGGCGCGCCCGCCGACGCGCGTGAGCCGGTCTCGCTGCGCTGAGGCCGGTCTTGCGCGGTTGACAGCGCCGGGAGGCTGACGACACCTGCGGCGCGGGCGGGCTTGATCCCGCCGGCGCCCGAGCCCGCTCCCGTCCGCGACACCCATGCAGATCTATCTTCCGATCGCCGAACTGCCCGTGGACGTGCTGCTCGTGATCGGCATGAGCCTCGCGGTCGGCTTCATCTCCGGCATGTTCGGCATCGGCGGCGGCTTCCTCATGACGCCGCTGCTGATCTTCATCGGCGTGCCGACGGCGGTGGCGGTGGCCTCCGAGGCGCCGCAGATCGCGGCCTCCGCCTTCACCGGCGCGCTGTCCTACTGGCGACGGCGGGCGCTCGACGTGAAGCTCGGCCTCGTGCTGCTCGCGGGCGGCGTCACGGGCGCGGGCGCGGGCGTGTGGTTCTTCAACCTGCTGCGCGCCGCGGGCCAGCTCGAGGCGGTCATCGCCGTGGCCTACGTCGCCCTGCTCGGGGTGATCGGCGGCCTGATGCTGACCGAATCCACCCGCGCGCTGCTGCGCCGGGGCGCGCCTCAGGCGGCCGCGCCGAAACCGCGCGCCGCCGGCCGGTCGATCATCGACCGCATGCCGTTCAAGCTCCGGTTCCAGCGCTCCATGCTGCACATGAGCGTGATCCCGCTGCTCGGGCTCGGCGCCTTCGTGGGCTTCGTGGGCGCGACGCTCGGCATCGGCGGCGGCTTCCTGCTAGTGCCGATCCTGGTCTACGTGTTCCGGGTGCCGACCGCGGTGGTGGTGGGCACCTCGCTGTTCCAGATCCTGATCACCATGCTGGCCGCCACCGTGCTGCACGCCTATGCGGCGGCCTCCGTCGATCTGGTTCTGGCCGCTCTCCTGATGCTCGGCGGCTCGATCGGGGCGCAGTTCGGCGTCCGCGCCGGGCAGAAGCTGAAGGGCGAGCATCTGCGCCTGCTGCTGGCGCTGCTGCTGCTCAGCGTCGGCGGCCGCTTCCTGATCGATCTGGTCGCAACGCCCAAGGACGCCTATTCGGTCGCGATCGAGGCCAAGGCGCGATGACGGGGCCCGTCATGAACGCGCGCGCGGCGCTCGCCGCGTTCGGGCTTGCGGCGGGGGCGCTTCCGGCCTCGCCGGCGCAGGCGGAGAAGCTGCTGCTGGCGCTGTCCTCCCAGCAGGTGACCATCGCCTCAAACTACGCCGGCGGCGAGCTCACCCTGTTCGGCGCGGCGCGCGGCGAGCCGCGCCGGAGCGGCGGGCGGTGGGAGGCGGTGGTGCGGGCGCGCGGCCCCGGCCGCACGCTGCAGGTGCGCCGCAAGGAGCGGGTCGGCCCGTTCTGGATCAACGGCCCCGCCCGGTCGTTCGAGCGGGCGCCGGACTTCCTCGCCGTGCTGTCGTCGAAGCCGCTCGCGAGCGTCGCCGCCCCGGAGGACATCGCCAGCGAGCAGCTCAGTCTGGCCGCCGCCGCGGACGGCGCGCCCGCCGGCGGCACCCGCCGGCTCGACGCCGCCGAGGACGCCGCCTTCGTCACGGCGCTGGTGCGCCGGCAGACCCAGCGCGGCCACTGGCGCGAGGACGGCCGCGGCGTCGCCTTTCTCGACCGCGACGTGTTCCGCGCCACGATCCATCTGCCGCCGGACGTGGCCTTCGGCGCCTATGAGGTGGAGGCGCGGCTCTACGACCAGGGCCGGCTCGCGGCGCTGGAGACCATCACCTTCCGGGTGGTGAAGGCCGGTTTCGAGCAGCGCGTGGCCCGTTTCGCGGACCGGGAGCGGCTGCTCTACGGCTTCGGCATGGCGCTGCTGGCGATCGCCTTCGGCTGGACCGCGAGCGCGGCCTTCCGGCGCGACTGACGCCCCGCTCAATCCGGGCGCAGGCCCGCGAGGCGGAAGGCGTAGACGCCCTCGTCGCCCAGCATCCAGGCGGCGAAGGCGGAGGGCTCGAACAGGCTGGCGAAGGCGGCGTCGCGCACGTTGAGCCCGCCCGTGTAGGCCCCGAAGGCCGGCAGCACGAGCCGGGCGCCGTCGGTGGCGAAGCAGCGGCGGCGCAGGCTGCGGCCGCGCACGGACACTTTCGCGGCCGGATGGAGATGCCCGGCGATCTCGCCGGGGGCAGGCCCCGCGACCGGCTCGTGGCGCAGCGTCAGCGGCCCCAGCCGCATCTCGCCATGGGCCTCGCCGCCGCAGCCGGCTGGCGGCTCGGGGTCGTGGTTGCCCGCGATCCAGATCCAGTCCCGCCCCGCCTGCAGCGCAGCGAGGCGCTCCCGGTCGGCCTCGGCCAAACGCGCGGGACCGCCGCCGTCGTGGAAGCTGTCGCCCAGCGCGATCACCGCGCGGGGCCGGTAGATTTCGAGCAGGGCCGACAGACGGCCAAGCGTCGTCCGCGTGTCGTAGGGCGGCAGCATCTGGCCGCGGCGGGCGAAGGACGAGCCCTTCTCCAGATGGAGATCGGCCACGATAAGCGCGCCGCTCGCCGGCTCATACAGCGCGCCGGAGGCGTCGGCGACGAGCGCCGTTCCGGACACGGTGAGGGTCGGCGGGGGATTGGGCGCGGGAGCGGCGGCGGGAATCATGCCTGGAACGTAGCAGGAACAACCCCCGCCGTCCATGGGCCGCGTCAGGCCCGCGCGGCGGCCGGGAGCCCGCCCCCCAATGCAAGGCTCCCGGCCGCAGCGGACGAGCGCCTCAGCGCGTCGTGGCCCAGAGCATCGTGCCGGCGAAGGTCCCGAACGTGGCGAGCACGGCGGCCAGAATCAGCATGTCTTGCAGCGGCATGTCACATCCTCCCTTATGATGTGGGAGCATGTGGCTCCGGCGGCGGGGCCGGCGCCTTGACGTGGATCAAGGCGCCGCGTCGCCCATGGCCTCCGCCACCAGATCCTCCGCCGCCTCGCGCAGCAGCGCGTCCTGCGCCGCGCCGTAGACCGGCTCGCGCCCCACCTCCAGCAGGATCGGCACCGCGAGCGGCGAGATGCGGTCGAGCGGAACATGCCGCAGATGGGCGCGCACCCGCGCCAGCATCTCGGCCACGCGCTCCAGGTCGATCAGCCCGCGGGCGGCGTCGGCGCGCGCGGCGCGCAGCAGGATGTGGTCCGGCTCGTGCCGGCGCAGCACGTCGTAGATCAGGTCGGTGGAGACGGTGACCTGCCGCCCGGTTTTCTCCTGCCCCGGAAAGCGGCGCTCGATCAGCCCGGCGATGATGGCGCAGTTGCGGAAGGTGCGCTTCATCAGCGCGCTCTCCGCCATCCAGGCCTCCAGATCGTCGCCGAGCATGTCCTGATCGAACAGCGCGTCGAGCGACAGCCGGCCCGCCCCGATCAGGGCGGACAGGTCGGACAGGCCCCAGATGGCGAGCGCGTAGTCGCCCGCCACGAAGCCGAGAGGATGGGCGCGCGCCCGCTCCAGCCGCCGCGTCAGCAGCATGCCGAGCGTCTGGTTGGCGAGCCTTCCCTCGAAGGTGTAGGCGACGATGAAGTGCTTGCCGGCCTTGGGGAAGGTCTCCACCAGCAGCTCGTCCCGCAGGGGGGCGGACGAGCGCTCCGCCTGCAGCCGCAGCCATTCCCGCACCTGCGCCGGCAGCGCGCCCCAGCGGGCGGGGTCGCCCATCATCTCGCGCACGCGGGCGGCGACGTCGGTGGTCAGCGGCATGCGACCGCCCACATAGGTCGGCACCTTGGGCGCCTCCGAGGACGAACGCGAGACATAGACCTCGTTCTCGATCAGCGCGTCGTAGCGCAGGATCTCGCCGCCGAACATGAAGGTGTCGCCGGGGGTCATGGTCTCGACGAAATACTCCTCGATCTCGCCCAGAATCCTGCCGCCATAGCCCGCCGGCCCCGTGGCCCCGCCGGGCGCGCGGCGCACCCGCGCGAGCCGGACCTTCAGCGTCGTCGCCTCGATGATGGTGCCCACGTTCATGCGCCAGCGCTGGGCCACGTCCGGGTTGGCTATGCGCCACAGCCCGTCCTTGGTGCGGCGGATCTTGGCGAAGCGCTCGTAGGAGCGGAGCGCGTAGCCCCCCGTTGCGGCGAAGGCGACCACGTCCGCGAACTCGGAGCGGGTCAGCGCGGCGTAGGGCGCGGCCGAGGTCACCTCCGCGAACAGCGCGTCCTCGTCGAACGGGCCGCCGCAGGCGACGCCGAGCACATGCTGGGCCAGAACGTCGAGCGAGCCGGGCTTCACGGTGTCCGCGTCCTGCTGGCCGTCGAGCGCCGCCGCCCGCGCCGCCTCGCACTCGATCACCTCGAAGCGGTTGGCCGGCACGATCAGCGCCTTGGAGGGCTCTTCCAGCCGGTGGTTGGCGCGGCCGACCCGCTGCAGGAGCCGCGACGAGCCCTTGGGCGAGCCCACCTGCACCACGAGGTCCACGTCGCCCCAGTCGATGCCGAGATCAAGCGTGGAGGTGCACACCACCGCCCGCAGCCGCCCCTCCCCCATGGCGGCCTCCACCTTGCGGCGCTGACCCACGTCCAGCGAGCCGTGATGCAGCGCGATGGGGAGCGAATCCTCGTTCAGAAGCCAAAGCTCCTGAAACGCCATCTCGGCCTGCGCGCGGGTGTTGGCGAACACCAGCGTTGTGCGGTGGGCGCGGATCGCCTCGTAGATCGCGCCCATGGCGTGGCGGGCGCTGTGCCCGGCCCAGGGCAGGCGCTCGTCGGTGTCGTGGATGGCGATGTCGGGCGCGGCGCCGCCGCTGATGCGCACCAGCTCCGAGAGCGGCGCCCCCCGGCGCGGGTCCACCAGCCAGCGGCGCAGCTCGTCGGGCGCCTTCACGGTGGCGGACAGGCCGACGAACACCGCCTCCGGCGCGAGCGCCCTCACCCGAGCCAGCGCCAGCGCCAGCTGGTCGCCGCGCTTGGTGGGGGCGAGCGCGTGCAACTCGTCCAGCACCACACGGCGCACGGTCTCGAACAGCCGGCCAGCCCCCGGATCGCCGATCAGCAGCGCGAGCTGCTCCGGCGTGGTGAGCAGCATGTCCGGCGGCTGACGCTTCTGCCGCTGCCGCCGCGCGGCGGGCGTGTCGCCGGTGCGGCCCTCGATGCGGACCGGCAGGCCCATCTCCGCCACCGGGCGCTCCAGATTGCGCGCCACGTCCACCGCCAGCGCCTTCAGCGGCGAGACGTAGAGCGTGTGGATTCCGACGCTTTCTCCCCGCGCCTCCGTCAGGTCGATCAGGCTCGGCAGGAAGCCCGCCAGCGTCTTGCCGGCGCCGGTGGGCGCGATCAGCAGCGCGTCGCGGCCGGCGCGGGCGTGGTCCAGCAACGCCAGCTGGTGCGGACGCGGCGTCCAGCCCCGCGCCGCGAACCAGGCCTGGAACCGGTCCGGCAGCGGCGAAAGGTCGGTGGGGGGCGGCGGCGCGAGGGTCACGCCGCATCAGATAGGCGCGAACGTCCGCTTCGGGGAGAGCGCGAGGCGGCCGAGGCCCCTGTGCGGCGCGCGGGCGGCGCTTATGTTGGGAGCATGCGCCCCGAAGAGCTGCTGATCCCCACTCCCGCCGGCCTTTATTGCCCGCCCGCCGACGTGCATGTGGACCCGATGCGGCCCGTGCCCCGGGCGCTGATCACCCACGGCCATGCGGACCACGCCCGGCCCGGCCACGGCGCGGTGATGGCGACGCCGGAGACGCTCGCCATCATGGCCGCCCGCTATGGCGAGGACTTCTGCCGCGAGCGCCAGCCGGCGGCCTATGGCGAGACGATCTCGATCAACGGGGTCGCGGTCAGCTTCCACCCGGCCGGCCATGTGCTGGGCTCGGCCCAGATCCTGTTCGAGACCAGAGGCTTTCGCGCGGTCGTCTCCGGCGACTACAAGCGCCAGTCCGACCCCACCGCCGCCCCTTTCGAGGTGGTCCCCTGCGACCTGTTCGTCACCGAGGCCACCTTCGGCCTGCCGGTGTTCCGCCACCCGGACGCGGCCGAGGAGGTGGCGAAGCTCATCGACAGCGTGGCGCTGTTTCCTGACCGGGCGCATCTGGTCGGAGCCTATTCGCTCGGCAAGGCCCAGCGGCTGATCGCGCTGCTGCGCCAGGCGGGATGGGATGCGCCGGTGCATCTGCACGGCGCCATGGTGCGCGTCACGGAAGTCTATCGCGCGCTCGGGATCGCGCTCGGCGACACGCCGCAGGTGGCGGCGCCGAAGCGCAAGGACATGGCCGGCGCCATCGTGCTGTGCCCGCCCTCCGCGCTTCGGGAGCTGTGGGCGCGGAAGTTCCCGGATCCGGTGACGGTGGCGGCCTCGGGCTGGATGCGGGTGCGGGCCCGCGCCCGGCAGAAGGGCGTGGAGCTGCCGCTGGTGGTGTCCGACCACGCCGACTGGGACGACCTGCGCCGCACCATCCTCGACACGGGCGCAAGCGAGGTCTGGGTCACCCACGGCGAGGAGGACGCGCTGGTGCACTGGTGCGGGACGGCCGGGCTCAAGGCCCGGCCCTTACGCCTCGTGGGCTATGGCGACGAGGGCGAGGCGGAGCCGGAGGCCGCCGCCGACGCTCCCGCCTGAGGCCCGGACCTCAGCCGTTCTGCAGCGCGTCGCGCGTGGCCTTGGCCGGCGAGACGCCGCCGGTGATGTCCGCCGAGGGCTCGTCGCTGATCCAGCGGTAGACGAGGCCGCCGATCGCGCCGCCGATCAGCGGCGCCACCCAGAACAGCCAGAGCTGCTGCAGCGCCCAGCCGCCCACGAACAGCGCGGGGCCGGTGCTGCGGGCCGGGTTCACCGAGGTGTTGGTGACCGGGATGCTGATCAGGTGGATCAGCGTCAGGCCGAGGCCGATGGCGATGGGCGCGAAGCCGGCGGGCGCCTTGCCGTGGGTGGCGCCCATGATGATGAACAGGAAGAACGCGGTGAGCAGAACCTCGGCGACCAGCGCCGCGCCGAGGCCATAGCCGCCGGGCGAATGCGCGCCGTAGCCGTTGGAGGCGAAGCCCTTGGCGAGATCGAAGCCCGGCGCGCCGGAGGCGATGACATAGAGCGCCCCGGCGCCCGCGATCGCGCCCACCACCTGAGCGATCACGTAAGGCGGGATCTGGCGCGCCGGGAAGCGGCCGCCCGCGGCGAGGCCGACCGTGACCGCCGGGTTGAGATGGCAGCCGGACACATGGCCGATGGCGTAGGCCATGGTCAGCACGGTCAGGCCGAAGGCGAACGAAACGCCGAGCAGGCCGATGCCCACGTCCGGGAACGCCGCCGCCAGCACGGCGCTGCCGCAGCCGCCGAAGGTGAGCCAGAACGTTCCGATCGCTTCCGCCGCATATTTGCGCATGATCAATAACCCCGATGCCCCTCTGCGAGGCAAAGTGAGCCTCCGCTCCGGAAAAGTCCATAATTCATCTGTTGAATTAAGACATGGGAGCTGCCCGATCGGGCGGGGTCACGCCCGGTCGCGAAGCTGCCGGCGGATGACCTTGCCGCTGGTGGTGAGCGGCAGCTCGTCCACGAAGGTCACCTCGCGCGGATATTCATGCGCCGACAGCCGCTCGCGCACGAAGCGGCTTATGTCGCCGGCCAGCGCCTCGGAAGGCGCGAAACCCGGCCGGAGCTGCACGAAGGCCCGCACGATCTCGGTGCGCAGCGCGTCCGGCTTCCCCACCGCCGCCGCCAGCGCCACCGCCGGATGGCGGGACAGGCAGTCCTCGATCTCGCCGGGGCCGACCCGGTAGCCCGAGGTGGTGATGACGTCGTCGTCGCGGCCGACGAAGCGCACATAGCCTTCGTGGTCCATCACCGCCTGATCGCCGGTGCGCCACCAGTCGCCGCGGAACTTCTCCGCCGTCGCCTCGGGGCGGTTCCAGTAGCCGAGGAACAGGATCGGGTCCGGCCGGCGCACGCAGATCTCGCCCGGCTCGTCCGGCCCGCAGGGGCGGCCGTCGTCGTCGAACAGCCCCACCACATGGCCCGGCGTGGGCTTGCCGATGAAGCCCGGCTTCGACACGCCGAGCCCGGCGGCGGAGGACAGCACGTAGTTGCACTCGGTCTGGCCGTAGACCTCGTTCACGGTCACGCCCAGCGCCTCCCGCGCCCAGTGGAACGTGGCCTCGCCCAGCCGCTCGCCGGCCGCCACCGCCGAGCGCAGCTTGGCGCCGAAGCGTTCGGGGTTCGGGACGCCCGCCATCAGCCGGAGCGCGGTCGGCGGCAGGAAGGCGTTGCGCACCCCAGCCTCCGCCATCAGCGCGAAAGCGGCTTCGGGATCGAACTTGGTCGCGGGCTGCGCCACCACCGCGACGCCGTAATGCAGCGCCGGCATCAGCAGGTTGAGCAGCCCGCCGGCCCAGGCCCAGTCCGCCGGCGTCCAGGCGCGATCGCCCGGTTGGGGAAAAAACTCGTGCGTCATGCGGAGGCCCGGCAGGTGGCCGAGCAGCACCCGGCCGCCGTGCAGCGCCCCCTTCGGCGCGCCCGCGGTGCCGGAGGTGTAGATCATCAGGGCCGGATCGTCCGGGGTCAGCGCCTCGTCCTCCACCGCGCCGCCCTCGGCGATCAGGCCGGCGTAATCGAGCGCCGCCCCGTCCCCGCCGTCCACCGACACGACGATCTCCAGGCCCGGCGGCTGCGCCGCCATGGCGCGCAGCCGCGCGAGCCCCTCCGCGTTGGTGACGATCGCGCGGGCGTCGCAGTCGCCGAGCCGATAGGCGATGCCGTCCGGGCCGAAGGCGAGCGCCAGCGGCGCCACCACAACGCCGAGCCGCGACAGCGCCACATGTGCCGTCACCACCTCCGCGCCCTGGGGCAGCAGCACGGCGGCGCGGTCGCCCCGGCGCAGGCCCCGCTTCGCCAGCGCCGCGGCCAGCGCCTGGGAGGCGGCGCGCAAGGCGCCATAGCTCACGGGCTCCAGCGCCGCGCCCGGCCGCTTGAGCAGCAGCGCCGTCCGGTCCGGCTCGCGCGTCGCCCAGCGGTCGCAGATCGCCTCGGCGATGCTGAACCGCCGCGGCAGCCTCCACCGGAACTCCGCGCTCAGCCGGGCGTGATCGCGAATCTCCGGGAGCACGGCGGCTTCAGCCCGCCAGATGGGCGAAGGCCCGCACCACCCGATCGTAGACGCCGCGCTTGAACGGCACGATCAGCCCCGACAGCTCCGCCATCTCCGCCCAGCGCCATTCCGAGAACTCCGGCCGGTGCCCCTTGGGCGCGAGGTCGATCTCCCCGGGCTCGCCGGTGAAGCGGAAGGCGAACCAGCGCTGGGTCTGGCCGCCATACTTTCCGTTCCGGGTGCGCGCCATGATCTCCGCCGGGAAGTCGTAGGCGTACCATTCCGGCGCCTCCGCCAGCAGCTCCGCCGAACTGACCCCGGTCTCCTCCTGCAGTTCCCGGATCGCGGCGGCGAGCGGCTCCTCACCCCGGTCGATGCCGCCCTGGGGCATCTGCCACTCGTAGCTCGGGGCGCCGGGCTCGATCTCGCCGCCCCGGCGACGGCCGACGAACACGCGGCCCTCGGCGTTCAGCAGCATGATCCCGACGCAACGGCGATACGGCAAAACGGTCATGATGGTCCCTGCGCTCCGGCGACGGCGGACACCGGCGCGAGCGCGGCGCCGCGCTGCGCCAGCCCGGCGCGCCAGGCGTCGATCCTGTTCAAGGTGAGCGGCGTGGCCGTGATCCAGCCCACGGCGATGCGGGACGGGTCGGCCTTGGCCTCGCTTTCGAGCTTCGCCAGCCCGGCGTCGATGGCGTCGGCGTCGTCGGTCTGGTCGATCGCCACCACGCTGGCGGCGTGGGGCAGCGACGCCTCCTTGGCCACATCAGCGGCATGGCCGCCGCGATCGGCCGCCACCACGAACATCAGCCCCCGGCGGGCGAGCTCCACCAGCATGGGCTGCAGCGCGTCCTGCGCGTCGAGGAAGCGGGCGCCCGCCAGCGGCGCGACGCCCACATAGCCCTGCGCCCGGCCGAGCGACCAGCGCAGCCGCTCCAGATTGGCGGAGGCCGGCAGGCTGGTCAGCAGCGTCTGCGGGCCGGGATCGTTGGCGGGATAGTCGAACGGCTCCATGGGGGCCTGCATCAGCGCCTCGCGGCCCGCGCCGCGCGCCTGGGCCACCAGATCCGCCACGTCCGGCGCGTAGGGCGAGAACGCCACCGACACCTCCGGCGGCAGCCGGCGCAGCGCCTCGGCGGTCGCCTCGCGCCCGACGCCGAGCCCGCCCACCACCAGCGCGACGCGCGGGCCGGTCTTCGCCTTGGGCGCCGCGCGGGCGTAGACGTCGAGCGGGCGCCGCCCGTCCTCGGCCATGCGCGGCAGCGGGCCGTAGCGGCTGTCCTCGAGCAGGGCCTTGTCCACCTCGCCGGGCTTGGCCGCGGGGGAGGCCGCGCCCCGCCCCGGCGCGGCGTCGTCGGCGCCCGGCACGCGGATGATCACCGGGCCGGATTTCGGCATCGGGTCGCCGGGACGCACCACCGGCACGCCGTCGCGGACCTCCGGCTGCGGCGCCGCGGCGCGGTCCGGCCTCGACGTGTCCGGTGCGACCGGCGTCTCCGGCGCGGCGGGGGCCTGCGCCAGCCGGCGCTCGATGGCGACCTCGGCCTTGGGCTCGCCGCCCAGCGGGTCATAGGCGAACAGGGACCAGAGGGCGGCGACCGCCAGAGGCGCCAGCGTCACCGCCGCGATGACCGTCATCGGCTCGACGCGGCGACCGAAACGCGGCGCGCCCCGCAGCGCGCGGCCACGCAGCGGTCGTTCGAGATCGTCGTGCGTCACGTCAGCCCGGCGCGGATGGCGCGCTCCCCCGTCGATGGATCACGAATTGCGCGCGGAAAGCATAACGGATTCGCGATGCGGCCGCCGAGAGACTTATCGCCTCCGGCGGCCGGCATCGGATCGTCGCCGCCCGCGCGGGGGCCGGCGGTCAGTTGGCGCTGGACGACTTGCCCGAGGGCGGGAAGTTGGCGTTGCTCTGGATGCCGCGCAGCAGGTCGAGCGCGTAGTTGAGCTGCTTGTCGTCCTTCTTGTCGGCCGGAACGTAGGCCGAGGAGCCCGAGGCCTCGTCGTCGCCGTTCTTCAGGTGGCCCTTCAGGCCGGCTTCGCCCTTGGTCTCGTCCTTGCCCTTCACGTCGTCCGGGATCTCCTGGACGCTCTCGATGTCGGGCACGATGCCCTTGGCCTGGATCGACTTGCCGGACGGGGTGTAGTAGCGCGCGGTGGTGAGCCGGATGGCGCCGTTGCCGCCCAGCGGGATGATGGTCTGCACCGAGCCCTTGCCGAAGGACCGGGTGCCGAGGATGGTCGCCCGGCGGTGGTCCTGCAGCGCGCCGGCCACGATCTCCGAGGCCGAGGCCGAGCCGCCGTTCACCAGCACGATGATCGGCTTGCCCTTGGCGAGGTCGCCGGAGCGGGCGTTGAAGCGCTGCGACTCGTCCGGGTTGCGGCCGCGGGTGGAGACGATCTCGCCCCGCTCCAGGAAGGCGTCGGACACGGCGATGGCCTGATCCAGCAGACCGCCCGGATTGTTGCGCAGGTCGAGCACGTAGCCCTTGAGCTTCGACTTGTCGATTTTCTGCTCGAAGTCGTCCAGCGACTTCTTCAGGCCCTCGAAGGTCTGCTGGTTGAACTGGCTGACGCGGATGTAGCCGATGTCGTCGCCCTCGACGTTCGACTTCACCGAGCGGATGCGGATGATGTCGCGCACGATCTTGATCTTGACCGGCTCGGCCGCGCCCTCGCGGGTGACGGTCAGCTCGATCGGCGTGTTCACCGGCCCGCGCATCTTCTCCACCGCCTGGTTCAGGCTGAGGCCGGAGATCGACTGGCCGTCCAGATGGGTGATGATGTCCTTGGCGCGGACGCCGGCGCGGGCGGCGGGCGTGTCGTCGATGGCGCCCTCGACGCGGACCTGATTCTCGAACATCTGCACTTCGATGCCGAGGCCGCCGAACTCGCCGGAGGTCTGGGTCTGCATCTCCTTGAACGCCTTGGCGTCCATGAAGCTGGAATGGGGGTCGAGGCCGGAGAGCATGCCGTTGACGGCCGATTCGATCAGCTTCGAATCGTCCGGCTTCTCCACGTAATCGGCGCGCACCCGCTCGAACACGTCGCCGAACAGATTGAGCTGGCGGTAGGTGTCGGCGTTGCCGGCGGCCTCCGCGGGAGCGCCGAAGAAGGCCCTCGGCTGCAGCGCCATGCCGGCCGCCGAAGCGCCGAACACCGCGCCGACCAGAACCAGGGAAACCTTACGCATCATCCGCCCACCTTCTCGCCAGGGGCGCCGGCCCACCAAGGCGATGGGTCTATAGCGCCGCCGTTCTTGCGGAACTCGACGTAGAGGACGGGCCGGGATGCGCCGGCGGCCTGCTCTGCGCCTGACGGATCGCCGCTCATCGTGGCGACGGGCTCTCCCGCCAGCACGAACTGTTTGAGGCCGACGGTGATCCGGTCCATTCCCGCAAGGAGCACATGATAGCCACCGCCCGCGTCCAGGATCAAGAGTTGGCCGTAGGACCGAAACGGGCCGGCGTAGACCACCCAGCCGTCGCAGGGGGCGCTGACCGGCGCGCCGGGCCGGGTTCCGATCGACACGCCCCTGGACGGCCCCCCCGGACCGTTCGGCCGCCCGAAGGCCACCAGCCGCGGCCCGGCGGCGGGAAACGGCAGCTTGCCCCGCGCCTGCTCGAACGGCATCGCGGGCGCAAGCCGGGTCGCCGATTCGAGCGCCGCCAGATCGCCGCGCCGGCGCGCGTCCTCGGCGGCCTTCTCCGCCGCCGCGCGGGTGTCGGCGATCTCGCGCTCCACGCGCGCCACCAGCGCCTCCAGGTCCCGCACTTCCCGGCCGATCTCCTCCGAGCGGCCCGCCTCGGCGGTCAGATCCTGCTCGCGCTGGCCGAGCTGGCGCTGGCGCTCCTCCATCAGCGCGGCCACGCGGGCGCGCTCCTCGCCGAGCTGCTCGATCTCGCCCGCAAGCGCGTCGCGCTCGCGGGTCATCAGGCCTTTCAGCCGCTCCATCTCCCGAAGGTCGGAGGCGAGCTCCTCGGCCTCGGCGCGCATGTCCGGCACCACGGCGCCCAGCAGGATGGCGGAGCGCACCGCCTCCAGCGCGTCGCGGGGGCGCACCAGCAGCGCCGGCGGCGGCTTGCGGCCCATGCGCTGCAGGGTGGCGATCACCTCCGCCAGCACCCCGCGCCGGGCCTCCAGCGAGGCCTTGAGCTGGCGCTCCGATTCGCCGAGTTCGGACAGCCGGGTCTCGCGCTGCTGCACCTGCGGCTCGCGCTCGCGGATGGCGGCGGCGGAGGCCACCAGCGCCTCCTGCAGCTTGCCGCGCTCGCCGCGCATGGCTTCGATCTCGGCGGCGATGCGCTGGCGCGCCTCTTCGGACAGCTTGAGCTTCTCCCGCGCCTCGTCCAGCGCCCGGCGCTGCGCGGCGGAGGCCTCCGGCTCGGCGGGGGCCGCGTCCTGCGCATGCGCGGACGACAGCGCGCAGCAGGCGGCGAGGACGAAGGCGAGCGTTCGGCGCGTCATGCGGGCGATTGAAGGCTCAGGTGGATTAAGGTTTCGTCAACCACGATCGCGGGATCGCGGTCAGACGCGATGATAGGGGTGGCCGGCCAGGATCGTCGACGCCCGATAGAGCTGTTCGGCCAGCAGCACGCGCACGATCTGGTGCGGCCAGGTCATGGCGCCGAAGGCGAGCCGCGCCGTGGCGCGGGCCAGAAACTCCGGGGCCAGCCCGTCGGCGCCGCCGATGACGAAGGCCACACCCGCCGCGCCGTCGTCGCGCCGGCGGCCGAGATCGGCGGCGAAGGCCTCGCTCGAGGGCGACCGGCCGCCCTCGTCCAGCGCGTAGATCAGGAGTTTGGGATCGAGCGCCGCCAAGAGCGCGGCCGCCTCGTCGCGCTTGCGGTCGTCCGGGCGGCGGGCGCGGCTCTCGTCCAGCTCCACCACCTCGGGCGGGCCGAGGGCGACGCCCCGGCCCATCTGGCCCGCGCGCTCCAGATAGCGCGCCACGAGCTCGCGCTCCGGCCCGGCCTTCAGGCGGCCCACGGCCGCGACGACGACGCGCATGCGGTCAGACGCGAGCGGTCAGGAGACCGCGCCCTCCACCGGCCGGCCTTCGGACCACATCTTCTCCAGATTGTAGAAGGCGCGGACCTCGGGGCGGAACAGGTGGACGATCACGTCGCCCACGTCGATCAGCACCCAGTCGCAATGCGGCAGCCCCTCGACGAGGGCCTTGCCGAATCCCTTGGCCCTCAGCTCCTCGACCAGCTTGTCGGCGATGGCGCCCACATGCCGGTTCGAGCGGCCGGTGGCGATCACCATCTCGTCGGCCAGCGCGGATTTCCCGCGCAGGTCGATGACCACGGTGTCTTCCGCCTTGTTGTCGTCGAGCACGTCGAGGATGAGATGAAGCAGCGCCGGGTCCGCCGCAGCGGGCGTGCCGGCGCCGATGTGAGCCGCCGCCACGGGCGTCTCCTTCAGCGCTATGGTGGACAGGGGTTTTTCCTTCCCGTCTGCCGTCCTCTCGAGGCCGGAGACCTCCCCGGCGAGGACATATTAAGGTTTTTGGCGGGCTTTTTTCAACCGAAACCGCTTAACGCCCCGCCGCGGCGGCCTTCACGCCTGCGAAACCGCGGCTCTGAGAGCTGTGGACGACAGGGTCGAGCGGCGATCGTGCAGCAGCACCCAGGCCGGCGGAGACGCGTCCGCGAGCCGCGGCGCGTCCCGTTCAGGCAGCCGCGCCGCCTTGAGTCGCCCGCCCGCGAACGCGCCGCGCAGGGTCGCGCCCGGCCGGTCCACCACCGCGAACGGCGTCTCCGCCGCCATCTCCCGCCAGCGCCGCCAGCGGTGCAGGCCGGCGAGGTTGTCCGCGCCCATGATCCAGACGAAGCGCGCGGCCGGGCAGCGCAGCCTGAGCGCCTTGAGCGTGTCGGCGGTGTAGCGGGCGCCGAGCGCCTCCTCGACCCCCGTGACCACGATGCGCGGGTGGCGCGCGATCTTCCGCGCCGCCGCGACCCGATCCGCCACCGAGGGCAGGCCAGCGGTGTCCTTGAGCGGATTGCCGGGAGAGACCAGCCACCACACCCGGTCGAGCCGCAGCCGCCGCAGCGCGATCAGCGACACCAGCCGGTGCCCGGCGTGCGGGGGGTTGAACGACCCGCCGAACAGCCCGATCCTGAGGCCGGGCGGATGCGGCGGCAGCCGGACCGGCCCTCTCACGGCCGGGTCTGGCCGGTTCCGTGCAGGCGGTAGTTGAACGAGGTCAGCTGCTCCACGCCCACCGGCCCGCGGGCGTGCATGCGCCCGGTGGCGATGCCGATCTCGGCGCCGAAGCCGAACTCGCCGCCGTCCGCGAACTGGGTCGAGGCGTTGTGCGCCACGATGGCGCTGTCCACCTCGCGCAGGAAGCGCTCCGCCAGCGCCTCGTCCCCGGTCACGATGGCGTCGGTGTGGTGCGAACCGTAGTCGGCGATGTGCGCCAGCGCCGCGTCGATCCCGTCCACCACCCTGGCCGCTATGATGGCGTCGAGGAACTCCGTGCCCCAGTCGTCCTCGGTCGCGGAGGTCACGCGGGGATCGACCGCGCGCACGGCCGCGTCGCCGCGCACGGCGCAGCCGGCGGCCAGCAGGTCCTGAACCAGCGGCGCGAGATGGGTCTGCGCCACGGAGCGGTCCACCAGCAGCGTTTCGGCCGCGCCGCAGACGCCGGTGCGGCGCATCTTGGCGTTGAGCACGATGGCGCGCGCCATGGCGAGGTCGGCGCCCGCCGCCACATAGACGTGGTTGTTGCCGTCGAGATGGGCGAAGACCGGCACCCGCGCCTCCGCCTGAACCCGGGCCACCAGCCCCTTGCCGCCCCGGGGCACGATCACGTCCAGATTGCCGTCGAGGCCCGCCAGCATCTCGCCCACCGCCGCGCGGTCGCGGGTCGGCACCAGCTGGATGGCGTCCTCCGGCAGGCCGGCTTCCCGCAGGCCGTGGACCAGCGCGGCGTGGATCGCGGCCGAGGAGCGGAAGCTGTCGGTTCCGCCGCGCAGGATGGCGGCGTTGCCGGCCTTCAGGCACAGCGCGCCCGCATCCGCCGTGACGTTCGGGCGGCTCTCGTAGATCACGCCGATCACGCCGAGCGGGGTGCGCACGCGCTCGATGCGCAGGCCGTTGGGCCGGGTCCAGTCGGCGATCACCTCGCCGACCGGATCGGGCAGGCCCGCGACCGTCTCCAGCCCCTCCGCCACGGCTTCGAGGCGCGGAACCGTCAGCGTCAGCCGGTCGAGGAACGAGCCCGCCACGCCCGCGGCGCGGGCGCCGGCGAGATCGGCCTCGTTGGCGACGAGAATCTGCGTCGTGGTGGCGCGGATGCGCGCGGCCGCCGCCCGCAGCGCCGCGTCCTTCGCCGCCCGCGGCGCCAGCGCCAGCGCCCGCGAGGCCGCGCGCGCGCGCCGGCCCAGCTCCAGCATGATGGCGTCCACTTCGATGAGCCGTTCGGCGGCGGCGGACATGACGCAAGCTCCCTTCACACGCGAAGGCGCGATGTAGCGCGTTTCGCGCGGGGCGTCATCACGGGCGGGCGGGAGGGCTCCCGCGCGTCACGCGCCGGTCATCACCAGATCGTCGCGGTGGATGAGCGCGGAGCGGCCGCGATAGCCGAGCAGCGCCTCGATCTCGGCGGACGGGTGGCCGGCGATGCGGGCGGCCTCGTCCGCGTCATAGGCCACGAGGCCGCGCGCCACCTCCTCGCCGTCCGGCGCGCGCACCACCACGGCGTCGCCGCGGGCGAAGGCGCCTTCCACGCGGGTGACGCCCGCCGGCAGCAGCGAGCGGCCGCGGTTGAGCGCGGAGGCCGCGCCCGCGTCCACGAACAGCGCGCCCCGGGGCGCCACCACGCCGGCGATCCAGCGCTTGCGCGCCTGCGCGGGGTTCTCGCTCGGCAGGAACCAGGTGCAGCGGCCGCCGTCCTCCACCGCCTTGAGCGGGCTGTCCACCTTGCCGGAAGCGATCATCATGTGCATGCCGGCGCCGGTGGCGATGCGGGCCGCGGCGATCTTGGTGCGCATGCCGCCGCGGGACAGCTCCGAGCCCGCGTCGCCGGCGATGGCCTCCACCTGCGAGGTCACGCGCTCCACCACGGGAATGTGGGTCGCGTTCGGGTCCTGGTTCGGCGGCGCGGTGTAGAGCCCGTCGATGTCGGACAGCAGCACCAGGCAGTCCGCCCCCGCCATGGAGGCGACGCGGGCGGCGAGCCGGTCGTTGTCGCCGTAACGGATCTCGGAGGTGGCCACCGTGTCGTTCTCGTTCACCACCGGCACGGCGTGGAGCGCCAGCAGCCGGGCGAGCGTGGCGCGGGCGTTGAGGTAGCGGCCGCGCTCTTCGGTGTCGCCCAGCGTCAGCAGAAGCTGGCCGGCGGTGATGGCGTGGGCGCCCAGCACCTCGGACCACGCGCGGGCGAGCGCGATCTGGCCGACGGAGGCCGCCGCCTGGCTGTCCTCCAGCCTGAGCGGCCCCTTGGGCAGGCCGAGCACCGTGCGGCCGAGCGCGATCGCGCCGGACGACACCACGACCACCTCCGCGCCGCGGCGGGCGTGGCGGGCCAGATCGTCCGCGAGGCTTTCGAGCCAGCGCCGCTTCAGCGCGCCCGCGGTCTGGTCCACGAGCAGCGCCGAGCCGATCTTGACCACGATGCGGTTGAAGGAAGCGAGTGTGGGCGTCGTCACGACAGTCCGCCGGTCTGGTGGGAAGGCGGGTTCCGCATAGGCCCGCGCGGCGCCGCGTTCAAGCCCGGCGGCGCATGGCGGACCTGTCGGCCAGCGCGTCGAAATGCCGTTCGCACAGGCCCTGCAGGTGCTCGGCGAACAGCGCGAACTCCGCCCGGCGGCTCGCGCCCTTGCGCCACACCAGCACCAGACTGCGGGACGAACGGTCGCCGTCGCAGGGGATCATCTTCAGCGGCGCGCCGTCGGCGACGCCCGCCGCCACTGCGATCTCCGGCAGGATGGTGAGGCCGAGGCCGTTGGCGGCGAGCTGCACCAGCGTGGCGATGCTCATGGCCTTGACCTCGCCCAGCTCGTCCTCGGCGCCGAGCCCGGTCAGGTTCAGCACCTGGTCCCGCAGGCAATGGCCCGGCTCCAGCAGCAGGATGCGCTCGCCCGCGAGCTCCTCCGCCACCACCGAGGGACGGCCCGCCAGCCGATGGCCGTTGGCGGCGGCGACGAAGAAGCGGTCCTGCCAGAACGGCGCGGTTTCGCAATCGTCCACCGCCAGCGGCAGCGCCATGATGGCCGCGTCGAGCGCCCCGGAGCGGATGTCGCCGATCAGGGTGCGGCTCAGCGCCTCCCGCACCGACAGGCTCAGCTCCGGAAACGCCTCGCGGATGCTGGGCAGGGCGCGCGGCAGCAGGAACGGCGCGACGGACGGGATGACGCCGAGCCTGAGCCACGAGGTCAGCGGCCGCTCCGCCTGCGCCAGCAGGTTCGGCAGATCGTCCACCTGCGCCACGATCGAGACCGCCCGGTCCACCAGCGCGGCGCCGGCGGCGGTGAGCTCGAACCGGCGGCCGCTGCGCTCGGCGAGCCGCACGCCGAGCGTGGTCTCCATCTCCTGGATGGCGGCGCTCAGCGTCGATTGCGTCACGCCCACGCGCCGGGCCGCGGCGGAGAACGAGCCCAGCTCCGCCAGGGCCACGAAATAGCGCAGCTGCCGCAGCGAAAGGTTGATCACGGTCCGCTCTCCGAAACGCGGCCCCGCCGCGGATTATCGAATGTGGCGATAGTTGGTTTCTTTTTTATCGGTTGGACCGGCGTATAGACCATATGCGAAACAGTTTCACATGCGAGCGCGGTGAAAGCGGCGGACATATTGTCCCGCCCGCGCGTCCCCGCGCGCGCCGGTCACATCCACCCTTGAGCTCATCGGAGCGGATCCATGCTCGGCATCGGCGACACCCTTCCCGAATTCACCGTCACCGGCGTGAAGCCGGGCTTCAACGAACACGAGGAAGGCGGCGTCTCGGCCTTCGAGCCGGTCACCCGCGACAGCTTCCCCGGCAAGTGGAAGATCATCTTCTTCTACCCGAAGGACTTCACCTTCGTCTGCCCGACCGAGATCGCCGAATTCGCCAAGCTGGCGCCCGAGTTCGAGGACCGCGACGCGGTGGTGCTCGGCGGCTCGGCCGACAACGAGTTCGTCAAGCTCGCCTGGCGCCGCAACCACAAGGACCTCGACAAGCTGCCGATCTGGTCCTTCGCCGACACCAGGGGCGAGCTGATCGACGGCCTCGGCGTGCGCTCCGGCGACGGCGTGCCCTACCGTTACACCTTCGTGGTGGACCCGGACAACGTGATCCAGCACGTCTACGCCACCAACCTCAACGTCGGCCGCGCGCCCAAGGACACGCTGCGCGTGCTCGACGCGCTGCAGACCGACGAGCTCTGCCCCTGCAACCGCCAGGTCGGCGGCGAAACCCTGAAGGCGGCCTGATCCGCACTAAAGAGCCTGTTTGAAACCTCGCTCGCCGTCATGCCCGAGCTTGTCTCGGGCATCCACGACTTGAACGTTCAAGCTTGTGATGCCGCCGAAGTCTTGGATAACTGCCTGTGGCGGGCATGACGCGAGCCTAGATTGCGCACTCGCGCAACTTCCAAACAGGCGCCAAGCGCGCGCCACTCGAGCGCGCCGTCATGCCTGCGCCATCGCGCGGACCTGACGGTTCGCCCGTCATCTCCGAGAGAGAACCCTCATGTCGATCGATGCGCTGAAGTCGGCGATCCCGGATTTCGCCAAGGATGTCCGGCTCAACCTGTCCTCCATGGCCTCGGACGAGAGCCTGACGGACCAGCAGAAATACGGCCTGTTCGTCGCCTGCGGCATCGCCTCCCGCAACGCCGCGGTGCGCGACGCGCTGATCGCCGAGGCCGCGCCGAAGCTGTCGCCGGCGGCGCTCGCCGCCGCCAAGTCGGCCGCCGCCATCATGGGCATGAACAACGTCTACTACCGCTTCGTGCATCTGGCCGCGAACAAGGAATACCAGACCATGCCAGCCAAGCTGCGCATGAACGTCATCGGCAATCCGGGCGTGGACAAGATCGACTTCGAGCTGTGGTCGCTCGCCGTCTCCGCCATCAACGGCTGCGGCCTGTGCATCGACTCGCACGAAGAGGTGCTGCGCAAGGGCGAGGTCTCGACCGCGACCATCCAGACCGCGGTGCGCTTCGCCGCCATCATCGCCTCGGCCGCGATCGCGCTGGAGGCCGCCGAGAGCGACACAGGCGCCAGCGCCGCCGCGGCGTGACCTGCGGCTGATCTCCGCCGCGGAAATCAGGGCGACATCCGGCGCGGCGATGTCGCCCTTCCGACTCGTGCTTTCAGAACCTGAGGCCGCCCTCGCCGGAGCGCGGGGCGGCGGCGTCTGGCACGTCCCGGGCTGGGCGGAAAAATAAGCGTAGGATCGGAAGCCGCGTCCGGTTTCCTCGCGCCCCGAAAGACCTCCACATGCGCCCGCTTGCTCTTGGAAAGGCGTTCACGCTCCTCGAACCGGGCCCCGCCGTTCTGGTGACCACCAACGACGGGAAACAGAACAATGTCATGACCATCACCTGGACCATGGTCATGGGGTTCTCGGCGGAATTCGCCATCACCACGGGGCCCTGGAACTATTCCTACGACGCCCTGCGGTCATCCCGGGAATGCGTGATCGCGATCCCGACCATCGACATGCTCGACACCATCGTCGGAATTGGAACCTGCTCCGGCGAAGACACGGACAAGTTCCGGACATTCGGCCTGACGGCTCTGCCAGGGCGACATGTGGGCGCGCCTCTCGTCAAGGAATGTCTGGCGAATATCGAATGCCGCGTCACGGACATCGTCGAACGACACAGCATTGTCGTGCTCGAGGGCGTGGCGGCCTATTACGACGACGCCCGCAAGGAGAAGCGCATGCTGCACGCCGTCGGCGACGGCACCTTCATCGCCGACGGCCGCAGGTTCGATCGCAGGGAGATGATGCGCTCCAAGCTGCCTCCGGGGCTGTGACGGCGGCGGCCCCAGCCTCACCTCGCCCCTGTTCTGGAAGGGGCGGACGTCCCGCCGCGCCTGCCGTCGGCGGAAGAAGCGCAAGCCTCAGGAGCAATGGTCGGCGCAGCCCCTGAGGACGGCGTTGGCGAGCCTGTTCCGGAGCAGGACCAGCGGAACGCCCGACTTGCCGGGCGCGATCAGGAAGCGCCGAATCCCAGATTGACGGGATGCGGGGGCAAGCTCCGCTTGCGTCTCGGAGACGGCAGATCGGTGACAGGCGTATCGCAGGCGACGATCGTCAGATCAAACCCGCGGGCGCGAATCTGCCCCCTCCCCCGTAAGAAGAAGCCATAGTGGAGGCTCTCCGCGCGTTCCGGCACGTCGAGGACGATCACGCGATCCGTCCATTCGCTCGTCCCGGTGATCGCGCCGTCGGTCGGACGCTCCATCATGTTGTCAAAGCGCAGGACAGCCCCGGTGGCGTCGTCGACCCGCATCCAGATCGAGCCAAGCCCCGCTTCCGTGGCCTGAAGCCTCGCCGCCAGCCGGAGCTTTCGGCCGCGATACTCCCCGGCGGAGACGCTCTGCATCAGACACCCGAACAGATCGGCCCGTTCCTCCCCCAGCGCGGGGTCGGTCAAAGCCTCGATCAGAGCGACGCCCGGCGTATCCGGGTCCAACCCCAACTGGAATTTCGTGGCGTCGGTCATGGTCGTCGGACGCCACCCCGCAGCCTGCGGCAGAGGCGCCCGGCGAGAGCCCAGCCGCGCGATGAGCGCGGACAGCGTGTTCCAGTCGGCGGCCCCGAATTGCTTCGCGACAAGTTCGAGACAGACGCCGTGGGGCAGCGCGTGGCCCTTCTCCGCCAGAGCCTCCCTGAGATCCCTGGCCATGGATTTGGCGTTCAGAAAGTTGCGCACGGGCTCAAGCCTTCCCGGGCGGCGGACAAGGTCAGGGCTCGCATTGCTGACGGGCCGCCCAGAGGGGTCGAACCGATGATCGGCGGCGCATTCACCATTCCCGAGACGGGAGCGAGCGGCGGGCTGCGCAGGCCCAACGCGATCGGAGCATGAGTCGGCGCCCGCCGCAAAGACAAAGCGGCGGCGCGAAAACCAGTGGCGTTACGGCCGCCAGCTCTCCTGCTTCAGCTTCGGCATGGCCTCCGCCTCCTCCTGCGCCTTGGCCTCGTCGATGACGGCGAGCAACTGGCGCAGGGTCGCCTCCACCGCCTCGCCGGACTGGGACGACAGCGCGATCGGCGTGCGCTTGGCGGCGCGCTTCAGGCGGGCGAGCTGCTCTTTCCGGAGCTCCGGCGACAGCGAATCCGCCTTGGACAGCGCCACGATCTCGGGCTTGTCCGTCAGGCCGCCGCCATAGGCCTCCAGCTCGCCGCGCACCACCTTGTAGGCCTGGCCCGCATGCTCGCAGGTCCCGTCCACCAGATGCAGCAGCACCCGGCAGCGCTCCACATGGCCGAGGAAGCGGTCGCCCAGGCCCACGCCCTCATGGGCGCCCTCGATCAGGCCCGGAATGTCCGCCATCACGAACTCGCGCCCGTCCACGCCCACCACGCCCAGATTGGGGTGCAGCGTGGTGAAGGGGTAGTCGGCGATCTTGGGCCGCGCCGCCGAGACCGCGGCGAGAAAGGTGGACTTGCCGGCGTTCGGCAGGCCCACGAGGCCGGCGTCGGCGATCAGCTTCAGCCGCAGCCAGACCCAGCGCTCCTCGCCCTCCTGCCCCGGATTGGCGCGGCGCGGGGCCTGGTTGGTGGCGGTCTTGAAATAGGCGTTGCCGAAGCCGCCGTTGCCGCCGCGGCAGAGCACGATCCGCTGGCCCACCTCGGTCAGGTCGGCGAGCAGCGTCTCCTCGTCCTCGTCCAGCACCTGGGTGCCCACCGGCACCTTCAGCACGGTGTCGCCGCCATTGGCGCCGGTGCGGTTCTTGCCCATGCCGTGGACGCCGGTCTTGGCCTTGAAGTGCTGCTTGAAGCGGTAGTCGATCAGGGTGTTGAGGCCCTGCACGCACTCCACCACCACGTCGCCGCCGCGGCCGCCGTCGCCGCCGTCCGGGCCGCCGAACTCGATGAACTTCTCGCGCCGGAACGAGACGCAGCCCGCGCCGCCGTCGCCGGAGCGCACATAGACCTTGGCCTGATCGAGAAACTTCATGGCGCCACGCAACTTCGTTTCGGCCGGGGCCAAGGCGGCCGCCGGGTCGGTGAGGTCATAGCACGAGCCGGGGGCGGACGCCGCCCGGCCCGTGCGTGGAATCAGCCCGCCGCCAGATGGAACGCCGCCGGCGCCCATTCACGGAAGGACAGGAAGGTGTCGCGGTCCAGCCGGAACTGGTCCGCCGCCACCGGCCCGCCGGCGGAGGGACGGACCAGGCCCGAGCCCTCCCACTGGAAGCCGCAGCGGATGATCACCTGCCGCGTCGCCCAGTCCGTGGAGCGGCAGCTGGTGCGCACGGCGTCGGCCGCGCCCCAGCGGAACGCGGCCTCGATGGTCGCCCGCGCCGCCTCCGTCATCAGGCCGCGGCCGCGATGATCGACGCCGAGCCAGAAGCCGAGATCGACCACGCCCGGCTCCGCCGCCCGCCAGCCGATCGTGCCCACCAGTTCGCCGGTCTCCTTCAGCCGCATCAGCAGCCGGAGACTCGCCGGGCGCGGCTCCCGCGCCGCGCGCAGGATGAAGACGCGCGCCTCGTCGAGCTGCCCCAGCATGGCCGCGGTCTGGGCGGTGGCGAGCCCCACCGGCCGGTCCGCCGGCAGCCGCGCCGTCTCCTCCACATCCGCAAGCGTCGGCGTGCGCAAGTGAAGCCGCGCCGTCTCGATCGCCGGCTGGCGCGCCCTCCAGTCCGCGCGCGTGAGCCGGGAGATCACATGCTCCACCGTGTCGCGCCGCGCCAGCGACCGCTCCCGCGTCACGCCGCAGGGCTGGAAGCCGAGCCGGCGGAGCAGCCGCCCGGAGGCGGGGTTGTCCACCATGTGCAGCGCCTCGGTCGCCGCCATCCTCGTGGCCGCGAAGGCGAAATCCAAGAAGGCGCCGACCGCGCGCGTCCCGATCCCCCGCCCCTGCCACGGCCGCGCCAGCCAGTAGCCGAGCCTCACGGCCCCGCCGGCCGGGCTGAGCGAGACCATGCCGGCGAGGGCGCCGTCCACCGACACGCCCGCGCACAGCAGCGCCCGATCCTGCTCCGCCCGGTCGAGCCAGTCCTGCGCGTCCGCCAGCGTGTAAGGGTGCGGCACCCGGCCGAGGTTGCGGGCGACCTCGAAATCGCCGAGGCCCGCGGCGATGGCCGGGGCGTCGGCGGCGGTCAGGCGGCGCAGCCGCACCGCAGGCGAAGCGGTCTGGCAATCCTCGGCGAACAGCGACGGCGCGAAGCTGAAGCCGGGCGGGGAAACGTCGTGCTGGGGCGGCATGGGACCGGCCTTCCGAAACGGCGGCGGGGGAGAACGGATCGCCCGTCTCCCCCGCCGTTCGGACCTCTCGGTCTCAGTCCGTCCGCCGGGGATCAGGGCCCGGCGGGACGCGTCGCGTCAGCCCGCCGTCATTCCGCAGCTTCGGCCGCTGCGGCCGTGGTGACGTTCACGTAGGTGCGGCCGTTGGCTTTCGACACGAACAGCACCTTGCCTTCCGCGGTGGCGAACAGGGTGTGGTCCTTGCCGATGCCGACATTCGCGCCCGGATGCCAGCGCGTGCCGCGCTGACGCACGATGATGTTGCCCGGAATCACGGCTTCGCCGCCGAACTTCTTGACGCCGAGGCGCCGGCCTTCGGAGTCGCGGCCGTTGCGGGAGGAGCCGCCTGCCTTCTTGTGAGCCATCGGTGTTCTCCTTCTGCCTCAGCCGATCAGTTCTTGGCGCCCGACAGGCCCACGATCTTCACGATCGTGTAGTCCTGGCGATGGCCGCGCTTGCGCTTGGAGTTCTGGCGGCGACGCTTCTTGAAGGCGATGACCTTCTCGCCGCGCGCGTGCTCGACGATCTCGGCCGCGACCGAGGCGCCCGAGACGAAGGGCGCGCCGATCGACACGTCCTCGCCCGCGCCGATGGCGAGAATCTCGCCGAACTCCACCTTCGCGCCGGCGTCGCCCGAAAGCTTGCCGACGGTGATCACGTCGCCTTCGGCGACCCGGTGCTGCTTGCCACCGGTCTTGATGACTGCGAACATCGTTTTGTCCCGTGTTCCTGCCGCGCTCGACGAACCGGCGCGGCTTCTTGGCAGTCTGGGTTGGTCCCAAACAATGCGGCGCGGCAAGCCGATGAGGCCCGCCGCGCCAGCGCGTGGAGCTACCCGAAAACCCCTCTGCGGTCAAGGACGCGCGCGCCGCCGTCCGTTGAACCGCCCGCGGTCACGGCGCGCGCGACGGATTCGGGCGTCGCGGGACGCGCCGGTGCCCTATCCGGACGGCGCGTCAGGGCCTTGCGTTCGATCGTCCCGCGCCGGCTGCGGCCGGGCCTGCCTCAAGGAGCTCTTGCGTTGGCCGCCCCGCCATCCACAGGCCCGCGGCGGCGGCGACGGGAAAGTGCGACGGCCCTGTTGCAATCCTCCGCGGCTTGGGGCATAGACCGCCTCGTCGCCGGCCGGAAACGATCGGCGCAAAAGTGAGCGGGCGTAGCTCAGGGGTAGAGCACAACCTTGCCAAGGTTGGGGTCGAGGGTTCGAATCCCTTCGCCCGCTCCAATTATCTTTTAATATAGGTATGTTACGTCAGGCCGCCGCAAGGCGGCCTCGTCGTTTCAATTCCGGGTCGCCACCGGGTCGCCACGCGGATGAAATGGCTCTCGGGTTCATGCGTCGCCCCTCCTCATTCCGTCGCCCTGCCGATATAGAGGTAGAGGTAGCGATAGAGCGCTGGGGGTAGTTCGCTTCCCACGGCCCGCTCTCGCGATCTCACATAGCGCTGTAGAGAGCGGGCGGCGGGAAGGGAACGGGGGCATTCGTTGGTGGGTGGGGAGGACGGGCGCTATTTGTATTTTTCGCCGCGCTCTTGGCAGTGCGCCCGCACACGTGCAATCCAGGCGTCAAACCAAACCAACGTTCCTTTGTAGTCCCCCGCACAACCGAAGCCCTTCGCCGGTTCTTTGGCATCAAGGCTCCTCCATAGTTCGGTATGATTGTGCTGCTTGAAAGTTGAATAGCCTTCGGCCTGCATCGTTTTGACCACTTGCGCCGCGGTGTATCGCTTTTTGTTGACTTCCTTTAGCAGTACCCGACTAACTTCTCTTGCTTCCTCCGAATCCGCCTTAATAAACTCAATGGCGAGATCGGCGTTTGACGCGCGGTTACCGACCTTCGGGACAAAGGCCACGCGGTAGGCAAAACGCGGGTCAGCTTGTTCCTCTTCGGTAAGTCCGTGATGAAAGTCGTTCATCATCGCTTCGATGTGGGCTGGAAGCGAACTTGCCTTCTTGAGCACCGCGCGCTGATCTGAGCTGAAGGTTACGAACTGGAGTGCTATGGGCAAGCGCCGCTCCAGACCGTACTGCGTGCCGAAAAGGGATTTGATCGAGTCGTTGAAATTGATGCAGCAGGCTTGAAGTTTCGCGCTGACCGCGTCGTCTATCCGGCCGGTAGAACGATGTTCAATTTCGTGTCGGATTTCCAAAAGAAACTCAATGTTCTTAATGGCGCCCACAGGAACAGGGCATCGCGCATGTTTGAGGCATCCCCCCAGTTCCCAATAACAATCTTCGCCCTGCTTTGTCTTCTTAATGGCACCGTCCGCCTCCTTGTAGCGGTAGTCGATACCTTCGCGCCGAAACCATGCGTGCAAAAGGTAGGTCCAGGCGATGATACTGCTCACGATGAACAGTTCAGAGCGAAAGGTTAGGCCAGCTCCGTTGAAGATGTGAACGGCGGCAATCATTGCCTCTCGCGCCTTAATGAGAAGCTCGTCTCCTCGAATGCTCAGGCCCGTCTGCGGGTCCACGTCAGGCCATGTCGCCAAGAATTCGCCCAAAGCCTCATTGGTCGCCGCTTTGACTGCTGTGTGTTTCTCGTTCTTTCTGATTTCAGCGATGGCGCGGTGGTTCACCGAGCGCGTTGGACGTGTGAAGTACGCAAGAATGTCTTGGTCGTTCGGCCAATCCCCTCGCGCAACCATCGCCTTGATAAGCGCGATTTCCCATTTTTCGAGACCATTTCCCCGTCTGCGGATCGGCACGTATCTCTGTCCCCCAAAGCGGCCACCCAGGCCTGCCCCTACTCTTCAAACGCCACCGTCAGCCGTCGTTCACGCCGCGTAGTCAATGGCTATTGGACTGGCGTAAAGGCCTTCCGCGCTCGTAGCTGCCATCACCGCTGCTCTCACGTCTTCTTTCGTCATGTCCAGCATTCGGTAGGCTCCGCTCTTGGTCTTGGAAACGGCCTCTATACGCCGATAGGTTTCCAGATTGCCCGCAGCATACTCAGCCAGCCCTTTCAGCTTGGGCATGGCGTCGGCCAAGTAGTCCCCGTGCGGATCGACCAAATCGGCCGCAACGCTGCCATCATCCAGCCGGGAAAAGAAGATGAAATCCGAGCGTAGAAGCCTATTCTCGCCAGCTTCCTCGTAGATCACCCCCAGCGAGTCTTGGCTTGCACGGTCAGGGTTCCGGTACCAGCCGATGCTTCCTTCCCGTTGAAGCTCGGCATTGAGCACGGCGGGTTCCCATGTCAAACCGGCGCTGTTCGGAAATATGCCATCCCCGTCACATAGCAAATGACGTTCGTATCGGGGCAGATCGTATTCCTTACCGTTCGGCTCTCTCGCGGTCGTCGGTTGAAGCCACATATGCGGACGCGCAATATCGACCGGGAGCGGATCGGCGCTCATTTTGCTGATCTGCCGATAGACTTCCTGCCGCTCATCGGTGATGAGCCTTGATGTCGTCGTGGTATTTGCCCAGCCAATCCTTCGCTAGTCTCTCGGCGGCGGCCTTAAGGTCGCTTTTGACACCCAGCACAAGGCCGATTGCGGCGATGGTGGTATGGGCTTCGATGAGCGCTTCTTCCTCGTCATCTGCGTCGTCTATCTGCGATGCCAAATGCTCGGCATAGGTTGTCGCCAAGTCGGGACTGATCGTCCGACCGGCGCGCCTGTATGCGTCTTCGATCACGGCGTAGTCGGCAGCTTCTACGAAATCATCGAAGGTCATCGCCTGTGTCTGCACGTCCGTCAGAACGGCCTTGCCTTCGACGGTCAGGACCGACTGGCGCGCGTTCTTGATCTCTGCGGCGTATCGCGCTTGCACATCGTCCAGCACCTTGTGCATCTCGGCATGGGCCTTCTTGCCGGCATCAGGCAGAAGCGCGTCCATTGCCAGTTCATGCGCCAGCGCGGTGAGGCGCTTGACTGGGCGGGCTTGCTTCCTCGTCAGGGTTTGCGACGGTAAGAACAGGAGCTTTTCCCAAACATCCTCAGGAATCGCCGGATTCGGCTTCATCTCGCGGGGGTTGATGAGGACACGACGGCCCGGTAACTCCTCTCCACTTTCGCCACCGGTCATCAACTCGGTGACGACTGCGGTGACGGATTGCTTGTTGAAGTGCGGCAGGAGGCAGTCCACGGCGTTCAGGCGGTCATTGCCCGACATGCGGCGCGCGAGCGGCGTTCGCACCATGCGCCCAAGTAGCTGTGTGATGTGGGTCTTGTCGGTCGCGGCGCGGATGTTCGGCGATTGGGCGCGCCTCAGCCCAAGATCGCCCGCACGCAATCCTTCGCCTCCACCCGGCCCTCCCAGTCGCGGGGATAGCCGAGCGAGACCTCGTGATAGGCGACGCCGGCGTCGCGCTTCACGCCCCGCATGTGGATGTGGCCGTAAACCACGGCGCAGGCGTTGTAGCGCGACGGCCAGCGCTGCGTCCGCGTGGTGCCGCACCAGGGCGAAAAGCGCGGGATGCGGGGCAGGCGCACGTCGCGGGCGCGCAGCGGCCAGTGGTTGACGAGCACGGTGGGCAGGCCGTCGGCGCAGGCCGCCTCCAGCCGGCGCTCGGTCTCCGCGCAGCGCGCCCGGCACCAGGCGGCGCGGTCGGCGTAGGGCGCGGGGTCGAGCCGCAGTTCGTCCACGCTGCCTATGCCCTCCTCCCGCGCCCAGAGCACCACGTCCTCGATCGCCACGTCCGACGGCCGGAAGCTGTAGTCGAACAGGGTAAACAGCGGCGCGATCCGCACGGCCCGGCCCCCGAAGGCCACGACCGGATAGGGATCCTCCGGCGTCAGCACGCCTCGCGCCCGGCACAGCGCCGCCATGCGCTCGTAGCGCTCCACGCCGCCGGGAGCGGAGCGCGGCAGCCGCCAGAGTTCATGGTTGCCCGGCGTCCAGACCAGCTGCGCGTAACGCGGCTGCAGCGCGTCGAAGGCGAGGTTCAGGTGGTCCTCGGTCTCGCCCACGTCGCCGGCGAGGATCAGCCAGTCGTCGGGGCGCGCGTCGAAACGCGCGAGCGCCAGACGGTTGGCGGCGGAGGACAGGTGCAGGTCGGAGACGGCGTAGAGCTTCACGCGGCCTTGACGAAGCTGTCGACCACGCGCTTGTGCCCGGCCTTGTCGAAGGCGACGGTGAGCTTGTTGCCGTCCACCTCCACCACCGTGCCGTTGCCGAACTTCTGGTGGAACACCCGCGCGCCCTCCTTGAAGGCGGAGCGCGGGGCGGAGGACGAGGCCACCAGCTCGCCCTCGATGGTCATGGGCCCGCTCCGGCGCGCGCCGGGACCGGGCGAGGCGGCGCCCCGGCTCTCCTGCGCCCTGCGCCAGCCCGGCGTGTCATAGGTGGAGGCGAAGGGCTCCGCCTTGTCGAACCGGCTCGCGCCATAGGCGCCGCCCATGCCGCCATAGGCCCCGCCGTAAGCGGCGGGGGCCTCGATCACGTCCACGTCCGCCTCCGGCAGCTCGTCCAGGAAGCGCGACGGGATCGACGACTGCCACAGCCCGTGGATGCGGCGGTTGGAGGCGAACCACACCTTGGCGCGCCGCCGGGCGCGGGTGAGGCCCACGTAGGCGAGCCGCCGCTCCTCCTCGAGGCCGGCGCGGCCGCTCTCGTCCAGCGCGCGCTGGTGGGGGAACAGCCCCTCCTCCCAGCCCGGCAGGAACACGGTGTCGTATTCGAGCCCCTTGGCGGCGTGCAGCGTCATGATGGTGACCGCGTCCTCGCCCCGGCCGGCGTCCGCGTCCATCACCAGCGACACATGCTCGAGGAAGCCGCGCAGGTTCTCGAACGGCTCCATGGAGCGCACCAGCTCCTTCAGGTTCTCGAGCCGCCCCTGGGCCTCCGCGGACCGGTCCTTGGTCCACATGTCGGTGTAGCCGCTTTCCTCCAGCACCCGCTCGGCGAGCTCGGACTGGGGAACGTTGTCCACCAGCGCCGCCCAGCGGTCGAAGGCCTGCACCAGCTCCTTAAGCGCCGCCTTGGGCTTCGGCTTGAGGTCCGGCCCCGCCACCAGCCGCCGCGCGGCCTCCAGCATGGGCACCTCGTCGGCGCGGGAGCGCTCGGTGATCTGCTTCAGCGCCGCGTCGCCCAGCCCCCGCTTCGGCGTGTTGACGATGCGCTCGAAAGCGAGCCCGTCCGCCGGGCTCGCCACCACGCGCAGATAGGCCATGGCGTCGCGGATTTCGGCGCGCTCGTAGAAGCGCGGGCCGCCGATGACCCGGTACGGCAGGCCGAGCGTGATGAAGCGTTCCTCGAACTCGCGCATCTGGAACGAGGCCCGCACCAGAATGGCGATCTCGTCCAGTTTGTGGCCCTTGGACTGCAGCGCCTCGATCTCGTCGCCGATCTGGCGCGCCTCCTCGCCGGAATCCCACGCGCCGGCCACCGTCACCTTGTCGCCGAGCTCGGTCTGGGGCTTGAGCGTCTTGCCGAGCCGGCCCTGATTGTGGGCGATGAGATGGGAGGCCGCATTCAGGATGTGGCCGGTGGAGCGGTAGTTCCGTTCGAGCCGCACCACCTTGGCGCCCGGAAAGTCCCGGTCGAAGCGCAGGATGTTCTCCACCTCGGCGCCGCGCCAGCCGTAGATCGACTGGTCGTCGTCGCCGACGCAGGCGAGGTTGGTCGAGCCCCGCGCCAGCAGCCTGAGCCACAGATACTGCGCCACGTTGGTGTCCTGATACTCGTCCACCAGCATGTATCTGAAGCGGCGGTGATACTGCTCCAGCACGTCCGGGTGGTCGCGGAACAGCTTGATCGGCTCCAGCAGCAGATCGCCGAAGTCCACCGCGTTGAGCTGCTTCAGCCGCGCCTGATAGAGGGCGTAGAGTTCCGCGCCGCGGCCGTTGGCGAAGCCCTGCGCCTCGCCCGCCGGCACGTCCTTCGGGGCGAGCGCCCGGTTCTTCCAGCCGTCGATGGCGAAGGCGAGCTGGCGCGCAGGCCAGCGCTTGTCGTCGATGTTCTCGGCGGCGAGCACCTGCTTCAGCAGCCGGATCTGGTCGTCGGTGTCGAGGATGGTGAAGCTGGAGGCGAGCCCCGCCAGCTCCGCGTGCCGGCGCAGGATGCGCGTGCCGATGGAGTGGAAGGTGCCGAGCCACTGCATGCCCTCCGCCGCCTGTCCCAGCAGCTTCCCCACCCGCTCGCGCATCTCCCGCGCGGCCTTGTTGGTGAAGGTGACGGCGAGGATCTCGTACGGCCGCGCCAGCCCCAGCGCGAGGATGTGGGCGATGCGGGTGGTGAGCACCCGGGTCTTGCCGGTGCCGGCGCCCGCCAGCACCAGCAGCGGGCCGTCCAGCGTCTCCACCGCCTCGCGCTGCTCGGGGTTCAGGCCCGACAGGTAGTCGGCCGCGGCCGCCGGGCGCGCCATGGCGGCGGCGCGGGCGGCGATGCCGCCGGGGCGCGGCGCCGGAACGACGTCGTCCGCCTCGGACAGCGGATCGAACGGATAGGCGGAGGATGCGGACAACGGCGTCAGGTCTTTCGCGGCGGGCTTCGGGGCGCGCGCGGCGATTCGGCTGAGCGCGCGATCAGCGGTGAAGATGGCGCCCCCTGGCGCCGATTGCGAGGCTTTGCGTTCGCCAAAGGTTCCGGTCAGCGCTTCATGCCGACCGCGCGGCCGCGCCAGTGGAGCGCCGCCACCGCCTCCCGGTCGCGCTCGATCCGCGCCGCAATCAGGGCCTGCACCTCGTCCGGGAACGGCGTCACCCGCCGGGTGGCGATGGACACCGACAGCGTCACGCCCTCCACCGTGGTCACGACCGCGCCGTCGTCCCGCCGCACCAGCTCCACCGTCCAGATGACGCGCTTGGCGTCGGCCTCGGCCAGCAGCACCCGGCCGACGATCTCGTCGCCCGCGTTCATCTCCGCCAGGTAGCGCACATGCATCTCGCCCGCGAAGGTGGTGAGCCCGTAGGCCGAGCCGTACTCGTCCGGTCCGGCGCGGAACTCGGCGAAGGCGAGGTCGATCGCCCGGTCCACCAGCACCAGATGATAGGCCATGTTGACGTGGCCGTTGTGGTCGAGGAACGACGGCTCGATCGCAAGCGGCGGCGTGATGAAGGCGCTGTCGGTCATGAAATCCTCGCCGGCGGGGGATATGCGCGGCGTTTAGAGCCCAGCGCGCCCGGAAAAGCGACCCCGGCGGGGAGCGGCGCAGGGTCGCTTTTCGTCACTCCACGTCGGGCGGCGCTTTCGTGTAACGTCCGCCGACCGTCCACGCCTTCAGTTAACGGAAGCCCGTTCGTGAACAACACGCTGACCGCACTGGGGCTTGCGCTGGTGCTCGCGCTCGCCGCCGCGCTGGTGGGTCCGCTGTTCGTGGACTGGAGCGCCTATCGCGACGAGGTGGCGCGGCAGGCGGGCGCCCTGCTGGGCGCGCCGGCGACCGTGGCCGGTCCCGTGGACGTGCGCCTGCTGCCGAGCCCCTATCTTCGCGTGCGCGGCCTGTCCGCCGGCGCCGGGGACGGCCGCCTGCTGGCCGAGGAGGTGGAGCTGACGCTCTCCGTTGGCGCGCTGCTCCGGCGCGATCTCAACGCCGAGCGGGTGCGTCTGGTGCGGCCCCGGCTGCTGCTTTCGGTGGGCGCGGACGGCGCGGTGACGACGCCGGTGGGCGCGGGAGCGGGCGCCGGGGCCGAGCGCATCTCGTTCTCCCGCGCCGAGATCGAGGACGGCCGGGTGGAGCTGTCCGCGCCCGCCGGCCGGGTCACGCTGTCGGCGGTTTCCGGTTTTGCGGAAGCGGGCTCGCTGAAGGGGCCGTTCCGGTTCGAGGGCCGCGCCGTCACCGCGCTCGGACCCGCCACGCTGCGGCTGTCCACCGCCCGCGCCGACGCCGCCGGGGCGCTGCGTCTGAAACTCTCCGCCACGCTCGACGGACGCCCCGAGACCCTCGACCTCGACGGCGCGCTGACGCTCGCGAAACAGCCGCGCTTCGACGGCCAGATCGTGCTCGCGCGACCTCCAGCCCGCGACGACGCGACGACGCCCTGGCGCGCGGCGGCAAAGATCGCCGGCGACGCCGGACGGCTGGCGCTGTCCGCGCTCGACCTGCGTCGCGGGCCGGAGGACAAGGCGCTGAAGCTCGGCGGCGAGGGCGCCCTGACGCTCTCGCCCAAGCCGCGCCTCGCGCTCGCGCTCGACGCCCGCCAGCTCGACCTCGACCGGACGGCGCCCGGCGTGGGCGACGGCGCGGCGAGCCGGTTCGCAGCGCTCGGCGACGCGCTCAGCCCCTTCTCCCGGCCGCCGCTCGACATAGGCCTGACGCTCGATCTGGGAAGCGTGGTGGCCGCGGGCGACGTGGCCCGGAGCGTGGCGCTCGACCTTTCGGCCACGGGCGGCGAGTGGCGGCTGAACCGCGCGGAGGCCCTGCTGCCCGGCGGAACCCGCGTCTCGGCCCGCGGCGCCGTGGCGGTGGTGGGCGACGGCGCCGGCTTCGCAGGCCCCGTGACGCTGGAGACCGACGACCTCCCGGCGCTGCGGCGCTGGCTGCGCGGCGGACCTGAAGCCCAGCCCGGCCTGCGGCGGCTCGCGCTGTCGGGCGCGCTCCGGGCGCATGCGAACGGCTTCGCCCTCGACGACGCCCGCCTGACCGCGGATGGCGGCCAGGCCACCGGCCGCGTCGCCTGGCGCGAGGCGGAGCCGGGCGGCCGCTCGCTGCTGGAGCTGGCGCTGACCGCTGACCGGCTCGATCTGGACGCGCCCGGCCTCGACGAGCTGCGCGGCGCGCTGGCCGGCGGCGGCGACGTGGCGGTCGCGATCGACGCGCGCGAACTGAAAGCCTTCGACGTGGCGTTCTCCGGCGTCTCGGTGGACGCCGCCTACGACCGCGACGGCCTCGACCTGCGCCGGCTCGCCATCGGCGACGCCGGCGGCGCGCGGCTGTCCGGCGCCGGACGCCTGACGCTGGGCGCCGCCACGCCGGAGGGCGACCTCGCCTTCGACATCGCCGCCGATCGTTTCGACGGGCTGCTGGCGCTGGCGCGCGCCGCGGGGCTGTCCTCGCCCATGGCCGACGCGCTGGGTCGACGCGCCGCGCCCCTCGCCCCTGCGACGCTGGCGCTCGACCTCCACATCGACCCCGACGGCGCCGTGGCCACGCTGAAGGGCGAGGCGGCCGACGGCCCGCTGGACGCCCGCCTCGCCGCGGCGAGGCCCGCATGGGACGCGGAGGCGGAGCTTTCGCTGGCGCTGAAAACGCCCGAGGGCGCGCGCCTCGCCGCGCTCGCCGGCCTGCCGCGCCTCAGCCCCGCCGCACGGGACGACGGCGGCGCGCTGACCCTGTCGCTGAAGGGGCCGCTGAACGGGACGTTGCGCGGCGACGTCTCCGCCTCCGCGCTCGGGGTGGAGGCGGCCGCGTCCGGAACGCTGAACGTCCCCGCCGCGACCGCCGAGGGGACCGCACGCCTGATGGCGCAGGACGCCGCCACGCTGCTGGAGGCGTTCGGCCGGGCGACGCCCGGCGTCTGGCCCGCCGCCCCGGCGGAGCTTCGCGCACAGGCGCGCTACGCAGAGGGCGGGCTCGCATTCGACGGGCTCTCGGGCCGCGTCGGCGGCCGCGCCATCGCCGGCCGGCTGGAGTTCTCCGCGGCGGGCGCGCTGTCCGGCGAGCTTGCGCTGGACGAGGCCCCGGCCGCGGCGGTTCTGGCGCTCGCGCTCGGCCACCCCGCGCCCGGCGCGGCGACGAAGGGCTCCATCTGGCCGGCCGAGCCGTTCGGGCCGCCGCCGCTCGCCGGCCTCGACGGCCGGGTCGCGGTCACGCTCAAGACCCTCACGCTGGCGCCCGGCCGCGCGGCGACCGACGCCCGTTTCACCCTCGCCGCCCGGCCGACATCGATCGCGATCGAGGATCTCGCCGCCGGCTTCGCCGGAGGCCGGCTCACGGGCGCGCTGTCCGCGTCGCGCGCGGGCGCCGACGCCACGCTGGCGCTGAAGCTGGCGCTCGCCGACGCCGACCCGCGCGCGGCGTCCGCCTTCGGACCCGTGTCGCCCGTCTCGGGCCGCGCGGAGCTGACGCTCGACCTGCAGGGCTCGGGTCGCTCGCCCCGCGCGCTGGTCGCGAGCCTCGCGGGCGCCGGGACCGCCACGCTGCGCGACGGCGCGGTGGCGCGGCTCGATCCCGCCGCTCCGGGTCAGGTGGAGCCGCTGGTGGAGAACGGCCTCGCGCTGGAGACCGCGACGATCGCCGCCGCGCTGGAGCCGCTGCTCGGCAAGAGCGACCTCGCCGCGCCGCGCGTCACGGCCGCCTTCAGCGTTTCGGGGGGCGTCGCCCGCTCGGGACCGATCGAGTCCGCCCGCGGCGATCTCGGCGGCGCGGCGGCGCTGGACCTGTCGCGGCTGGCGCTCGACGCCGATCTGCTGCTGGGCCCCCGGGCCTCGCCCACCCCGCCGCTCGGCGTGTCGTTCGAGGGCCCGCTCGTCCAGCCCGTCCGGCGGCTCGACGCCGCGGCGCTCACCGGCTGGCTGTCGGTACGGGCGGTGGAGCGCGAGACCCGGCGCATCGAGGCGCTGGAGGCGGAGATGCAGGAGCGCGCCCGGCTCGCGCGCGAGCGTGCGGCCGCCGAGGAGCGCCGGCGGGCGGAGGAGAAACGCCGTCAGGACGAGGAACGCCAGCGCCGGGAGGCGGAGGAGCGGGAGAAGGCCGCGCGCGAGGCCGAGGAGCGCGCCCGCGCGGCGGCCGAGCAGCCGGCGCCCGAGCTTCCCGCCCGGCCCGACCTCAGCACGCCGCCGGCCGGGTCGTTCGCGCCGCGCTGACGCGGCGCGCCGTCATGCGTTCAGGAGAGGGGGTCCGGTCTCGACCGCGGCGGCCTCAGCCGCGCACGGCACCGATCGCACCGGCGCGGCGACGGTAATGGTCCAGGACATGCAGCCGCACGGCGGAGGACAGGTTGCCGCCCTTGCGGCCGGCGTCGATCTCCGCCACCAGGCTGCGCAGCGACTGGCCGCGCTCGCGGGCGATGTCCTTCAGCGCGAGCCAGAAGGCGTCCTCCAGGCTGACGCTGGTCTTGTGGCCGGCGACCACGATCGAGCGCTTGACGATGTCCGGACTGACCGCATCGCCGATCACGACGCCCGCGCTGTCCCCCGACAGCACGATGGCGTCCGCACGATCTTCTCCGAGGCCCAGATCGGCCTCGATGCTTCCAAGTTCCGTCACGGTTCCTGACGCCCCCGTCATTCGCGTCCGTCGCCCCCGTCGTCGCGACGGTGCCCTTCCAGCCGCCGATCCTCGAGCGCGCGGCGCGCGTCCTCGACGGCCGTCTCGTCCTTGCGCCGGCCGAAGCGGATCCGGTTCGCGGAAGCCTCAGCTTCCTTGCGATCCCGGTCCCGTTGCTTGCGCGCCTGACGCAGGTTGACGATCTCTGCCATTGCGGCTTGCTCATACACGTTGACGACGGGGAAATCGAGCGCCCATGCGCCTCGCGTCGGCAACACGGCGTGAGGTGGAGCGGAACGACATCAGCTTTGAATTGTTCTTGATCCAGAAAGCGCCGCCTCGCGGGAGGCGCAGCCAGCACCGGGAGATGTCCCTTGGATCAGAACGACCGCCGCCCCGGCGCCGAGCTCGTGCCGGTCACGCTCGTCGTCAACGGCGAGACCCGACGGCTGGAGATCGAGCCGGCGGTGACCCTGCTCGACCTTCTGCGCGAGCGCCTCCATCTCACCGGAACCAAGAAGGGCTGCGACCAGGGCCAGTGCGGCGCCTGCACCGTGCTCGTGGACGGCCGGCGGGTGAACGCCTGCCTGCAGCTGGCGGTGATGCGGGACGGATGCGACGTGGTCACCATCGAAGGCCTTGGGACGCCAGACGACCTTCATCCGATGCAGGCCGCCTTCGTGGCCCGGGACGCCTTCCAGTGCGGCTACTGCACGCCGGGGCAGATCTGCTCCGCCGTGGCGCTCGTTGCGGAGGGACAGGCGCGAACCCCGGACGAGATCCGCGAGCTGATGAGCGGCAACCTGTGCCGCTGCGGCGCCTATTCCAACATCGCCGCCGCCATCGGCGACGTCATGGCCGGCGCCGCCGGCGCGAAGGAGGCCGCGGAATGACGCCCTTCTCCTACCTGCGCGCCCAAAGCCTTCAGGACGCCATCGCGGCGCTTGCGGCGGAGCCCGGCTCCCGGGTCATCGCCGGCGGCACCAACCTCGTCGACCTGATGAAATACGACGTGGAGGCCCCCCGCCGGCTGGTGGACATCACCCGGCTGCCGCTCCACGGCGTCATCCCGACGGACGCCGGCGGGCTACGCATCGGCGCGCTGACGCCCAACTCCGACCTCGCCTACCATCCGCAGGCGGCGCGCGACTACCCGCTGCTCGCCAGCGCCATTCTCGCCGGCGCCTCGGCCCAGCTGCGCAACGCCGCCACCACCGGCGGCAACCTGCTGCAGCGCACCCGCTGCCCCTACTTCTACGACGTGGCCACGGCCTGCAACAAACGCGCGCCGGGCTCCGGCTGTTCGGCGCGAACCGGGATCAACCGCAACGCCGCCATCCTTGGCGCGAGCGAGGCCTGCGTCGCCACCCACCCGTCCGACATGTGCGTGGCGCTCGCGGCGCTGGAGGCGATCGTGCATGTGGAGGGGCCGAACGGGGCCCGCGCGCTGCCGATCGCCGATCTGCACCGCCTGCCCGGCGACGCGCCCGAGCGGGACGTCACGCTGGACCGCGGCGAGATCATCACCGCGGTGGAGCTGCCGTCGCCGCGCTTCGGCCGCCATCACAGCTATCTGAAGCTGCGCGACCGGCTGTCCTACGCCTTCGCCCTGGTCTCCGTCGCCGCGGCGCTGGAGATCGCGGGAGGCCGCGTCGTCACGGCCCGTCTGGCGCTGGGCGGCGTCGCGCACAAGCCCTGGCGCATACGCGAGGCGGAAGCCCTGCTCGAAGGCGCCGCGCCCTCCCGCGCAGCGTTCGCCGAGGCGGCCGATCGCCTGCTGCAGGGCGCGGTCGGCCTTGGCGGCAACGACTTCAAGATCCCGCTCGCCCGCCGGGCGATCATCCGCGCCCTGACACAGGCCGCCGACGGCGCGCCCCAGAGCCAGTCGCGCAAGGTCATCAATTGAGGGCCGGCGAAATGAACGACGTTCTTGCCTATGTGGGCCGTCCGCAGCCTCGCGTGGATGGACCGCTGAAAGTGACCGGCCGGGCCCGCTACGCCGCCGAAGTCGCCGTCGAGGGCATGGCCTACGGCGCTGTGGCGTCGAGCGCCATCGCCCGCGGCCGCATCCGGAGCCTGCATCTTGCGGCGGCCAAAGCCGCGCCCGGCGTGATCGCCGTGCTCAGCCACGAGCGCGATCCGGGCCTGCCCGATGAAGACGATCCCTATCTGAAGGACATGGGGGCGGTTCCGGGCAGTCCATTCCGGCCGTTCTGCGACGACCGCATCCACTTCAGCGGCCAGCCGATCGCTCTGGTGATCGCGGACAGCCACGAGCACGCCCGCGACGCCGCGGCGCTGATCACGGCGGACTACGACGCCGAGACGCCCCAGGTGGACCTGATGGCCGCAAAGGCTGCGGCCTATGTCCCGCCCGAGCCGCGGTCGGGCATTCCGCCGCCGCCTCCTCCCCGCGGCGACGCGCAGGCGGCGTTCGCCGCGGCGCCGGTGCGGCTTCAGGAGGACTACCGGGTCGCGGCCGAGCACCACAACCCCATGGAGACCATGGCGACCACCGTGGTCTGGGAGGGCGACGGCCGCCTCGCCATCCACACCAAGACCCAGGGGGTGAACAATCCGAAGACCTACGTCTGCGCCGTGTTCGGGCTCGATCCCGACGCGGTGAGGGTGATCTCGCCCTTCGTGGGCGGCGCCTTCGGCATGGCGCTCCGGCCGCACTACGACCTGCTGCTGGCGACGCTCGCCGCGCTGACGCTGAAGCGCTCCGTCCGCCTCACGCTGACCCGCCAGCAGATGTACACCATGGGCTGGCGCCCGGACACGCTGCACACGGTGGCGCTGTCCGCCTCCGAGGACGGCCGCCTGACCTCGATCCGCCATGCGGCGGTGCAGGCCACCTCACGTTACGAGGACTATCAGGAGCCGACCGTGAACTGGTCGGGCCTGCTCTACGCCTGTCCCAACGTCACTCTGTCCTACGAACTGGCGAAGCTCGACACCTCGACGCCGTCGGACATGCGCGCCCCCGGCGCGGCGCTCGGCCTCTACGCGCTCGAAGCCGCGATGGACGAACTGGCCTCCAGGCTGAAGATCGACCCGCTGGAGCTGCGGCTCCGGAACTACGCCGAGCGCGACTTCAACGAAGACAAGCCGTTCTCGTCCAAGGAGCTGAAAGCCTGCTACCGCCAGGGCGCCGAGCGTTTCGGCTGGGACAGGCGCCGCCCGGAGCCCCGCTCCATGCGCGACGGGTCCGAACTCGTCGGCCTCGGCATGGCCACCGGCTGCTGGGAGGCGATGATGCAGCCCCACGCCGCCCGGGCGACGCTCGACGCGGAGGGGCGGCTGGAGGTGGCCTGCGGCACCGCCGACATCGGCACCGGCGCCTACACCATCCTCAGCCAGATCGCCGCCGAGGCGCTGGGCCTGCCCATCGAACGGGTCACGGCGAAGCTCGGCGACACCACCCTTCCCAAGGCGCCGGTGGAGGGCGGCTCCTGGGGCGCGGCCTCGGCCGGCAGCGCGGTTCAGGCCGCCTGCGCGGCGCTGAAGGAGAAGCTGCTGGCGCAGGCGCGCGGCATGAACGGCGCCTTCGCGAACGCCGCCATCGCCCATGCGCGCTTCACCGCCGACGGCGTGGCGCTGGCGTCCGATCCAGCCGCGACCGTGGCCTACGCCGATCTCGTCCGCGCCGCCGGCGGCGACGGGATCGCGGCGGAGACCGAGTTCGAGCCGGACGAGGAGTTCACGAAAAAATACGCCTCCTACACCCACTCCGCCGTGTTCGCGGAGGTGCGGGTGGACGAGGAGCTGGGCGTGATCCGGGTGGCGCGCCTGGTCAGCGCCGTCGCCGCCGGCCGCATCCTCAACCCCGCCACCGCCCGCAGCCAGATCCTCGGCGGCGCGGTGATGGGCCTTGGCATGGCGCTGCACGAGGAGACCGTGTGGGATGCCACGCTCGGGCGGATCATGAACGCCAATCTGGGCGAGTACCACATTCCGAGCCATGCGGACGCTCCGGACATCGAGGTCATTTTCGTGGACGAGGACGACCGGGCCAACCCGCTCGGCGTGAAGGGCCTCGGCGAGATCGGCATCGTCGGCGTGGCGGCGGCCATCGCCAACGCCGTGTTCCACGCCACCGGACGGCGGGTGCGCCATCTGCCGATCACCCTCGACAAGCTGCTTTAAACGCGGCGTTCCAAGGCGGGCCCCGCGCCTGACGTTGCGCGGCGCGCGCCCTATCTTCCCGGCGTCCGGCGGTTCCGGACGCCGGAGCCTTGTCATCCATGTCCGCCGCCGCCCCCTCTCTCACGCCGCGCCAGATCGAACGCCGCTTCCTGCTGGGGCTTGGCCGGGCGGCGGGCGGGGCGGTGGTGTTCTCCCTGCCCGTTCTGATGACCATGGAGATGTGGTCGCTCGGCGCGGGCATGGACCGGCTGCGGCTGCTGGCGCTGGTGGCCGCGCTGCTGCCGCTGCTGGTGGCGCTGTCCCATTTCATCGGCTTCGAGGAGACCGACGGCTGGCTCGACGACCTGCGGGACGGGCTGGTGGCCTTCGCGGTGGGCTTCGTCGTCTCGGCGGTGATCCTGTCGCTGTTCGGGCTGATCGAGCCGCGCATGTCCTTCGACGAGATCATGGGCGCGATCGTGATCGAGACCGTGCCGGCCAGCATCGGGGCCGCGGTGGCGCAGGGGCAGTTCGGCCAGCCGGACGAGGCCGACCACGCCCACGACCGCGCCGCCGGCTACTGGGGCGAGCTGGTGTTCATGGCGACCGGCGCGCTGTTCCTGTCCTTCAGCGTCGCGCCCACGGAAGAGGTGGACCTGATCGCGGCCGAGATGACGCCGTTCCACATGCTGCTGCTGGCGCTGGTCTCGATCGCGGCCCTGCATCTCGTGGTCTACATGCTGCGGTTCTCCGGCCAGGAGTCCGCCGATCCCGAAGGCGCTCCCGGCTGGAGCGTGTTCCTGCGCTACACGCTCGCGGGCTACGCGGTGGCGCTCATCGTCTGCGCCGGGCTGATGTGGGCCTTCGGCCGCTTCGACGATCTCGGGGCGGTGGCGGCGGTGCGGCTGCTGGTGGTGCTCGGCTTTCCCGCCGCGATCGGCGCGGCCTTCGCGAGGTTGATCGTATGAGCGAGGCGGACGACGGGCCGGCGCCGCGGCCGGTGGCGCGGCTGGAATGGGCGGTGGCGGCGCTGGGCGCGGCGCTCGCCTGCGGGGTGCTCGGCGTTCTGGCCTACGAGGCCCTGACCTATGAGGACGGGCCGCCGGAGCTGGTCGCGACCGTGCGCGACGTCCGCGCCACCGCCGGCGGCCATGTGGCGCGCTTCGTGATGGAGAACCGCGGCCCGAGCGCGGCGGCCGAAGTCACCGTGATCGCGCGGCTGAAGCACGGCGGCGCGGTGGTGGAGGAGCGGCGGGTGACGCTCGACTACGTGGCCCGCATGTCCTCGCGCGAGGCGGGGGTGGTGTTCGAGCGCGATCCCGCGACCGCCGAACTGGAGCTGCGCGCCGCCTCCTACCGCCGGCCGTGACGGCGCGACGTCCCCGGCGTCACTCGCCGGGCGGCAGCGCGGCGTAATAGGCGGCGACGGCGCGGATGTCGTCCTTCTCCATGTGGAAGGCGATCTTGCGCATGATCTCCCGGAACGGCCCGCCGCCGCGGCTGTCGTCCTCCTTCTCCCACAGCAGGAGCTGCTGCTCCAGATAGTTCGCATGCTGGCCCGCGAGCTTCGGGTAGGCCGGATTGCGCGCCGTGGGCGCCGGCCCGTGGCAGGAGACGCAGGCGGGCGTTCCGGTGGCGCGCACGCCCTCACGGGCGATCTTCTCGCCGCGGGCCACCAGCTCCGGGTCCGGCGTCGCGGCCGGAACGACCGGGCGGCGCGGCTGGGCGGCGTAGTGCTCCGCGAGCGCCGCGATCTCCGCGTAAGGGATGCGCGCCGCCGCGGTCTGCATGACGCCGCTGTGGCGCGTGCCGACCGCATAGGCCGACAGCGCGTCGTAGATGTAGTCCTCGCTCTGGCCGGCGATCACGGGGAAGGCGTCGCCGTCGCGGCCCATGCCGTCGCGCCCGTGGCACCGGGCGCAGTCCGCCAGCACGTCCGGGCGCGGCGCCGGCCCCTGCGGCCCGTGGGCGATGGCGACGAGCCCGCCCACCGCGCCATCGGTCTCCGCCCCCATGGCGAGCCGGGCGTACTCCTGTTCCGACAGGTCCGGCAGCCGTTTCAGGAAGGCCACCACGGCCCAGACCTCGTCCTCGCGCTCACTCCCCGACACCCAGGCCGGCATGCCGGTGAACTTCACGCCGTTCTTCACGATCCAGAACAGGTGCTTCGGCTCCCAGCTCGGAACCGTCCTGGCGAGATCGGGCGCGACCGGCGACATCTCGTGGATGATCGGCGAGCGCGGCCGGCCCGGCGCGCCGTGGCAGCTGGCGCAGCCGCTGGCGTAATGCCCGGCGCCGCGGGCGATCATGGCGGGCGAGTCCAGCGTGTCCGGCGCCTCGATGGCGAGGGTGCGCGTCTTGACCGAGTTGATCATGACGTAGTGCAGGAACCAGTCCGTGATCGGCCAGTGGGGCGTGGTGGCCGCCACGTTGAACAGGCCGGACCACGCGAAGGCCAGCACGCCGACGGCGAGCCCCACGGCGGCCAGCGCCGCCCGGAGCGGCGTGATCAGCACATTGAGCCGCCAGCCCGTCATCGCGCGTCGTCTCCCGGAACCAGAACGTCCTCCCTGAGCAGTCGGGCCGCGAGCGTGAGGCCGGCCGCGAAATAGACCCCGCCGCCCACCAGCAGCATGATCACCCCGCCGAGATGCTGCTGCCCGAGCAGCGACGCGCCCCCGCAGAGCGCCGGGTCGTAGAGCGGCCGGGTGGTGGTCGCGAGCAGCACGCCCAGCAGGGTCATGTGAATGGAGGTCAGCAGCATGGCGAGCACGCCCTGCCCGGCCCGGCTCATGTCCGCCGCGCCCGCGCGCCCGAAGCAGGCGAGCCACAGCCAGAGCCCCGCGAACAGGAAGGTCGCCTGCTCGGCCGCGAAGGCGGTCATGCTCGCCCGCGCCAGATCATGGGCGCCCGGCGCGTGCCAGCCCCACACCGCCAGCAGCTCGAACAGCGAGGCGGGCACCGCCGCGAACAGCGCCGGCGCGCGGCCCGTGGGATCGAGGCGCGAACCCGCAAGGGCGAGCGCGATCAGCGGCGCCGCCACCGCCACCACCGCCATGTGCCGGATCATGTGGGCCGCGAAGCCGCCGCCCAGCGCCGCCTCCGTCCCCGGCGCCCAGGCGGCGGCGAGGACCGCGAGCCCGAACCCGAGCAGCATGGCGGCGGCGCGGCTCACCGGCAGTCCCCGATGAACACGGCCGGCAGCGCCACGAACACGACGCCGACCGCCGACAGGCCGCAGAGCAGCAGGGTGGCGTAGCCGAGGAACTGCTGGCGGTCGTCGCGGGTGGCGTCGTCGTAGGGCGGTTCGGCGTCGCCGTCGCGCCAGTGCCCCAGCGCCTGCCGGGTCGAGAGGGCGATCACGCCGAGCGCCGCAAGCGTCGCGACGCCGATGGCGATCCGCGCCGGCGTCAGGTCGGGCCAGGCGGCGCCGGTGAACACGCGGGCGTCCGCCATGGTCTTGGCGCAGGCGGTGGCGGCGATGACGTAGGACGTCAGGAAATGCGCCGCCCAGGCGGTGGGCGCGGCGATCAGGGTGATCAGGCTGGCGCGGGCGGAGGCGATCATCACCGCACCGCCAGCGGGAACAGCGCCAGCGTCGCGACCGTGACGCCGAGCGTGACGAGGGCGAAGTGCCAGAACAGCGCCACGTTGTGGATGTCGATGTCGTAGGCCGCGGTCAGCCGGCCGCCCAGCGAACGGGCGAGGCAGTAGAGCGTCATGATCACGCCGACGCCCAGGTGGACCGCGGTCCAGATGGCGATGATCCACACGGTCGCCGGATAGACGTGGGACTTGGGGTCGAGCCCGCTCGCATGCGGCCCCCACAGCAGCGCCGCGGCCGAGGCCGCCGCCAGCGCCACGGCGAACACGAGCAGCAGCCGCAGCGCCTGCGGCCTGTCGGCGGCGTTGGCGCGGCGGGCGGCGAGCATCGCGCCCCAGGCCGCCGCGCCCAGCGCCATGGCGAGGCCCGGCCACACGAGGCCCGGACCCGCCCCCGGACCGCCCGGGAAGCCGGAGGCGTGAATGGTCCAGTAGAAGAAGTAGCCGAAGATCAGGCTGGCGAAGGCGGACATGTCGCCGATCATGGTGATGAACATCGCCCACCACCCGACCGAGTCCGGCCCGGACACGTAGAGCGGCAGCTTGAGGCCGAGCCCGACGTCCTTCTCCGCCTTCTCCGGGATCACCGCCGTGCCCCGCCACAGCCAGGTCACGATCGCGGCCAGCGCCGCGATGGAGAACAGGATGGTCAGCGTCCAGGCGTAGAAGGTGGCGGCGATGAAGGCGCCGCCGGTGAGAACCGCCGCGCCCATGGGCATGAAGGAGTTGCCGGGCACCCTGAGGCACTGGACCGGCCGCGCGTCCAGCACCGAGGTGATCAGCGTCTCGCGCTGTCCCTCCTCGGCGTCGGGCAGGTAGAACCGGCCCTCGTCGTAGTCGCGCACGAAGTTCGGCTGCTGCCACAGCGGATAGCGGGTGCTGACGATCGGCACCGTGCGCACGCCCCATTCCTTGCCGGGATTCTCCGACAGCCACTCCAGCGTGCCCGCGTTCCACGGGTTGCGCGGGGCGTAGGGCTCCTTGCCCTTGGGGCGCAGCACATCCCAGGTCACCACCAGCACGCCGGCGGCGAACACGAAGGCGCCAACCGTGGAGACCATGTTCAGCGCGTCGAAGCCGAGCCCCTCGGCGTAGGTGAACACGCGCCGCGGCATGCCGCGCAGGCCGGTGACGTGCATCGGCAGGAAGGTGACGTTGAAGCCGATGAACATCAGCCAGAAGCCCCATTTTCCGAGGCGGTCCGACAGCTTCCGGTCCTTCACGAAGGGGTAGAAGTAATAGACGCCCGCGATCAGCGGGAAGAACATGCCGCCGACCAGCGTGTAGTGCAGATGCGCCACCACGAAATAGGTGTCGTGCGCCTGCCAGTCGAACGGCGCGAGCGCCACCATGACGCCGGTCAGCCCGCCGAACACGAAGATGCCGAGCGCGCCGATGGCGAACAGCATGGGCACGGAATAGACCACCCGGCCCGCGAGCAGGGTGGCGAGGAACACGAAGATCTGCACGCCGGTCGGGATCGCCACCGCCTCGGAGGCGGCGGAAAAGAAGGCGAGCGAGATCGACGGCAGGCCGGTCGTGAACATGTGGTGGACCCACAGCCCGAACGACAGGAATCCGGTGCCGACCGCCGCCAGCACGATCCAGGAGTAGCCGAGGATGGGGCGCTGGGCGAAGGTCGGCACGATCATGGCGAGCAGCGCGATCGCCGGCAGGAACACGATGTAGACCTCCGGGTGGCCGAAGATCCAGAACAGGTGCTGCCACAGCAGCGGGTCGCCGCCGCGCGCCGGATCGAAGAACGGCCAGTCGAACATCCGCTCCATCTCGAACAGGATGTCGCCGGCGATCAGCGGCGGGAAGGCGAACAGGATCATCGCCGCCACCACCAGCACGTACCAGGCGTAGAGCGGCATCAGGTTGATGCGCATGCCGGGCGGGCGGCACTTCAGCGTGCCGACGATCAGCTCCACCGCCGCCGCGATGGAGGCCACCTCGATGAAGGACAGGCCCAGCAGCCAGACGTCGGCGCCGATGCCGGTCTGCTTGTGGTCGGTGGAGAGCGGCGGGTACATGAACCAGCCGCCGTCCGGCGCGGCGTTGAAGAAGATCGAGCCGCAGACGAACACGCCGCCGATCAGGAAGCACCAGTAGCCGAAGGAGGACAGCCGCGGGAACGGCAGGTCCCGGGCGCCCAGCATCTCCGGCAGGATCAGGATCGCCACCGCCTCGAAGATCGGCACCGCGAACAGGAACATCATCGCCGTGCCGTGCAGCGTGAAGACCTGATTGTAGAAGGTGGCCGACAGGAAATCGTTGCCCGGCACGGCGAGCTGGGTGCGGATCATCAGCCCCAGCACGCCCGCGAACAGGAAGAACGCGAACGACGTGCCGGTGTACCAGAGCCCGACCTCGGAATTGTTGACGGCCGACCAGTAGCGGACGCCCTTCGGGGTCTCCCACGTCCGGGTCAGGCGCTCCTCCTGCGCCTTGCGCAGTTCGGGATCGTCCTGGGCCGAGGACAGCGCGGCGTCGGTCATGGCGCGACCTTTCCCTGCGATGCGCCGTCTTCGCCGCGCGCCCTGTGCGGATCGGCTTTCAAGGGCTCGATGGCTCCGTTCCAGGCCTGCGTTCGAGCGTCGTTCGTCCGCCGGCCGCTCATTTCAGGCTCCCGAGATAGGCGGCGATGGCGGCGAGCTCCTCGCCGGGCAGATTGGGATAGGCCGGCATCTTGGCGCGGGGTTTCAGCGCGCCGGTCTCGCGAACGAAGCGGGCGATGTTGTCGGGCGTGTTGGCGAGCGTCGCCGCGCCGAGCGTGGCGCGGGCGCCGAAGCGGGTCAGGTCCGGCCCCACCTCGCCCGCCGCCTCCGTGCCCGCCACCCGGTGGCAGGCGCCGCAGCCGTGACGCAGGAACAGCTCGCGCCCCCGCGCCGCCTCGCCCTCGGGCGGCGACGGCGGCGTCGCCTGCGCGGCGAGCCAGGCCGAAAACGCCGCCTTCTCTATCGCCACAACGTCGAAGGCCATCAGCGCGTGGCTCGCGCCGCAGAATTCGGTGCAGGCCCCGCGGTAGGTTCCCGGCTTTTCCGCCTTCAGCACCAGCCGGTTCTCCCGGCCGGGAATCATGTCCACCTTGCCGCCGAGCGCGGGGATCCAGAAGGCGTGGATCACGTCGGGGCTCGTGAGACCGAATTCCACCCGTTCGCCCACCGGCACGCGGATCTCGTTGGCGGAGACGACCGCGGGCCCGTCCGCCGGGCGGTAGGTCACCCGCCACCAGAACTGCTCGCCGGAGACGTCGATCCGCAGCCCCTCCCCCGGCTCGCGCAGCTGCGGCATCAGCCCGAGGCCGAAGACCAGCAGCGCGGCGAGAACCACGGTCGGGAACACCACGCCGCCCCACAGAATCAGCCGCCAGCCGACCGCCTCCTCGTGCGGATCGGGCCGGATGCGGGTGGCGTAGACCGCGACGCCCAGCACCAGGCACCAGACCACGCCGGCCCCGATCGCCATGACCCAGAACAGGGTTGCGACCTCGCGCGCCTCGTGGCCGGCCGGATCGAGCGCCGACTGGACGCCGGAGCAGGACGACAGGCCGAGCCCGAACAGGGCGAGAGCGGGGAGCGTGAACCGGAGAGCGGCGATGGCGGGCCTCGATGGCGCGTCAGGGACGATGGGCAGCTAGCGCGCGCCCCGGCCCCGGCCCAGCCCCGATCCGACCAAATTTTCGACATGTTCCAGAAAAGACGCAGCCGGCTCAGTAGCCGAGCGCCACGCTCAGCAGCACCACGAGCCCGAACAGCGCCACCGCGCCGCCGGACAGGGTGTTGATGCGGCCGAGCCAGCGCTCGGCGATGCGCTCCCGCAGCCGGCTCGCGCCCATGGAGAGCATCAGCCACCAGGCCGCGCTGCCGATGGTGACGCCGAGCGTGAGCAGCGCCGCGGTCTCGAAGTCGCCGGGCTTGTCGCCGATGCCGACAAGTCCGCCGAAGATGGCGACGAAGCCCAGAAGCACGGCGGGATTGGTGGCGGTGAGCGCGAAGGAGGTGAAGGCGGCGTTGAACAGCGACAGCCGCGTGTCGTTGGCCGGCGCGGCGTTGGTGGAGCGGGGCGCATAGAGCAGCTTGACGCCGAAGGCGAGCATGATCGCGCCGCCCAGCACCTTGATGACGGCGAGATGCCCCTCGACGAAATTGGAGATGGCGGTGACGCCGAAGGCGGCCATTCCGGCGAACAGCACGTCCGCCACGAAGGCGCCCGTCCCCGCCGCCATGGCGGAGGCCGCGCCGTTGCGCACCGCCCGGTGGATGCACATCACGTTGACCGGACCGACGGGCGCGTTCACGCCCACGCCGATGGCGATGCCCGTCGCGATCAGCGAGACGTCGTCGATCACGAAAGGCGCCTCCTGAAGCGAATCGGGAGCGGAGCGTGGAGCCCGGCCAGCGGCCTACCTCTTAGGACGCCCCGCCAACGCGATGCAACATGGCGCCCCACCCGACGGGGACAAGCGGCGGCGCGCCGATCATCCGCGCGGCAGGGCGTCGAGGAAGCGCACCGGCTCGCCGGTTCCGGGCGCGGCGATCTCGCCCTCCCACATCACCCGGCGGCCGCGGATGACGGTCCCCACCGGCCAGCCCTGCACCGGGACGCCGTCATAGGGCGTCCACTGGCTGCGGGAGCCGATCCAGTCGTTCGTGATGGTCCGGCGACGCTTGAGGTCGACCACGGTCACGTCGGCGTCGTAGCCCACCGCGAGCCGGCCCTTGCGGGCGATGCCGAAGATGCGCGACGGGCCGTGGCTCGTCAGGTCCACGAAACGGGCGAGGCTGAGACGGCCCGCCGCCACATGGTCGAGCATGATCGGCACCAGCGTCTGCACCCCGGTCATGCCCGAGGGGCTGTCGGGATAGGCCTTGGCCTTCTCCTCCAGCGTGTGGGGGGCGTGGTCGGAGCCGAGCACGTCGACGATCCCTTGGGTGAGGCCCCACCAGACGCCGGCGCGGTGGGCGTCGTCGCGCACGGGTGGGTTCATCTGCGCCCGCGTCCCCAGCCGCTCATAGGCGTCCGAGCCCAGCGTCAGGTGGTGGGGCGTGGTCTCCACCGTCGCTACGTCCTTGAAGTCGGCGAGGAAGCGCATCTCCTCGGCGGTGGAGATGTGCAGCACATGCACCTTGGCCCCGTGCTGGCGGGCGATGGCGGTGAGGCGGCGGGTGCATTTCAGCGCCGCCTCCGGATCGCGCCACACCGGGTGGCTCGCGGGATCGCCGGGAACGCGCAGGCCCTTGCGTTCGGACAGGCGCGGCTCGTCCTCGGAATGCACAGAGACCCGGCGGCGGGTGCGCTTCAGGATCTCGGACACGCCCGCGTCGTCCGACACCAGCAGCGAGCCGGTGGACGAGCCCATGAAGATCTTGATGCCGGCCGCCCCCGGCAGGCGCTCGAGCTCGGCCACGTCCTTCGCGTTCTCATGCGTGCCGCCCACGAAGAAGGCGTGGTCGCAATGCATGCGGCCGCGGGCCGCGGCGAGCTTGTCGGCCAGCGCCTCGGCGGTCACGGTGAGCGGATTGGTGTTCGGCATCTCGAACACGGCGGTGACGCCGCCCAGCACCGCGGCGCGGGAGCCGGTCTCCAGATCCTCCTTGTGGGTCGCGCCCGGCTCGCGGAAATGGACCTGGGTGTCGATCACCCCCGGCAGCAGGTGAAGCCCCGAGCAGTCCACGGTCTCGCCGGCGGAGGCGCGGGCGAGGTCGCCGATCCCGGCGATGCGGCCGCCGCGCACGCCGATGTCGGCGCGGCGCTCGCCGTCGTGGTTCGCCACCACGCCGCCCTTGAGGATGAGATCGAAGGCTTCGGCCATCGCGGCCTCCCGGATGAAGGTTCGGCTTGAAGACGGGGCTCGCCGGGGCCTACCTTCGCGCGACCTCGAAGGCAACTGGCGGAAGGAGCTTTTCGCATGCGCGCCGCATTTCTCGAAGGCCGCGGGCTGCTGCGGGTCGGCGGCGCCGAAGCGGGCCCGTTCCTCGACAACCTGCTCACCAACGACGTTTCGGGCCTCGCGCCGGGACAGGCGGCCTACGCCGCGCTGCTCACGCCCCAGGGCAAGATCATCGCCGACATGATCGTCTCCCGCTCGGGAGACGGCTTCCGGCTCGACCTGCCGAAGCCGCTCGCCGCCGACGTGGCCCGGCGGCTCACGCTCTACAAGCTGCGCTCCAAGGTGGAGATCGCCGACGAGAGCGGCGCCTTCCGGGTGGCGGCGCTGTGGGGCGACGGGCTGCTGCCCGCCTTCGAGGGCGAAGCGGTTCAGGATCCGCGCCTGCCGGCGCTCGGCCAGCGGGCCTATCTGCCGGCCGGCGCCGCGCTTCCCGGCGGCCTGCCCGACAGCCTCGACGCCTGGCGCGCCCATCGGGTGGCGCTCGGCGTTCCCATCGGCGGGCTCGATTTCGTCTATGGCGACACCTTCCCGCACGAAGCCTGCATGGACCAGCTCAACGGCGTCAGCTTCAAGAAGGGCTGCTACGTGGGGCAGGAGATCGTGAGCCGCATGGAGCATCGCGGCACCGCCCGCACCCGCGTGACGCCGGTGCTGCTGGACGGCCGGCCTTCGATCGGGGAAGCGGTCATGGCGGGCGAAAGGACCATCGGCCGCATGGGCTCGTCGGTGGAGGGCCGCGGCCTCGCGCTGCTGCGCCTCGACCGGGCGGCGGAGGCGGCGGCCGCCGGCCAGCCGCTGATCGCAGGCTCCGCCATGCTGACGCTGGAGAAGCCCGCCTGGGCCCGCTTCGCCTATCCCGGCGAGGGCGCGGCGTGAGCGAAAGCGCGCCGCTGCACCCGGACGGCCATCGCCGCTGCCGCTGGTGCGGGACCGATCCGTTCTACGTGGCCTATCACGATGACGAATGGGGGAGGCCTGAGCGCGACCCCCGCGCGCTTTACGAGAAGCTGATGCTGGACGGGTTCCAGGCCGGGCTCGCCTGGATCACCATCCTGCGCAAGCGCGACGGCTTCCGCGCCGCCTTCCAGGGCTTCGACCCGGAGATCGTGGCCCGCTTCGGCGAGGACGACGTGGCCCGCCTGCTGGGGGACGCCGGGATCGTGCGCTCGCGCCTGAAGATCGAGGGCGCGGTGAAGTCCGCCCGCGCCTATCTCGCCATGCGCGACCGGGGCGAGGATTTCTCGGACTATCTCTGGGGCTTCGTGGACGGCGCGCCGATCGTGAACCGCTGGCGGGAGATCGCCGAGGTGCCGGCCTCGACGCCGCTGTCGGAGACCCTCTCCAGAGACCTGAAGCGGCGCGGCTTCACCTTCTGCGGCCCGGTGATCGTCTACGCCTTCATGCAGGCGGTCGGCATGGTGGACGACCACCTGACCGACTGCTTCCGCCACGGCGGCTGAAGCCTCGCGTCCAAAGGCGGAGCCACGACATCGTCATGCCCGCCGTGCGGCGGGCATGACGTGCGTTTCGAACGCCGGCTTCCGACGTTTGAAGAGGCGTTCAGCCCCCGAAGGTCGCCTCAACCGATCCAAGCTCCGCGAACTCCACCCGCACCCTCTGGCCGGGCTTGGCCTGCAGGAACGGCGTGGCGGAGCCGGTGGTCACCACGTCGCCCGCCTTCAGGAAGCGGTCGGTTCCCCGCAGGTGGTTCGCGAGCCAGACCAGCAGCCGGGTCGGGTCGCCCGCGGTGTTGCCGCCCTCGTGGTCGAAGACGATCTCGCCGTCCACCGACAGCCGCACCGGCAGCGCGCCGAGCGGCGTCGCGGGCGCCGCCGGGGCGGGCGCGCCCAGCACCAGCGCGCCGTGGCTCTGGCGATCCGCCACCTTCCAGGGCTTGGGCTGGCCGCGCCAGCCGTCGAAGGCGCTTTCCAGCACCTCGATCGCCGGGCGCCAGCTCGCCACCGCGGCCAGCACCTCGTCGGTCGCGTAAGGCTCGTCGCGGGCGGGAAGGTCGCGGCCGAGCTGCACGGCGATCTCGCCTTCCACCGCGCCGAGCGCATAGGCCGGCAGCGCCGCCGGGCCGTCGAACAGGGTGTCGGCGGTCAGCGCCCCGGCGGCGGGCGTCGCCTCCGGCGAGGCCGCGCCCACCTTCCAGCCGCGGATGGGGCCAAGCGCCTCGACCGCCGCGAAGTGGATCGCCGTGGCTTCCTCATCGTCGGCGATCTCGAAGGGCGGCGTCGCGAGACGCCGCCCTTCGCCGCGCGCGTCGGCCAGCAGGCGCACGGCCTCGGCGATCCTGCCGGCGCGGTCGGTCGGAAGCGTGGTCATCGGCGGATCCTCGGCTGGCCTTTGAGACGGCCCGCATTGGTCCTGATTTCAGGGGCCGCGTCGAGCCCCCGACGCCGCCGACGTCACCAGCAGCGACGCACCAGCCGCCCCCAGGAGTTCACGTAGGTGCGGCAGCGGCGCCGCCGGTAATAGCGCCGGGGACGACGGTAGTAGCCGTAGCGGCGGTGGCCGTAATGGCGCCTGTGGCGGCGGCGATACCTGCGGCGGCGGTGGTGCTGCGCGTTCTCCACGGAGGACCCGTCGGGCGCCACGCCGCCCTCGGCCATGTCCACGGGCTCCGCGGCGGGAAGGGCTTCGGCCGGGCGCGCGCTCAGGGGCGCGGCGCCTGCCGGGCGCGCCGCGAACACGGGCAGCGCGGCGGCCCCGCAGGCTCCGAGCAGCCCGAGGACCAGAGATCGTCGATCCATAATCGTCTCCTTGTCAGCCCCAGGGGGCCGACAGTGGGCGAGCGGTCGCGGCCTGTCTATGCGCGCTGCGGCGAGGTTCTTTCGGCGCCACGGCGAAGCGGGCCGCAGTCAGCGCGGCGTCTTACGCCGGCTCGCGCGCGCCCTCGAACAGGTCCCGGCGGCGGCCGAGCTCCTGGCCCATATAGTCCATGAAGGCGCGCACCCGGGCGCTCGCCCGCAGGTCCGGGTGGGTCAGCAGCCACAGCGAGGCGGGCGACTGGTTCGGCGGATCGAACAGCCGCACCAGCCCCGGCGTGGAGCAGCCGATGAAGCAGGGCAGCGGCCCGACGCCGATGCCGGCCGCCACCGCCTCCGCCATGCCGAGCACGGTGGAGAGCCTGTAGACCATCTTGCGCTCGCCCATGGTCTCCCGAAGCCAGCGCTGCAGCGGCGCCAGCATGTCGCCCGGCCCGATCCAGGGCAGGTCGGCGAGCTCCTCCAGCGTCGTCACGGGCGTGAGCGGCGCGGCGCCGTAGACCGCCCAGCGGATGTCGGCGAGGCGGCGGCCCACCAGCGTCTCGGGCGGGTTGGAGGTGGCGCGGATGGCCACGTCCGCATCGCGCTTTGACAGGTTGAGCGGCGCGTTGCCCACCACAACGTCCAGCGTGATGTCGGGATAGGCCTTGCGGAAACCGGCGAACAGGCCGGTGAGCTGGTGGATGAGCATGGAGTCGTTGGTGGTGATCCGCAGATCCCCCGCGGGCGCCAGATCCTGCCCCGACACCCGGCGCTCGAAGGCGAGGATGTCCTCGCCCATGCGCTCGGCGATCTCCACCATCTCCTCGCCCGCGGGGGTGAGCGCGTAGCCGGCGCGGCCGCGCTCGAACAGCCGGGCGCCGAGCCGCTCCTCCAGCGCGCCGAGCCGGCGGAACACCGTCGAGGCGTTGACGCCGAGCGTGACCGCCGCGCCCGCGAGCGAACGGCGTTCGGAGATGCATTTGACCAGTCGGAAGTCGTCCCAGGCGAGCATGCGGCGTCCCGGCGAAGAGAGATGTGCGCTGCCGCAAGGATGTAAGACAACGCAAGCCCCTTGTCTGCAGAATCGCAGAGACGGTCAGCGCAGCCCCACGCGCCGCCGCAGCCGCCGCCACAGGCCCGGCGGGCGTTCGGGATCGACCAGATCGGTCTCGGACAGCGCGTCCTCGATCTCGCCCACCTCCCGCGCCTCCAGCGGAACCAGCCGGCGCCCCTGTCCCGAAAGCGACTCGATCGCCCGGATCAGCGACCCCTCCCGCCCGATGGCGGCTGCGACCTCCTCCGGCGTGGAACCAAGATGCTCCGCCAGCAGATCGTCGCGCAGCCGGGCGATCGCGGCGCGCAAGGCCCCGTCGTCCCCGCCCGCCTCGATCGCCAGATCGCATTCGGTGTCGAAGCCCATGGAGCGGTTGTTGAGGTTGGACGAGCCGACCCGGATCAGGCGGTCGTCCACCACAAGGATCTTGGCGTGCACATAGATCGGCTCGCCCTCGGGCGTCGCCGGCCAGAAGATGCGGAAGCGCCCGTGCCGGTCCGCCCGGCGCACGACGCGCACCAGCTTGGCGCGGGCGGCGCCCATGGTGGCCTCCTCCAGCCATCCGTCCTGGGATTCCGGGTTGATCACCACGATCTCAGGCCCGTCCGGCTCGGCGAGCCGCCTGGCCATGGCCTCCGCCACCGCGCGGGAGGCGAAATACTGGCTCTCCACGTAAAGCGTGCGCCTCGCCGCGGCGATGGCCGCGAGCGTGAGGCGCTCGATCTCGACGATCTGCTTCTGGTCGTTGAAGGCGCCCACCGTGCGCGCCACGCCCACATCGACGCCGGTGAGCGTCGGCTTGAGAAACTCCGGCCAGGGATCGCAGGCGTCGCCGTCGCAGGCGGCCGGCTCCAGCGTCTCGCCGGTGGCGCGGCGCCAGCGTTCGCGGGCGAGATCGCCGAGCGCCCGCGCCGCCTCGCCGTCCACGCAGCATGTGGCGTCGTGCCAGGGGGGCAGCGCCCGGCCCCAGGGCGAGCGGCGGCGGTCGTCCTCTGCGCGGTGCTCCCGGGTGTCCCAGCGGCCGAGCGTCATGTCGATGCCGCCGCAGAAGGCCAGCGCGTCGTCGATCACCACGATCTTCTGGTGGTGGGCCGCGATCGGCGGATGCTCCGCGTCCATCTTCAGGGTGATGTTCTTCCGCATCATCCACTGCATCAGGTAGATCGGCGTCTCGCCCCGGCCGAGCGTCTCGATCAGGCTGAGGTTCCACTTCAGCAGGCGGATGCGCACCTCGGGCCGCCGGTCCGCGATGAACTTGAGGAACGGTCCCAGCCGGTTGGGGCCTTCGAGCGTGGCGCGTCCCGGCTCCAGCTCGATGCGGGAGTCGAAGTCCCAGCCGATCAGCGTCACCGAACGGCGCGCGGACAGGATCGCCTGCTTGGCGGCGCGGTAATAGTCCGCCGCGTCCACGATGAAGGCGAAGCGGTCGGCGCGGGCTTCGCGCCAGCAGGTGTCGCCCGGAACGAGCACGCGATCGGTCGGCATGGTGGTGAAGAGCCTCGGTGTCCGGCGCAGCGTTATAGCGCGCCCGCAGCCCACGTCCCGTCAGCCGCGGCCGAATCGCAGACCCGGCGCCGGACGCTCCTCCAGCACCTCGCGGCGGAAGCGGTAGAGCTGGGCCGGGCGGCCGCCGGTGGCGGTCTCCGCGGCGCCGGTGGGCTCCACCAGCGCGGTCGCCTCCACCAGCCGGCGGAAGTTCTGCTTGTGCAGATGGCGCCCCGCGATGGCCTCCACCGTGCGCTGCAGGGCGGTGAGCGTGAAGTCGCGCGGCATCAGCTCGAACACCACGGGCCGGTACTTCAGCTTGGCGCGCAGCCGCCCCATGGCGGTGGCGAGGATGCGGCGGTGGTCGTCGCGCAGGGCCTGACCGAGCCTGGGCGTGTCGGCGGCCGCGCGGGCGAGCGCCGCCGGACGGCCGTCGCGGCGGGCCTCCTCCACGAGGCCCGCCTCATAGAGCAGCTCGTAGCGGTCCAGCACCTTCTCCTCGTCCCAGGGCGCGCCGTCGAGGCCGAAGCACTGCCGGGCGCGCACGATGCGCGGCAGCGCCCGGCCGGTGACGGCCTCCGGCGCCTCGGCGGTCCAGCGTTCGAGCGCGGGCAGGATCGCGGCGTCCAGCATCTCGGGCCGGCGGCGGCGCCAGTCCTCCCACGGGAAGAAGGCGTACCAGGGCTGGAAACTCGCCCCGATCTTGGCCAGCTCCGCAACGTCCCTGGGCCGCCGGGTCAGCGCCAGATAGCCGATGGAGACCACATGGGGGGCGGTGTCGTCCGGCGAAGCGGCGCGGCCGCGATCGCCGAAGGTGTAGAGCTGCTCCACATAGCCCACGTCCAGCGCGGTCTGGCGGGCGATGGAGGCCCGCAGCGCGATCTCCAGCGTGCGCCGCGTCAGCGGATCGAACGGACCGGACGGCAGGCCGAGGGGCGTACGCGCGTCCGCCGCCTGCGCCACCAGGATGAGCGGCGCGTCGCCCTCCACCGCCACCACGGCGGCGGACAGGCCGATCTCGACGGTGGCGGCCGCGCTCATGACCGCGCCCCCGGCGCCGGAAGCCGGCTAAGCGCCAGCGCGAACAGCTCGCCCTCATACGCCTCCGCCCCGCGTCCCAGCGCGGCGATGGCCGCGCTCATGCGCCCGTCGCGCCCGAGCAGGGCGTCCGCCAGCGCCACGATGCGCGGATTGGGGGTGGCGCTGGGGCTGAGGCGCCGCAGCTCCCCGGCGATCGCGGCTTCGTCCATGTCCGGCCGGCGGGCGCAGGCGATGGCGTAGGCCATGGCCGGCGAGCGGCTGACGCCCGCGTAGCACTGCACGATCAGGGGCCGCGGATCCCGCGCCGCGAAGGCGAGCGCCGCCGCCACATGGGAGCCGTCCGGCGCCACAAAGCCGGAGCGCGGCGCGGCGATGTCGTTGAAGGCGAGGAGCAGCCGGTCCGCCTCGATCAGGCCCTCGGGCGCGGGCTCCGACGGGTCGGAGGTGAGGGTCAGCAGCCGCGCGTCAGGCGCGCGCCGGAACGCCTCCGCAAGGCGCGAGCGCGGGCAGACGATCACTTCGGCGTCCGTCGCACGCCCCTTCCAAGCCTCTGCGCTCAAAAGCGAAATCTCTCCAGCCTCACCGGAATTTGCCATCAGAGTCATCATATGATCACATCATCGCGCCGATCACGCATTCGCCATCTGGCGATCGGCGAAAGTCCGGAATTTCATGCGTGAAATCCCGTCATGCCCCAGCGGCGCGCCATTCCGGCCCCGCTCGGAAGAGAAGGACTTTTCCAACAATGGCTCAACTCGATCTTTCCGGCGCCCTCAGCTTTCTCGATCTCAACGAGGTCGCCGCAGGCGCGGTCGGCGCCGTGGGCGACCTCGTCGACACGGCCGGAGGCGTCGTCACCGACCTGCCGGTCGCGGGCGACGCGCTGGCGCCGGTGGTGGGCGGCGTCGGCGACGCCGTGCATGGGCTCGGCGGCGCGACGCTGGACGCGGTCGGCGCGGTGACCGATCTGGTCGGCGCCGAGGTCGCGACCGTGGAGGGCGTCGCCAACGTCGCGCTCGGCGCGGTGGACGACGTCGTCGGCGCGGTCGGCGGCGTCGTGGGCGATCTGCCGGTGGTGGGCGGCGTGCTCGGGCCGCTTCTGGGCGCGGCCTATGACGGCGTCGGCTCCGTCGCGGACGGAGCGCTTGGAACGGTCGACGCCACGCTCGGCGCGGTCGGCGGCCTGCTCGACGATCTCAACCTGTTCGGCTGAGCCTCGAAACGCGACGGCGCCGCTCTTTCCCCGAGGCGGCGTCGTCACGCGGTCAGCGCCGCGAAGCGCGCGAGAAAGCGCTCCGCGGCCTGATCCGCCGGCCACGGCGTCAGGTCCGCGTCGGCCGGCGCGCCCTCGGGCCGCCCGAAGACGCGGCGGGCCTCGGCGAGCGAAAAGCCCGCGAGCCGGGTCGCCTCCAGAAAGGCCGCGGTGCGGTCGGCCCGCTTCAGGATGCGGTTCACGGCGTCGCCCCGCTCCGGCGGCAGGCCGAAGCGCACGTGGATCGCCCGCATCAGCCGGTCCTCCACCGCCTTGTACTCGCCGCCCAGCACCGCCTTGAACGGGCTGATCATGTCGCCGATGACGTATTCCGGCGCGTCGTGCAGCAGCACGGCGAGGCGCAGCTCCGCGCCGCAGCCGGGCGAGAGCCGCGCGGCCACCTGCTCCACCAGCACCGAATGCTGCGCCACCGAAAAGATGTGGGCGCCGGCCGTCTGGCCGTTCCAGCGCGCCACCCGCGCCAGCCCGTGGGCGATGTCGGCGATCTCCACGTCGAGCGGCGACGGATCCAGCAGGTTCAGCCGCCGGCCGGACAGCATGCGCTGCCAGGCGCGGGGCTCCGGCTCGGGCCCGGGTTTCGAGGGCCCCGGTTTCGGAAGCCCCGGCGTCGCGCCGCTCACCGGAGGGTGTCTAGGGTTCCGCCGGCCTGGCCGCGCAGGTCCCGCAGCCGCTCGCCGTAGTTGCGGCGGCTCGCGGGATCGACGATCGCGATCGGCGCCGTCACCACCGCGCCCGCGGCGGAACCGGCGGTGGCGGCCACGCCCGCCGCCGCCTCGCCCACCCGCTCGCCGAGCGACAGCTCGCTGGCGGAGATTTCCTGCCCCGCCACCAGCCGTCCGCCGATGGCCTGCACCACCGCCGGGCTCTGGGCGAACTTGCCATGCGCCAGCGGATCGGCCGTCTTCAGGTCGGTGAGGTCGAAAGCGTCGATGCGCGCCTGCTCGAACTCGCTGCGGTAGGGCTCCGCCTTGGGGTCGATCGCGCCGAGGCGCGGCACCGCGCCGGCGATGCGGCTCGACACCTTCAGCGCCCGGTCGTCCCGGGAGACGAACACCGTGAAGCGCGGGCGCGCGTTGGGCTTGCCCATCTCGCCGAGCTGCTGCTTGAACACGTCCACGTCCACGTCCGGCGCCGCGAGGATGACGTTGCGGATCTTGGGCGCGATGCGCCCGTCGCGGATCGCCATCTGCCGCAGCGCCTCCATGGTGAGGAAGCTGCCCATGGAGTGCGCCAGCACCGAAACGTCCTTCACGTCCGGCTCGTCGGCGAGGCTCTGCAGCACCTCCTCCAGCGCGTCGCGGGAGTAGTTGGTGCTTTCGCGGTCGTAATTGTAGGCGAAGACGCTGGCGCGGGACGGCCAGGTGAACAGCGCAGGCACCGCGTCGGTGCGGCTGTCGTGCACGATCTGCGCGAAGCGGTAGACCGCGTCTTCGTAGGTGTTGTTGAAGCCGTGAACGAACAGCAGCACGTGGCGCTTGCCGCCGGCCTGCCGGCGGAACCAGACGCGGGCCTCGTCGCGGCTGACGGGCGTCGCCTCCAGCGTGGCGAACTCCTTGGTGGGGTCCGGCGGCAGCCGTTTGGGCCACTGCACCTCGCCGGCGACCCGGCCCGCGTCCGGCGGCACCGAAACGCCGATGCGGGTGAGCGAGATGCGGCTCGCCCGCTCGCCGGAGAACAGCACGCCGGGATCGGACGAGGGCTTGCGGGTGGTGGCGGCCATCAGCTCCACCCGGGATGCGCCGGGGGCCAGCGCCTGCGGCGCGATCGGCGTCAGCACGCCCACGGCGCGGCCGCCGCAGCCGGACAGACACGCGGCGAGCGCGAGGCACAGTCCAAGCGACAGTTTCCGCAACGCCATGCCATTCCGCCCGGTTCATTTTGCGTTCAGTTCGTCTAGCCCACTTCTAGTCGCGCGGCCATAGCGGAGGGCGGCACAGAGACCTGAGATGGAACCTCGCGTGGGCTCAGTGCGTTTCCGAAGTCCTCGCGCCGCCATCCGGCTAGGACGCCGCACGCCTATATCGACTTAAGAAGCATAAAAACCTGAAACGTCTTACGCTCAAAATGTAGAGTCGCCTTGGGCCGGCCGCATTCTGCGCTCAGACACAGACGAAATCATGGGGCAATACGCGCTCTTCACAGGAGAGCGCAGGCGGAAACGAACAAGGTTGATGATGAAAGCGACCCGATTTCTTCTCCTCGCCGGCGCCGCGCTTCCGGCCCTGGCTTTCGCGATCCCCTACTCCGCGCCGCCGGCCTTCGCGCAGGGCGTCGAGCGCGCGCTGGTGACGGCGCAGGCGGACGGCGAGCGCCCCGAGAGGCGCGAGCGTCCGGAACGCGGCGAACGGGCCGAAAAACCCGACCGGGCGGAGCGGCCGGAGCGTTCCGAACGTCAGGAGCGCCCCGATCGCGCGGAACGACAGGAGCGCCAGCCCAAGCCCGAGCGCGCGGAGCGGCCGGAGCGCACCGAGAAGCCGGACCGTCCGGAGAGGCCGGAGCGCGCCGAACGTCCGGACAAGCCCGTCCGCGCCGAGAAGCCCGAACGGGCGGAGCGTCCGGACCGCGCCGACCGACCTGAAAAGGTCGAGCGCCCGGATCGTCCCGAGCGCGCCGAGAAGCCGGACCGTCCCGATCGGGAGCAGGCCGGTCAGACGCGCGAGCAGCGCGTGCGCGAACTGCGCGAACGTCAGGAGGAGCGCAAGCAGCAGACGGACAAGGCTCGCGAGGACCGCAAGGACCCGACCGACAAAAAGGATCAGGCCGAGCGTGACCGGCCGGATCGGCGTGACCAGGCGCAGGACGGCAAGGAGTCCAGCCGGGAAGATCGCCTTCGCGAACTGCGGGAGCGCCGGGACCAGGATCGCAAGGATCAGGCCGACAAGGCCCGCGAGGACCGCAAGGACGCACGTGATCAGGCGGAGCAGGATCGCCGGGACCGTCGCGACCAGGCGGATCAGAACCGTGACGAGCGGCTGAAGGAGCAGCGCGACCGTCGGGACGACGCCCGCGACGACCGCCGCGACCGCGCCGACGAGACCCGCGACGACCGGCTGAAGGACCTCCGAGACCGCCGCGACGACGCCCGCGACGATCGCCGGGACGACCGGGACCGCCGCGACGAGGCCCGGGACCGCCGGGACGAGCGGGATCGTCGTGAGGAGGGCCGCACCGCCGATCAGGAGCGGCGCATCAACGACCTGCAGCGCCGCATCCGCGACGAGCGCCGCGACGCCCGCAGCGAGCAGGACCGCCTGAACGACCGCATCGACCGGCTGCGCTCGGAGCGGCGCGAGCGGCGCGAAGGCGACCGGGTGATCATCACCGAGGGCGACCGCACCATCATCCGCGAGGGCGGCCGCACCATCATCCGCCGGGACGAAGGCTCGCGCTTCCGCTACGGCGCGCGCGACTGGCGCGAGGAGCGGCGCGGCGACGAGACGGTGCGCATCTCGGTGCGGCCCGACGGCTCGGAGATCTACACCTATGTGGACGACGACGGCCGCCTGCTGCGCCGCTCCCGCCGCTACCGCGGCGAGGAGGTGGTGCTGATCGACAACCGGCCGCGCGGCCCCCGCAACAGCGTGTTCGTGCCGCTCGACCTGCCCCCGCCGGTGATCGACATCCCGCGCGAGGAGTATGTGGTCGACGCCGACCGCGCCTCCTACCGCCAGATCGAGACCGCCTTCACCGCTCCGCCGGTGCGCAAGCTGGAGCGCAAGTACACGCTGGACGAGATCCGCTACAACCCGCCAGTGCGCGACAGCGTGCGCAGCGTCGACATCGACTCGATCACCTTCGACACCGGCTCCTGGGACGTGCGCGACGACCAGATCACCAAGCTCGAGAACATCGGCCTGGCGATGGAGGACGCGATCAAGAAGGACCCCAAGACCATCTTCATGGTCGAGGGCTACACCGACGCGGTCGGCTCCGACGAGGACAACCTCTCGCTGTCCGACCGGCGCGCGGAGTCGGTCGCCGAGGTGCTGACCAAATATTTCAGCATCCCGGCCGAGAACCTGACCACCCAGGGCTACGGCGAGCAGTACCTCAAGGTGAAGACGGACGGCCCCGAGGAGCGCAACCGCCGCGTCGCCATCCGCAACATCACCCCGCTGCTGCAGACCAGCCAGAACTGACCGGTCGCGATCCGGCGCCCCCGCCGGGTCGCGCCCGCATCTCGGTGAAAGGCGCGCCCCACGGCGCGCCTTTTTCGTTCGCGCCTGTTTCTCACGCAGAAATCCGGAGCGCTCCACCCCCGGCGCCGCTGGTTGCGCTTAAAGCCCGCCCTAAAGTCTTCACGATGGGAAAACGCCGACGCGAGCGGCGTCCACGAGGGGAGATCGAAGCGCATGAGCGCATCCGACGTCGCAGCCACCACGGGTCCGGACGGCGAGCCCACGCTCGACCGCTCCGTCACGCTGTTCCAGATCACGCTTTACGGCCTCGGCTCCATGCTGGGCGCGGGCATCTACGGCCTCGTCGGCCAGGCCGCCGGCCAGCTCGGCAGCGCGGTGTGGATGGCCTTCGTCGTTTCGATGATCGCCGCCATGCTGACGGGCCTGTCCTACGCCAACGTGGTCTCCCGCCACCCCAAGGCCGGCGGCGCGGCCTATGTGACCCAGCGCGCCTACGGCATTCCCATGCTGTCCTACGTGGTCGGCCTCGCGGTGGTGTGCTCGGGGCTGACCTCCATCGCCACCCAGTCCAACGTGGTGGCGGCGAGCGTGCAGAAGCTGCTCGGGCTCGAGGCCGTGCCGGTCTGGGTTCTGGCCTTCGGCTTCCTGCTGATCGTCGCCGGCATCCTGCTGCGCGGCATCAAGGAATCCATGTATTTCAACGTGGTCTGCACCATCATCGAGGCCTCGGGCCTGCTGCTGGTGATCGCGGTCTCGGTGTCCTACTGGGGGTCCAACCCGCTGACCGAGTTCCCGCCCGAGACGAGCCACAACGGCGACATGGGCGCGATCGCGGTCCTGATCATGCAGGGCGCGGTGCTGACCTTCTTCTCCTTCATCGGCTTCGAGGACATGCTGAACGTGTCCGAGGAGTGCAAGGACGCGAGCCGCAACGTGCCGCTCGCCATCATCCTCGCCATGGTGGGCGCCACCATCATCTACATGGCGGTGGCGATCTCCGCGGTGTCGGTGATGCACTGGAGCGAACTGCCGAAGGAGCTGGCGCTGGTCGAGGTGGTGAAGCGCGCCGCGCCGTGGTTCCCACCCATCATCCTGTCGGTGGTCACCATCTTCGCCGTGTCGAACACGGCCCTCGTCAACTGGATCATGGGCTCGCGCCTGCTCTACGGCATGTCCCGGCAGGGGCTGATGCCGCAGGCGCTCGGCAAGGTGCACGCCACCCGCCGCACGCCCCACGTGGCGATCCTGACGCTGCTGGCGATCGTGATGGTCCTGTCCCTGCTCGGCGACATCAAGGCGCTGGCCCAGGCGACGGTGCTGCTGCTGCTGACCGTGTTCACGGTGGTGAACGTGGCGCTCGTGGTGCTGAAGCGTCGCCCGGACGAGAAGCCGGGCAAGTTCGAGGTGCCGATCATCGTGCCGATCCTCGGCGCCATCGTCTGCGGCTCGCTGATCGTGGTGCGGCTGTTCCAGGCCGGCGGCGTCGTGGCGCCGGCCATCGCCTTCGGCCTGATCGCGCTGATCGCGCTGATGTATTTCGTCACCGGCGCCGGTCGCGACCAGGAGCGTCTGCAGCGCTTCATCGAACAGGACGACGCGGCGGCGGAAGCGTGACCCGGAAGGCGGTGGGCAGGTGAAGGTCGCGCTCGTCGTCAACCGCTCCGCCGGGGCCCTGCTCGGGCGGAGCGACGCGGCGGAGGAGATCGCGGGCAAGCTCTCCGCCTCCGGCTTCGACGTGGTCGACGTTTTCGACGGAGGCTCCGGCGACGTGGTCGCGCGCATGGAGCGCGCCCGCGACTCCGGGGCGGAGGCCGTGGTCACGGCGGGCGGGAGCAGCAGCGTCGCCGCCGCGGCGCAGATTCTGGCGGGAACCGACATCGCGCTCGCGCCCCTGCCCTTCGGCACCATGAACCTGCTGGCGAAGGACCTGAAGCTGCCGCTGGACCTCGACGCCGCCATCGCCGCCATGGCGGACGGGGAGGTGCGCGCCATCGACGTGGGCGAAGTGTCGGGCCATGTGTTCCTGTGCAACTCCATGCTGGGCCTGCCGTCGCGGCTGGCGGAGCGGCGGGAGAAGGGCCGGGAGCACATGGGCGCGCTCGGCTGGTGGCGGCTGGTCGCCGCCGGGCTGAAGGGCCTCTATCGCTATCCGCCCATGCGTGTCGGGCTCGATCTCGGCGACGGCCCGGTGACGCTGCGCTCCAAGGCGATCGTGGTGGCGAACAACGCCTATGACGAGGGCTTCGGCTCCGTGCTCACCCGCTCCCGGCTCGACGGCGGCGAGCTGACGCTCTACGCCACCCGCAGGCTCAGCGTCTGGCCGCTGCTGCGGCTTTCGGCCCGCATGGCGCTCGGCGACTGGACCCGGGACGCGGATCTGGAGACCCACCAGGTGCCGGCGCTCACCGTGACCAGCCGGCGCCGGCTGCTCCGGGTGATGAACGACGGCGAGACCATGCTGCTGAAACCGCCGCTGCGCTACGTGATCCGGCCGAGGGCGTTGAAGGTGCTGGCCCCGCGCGTCGCCGACGGCGCCGAGCCCGCGCCCATGCTCACGGAGAACGCCGCGCCGTGACCCGTCTGGTCCATATGTCCGACATTCACTTCGACCGGGTCGATCCGGTGGTGGTGGAGGCGCTCCGGGCCGAGATCAACGCCGATCCGCCGGATCTGGTGGTGGTCTCCGGCGACCTGACCCAGCACGCCTACCGCCACGAGTACCGCGCCGCGGGCGCCTTCCTGCGCAGCCTGAAGGCCCCCGTGTTCGCGGTGCCCGGCAACCACGACATCACCTACATCCACCTCGCCCAGCGCTTCCTCGACCCTTACGCCCGCTGGCGGCGCTTCATCTCCCGCGAGATCGAGCCGACCTGGACCGACGACACCGTGGCCGTCATCGGCCTCAACACCGCGCGCCGCATGGCCTGGGGCTTCGACTGGTCGAAGGGGCGGTTCGGGCTGCGCCAGCTCCGGCGGCTGGAGAAGCGCCTCGCGGCGCTGCCGCCGCATCTCACCCGCATCGTGGTGGCGCACCATCCGCTGCACGCGCCCGAAAGCGCGCCCGATCTCGACGTGGTCGGCCATGCCGACGAGGCCGTGGCCTGCTTCCTGCGCAACAATGTGCGGCTCGTGCTTGCGGGCCACCTGCACCGCGGCTACGTGCATGTGCACGAGATCCCCGGCGAAGGCCGCCGCCCCATGAAGGTGGTCCAGGCCTCCACCGCCACCTCCACCCGGCTCCGGGGCGAGCCGAACGCCTATCACCGCCTCACCGTGGCCAAGGACGGCGTGGTGGAGCTGGAGGTGCGGGCCTGGACCGGCGAGCGCTGGGACGTGGCCCCACGCCGGCTTCAGGGCGCGCCTCACACGGCCTGGAGCGGGCCGCCGGAGGTGGCGGAGATCGCCGGCCGGGACCACTCGCCCGCCGGCCTCGGCTGACGCCGTCCGCCGAAAGCGCTGGATGCGCCATGCCGGCTGGGGCATGAGGGCGCCATAGCGACGCCCCGGATCTCCGCCTCATGACCGACTTCGGCGCCTACGGCGGCCTGTTCCTCGCCGCCCTGCTCGCCGCGACGCTGCTTCCCGCCCAGTCCGAGGCCGCGCTCGCCGGGCTGATCGCGCTGGGGCGGCAGCCGGTCTGGGCGTTGGTGGCGGTGGCGAGCCTCGGCAACGTGCTGGGCGCGCTGATCAACTGGCGGCTGGGGCGTGAGGTGGAGCGGTTCAGCGGCCGGCGCTGGTTTCCGGTCTCGCCCGCAGGCCTCGACCGCGCCGCCGGCTGGTATCGCCGGTTCGGCCGCTGGTCGCTGCTCCTGAGCTGGGCGCCGATCATCGGCGACCCGCTCACCCTCGTGGCCGGCATGCTGCGCGAGCCGCTGGGGAGTTTCCTGGCGCTGGTCACGCTGGCGAAGGTCGGGCGCTACGTGCTGCTGGCGCTGGCCGTCACCGCCGCCTGAGCCTCAGCGCAGGACGCGGCGGTGCAGCGTCCAGCACGGCGTCAGCGGCCGGGCCTCGAATTCGGCTTTAAGCGTCGCCGCGAACCACGGCGTCATGGGCTCCGCGCCCGGCGCCTGCACGATCAGGCAGGTGGGCTCGAACACCGTGTCCGCGCCGGCGAGATAGGCCCGCGCCTGCTCCGGCGTCATGGGCGCCACGGTGCGGCCCACGTCATGCACGATCCACGTTCCCACCGCCGGCCGCGCGTCGAGCGCCAGCCCGAACAGGTCGACGCCGGACAGCGTCATGACCCGGCCGAACGACGCCGCCTCCCCCGCGGGCAGGCGTTTCAGCGCCTCGTCCACCGTGCGCCACTGCGCCAGATAGAGCGTGTGATCCGACAGCCGCACGCCGTCGGCGGCGATCCGGCGGGCGGCATCGCCCGTCTCGCCCTCAAGTCCCCACAGCGCGGCCTGCGCCTCCTGCGGCCTGAGCAGGCCTTCGGCCACGGTGGCGCCCGGCAGGTAGCGCTGGACCATCTCCACCGCGATCGGAGCCCCGAGCCGGTTCAGCGCAGAGGCCGCGGCGATCTGGAACGCCAGCACGGCGAGCGCGCCGGCCGTCAGGGTGACGAGCGCGGAGGCCGCCGCCAGCTTCGCGCCCCGGGACGCGCCGCCGATCAGGCCCGGCGCGAACAGCAGGCCCGCCGCGGCCACGAAGCCGAGGCCGCCGGTGGCCTGGCTTTCCTGCAGGTCGAGCGCCAGCGCCCCGGCGGCGACCGCAAGCGGCGTGGCGAGCGCCTCCGCCGCGCCCCAAAGCGTCAGCTTCCGCGCCCGCGCATCGCTGAAACGCTCCCAGAGGCTCGCCGCGATCAGCAGGCCGAGCAGGGCCTGCGCGAAGAAGGTCTTGAAGATGAAGGACGCGAAGAAATAGATCGCGCGGCCGGAATTGACCGCGCTCATCTCCCGGATGTCGCCGACGTAAGCCGAGACGATTCCGGTCGACGCCTCCAGCGCCGCCAGCGCCACGGCTGCGAGCGCGAGCCCCAGCGCCGCGATCTTGCGCCAGTCCGCTCGGAACACGGCCAGCGCCAGAACCGGCGCGAGGATCACGCCGAGCGTCACGATCTTCAGGAAGAAGCCCAGCAGCAGCGCATAGGCCATAAGGCCGCCGTCCACCGCCGCCGACCGCGTCCCCCGGCCGAAGACGAGCGCGAACCAGACCAGCGCCAGCCCGCTCGCCAGCCGGTTGTAGCTGGCGTGGAACGAGATCCCGTAGAAGTCCGACATGAACAGGTCGATGGGCGCCAGCGTCACGAGCGCGGTCAGCCCCAGCAGGGCGAGCGCGGCGACGCGGCCCGGCGCCCGCGCCATTGCGGCGATCAGCAGCGGCGCCAGCAGCAGAAAGCCGACCAGCTGCGCGCCCATGAGCGGCGGCAGGCCCGGCCAAAGCCGCGTGGCCCACAGATAGCCGAGATAGGGCTGGACCCCGGTCGGAAGGTGAAACTCCGCGTGGGGCGCTAGGCCGGCGGCGAGGCGGCGGGCGCCGTCCTCCAGAAACAGCAGATCGTTCGCGACCGCGCCGGCGGAGATGTGCGGGAAGAGGCTCCAGACCGCGCCGTAGACGACAGCGACCAGGGCGACCGCCAGCGCCGCCCATGGCGCGCGCGCGCCGTTCGAGATGTCACGCATGGTCCACGCCGTCCGGCCTCCGGGGAGCCCGAGTGGCGCGCTCCTCATGGGCGCCATCGTAACGGTCCCGAATGGCCGGACCGTAAACGGACCGGTTCAGGCCGACGGCGGCTTGCGCACGTCCTTGATGTCGGTGAAGGCGACGTTGCCCCAGCGCTCCTGCGCCCGGTTCATCTGGAAGGCCGAGCCCGCCAGCAGCACCGGATCGCCGTCGAGGTCCTCCGCGAGGCTGGAGCGGTTTCCGGCCAGGAACTCGTCCAGATCGCTCTTCTTCGCCGCCGAAACCCAGCGCGCCAGCGCGAACTGGCTCTGCTCGAACCCGACCTCCACGCCGTATTCGCTTTTCAGCCGGTCGGTCAGCACGTCGAGCTGCAGCGGGCCGACCACGCCCACCAGCGCCGGCGAGCCGTCGAACGGACGGAACACCTGCACCACGCCCTCCTCCGCCAGCTCCTGCAGCGCCTGCTTCAGCTTCTTGGCCTTCATGGCGTCCTCGAGCCGAACCCGGCGCAGGATCTCCGGCGCGAAGCTCGGCACGCCCAGGAAGGCGATGTCCTCGCCCTCGGTCAGCGTGTCGCCGATGCGCAGCAGGCCGTGGTTGGGGATGCCCACCACGTCGCCGGCGAAGGCCTCCTCGGCCAGCTGCCGGTCCTGGGCGAAGAAGAACTGCGGCGCGTGCAGGCCGATGGTCTTGGCGGTGCGCGTCAGCCGGGCCTTCATGCCGCGGGTGAGCTTGCCCGAGCACAGCCGGGCGAAGGCGATGCGGTCGCGGTGGTTCGGGTCCATGTTGGCCTGAACCTTGAAGACGAAGGCGGTCATGCGCTCCTCCTCCGGCTTCACCGCCCGCTTGTCCGCCTCAAGCCCCTGCGGAGCGGGCGCGAGATCGGCGAGGCCGTCCAGCAGGTCGCGCACGCCGAAATTGCGCAGCGCGGAGCCGAAGAACACCGGCGTCAGATGGCCCTCCCGGAACGAGTCCAGTTCGAACGGCTTCAGCGCCCCGCGCGCCAGCTCCAGCTCCTCCTGCGTCTCCGCGGCCCGCTCCGGCGACACGAGGCCCGCGAGCGAATCCTCGCCGGTGCCCGCCACGTCGCCGCCGCCATCCACCAGCCGGATGCGGCCGGTGGCGAGCTCGTAGGTGCCGGCGAAGTCGCGGCCGCGGCCGATCGGCCAGGTCAGCGGCGTGGCGTCGAGCGCCAGCGTCTTCTCGATCTCGTCGAGGATCTCGAACGGATCGCGGCTCTCGCGGTCCATCTTGTTGATGAAGGTGACGATCGGGATGTCGCGCAGGCGGCAGACCTCGAACAGCTTGCGGGTGCGCGCCTCGATGCCCTTGGCGGCGTCGATCACCATCACCGCGGAGTCGACCGCGGTCAGCGTGCGGTAGGTGTCCTCCGAGAAGTCCTCGTGGCCCGGCGTGTCGAGCAGGTTGAACACGCAGTCGCGGTACTCGAACGTCATCACAGAGGTGACGACCGAGATGCCGCGCTCGCGCTCGATGCCCATCCAGTCGGACTTGGTGCGGCGGCGTTCGCCCTTGGCCTTGACCTGCCCCGCGAGCTGGATCGCGCCGCCGAACATCAGCAGCTTCTCGGTCAGCGTGGTCTTGCCCGCGTCCGGATGGCTGATGATGGCGAAGGTGCGCCGCCGCGCGACCTCGCGGGCGAGCGGGGTCGAGGGGGCGGACAAGGCGGCGTCGGTCATGGAGGGATCGTCAAGCGCTCGGCGGCTGGGTGTCGGGGCGCGGCGACTGAGGCCCCCTCGCGCCGGTCTCAAGCCGCCGTCGCGCCGGGCCGGACCGCGCCGGCCGGGGCCGATGCCTCGCATGCGCGGGCGCGGGACGCAAGCCGCGCATGGCCTCTAGAGCGCGCAGCTTGTTTTCCAACCCTGTCCCGGAACGAAACATAGGCGTGGACGTTTTAACCCCCGAGAACAGTGAATTCGGGGTCTTCAAAATGTTGTCCTATCTCGACGGAGACGACGGCGACGTCGTCACCGTATACTCCCGTCTTGTGGCCATCGGAGGACTATGCGTCGGAGAAAACGGCCACTGGCACTGGGCGTTGTTCGCTCTCCGGCGCATGGACTTCGACGACGGAGCGCATGTTGACCCTTTGGGCGGCATGGCCACGTCTCGCGAACACGCGCTCGCCGCTCTGGTGGCGCGCTGGAATCTCTGGCTGAACGACTCCGGCCTCGTCATCGCGGAACCGCTCCCAAGCTAGGTCCGTCGCCGTCGTCCCCCTCGCTTTCGGCGAGCGCCGACAGTTCGCTGTCACCCACGGCGTCCAGCCGAAACACGAACACGGTTCGCGGCTCTTTTCTCCCCTGCAGGTTGGCCTTGAGCGCCAGCGCTTCGGACGCCCGCTCCACCGTGTGGCAGGACCGTGAGCCGCCGGGCTCCATGACGATGAAGGGCATCGGGCTCCCGCTCCAGCCAGACGTATGCGGGACCACAATTAGAGCGCTTTTTAAGTTTGGCAGAGGCCGGATCTGAAACTTTAGCCGCAACCCGCACGAAAATCAGATCGATCGCCTCGTGCGGGACGCGGCCCGGCCGTCAGTTTTTCTCGCCGGCCACCTTGTCGAGACGCGCGCGCATCTCCGCCATTTCCCGGCGCAGTTCGTCCAGGTCGCCCGCCTTGTCTTCGGCGCGGGCCGGGGTCTCGGCCGCGGCGGGCTCCGCCTGTCCGGGGAACGCCGTGAACATGCGGAACGCGCGCTCCATCATGGCGGCGTTGACGCGCATCTGCTCCTCGACCGCGCTCTGGAACGACGCGCCGCCGAAGGCGCCGAGGGTCGCGCGCATCTTGTCCTGGTCGCGGGTCAGAGCGCCCATGGACAGCTCCAGATACTTCGGCACGAAGCTCTGCACGCTGTCGCCGTAGAAGCGGATCAACTGGCGCAGGAAGGTGATGGGGAGAAGGTTCTGCCCCTTGTTTTCCTGCTCGAAGATGATCTGCGTCAGGACCTGATGGGTGATGTCGTCGCCGCTCTTGGCGTCGACCACATGAAAGTCCTCGCCCTTCTTGACCATAGCGGCGAGGTCTTCGAGCGTGACGTAGGTGCTCGTGCCCGTGTTGTAGAGTCGCCGGTTGGCGTATTTCTTGATGGTGATCGGATCCGACGTACTCGACATGTTGGCGCCTTGCTTGAGGCTTCTGGCGCCGGCGTTCTTGGCCGGCGTTCTCGGCCTGTCCTCCCGCGCCGCGGCGCATGCTGTCATGGCCGGGGCCATTCAAGGGTAAGGCGAAAATCGGGCGGCCGCCAGATTTTTGTGCAGTGCGGAGGACTCTTAGACCTGTGTCGCATGGGTTTCCGCCGCTCCGGCTAGGCCTTTGGGCGAGGTCTCGCGCAAATCGACATAGGTTGTCTTGACGCCGTCAAGCCCCGGTTCCGATAACTCGACCACCCCGCCGCGATCTTGCGGCGCAGCGACCTGACATGAAGCCCGGAGGACTGAGCATGGCCGAGACCGACGTCGTCATCGTGGGAGCCGCGCGCACCCCGGTCGGCTCCTTCAACGGCGCCTTCGCCACCGTCCCCGCCCATGAGCTCGGCAAGGTCGCGATCCAGGCCGCGCTGGAGCGCGCCGGCGTCGAGGCCGGCCAGATTTCCGAGACCATCCTCGGCCAGGTGCTGACCGCCGGACAGGGCCAGAACCCGGCCCGGCAGGCGTCGATCGCCGCCGGCATCCCGATCGCGGCTTCGGCCTGGGGCCTCAATCAGGTCTGCGGCTCGGGCCTTCGCGCCGTGGCGCTCGCCGCCCAGGCGATCCGCAACGGCGACAGCGAATTCGTCGTCGCCGGCGGCCAGGAGAGCATGAGCCTGTCCAACCACGCCGCGCATCTGCGCTCCGGCACGAAGATGGGCGACCTGAAGTTCATCGACACCATGATCAAGGACGGCCTGTGGGACGCCTTCAACGGCTACCACATGGGCACCACCGCCGAGAACGTGGCCCAGCAGTGGCAGATCACCCGCGAGCAGCAGGACGAGTTCGCCGTCGCCTCGCAGAACAAGGCGGAAGCCGCCCAGAAGGCCGGCCGCTTCGCGGATGAGATCGCCCCGGTCACCGTGGCCTCCCGCAAGGGCGACGTGGTGGTGGACCAGGACGAGTACATCCGCCACGGCGCGACCCTCGACGCCATGACCAAGCTGCGTCCCGCCTTCTCCAAGGACGGCACCGTCACCGCCGGCAACGCCTCCGGCCTCAACGACGGCGCCGCGGCGCTGGTCGTCACCTCCGCCGCCAAGGCTGCGGCCCAGGGCCTGAAGCCGCTCGCCCGCATCGCGAGCTGGGCCCAGGCCGGCGTCGACCCGTCGGTGATGGGCTCCGGCCCGATCCCGGCCTCGCGCCTCGCGCTGCAGAAGGCCGGCTGGTCCATCGACGACCTCGACCTGATCGAGGCCAACGAGGCCTTCGCCGCGCAGGCCTGCGCGGTGAACAAGGACCTCGGCTGGGACGTCGCCAAGGTGAACGTGAACGGCGGCGCCATCGCCATCGGCCATCCGATCGGCGCCTCGGGCGCGCGCGTGCTGGTCACGCTGCTGCACGAGATGATCAAGCGCGACGCCAAGAAGGGCCTCGCGACGCTGTGCATCGGCGGCGGCATGGGCATCGCCCTCACCGTGGCGCGCGACTGACGCCTTGCACGCTTCGGCCGGCCGCGACGCGGCCGGCGCTGGTCCGGACGCTTCAACGGGCGGCGACGACGGCGCCCGAACGATCACATATGTTTCTGGGAGGATAGAATGGCTCGAACGGCGCTCGTCACCGGCGGCACCCGCGGCATCGGAGAGGCGATCTCGATCGCGCTGAAGAAGGCCGGCTACAACGTGGCCGCCACCTACGCCGGCAACGACGAGAAGGCGAACGCCTTCAAGGCCGAGCACGGCATCGCCGTGTTCAAGTGGGACGTGGCCGATCCGGAAGCCTCCGCCGCCGGCGTCGCCAAGGTCGAGGCCGAGGTGGGCCCGATCGACGTGCTGGTGAACAACGCCGGCATCACCCGCGACGGCATGTTCCACAAGATGACGTTCGAGCAGTGGCGCGACGTGCTCAGCACCAACCTCGACTCCATGTTCACCGTCACCCGTCCGGTGATCGACGGCATGCGCGAGCGCGGCTTCGGCCGCATCATCAACATCTCGTCCATCAACGGCCAGAAGGGCCAGATGGGCCAGGCGAACTACTCCGCCGCCAAGGCGGGCGTGATCGGCTTCACCAAGGCGCTGGCGCAGGAGAACGCCAAGAAGGGCGTCACCGTCAACGTGATCGCGCCGGGCTACATCGCCACCGACATGGTGATGGCGGTGCCGGAGAAGGTGCGCGAGAGCATCATCGCCACCATCCCGGCAGGCCGTCTGGGCGAAGCGGACGAGATCGCGGAAGCCGTGGTCTATCTGGCGAGCGACAAGGCCGGCTTCATCACCGGCTCCACGCTGACCATCAACGGCGGCCAGTACATCGCCGGCTGACGCCGCGCGGGATCTGACGACCGACGAAAAAGCCGCGGCGCCTCATGGACGCCGCGGCTTTTTCATATTCCAAGAGTCCGTATGGAAGAGCGCGCCAGCGTCATGCCCAAGCGTGTCTCAGGCATGACGGGAGCTTCAATCCCGCGCTGCGGCGATGTCCGAACAGGCTCCGAGCCGGCGCGGCGCCGGCGGGATCGCCTTACTTGGCGATCAGGACCACCACGCCGCGGCCGGCCTTGGAGTCGAGTTCGGCGGCGGTGAGCTTGCCGTCCTTGTTCTTGTCCGCGGCGGCGAAGCGCTTGCGGGCGATCGACAGCCACTCGTCGACCTCGAGGGTCTTGTCGCCGTCCTTGTTGGCCTTCTTCCAGTCGGAGGCGGTCAGGCGGCCCTTGGTCTCGTCCGGCTCGAGGGTCGAATCCCCGTCCGGGTTGATCTCATTGTAGAGCTTGGCGGAGAGGTGGATCACCTCGGCGAGCTCCAGCGTGTCGTCGCCGTCCTTGTTGTAGGTCTTCAGCACATCGGCGCCCGAGGGGATGGTCTGCGCCATGGCGGGAGCCACGGCGAACAGCAGGGCGGCGCCGGCGAGCAGGCTCAGAGTTTTCATGACAGGCTCCAAAAATAATAAGACATTCCGCGCTTTGGCCGACGGCCTCGGTAATCGCTATCTAAGGCAAGCTAAAAAATAAGAAAAGAATAAAAGATCATATGACGCCCGGTCGCTCCTGCGCGCGGCGTCGTTCGGCCGGACGCGCACCGCTATGGCCGGCGCAACGGAAAACGGCGGACGCCATGGTGAGACGCCCGCCGTTCGACCCGCTCAAACAGTCGCTTCAGATCGTCAATCCGCCTCGCCGGCCTCCGCAAGCGCGCTGGCCTGCTCCACCCAGCGTTCGCGGCTGACGCGGCCGGGGGGCGTCATCTTGGCGTCGAGCGCCGCGCGCTCCTCGTCGGTCAGGCGGGCGAGCTGCCAGAAGTGGAAGATGCCCGCCTCGTTCAGCAGCTGCTGCAGCTTCGGGCCGACGCCGTCGATCCGGGTCAGGTCGTCCGCATGCCTGCCGGGCTCGGCGGGCGCGGGTTTCGCGGCCACGGCGGCGGCGGCCGTCTCCGGGAACAGATCCGGCGCCGCCGCGTCCGCGGGCGTCACGGGTTCGGCCGGCTGGGGCGCCGGCTTCGCCGCGGGCTGGGCGCGGGCGAGCCCCGGCTCGTTCGACAGGATGAAGTCGTGGATGCGCGGCGCGATCTCGGCCCGGAAGCGCGAGCCGTTGAACACGCCGTAATGGCCCACCTTTTCCTGCAGGTAATGGGCGCGCTTGTCGTCGGAGAGGCTGGAGCACAGCGTGTGCGCCGCCTTGGTCTGGCCGACGCCGGAGATGTCGTCGCGCTCGCCCTCCACCGTCATCAGCGCGCAGCGGGTGATCTTCGAACAGTCCACCGGCTTGCCGCGATGGGTCATCTCGCCCTTCGGCAGGGCGTGGCGGATAAACACCGTGTCCACCGTCTGCAGGTAGAACTCCGCGGTGAGGTCCATGACGGCGAGATACTCGTCGTAGAACTCGCGGTGCTTCTCGGCGGAGTCGCCGTCGCCCTCCACCAGGTGGTTGAAGAAGTCGTTGTGGGCAGAGAGATGCCGGTCGAGGTTCATGGACACGAAGCCGGTGAGCTGCAGGAAGCCCGGATAGACCTGCCGCATCACGCCCGGATGCGGCCAGGGCACCATGGTGATGACGTTGGAGCGGAACCAGTCGATGCCGCGGTCGATCGCCACCTGGTTAACCGCGGTCGGGTTCTCCCGGGTGTCGATCGGCCCGCCCATCAGCGTCATGGAATGCGGCGTATAGGGGTCGTTCTCCGCCTCCATGCGGGCGATCGCCGCCAGCACTGGCACCGCCGGCTGGCACACCGCCATCACGTGGCAGTCGCCCTTCAGGAAGTGGAAGATGGAGATCAGATAGTCGATGTAGTCGTCCAGATCGAACGCGCCCTCGCTCAGCGGCGTCAGCCGGGCGTCGGTCCAGTCGGTGATGTAGACCTCATGGTCGGGCAGCATGGCCTCCACCGTGCCGCGCAGCAGCGTGGCGTAATGGCCGGACATGGGCGCCACGATCAGCAGGTTCGACTGCTTGCGGGCGCCGCGCGGCAGCGCCCGGTCGAAATGGACCAGATTGCAGAACGGCCGGCTCCACACGGTGCGTTCGGTCACCACCACGCGTTGACCTCGCACCAGCGTGGTGGGCAGGCCGAACTCCGGCTTGCCGTAGCGCCGGGTGGCGCGCTCGAACACCTCGCACAGAGCGCTGACCTTGCGCCCCCACGGTGTCTGCGACAGCGGATTGCCCGGGCTCTTGAAGTAGCTGCGTCCGGCCTCCGCCATGGCGCGGGCGGGCCCGAGCGAACTTTGCACCGCCTCATACATCCAGTAGAGCGGCATGGCGGCGGCTGAGCCGCCCCAGTCGGTGGAGACTGGCGCGCCGCCGAACTGACCGATGCCGCTTTCCGTGGTTCCACGCACCATGGGAGTGATCCTTCGCGATGCTGCGGCGCAATAGCCCTTGCGCCGACGATTCCGCCGATCCGCCGTCGCGTCAATGGTCCCATCGTCTCCCGACGGTGCGCGCGGCGCCCAAGCCCCGTATAGCAAACCCGGTATAGACCGCCGCTTCGCCCCTGCAGAAAGACGTCCCGTGGCCTCGACCGCTTCCTCCCAAGACCCGCGCCTTGTCGTCCGCCACGGCCTGAGGCTCGACACGCTGGTGCGGCTGCGCTGGCTCGCGGTGGCCGGCCAGAGCGCGGCGGTGGTCGTGGTGCATGGCGGGCTCGGCTTCCCGCTGCCGATCGGCGCCTGCTTCGCCGCCATCGCGCTGTCCGCGGCGCTCAACGTGGCGCTGCGGCTGCGCTACCCCACCACCCATCGCCTGACCCCGAACGAGGCGGCGGCGCTGCTTGGCTACGACGTGCTCCAGCTCGCGGCGCTGCTGTTCTTCACCGGCGGGCTGGAGAACCCGTTCGCGGTGCTGTTCCTCGCCCCCGTCATGATCTCCGCCACCGCCCTGCCGCCGGCGACCACCGCCTCGCTCGGCGTCCTCGTCATGGGCGCCGCCACCGTGATCTCGGTCTGGCGCTGGCCTCTGCCCTGGAGCGCGCCGGAGCCGCTGGCGATCCCCGAGCTCTATGTGGCCGGCATCTGGACCGCGCTGCTGCTGGCGCTGTGCTTCATCGGCGTCTACGCGTGGCGGGTGGCCGAGGAGGGCCGCGAGCTGAGCGAGGCCCTGACCGCGACAGAGCTGGTGCTGGCGCGCGAGCAGCACCTGTCGGCGCTCGACGGACTCGCCGCCGCCGCCGCCCACGAACTCGGCACCCCGCTCGCCACCATAGCTCTGGTGTCCAAGGAGCTGGAGCGGGCGCTCACCCCCGGCCCTCACGCCGAGGACATCGCCCTGCTGCGGGAGCAGGTGGCGCGCTGCCGCGACATCCTCAAGAAGCTGACCTCGCTCGACGAGCACGACGCGCCGTTCGACCTTCTGACCATGCGCCATCTGCTCGAGGAGATCGTGGCTCCGCACCGCAACTTCGGCGTCGCGCTGGAGGCGGCGTTCGAGGGCGAACCCGATTCGGCGCCGTCCTGGCGGCGGAACCCGAGCGTGCTCTACGGCCTCGGCAACATCGTGGAGAACGCGGTGGACTTCGCCGAGAGCCGGGTGCGGCTGGCCGTGCGGTGGGACGAGCGCGAAGTGGCGATCGAGGTGGCCGACGACGGGCCGGGATTCGCGCCCGAGGTGCTGTCCCGGCTTGGCGAGCCTTACGTCTCCACCCGCTCCTCCGACCACGGCCACGACGCCGAGGCGGGCGGGCTGGGCCTGGGCTTCTTCATCGCCAAGACCCTGCTGGAGCGCTCGGGCGCGCAGCTCGATCTCGGCAACGCCGCCGCGCCCGAAAACGGCGCGGTGGTGCGCGTGACCTGGCCCCGCGCGCGTTTCGAAGGCGGAGCGGCCAATGGCGACCAAGCCTTCGCCGACGCGCGCCGTTGACGCGGAGGGCCAGTGTTGCTAGGAGACCGGCACTCGCGGCGGGCGGATGAGCTCGCCGCTCGTCGTTTGTTCGAGACGCCGCGCCAGGATCATCCGGCCCGCCGCGTCCGTGACCTGAAGGATCAAGACGCCCATGGCCAACACGCCGTCGGCCAAGAAGGCCGTTCGCAAGATCGCCCGCCGCACCGCCGTCAACGGCGCCCGCCGCAGCCGCATGCGCACCTTCCTGCGCAAGGTCGAGGAGGCGATCGCCTCCGGCGAGTCCGGCGCCGCCCTCACGGCGCTGCGCGCCGCCGAGCCGGAGATCATGCGCGCCGCCCAGAAGGGCGTGCTGCACAAGAACACCGCCTCCCGCAAGGTGTCCCGCCTCGCGGCCCGGGTGCGCGCCCTGAGCGCGTGATCGGCTGAAATCATCGCCCGCTGAAAAGCCCGGCCTCGCGCCGGGCTTTTTGCGTTCGTCCCGCGCGCAGCGCGACCTCGGCGCGCTGCGGCATGCCAGAATCCGGCTTGACTCGGGGAATCCCGCATCACGCCGATCACGGCCGCCGACGCCTTCGGCCCGAACAGAAATACGTTACGTTTCTCAAAGGCTTACTGGCAAGACGTCGGAGAGATGACGGAATCCCGACACCATGAGGACGGATTCCGAAGCGCCCGATAAAGATTCTGCGGGGGGCCCGAGAGCTGCTTCGCGCCGCCCCGTCAATGCGATTTTGCTGGCTATGCAGAGGTTTGAGAGCCGGCCTTGAAACCGCCTCCCTTCCGCCCGCTCCGACCGCGACCGATTCGCTCATCGGCAGCCATTGCGCCCCCCGGACCCCCTGTGTATCTTCCAATCCATGGAGACGCCTTAACTACTTTTTCACTTCGGGAAAGCAGAAAGCGCAGTTCTCACAAGAGAAAACAAAGATAGCGCCTCTAAGACTCAAGCCATCCTCGTTTTCTCACCCACACAATTTGTCTGAATAGCCTGGACGGCGATAAAGATCGGCATCGGTCTTTTGCGCCCGGCGACGCTTTCGCAGTCACCTCGTACGATGGAGCGTCGGACCCTCAGTCCGGCGAGGGCCTTTCATGTCTCAAGCGCGCGGTTCCTACGCTGGCGACGTGTCCCCCCAGGACGCCTGGACGACGATCAGCGCGGAGGCCTCCGCGGCGCTTGTGGACGTGCGCACCAGCGCGGAATGGTCCTTCGTCGGCGTGCCGGACCTGTCGTCGCTCGGCAAGCGCGCCGTGCTGCAGGAGTGGCAGACGTTCCCCACCATGCAGATCGATCCGGACTTCGCGGAGAAGACCGCCGCCGCGCTGAAGGCCGCGGGCCTCGACGAGACCTCGCCGGTGTTCTTCCTGTGCCGCAGCGGCGCCCGCAGCCAGGGGGCGGCGGCGGCCCTGACCGCGCTCGGCTGGACCCGCGCCTACAACGTGGTCAACGGCTTCGAAGGCCCGCTCGACGGCGAGCGCCAGCGCGGCCATGTGGGCGGCTGGAAAGCCGACGGCCTGCCCTGGATCCAGAACTGACGCGGCGCCGACGCGCCGCCGGTTCCCTTTCGCCCTTCCGATCGATCGTCGACCCTTTTACCCCCGGAGAGGTCCGATGCTCCCTGCTTCGTCCGAACGTTTCTCGACCTCCCCGGCCGCCGAGGACGGCGCCCAGCATGAGGCCGCCTGGCGTCGGGCGACCGAGCGGCTGCGCGCCGAATATGGCGAGGACGTCTACACCAGCTGGTTCGGGCGCATCGCGCTCGACCGGGTCGAGGACGGCGTGGCCCATCTGTCGGTGCCGACGCGCTTCCTGAAGAGCTGGATCCAGTCGCATTACGTGGACCGCATCACCACGGTGCTGGCCGAGGAGGCCGCGGAGGTGGCGCGCATCGCGCTCGGCGTGCGGGTGGCCGCGCCGAAGCTCGCGGCGAGCGCCGGCGACGTGGTGGTGGCGCCCGCGCCCCGCTTCGAGCCGGAGGAGCGCGCGTCCTCGCCGGCCGCGGCCGGCTCCGCCGCGCCTTCGGCCGCGCGCGAGGGCCGGCGCCTGGACGGCTCGCCGCTCGACCGCCGCCTGACCCTCGACACCTTCCTGGTCGGCCGCTCCAACCAGCTCGCCCACGCCGCGGCGCTGCAGATCGCCCGCGCCCGGCCCGGCGATCCGGTCACCTTCAACCCGCTGGTGATCCACGCCGCCGTCGGCCTCGGCAAGACCCACCTGCTGCAGGCGACCGCCCATGCGGTGGAGACCTCCGGCCGCCGCGTGACCTATCTCACCGCCGAGAAGTTCATGTTCGACTTCGTGGCGGCGCTGAAGGCCCAGACCGCGCTCACCTTCAAGGAGCGGCTCCGGGCGATCGACCTGCTGATCATCGACGACCTGCAGTTCCTGCAGGGCAAGACGGTGCAGCAGGAGTTCGGCCACACGCTGAACGCCCTGCTCGACGGCCGCCAGCAGGTGATCGTCGCCGCCGACCGCGCTCCGTCCGAACTCGAAAGCGTGGACGAGCGGCTGCGCTCGCGGCTCGCGGGCGGGCTGACGCTGGAGATGGGCTCGCTCGACGAGGAGCTGCGCGCCAAGATCCTGATGGAGCGGGTCGCGGCGGCCAGGGCGCTGCACCCGAAGTTCGACGTGCCGGCGGAGGTGATCGCCTTCGTCGCCCGCACCGTCACCGCCAACGGCCGCGACCTGGACGGCGCCGTCAACCGCCTGCTCGCCCACAACACCCTGACCGGCGCGCCGATCAGCGTGGAGATGGCCGAGATCGCCCTGCGCGACCTGGTGCGGCAGGTGGAGCCGAAGCGGGTCAAGATCGAGGACATCCAGCGCATCGTCGCCAAGCACTACAACGTCAGCCGGGCGGACATCCTGTCCTCGCGCCGCACCCAGACGGTGGTGCGGCCGCGTCAGGTCGCCATGTACCTCTCCAAGCAGATGACGCTGCGCTCGCTGCCGGAGATCGGGCGCCGGTTCGGCGGCCGCGACCACACCACCGTGCTGCACGCGGTGCGCAAGATCGACGGCCTCGTGGCCACGGACCAGACGCTTGCGGACGAGATCGAACTGCTGAAGCGGCTGCTGCTGGACTGATCTCAAGGACGGTCCGCGGGCCTTCGAAAGGCGCGTTCGGACCCGCCTTTCGGCGCGTTGACTTCGCAGGCGCAGCACGCCTACTGTCCGCCGCGTTCCCCGCCGCCGCCCCCCTGATCGGGCGGGTTTTCGGGGCCCGCGCCGGCTGCGGCGCCGCGGCCCCGGGCAGAGCCACACACGTTCCGAGGTCATCGACGCGATGAAGGTACTCGTCCCCGTCAAGAGAGTGGTCGACTACAACGTCAAGATCCGCGTCAAACCGGACGGGTCGGGCGTCGAGCTGGCCAACGTCAAGATGTCGATGAATCCCTTCGACGAGATCGCGGTCGAAGAAGCGCTGCGCCTGAAGGAAGCCGGCAAGGCGACCGAGGTGGTGGTGGTGTCCATCGGCCCGGCCCAGGCCGCCGAGACCATCCGCACCGGCCTCGCCATGGGCGGCGACCGCGGCGTCCTCGTGAAGGTCGACGGGACCGTCGAGCCGCTGGCGGTGGCGAAGATCCTCGCCAAGGTGGTGGAGGAGGAGCAGCCCGGCCTCGTGATCCTCGGCAAGCAGGCGATCGACGACGACTGCAACCAGACCGGCCAGATGCTGGCCGCGCTGCTCGGCTGGCCCCAGGGCACCTTCGCCTCCAAGGTGGCGCCCGAGGGCGACGCCGTGTCCGTCACCCGCGAGGTGGACGGCGGCCTGCAGACCGTGTCGCTCAAGCTGCCGGCGGTGGTGACCACCGACCTGCGCCTCAACGAGCCGCGCTACGCCTCGCTGCCCAACATCATGAAGGCCAAGAAGAAGCCGATCGCCGAAAAGGCGGCGGCCGACTACGGCGTGGACGTGGCGCCGCGCCTCACCGTGCTGAAGACCTCCGAGCCGCCGAAGCGGCAGGCGGGCGTGAAGGTGGGCTCGGTCTCCGAGCTGGTGCAGAAGCTGAAGACCGAAGCGGGAGTGATCTGAACCATGACGACCCTGCTTCTGGCCGATCATCACGAAGACGCGCTCGGCGACGCCACCGCCAAGGCGCTCACCGCCGCCATCGCGCTCGGCGCGCCGGTCCACATCCTCGTGGCCGGCAAGGCCCCCAAGGGCGCGGCGGACGCCGCGGCCAAGCTCTCCGGCGTCGAGAAGGTGCTCGTCGCCTCGGGCGACCAGTACGCCCACGGCCTGGCCGAGCCCTTCGCCGAGCTGATCCTCGGCCTGATGGGCGCCTATGACGCGCTGGTGGCCTCGTCCTCGACCACGGGCAAGAACATCCTGCCCCGCGTGGCGGCCAAGCTCGACGTGATGCAGATCTCCGACATCACCAAGGTCGAGGCGCCGGACACCTTCGAGCGCCCGATCTACGCCGGCAACGCGCTGCAGACGGTGAAGACTTCGGACCCCAAGAAGATCATCACGGTTCGCACCTCCGCCTTCCAGGCGACCGGCGACGGCGGCTCGGCGGCGGTCGAGGACGTGGCCGCGGCCTCCGACCCGGCGCTGTCCGCCTTCGTGGGCGAGGACCTCACCCAGTCGGACCGGCCCGAGCTCGGCTCGGCCAAGGTCATCGTCTCCGGCGGCCGCGCGCTCGGCTCCAAGGCCAAGTTCGAGGAGGTGATCGAGCCGCTCGCCGACGCCTTCGGCGCCGCCATCGGCGCGAGCCGCGCCGCAGTGGACGCAGGCTACGCCCCGAACGACCAGCAGGTGGGCCAGACCGGCAAGATCGTGGCGCCCGACCTCTATGTGGCGCTGGGCATCTCCGGCGCGATCCAGCACCTCGCCGGCATGAAGGACTCCAAGGTCATCGTCGCCATCAACAAGGACGAGGACGCGCCCATCTTCCAGGTGGCGGATTACGGGCTGGTGGCGGACCTTTTCACCGTCGCTCCCGAGCTGCAGGCGGAAATCGCCAAGGCCAAGTGACGCCCGCCTTCCGAGGCGCTAGAACTGGCATGCCTGCGGCGCTGGATTCTTGTGCGCCGCAGCACATAATCAGGTTCCGGCCGCGCTGCGGCCGGAACGGCATGATGGACGGAACGGCCAGGCGGTGAAGATGGCGACGGAGATTCGCAAGATCGGCGTGATCGGGGCCGGACAGATGGGCAGCGGCATCGCCCATGTGTGCGCCCTCGCCGGGGTCGACGTGCATTTCAACGACATCTCGGCCGACCGGCTCGCCGCCGCCCGCGAGGTCATCGACGGCAACCTGAAGCGTCAGGTCTCCAAGGGCGCCATCAGCGACGCCGACCGCGCGGCGGCGCTCGAGCGCATCGTCACGGCGCCCACCTACGCCGATCTCGGCGCCTGCGATCTGGTGATCGAGGCCGCCACCGAGGACGAGCAGATCAAGCGCAAGATCTTCTCGGAGCTGTGCCCGGCGCTGAAGCCGGAGACGATGGTGGCCACCAACACCTCGTCCATCTCCATCACCCGGCTCGCCGCCTCCACCGATCGGCCCGAGCGCTTCATCGGCATCCACTTCATGAATCCGGTGCCGCTGATGCAGCTCGTGGAGCTGATCCGGGGCATCGCGACCGAGGACGAGACCTTCGAGAGCGCCAAGGCGCTGATCGACCGGCTCGGCAAGACCGTGGCGGTGTCCGAGGACTTCCCCGCCTTCATGGTCAACCGCATCCTGCTGCCCATGATCAACGAGGCGATCTACACGCTCTACGAGGGCGTAGGCTCGGTGGACGCCATCGACACCGCCATGCGGCTCGGCGCCAATCATCCCATGGGCCCGCTGCAGCTCGCCGACTTCATCGGCCTCGACACCTGCCTGTCGATCATGCAGGTGCTCTACGAGGGCCTCGCGGACTCCAAGTACCGCCCCTGCCCGCTGCTGGTGAAATACGTCGAGGCCGGCTGGCTCGGCCGCAAGACCCAGCGCGGCTTCTACGACTACCGCGGCGCGGAGCCGGTGCCGACGCGCTGATTCGGGCTTTTGGAATCGGCGGTATTTACGGACCCTTCTTAACGGGGCGTTAAATCCCGAAGGGCCATGGTTCCGGCGTCACGACCGGAGATCGCTCCCATGGACGTCAGCTCGCTCGCCGCCTCGGCCGTCGCCTCGAAGTCGCAGCAGACCCGCGACGGCTTCTCCATCGCCGCGCTGAAGATCGCGAACGAGCAGCAGCAGATGGTCGCGAATCTGGTGGCGCAGGTCGCCGAGACCAGCAAGGCCCAGACGCCGGCCGGCGTCGGGTCGGTCGTCGACGTGATGGCGTGACGGCCGCCCCGAGCGCTTAAGGTCAGGCCACGAACTTGAGGCCAAGCACGCCGGCCACGATCAGCCCGATGCAGGCGAGCCGCAGCGGCTCCACCGGGTCTCCGAACAGGATCATGCCCACGATGGTCGCGCCCGCGGCCCCGATTCCTGTCCACACCGCGTAGCCGAGTCCGATCGGCAGCGTCTTCAGGGCGAGGCCCAGCAGCGTCAGGCTGCAGGCGAGCGCGACCGCCGTCACCACGGTCGGCCCGAGTTTGGTGAAGCCTTCGGAGTATTTCAGGCTGGTGGCCCAGACGATCTCCGTCAGGCCCGCGAGCAGCAGATAGGTCCATCCCATGGGGTGGATCTCCGGTCACGTTGTCTGGGGACGTCCCCGTGAAGAGCAGGAGCCGCGCGGCGCCGTCGCCTGCGCGGAACGCGGGCATCCCCCCAAAAATACGATCTTGCCGAAGACAAGGCTTGTGAAGGGACGTTCGCTTTCGCTAGCGTAGGACATCGTTTCTTCACAAGAAAGCTGGCATGGCACGAAAATCCGCCACCGCCGCCGCGCCGGCCTTCGAGGACGCCGCTCCCGCCGCCCAGGACGACATCTACGTCACGGGCTCGGGCGCGCCGGCCGCCGCCGAACGGCGCACGCTCGAACAGGCGATCGGGCTGCAGATCCGCCACCACCGCAAGCTGATGGGCCTGACGGTGGCGGAGCTCGCCAGCGCCGCCACCGTGTCCACGGGCATGCTGTCCAAGATCGAGAACGGCCAGATCTCGCCGTCGCTGTCGACGCTGCAGACGCTGGCCTCCGCGCTCAACATGCCGATCAGCCTGCTGTTCTCGGAGTTCGAGGAGCGGCGCGACTGCTCCTACGTGCCGTCGGGGCAAGGCGTGGTGATCCAGCGCCGCGGCACCAAGGTGGGGCACAACTACGAGTTGCTCGGCCACATGCTGGGCGGGGCCATCGCCTGCGAGCCCTACCTCATCACCCTCACCGAGGACGCCGCCCCCTACACCGCCTTCCAGCACGAGGGGACGGAGCTGATCTACATGCTGACGGGCGAGGTGATCTACGCCCATGCGGGCAACAGCTACCACCTGAAGCCCGGCGACACGCTGCTGTTCGACTCCGGCGCGCCCCACGGTCCGGAGAAGCTGGTGGTCAAGCCCATGACCTATCTTTCGGTCATCATGTACGACAAGGACTGACGGCGAACCGGATTGGTCCGCCGTTGTCGTCGCCTCCTCCCGAGCGCGGCGCGGAGCAGGTTTGCGGCGCCGACCAAGTTTCCTCTCAAGAATTATTTTTTCACGCAGATTGACGCCGCCACGCGGCGGAGATAGCGTCCTCCCTAACGAGCCCGAGGGGCTGCAGGAGATGGGAGCGCCAGCGTCATGTGCGGCATTGTCGGACTGTTTCTGAAGGACAAGTCGCTTGAGCCGCAGCTCGGCGAACTGCTGAGCGGCATGCTCGGCACCATGTGCGGCCGCGGGCCGGACTCGGCCGGCTTCGCCGTCTACGGCGAAGGCGAGAAGGGCGAGACCAAGCTCACCCTGCGCGCGGCCGAGGGCTACGACTTCAAGGCGCTCGCCGCCAAGCTCGGCGACGGGATCGACGTGGTCGCCCGCGCCACCCACGCGGTGCTGACCGTGCCGGCCGGCCGCGAGGCCGAGATCCGCGCCCAGCTCGCCGAGGTCGCGCCCGACGTGACCGTGGTCGGCGCCGGCGCCCGCATGGAGCTCTACAAGGAGGTGGGCATGCCGACGGACGTGGCCGTCCGCTTCGACCTCGCCAAGATGTCCGGCACCCATGGCGTCGCCCACACCCGCATGGCGACCGAGAGCGCGGTGACCACCAACGGCGCGCATCCGTTCTCCACCGGCCTCGACCAGTGCCTGGTGCACAACGGCTCGCTGTCGAACCACCGCACCGTCCGCCGCAACCTGGAGAAGGCCGGAGTGAAGGTGCAGACCGAGAACGACAGCGAGGTGGCCGCCGGCTACCTGACCTGGCGCATGAAGGAAGGCCGCACGCTCGGCGAGGCGCTCGAGGACTCGCTGAACGACCTCGACGGCTTCTACACCTTCGTGGTGGGCACCGAGAGCGGCTTCGGCGTGCTGCGCGACCCCATCGCCTGCAAGCCCGCCGTCATGGCCGAGACCGACCAGTATGTGGCCTTCGGGTCCGAATACCGGGCGCTCGCCGGCCTGCCGGGCATTGAGAACGCCAAGATCTTCGAGCCGGAGCCGGCCAAGGTCTACTTCTGGGACCGCGCCGCGGCCTGACGACGACAACACCGAACCGGGGGCGCCGCTCATGAACGCGAGCACGCAAAGCCATTCCTTCGATCTCGCCGCGGCCACCGTCCGCGATCTGAACGCCGCCCTGCACGCGCTGAAGGACGGATCCAACGCCTCGCTGTGGCGGGTGTCGAACCCGCGCGGCCTGCACGCCATCGCGGCCGGCCTCGACGCCCCCGTGACCGTCGAGATCGACGGTCCGGTCGGCTACTACTGCGCCGGCATGAACAAGCAGGCGACGGTGATCGTGCGCGGCAACGCCGGCGTCGGCGTGGCCGAGAACATGATGTCCGGCCGCGTCGAGGTCGAGGGCGACGCCAGCCAGGCTGCCGCCGCCACCGCCCATGGCGGCCTGCTGGTGGTGCGCGGCTCCGCCGGCGCCCGCTGCGGCATCTCCATGAAGGGCGTCGACATCGTGGTCGGCGGCTCCATCGGCCACATGTCGGCCTTCATGGCCCAGGCGGGCACGCTCACCGTGCTGGGCGACGCGGGCGAGGCGCTCGGCGACTCCATTTACGAGGCGCGGCTCTACGTGCGCGGCTCGGTGACGAGCCTCGGCGCCGACTGCGTCGAGAAGGAGATGCGCGACGAGCACAAGGCCCAGGTGTTCGAGAAGCTGAAGTCCGCCGGCCTCGACGGCCAGGTCGATCCGTCCGACTTCAAGCGCTACGGCTCGGCCCGCACGCTCTACCACTTCCACGTCGACAACGCGTCCGCCTACTGAGGAGCTGAGGCCATGAACGAGCACGTCAAGGCCCCGGCGGCCCCCCGCACCCTCCCCCGCGAGAGCGCGACCTTCGACGCCTACACCCTGTCCGAGATCCGCCGCGCGGCGGCGACCGGCATCTACGACATCCGCGGCGCCGGCGCGAAGCGGAAGCTGCCCCACTTCGACGACCTGCTGTTCCTCGGCGCGTCCATGTCGCGCTACCCGCTGGAAGGCTATCGCGAGAAGTGCGGCACCGGCGTGGTGCTGGGCGACCGCTTCGCCAAGAAGCCGATCGAGCTGAAGATTCCGGTCACCATCGCCGGCATGAGCTTCGGCTCGCTCTCCGGCCCGGCGAAGGAAGCGCTCGGCCGCGGCGCCAGCGCCGTCGGCACCTCCACCACCACCGGCGACGGCGGCATGACCCAGGAGGAGCGCGGCCACTCGAACAAGCTGGTCTATCAGTACCTGCCGTCGCGCTACGGCATGAACCCCGACGACATCCGCAAGGCGGACGCGATCGAGGTGGTGGTCGGCCAGGGCGCCAAGCCCGGCGGCGGCGGCATGCTGCTCGGCCAGAAGATTTCGCCCCGCGTCGCCAAGATGCGCACCCTGCCCGAAGGCATCGACCAGCGCTCCGCCTGCCGCCATCCCGACTGGACCGGCCCGGACGACCTCGAGATCAAGATCGAGGAGCTGCGCGAGATCACCGACTGGGAGAAGCCGATCTACGTCAAGGTCGGCGCGGCGCGTCCCTATTACGACACCGCGCTTGCGGTGAAGGCCGGCGCCGACGTGGTGGTGGTGGACGGCATGCAGGGCGGCACCGCCGCCACGCAGGAGGTGTTCATCGAGCATGTGGGCATCCCGACGCTGGCCGCCATCCGTCAGGCGGTGAAGGCGCTGCAGGAGCTCGGCATGCACCGCAAGGTGCAGCTCATCGTCTCCGGCGGCATCCGCAACGGCGCGGACGTGGCCAAGGCGCTGGCGCTCGGCGCCGACGCGGTGGCCATCGGCACCGCGGCTCTGGTGGCGCTCGGCGACAACGACCCGAAGTGGGAGAGCGAGTACGAGGCTCTCGGCTCCAAGGCCGGCGCCTATGACGACTGGCACGAGGGCCGCGACCCGGCGGGCATCACCACCCAGGATCCGGAGCTGATGAAGCGTCTGGACCCGATCATCGCCGGCCGCCGCCTCGCCAACTTCCTCTCGGTCATGACGCTTGAGGCGCAGACCATCGCCCGCGCCTGCGGCAAGAGCCACGTCCACAACCTCGAGCCCGAGGATCTGGTGGCGCTGACCATCGAAGCCGCCGCCATGGCGCAGGTGCCGATCGCGGGGACCGACTGGATCCCGGGCCTCACCGGACGCTTCTAAGAACGACAACGATAAAAGGCCCGTCGAATGCAGCCGTCGGGGCCAACCCCGGCGGCGACGGAGCCGCCGGGGATGAAACAGATCAGGAGACGGCTGTGAACTTTCAACATCGACCCCAAAACGGGGCGATCGAGGGGACCGCGATGGCGATCGATCTTCAGGAGGCTGCGCGAGACCGCGGCATCAAGTACTTCCTGATCTCTTACACTGACCTTTTCGGCGCCCAGCGCGCCAAGCTGGTTCCTGCGGGCGCGATCGGCGACATGCAGAAGGCCGGCGCCGGCTTCGCCGGCTTCGCCACGTGGCTCGACATGAGCCCCTCGGACAGCGACCTGTTCGCCAAGCCCGACCCGAACAGCCTGATCCAGCTGCCGTGGAAGCCGGAAGTGGGCTGGCTGGCCTCCGATCTCTGGATGGACGGCAAGGAGGTCGAGCACGCCCCGCGCAACACGCTGAAGCGGCTGATCGCCCGGTCCGGTCACGAGATGAAATCGGGCATCGAGCCCGAGATGTTCCTGGTCAACGCCGACGGCACCCAGATTTCGGACCTCTCCGACACCGCCGAAAAGCCCTGCTACGACCAGCAGGCCCTGATGCGGCGCTACGACGTCATCACCGAAATCTGCGACGCCATGGTCCAGCTCGGCTGGAAGCCCTACCAGAACGACCATGAGGACGCGAACGGCCAGTTCGAGATGAACTGGAACTACGGTCCGGCGCTGCAGACCGCCGACCAGCACGCCTTCTACAAGTTCATGGCGCGGTCGATCGCCGAGAAGCACGGCCTGCGCGCCACCTTCATGCCCAAGCCGTTCGTGAACCTCACCGGCTCCGGCTGCCACGCCCACGTGTCGCTGTGGGACGGCAAGACGAACCTGTTCGAGGATCCGGCCGGCGAGCTCGGCGTCAGCGAACTGGGCTACCACTTCATCGGCGGCCTGATGCACAACACCGACGCCATCTGCGCGCTGACCAACCCGACGGTGAACTCCTACAAGCGCATCAACGCGCCCCGGACGGCCTCCGGCGCGACCTGGGCCCCGAACTCGATCACCTACACCGGCAACAACCGCACCCACATGATCCGCATTCCGGATGCGGGCCGGTTCGAGTTCCGCCTCGGCGACGGCGCGGCGAACCCCTATCTGCTGCAGGCGGCGATCCTGGCGGCCGGCCTCGATGGCATCGAGAACAAGCGCGATCCCGGCAAGCGCCTCGACATCAACATGTACACGGACGGCCACACCGTCACGGACTGCAAGAAGCTGCCGCTCAACCTGCTCGACGCGATCCGGACGTTCGAGTCGTCGCCCGCCACGAAGGCGATGTTCGGCGAGGAGTTCGTCGCCGCCTACGCCAAACTCAAGACGGTGGAGTGGAACAACTACGCCCGCCACCTGACCCAGTGGGAGCGCGACAACACGCTCGACTGCTGACGTTCCGCCCCGAACGTCCGCAGCCTCCGAGGGCGCCGGAGCCGATCCCAGCGGCTCCGGCGCTTTTTTCGCGCGCGAAGCCGTTCGCGAAGCCGTGACGACGCCTGATTCGACTCTTCGCCGCATTGGCGCCACAGTTTCGCCATGGGCCGGGGGGCTTTGCGTCAAGAGGCGTCGTCGTCATGTTCAAGCGTGCTCTCGCCTTCGCCGCCGTGGCTTTGGGCCTCGCCGCCGCAGCCCCGGCGGAAGCCACCGTGGTGGCCCAGATCAGCCTGTCGAAGCAGCGCATGGACGTGGTGGTGAACGGCGCCCGCGCCTACTCGTGGCCGGTCTCCACCGCCCGCCGCGGCTATGTCACCCCGACCGGCTCCTACCGCCCGACGCGCACCGCCCGCATGTGGCATTCCCGCAAGTACGACATGTCGCCGATGCCCTATTCGGTGTTCTTCCGAGGCGGCTACGCCATCCACGGCACCTCCTACGTGCGCTCGCTGGGGCGGCCCGCCAGCCACGGCTGCGTGCGGCTGCACACCGCCAACGCCGCCATCCTCTACAATCTGGTGCAGCAGAAGGGGTTTGGAGCGGCGCGGGTGGTCATCCGGCCCTGACGGGAGCGGGACGGACCCCGTCGTCCCACGCGGGCGTGGAGCGCAGCACGCCGTTCGCCACCAGCCCCGCCGACCCGTTGAAGACGCGCGTATCGTCCGACCGCAACATGCGTCGCTGGTCGGTCTGCAGCGAGCCGTACCGCGAATAGGACTGCGACCCGGAGGCGTACTGGCGCTCGCCGGCGACGCGGACGGCGCGCTCGAACACGTCGGGCCGAAACTTGTAATGCAGCAGCGCCATGCTCACGGACGAGACGGTCGCCGGCGAAGCGAAATGCGACATGTGGACCTGCTCGACGGCGCCGCCGCCCCGCAGGCCGGAACACTTCGTCAAAAGCACGGCCGGGCCGTCCATGAACCTGCGGCGCGGTCCCCCGCGATGCGCCACATAGGGGCAGGACGTCGCGGGCGCCGGCTCGGGCGGAAGATCGTAGAACGTGGACGCCGCGACGAAATCCTCCGCCTGCAATTGATCCGTCGTCTCCGGAAACATGTCGAGCATGAAGCCGGCGAGCACCTCGGAGCCCTCGGCCTGCATATGGCGCCAGAGCATGGCGATCGGCCGGGTCTCATAATGCGGGTAGACCAGGTGCTCGTCCGCATCGACGCGCAGACACAGCGTGCGGACGTAGTCCGGCCGGCCGATCAGGGGGTTGGTCCAAGCATTGCCCGATTCCGCGCGCCGGAAGGGAGCATAGGTGCGATACAGCTCCACATCCGGTTGCGCGAGCAGATGCTCGAAGCTCCCGTCCGTGGAGCCGTTGTCGATCATCACGAACCGTTCGATGCCCAAGGCCCGGTAATGCTGGAAGAAGGCCGGCAGCATCACCCGTTCGTTGCGCAACTGACAGACCACCGCCACCTCCGGCGGAGCCCCGGGCGGCATGCGCACGCAGTCGAGTTCGTCGGTCCTGTCGTTGTGGGCGTGCATCCGCCGCCGCCGCCAGTACGCCCGCCGCGCCGCCTCCACGTCGCCCCTGCGAACGGCCATCCATTCGAGCAGTTCGCCCATGATCGCGGGCGCATGGGGCCAGTCGCGCACGCTGATCGCAAGCTGACCGGCCATCGTCTCCGCTTCGGCCAGAAGGCCCGCCTCGATCAGAGCCGTGGCGAGGCGCACCCGCGCGGCCAGTCCGGCGGGGCTGTCCGGATGGGCCGCAAGCCCATCCATCGCCTTGCGGGCGGCGCTCAGGTTTTCGTCCGGGGAACTGACCTGCCGGCTGAGAACGCCGAGAAGGATCTCCTGCCGTCCGGCGTCGCCTGCGGCGGCGAGGAGCCGGCGACGCAGCTCCTCGGTGAAGAACCACACCCGCGACCGGAACAGGTTGGAGATCAGGCCGCGATAGACGTCGTCCGAAAGGGGTAAAGCCGCCAGTTTCCCGACGAAGACCACGAAAGCGTCGTCGTCGCCATACTGCAGGAGGAGACGCGCTTCGCTCCCGAGCAGCCGCATGTCGTCGGGATGTCGCGCGGCCGCCTCCGCGAGCGCGGCCCGCGCCGACGCCTCGTCGAAGTTCTTCAGATGAACCTGCACCTGCCCGAGCAATCCGCGCGGATTCTGCGGCTGGAGCCGAGCGAGCAGAACATAGTCCGCCAGAGCTTCGGCGAACCGCCCGACAATCGCCGCCCGCCGGGCGCGGACGGCGCGCAGCCTTATCTCGATCTTGCGACTGGGGGCGGTCTGAAGAGCCGCCTCCAGCACGTTCAGGACCGCGGCGTGCTCGCCCAGCAGGCCCTGCAGCCGCGCTTCCTCCCAAGCGCCGAGACAGTCGCCCTCGCGCGTCACCTGCAAACGACGATAGACGGACAAGGCGTCCGGGATGCGGCCGGACTGCTCCAACGCGAGGCCAAAGGCGCCCAGATCCTCTCCCACGAGGCCGAACAGCTCGTCGCAGCGACGCCAGATCCGAACGGCCTCGTCGAAGTCCCCCCGCCCGGCCGCACAGGCGGCTTCGAGCGCGAGGCGTTGCGGGTTCCCTTCCGGCGTGTCCGAAAAGGTTGCAAGGATGTCCTGAGCCCGCGCGAAGTCGCCGTCCCGTACGGCCGCCTCGATCGTGTCCATCCGCGGATCGCGCCCTGCCGTCCCGCTCATTGCGTCCATCCCTCACGTCCCCTTAGCGCAAGCGAAACGGCGATCCGCGCCAGAGGCGCGACGCTCAGCCGAACGCCGCCTCGTAAATCTCGGGCCTGAAGCCCACAAGCAGCCGCCCGGCGCCTTCGACCACGGGGCGCTTGATCAGGGTGGGATGCGCCGCCATCAGCGCCAGCGCCCTGGCCTCGTCGAGGCCCGCCTTGTCGTCGTCCGGGAGCTTGCGGAAGGTGGTCCCGGCGCGGTTCAGCAATGTCTCCCAGCCGACCTCGCCCGCCCATGCGGCGAGCCGCTCCGGCGACGCGCCCTCGGCCTTGAAGTCGTGGAACGTGTAGGCGACGCTGCGCGCGTCGAGCCACGCCCGCGCCTTGCGGACCGTGTCGCATGTCTTGATGCCGTAAAGCTCGACCACCCCGGACCTCCCCTTCCCGCAAAGGAGCGCGACCTTGACCGACGGAGGCCCTGCCGCGCAACCCGGCGATGCGGTCCATCTCGACGCGCTGCTCGTCGGCGCGCTGGCGCCGCTCGGCCCCCGCGCCGCGCCGAGCGGGATCGCCAAGCGCCCGACGGACCGTCCGCTTGCGCTCGGGGCCTGTGGCTTCGAGGGCGACGCGCAGGGCGACCTGCGCGTCCATGGCGGCCCGGACAAGGCCGTGCACCACTATCCGTTCGAGCACTACGCCGCCTGGACCGCGGAGATCGGACCACATCCGCTGCTGACGGCGCCCGGCGCCTTTGGCGAGAACCTGTCCACCCGCGGCCTCACCGAGGCGACCGTCGCGCTCGGCGACGTGTTCCGGCTCGGAACCGCGCTGGTCGAGGCGTCGCAGGGACGGCAGCCGTGCTGGAAGCTCAACGCCCGCTTCGCGCGGCCGCGGCTCGCGGCCGAGGTGCAGGCGAGCGGCCGCACCGGCTGGTACTACCGGGTGCTGGAGCCCGGCGTCGTCGCGCCCGGCGACGCGCTGAGGCTGGTGGAGCGCCGGGCGCCGGACTGGCCGCTCGCCCGGCTATGGCGCATCCTCTACGTGGAGGTCCTGAACCGGGACGAACTCGCCGCCATGGCGGCGCTGCCGGGCCTGCCCGACGGCTGGCGCCGCCACGCCGAACGCCGCCTCGCCTCCGGCCGGGTGGAGGACTGGGGCCCGCGGCTCGACGGCGCGTGAACGGCGTCAGCGGCGATAGTCGTCCTCGAGCCGGACGATGTCGTCCTCGCCGAGGTAGCTGCCGGTCTGCACCTCGATGATCTCGAGCGGGATCACGCCCGGATTGGCGAGACGGTGGGCGACGCCGATCGGCACATAAACCGACTCGTTCTCGTGCAGCATCCGCTCCTCGCCGTTCAGCGTCACCTGAGCGGCGCCCCGCACCACGATCCAGTGCTCGGCGCGGTGGATGTGCCGGTGCAGCGACAGCCGGCGCTTCGGCTTCACGGTGATGTGGTTGACCTGGAAGCGGGGGCCGTCGTCGATCACCTGGAACGAGCCCCAGGGCCGGTGCGACAGCACGCTGCGCACCGCCGTCGGCTCGCCCCGGCGCGTGAGTTCGGCCACCAGCGTCTTGATGCCGTCAGCCCGGTCGCGGGTCGTCACCATCACCGCGTCCTGGGTCGCCACCACCACGGCGTCGGTCATGCCCACCACCGCGGTCATGGGCTTTTCGGAGCGCACGTAGCAGTTGGAGCTGTCGATGGCGGCCGTCGGCCCCACGAGCGCGTTGCCGGCGTGGTCGTGGGGCGCGATCTCCCACAGCGCGGCCCAGCCGCCCACGTCCGACCAGCCGAAGTCGGCGGGCGTCACCGCCGCCAGCGCCGTGCGCTCCATGACCGCGAAGTCGATCGACTTCGCCTCCGCCAGCCCGAAGGCCGCGGCGTCGAGCCGGAGAAAGTCGAGATCCTTGACCGCCTTGTCCGCGGCGAGGCGGGCGGGACCCGCAATCTCCGGCGCATAGCGATCGAGTTCGTTGAGCAGCGTGCGGGCGAGACAGAGGAAGTTGCCGGAGTTCCAGAGGCAGCCGTCGGCGAGCAGCGCTTCCGCGCGCGTCCGGTCCGGCTTCTCCTCGAAGGCCGCGACGTCCCGCACGCCCGGCGCCCCGTCCAGCGGCGCGCCGGGGCGGATGTAGCCGTAGCGGGACGTGGGCTCGGTCGGCGGCGCGCCGAAGGTGACGATGCGCCCGCCCTGCGCCGCGGGACGCCCGGTCTCCACGGCGGCGCGGAACGCCGCGTCGTTCAGGATAACATGGTCTGAGGCGAGCACGAGGATGACCTGATCGTGCCCCTGAAGTTCGGCGAGCCGGGCGGCGGCGGCGATGGCCGCGGCGGAGTCCTTGCGGGCGGGTTCAAGCGCGATGGTGGCCGTGACGCCGATCTGCGCCATCTGCTCCGCCACGATGAAGCGGTGCTCGGCGTTGGCGACGATGATCGGCGGGGCGAAGCGCGCCGGGTCCGCCACCCGCAGCACCGTGTCCTGCAGCAGCGTGCGCTCGCCCGCGAGCGCGAGGAACTGTTTCGGGTAGCTTTCGCGCGAGGCGGGCCACAGCCGGGAGCCGGAGCCGCCACAGAGCACGACCGGAATGATTCGGCTTTCCGACACGACGGCTCCTGGTCTCGATACGGGATCAGGATAGAGCAGGACGGTTCAGCCAACGAGCGTCGGGCGCGGCGACGGCGCCCGCATCTCGTCACATGTTTAATGCGCCGACGCTTCGGCCTTGTCGTCTGGGGACGCGTCCTTCGCGCCCTCGGCCTCCAGCCGCTCGGGCAGAGCAAGGATGATGGCCTTCAGGTCGGGCTCCGGAACCGCCTCCGCCGCCTCGTCGACGGTCATCCAGCGGCGCTCGCGCTCGTCGCGTTCCGGCCAGTTTTCGAGCAGTTCGGTGACCGCCATCGGGAACACCTCGATGCGCAGCGAGGTCGAGCGCCCGAAATTCATGCGCTTGGCGTAACGGAACACGCCGAGCGACGGTTTAAGACCCTGCCCGTAGATGCCCGCCTCTTCGAATCCTTCGCGCACGGCCGCGCCGAGCGCGGTGCGCCCCTTCATCGGCCAGCCCTTCGGGATGATCCAGCGCTTCGACCGGCGCGAGGTGACCATGAGAACCTGCAGCCCGTCGTCGGACACGCGGAAGGGCAGCACCCCGTATTGATCGGGCTCGATCTTCTTGTTTTTCGAGCTCTTGGCCATTCCCGTATCAGACACCTCTCAGCCTACAACGGCGCCGCGCCGCGCCCCGAAGGTCCGCCGCGCCCCCGGCCGTCGCCGCGAGCCCGGTTTCGCGGACGTCCGCATGGAGGAACGTCCATACGTCCCCAACGTTTCATACGAACGACACGGCCGCGCCGTTCCGGCCCCTGGAGACCATATGCAGATTCGCCTTCATGGTCAGATCGCGATCGTCACCGGAGCAAGCTCCGGGATCGGCTGGGCCACAGCCTTGTCGCTCGCGCGCGCAGGCGCTCGCGTGGCCGTGAATTACCATTCCGGCGCCGGAGCCGCCAGCGCTTTGGTCGACCAGATCACCGCGGAGGGCGGGCAGGCCTTCGCCTGCGGCGCGGACGTGTCCGAGCCTTCCGAGGTGGAGCGGCTGTTCGCGGAGACCGTGGAGCGCTGGGGGGCGGTGGACATTCTGGTGGCGAATTCCGGCCTGCAGCGGGACGCCGCGGCCGTGGACCTCACGCTGGACGACTGGCGCAAGGTGATCGACGTGAACCTCACCGGCCAGTTCCTGTGCGCCCAGGCGGCCCTGCGGCGTTTTCGCGCGCAAGGGCGGCGGGACGTGTCGCGGGCGCTCGGCAAGATCGTGTGCGTCAGCTCGGTGCATGACGTGATCCCCTGGGCAGGGCATGTGAACTACGCCGCCTCCAAGGGCGGGGTCGCCATGCTGATGAAGACTCTGGCGCAGGAGACCGCCGGCGAGGGCGTGCGGGTGAACGCGGTGTCGCCGGGCGCCATCGCCACCCCGATCAACGCCGAGGAGACCCAAGGCCCCAACGCCGACAAGCTGCTGGAGCTCATCCCCTACGGCCGCATCGGCGACGTGGAGGATGTGGCCAACGCCGTGACCTGGCTCGTGTCCGATCTCGCGGACTACATGGTCGGCGCCACGCTTTACGTGGATGGCGGCATGACCCTCTATCCCGGCTTCCGCGACAACGGCTGATCGCCCCGCGTCGTCGCTTCCGCCTCATAGGCGCCGCGCTTCCGCCATGCTAAGGGCGATGCCATGGGAACGGCTTCGCGCAGACGAGGGTTCGGGTGGCTGCGGCGCTTCGGCGTCGTCGCGCTGGCCTATCTCGTCGTCGCGCAGGCGGCGCTGGCGAGCGTCGCGCCCCATCACGGCGCCCATGACGCGCTCGATCCGTTCTCGATCCTGTGCTCGGCCGCGGACCATGGCGACGCCGCGAGCGAGCAGCACGCGCCGGCGGAGAAATCCCGCCTCGCCTGCTGCGGCATAGGCTGTCTCGGCTCCGCCCATTTCACGCCGGCCCCAGCCGCGCCGGACACGACGCTGCGCTACCCGTCCGACATCCGGGCCACCTCGCCCACGGCCGCAGTCGAGAGCGCTCCGCGGCGCGACAGGGAACGGGTCCGAAGCCCACGAGGGCCACCGGCGACGGCGTGATCGCGGCCGTTTGCGGCCGCACGCCTGTCTTCGCCCTGTCCTGACCTGTTCCGCGACGCGCGCCGGCTTCTCCGAAGCCCCGGGCGGCGTCGCGCCCCTCCGGGGTTGTTTCTTCCATGCTTCGCACCCTGCTGCTGGCCGGCGTCGCCTCCGTCTGCGCGCCCGCCTTCGCTCACGCCCAGTCCGCCGAACCCGAGATCCCGCTGCCGGAGCTCAACGTGGAGGGCGCGGGCGCCCGCGCCCTAAGCCTCACCTCCCCCGGCCTCGACGCCACCCGGCGGGAGCTTGAGCGCACGCCCGGCGCCGTCGAGGTGATCGACGCCGAGACCTACAAGCGCACCTCCCCCGCCCTCACCGTCAAGGACGCGCTGGACTACACGCCGGGCGTGTTCGCCCAGCCCAAATGGGGCGACGACACGCGGCTCTCGATCCGCGGCTCCGGCCTGTCGCGCAACTTCCACCTGCGCGGCGTCCAGCTCTATCTGGACGGCGTGCCCATCAACACCGCCGACGGCTATGGCGACTTCCAGGAGATCGACCCGTCCGCCTACCGGCTGGTGGAGGTCTACAAGGGCGCCAACGCGCTGCGCTTCGGCGCCAACGCCCTTGGCGGCGCCATCAACTTCGTCACCGCCACGGGCCGCGATCCGATCGCGAGCGTGGCGCAGGGCGGGATCGACGTGGGCTCCTTCGGCCATGTTCGGACGCAGGCGAGCTCCGGCGGCGTGCATGGAAACGCGGACTACTTCATCACCGGCTCCTGGCAGCGGGCGGACGGATTCCGCGACCACAGCGACGGCGACGCCGCCCGGGTGAGCGCCAACATCGGCTACCGGCTGTCGGAGGACGTGGAGACGCGGTTCTATCTCAACGCCAACACGGTGGATCAGAACATCCCCGGGGCTGTGACCCGAGAGCAGGCGCTGAAGAACCCGAAGCGGGCCAACTCCGGCAATGTCGCGCAGGACTACGAGCGCAACATCGACACGCTGCGCTTCGCCAACAAGACCACGTTCCGCCTGAGCGACGCCACCTCGGTCGAGGCCGGCGCCTTCGTGGTCAGCCGCCATCTGGAACACCCGATCTACCAGTGGCTCGACTACAAATATTTCGACTACGGCGGCTTCGCCCGCGTGACCGACGAGCGCGAGATCGCCGGCCACGCCAACCGGCTGGTGGCGGGCCTCAACCTGCACAACGGCGAGAACGACGCCCGGAACTATGTGAACGTCGGCGGGAGCAAAGGCGGCAAGCGTTCAGACGCCGAGCAGACCTCCAGGAACGTCTCGGCCTACGCCGAGAACACCTTCTTCGCGGCGCCGACCGTCGGGCTGGTGACCGGCATCCAGTTCCTCTACGCCAAGCGCAGCCAGAAAGACCGCTTCTTCGACGACGCGCTCTACAACCCGTCCGACACGCGGGCGGACGATTCCGGCTCAAAGAGCTTCTCCGAGTTCAGCCCGAAGATAGGCCTTTTGTGGAACATCGATCCCACATGGCAGGCGTTCGCCAACGTCTCGCGCTCGGTGGAGGCTCCAAGCTACGGCGAGAACAGCTTCGCAAGCGCCGCGCTGGCGAAGCCGCAGAAGGCCTGGACCTACGAGATCGGCACGCGCGGCGCGCGTGAGGACTTCACCTGGGACGTCGCGCTCTATCGCATGGAGATCAAGGACGAGTTGCAGTGCCAGGACGGAACCAATCTCGGCTCCTGCACGGTCGTCAACCTCGATAAGACCGTGCATCAGGGCGTCGAACTCGGCTTCGGCGCCGCGGTGTGGAAGGGTCTGTTCGTGAAGGGCGTCGACGCCAGCCTCGTCGCCAAGGGCGATGCGGGCGCGCCGGCGGAGGTCGACAAGCTCTGGCTGAACGTCGCCTACACGTTCAACGATTTCTACTTCGACGGCGACCAGAAAGTCTCGGCCGGCGGCCCGTCCACCCCCAAGACGTCCATCAAGGGCAACGACCTGCCCGGCGCCCCGCGCCATTACGTGCGCGCGGAGCTGCTCTACAAGCATCCGTCCGGCGTCTACGCCGGGCCGAACGTGGAGTGGGTTCCGGAGGCCTACTACGTCGACAACGCCAACACCCAGAAGACCAAGGCCTACGCGCTTCTCGGAGCGAAGGTGGGCTATGACGCCGGCGGCGCCCTTTCGGCCTATGTTGAAGGCCGAAACCTGACCAACGAAAAATACATTTCGAGCGCCAGCATCACCGAGCGCGCGGCGCTCAACTCGCCGCTCTACGAGCCCGGAACCGGACGCGCCGTCTACGCCGGCGTGAAGTACCGCTGGTGAGCGCCGCCCCCGCCCTCGCCGGCCCCAACCCCGTTCAGGAAAGCCCGACGATCATGACACGGACCTGCGCCCTCGCCGCCCTCGCCTTCGCCGCGCTCGTCGCGGCGGGGGCGCCGCTTTCCGCCCATGAGTACAAGGCCGGGGCGATCGCGATCGACCATCCCTGGTCCCGCGCCACGCCCAAGGGCGCCAACGTGGCCGGCGGCTACCTGACGCTGCGCAACACCGGCGCCGAGGGCGACCGGCTGGTGTCGGTGACCTCCGACATCGCCGGCCGCACGGAGATCCACCAGATGTCCGTCGCCAACGGGACCATGACCATGCGGCCCCTGCCCGACGGCGTGGACGCGCCGGCCCATGGCGAGGTGGCGTTCAAGCCCGGCGGCTATCACGTCATGTTCTTCGACCTGAAGCGCCCGCTCGCGAAGGGCGAGCGCTTCGCCGGCCGCCTCACCTTCGAGAAGGCCGGATCGGTGGACGTGGAGTTCGCCGTGGAGGCCATCGGCGCCACGGCGCCGGGCAAGGATGCGCCCGCGAACGCGGGGGCGAAGGACGGCCATGACCACTGACCGCAGACAGGACATTACGAGCATGACCCGCGCCCTCATCCGCGCCGCCGCCGTGGCGGCCCTGCTGGTCCCCGCCGCCGGCGCCAGCGCCCATGTGACGCTGGAGACCCGCGAGGCGCCGGTGGGCGCCGGCTACAAGGCGGTGTTCAAGACGCCCCACGGCTGCAAGGGCGCGCCCACCACCACGCTCCGGGTGAAGATCCCTGAGGGCGTGATCGCCGTGAAGCCGATGCCCAAGCCCGGCTGGACGCTGAAGACCGTGAAGGGGCCTTACGCCAGGACCTACGACTTCTACCACGGCGCCAAACTCAGCGAAGGCGTGGTCGAGGTGATCTGGAGCGGCGGCGAGCTGCCGGACGAGTTCTACGACGAGTTCGTGGTCTCCGGCTTCCTGGCGCCCGACCTGCCGGCCGGCGAGAAGCTGTACTTCCCTGTGGTGCAGGAGTGTCCCGGCGGCGCGGCCGAGCGCTGGATCGAGATCCCGCAGGCCGGCCAGTCCGGCGCGGAGCTGGACAAGCCGGCTCCCGGCGTGACGCTGCTGCCCAAGCGGTGACCGGACGCCGGCGCCTGACGCTCATCGCCGTCGCGGTTCGCGCCGCGGCGGCGTTCGGCCTGCTGGCGGGGATGATCGGCGCGGCCCACGCCCATGCGGCGCTGATCCGGGCCGACCCCGCCGACGGCGCCGTGCTGGCGCAGGCGCCGGCCCGGCTGACGCTGACCTTCAACGAACCGGTGGCCCCGCTCGCGCTCAGGCTGGTGGGGCCGGACGGCGCGGCGCAGGCGCTTCAGGCGCAGGCGGACGGCGCCAAGGTGACCATCGGCCTGCCGGCTCCGCTCGCCGCGGGCGCGCATCTTCTGAGCTGGCGCGTGGCGTCCGAGGACGGCCATCCGATCGGCGGGACCACGTCGTTCGCCATCGGCGCCGGCGCGGCGTCGCCGCAGGCCTCCCCCACCGCGAAGACCGGCGACGCCGCGCTCGCCGGCGCCATCTGGGCCGCCCGCGCCGCGCTGTGGCTGGCGCTGCTGTTCGGCGCCGGCGCCGCCTTCGCCCGCGTCTGGCTGGCCGACGGCCAAGGCGCGGACCGCATGGTCTTCGGCCTCGCGGCGCTCGGCCTCGTCGCCGCGCCGCTGTCGCTCGGGCTTCAGGGGCTCGACGCGCTGGGGCTTCCGCTCGACGCGCTGCTCCGGCCGGAGGTCTGGGCCGCCGGCGGCGCCACGACTTACGTCCGCACCGCGCTCCTCGCCGGGCTGGCGCTGCTGGCCGCCGCCGGCTCGCTCGTGGTCCGCGGCGGGTCCGCCGCCGGTCTCGCCACGCTCGGCCTTCTCGGCGTCGGCGCGGCGCTCGCCGCCAGCGGCCATGCGGCCACCGCCGCGCCCCGCTGGGCCACCCTGCCCGCCGTGGCGGCGCATGGCGTCGCCGCCGCGGTCTGGGCGGGCGCGCTGCTCGTGCTGGCGACGCGGTTCTCCAGGCCCGCGCTGGCGCGGTTCTCCCGCGCGGCCCCGGCGACGGTGGCGGCGCTGGTGCTCGCCGGGACGCCGCTCGCCGTGATCCAGCTGGGGAGCATGGCGGCGCTGTGGGGCTCGGATTACGGCCGGCTGCTGCTCGCCAAGCTCGGCCTCGTGGGGGTGCTGCTGGCGCTCGCGGGCTGGAACCGCTTCCGGCTGACGGAACCTGCGCTCGCCGGCGAGCCGGCCGCGCAACGGCGCCTCGGCCGGATCGCGCTCGCCGAGGCGGCGCTGGTCGCCGCCATCCTCGGCGTCGCGGCGGGCTGGCGCTTCACCCCGCCGCCCCGCACCTTCGCGGCCGTCGAAGCCGCTCCGGCGCAGGTCACGCTGGCGGCCTCAGGGCTGGAGGCCCTGGTCACGGTGGCGCGGCCGCGCGTCGGCGGTTCGCCCATGACGATCGCCTTGCGCAAGGCGGGCGGGGCGCCGCTCGATCCGAAGGCGGTGACGCTCGTCCTGTCGCGCGCGGACGCCGGGCTGGAGCCGATCCGGCGCGACGCCGCCCGCACGGGCGACGGCGCCTGGGAGGTGGCCGAGGCGCCGCTCGCCGTCGCCGGCCGCTGGCGGCTGCGCCTCGACCTGCTGATCGACGACTTCACCCTGACGCGCCTCGACGGCGAGCTGGTCGTCGCGCCCTGAGGCTCAGAGGCTTTCGAGCAGGCGCTCGGCGCTGGACATGTCGGCCTTGCCCGGCTGGTCCTCAACCGCGAGATAGGTGACGACCATGTCGTCCAGCACCATGGCGTAGCGCTTGGAGCGGATGCCGAGGCCGCCGGCGGTGGCGTCCAGCTCCAGCCCGATCGCCTTGGCGAAATCGGCGCCGCCGTCGGAGAGGAAGACGATTCTGTCCTTGGCGCCGGTGGCCTCGGCCCAGGCGTTCATGACGAACACGTCGTTCACGGCGGTCACCGCCACCACGTCCACGCCCTTGGCCTTCAGCTCGTCGAGCCGGGCCAGATAGCCGGGCAGATGGTTCTTGTGGCAGGTGGGCGTGAAGGCGCCGGGCACCGCGAACAGCACCGCCTTCTTGCCCGCGAAGATCTCGTCCGCCATCACCGTGCCGGGGCCGTCGGCGCCGTAGGTGCGGAAGGTGGTGTTGGGCAGGCGGGAACCGACCTCGATGGCCATGGGCGTGTCTCCTCTGGGCGGCCCCAAGCGGGCGCGGCCGGAGACTTAAGGCGTCCGCACGAGAGCGTCGAGGGGCGCCGCCACCTCGATCGCCCGCCCCTTCACGGCGAGCGTGAGCCGCAGGCCCGATTGCGGCAGCGCCCCCGTGAACGGAATGCGGAACCGCGCTTCGCCGGCGGGCGCGTCCGGCACCGGCTGCGGCGAGGGCGCGAAGCCGCCGTCTCCGGTCTCCGCGAACAGGTTCGCCCCGGGCGCGGGGGCCTTCGCCGTCACCTCGATCTCATCGTTCGCCCGGCGGCGGATGGCGGCGATGGCGAGGCCGTCCGCCTCGGCGCCGAAGGCGACGCGCTTCGGCGCGCTCGCCAGCGCCCGATGCACCGCGGCGGCCGCGGGGCCGGGGAAAAATCCGTCGGGCGCCAGCTCCAGCGCGGCCTGCGCCTGGGCCGGCACGCACACCTTCTCGCACACGCCGTAATCCGCGGTCACCGCCAGCCGCACGGGCGCGCCGGGCGTCTTCGGCCGCACCTTCAGCGGCAGCAGCACCTCGCCGTGGTAGACATTGGCGACGCCGGCCTCGTCGGTCATGCGTTCGGGCGCCGGAAACACCACGGTCACCTCGCCCACGTTCTCGGAGCGGGAGAAATCGAACTGGGGCGGCACGCCGCTGTCGCCGGGCTGGCGCCAGTAGGTCTTCCACCCCGCCTCGAGCCGGATGGCGAGGCCGACGATCCGCGCGCCGCCCTCCCCTTCGCCGGCGTCGACCAGACGCAGCGCGGAGGCGCCGTCCTCGATCCACGGGCTCGCGGGCTCGGCCCCGGCGGACGGGGCGAGCAGGAGCGCGACGGCGAAGAGAACGGAGAAACAAAGACGCGGCATGGCCGGCGGACCCTACTCCCCCCGCCTGCGCACGCCAAACGCAACTCGCCGTGACGCGTCCCGCCGGTCGTCCGCCTGCGGCGAAATTCCAGCGCGGCGCCCGCTTTCAAAATCAGGGCGCCGGCCCTACTCTTTTGTCATGCCGCACATTCTTCGCCAGCCGAAACCGGATCGAAGCGCCAAGTCGGGTTATCTCGACGGGCAGGTTCTGGTGGCGATGCCGGGCATGGAGGACGACCGCTTCTCGCGCACCGTCATCTACGTCTGCGCCCATTCGCCGGAGGGCGCCATGGGCATCGTGGTGAACAAGCCGGCCCCGCACATCACCTTCCCGGACCTGCTGGTGCAGCTCGACATCATCCCGGACGGCGACGAGATCCGCCTGCCCGAGCGGGCCGGCGACGTGCCGGTGATGCGCGGCGGTCCGGTGGAGTCCGGCCGCGGCTTCGTGCTGCACTCGGCCGACTTCATGATCGAGGATTCGACGCTGTCGATCGACGACGGCATCTGCCTGACGGCGACGCTCGACATCCTGAAGGCCATCGCCCGCGGCGACGGGCCGAGCAACGCGCTGCTGGCGCTCGGCTACGCCGGCTGGGCGCCGGGCCAGCTGGAGAACGAGATCCAGGCCAACGGCTGGCTCAACTGCCCGGCCGACAGCGATCTGGTGTTCGACCTCTCGGTGGACACCAAATACGAGCGTGCGCTGGCCAAGATCGGCATCGACCTCGGCAAGCTGTCGGCGGACGCCGGCCACGCCTGAGCGGCCGGGCGCTCACCGCCGCCCCAGCGCGCCCTGCATCACCCGCCGCGCGACGCCTTCGGGCGCGAGGCCCAGCATGCGATCGCAGTCCTCGGCGCTGCGGGCCGGACCGAAGGCGTAGCCCTGCGCGAAGGCGCAGCCGAGATGGAACAGCTCCACCGCGTCGCTGTCGGTCTCCACGCCCTCCGCCACCACCTCCATGCCGAGATCGTGGGCGAGGTGGACGATGGAGCGCAGGATCACAGGCCGCTGTCCGTTGGACGTGGGCCGCACCAGCGACTTGTCGATCTTCAGCACGTCGAACGGGAAGCGCTGCAGATAGGCGAGGCTGGAATGGCCGGTGCCGAAATCGTCCAGCGACAGGCCGGCGCCCAGCTCCCGCAGGCGCAGCAGCATCTGGGCCGCATGCTCCGGGTTCTCCATCACCAGGCTCTCGGTCAGCTCGATCTTGAGCGAGCCGTAAGGCAGCGCGTGTCGGCCGAGCACGTTCTGGATGTCCTGCGCCAGATCCTGCCGCAGGAACTGCCGGCTCGACACGTTGACCGACATGAACAGCGGCGGCTCGCCCGGCACCCGCTCCTGCCAGCGGGCGAGCTGGCGGGCGGCCTCGTCCAGCGCGAACAGGCCGAGATCGACGATCAGCCCGGTCTCCTCGGCGATGGCGATGAACTCGTCCGGCGGCCGGCGGCCGTAGCGGGGATGCTCCCAGCGCAGCAGCGCCTCGAAGCCCGCGATCGAGCGATCCTCCAGCCGCACGATGGGCTGGTAGTGCACCCGCATCTCGCCCCGCTCCAGCGCCCGGTTCAGCTCGCCCGCGATCAGCACCCGGTCGGAGGCCGCCGCCCGCATGGTGGGCTTGAACACCTCGATGTGGTCGCCGCCGAAACGCTTGGCGTGGTACATGGCCACCTCGGCGTTCTTCAGCAGCTCCTCGCCGTTGCCGCCGGCGCGGGCGTCGGCCAGCACCAGCCCGATGGAGGCGGTGAGGAACAGCTCCCGCCCGCCGAAGCTGATGGGCGAGCGCAGCGTGCGCTTCAGCGCGTCGGCGAAGGCGGTGATGGCCTCCACCTCGCGCTCGGACACCAGCAGCACGCCGAACTGGTCGCCGCCGAGGCGCGCCAGCGTGTCCTGCGGCTTCAGCAGCCGGGACAGGCGCCGCACCACGGTGATGAGGATGGTGTCGCCGGTGGCGACGCCGACGCTCTCGTTGATCTTCTTGTAGCGGTCGATGTCCAGCACCATGACCGTGGGCTTGAGCGAGGCGTCGCCCTGCGCGTAGGCCAGCGCTGCATCAAGCCGGTCCACGAACAGCTCGCGGTTGGGCAGCCCGGTCAGGTTGTCGTGGACCGCGTTCTGCAGCAGGCGCTCTTCGGTGGTCTTGGCGTCGGTGACGTCCAGCAGCGTGCCGACGCAGCGGATCACCTCGCCGTCGGCGCCCACCACCGGCCGGGCGCGCAGCGTGAACCAGAGGTAGTGGCCGTCCTGGCTGCGCAGACGGAAGGTCTCCACCAGACGGCCGCGGCGCTCCTCCACCAGCGCGTCGAGCCCGGCGCGGAAGCGGTCCCGGTCGGCCACATGCACCACGTCGAGCCAGTGCGCCGCCGGCGCCTCCAGCGCGCCGCGCTTCAGGCCGAGCAGGTGTTCGAGATCGTGGCCCACATGGATGCGGTCCGCGTCCACGTCCCAGTCCCACACCACGTCGCCCGAGCCGGTGATGGCGAGCGCTCGGCGCTCCACGTCGGAGGCCTGCCCCGGCGCGACCGCCCCGCCCGAAAAGGCGTGCTGCATCACCGTGAACCCGATCAGCAGCACGATCAGCACCAGCCCGCCGAGCAGCGAGGCCGGCGCGAGATCGGTGGCGAGCCCGCCGCCGATGGCCGCCGCCGCCGCCACCGACCAGGCCACGAACAGCGCCCAGGTGGGGGCCAGCATCACCGCGCGGTCGTAGCCCTGCGCCGCGAACCAGACCACGATGCCGAAGCCGATGAAGGCGACCGCGCCCAGCGACATGCGGGCGATGCCGGCCGCGACCGGCGCGTCGTAGGTGGCGAGCCACACCAGCGCCAGCAGGAAGGCGAACCACGCCCCCATGACGTGGCTGTAGCGCACATGCCAGCGGTTGAGGTTGAGATAGGCGAACAGGAACACCAGCATGGTGGCCGCGAGCCCCGCCTCGCTCGCCGCCCGCAGCACCCGGTCGGAGTCGGGGCCAAGCTCGAACACCTTGCGCCAGAAGCCGAAATCGACCCCGAGATGCGCCAGCACCGCCCAGGCGAGCGCGGCGGCGGCCGGGAACATCACCGACCCCTTGACCACGAACAGGATGGTCAGGATCAGCGCCAGCAGGCCGGCGATGCCGAGCATGATGCCGCGATAGAGCGTGTAGGAGTTGACCTTGTCCTTGTAGGCGTCCGGCTCCCACAGGGTGAGCTGCAGCAGCTTAGGGGAGGACAGCTCGACCACGTAGGTCACGGTGGCGCCGGGATCGATCGTCAGCGCGAACACGTCGTCGGCGTCGGCGTGCTGGCGCTCCGGCCGCACGCCCTGGCTCGCGGTGACGTTCTGGATGCGGTCCTCGCCCAGGTCCGGCCAGAACACGCCGGAGCCCACCAGCCGGAAATGCGGCGCCACCAGCAGGCGGTCGAGCTGCTGGTCGCCGTCGTTCCGGAGCGCGAACACCGCCCATTGCCGGCCGTCGCCCGTCCGCTCGGACCGCACCTCGATGCGGCGGACGATGCCGTCCGCGCCGGGGAAGGTGGCGACCTGGATGCGGTCGGCCTGCCCCATGGGGCGCTCGATCGCGCCCAGCAGGTCGACGGCGTCCTGATCCTCCGTCACCGACAGCGGCTGCAGCGCCGCCGCGGGCGACGCCCAGGCCAGACCGAGAACGACGAGGAGAAGCGCCTGAAGGAGGGCGCGGACCATACGCAACGCTTGGGATCTCCCGAACGCCGGCCGCGCCGGCCCGCCCACGGCCAAAGCCGGAGGGGCGGCGTTGTTCCTTGCCGCGCCGCCCCGGAAGGGACCGCGCGGCGGCGACACGTTAGACCAGCCGCGGCCCGCGCAGAAGCGCGTAGAGCAGATGATCCTGCCAGATTCCGTCGATGCAGAGATACTGCCGGGCGCAGCCTTCGCGCTCGAATCCGATCTTCTCCAGCAGCCGGATCGAGGCGGCGTTGCGGGGCAGGCAGGCGGCCTCCAGCCGCCTGAGCTTCAGCCCGTCGAACACGAACGGCGTCAGCGCCCGCATGGCCGCGGTCATCAGGCCGCGGCCCGCATAGGGCTGCCCCATCCAGTAGCCGACCGAGCAGGCCTGCGCCACCCCGCGCCGCACCTGGCTGAGCGTCACCCCGCCCACCAGCGCGCCGTCCGGGCCGAACACGAAGAACGGATAGGCCTGATCCTGCTCCATCTCCCGGGCGTAGCGCTTGAGCCGGCGGCGGAAGGCGTTGCGGGTCAGGTCGTCCGTCGGCCAGATCGGCTCCCACGGCCGCAGGAAGTCCCGGCTGAGCGTGCGCAGATCCGACCAGGCCTGATGGTCGCCCATCTGGGGCGTGCGCAGCGTCACCCCGTCGCCGACCAGCGTCGGCACGGAGTCGGCGACCGAGAGCGTCCGGAAGAACGCCATCCTTCCCGCCGCCCCCCTCTTCAGGCCGCCGGCCGCCGGCGCGGGCCGAGCCGCTCCGCCAGCCGCTCCGCCGACAGCAGCTTTCGCGTGGGGCCGAGCGCCGACAGCGTGTAGGGCGTCGCCAGCATGCGGGCGCCGGCGGCGCGGGCGGCGTCCACGTCCACCGCCTCGATCTTCGCCACGATCTCGTCCGGGTCGAGCGGGCGGCCATGGGCGAGCTGGTGCCGGGCGTGGTGGTCGGCGCGGGCCGTCGGCTGCTCCAGCGACATCAGCAGCCCCGCCTTCATCTGCGCCTTGGCGCGGGCGACCTCGCGCTCGGTGGCGTCCTCCGCCGCGCCGACGAGCACATCGAGCAGCACCGGCAGGATCTCCGCCGCGTCCTGCGGCCCGAGCGCCGCATAGGCCCCGAACAGGCCGGCGTCGGCGTAGCCCCAGTGGAAGGCGTGCACCGAATAGGCGAGGCCCCGGCGCTCGCGCACCTCCTGGAACAGGCGGGACGACATGCCGCCGCCCGCGAGATTGGCGAACACCTGGGCGGCGTAGGCGTCCGGCGCGTCGTAGGGCCGGCCCTCGAAGGCGATGGCCACATGGATCTGCTCGAGGTCGCGCTTGTCGCGCCGCAGGTCGCCGCCGCGATAGACGGCCGGCGCGGGCGTCTCGCCGGCGCCTTCGGGCAGGCGCGCGAACAGGCGGGCGACGTCCTCCACCACCCGATCGTGCTCGACCGCCCCGGCCGCCGTCACCACGCCGGCGCCGGCGCGGTAGCCGCGGGCGAGAAACCCTGAGAGCTTGTCCCGGTCGAGCCCGCGCACCGTCTTCGGCGTGCCGAGGATGGAGCGGCCGAGCGGCTGGTCCGGGAAGGCGGTCTCCTGCAGCAGGTCGAACACCAGATCGTCGGGCGTGTCCTCCACCGCGCCGATCTCCTGCACGATGACGCCCTGCTCCCGCTTCAGCTCCTCGGGGTCGAAGGCGGGCTCGGTGACGATGTCGGCCAGGATGTCGAGCGCGAGGCCCACGTCGGCCGCGAGCGCGCGGGCGGAGTAGGACGTCTGCTCCACGCCGGTGGCGGCGTTGAGGTCGCCGCCCACCTGCTCGATCTCCTCCGCGATGGCGAGCGCCGAGCGCCGGGCCGTGCCCTTGAACGCCATGTGCTCCAGCAGATGGGCGAGGCCATGCTCGTCCTCCCGCTCCGCCCGCGCGCCGGCGCCGAAGGTGACGCCCACCGCCGCGGTGCCGAGCTCCGGCATGGCGTCGGTGACGACCGCGAGGCCCGACGGCAGCGTCGTGACGCGGGCGCTCATGGCCGGACTCCGCGCGCGCTCTCACCTCTCCCCGGCTGGGAGAGGTCGCGAGGCGCAGCCTCGCGGGTGAGGGGGAGCAGCCTCATCGGCAGGAGATGGCGCCCCCTCACCCGGCCCTGCGGGCCGACCTCTCCCCGCCGGGGAGAAGGGGTGAAGACCGGAGCCTGGTTCAACAGGAACGGCGTCGCCAGGGCGCTCATGCCGCGGCGGTCTTGGCCACGCGGGCGCGCTCCGCCACGAAGGCTTCGATCGCCGAGACGTCGTTGGGCAGGCGGGTCAACCGCTCGGGCCGCTCCAGCAGGTCCGCGAGATGGACCGGCAGGCCGGGCCGCACGCCCGACGCCGCCTCGACCGCGTCCGGGAACTTGGCCGGATGGGCGGTGGACAGCACCACCTGCGGGACGGCGGGATCGCGCTCCGCCTTCTCCGCCACGGCGTAGGCGACCGCCGTGTGGGTGTCGAGCAGGTAGCCGGAGGTCTCCAGCACGCGGCGGATGGTGGCCTTGACCTCGTCCTCGTCGGCGCGGCCAGCGTCGAATTCGCCCCGGATCGCGTCCAGCGCCGCGGCCGGCAGGGTAAAGGCGCCCGACTGGCCGAGCGACGCCATGGCCGCCCGCACCGCCGCCGAATCGCGGCCGAGCGCGTCGAACAGCAGCCGCTCGAAGTTGGACGACACCTGGATGTCCATGGAAGGCGACGTGGTGGGGGCGACGCCGCGCACCTCGTAACGCCCGGTCTCCAGCGTGCGGGCCAGGATGTCGTTGACGTTGGTGGCGATCACCAGCCGGCGGATCGGCAGGCCCATGCGCTTGGCCACATAGCCCGCGAACACGTCGCCGAAGTTGCCGGTGGGCACCACGAAGTCGATCTCGCGCGCCGGCGCGCCGAGCGCGGTGGCGGCGGCGAAGTAATACACCGCCTGCGCCAGCACCCGCGCCCAGTTGATGGAGTTCACGCCCGCCAGCGCCAGCCGGTCCCGGAAGGCGTGGTGGTTGAACATGGCCTTCACATGGGCCTGGGCGTCGTCGAACGAGCCGTCGATGGCGATGGCGTGGACGTTATCGTCCGGCACGGTGGTCATCTGCCGGCGCTGGACCTCGCTCACCTTGCCGTCCGGCATCAGGATGAACACGTCGAGCCGCGACCGGCCCCGGAACGCCTCGATCGCCGCGCCGCCGGTGTCGCCGGAGGTGGCGCCGACGATGGTGGCGCGCAGGCCGCGCTCGGCGAGCGCATGGTCCATCAGCCGGGCGAGCAGCTGCATCGCCACGTCCTTGAAGGCGAGCGTCGGCCCGTGGAACAGCTCCAGCACGAACCGGTTCGCGCCGGTCTGGACCAGCGGCGTCACCGCCTCGTGGCGGAAGGCGCCGTAAGCCTCGTCGATCATGCGCTTCAGCGCGTCCGCAGGGATGGCGTCGCCCACGAACGGCGCAATCACCCGGTAGGCGATCGCGGCGTAGGGCCGTCCGGCGAGATCGGCGATCTCGTCGCGGGAGAGCGTGGGCCAGGTCTCGGGCACGTAGAGGCCGCCATCGCGGGCGAGGCCCGCCAGCATGGCGTCGACGAAGCCGAGCCGGGGCGCGTCGCCGCGGGTCGAGACATAGGCAGGCGCCATGTTCGGAGCGTCTCCGGAAAACCGTGTCGTTGAGCGAGCGGCCAAATTAGGCCGGGCGCCGCCGTCCCGCAAGGACGGCGGCGCCCGGCCTTTGGCCTGAAACCGAGGCCGAAAAACGGCGAAGGCCGGGATCGCTCCCGGCCTCGGTCGTCGTCAGCCCTGAAGCCTGCGGCGTCAGCCGTGCACGGCCTTGAGCTGGCGGAAGTGGGACAGCCGGATCTCGGCCTTGAGACGCTCGTCGTCGGTCTTGGCCTCGACCACATCCTCCTGGGCGTCGGCGATCAGCACGTCGATGCGGGAGGCGTCGAGCTGGTCGAGCGGCGTCGCCTCGTCGGCGAGGATGGTGAGGCCCTTCGGGTTCACGTCGGCGAAGCCGCCGCGCACGAACAGCTTCTGCGGCTCGCCGCCTTCGGTCTTGTAGACCTTCACCACGCCCGGCTTCAGCACCGACATGAACGGCGCATGATGCGCCAGCACGCCGAACTCGCCCTCAACGCCCGGCACCACCACGTGCTGGACATCCTCGGAGATGAGGAGCTTTTCCGGCGACACCAGTTCGAAGGGGAAGCTGTCCATCGTTCCGTTCTCTCAAGCTCTGGCGGTCACCCGCGGCGGCGGTCGGCCATGAAGCCCACGCCGAAACCGAGCAGCGCGCCGATCGCGGCGCAGATGCCCACATGCTGCGCCTGGCCGGACGTCAGGGTCCGGTCGCCGGGCGCGGCCGCCTGATCGCCCTGCACCTCGACCTTGAGGCCGAGGAAGCTCACCTCGGCCGCTTCAGGCCGTGTGATCCAGCCGGCGAGACCGCCGACCACGAGACCGATCAGAAGAAACACAACCTTGCCGTTCATGGGACACCTATCTCACAAAGTGCGGCCGATCAGACCGCGCGCTTCATGTTATAGGGCCCGTCCTTCCGCCGGGCAGGCCGGCGGAAGGCTCAAGCCGCAGGGAAGCTCAGCCTTCGGCGAGCTTCTTGGCCTTCTCGATCGCTTCTTCGATCGTGCCGACCATGTAGAACGCCGCTTCCGGCAGGTCGTCGTACTTGCCGTCCACCAGGCCCTTGAAGCCCTTGATGGTGTCGGCGAGCTGCACGAACTTGCCGGGGAAGCCGGTGAACACCTCGGCGACGTGGAACGGCTGGGACAGGAAGCGCTCGATCTTGCGGGCGCGCGCCACCGTCAGCTTGTCCTCTTCCGAGAGCTCGTCCATGCCCAGGATGGCGATGATGTCCTGCAGCGACTTGTAGCGCTGCAGCGTCTCCTGGACGCGGCGGGCGGTGGAGTAGTGCTCCTCGCCGATGATCTGCGCGGACAGGATGCGCGAGGTCGAGTCGAGCGGGTCCACGGCCGGGTAGATGCCCTTTTCGGCGATCGAGCGGTTGAGAACCGTCGTGGCGTCGAGATGGGCGAAGGAGGCGGCCGGGGCCGGGTCGGTCAGGTCGTCGGCGGGCACGTAGATCGCCTGCACCGAGGTGATCGAGCCCTTGGTGGTGGTGGTGATGCGCTCCTGCAGCGCGCCCATGTCGGTGGCGAGCGTCGGCTGATAGCCCACCGCCGACGGGATGCGGCCGAGCAGAGCCGACACTTCCGAACCGGCCTGGGTGAAGCGGAAGATGTTGTCCACGAAGAACAGCACGTCCTGGCCCTGATCGCGGAAGTGCTCGGCGATGGTCAGGCCGGAGAGCGCGACGCGGGCGCGGGCGCCGGGCGGCTCGTTCATCTGGCCGAACACCAGGGCGCACTTGGAGCCCTCGCCGCCGCCGGCCTTGTTCACGCCGGACTCGATGAACTCGTGGTAGAGGTCGTTGCCCTCGCGGGTGCGCTCGCCGACGCCGGCGAACACGGAGTAACCGCCGTGCGCCTTGGCGACGTTGTTGATGAGCTCCTGGATGAGCACCGTCTTGCCGACGCCCGCGCCGCCGAACAGGCCGACCTTGCCGCCCTTGGCGTAAGGCGCGAGCAGGTCCACGACCTTGATGCCGGTGACGAGGATTTCGGTCTCGGTGGCCTGCTCGGCGTAGGACGGCGCCGGCTGGTGGATCGGGCGCAGGCCCTCGTTGGCCACCGGGCCGCCTTCGTCGATCGGCTCGCCGACCACGTTCAGGATGCGGCCCAGCGTGCCGGCGCCCACCGGCACCGCGATCGGCGAACCGGTGTCGCTGACGCTCTGGCCGCGGACCAGGCCTTCGGTGGAGTCCATGGCGATGGTGCGCACGGTGGACTCGCCGAGGTGCTGGGCGACTTCGAGCACCAGACGGGACTGGTTGTTCTGGGTCTCGAGCGCGTTCAGGATTTCGGGCAGATGGCCGTCGAACTGGACGTCGACGACGGCGCCGATGACCTGGGTGATGCGGCCGACATGAGCGGTCATGGTTGTCAATCCTCGTCCGAAAATCAGAGCGCTTCGGCGCCGGAGATGATCTCGATCAGCTCCTTCGTGATCTGCGCCTGTCGGGTGCGGTTGTAGTTCAGGGTCAGCTTCTTGATCATTTCGCCGGCGTTGCGCGTCGCCGAGTCCATGGCGGACATGCGGGCGCCCTGCTCCGAGGCGGCGTTCTCGAGAAGCCCCTTGAAGATCTGGATCGCAACGTTCTTCGGCAGCAGATCCTCGAGGATCTCCTCCTCGGACGGCTCATATTCGTAGATCGCGCCGCCGGTCGCCTCGGCGCCCGCCTCGACCGCCGGAATCTCCGCCGGAACGATCTGCTGCGCGGTCGGAACCTGGCTGATCACCGAGCGGAAGCTCGAGAAGAACAGCGTGGCCACGTCGAACTCGCCGGCCTGGTAGAGCGCCAGCACCTTGGCCGCGATGGCCTCGGCGTCCGCATAGCCGACCTGCTTGTTGGCGCCGAGCTCGATCACCTCGCGGATGCGGGGACCGAACTGGCGGCGCAGCACGTCCGCGCCCTTGCGGCCGACGCACAGGAACTGCACGTCCTTGCCTTCGGCCAGCAGCTTGTTGGCCCGATCCCGCGCCAGACGCGAGATCGACGAGTTGAAGCCGCCGCACAGGCCGCGCTCGGCGGTGGCGACCACCAGCAGGTGGCGCTGCTGCGAGCCGGTGCCCGACAGCAGCAGCGGGGCGCCCGGCGCGTCCTTCAGGCTCGTCGCAAGGTTCGAGAGCACCCGCTCCATGCGCTGGGCGAAAGGCCGGGCGGCCTCAGCCGCGAGCTGGGCGCGACGGAGCTTGGCCGCCGCGACCATCTGCATGGCCTTGGTGATCTTCTGCGTCGCCTTCACAGAGGCGATGCGGTTTCGTAGCTCCTTGAGGCTCGCCATAACGTCGCCTTAGGCTCCCTTGGTGCGCGCGGCGGGCGTTACGAGTAGGTCTTCGCGAAGGAGTCGAGAGCGCTCTTCAGCTTCTCGGTGTTCTCCTTCGTGAGCTCCTTCTTCGTGCGGATCTCCTCAAGGATGTCCTTGTGGTTGGCGTAGAGATGGTCGAGCAGGCCGGTCTCGAAGCCGCGGACCTTGGAGACCGGCAGCTTGTCCAGATAACCGTTGGTGCCGGCGTAGATCACCACCACCTGCTCCTCGACCTTCAGCGGCGAGAACTGCGGCTGCTTCAGCAGCTCGACCAGACGGGCGCCGCGGTTCAGCAGGCGCTGGGTCGAGGCGTCGAGGTCGGAGCCGAACTGGGCGAAGGCGGCCATCTCGCGGTACTGCGCGAGCTCGCCCTTGATCTTGCCGGCGACCTGCTTCATCGCCTTGATCTGGGCCGATGAACCGACGCGCGACACCGAGATGCCCACGTTCACCGCCGGGCGCACGCCCTGGTAGAACAGGTCGGACTCGAGGAAGATCTGGCCGTCGGTGATCGAGATCACGTTGGTCGGGATGTAGGCCGACACGTCGTTGGCCTGGGTCTCGATGACCGGCAGGGCGGTCAGCGAGCCGGCGCCGTTGTCGTCGTTCAGCTTGGCCGCGCGCTCCAGCAGGCGGGAGTGCAGGTAGAACACGTCGCCGGGATAGGCCTCGCGACCGGGCGGACGGCGCAGCAGCAGCGACATCTGGCGGTAGGCGACGGCCTGCTTGGAGAGATCGTCATAGACGATCAGGGCGTGCATGCCGTTGTCGCGGAAGAATTCGCCCATGGCGCAGCCGGCGAAGGGCGCCAGGAACTGCATCGGGGCCGGGTCGGACGCGGTCGCCGCCACCACGATCGAGTACTCGAGAGCGCCCTGCTCCTCCAGCACCTTCACGAACTGGGCGACGGTGGAGCGCTTCTGGCCGACGGCCACATAGACGCAGTAGAGCTTCTGCTTCTCGTCGCCGGAGGCGTTGATCGGCTTCTGGTTCAGGATGGTGTCGAGCGCGACGGCGGTCTTGCCGGTCTGGCGGTCGCCGATGATCAGCTCGCGCTGGCCGCGGCCGACCGGGATCAGAGCGTCGATCGACTTGATGCCGGTCTGCATCGGCTCATGCACGGACTTGCGCGGGATGATGCCCGGCGCCTTCACGTCCACGCGGCGGCGCTCCGCGTACTCGATCGGGCCCTTGCCGTCGATCGGGTTGCCGAGCGCGTCGACCACGCGGCCGAGCAGGCCCTTGCCCACCGGCACGTCCACGATGGCGCCGGTGCGCTTGACCGTGTCGCCTTCCTTGATCTCGCGGTCGGAGCCGAACACCACGACGCCGACGTTGTCGTTCTCGAGGTTCAGCGCCATGCCGCGGGCGCCGCTCGGGAACTCGACCATCTCGCCGTACTGGACGTTGTCGAGGCCGTAGACGCGGGCGATGCCGTCGCCGATGGAAAGAACCTGGCCCACCTCCGAAACTTCAGCTTCCTGGCCGAAGTTCTGGATCTGATCCTTGAGGATCGCGGTGATCTCGGCGGCGCGAATGTCCATCAGCCGACCTCTTTCATTGCAAGTTTGATGGCGTTGAGCTTGGTCTTGAGCGAGGCGTCGACCATGCGGCTGCCGAGCCGCACGATGAGTCCGCCGAGAATCTGCGGGTCGACCTTCACGTCGAAGTCGACCGTCTTGCCGGTGATGCCGGCGAGCGCCTGCGAAAGGGCCTCGCGGCGCGCGTCCGTCAGCGGCTCGGCCACGGTGACCTCGGCGGCGACGACGCCGTTGTGGGCCGCGACCAGAGCGCGGAACGCCTTGATGATGCCTTCGATCGCAAACAGGCGGCGGTTGCGCGCCACGAGGCGGACGAAGTTCGAGGCGAGGCCGGCGACGCCGGCGCGGTCGAGCACGGCGCCGATGGCCTTCTCCTGCTCTTCCGACGAGAACACCGGGCTGCGGACCAGACGCCGCAGGTCCTCGCTCTCGGCGAGCAGCGCCGTCACCTTGTCCAGATCGCCCGCGATCGCGTCGATCTGGTTCGCCTCGCGGGCGAGATCGAAGAGAGCGGAAGCGTAGCGTCCCGCCATTCCGGACACGATGGTGTCTTTACCTGCCACCGAGCGTTCTCTCGCTGGTTGGAGCTGGGGCCGAACCGGAGCGAACGCCCCGAACCCTCCCGGAAATGCCGACTGTCCCCCAGCCGGCGCGGCCTGTCCGCAAGGGAGCCCCCCACGAAACGGCGGTTGACTAACACGGCTATCCAACCCGCGCAACATCATGGCGCCTCTGTGGCGAAGCCTCGAAAACCGGTGGTAATCATGGGCTTACGGCGTGGACGCCCCACCTCCCCCGGCGGATCGTCCGAAGGACCTGATCCGACACGATGTCACACCGGGGCGATGGCCGGCGCGAGCCTCGCGCGTCAGACGAAGCTCTGGGGGTCCACGTCAACCGCCACGCGCACCCCGCCGCGCGGGCCCGGCGCCGCGGCGAGCCAGGCGCGCAGATAGGCCGGCAGATCGATCTCCCTCGGAGCCTGGGCCAAGAGGCGCATGCGATGGCGGCCCCGCAGCACCGCGAGCGGCGCCTCCGCCGGCCCGAGCACCCGCACCCCGTTGGAGCGCGGCGCGGCGCGGGCGAGCGCCCTGGCGTGGGCCTCCGCCGCCTCCCGCTCCGGGGCCGAGACGATCAGCGCGGCGAGTCGGCCGAAGGGCGGCATGGCCGCCGCGCGGCGCTGGTTCGTCTCCAGCCGGTAGAAGCCTTCCCGGTCGCCGGAGATCAGCGCCTTCACGACAGGGTGATCGGGCTCGTGGGTCTGGAGCAGCGCCCGGCCCGGCCTCTCGCCGCGTCCCGCGCGCCCCGCCACCTGCTCCAGCATCTGGAAGGTGCGCTCGCTGGCGCGGGGATCGGCCCCGCCGAGCGCGAAATCGGCGTCCACCACGCCGACCAGGGTGAGTTTGGGGAAGTTGTGGCCCTTGGTCACCATCTGGGTGCCGACAATGATGTCGGCCTCGCCCCGCTCGATGGCGTCGAGTTCGGCCAGCAGCGCCTCGCCGCCGCCGGCGAGATCGCTGGACAGCAGGCTGACCCGCGCCTGCGGGAACAGCGCCCTGGCCTCGTCGCGGATGCGCTCCACGCCGGGGCCGCAGGCCACGAGCTGGCCCGCCGTCCCGCAGGAGGGGCAGGCTTCGGGCGTCGCTTGCGTGTGGCCGCAATGGTGGCAGACGAGCCGCGCGCGGAAGCGGTGCTCCACCAGCCAGGCGGAGCAGTTGGGGCATTGCAGCCGGTGGCCGCAGGCCCGGCACAGGGTGAGCGGCGCGTAACCGCGCCGGTTCAGGAACAGCAGCGTCTGATCGCCGGCCTCGAGCGTCTCGGTCATCGCGGCGACGAGGCGGGGGCTGAGCCAGGCGCCCTTCGCCGGCCCAGCCGTGCGCAGGTCCACCGCCGAGATCGCCGGCAGCGACCGGCCGCCGAAGCGGTCGGGCAGAATCAGCCGGGCGTAGCGGCCGCGCTCGGCGTTGACGCGGCTCTCCAGCGACGGCGTGGCGGAGGCGAGCACCACCGGCGCGTTCTCGTAGCGCCCGCGCAGCACCGCCATGTCGCGGGCGTTGTAGAGCACGCCGTCCTCCTGCTTGTAGGCGGGGTCGTGCTCCTCGTCGACGACGATGATCCCGAGCTCCCGGAACGGCAGGAACAGGCCCGAACGGGCCGCCACCACCGCCCGGACCTCGCCGGAGGCCACGCCCCGGCGCACCGCCGCGCGGGCCTTTTCGCCCACGCTCGCGTGCCACACCGCAGGACGCGCCCCGAAGCGGTCGGCGAAGCGGTCGATGAAGGCGGCGGTGAGCGCGATCTCGGGCGCCATGACCAGCGCCTGCCGGCCAGCTTTGAGGGCGGCGGCCACCGCCTCCAGATAGACCTCGGTCTTGCCGGAGCCGGTGACGCCGTCGAGCAGCGCCACCCCGAAACGCTCTCCCGCGGCCAGAGCCGCCAGCATGTTCGCGGCCTCAGCCTGGGCGGGCGACAGCGCGGGACCGGACCGGAAGGGATCGGGCGAGGGGAGCGGCGGGGGCGGCGGCAGCTCGGCCTCGGCCAGGGCGCCCTCCTTCACGAGGCCGTCCACGACCCCGGCCGAGACGCCCGCCAGCTCCGCAAGCTCCCGCTTCGGCCGCGCCCGCCCGTCGGCGGCGACGGCCAGAGCCCGCTCCCGCGCCGGCGTCATCCGCGCCGGATGGGAGCCGGTCGCCCGCACGCCGACTTTGGGCTTTCGCGGCTCCTCGCCCAGGGTCAGGCCCCGCAGCGCCATGCGCAGCACCTGCCCCCGGGGCGCGAGCGTGTAGGCGGCCACCCGGTCGAGGAAGCGCCGCATGGGCCCGGCCATGGGGGCGATGTCCAGACGCGCGCGCAGCGGCTTGAGCTTCGCCGGATCGACGTCGGCCGGAGCGCCGTCCCACACCACTCCCACCTCGACGCGGGCGCCCAGCGGCGCGAGCACGAAGGTTCCGGGCGCGGGCGCGGCGTCGAGGCCGGCCGGAACCGCATAGGTCAGCGCCCGGTCGAGGCCGACCGGCAGCAGGACCTCGACGGCTGAGGGCGACGGCATGGGCGCAGGGCGTCCTTGTGGGAAGGTTTGCGGGATCAGGAGCCCTCTTCGGCGCGAAGGGCGGCGCACGTCAAGCCGCCCCCGTCCTTCTCACGGCATGGGGCGCATGCGCGTGAACCAAACCGGCGGTTTCGCCTTGCGTCCCGCGCGGGCCTCCGCCACTTGAGGGCGGAACGCTCCCCTTCAAGGCTCCGCGAAAGGCCAAACCCATGAAGTTCTTCGTCGACACCGCCGACGTGACCGAAATCCGCGAGCTGGCGGCGACCGGCCTGCTCGACGGCGTCACCACCAACCCGTCGCTGATCCTGAAGGCCAACCGGCCGTTCAAGGAGATCATCGCCGAAATCTGCGAAGTCGTGGACGGCCCTGTCTCGGCGGAGGTCGCCTCCACCGACTACGACGACATGCTGCGCGAGGGCCGCAGCCTCGCCAAGATCGCCCCGAACGTCACGGTCAAGGTGCCGCTGACCTGGGACGGCCTGCGGGTGTGCAAGACGCTCTCGGACGAGGGCACCATGGTGAACGTGACGCTGTGCTTCAGCGCCGCCCAGGCGCTGCTGGCCGCCAAGGCCGGCGCCAGCTTCATCTCGCCCTTCATCGGCCGTCTGGACGACACCGGCATCGACGGCATGGAGCTGATCCAGGACATCCGGACCATCTACGACAACTACCCGGAACTCCCGACCGAAATCCTCGCCGCCTCGATCCGCAACGCCAACCACGTCAAGGCCTCGGCGCTCGCCGGCGCGGACGTGGCCACCATCCCGCCGTCGGTGATCAAGAGCCTGGTCAAGCACCCGCTGACCGACAAGGGGCTGGAGCAGTTCGTGGCCGACTGGGCCAAGACCGGCCAGAGCATCGACTGAACAAGACGGTTAAACGCAAGCACGAGAGGCAAGGGAATATCCTCGCCTCTCGTTCTTGCTGGACTGAATGCGCCGAAACAAAAACGTCCGCGCTCCAATCCTTTTCAATGTCGCGGCAAGCGAACTTCGCCGGTCAGCCCAAGCCGAACATGCGCTTCAACCGGCGACCGAAGCCGGGCGCTTCGTCCTGCTCATCCGCCCGCGCAGCGCCTATGGCCTTGTTTATCAAAGCCATCTCCTTACGAAGCTCCTTCGCTGACCGCGTGAAGTAGTCGATCTCTTCGTCATTAATATTGTACGTCCGCCACTTGATGTCCGCGTCGCCGATAGGCGTCCTGCGGCGCTGGCTGGATGGCTTAACGCCGGCGTTGCCTCGGGCGATCTTTTCCGCGAACTCCGTCCGGGATTTTGTGCCGAAGTGAGCCATCGCCGCCGGAGAGTGCACCACACGAGCGCTTTTGCTCTTTTCCTCTTTTCCATCCGGGCGGAGAGCAGAAACGAACTGGGTGCCGTCCGCGTTGACGTAGCGCCCCTTCGAATAGGTTATGTGGATCGCTGGCCGGCCAAACATGCTCCGCCGCGCCAGTGATTTAACCCACTTGTTCGCCTCACTCTGTGAGACGGCGCCCTTTGTGAACCGCTCGGTCACTGGCGCGTCAATGTAGTCCATCTGGCCGCCGGAACCGAACGCCCGCCAATTTAGAACAACAACTCCGACATCGGCCTCAAGCCTGGAGACATACTCGTCCAGGCTAATACCGTCTTCCAGATGCAGAAATTCGTCGATGTCACAGAACAGCATCCATTCGGACTGGCTCAGGACGACACCTTGGCGATACGCTTCAACCTGCGGCGCGATGTCGGCGCAGTCCGCGTCTCGCACCACACCCTTCCGTATGAAACCCTTTTGCGCGAGTTTCGTCAGAAGATCGAGCGTCCCATCCGAGCTTTCATTATCAAAAATGATGATTTCAGATGCGCCAAGCCGCCTATAATGAGCAACCCATTCAACAATATACTTTACTTCGTTCTTAACGATCGCAATAACGGCGACCTTTGAACCACGAGCATCCGCGCCAGCCATTCAGGCCTCACATAAGGGCAAAACCAACTGGCAAACTTATAAGTTGAATGATGGCTGACATACAAACAGGAAATGGCCTCGGATTTTCTCCGCAACTCGTAAAGCCACGCACGTCCTCAATGCCGAAAGGCCTCATATAAAGTATAATTAAAAATGATCGCTTTATTTTTTCACGTGAAAGACAAAAATCAGCACTCAAAATTCCATAAGGGCCTTAATACGCCGCCGAATACCCTTCGCCGACAGACGAGAGCCCGACTGAATTCGCCACCTCCACAAGAATTCTTTCGCCCGTATAGGGATTAAGCACAGCGGCGCCAATCTTGGGTTCATTGGAACCGACCTGAGCTATTGTGAGCCGGTCGACGGTCGTTTCAATCACAATCGTGTTATCAGTCCGCTTCACAAGGACTCGCAGAGCGCGATTAAGCACATGGCTCGCCGCTGGCCTGACGTAGTGCAGCTTACCCCAGCCCGCCGCGAGCGCGACATGATCCTCAAGATCGTCGTCATAGGTTTTGACAGCGCTCGTTAAGACGACATCGAACGCCTTCGAGCCAATGGTCAGCCTGAGCACGGAGATCAGATTGTCGCCAGGAGCGATCTGCAGCAACGTGTCACCGTCCGCAAGCGCGACAGCGCTGCTTTTGCGTTCAGTCTGCGGCGGCAGCGATGTGCCGATGTCCGGATTTCCAACCATGAACGACGACCGGACGATCGGGTCGATCCGATGGATGACCTGAACCACATACGCGCCGGGCTTGTCGGTAGACACCAGCAGACTGATGGTCGCCTTGCGCTCCGAGTCGACATACGACGCGGCCACAAGTCGGATACCGTCCTTGAACCGCTCCGTCGAATTGGAGCCGTCCAGATTGACGTCGCATTCGGCGAAAATGTTTCGATCGCTCGCCAAGGCCACGCGCAACCGTACCTCGAACCGTCCCTCGCCGCAGATGCGGAACGCAAGGAAACTCGGCTGGCTGCGCCCGATGGTCAGGTCCGCGATCTGATAGCGATGAAGGCCGTTGACAGGCACTTCGAGCAGCAGGCGGGAGCCGTCGGGCTGGGGCTCCTCGACGATGTTCTCGAGCCGCGACAGGGCGATGGCGCGCATGGCGCTGGTGGAGGCGGCCGGGACCTCCTCCGCCTCGACGGCGCGGCCGGGCCGCTCCACCGCCACCGCCCGCCAGCGGGTGACGGCGTTGGGGTCGTCGGTGAGCACGCCGATCACGTGATCGTTGTCGCGCAGGTTGGCCTGCACGATGGTCTCGATGTGCTCCTGCCGGGCCCCGAGGAAGTAGGACGCCGGCGGCGCGATCAGCACGCAGGACGTCACCTTGCCCACCATGCGGGACAGCGTGTCCAGCACCGTGGAGCCGAAGGAGGCCAGGATGACCGGCGTCTCGCGGCGGCCCGCCACCAGCGCCTCGATGCCCTCGGAGGCGCGCACCTCGGCGCCGATGATGAAGGCCATCTTGCGCACCTTGGCCGGGTCCTCCCGGCGGTGCGGCAGGTACACGCACTTCTTCTCCGGCGCGAGCCTTCGAGCGGCCTGACAGGCGGCGAGATAGCTCGCCTCGCTGGTGATGGCGTTCTCCACGTGGCTGCAGCCGGCGATCCAGATCTCGTTCAGGACCGTCGGCTCGCCGCCCTCCAGGAAGCGGTCGTAATAGGTGTTCGGGATGATCGCGTCGCCGTCGGCGAGGCGGCCGCGATAGATCGTGAAATAGGAGAGGTGCGACGGATCGGGATATTTGAGCGGGTCCGGTCCCTTGACCGAGGCGCCCTTGAACGGCGTCGCCCGGAAGATCTCCTTGACGTTCTTCTTGCTCTCGCGGAACGCCATCACCGCCTGCGACACCGAGCCGTCGTCCAGCAGGACGCATTCGGTCTTGCCCAGGTCGAGAGGCGCCAGGAACTGGCGGTAGGACACCGGCCGGTAGTCGCCCAGCACCACCCGGTCGAAGTTCGGGTCCACCACGCTGTAGAAGTCGCTCACCCGCTGCACGAAAGCGCGGCGGCTGACGAAGTCGTCGTACTCCTTGATCGCCGTCGTGTGGGCCTTGCCCTCCTTCGACATGGGCGCGGAGCCGGACTTCACCAGCGGCTCGAACTCGCGCACATGGCGGAAGCCGGCCGCGGCCAGCGCCTGCCGCGTGCGCTCGTTGTCGGTCTCGAGGCGGCTCTTCACCAGCGCCACCCAGCAGGCGTCGCGGTCGAGCGCGGCGTGGTCGGCGTACTGCCGGGCGTGGTTCGCCTGCAGCGGCGACGTGAGAATGAACAGCGTGCGGCTCATCGCGCGGTCTCCCGCACGGCGGCGTAGAAGCTCTCATACCGGCGGGCGATGGCGAGCACCCCGTAGTCCTCGGCGCTGGACAGCGCCGCCTGCCGCAGGCGGTCGTAGCCGGCGTCGTCCACCTGGCTCGCCTTGCGCAGCGCCTCCTTCAGCGTCGCGACCTCCGGCTCGAACAGCCAGCCGGTCTCGCCCTCCTTCAGGATTTCCGCGCCGCCGCCGCGGCTGGAGCCCACCACCGGCACGCCATGGTGCAGGCTCTCGATGAAGATGCGGCCGAACGGCTCGAACCAGATCGAGGGCACCACGCAGTAGCGGATCTGCGCGAAGAAATCGTTCGGGGAGATGTAGCCCGCGAAGCGGGTGTTCTCGTCCTCGAAGCGCTTGCGCAGCTTCCATTCGAAGCCCGGATCGCCGGCGCCGGCGATCAGCGTCGGATGCTTGCGCCCGGTCTGGGCGCGCAGCGCCGTCAGCGCCTCCAGGAACAGCTCCACGCCCTTGGTGTGATGCAGGCGGCCGATGTAGCCGAACTCGTAGGGCCGCTCCGCCCCGGTCGCGGCGGCGATGGGCGCGTCCATTTCGTAGGAGTTGGCGATCACGGTCCGCTGCGGCGTCTCCCGGAACCAGCCCGAGCGCAGATGGGTCTTGAGGATGTGGGAGCTGATGCCGATGACGCCGTCGACCACGTTGGAGCGCTCGCGGCCGGCGACGCGGGCGAGGTTGCAGTCCCGGCACTGCCGCAGGCACGGCTTCTGGTCCACGATCATGCGCCGGTTGCAGAGCGAGGTGTAGCTGCGCAGCGTGTGGACGCAGGGCACGCCGAGGCTCTTGGTCATCTGCCACAGCGAGGTGAGGCGCCCGACCACGGCGGTGTTCACGATGTCCGGCTTGAACGCCTTGATCGTCTCCGCGAGCTGCTTGTCGAGCGGATAGGCCTTCTGCGAAGCGGCGGCGAGGCGCTGGTAATAGGGCTCGGCGTAGATGTTGGGCTCGCTGCCCGGACGGGCGGCGTAGCGGATGACGTGAATGCCGTCCTTGTCTTCGGTGACGGTGGCGTCATGCACGTTCTGGCTGAACACCCAGACGTCGTGCCCGAGCTGCCGCAGACCCCGCGCGAGATAGTAGGTCGATTGCTCCGATCCGCCGATCCCGAGGTCGGGAAACAGGGAGTTCGCCAGCAGAATTTTCATACGTCCCCGCATCGGTCCAGGATCGAAGCGGCCCCCCTGGCGACCAGGAGATCGGCCGTCAACCGTTCGCGTCCCTCGCTCGTTCGGGGCCGGCTGTCCGGCGGAACGCTTCGGCCCCGCCGCGGACGCCCGGCGCCCGGAGCTGTCTCGCTTCGCTGATACACGGTGGCCGCCCGGACGCGCAAGGTTGAGGCGCGCCTCTTTCCGCAGCGCGGCATGCCCAGCCCGTGGCCAGTCCGGGCCGAACCGGCAAGAGCCTGCTGCGCCGCGGCGGAACCGCGGAGACAAAAAAGAGGGGCGCCGCAGCGCCCCTCGCAAACCCTCCAGACGGCCGGGCCGGGTCGGGCGTCACTTCTCGACGAAGGCCTTCTCGATCACGAAATGGCCGGCCTCGCCGTGGTTGCCTTCCTCGTATCCGCCGTCCACCAGCAGCTGGCGGGTGTCGCGGATCATGTCCGGGCTGCCGCACAGCATGAAGCGGTCGTTCTCGATCGACATGTTCGGCAGGCCGATGTCCTCGAACAGCTTGCCCGAAGCCATCAGGTCGGTGATGCGGCCGCGGTTGCGGAACGGCTCGCGGGTCACGGTCGGGTAGTAGATCAGCTTCTCGCGGATCAGCTCGCCGATCAGCTCGTCCTTGGGCAGGTCCTCGGTGATCATCTCGCCATAGGCGAGCTCGTTCACATGGCGGCAGCCGTGGACCAGGATCACCTTGTCGAAGCGGTCATAGGCCTCGGGGTCCTTGATGATCGACAGGAACGGCGCAAGGCCGGTGCCGGTGCCGAGCAGATACAGGTGCCTGCCGGCGATCAGGTTGTCGATGACGAGGGTGCCGGTGGGCTTGCGGCCGACCAGGATGGGATCGCCCACCTTGAGGTGCTGCAGCCGCGAGGTAAGCGGGCCGTCCGGCACCTTGATGGAGAAGAACTCCAGTTCCTCGTCGTAATTGGCGGTGGCCACCGAATAGGCGCGCACCAGCGGCCGGCCCTCGACCTCGATGCCGATCATGGTGAACTCGCCGTTGCGGAACCGGAACGACGGATCGCGCGTGGTGCGGAAGCTGAACAGCGTGTCCGTCCAGTGCCTGACGCTCGTCACCCGCTCTTCGAGATATTTGCTCATCGCTTCTCGTCCGACTTCGTGCTCAGAACCGTTCTAATTTACGTTCCGAAAACGTGTTGAAAGGGCCATTCCGTTCCCGCGCCGTCATATGGCGCGATCCGACGCGAAACGCCATGTCCGATAGCGCATGGGCGCATGCGCCCTGACGGTCGGACGTACGGCTCAGGCCGCGGCGGGGTCGGCGGAGCCGAACACGGCCTCCAGCTTGCCCGGCTTGCCGTCCCAGTCCTTGGCGTCCTCGGGCGTGTCGCCCTTCTCGGTCACATTGGGCCACACCGCGGCGTATTTGGCGTTGAAGGCGATCCAGCCCTCCATGCCGGGCTCGGTGTCCGGCTTGATGGCTTCCGCGGGGCATTCGGGCTCGCAGACGCCGCAGTCGATGCACTCGTCCGGATTGATGACCAGCGTCTCGTCGCCCAGGTAGAAGCAGTCCACCGGACACACTTCGACGCAGTCCATGTACTTGCACTTGATGCAGTTTTCCGTGACCACATACGTCATCGAACGCGCTTTCCCAGTAGATGCGATCCGCCGGCGTCACAGCACGCGCGGAATGTCCTGCCCGTCGAGATTGATGGCGAGGCCCTGCAGGGCCTCCTCGCTGATCTCGCCGCCCATGGCTTTAAGGCTTTCCTCGCGGATCAGCGACATCAGCCCGCGTCGCAGGGCGAGAAATTCCGACGACATGGTCATCGCCGGTTCGCGGGGCCGCGGCAGCGGCACGGCGATCTCCGCCTTCACGGTCCCGGGGCGGGAGGTCATTACATAAATTCTGTCGGAAAGAAAGATCGCTTCGTCCAGATCATGGGTGATGAACAGCACCGAGATCTTGAGCCTCTGCCACATGTTGGTGAGGATCTGCTGCATGATCAGCCGGGTCTGGGCGTCGAGCGCCCCGAACGGCTCGTCCAGCAGCAGGATGCGCGGCCCGGTGGCGAGCGCCCGCACGATGCCGACGCGCTGCTTCATGCCGCCGGACAGACGGTCCGGATAATGGTTCTCGAAGGCCGACAATCCGGCGAGGCCGAGCAGGGTGCGGGCGGCGCGGGCGCGCTCCGCCCGGCCCACGCCCCTCATCTTCAGCCCGAACTCCACGTTCTCCCGCACGGTTTTCCAGGGGAACAGCGAATACTGCTGGAAGATGACGCCGCGGTCGGCGCCGGGCCCCTTCACCGGCTCGCCATCCACCGTCACCGTGCCGCTGGTGGGCTTGAGGAAGCCCGCCAGCGCGTTCAGCAGAGTGGATTTGCCGCAGCCGGACGGCCCGATGATGGAGACGAACTCGCCCGGCCGGATGGTGAGCGACACGTCGGTCACGGCGTCGACCGCGCCTTCGGCGCTGTCGTAGCGCAGGCGGAAGTCCGTCACCTCCACCAGGCCGCCCTTGGGCTTCGGCGCGGACGCGGCGGCCGCCGGAGCCTTGGCTTCGTCACGGCGGAAGAGGGGGATCGCGCTCATCGGGCGGCGCTCCACGGCATGAGCACGCGGCCGAGCAGTCGGATCGCGAAGCTGGAGGCGAGCCCCAGCAGGCCGATGGTGATCATGCCCAGCACGATGTCGGGATACTGCACCAGACTGTAGGCCTCCCAGGTGAAGTAGCCGATGCCAAACTGGCCGGAGATCATCTCGGCGGCGATCAGCGACACCCAGGCCACGCCCATGCCGACCGTCAGCCCGGTGAAGATCTGCGGCAGGGTGGCGGGCAGGTAGACCTCCCGGAACACCGCCGCCTCGCTCGCGCCGAGGCAGCGGGCGGCGCGGCCGAGCACGGGATCGACCGTCGCCATGCCGTGCAGCGTGTTCAGCAGGATCGGGAAGAACGAGCCGAGGAAGGTGATGAACACGATCGACTCCTCGTTCGAGGGCCACAGCATGATCGCCATGGGCACCCAGGCGATCGCCGGGATCGGGCGCAGCACTTCGGAGACAGGGAAGATCATCTCCCGGAGCAGCTTGAACCGCCCCATCAGCAGGCCGAGCGGGATGGCGAGCGCCGCGGCGAGGGCGAAGCCGTAGAGGATGCGTCGGCAGCTGGTGAGGATGTGCGTCAGGAACTGGGAGCTTCCGAGCGCGGCGTCCGCGCTCGCCAGCACGTCCGAGGGCGACGGCACGTTGCCGAACCGGACATAGAGGTTCATCCGGTTCTCGGTCACCACATGCCAGGCCAGCACGAACAGCGCGATGGAGGCCGCGCCCACGAGGCCGGCGCGGATCGCGCCGCCATGGCGGCGCAGCCGGCGGGTCCACGCCGACGGCTGCGCCTCGGGAGCCGCCGCGCCGCCGCCGGGCGCGGCCGGAGGGGGCGCGGCCGGCCCAAGGTCGGGCGGCGGCGCGGCGGAAAGGATCGCGCGGCTCATCGGGCTCACCCTGCGGTCGCGGAGGCGAGCGCCTCCTCGAACGGAACCACCTTGCCGCCGGATTTGGCGGCGTAGGCCTCGGCGTCCTGCTTCAGCATGAAGGGCGCGAGCTCGGCCGCGCCGGTCACGTAGAACGCCTTGTCGGCGAACAGCTTGATGCCGCGGGCGGCGTCGAAGACGTAGGCCACGTTGACGGCGGCGCCTTTGGCCTTCAGGTCGCGCAGGGCGGCGAGCGCGCAGGAGGCGCTGGCGTAAGGGGTGATGTCTCCGTCCTTGACCCAGATCTCGCCGGCCTTGCGCGGTTCGGTGATCGGCTTCTTGCAGAACGGATCCTGGCCCTTGACTTCGTAATTGTCGGTCGCGGCCTTCGCCGCGTCGTAGTCGAGGCCGCGAGCCTTGTAGGCCGCGCGGACGAAACCGTCCCTGACCCAGCCGTCCACGTCGAACGCCCCCTTGATGCGGTCGAGGTTCTGGAGAACCTTCACGTCCTCCTTGGCGGCGTCGATCAGGGGCGCCTTGATGGTGGGGTCGAGGGTCATGATCCCGCCCGGCCCGAGGAAGATGTAGACCACCTCCTTGTCGGTGCCGGTCCATTCCGAGATCTTCTCGGCGGCGCGCTTCGGATCGGCCCTGACCCACTCGTTGGCGTCCATGACGGCCTGCACGTAGGCCTCGACGATCTCCGGATACTTCTCCGCGAAATCGGTGCGCACCACCACGCCGTGCCAGGTGGGCAGGTTGGTCTGCACGCCGTCGAAGATCTTGCGGGCGAAGCCGCGGAACGGCAGCAGCTCCGCGAAGGGCACGAAGTCGGCGTGGGCGTCGATCTTCTTCTCCTTCAGGTTCGTCGTGCCGACCTCGGGGCTCTGGCTGACGAGCTGGAAGAAGTCCCTCGGCATCTTGGCGTCCTGCATCGCCTTCAGCAGCATGCCGTGGGCGGCGGAGCCGAAGGGAACGCTGACGACCTTCCCCTTCAGGTCCTCAAGCGCGAAGTAAGGCGAATCCGAATGCACCACGACGCCGTTGCCGGACCCGTAGATGTTGTAGCCGGCGACGGCGATCAGCGCGGACTTGCTCTCGTTGTTGTTCTGGAAGGTGTAGCCGTTCACCACCAGCGGATAGTCCCCCATGCCGCCGAACTGCAGCTTGTCGGCCATCATGCCGTTGGTGACCGGCGGGCCGGAGGTGAAGTTCTGCCAGTCGAGCTTGATGTCGAGGCCGGCGTACTTGCCGTCCTTGGGCAGACGCTTCTCCAGCAGGCCGAGCTGGCGGATCACCACGCCGGTGGTGACGGTGTTGGTGGTGGTGTCCTGCGTGCCGATGCCGATGGTCAGCGTTTCGGCTACGGCGGGCGGCGCGACCGCGGCGCTGGCGGCGGCCAGGGCGACGGCGGAAACGGCGGCGCGCAAGATGCGGAGTGGCGGCATGGCTCACCTCGCTTGTCAGGGGCATCCGGGACGGCCCGTCTGGCCGGCAAGGGGATGATCCCTTCGAGGTTTGATTTGGAGCAAATCCAGATCGCGGTTCCGGGTTGATTAGTTGCCGAGAAAACCGGCCTGGTGAAAAAGGCGGCGCCGCGACCGGCCGTCGCCCGCCTGTTAAGCGCCTTCGCTGCGGATCTGCGCCAGAACGTCCGGGCGAAGCAGCACGATCTGGGAGCGATGGCTGCGCACCACGCCCTGCTCCCCCAGCCGTTTCAGGCTGATGGTGATCCACTGCCGGGTGGCGCCCACCATGTGCGCCAGGTCCGCATGGGTGAAGGCGGCCGCAATGGCCACGCCCCCCTCCTCGTCCGGCACGCCGTAGAGATCGGCGAGGTGCAGCAGCAGATGGGCGAGCCGCTCGGTGATGGAGCGGGTGCCGAGCATCTGCGCCAGCGCCGAATAGCATTTGCCCTTGAAAGCCACGCCCTCGATCAGGCCGATGGCGAGCGAAGGGATCTGCCGGGCGAGGTCCTTCACCGCCCGGCCGGGCAGATGCAGCACCGAGCTGTTGCTGGCCGCCATGCCCGACCACACATGAACGCCGGCGCCGAACACCTCCGGCCCGCCCACGAAATTGCCCGGATACCAGTAGGCCAGCGTGATCTCGCGGCCCGACGCGGCGGCGTAGAACACCCGGATGCGGCCGGTCTCGATCAGATAGATGCCGTCATGGGCGGTCTCCTGCGCGAACAGTGTGGCGCCGCGATAGAGCACCTTGCGGGTTCCGCGGGCGTAGACCATGGCCTTCTCGGCCTCTGTCAGGTCCGCCAGCAGCGGCCGCATGCCGCGCCCGCCGGTCTCCGCGTCCGCCAGCAGCAGCGCGCCCGCCGCGTCCGCGTCCGGAACGCCGCCGTTCAGCCGGGGCGGCCAGGCGGAGGACGACGAAGAGGGTGATGACTGCATGCCGGCTTCCTCGCAACGGGCGCTGCGCTGCAACAAAGCATAGCATCATTCTAAAGTTCGTCACGGGAATGGCGCGTCACGCGGCGGTGATGCCCGTTCAGCGCAGGCCGCGCTCCGCCGCATCCAGGATGTCCCGCACCCGCGCCGCGAGGTCGGAGAAGGCGAAGGGCTTGGTGATCAGCTCCACCCCGCTGTCGAGCCGTCCGTGATGGACGATGGCGTTGCGGGCGTAGCCGGTGGTGAACAGCACCTTCAGCCGGGGCCTGAGCGTCCGGGCTTCGCGGGCGAGCTGCTCGCCGTTCATGCCGCCCGGCAGCACCACGTCCGAAAACAGCAGGGCGATCGGCTCGTCGGCGCGCCCGAGAACGGCGAGCGCCGAGGCGCCGTCCCGGGCCTCCAGCACGCGGTAGCCGAGATCGCGCAGCGCGCCGGCGGAATAGGCGCGCACGTCGTCGTCGTCCTCCACCACCAGGATGGTTTCGGCGCTCGATCCCACGGGCGCCGGCGTCGCGGACGGGACCGGATCGTCGCCCGGCGCGTCCGCGCCCGTGAAGCGCGGCAGGTAGACGCGCACCGTGGTGCCGTGGCCCGCCTCCGAATAAATCTTCACATGGCCGCCGGACTGCTTGACGAAGCCATAGACCATGGAGAGCCCGAGCCCGGTGCCCTTGCCCACCTCCTTGGTGGTGAAGAACGGCTCGAAGGCGCGCTCCACCGTGGCGCGGTCCATGCCGGCGCCGGTGTCGGACACGCTGAGCGCCACATACTGGCCCGGCCGGACCTCGGCGTGTTCGGCGGCGTAACGGCTGTCGAGATCCACATTGGCGGTCTCGATGGTGAGCTTGCCGCCGCCCGGCATGGCGTCGCGGGAGTTGACCGCGAGATTGATCAGCGCCGCCTCGAGCTGGTTCGGGTCGACCTCCACCCGCCACGCGTCGGCCCAGAGCGCCGTGGTGAGCTCCACCGTCTCGCCGAGCGTGCGCGACAGCATGTCGACCATGCCGGCCACCAGCCGGTTCGGGTCGGTCGGCTGGGGCGCCAGCGGCTGCCGCCTGGAAAAGGCCAGCAGGCGCTGGGTCAGCGTCGCGGCGCGCTGGGCGCCGGTCATGGCGTTGTCGGCGGCGCGGATCAGGCGGGGCGCCTCCGGCGGCAGGTTGCGCTTCAGGATGTCGAGATTGCCGACCACCACCTGCAGCAGGTTGTTGAAGTCGTGCGCCACGCCGCCGGTGAGCTGGCCGAGCGACTCCATCTTCTGGGCCTGGCGCAGCGCCTCCTCCGCCTGCTGACGCTCCGCCACCTCGGCGGCGACCCGCGCCTCCAGGGTCTCGTTCAGCTCCCGGAGCCGGGCCTCGGCCATCTTCAGGTCGTGGACGTCGGTGCAGGTGCCGTACCAGCGGGTGATCGCGCCGGCGGCGTCGCGCACGCATTGCGCCCGGCCCACCACCCAGCGGTATCCGCCGGAACGGTGCCGCAGCCGATACTCGATGTAGTACGGCTCTCCGGTCTCGAGGCTGTGACGCCAGCGCGTCCAGGCGCGCTCCTGGTCGTCCGGATGGAACATGCCGTTCCACGCCTCGCCGTCGGTCGACCCGTAGGGCACGCCGGTGAACTCGTACCAGCGGTCGTTGTAGTAGTCGTGGAAGCCGTCCGGCAGGGTGGACCAGATCATCTGGTCCACCGAATTGGCGATCGCCTCGTAGCGGGCCTCGCTTTCGCTCAGCCGGCGTTCGGCGCGGGCCTGCTCCACCGCGGCCCAGGTGCGTTCGGCGGCTTCGGCGACCATGCCGATCTCGGTCGCCTCCCACGATCGCGGGGCGCAGGAGTGCGCGAAGAACACCGCCCGGAGCCGCCCGGCCTTGACCAGCGGCGCGGCGACGAGCGCGCCCACGGAGATGGCGCGGAACGCCTCGCGCCCCTCCTCGGGCTCGTTGTCCACATCGGCGATGACGAGCGGCTCGCCGGACTTCAGCCGCACGTGCAGATCCGGGCCGAAGCGCGACAGGGCGTGCGCGCCGCCGAAGGCCGGCACCCCGTCGCGCGTCCAGACGCGCACGACCTCGAACGTCGCCTCGTCGTCGGAGAACTCCGCATAGCCCGCCCGGTCGGCGTTGAGCCGCTTGCCCACCGTTTCGGCGGCGGCCGCCTTGATCCGGGAGGGTTCGGACAGCATGCGCAGCCGGTCGCCGAGCTCGATGGCGAAGTTGAGCCGCCGCTCGGTCAGCACCCGTTCGGTGGTCTCGCTGACGATGCAGAGCACGCCGGCGACCGCGCCGTCCTCGTGGTGCAGCGCCTGGTAGGAGATGTCGAAATAGACCGTCTCCTCCCTGCCGAACCGCGCCAGCCGGAACGGCCGGTCCCTGGCCGAAATCGTCTGTCCCGTTTCGCGCACGGAGCGCAGCAGCGGCTCGAGATCGTCCCACAGCTCCGACCAGTTCTCCCGCGCCGGCCGGCCGAAGGCGCCGGGGTGCTTGGAGCCGATGCTGGGAGCGTAGGCGTCGTTGTAGAGCGCCACATAGTCCGGCCCCCAGAACATGACGATCTGCGCCTCAGCCGACATCAGAAGGTCGAGCGCCGCGCGCAGCGCCGGCGGCCAGTCCGCGGCCGGACCCAGCAGCGAATCGCCCCGCGCCGTCTCGCGCGCCAGCAGTTCGGCCGCGGTCTGCGGGAGGGGCGTGCGCGACCTGTGGTCGTCGGATGAGGGCATGGAAATGGCTGAACCCGCGGCGGAGCGATCGGTGCGGAACTAGGCGCGCGCCCGCAAAAGTCACGCGGACCCTCAGGTTTACCGGTTCCGGGCGAGGAAACAAGTTGCCCCGTCGGGCCCGGCTCCGCGGCGACGCGGCCCGGTGAGCAACTAATTGCTGTCCCCCGGACCTGTCTCCCGCGACTTTGAATTCATCCAAACGACACGGGAGACAGCGCGATGGACCATCCCCTCGCCGCTCTGGCCGCCCAGACGCCGCCGTTCGATCCGGCCGACACGCCGGACGAGGCGACGCTGCGCAAAGGCGGTCGCGAACTCGCCCTTACCTGGCGCGACGGCGGCTCCGGCGTCGTGGGCGCCGAGGCCATGCGGCTCGCCTGCCGCTGCGCCTGGTGCACGCGGGCCCGCGTCGAGGACCGTTTCCCGTCCGCCTTCGAGGCGGTGGCGGTGACCGGCGTCGAGCCGCTCGGCGGCTACGCGGTCCATCTGACCTTCTCCGACGGGCACGACCGGGGGATTTTCCCCTGGACCTATCTGCGCCGGCTGGCGACCGAGACCGCCGCCCCCGCCCGCGCGGCCTGACGCCGCCCTCCCCTCCGACAGCGAGATCCGGCCCATGAGCGGCAGCGACCCCAAGACCGAAATCATCGAAACCGACCTGCTCGTCATCGGCGGCGGCACCGGCGGCCCCATGGCCGCCATCAAGGCCAAGGAGGCGAACCCGAAGCTCCGCGTCCTCGTGATGGAGAAGGCCAACGTCAAGCGCTCCGGCGCCATCTCCATGGGCATGGACGGTCTGAACAACGCCGTCGTGCCGGGCTACGCCACGCCCGAGCAGTATGTGAAGGAGATCACCGTCGCCAACGACGGCATCGTCCACCAGAAGGCGGTGATGGCCTACGCCACCGGCTCCTTCCCCATGATCCAGTATCTCGACAAGCTCGGCGTGAAGTTCGAGAAGGACGGCTCCGGCGAGTACAACATGCGCAAGGTCCACCACATGGGGACCTACGTGCTGCCGATGCCGGAAGGGCACAACGTCAAGAAGGTGCTCTACCGCCAGCTCCGCCGCCTGCAGGTGGCGGTGACCAACCGCTACATGGCCACCCGGCTGCTGAAGGGTCCGGACGGCGCGATCGCCGGCGCGGTCGGCGTCAACACCCGCACCGGCGAGTTCCTGGTGGTGCGCGCCAAGGCCGTGGTGCTCGCCTGCGGCGCGGCCGGCCGCCTCGGCCTGCCGGCCTCAGGCTACATGTTCGGCACCTACGAGAACGCGGCCAACTGCGGCGACGGCTACGCCATGGCCTATCACGCCGGCGCCGAGCTCGCGAACCTCGAGTGCTACCAGATCAACCCGCTGATCAAGGACTACAACGGCCCGTCCTGCGCCTACGTCACCGGCCCGTTCGGCGGCTTCACGGCCAACAACAAGGGCGACCGCTTCATCGAGTGCGACTACTGGTCGGGCCAGATGATGCTGGAGTTCTGGCGCGAGCTGCAGTCGGGCAACGGCCCGGTCTACCTCAAGATGGACCACCTCGCCGAGGAGACCATCTCCGAGATCGAGACCATCCTGCACACCAACGAGCGCCCGTCCCGCGGCCGCTTCCACGAGCGCCGCGGCAACGACTACCGCAAGCGCCCCGTGGAGATGCACATCTCCGAGATCGGTTTCTGCTCGGGCCATTCGGCCTCGGGCGTGTGGGTCGACGAGACCGCCCGCACCACCATTCCCGGCCTCTACGCCGTCGGCGACATGGCGAGCGTGCCGCACAACTACATGCTGGGCGCCTTCGTGAACGGCGGCATCGCCGGAGCGGACGCCGCCGAATACTGCGCCGGCGTTGATCTGCCGGCTTACGACGAGGGCTTCCTCAAGGCCGAGCAGGAGCGCGTGCTGGCCCCGACCCGCCGCGGGGACGGGCTGACCCCGTTCGAGATGGAGTTCAAGACCCGCCGCCTGGTGAACGACTATCTGGAGCCGCCGAAGGTGACGGCCAAGATGGAGATCGCCCAGCGCCGCTTCGCGGAGATCCGCGACGACCTGTCCGAGCTGTGCGCCCGCGACCCGCATGAGCTGCTGCGCGCGCTCGAAATGCAGACCATCCTCGACTGCGCCGACATGGCGGCGGCCGCCTCGCTCTACCGCACGGAGAGCCGCTGGGGCTTCTACCACCTGCGCGTCGACCACCCCGAGACCGACAACGAGAACTGGTACTGCCACACCATGCTCTACAAGGACGAGCAGGGCCGCATGTCGCACCGCAAGCGCGAGATCGACCCCTACGTCGTCCCTGTCGAGGAAGAGGAGATGGCCGCCTACCACCAGCTCCGCGTCAAGACGCCCGTCGCGGCCGAGTGAGGACAGACGACCATGCCGATCATCACCCAGGCGAAAAGCGCCGCCGTCGTCGTGGACGAGGCCAAGTGCATCGCGGAGAAGGGCTGCACCGTCTGCGTCGACGTCTGCCCGCTCGACATCCTCGCGATCGATGAGGGCCGCAAGAAGGCTTACATGAAGTACGACGAGTGCTGGTACTGCATGCCCTGCGAGGCGGACTGCCCGACCGGCGCCGTCAAGGTCAACATCCCCTATCTGCTGCGCTGAACCTCCACGTCATGCCCGCCCACAGGCGGGCGTCCACGACTTGGCGGACGCCCGCCCGACGCCGAAATCGTGGACGCCCAACACAGGCCGGGCATGACGGCGGAGCGCTGCGCCGAACCTTTGGAGTTCGCACCATGCCCGTTTTCGACGCTTTCGACGACGATCTCTCGGACCTGAAGGAGCGCGCCGCCGACGCCGACGCCGGCGTCCGCCGGGTCGCCATGATGGAGCTCGCCGAGGAGGTGGGCCCCGAGGCCAAGGTGCTGCTGCTGAAGGGCCTCGGCGATCCGGACGCGCAGGTGCGCGCCGCCGCCGCCAAGGCCCTCGACGAGCATGACGGCCCGGACGTGGTGGAGGGGCTGGTGTCCTCGCTGGAGGACCCGGACGAGGCGGTGCGCCTCACCGCGGCGGAATCGCTCGCCGACAAGAAGGAGCCGGCCTGCGGGCCGCTGCTGATCGAGCGCGCGGAGCATTCCGATCCCTTCGTGCAGGCGGCCGCTCTCCGGGCGCTGCGGGAGATGACCCTGCCCGACGCCCTCGCCGCGGCGCTGAAGGCCCTGCGCAATCCCGCCCCGGAGGTCCGGCGCGAAGGTCTCGGCGTCATCGGCTGGCTGAAGGCCGAGGAGGCCATGCCGGCGCTGATCGCCACCGCCTCCGACGCCGACCCTTCCGTCCGCCGCGCCACCATGTCGGCGCTGGTGTTCGTGCGTCCGGGCGGCCCCGGCGCCTCGACGCTGGTGGCCGGGCTCGCCGATCCGCACTGGCAGGTGCGCGAGGAGGCCGCGGTCTCCTCCGCCAAGATCCGCCTGCCGGAAGCGACCATGGCGCTGATCGGCGCGCTGGACGACGAGGTGTGGCAGGTGCGGATCAAGGCCGCCAACGCGCTCGGCCGTCTGAAGGCCGAAAGCGCGGTGGAGAGGCTCGGCGGCCTGCTCGACAGCGAGATCCCGAACCTGCGCAAGGAGGCGGCCGCGGCGCTCGGCGAAATCTCGTCGCCGGCGGCGATCCCGGCGCTGGAGCGCGCCATGGACGACCCCGACCCGGACGTGCGCAAGCTGATCCGCTGGGCGCTCGGCCGCTGCCAGGCCGCCTGAACCGAACTTGCGCGGGCGCTGCGGCGCCCGCCTTCCTCACCACCTCAGAACGCGCGTCCCGATCGCGGCGCCCGCGCCGCCGACGCCCAGAATGGCGGCGACGTACCAGACCGCCAGGAACAGCGGCGAGTCGTCCGGGCAGTGCAGCGCGTAGAACGTCGCGCCGATCGCCCCCGCCAGCACCCCCGCCGCGAAGCCCAGACGGGCGGGCGAGGCCGGCGCCATCCGCCGGAGCGCCGTCAGCAGGATGGCGAGGGGCGCGGCCGAAAGCGCGGGCGTCATCACCAGACAGAACAGCGCGTTGTGGCCCACCAGCCGGGAGAGCCATTGCCCAGGCGCGGTCGTGACAAGCTCCGCCGCGACCGCGACCAGAAGCACGCCGCCCGCGACAAAGGCGGCGCGGATCGCCGCGGCGGAGGACGCGCCGGGGCGGCCGATCGCCACCGCCGCAAGGCCCGCCGCGCCTGCGATCAGCAGCGTCTCCGCGAACTTGAACAGAAAGCGCGCCGTGCCCGCCGCCTGCGCTACGTCGGGCCGGGGATGCAGCCAGAGGAAGAACGCGGCCGCCGCGGCCGCCGCGGACAAGACGAGGCCGGCCGCCAGCGCCGGACCCGGCCGGGCGGGCGGCGTTCCGGCGTCCGCCGCCAAAGCGGAGATGAGGTCCGAGGTCTTCATTCCCTGATGCTCCGGTAGGCCGCGGACAGCGCAGCGAGCCCCCGGTGCAGGGCGACACGCACCGCGCCTTCGCTGATGTTGAGCCGCCCCGCCACCGCCTTCACGTCCTCGCCCTCCACGGTCAACGCCTCCACCACCTGCCGCTGCCGGCCGCTGAGCACGGCCAGCAGCCGCGCGGCCTCGCGCGACGACAGCTCCTCCGCCGGCTCGGGAGCCGCCAGCGTGTCGGCGAAATCCTCGATCGGAGCCGTCACGCGGCGTCCGCGCCGCCGGAGCGCGTCCACCATCTTGTTGCGGGCGATGGCGGCGACCCAGGGCGCCACCGGCTGGTCGGGCGCCCAGGTGCCGCGCTTGAGGTGGATCGCCAGCAGCGTCTCCTGCAGCACGTCCTCAAGCTCCGCCGCCGCAAGGCCGAGGCCCGCCGCCCGCCGCCGCAGCACCGCCCGAAGGAAACCGGCGAGCTCGGACAGCAGCCGGCGATAGGCGGCTTCGTCGCCGCCGCCCGCCGCCTGCATCAGCTCGTTCCAGTCGTTCGTCCGTTCGATCACCGGCCGCCTCGATGGACCTTACGACCGCAGCCTGCGGCGCGTTACGTCCCCATCGCCGGATATCACGACTTCGTGAACGACGTAACGTCGGCCACGCCCGCGGCGAAACCCTCAACGCGGGCCGACACGGCCGCGCCGACCAAGGAGACCTCCCATGAACCGCAGCATCGCCGCCGCCGCCTTCGCCACCTCGCTCGTGGCCGCCTTCGCCGCCGCCGCCCAGGCCGACGACGCCATGAAGGGCAAGGAGAAGTGCTTCGGCGTCGCCCTGAAGGGCCAGAACGACTGCGCCGCCGGCCCGGGCACCACCTGCGCCGGCACCGCCAAGATGGATCACCAGGGCAACGCCTGGAAGGCCGTGCCGGCCGGCACCTGCGTGACCATGAAGACCCCGAAGGGCATGGGCTCGCTCACCCCAATCAAGTCCTGATCCGCCCGCGCCGCCCCGCGCATCCGCCGGGGCGGCGCCCGCCGTTCACGCCGCCATGAGCCGATCATGATCCGCACCACCCTGCCCGCGACCGCCGGCGTCGGCTTCAAGCCGGAGCATTTCGACGCCCTGCGCGCCGACCGCTTTCCCGGCTTTCTGGAGGTTCACGCCGAGAACTACATGGGCGCAGGCGGTCCGCCGCACGCCATGCTGACGGCGCTGCGCCGGGACCATGCGCTGTCCGTTCACGGCGTCGGCCTGTCGATCGGGGGAGCCGGCCCTCTGGACCGGGATCATCTCCAGCGGCTGCGCGTCCTCTGCGACCGCTATCAGCCGGAGAGCTTCTCCGAGCATCTGGCCTGGTCCACCCATGAGGGCGCGTTCCTGAACGACCTCCTGCCGCTGCCCTACACCGCCGAGACCCTCGCCCGGGTGGCCGAGCATGTGGACGAGACCCAGACCGCGCTTCAGCGGCGTCTGCTGCTGGAGAATCCGGCGACCTACGTCACCTTTGCGGAGAGCGACGTGCCCGAGACCGCGTTCCTCGCCGAGATCGCCCGGAGAACCGGCTGCGGCCTGCTGCTGGACGTGAACAACGTGTTCGTCTCCGCCACCAACCACGGCTGGTCCGCCGAGGCCTATCTGGCGGACTTCCCCGTCGCCCATGTGGGCGAGATTCATCTCGCGGGCCATGCGCAGGACGAGGACGACGCCGGCCGGCCGCTGCTGGTGGACGCCCATGGCGCGGCCGTCGCGAGCGAGGTCTGGGCGCTCTACGAGCGGCTTCTCGACCGGACCGGGCCGCTGCCGACGCTGATCGAATGGGACAACGACGTGCCCGAATGGCCGACCCTCGCCGCCGAGGCCCATCGGGCGCAACAGGCGCTCGACCGCGCCAGCCGGTCCCGGAGGGCGGCGTGAGCCCCGCAGGAGGCGTCGCGCGGGAGCGCGGCTTCGCCCACGCGCTGCTCGATGCTGCGGCCGCGACGCCTGAGGGCCTGATCGGCCGGGACGGCGCTGCGCCCGTCCGCCGCTTCGCCGTCTACCGCAACAACGTGACCGTCGGCCTGATCGATGCGCTGGCGACGCGCTTTCCCGTGGTCCGCGCCATCGTGGGCGAAGCCTGCTTCACGGGGCTGGCGCGGGGCTATGCGCGAGCGAACCCGCCGCGGTCGCCGCTGATGCATCTTTATGGCGCGTCGTTTCCCACGTTTCTCGCCGAAGCGGTCGGGCTGGAGGAACTGGACTACCTGCCCGACGTGTCGCGGCTGGAATCCGCCCGCGTCCACGCCTACCACGCCGCAGACGCCACGCCGCTGGACGTCTCCGCCTTCGCGGCGCTCGATCCCGGCGTTCTCGGTGATCTCCGCCTCAGCCTGCATCCCTCGCTGACGCTGGTCCGCTCGCACCATCCGGTCGCGACCATCTGGGCCATGAACGCGGGCGCGATCCCGCTTGAGCCGATCGGCGACTGGCGCGGCGAGGACGTCGCGGTCGTCCGGCCGCGGCTGGAGGTGGAGGTTCTGCCGCTGTCGCCGGGCGCCGCGACCTTCCTCGACGCCCTCGACCGGGGCGTCGCGTTCGCGGACGCCGCGGTCGAGGGCGTCGAGGCCACCGGCGGTCCTGTCCCCCACGACGCGCTTGTGGGCCTTGCGAGGCTCGTTCAGGCGGGCCTCGTGGTCGGGCTCACGCAGGGGGTGACGCCATGAGCGCCGCGAGGTCCGTCTCCCGCGCCCTGCTCGGCGCTTTCGCCTGGGCGGAAAGCTTCCCCTACGCGGCCCTCGGACTCTGCGCCCGGCTGTTCCCGGCGGCGGTGTTCTGGCGCTCGGGCCAGACCAAGGTGGAGGGCTTCGGCCTGTCCGACAGCGCGGCGTTCCTGTTTCAGGATGAGTACCGGCTGCCGCTGGTCGATCCCGCGACCGCGGCCACGGCGGCGGCTGTGGCGGAGCACCTGTTTCCCGCGCTGCTGGTCGTCGGTCTCGCCAGCCGGCTCTCGGCGCTCGCGCTGCTCGGCATGACCGCGGTGATCGAGATCTTCGTCTATCCCGACGCCTGGCCGGAGCACGGGCTGTGGGCGACGTGTTTCCTGCTGATCGTCACCCGCGGGCCGGGCGCGCTTTCGCTCGACGCCCTGATCCGCCGCCGCTGGGGCGACGGCGGCTGAGGCTTCAGCGCATGGCGTCGGCGAACTGGGCGTCGTGCAGGCGGCGGTAGACGCCGTCGCCCACCACCAGATCCTGATGCCGGCCCTGCTCCACCACGCCGGCGCGGTCCACCACCACGATGCGGTCGGCGTCGCGGATGGTGGTGAGCCGGTGGGCGATGACGAGCGTAGTGCGGCCCTTGGCCAGCTCCGACAGCGACTGCTGGATCGCCCGCTCGGTCTCGGCGTCGAGCGCGGAGGTGGCCTCGTCGAGGATCAGGATCGGCGGGTTCTTCAGGAACATGCGCGCGATGGCGAGGCGCTGCTTCTGGCCGCCGGAGAGCTTCACGCCGCGCTCGCCGATCACGGTGTCGAGGCCGTCGGGCAGGCGCTCGATCATCTCCTCGAGCCGCGCCCGGCGGGTCGCCTCGCGGATCTCCTCCTCGGCGGCGTCGAGGCGCCCGTAGGCCACGTTCTCGCGGATGGTGCCGGCGAACAGGAACACGTCCTGCTGCACCACGCCGATGCGGCTGCGCAGGCTCGACAGCGTCATGTCGCGCACGTCGATCCCGTCGATGGTCACGCGGCCGCCGCTGACCTCGTAGAACCGCGGCAGCAGAGAGCACAGCGTGGTCTTGCCCGCGCCCGAGGGACCGACGAAGGCCACGGTCTCTCCGGCGCGGATGGCGAGGTCGATGTTCGACAGCACCGGCGTCTTGCCCGCGGCGTAGCCGAAGCTGACGTTCTCGAACGCGATGTCGCCGCGCAGCGGGCCGGGATCGACGGCGCCGGGGCGGTCCACGATGTCTGGGCGTGTGTCCATGAACTCGCAGTAGCGGCGGAAGCCGGCGACGCCCTTCGGGTAGGTCTCGATCACCGAATTGATCTTCTCGAGCGGCCGGAAGAACGCGCCCAGCAGCAGCAGGAAGCCGATGAAGCCGCCATGGGTGAGCGACCCCTGGATGACGAAATAGCTGCCCGCCAGCATCACCACCACCTGGGTGAAGCGCATGCTGAGATAGCTGAGCGAGGTGCTGGCCGCGATGATGCGGTAGGCCTCGAGCTTGGTGGCGCGGTAGCCGTCGTTGTCGCGCTCGAACAGGCGGCGCTCGTGGTCCTCGTTGGCGAAGGCCTGCACCACCCGGATGCCGCCCACGTTCTCCTCGATGCGGGCGTTGAACGAGCCGACCCGGCCGTAAAGCTCCCGCCAGTTGCGCGTCATGCGTCCGCCGTAGCGGCCCGTGACCCAGGCCGTCACGGGGGCGACGACGATGGTGATCAGCGCAAGCTCCACATTCACCGCGAACATCAGCGCGAAGGCGCCGATCAGCGTCATCACCGCGATGAACAGGTCTTCCGGGCCGTGATGGGCGACCTCGCCGATCTCCTCCAGATCCTTGGTCAGGCGGCCGATGAGATGGCCGGTCTTCTGGTTGTCGAAATAGCCGAAGGACAGCTTCTGCAGGTGGTCGAAGGCCCGGCGGCGCATCTCGGTCTCGATGTTGATGCCGAGCTTGTGGCCCCAGTAGGTGACGATCACCATCAGGCCGGTGTTGGCGAGATAGATCGTGAACAGCGCGAGCGCCGCCAGCACCACCAGCGTCCAGTCCTGCCGGGGCAGCAGTTCGTCCACGAACAGCTTCACCGCCATGGGGAAGCCCAGCTCCAGCACGCCCGAAACCACCGCCGCCGAGAAGTCCAGCAGGAACAGGCCCCGGTGCGGCCGGTAATAGGCGAAGAAGCGCTTCAACAGATCCATGACGCCAAAGCCCTTGCGGCGGGACGGCTCCTGAACGGCCTCGCCCCGCGAACGTAATCGAACCACGACGCGCGCCCGAAGGCCGCGCGAGCGGATAAGGGCGCGCCCGTGATCCGGACCCGCCTTCCGCTTAGGAGAACGGCCGGAACGGGCCGTCCGCTCAAAAAATCAGGCCCCCGCGCCGGCCCGGCGACGGGTGAGCCGGATCGGCTTATCACTTGATCTGCTGCTTCTCCAGCTTGCGGGCCAGCGTGCGCCTGTGCATGCCGAGCCGCCGCGCGGTCTCGGAGATGTTGAAGCCGGTCTCGATCAGGGTCTCGTGGATGCGCTCCCACTCCAGCGTCTTGATGGAGGTGGCGCGCTCGGTCAGCGGGGCCGCGACGTCGCCCTCGGCGCGGGCGAAGGCGGCCTCGATGTCGTCGGTGTTGGAGGGCTTGGCGAGGTAGTGCCGGGCGCCGAGCTTGATCGCCTCCACGGCGGTGGCGATGCTGGCGAAGCCGGTCAGCACCACGATGTTGGTCTCCGGATCGTGGGCGTGCAGCGCCTGCACGCAGGCGAGGCCGGACGAGCCGTTGGCGAGCTTGAGGTCCACCACCGCGAAGGCCGGCGAGCGCGTCTTCAACAGATCCTGCAGCTCCTCGAGGCTCGCGGCCCGGAGCGCCTCGTAGCCCCGGCGCTCGAACGAGCGCGCGAGCGTCTGCGAGAACTTTGGATCGTCCTCGACGATCACCAGCAGGCGGTCAGCCGTCGTCTCCGTCTCCATGCGCCTTCCCGATCGCGAGCGCCGCGAGCGGCAGCGTCAGCGTGACGACGGCGCCGCCTCCCGGCCGGTTGCCGGCGGTCACCGCGCCGCCGAGCTTGCGCACGACGTTTACCACCAGAAACAGCCCCAGTCCTCTCCCCGGCTTGCCCTTGCTGGAATTGTAGGGTTTGCCGAACTCCGCGAGCGTCGCCTCGGTGAAGCCGGGGCCGTCGTCGTGCACGGTGAGGACCAGGTCGCCGCCCTCGCGCTCCACCGAAACCCCCACCCAGCGGGGCGAGGCGTCCACGGCGTTGTCGATCACCGCGCTCAGCACCTGCTTCAGGGCGGGGTCCGCCACGATCGGCAGGTCGTCGCCGAAACTGTCCTCGTAATCGATCCGGCCCACGGCGCGAGCCTCGCGCCGGTCGTCGACGATGTCGCCGAAGAAGGCGCCGACGGAGGTGACCGTCGGCGCCTCGCCCCGCGCTTCGCCGGCGGACAGCAGGATGCCGGTGACGATGGCCTTGCAGCGCCGCACCTCGGCCCGCATGTCGTCGAGCTCGCCCGCGAGCGCCGGATCGTCGGCGAAGGTCGGCATGCGCCGCCAGTCGGTGAGGATCACGTCCAGCGTCGCGAGCGGCGTGCCGAGCTCATGGGCGGCGCCGGAGGCGAGCAGGCCCATGCGGACGATGTGGTCCTCCTCCGCCGCCTGCTGCCGCAGCTCCGCCAGCCGCACGTCCCGCTGGCTCAGGTTGCGCGCGATCCGGGCGACGAAGGTGGCGAGCAGCGCCGCCACCATGGCGAAACAGGCGAACATGCCGTCGATGTGCAGCGCGAACAGATCGTGGCCGTGCTGGGACGGCAGGTTCAGCGGCTCGTAGAACCGCGTCAGCACCCCGAAGGCGAGCACGGCGAACACGACGATCCCCACCGCGAAGCCGGCCGGCAGCAGCACGACGCCGAGAGTCACCTGCAGCAGGAACAGGAAGGCGAAGGGGTTGGTGGCGCCGCCGCTCAGGTGGAGCTGGACCGCGAGGCCGAACATGTCGAGCGCCAGCGCCACGAACAGCTCCGCCTCGGTCACCGGCGCGAGGCTCTGCAGCCGGAGCAGCGTCAGCACGTTGAGCGCCAGCAGCCCGGCCAGCGTCAGCCCCATGTGGGCGAGCGGCAGCTCGACCCCGAAGCCCAGATGCACGCCGGCGATGGTGGCGATCTGTCCGCCGACCGCGATCCAGCGCAGCTGGATCAGCAGCAGCATGTTCTTGCGGGCGGTGGTGACGTCGGGCGCGGCGCGGTCCAGCAGCGTCAGCGCCCGTCCCAGCCGCCCCATGCTCATGCGTCGCGCGCTCCCGACCGGCCGCGCAGGATGACGATGGCGGCGCCCGCCAGCGTCATCGCCGCCAGCCCGAACCAGGTCAAGGCGTAGACCAGATGGTCGTTGCGGAAGGCGACCACGGTCAGCCCCGCCTTCGGCCAGCCGGCCCGGTCCGGGCCGGCTTCCGCGTCGACGAAATAGGGCGCGGGCCGCGTCAGCCCGCGGGCGGCGGCGATGGCGGCCACGTCGCGGGAACGCCACAGGTCCGCCGCAGGATCGTTCGCGCGCAGGAAGCCGCCATGGGGCTCGCTCAGCCGCATCAGGCCGACCACTTCGGTCTCGCCCTCGGGCGCGGCCGCGCCGCGCGAGGCCGGATCGCGCCGCTCGGAGGTGACGAAGCCGCGGTTGACCAGCACGTCGAAGCCCTCGTGCGTGCGGAGCGGCGTCAGCGTCCAGTAGCCGGCGCCATAGGCGGTGGTCGCCTGGGTGAAGGTCTCGCGCGCATGGTCGAAGCGGCCGACGAGCCGCACCCGGCGGTATTCGTCGGAGGCGGAGAGCTCCGCCCAGCGGTCGGGGCCGGGGGCCGCGACCGGCGCCGCGTGGATGCGGGCCTCGACCCGGGCGATCAGATCAAGCTTCCAGGCCCGGCGTTCCACCTGCCAGACCCCGAGCGCCACGAAGCCGGAGAACAGCGCCAGCGTCAGCGCGCCCAGAGCCGCATGAAAAAAGGGAGAGCGGCGCCGCCGCTCTCCCTTCGCGCTCTCGTCGGAACTCACGCCGGATCGAGGCCCGTCCGCGGTCACCGCGGCTCGGGCGTCTCCGCCGGCCGCATGCCTTCCATGTTCTGCATGTCGTGGGCGCCGCCGGGCATCATGTTGGTGTTCAGGTGGTGCATGACCCAGAACGAGCCCGCCAGCGTGATCACCACCAGCACCGCGGTGAAGATCATGGCCAGCATGTTCCAGCCGCCCTCCGACTTGGAGTTCATGTGCAGGAAGTAGACCATGTGCACCACGATCTGCACCGCGGCGAACACCAGCAGCACCACGGCGGCGGTGGAGGTGGAGCGGAACACGTCCCCCATCACGATCCAGAACGGGATCGCCGTCAGGATGATCGAGAGGAAGAAGCCGGTCAGGTAGCCGCCGAGGGTGGCGTGGCCCGCCCCGCTCTGGCCATGCCCGTGGTCGTCGTGCCCGTGCGCCCCGTGGGCGTTCTCGGCGTGGGTTCCGGCCATCACAGCGTCCCCATCAGATAGACGAAGGTGAAGACGCCGATCCAGACGACGTCGAGGAAGTGCCAGAACATGCTGAGGCACATCAGGCGGCGGCGGTTCTCGAGGATCAGGCCGCGCTGGCCCACCTGCACCATCAGCGTGATCAGCCAGACGCAGCCGAAGAACACGTGCAGGCCGTGGGTGCCGACCAGCGCGAAGAACGACGACAGGAAGGCCGAGCGCTGGGGCGTCGCGCCCTCGTGGATCAGGTGCCAGAACTCATAGAGCTCCAGCCCCAGGAAGCACGCGCCGAACACGCCGGTGACGCCGAGCCAGAACAGCGTGGTGCCCTTGCGGTTCTTCTCCATCTCCAGCATCGCCAGACCGTAGGTGATGGAGGAGAGCAGCAGGAAGGCCGTGTTGATGGCGACCAGCTTCAGGTCGAACAGGTCCGCGCCCGAGGGACCGGCGGCGTAGTTGCGCCCGAGCACGCCGTAGCAGGCGAACAGGACCGCGAAGATGAGGCAGTCGCTCATCAGGTAGGTCCAGAACCCCAGCAGGGTGCCGTTCTCCGGGTGGTGCTCCTCCCGGAGATAGAAGGTCTTGTCGTCGATCGCGGCGGACGCGTGCGCGCTCATGCTGTCAGACTCCCGCGGCGAGGTAGCGCGACCGCTCGGCTTCCGTCTCGGTGACGGTCGCGGCCGGGATGTGGAAGTCGCGGTCGTAGTTGAAGGTGTGCGTGATCGCGGTGACCACCAGCGCCAGGAAGCTCGCGCCCGCCAGCCACCAGATGTGCCAGATCAGGGCGAAGCCGCAGACGGTGCTGATGCCGGCCAGAACGATGCCCGCCCAGGTGTTCTTGGGCATGTGGATCGGCAGGAAGCCGCCCGCGGGCCGCACGTAGCCGCGCTTCTTCATGTCGTGCCAGGCGTCGAGATCGTGCACCACCGGCGTGAAGGCGAAGTTGTAGTCCGGCGGAGGCGAGGAGGTGGACCACTCCAGCGTGCGGCCGTTCCACGGATCGCCGGTCACGTCCTTGAGCGTCTCGCGCTTGATGAAGCTGACGACGATCTGCAGCAGGAACGAGCCGATGCCCACCGCGATCAGGACCGCGCCGAGCGCGGCGATCACGAACCAGATCTGCAGCGACGGGTCGTCGAACTTGGACATGCGGCGGGTCACGCCCATCAGGCCGAGCACGTAGACCGGCATGAAGGCCATGTAGAAGCCGATGGTCCAGGACCAGAACGAAACCTTGCCCCAGAACGGATCGAGCCTGAAGCCCGTGACCTTCGGGAACCAGTAGGCGATGCCGGCGAACAGGCCGAACAGCACGCCGCCGATGATCACATTGTGGAAGTGGGCGATCAGGAACAGCGAGTTGTGCAGCACGAAGTCGGCCGGGGGCACGGCGAGCAGGACGCCGGTCATGCCGCCGATGACGAAGGTCACCATGAAGGAGACCGTCCACAGCATGGGCAGCTCGAACTTGATCCGGCCGCGGTACATGGTGAACAGCCAGTTGAAGATTTTCGCGCCGGTCGGGATCGAGATGATCATGGTCGTGATCCCGAAGAACGAGTTCACGGACGCGCCCGACCCCATGGTGAAGAAGTGGTGCAGCCACACCAGGTAGGACAGGATGGTGATGACCACCGTGGCGTAGACCATGGAGGCGTAGCCGAACAGGCGCTTGCCGCAGAAGGTCGCGACCACCTCCGAGAAGATGCCGAAGGCCGGCAGGATCAGGATGTAAACCTCCGGGTGGCCCCAGATCCAGATCAGGTTCACGTACATCATGGCGCTGCCGCCGAAGTCGTTCGTGAAGAACGCGGTTCCGACGTAGCGGTCGAGCGACAGCAGCGCGAGCGCGGCGGTCAGCACCGGGAAGGAGGCGACGATGAGCACGTTCGAGCACAGCGCCGTCCAGGTGAACACCGGCATGCGCATCATCGACATGCCGGGCGCGCGCATCTTCACGATGGTCACGATCAGGTTCACGCCCGAGAGCAGCGTGCCCACGCCCGCGATCTGCAGCGCCCAGATGTAATAGTCCACGCCGACGCCCGGCGAATAGGCGATGCCCGACAGCGGCGGATAGGCCAGCCAGCCGGTGGCCGCGAACTCGCCGACGAACAGCGAGGCCATCACCAGCGCCGCGCCGGAGGCGGTCATCCAGAAGCTGAAGTTGTTGAGGAACGGGAACGCCACGTCGCGCGCGCCGATCTGCAGCGGCACGAGGTAGTTCATGAAGCCCGTGACCAGCGGCATCGCCACGAAGAAGATCATGATCACGCCGTGGGCGGTGAAGATCTGGTCGTAGTGGTGCGGCGGCAGGTAGCCCTCGGAGCCGCCGAAGGCCATGGCCTGCTGCAGGCGCATCATCAGCGCGTCGGCGAAGCCGCGCAGCAGCATGACGAGCCCGAGGATCACGTACATGATCCCGATCTTCTTGTGGTCGATGGAGGTCAGCCACTCCCGCCACAGGTAGCCCCAGAGGCGGAAATAGGTGAGCGCGCCAAGGACGGCGACGCCCCCGAGAACGACCGCCGCGAAGGTGACGACCAGAATCGGCTCGTGCAGCGGCAGCGCGTTCAGCGAAAGGCGCCCGAACAGGACGCTCTCTTCAACCGGGCTCGGTGTCATCTCGGCCTACTCTGTCATTCCGAAAGGGCGGCGGACGCCGCGGCGTCGGCCGCGGCGGTCTGGAGCGGGGCGACGCGGACGGCGTCGGCGCGCCGCTCGTAAGCGGGCTTCGGGGCCGCGCGCTCGACGGTCAGGCCGTCGCGCGGGGCCTCGGGGGTGCAGGCGGCGGCGACGAAGCGCTTCGGCGGGGCGTGATGGCCGCCCCGGGAGCGCGGCGCGTCGTACTGCAGCGCGAAGACGTTGCGGATGCCCTCCTTGCCGAGGCCGCCCTGGGCGTCGATGCGCATCATGTCCTTCATGCACATCTTGGCCGTGTCGACGCACATGTTGAGGATGGCGTCGTAGAGCCCGCCGTCCACCGAGGCGAACAGCTTCACCGGCTCGCGCACGCTCGGCTTCTCGAGCGCCGTGTAGGTCGCCCGGTCGAGCGTCGCGCCGGAGGCCTTGGCCTTCGCGACCCAGGCTCCGAACTCCTCCTCCGACACGCCGTGGAACTTGAAGCGCATGTCGGAGAAGCCGGCGCCGCTGTAGTTGGCGGAGAAGCCGTCATAGACGCCGGCCGTGTTGATGACCGCGTGCAGCTTCGTCTCCATGCCGGCCATGGCGTAGATCTGCCCCGCCAGCGCCGGGATGAAGAACGAGTTCATCACCGTGGAGGAGGTGATCTGGAAGTTGATCGGCCGGTCCACCGGCGCCGCCAGCTCGTTGACGGTCGCGACGCCGAGCTCCGGGTAGATGAACAGCCACTTCCAGTCGAGCGCCACCGCCTGCACCTGCAGCGGCTTCACGCCTTCCGGCAGCGGCCGCCCTTCGGCGACGCGCGACAGCGGGCGGTACGGGTCCAGCAGGTGGGTGCTGCTCCACGTCACCGCGCCGAGCGCGATGATGATGACCAGCGGCGCCGCCCAGATCACCACCTCGAGCTGGGTCGAGTGGTGCCAGTCGGGGTCGTAGGTCGCCTCCTTGTTCGACTCGCGGTAGCGCCAGGCGAACAGAAGGGTCAGGGCGATGACGGGAACGATGATCAGCAGCATCAGGACCGTGGAGATCACGATCAGATCGCGCTGCTGGGCGGCGATGTCGCCGGAGGGAGACATCACGACCATCTCGCAGCCTGCGAGAAGCAGGACCAGCGGAAGGATGGCGAAACGGCGGAGAAGAGTGCTCAAGGGCCGGCTGTCCGTGTTGGCGGAGCGGGGCAGGTTCAGGGTGCGTTACGCCCCCACCGCCGGCTTCGACATTGGACGCTTTGTCCTATCGGCGCATGACGGCCGTCCGCATAGAGACAATGACGCCTCAGCCTGCGGACGTCTCCGTCCGGACCCATGCGTTTTGGACATCGCCGTTCCGAATTCATGCGTCTTTTGGCGTTGAGGACTGCGGTTCGCCGCGCCATCTTGCCTGTCCGGGATATGTCCCGCGGCGGGCGCGCCCGCACAAAGCAGCGTTGGGATCGATGAGCCAAGACCACGCCCTGTCCTCGACCGCCGAACTGGAACGCCACGCCCGTCAGAGCACCCAGGGCGACCATCACACGGTCACGCCGGGCGAGATCGCCCTCGCCGTCGTCATCGGCCGCACGTCGGAGTTCTTCGACTTCTTCGTCTACGGCATAGCCTCGGTGGTGGTGTTCCCGGCGCTGCTGTTCCCCGAGACCGACCGGCTGACCGCGACGCTGTACTCGTTCGCGATCTTCTCGCTCGCCTTCGTGGCGCGGCCGATCGGCTCCTTCATCTTCATGAACGTGGGCCGCCTGTACGGCCGCGGCGTGAAGCTCACCATCGCGCTGTTCCTGCTGGGCGGCTCCACCGCCTCCATCGCCTTCCTGCCGAGCCACGCCCAGATCGGCGTGGGCGCGGTGTGGCTGCTGGCGGCCGCGCGCATCGGCCAGGGCCTGGCGCTCGCCGGCGCCTGGGACGGACTGGCCTCGCTGCTGTCGCTGAACGCGCCCGCCGGCCGGCGCGGCTGGTTCGCCATGATGCCGCAGCTCGGCGCGCCGCTCGGCTTCCTGCTGGCGGCCGGCCTGTTCGTGTTCTTCCTCAACACGCTGTCGCCCGAGGACTTCCTGTCCTGGGGCTGGCGCTACCCGTTCTTCGTGGCCTTCGCGGTCAACGTGGTGGCGCTGTTCGCCCGCCTGCGCCTGGTGCTGAGCGAGGCCTACAGCCAGCTGCTCGCCACCCGCGAGCTTGAGCCCGCGCCGGTGTTCGGCCTGTTCATGGAGGAAGGCCGCAACGTGCTGATCGGCGCCTTCGCGCCGCTGGCGAGCTTCGCGCTGTTCCACCTCGTCACCATCTTCCCGCTGTCCTGGGCGACCCTGCTCACCGACGGCGACGCGCTGCAGTTCCTGCTGATCGAGATGATCGGCGCCGTGGTCGGCGTGGTCGGCATCGTGGCCTCGGGCCTGATCGCCGACCGCATCGGCCGCCGCACCCTGCTCGGCGTCTGCGCCTCGCTGATCGCGGTGTTCTCGATCGCGACTCCCTTCCTGCTGGACGGCGGCGTGCCCGGCCAGACCGCCTTCATCCTGATCGGCTTCGCCCTGCTCGGCCTCACCTTCGGCCAGTCCTCGGGCGCGCTGACCTCCAACTTCTCCAGCCGCTACCGCTACACCGGCGCGGCCTTCACCGCCGATTTCGCCTGGCTGATCGGCGCCGCCTTCGCGCCGCTGGTGGCGCTCGGCCTGTCGGCCCAGTTCGGCCCGGCGCTGGTCGGCGCCTACCTGCTCTCCGGCGCGGTGTGCTCGCTGGCCTCGCTCGCCATCAACCGCCAGCTGGTGGTCAACGACTGATCGTCCCGCTCCGGACGGCGGCCTGGAACGCCCGCGCCTCGCGCGGGCGTTCGTCGTTTGGGACCATGGTCGCAAGGCGTGCGCTCGGCCTCGCCCTTGTCCGACGTCGCGCGTCCCACAGGTGACCTCCCAGAGGGAGCGCACCCTGAGGAGACGCCCATGTCGATCCGTCCCTATCTGTTCTTCGACGGCCGCTGCGAGGAGGCGATCCTGTTCTACGAACAGGCCGCCGGCGCCGAGCGCCTGACGCTGATGCGCTACGACGAGGCGCCCGACCCGGTTCCGCCGGAGATGCTGCCCGCGATCGGCGGCCGGGCCGTGCTGCATGCCGCGATTCGCATCCGCGGCGCGGAGCTGCTGATGTCCGACGGCGGCGGCTGCGGCGCTCCGCTCAGGGGCCATGAGGGTTTCAGCCTGTCCCTCGCCGCGACGGACGCCGGCGACGCGCGGCGGCTGTTCGACGCGCTTTCCGACGGCGGCGAGGTCCAGACGCCGCTCGGGCCGACCTTCTTCTCGCCGGCCTTCGGCATGCTGAAAGACCGCTTCGGAGTGCCGTGGATGGTGCTCGTCCCCGGCTGAACGCCCCGCCTGTCCAGCGCGGAGCCGGCGGCGTCCGTCAGCCCTTGGCGGGCTCCGGGCTTGCCGGCGCGGCGGCGGGCTCAGGCGTCCCGGGTCCGGCGGCGGACGGCGGCGCCTCCGCCGGCGCCGGCGCATCGTCGCCCTTCGCCGCCTCTTCGGCCGCCGGACGCTCCACGGCTGGCTCAGGCGTCGCTTCGACCTCGGCGGAGGAGGCTTCGGCCGCCGCGACCAGAGGCGTCTCCGGCCGTTCGGTCGGCATGTCGCCCGCCAGATGGTCGCCGATCCCGAGCGAGCGGGTCATGCCGCGGGCGATCTCGCGCTCGCCCATGATGACCTGGTTCGCGCCGAGCTTGGTGAAGTGCTCGATCTCCGCCTGGGCGTGGGCGCGGGCCACGATGGCGAGCGTCGAATTGAGCTTGCGGGCCTTCTCGATCACCTGCCCCGCCTCGAACGCGTTGGGAATGGCGACCACCAGCGTCGCGGCGCGGTCGAGGCCCGCGAGCGCCAGCACGTCGGAGGACGCGGCGTTGCCGGCGATGACCTCCACGCCCATGTCCTTCAGCGCGGCGATGGCCTTTTCCGTGTCCTCGATCACGAGGAACGGCGTTTCGGTGGCGCGCAGCCGCTCGCCCACCAGCGCGCCGACCCGGCCGTAGCCGACCAGGACCACATGGCCGGACAGCTCCGTCGGGGTGGCGGTCACGTCGTCGTCCGAAATCTCGACCGCCTCGTCCGCCTGCGGCTCCTCCGGCGCGGCCTCCGCAGCGACGGCCGCGGGAGCAGGCTCCGCCACCGGCGCGGGCGCCGCTTCCGCCGGCTTCGCCACGTCCGGCGCGGCCGGCGCCGCGGCCACGGGCTCGGCCGCATCCCTGGCGGCGGGCTTCGCCGCAGCGGCGGCCGCCGGCTTGGGCGCGGCGCGGCCGATGCGGCCCTCCAGCCGCGGCTTCAACCGGTCCATCAGCATGAACATGATCGGGTTGAACACGATCGACATCAGCGCGCCGGCCAGGATCAGGTCGCGCCCTTCCTCCGGCAGCAGCTTCAGGCCGACGCCGAGCTCCGCCAGGATGAAGGAGAACTCGCCGATCTGGGCGAGGCTCGCCGAGATGGTGAGCGCGGTGCCGGTGGTGCGCTTGAAGGCGATGACGATCAGGAAGGCCGCGATGGACTTGCCCACCACGATGATGGCGAAGGTGGCGAGCACCGGCAGCGGATCGCGCACCAGGATCCCCGGGTCGAACAGCATGCCCACGGAGACGAAGAACAGCACCGAGAAGGCGTCGCGCAGCGGCAGGCTCTCCTGCGCCGCGCTGTGGCTGAGTTCGCTCTCGGACAGGATCATGCCGGCGAAGAAGGCGCCGAGCGCCAGCGACACGCCGAACAGCTTGGCCGCTCCAAAGGCGACGCCCAGCGCGATGGCCAGCACGCCGAGCCGGAACAGCTCGCGCGAGCCGGTGTGGGCGATGCGGTGCAGCACCCAGGGGATGACGCGCCGGCCCACGATCAGCATCAGCGCCACGAAGGCCGCGACCTTGGCGAGCGTCAGCCCGATCACGCCCCAGATGTTGAGCTCGATCCCGAAGCCGCGGGCGAGCAGCGCCGCGAACGGATCGCCATAGACCGCGGCGGCGGCGCCGTCGCCGCTCGCGATGCTGGACACCGCCGGGATCAGCACCAGCGCCAGCACCATCGCCAGGTCCTCGACGATGAGCCAGCCGACCGCGATGCGGCCGCGTTCGCTCTCCACGAGGCGGCGCTCCTGCAGCGCCTTCAGCAGCACCACGGTGGAGGCGACCGAGAGCGCGAGGCCGAAAACCAGTCCTCCGCCATGGGACCAGCCGAGGCCCATGGCGAGGCCCCAGCCGAGCAGCGTGGCGAAGGCCATCTGCGCCACCGCGCCCGGCACCGCCACGCCGCGCACCGACAGCAGGTCCTTCAGCGAGAAGTGCAGACCCACGCCGAACATCAGCAGGATGACGCCGATCTCCGCCAGCTCCGGCGCGAGCTTCTGGTCCGCCACGTAGCCCGGCGTGTGCGGACCGACGAGCACGCCGGCCAGCAGGTAACCCACGAGCGGCGGGAGCTTGAACCGGTTGGCGACGGCGCCGAGGACGAATGCAAGCACGAAACCCGCGACGATCGTGGAAATCAGCGGCGTCTCATGCGGCATGCGGCGTACTCCTGAGGATATATCGGCGATCAGAGCTGGGACGCCACGAGTATGGACGATTTGTTCGCCGTGACGCGAGCCAAAAGAACAGCCTGGGGAGCGGGTTTTTACGCCTCACCTCGCCCATAGGAGGCGATCGGCCGCCGATGCGCCGTCCACGGGCGCCCGCTGTGCTGCCTCCGGGAGGCCCTATAGAGCGTTTGTGGTTATTTTGTTTACGTATGATTACTGTTTCGTCTTGCCAAAGACGCCGAACAGGATCAGTTCTTTCGAGAGTGAAGAGGAGACTCAATCAATATGACTGATGAGACCGATTTCGTGACGCTGACCGCCGATGTGGTCAGCGCCTATGTGAGCAACAATTCGGTCGCCGCGGCCGATCTGCCGACGCTGATCCAGACCGTCCATGGCGCGCTGACCTCCGCCGCCACCGGCGCGACGAAGGAGCCGGTGGTGGAGCTCACTCCGGCGGTGCCGATCAAGAAATCGGTCGGCCCCGATTTCATCATCTGTCTTGAGGACGGCAAGAAGTTCAAGTCGTTGAAGCGTCATCTGCGCACCGCCTACGACATGACGCCGGCCGATTACCGCGCCAAGTGGGGCCTGCCCGCCGACTATCCCATGGTGGCGCCGAACTATGCCGCCGCCCGCTCCGAACTCGCCAAGAAGGCCGGTCTCGGACAGCAGCGCAGCAAGGCCGCGGCCCCCGCGCCGACTCCCGCCAAGCGCGGCCGCAAGCCCGCCGCCGCCTGACGTCGAAGCCGGGCCCCCGCCCCCGATCACGGCGCTCCCCCGCCGCGCCGTGATCGTCTTCGTCCCGGCCGTCACGCCGCGGCCGCCGTCGCCTGCGCGAACAGGTCGCGCCATTCCGGCTGCGGCGCGAGGCGAAACAGCTCCGGCAGCGCGGCCTCGATCTCGGGCGCGGTCAGCCGCCGACGCTCCTCGCTCCCGTCCGCCCTCCGCACCGTGAGGCGATCGTCGAACAGGGCGTAGCGCTCGGTCTCCGCCACCCGCGCCACCGCGAAGGCGCGGCGGAAGAACGACTGCGGGTGGGTGGAGGTGAACCAGTTGGCGATCTCCACATCGGCTTGCGCCTGCGGCTCCAGCGACGCCGAATAGAGCGGCGCCCAGCCGTCGCCCTCGGCGATCGACAGCGCGATCTCGCGCCCGTCCGGCGCCAGACGGAACGTCCCGAGCCGCGTCTGTTGCGGGCCGCGCGCGTCGAGGCGCAGCGGCGCGGCGGGGACCAGCGCGCCGAAGCCCGCGTCCACCAGATAGCGCCCGCCTTCCGCCTCCACCGAGAGCGTCATGTGGGTGCGTCCCGGCCGGGGCGTATCCGGCCCGCCATGCATGGTGACGCGGGCCAGCAGGGCGTCGACGCGGAAGCCCAGCGCCTCCAGCGCGCGCTTCAGCAGGCCGTTCTGCTCGTAGCAGTAGCCGCCCCGGCGCGCATTGATCAGCTTGGCGTCCACGCCTTGCGGCGAGACGTCCACCACCCGGCCAAGCCGGGCCTCGATGGCCTCGAACGGGATCGCGGCCAGATGGCGGCGGTGCGTCTCGGTCAGAACCGCGAGGGTCGGCGCGCGAGGGCCGTCATAGCCGATGCGGGCGAAGTAGGCGTCGAGGTCGAGCGCGGCCATCACGCGGCCTCCGTGAAGATCTCGGCCGAGCGCGCGGCCTTGAGCGCCTCGCCCCACCAGCGCAGCCGCCCCAGCATGCGCCCCATGGCGCGACGCGGCCGCTCCGGCTCCAGCATCCGGCCGGCGCCGTCGAAGCGGTTCCAGGCGTCCGGCAGCGCGACGCTTTCCGCGACGCCCACCACATGCAGCTCCGCGAACACCAGCCGCAGCTGCTCCACCGCGCGCAGGCCGCCGGACAGCCCGCCATAGGAGACGAACGCGGCGGGCTTCGCGCCCCATTCCACGTCGGCGGCGTCGATCAGCGCCTTAAGCGGCGCGGCGAAGGAGTGGTTGTATTCGGGCGTCACCACCACGAAGCCGTCGGCCCGCGTGAGGGCCTCCCGAAGCGCCGGCTCGTCGTCGAGCGCCGTGCGCGGGTCGGTCACTTCGGTGGTGAAGCCTCCGGCGCGGCGGATCTCCGCCTCGGCCCAGGAGCCGACGGCGTCGCACAGCCGCCCGGGCCGGGCGCTGCCGTAGATCAGGGCGAGATGAAGGGGCGTTCTCATAGGCGCGCTCCGTGCTTGCGTCCGCTGGAGCGTCACGTCATAAAACCTCAAGTTAGGTTGAGGTCAAGCGCCAAAGGGCACGCCCCATGACGACCGCTCGCGCCCGCGCGCCGAAACCGGAGCTCACCGTAGGCGAACTCGCCCGCCGCAGCGGTGTCGCGGTCTCGGCGCTGCACTTCTACGAGGCCAGGGGGCTGATCTTCTCCCGCCGCAACGCCGGCAACCAGCGGCGCTACCCGCGCGAGACCCTGCGCCGGGTGGCGGTGATCCGGGTGGCGCAGAAGCTCGGCCTGCCGCTCGCCACCATCGGGGCTGCGCTCGCCGAACTGCCGGAGGCCCGCGCCCCGAGCGCCGCCGACTGGGCCGCGCTCTCCGCCCGCTGGCGCGCGGACCTCGACGCCCGGATCGCCCGGCTGACGGGGCTCCGGGACGATCTCGACGGCTGCATCGGCTGCGGCTGCCTGTCGGCCTCGGTCTGCCCCTTGCGCAACCCGGACGACCGGCTCGGCGCGGAAGGGCCCGGCGCACGACTGCTCGCGCCCGACTGAACCTTGCCGCGATTTAACGGCTCTCACCCGCTCGTGACGCGCCCTTGCGCTCGAAGCCGGCGGCGTGCACGGCTATATGAGGACCTTATCCGGGCTTTTTCGGCCCGCGCATTTTCACGCCAGACTCGCAGGTCTCATGTTCAGACGCTTGCTCGGAGGTTTCGCCGCAACCATGGCCGCCGCCACCTTCGCCGGATCGCTCGCCGGCCTCACCCCCGCGCCCGCCCAGGCCGATCCCGCCCGCGTCTCGGGCCCGGAGGTCGCGTCCTTCACGCTGGAGAACGGGCTCGAGGTGGTCGTGATCCCCGATCACCGGACGCCGGTGGTGACGCACATGATCTGGTACAAGGCGGGCTCCGCCGACGAGCCGCGCGGCGTCTCCGGCATCGCGCATTTCCTCGAACACCTGATGTTCAAGGGCACCGCGAAGCATCCGGCCGGCCAGTTCTCCAAGACCGTGGCCGAGCTCGGCGGGCAGGAGAACGCCTTCACCTCCTACGACTACACCGCCTATTTCCAGCGGGTGGCGAAGGAGCACCTGAAGACCGTCATGGGCTTCGAGGCCGACCGCATGACCGGGCTGCAGCTCACCGACGAGGTGGTGAACCCGGAGCGCGACGTGATCCTGGAGGAGCGCCGCTCGCGCATCGACGGCGATCCGGGCTCGCAGCTGTCCGAGGCGGTGGCTGCCTCGCTGTTCGTGAATCACCCCTACGGCACGCCGATCATCGGCTGGGAGCACGAGATGGAGAAGCTCTCCCGCGCCGACGCCATCGCGTTCTACGAGCGCTTCTACACGCCGAACAACGCCATCCTGGTGGTGGCCGGCGACGTGGAGGCCGACGAGGTGCGCCGCCTCGCCGACGACACCTATGGCAGGATCGCCCGCCGGGCCGACGCCGGCCCGCGCCAGCGCCCGACCGAGCCCGAGCCCCGCGCCGCGCGCCGGGTGACGCTGTCCGATCCGCGCGTGACGCAGCCTTCCATCTCCAAGCAGTTCCTGGCGCCGTCCTACGAGACCGCCGCCGGCCACGAGGCCTATGCGCTCGATCTCGCGGCGCAGATCCTCGGCGGCGGCGTCACCAGCCGCATCTATCAGGCGCTGGTGGTGGAGAAGGGCGTCGCGGCCAGCGCCGGCGCCTGGTATCAGGGCGACGCGCTCGACGACGGCCGCTTCGCAGTCTACGCCAGCCCGCGCGGCGACGCCGGCCTGAAGGAGGTGGAGGCCGCGCTCGACGAGACCGTGGCCCGCTTCGCCGCCGAAGGCCCGTCCGAGGCCGAGCTCGCCCGCGCCAAGACCCGGCTGATCGCAGACACCATCTACGCCCAGGACAGCCAGGCCACGCTCGCGCGCATCTACGGCGCCTCGCTCGCCACCGGCGGCGCCATCAAGGACGTGCTGGAGTGGCCGGATCGCGTCCGCGCCGTCACCGCGAACGAGGTGCGCGACGCCGCCCGCGCGGTGCTGGTGGCGCGCCGCTCGGTCACCGGCGAGCTTCTGAGCGCCAAGGCGGCGCCCGCCGCCCCCGCCGCCGAGGCGCGTCCGTGATCGCCCGCATCGCTTCGCTCTTCCGCCGCTCCCCCTTCTCCGCCGCCAAGGACACGATCGCCGCCATCATGGTCACCGCCGCCACCCTCGCCGTCTCCGCCCCCGCCCGAGGCGCCGACATCCAGCGCGTCGTCACGCCCGCCGGCGCGGAGGCCTGGCTGGTGCAGGAGAACGCGGTGCCGCTGGTGGCGGTGGAGATCGCCTTCCGCGGCGGCTCGGCCCAGGACCCGGACGGCAAGGAGGGCCTCGCCAGCCTGATGTCGACGCTGTTCGACGAGGGCGCGGGCGAGATGAGCGCCTCCGCCTTCCAGCAGCGGCTGGAGGAGACCGCGATCGAGCTGTCCTTCAGCTCCAACCGCGACGGCCTCACCGCGAGCCTGCGCACGCTGCCCGAGAACATCGACGAGGCGTTCCGGCTGCTCGGCCTCGCCCTGTCGAAGCCGCGCTTCGACGACGACGCGGTCAACCGCATGCGGGGCCAGCTCTCCGCCCAGATCCGCCGCAACGCGCTCGATCCGGACGACCTCGCCGGGCGCTCGTTCTTCGCCGCCGCCTTCCCCGGCCACCCCTACAGCCGGCCGTCGCGCGGGACCGTGACCAGCCTCGCCGCCGTCACCCGCGACGATCTGGTCGCGGCCCACAAGCGGCTGATGGCGCGGGACAATGTGGTGATCGGCGTGGTGGGCGCCATCACGCCCGAGCGGCTCAAGGGTCTGGTGGACGGCGCGCTGGCCGGTCTGCCGGAGAAGGCCGGTCTGAAGCAGGTGCCGACCGTCGCCCCCGCCGGCGCCGGCCGCGCCGAGGTGACCGAGCTCGACGTGCCCCAGACCTCGATCATCTTCGGCCGCCCCGGCCCGCTGCGGGACGACGACGACTTCATCGCGGCCTATGTGGTGAACCACATCCTCGGCGGCGGCACGTTCTCGTCGCGGCTGTTCAACGAGGTGCGGGAGAAGCGCGGCCTCGCCTATTCGGTCTACAGCTACCTGCAGCCCTTCGACCACGGCGGCCTGCTGCTGGGCGGCGTCGCCACCCGCAACGACCGCGCCGGCCAGTCCATCGACCTGATCCGGGCCGAGTTCGCCCGCATGGCCAAGGACGGCCCGACCCAGGAGGAGCTGGACAGCGCCAAGCGCTATCTGATCGGCTCCTACGCGCTGCGGTTCGACACCTCGTCCAAGGTGGCGAACCAGCTCGTGCAGCTGCAGCTCGACCACCTCGGCATCGACTACATCACCCGCCGCAACGATCTGGTGTCGGCCGTGACGCTCGATCAGGTGAAGGCGGCGGCGCGGAAGCTGCTGGGCGACGGCTCGCTGCTGGTGGTCGCGGTGGGCAAGCCCGCCGGCCTCGACGGCGCCGAGACCCGCCCCGCGCCCCAGCCCGAAGCCCTGCGCTGACGAAAAACGCCGCCCCGAGGATCTCTCGCCGGGGCGGCGTCACAGCGAAGACAATCTTCCGGTAAATCCCGTCAGGCTTCCCGCCGGACGGCCTGCCCGACAGCGCGGCTCACAGCCAGCCCATCAACTCCCGCCGCACCACGTGCTCGATCACGCGCATGCCCTCGGGGCTGTCGTTCAGGCACGGGATGGCGGCGAAGTTCTCGCCGCCGTTGTGCGTGAAGATTTCAGCGTTCTCGCCGGCGATCTCCTCCAGCGTCTCCAGGCAGTCGGCGGTGAAGCCCGGCATGCAGACGGCGAGGTTCTTGACGCCCTGCTTCGCCAGCGCCTCCACCGTCTTGTCGGTGTAGGGCTGGAGCCACTCCTCCGGCCCGAAGCGGGACTGGAAGGTGATGCGGAACCGCTGCTCGTCGAGCCCCAGCGCCTCGCGCATCAGCCGCGCGGTCTTCTGGCACTGGCAGTGGTAGGGGTCGCCCTTGGCGAGGTAGGACTGGGGCACGCCATGGAACGAGGCCAGGATCACCTCGGGCTCGAAGGCGAGCTTGGCTAGCTCCGCCTTCAGCGAGGCCGTCGCCGCCTCGATGTAGACCGGATCGTCCGCCCAAGGCGGCGCCACCCGCAGCACCGGCTGCCAGCGCATGGTCTTCAGCGCGTCGAACGCCTTGTCGCACACGGTGGCCGAGGTGGCGGCGGCGTATTGCGGATAGAGCGGCACCAGCAGCAAGCGGTCGCAACCCTGCTTCTGCAGCGCCTCGATGCGCGAGGCCATGGACGGGTTGCCATAGCGCATGGCCCAGTCGATCACGAGCTTCGGCGCGGCGTCGGCGAGCGCGGCCGCGAGCTTTTCGGACTGGGAGCGGGTGATGGTGCGCAGCGGGCTCTCGTTGCGCTCCCTGTTCCAGATGGTGTCGTAGTCCTTGCCCTTCCGGCCTGGCCGGGTGGTGAGGATGATCCCGTTCAGCAGCGGCCACCAGATCAGGCGCGGGGTCTCGATCACCCGGCGGTCGGACAGGAACTCCTTGAGGTAGCGCCGCATGGACCAGTAGTCGGTCGCGTCGGGCGTGCCGAGATTGACCAGCAGGACGCCGATGCGCCCGCTCTTCACGGGCGGATGGTCGGCGGGCAGGCGGACGGCGCGCGGGTCGCTCGCAGGCGCGGGGGCGTTCATCGGACGGGGCGGACTCCACGAAAAGACGGCCGGAACATAGTCTTCCGCGCGCAAGTGTACAGACGTCAGGAGGCGGCTCAGGCCCCGCCGTTCCCGAGCCCCCGCCGCCGCAGGGCGTCGCCGTCGAGCAGCGGCTCCCACCAGCCGCGGTTGTCGAGATACCAGCGCACGGTCCGCTCCAGCCCGGCCTCGAAATCCTCCCGCGGCCGCCAGCCCAGCTCGCGGACGATGCGGGACGAATCGAGCGCGTAGCGGCGGTCGTGGCCCGGCCGGTCCGCCACGAAGCGGATCAGGCTCTCCCGGGGCGCGGCGGCCGGCGCCAGCCGGTCCAGCGCGGCGCAGACGGCGCGCACCACCTCGATGTTGCGCCTCAGGCCCGCGCCGCCCACGCCATAGGTCGCGCCGGGCGTGCCCCGTTCGAGCGCCAGCGCGAGCGCCCGGGCGTGGTCCTCCACATGGAGCCAGTCGCGCACGTTGTCGCCCTGGCCGTAGACCGGCAGTTCGCGGCCTTCGAGGCCGCGCAGGATCATCATAGGAACCAGCTTCTCGGGAAACTGCCGGGGGCCGTAGGTGTTGGCGCCGTGGGTCACGAGGACCGGCAGGCCGTAGGTGACGCCCCAAGCCCGCGCCAGATGGTCCGCGCCGGCCTTGGTGGCGGCGTAGGGCGAGTTCGGCCGGTAGGGCGCGGTCTCGTCGCAGACCTCGGCGCCGTCGAGCGAGCCGAACACCTCGTCGGTGGAGACCTGCAGCAGGCGGAACCCCGCCTGCTCCGCGGCTCCGAGCCCGCGCCAGAACCGCAGCGCCTCCTGCAGCAGGGTGAAGGCGCCCACGAGGTTGGTCGCCACGAAGGCGCCCGGCGCGTCGATGGAGCGGTCCACATGGCTCTCCGCCGCCAGATTGACGATCGCGGTCGGCCCGTGACGTTCGAGCGCCGCGCGGACCGCCTCCGCGTCGCGGACGTCGACCCGCTCGAAGGCGTAGCGGGGCGAGGCCTCGGCCGCGAGGAGCGAGCGCGGATTGGCGGCGTAGGTCAGGGCGTCGAGGTTGATCACCTCCGCCGCCGTGGCGTTCAGCAGGTGCAGGATCAGGGCCGAGCCGATGAAGCCCGAGCCGCCGGCGACGACGATGCGCGCGCCCTCGAAACGATCGGCCATGACGGAAGCCTCAAAGGCGCGGAATGCGGGAACGTTCCGCAGAAAGCGCCGGTCGGGCGCCCCGCGTCAACCCGCGCCGCTCGCCCCCGTGGCGAGCAGCCCCGCCAGCATGAGCGCGCCGAAAGCGAGCACCACAAGCGCCGCCAGCGCCTCGAAGCCGGCGACGATCGCCGCCCCCGGCCCCGGCCGCGCGGCGGCGAGCCGGAGCGCCGCCGCCTTGGCCCCCACTGCGAAGGCGGCGATGGCGGCCACTGTGAGCGCCGTGCCCGCCGCCATGGCGAAGGTGGCCGCGATCCCCGCCCAGGCGACGCCCTGAGCCATGGCGAAGGCCAGCACCACCAGCGCGCCGGTGCAGGGGCGCAGGCCGATGGCGAGCGCCGCCGCGACGCCCCGCCGCCAGTCGGGCCTGTCGCCCTGCACCAGCTTCGGGTCGACGCCATGCTCATGGGCGCAGTCCGGCCCGTGCACATGGGCGGGGAGGCCCCTGAGCGCACGGAGAAAGCCCGCGCCCTTGCGGAACGTGAGAACCAGCCCCACGGCGAGAATGGCGGCGTAGCTCGCCGCCTCCAGCCACCAGGTCGCCGCGCCGATCGCCATGCTGGTGGCGCCGATGACCACCGCCAGCAGTCCGATCGCGCCGATTGCGGTCGCCGCCTGCGCCAGCGCCGCCAGCGTGGAGAGCGCGACGCCCCGGCGCAGCCCCTCGCCGGTCGCGACCAGATAGGACGAGATCACCGCCTTGCCGTGGCCCGGCCCCGCGGCGTGGAACACCCCGTAAGCGAAAGAGAGCCCGGCCAGCGCCAGGAAGGCCGAACGGTCGGTCTTCACCGCCCGGATCGCCTCCGACAGCGAACGGTAGAACGACGACTGCCACGCGCCGATCCAGCCGAGGACCGTGCCGGCCTCGGGCGCGCCGCCGGGCCCATCTGGGCGGCCGACGCCGAACGGCCCCGCCGCCCCCTGCGCCGCCGCGTCGCCGGCGGCGAGCGCGAGCGCGAGCGCGCACAGGCCGAGCATGAGGGCGAGCGCCGACGCCCGCCGGCGGAATGCGATCCCGAGCACGGTCAGCGGCAGGAGACGGAGATGGCGTTGGAGAACTGGGCGCCGAAGTTGGAGCCCGGCGACAGGCCGGTGAAGAAGCTCTCGGACAGCGTCTTGCCGGCCGCCTCGCTCGGCGGCTTCGGCCGCTCGAAGTCCAGCGCGCAGCCCGCCGGCGCGTCGATGAGCTTCGCCGGCTGCTCCTGGGCGAACTCGAACGCCACGAAATAGGTCGGATCGTAGACCTCGACCTTCAGGGCCGCCCCCTTGTCCGGCGCGTCGGCCTTCACCGGCAGGGTGAAGCGCAGCGTCAGGTCCTTGCCGTTCATCTCGAGCCAGTAGTCCACCGGTTCGGCGAACGTGACCTTCTTCTCGCCGTTCTTCGAGAAGGTGAAGAAGCCGAACTCCTTCAGCGAGGTGACGTTGACCTCCGCCAGCGGCGCCAGCTCCTCCCGGCTCAGCTTGCCGTCGCCGTCGGCGTCGAGCCCCTGCGTCGCGAAGGAGGCGAACATCTCGTCGAAGGTCCAGGCGTGGCGGATGGCGCTCATGCGGCCGTCGGGCCCGTAGACGATCTCGCTGCGGGCCGTGACCCACACATGGGGATGGGCCGAGGCCGGCGCGGGGGCCAGCGCGGCGGCGGCGAGGCCGGCCGCGAGGCCGGCGGACAGGAGGCGTCGGGTCATGGCGGCCATCCTCTGCGAAACCGGCCGGCTTGTCGCCCGGCGATGCGGCCGAAACAGGGCCGGCGCGCTCACCCTGCGAACACGAAGCGGTCGACGATGCGGAAGCCGTGGCCGGGCAGGTCCTCCACGAACAAGGCGACGGCCTCGACCCGGATGGTGGCGAAGGCCACATGGTCGGCGTAGAGCCGGGACAGACCCTTGACCACCCGCGGCGCCAGCCCGTCCGCCACCGGCCCGGCCAGCGTCATGTGGAAGTGGAAGTCCTCGAACACGTAAGGGTAGCCCCAGCGCTCCAGCGCCGCCTTCTGACGTTCGGTCAGCGGCGCCTGCTGGCGGCGGGCCAGCTCCTCCGCGTCGGGAGCGGCGCGGAAGGGCTCGAACGCCTCCACGCAGGCGCCCGCGAGCGCGTCGAGTTCCGCGGAACGCCCGGAAGGCTGCAGCGCCACATAGGCGCCGAGGCGCGTCACCTCCAGCTCGGGCAGCGCGAAGGCCGCGCGCGTGGCGGCGAAGGCGCGGCCGGCGGCGACGAGATCGTCCTCGGTCACGCCGTCCTGCAGATGGAACGGCGCCTTCAGCGTGGCGTGGAAGCCGTAGCGGCGCGGGGCGGCGGTCATCGCCGCCCAGTCCGCCGGCGCGACGCCCTCCGGCGCGATCACCGGCGCGGAGCCGCCCGAGGCGGCGTCGTAGCCGAGCACGCCCGAACCGAAGGACCACAGCGGGCTCTCGGGGGCGGGGGCGTAATAGATGGCGTAACGGGCGGTCACATCACCCTCCGTCCGGCGACGGTCGCTTCACGCACCACGGGCGCGCCGCCGGCGAACGCCACGCGAATCAGGTCCGCCCGAAGGCCTGGCTTCAGCCGCCCCCGGTCGGCCAGCCCCAGCATGTCCGCCGGGCCGGAGGTGACGTAGCCGATCGCTTTCGCGAGACCCGCGCCGTCGTCGCCCCCGAGCCGCTCCACCGCCTGCAGCAGGCTCGACGGCACGTAGTCCGAGGACAGGGCGTCCAGCAGCCCCTCCTCCGCCAGCTCCGCCACCGCCACGCCGCCGGAATGGGAGCCGCCGCGCACCACGTTGGGCGCGCCGGCGACGGTGGCGAGGCCGGCGTCGCGCGCCGCGCGGGCGGCCTCGCGGGTGGTCGGGAACTCGGAGATGGCGCAGCCGTCGGCCCTGGCCTCGCTCACGTCCTCCGCCGTGGTGTCGTCATGGCTCGCCAGCGCCACGCCCCGGGCGCGCAGCAGCGCCGCCGCGGCCGGGCGGTTCATGGCCACATTGGCGCGGCCCACCTCCATGCGCTGGCGCAGCAGCTCGTCCGCGCCCTCGCGGGACAGGCCGCTGCCGGTCATGAAGCGGCGCAGGTCGTCCAGATTGCGCCATTGGCGCTGGCCGGGCGTGTGGTCCATCAGCGAGGCGAGCGCCAGGAGCGGCGAGCCGACCCGCGGCTCCAGCACCGGCATCAGCTCGGCGTCGGTCAGCTCGCAGCGCAGGTGCAGCCGGTGGTCGATGCGGAACAGGCCCCGCGCGACGCCCTGCTCCAGCGCGTCGATCATCTGGTCGAAGATCGCGCGGCGGTGGTCCTGCCCGCCGTCGTAGCCGCCGGCGCAGACCGCGTCGTAGACGGTGGTGACGCCCGCCGCCGCCATCTGGGCGTCATGGGCGAGCGCGGCCGCCAGCGGATTCGGCCAGATCACGCCCGGGCGCGGGAGAAAATGCTTTTCCATGTTGTCGGTGTGGACCTCGATCAGGCCCGGCGCCAGCAGGTCGCCGTCCAGGTCGATCGCGCCCGCCGCATGGGAGCGGCCCCCGGACACGTCGCGGATGACGCCGTCGCGATGGACCAGCGTGCCGGCGACGACCTCATGGTCGAGCGCCAGCCGGGCGTTGGTGAGAATGACGTCCATGGCCCTGCCGCAGAGTTCCGTCCGGCGCCGCTAGATAGACCCGCCCGGCCGGAAAGGAAACCGGCGCCGCCGATCATCGCCCCAGCGCCACCGCCCCGACGCGGGGGTCCGCCGCGGCCTCCGCCCGGCCCGAGGCCGAGAGGATCACCAGTCCGGCCGCAGGACCGTCCAGCGCGTCGCGGGGCTCCACCCGGTAGCCGAGACGGTCCAGCCTATCCGCGTCCTCGCCGTCGAAGCCGGGCTCGAGCCGCAGCGCGCCGCCCGAGACGCAAGCCCGCGGGGCCGTCAGCGCCGCATGCGCCGACCGGCCGAAGCGCCATGCCCTGAGCGCGACCTGCGCGCTCGCCAGCCCGTCCGCCGAGGCGAGCCCGAGACAGCGTCCGGCGGTCTCGATCAGCAGCGGCGCCGGCGGGCGGGGGGTGCGGGCGTAAGGCGCGAGCGCGTCGGGCGAGGCGGGATCGAGCGCGAAGGCCGCGCCGCGATTGTGCAGCAGCACGCCGGTCGCCTTCGACACGCAACCGGAGCCGAACAGGCCGAAGAGCCCCATGGCGCAGAGCGCCAGCCGCCCGGACGAATCGACCGCGGCCAGAACGACCTCGCCGCCGGGAGCCTCGTCCCCCAGCGCGGCGGCCCGGCGGAGGTCGAGGAGCCCGGCCTCTTCGTCGAACCTCTGCGGAGACAGCGGCCCGTCCTCCGCCAGCGCGCGCGACCGCGCGGCCGCCGCCAGAACCGCCTGCACGAAGCCCGCGTCGCCGTCGGACCTCGGCGGCGCGCGGTCGAGCAGCGCCAGCGCCGTCCTCAGCCGCCGCCCCGGCGCGAAAGCGAAACCCAGCGCGCGGTCCGGCCCCATGGGCTGAACCGCCGGCGCCGAGACCGTGGCGCGGCGGGCGCGCAGATCCTCGCGGGTCAGCGGCGCGCCCATGCGCTCCAGATCGGCGGCGAGCTCCCGGCCCACGTCGCCGTCGTAGACATCCGCGAGACCGGCGCGGGAGAGATGATCCAGCGTGTCGGCGAGCCGGGGCTGGATCAGCGGCGCGCCCGGCTTCAGCCGTTCGCCGTCCCCGTCGAGAAAGCCGCGGGCGAAGCCCGGCGCGGCGGCGAGATCGGGCGAAACGGGCGCGAGAGCCAGATCGTCGGAGACGGGAACGCCCTCGCGGGCGAGCCGCGCGGCTTCGCCCAGCAGCAGGTCGAGCGGCAGGCGCCCGCCCGCGGCCGCGGCCATCTCCAGCGCCACGCGCCAGCCCTCCACCGCGGCCGGCGCGGCGAGCGCGGCCCATGGCCCGGTCGCCGGGATGGCGTCGAAGCCCGCGCGCTCGTAGGCGCGGCGGTGTGCGCCGGCGCCCGCCCGGCCGCAGGCGTCGAGCGCGAAGACCTTCCCCGAAGGCTCCCGGATCAGCCACGCCGCGTCCGAGCCGAGCGCGGCCCGGTGCGGGCAGGCGACCGCGGTCGCCGCCGCCATGGCGACCACCGCCTCATGGGCGGTCCCGCCCTCCGCCAGCGCCATCCGCCCGGCTTCCGCCGCGGCGCGGTGCGGCGCGAGGACGACGCCCCGGTCCGATGTGGCCGTTTCGCTCATGCCGTCTCCCCGTGCTGCGCCCGCCCGAGGTAGCGGGACGGACCCGCGCGGGCAAGCGGCGCTCGACTGCGCCGCGCGACGTGCTACAACGCGGCCCGACGGCGTGACGAGAAGGTTGAAGACCCGTGTCCGACATCCAGACCACGGCCCAGGGCCCCATCGACATGAAGCGCGCGATCACGCTGGCGGCCGCCACGATCCTGATCGCGGCCCAGACCATCGCCGCGTCGGTGGCCGGCGGCTGGGCCATCGCCGGCTTCCTCGGCCTCGGCGAGATCGGCGCCTACGCGCTCGAAGGCGGCGGGTTCCTGCTGGGGGCCTGGCTGGTGGTCAAGTTCGTGCGCGCCGCGCTCCACAACGAGCCCCTGCGCCGCCCGCTCTGACCGCTCGTTTCACGAGCGCGGCGGGCCGTCCTCCCCGTTCCGGGCGTAGCCCAAGAGGCCTGCGCCGGCCGAGCCCCAGCCCGGCCGATCGCGCCGTCGCACGGGCGGCGGAAGACTCTCCCGCCGCCTCGCCCCTCCGTCAGCGCGGCTGGTCGACGTCGCGCACGGCGCCGCGGGCGGCGCTGGTGGTGAAGGCGGCGTAGGCCCTCAGCGCGCGGGAGACCTTGCGCGTGCGCGCCTTCGGCTTCCAGGCCTCGGCGCCGCGGGCGATCTCGGCCTGCTTGCGCTCGGCCACCACCTCGGGCGCGACGGCCAGACGGATCGAGCGGTTGGGGATGTCGATCTCGACGATGTCGCCGTCCTGCACCAGCGCGATCAGGCCGCCTTCCGCCGCCTCCGGCGAGACGTGGCCGATGGAGAGCCCCGAGGAGCCGCCGGAGAAGCGGCCGTCGGTGACGAGAGCGCACAGCTTTCCGAGGCCCTTCGACTTCAGATAGCTGGTCGGATACAGCATCTCCTGCATGCCGGGGCCGCCGCGCGGGCCCTCGTAGCGGATCACCACCACCTCGCCGGCCTTGACCTTGCCGGTCAGGATGCCGCTCACCGCGTCGTCCTGGCTCTCGAACACCTTGGCGGGGCCGGAGAACTTCAGGATCGACTCGTCGACGCCGGCGGTCTTCACGATGCAGCCGTCCTCGGCCAGATCGCCGGTCAGCACCGCGAGGCCGCCGTCCTGGCTGAAGGCGTGCTCCGCGTTGCGGATGACGCCCGCCTCGCGGTCCAGGTCCAGCTCCTTCCAGCGCTGGTCCTGGCTGAAGGCCACCTGGGTCGGCACGCCGCCGGGCGCCGCGCGGTAGAATTTGCGCACGCTCTCGCTCGTGCTCTCGACGATGTCCCAGCGGGACAGCGCCTCGGCCATGCTGGCGCTGTGCACCGTCGGCAGGTCCACATGCAGCAGGCCGGCGCGGGCCAGCTCGCCCAGAATGCCCATGACGCCGCCGGCGCGGTGGACGTCCTCCATGTGCACGTCGTTCTTGGCCGGCGCCACCTTGCACAGCACCGGAACCTGGCGGGACAGGCGGTCGATGTCGGCCATGGTGAAGGGCGCCTCGGCCTCGTAGGCCGCCGCCAGCAGGTGCAGCACGGTGTTGGTGGAGCCGCCCATGGCGATGTCCAGCATCATGGCGTTCTCGAACGCCTTGAAGCTCGCGATGGAGCGCGGCAGCACGCTGGCGTCGTCGCCCTCGTAATAGCGGCGGGCGAGGTCGACGATCAGGTGCCCGGCCTCCACGAACAGGCGCTCGCGGTCGGCGTGTGTGGCGAGCGTGGAGCCGTTGCCGGGCAGCGACAGGCCGAGCGCCTCGGTGAGGCAGTTCATGGAGTTGGCCGTGAACATGCCCGAGCAGGAGCCGCAGGTGGGGCAGGCCGAGCGCTCGATGATCTTGACGTCCTCGTCCGCCACGCGGTCGTCGGCGGCGGCGACCATGGCGTCCACCAGATCGAGCGCCACCTCCTTGCCGTTGAGCGTGACCTTGCCGGCCTCCATCGGGCCGCCGGAGACGAACACGGTGGGGATGTTGAGGCGCAGGCTCGCCATCAGCATGCCGGGGGTGATCTTGTCGCAGTTGGAGATGCAGACCAGCGCGTCGGCGCAATGGGCGTTGGCCATGTATTCGACCGCGTCGGCGATGAGTTCGCGCGACGGCAGGCTGTAGAGCATGCCGTCATGGCCCATGGCGATGCCGTCATCCACCGCGATGGTGTTGAACTCCTTGGCGACGCCGCCCGCCTTCTCGATCTCCCGCGCCACCAGCTGGCCGAGGTCCTTCAGATGCACGTGGCCGGGCACGAACTGGGTGAAGGAGTTGGCCACCGCGATGATCGGCTTGCCGAAGTCGCTGTCCTTCATGCCGGTGGCGCGCCAGAGCCCGCGGGCTCCGGCCATGTTGCGGCCGTGCGTCGTGGTGCGGGAGCGATAGGCGGGCATTGGCTTGTCCTCGAATGGCGCGACCGCGGCCGGCCGTCGTGTCCGGCCGCGCCGCTCAAGCGCTTGCGTTCTATGTCTCACGGGCGGCGACGCCCGCGCAACGCGACCGACGTCGGGGCCGGTCCTACCAGTCCACGCTGCGGTCGATGCGGACCACGAAGTTGCGCCAGGGCGCGGGCTCCGCGATCCGCTCGTAAAGCGCGATGGCGGCGCTTCCCTCCGGAACCATCCACCGCAGATGCACCCAGTCCCGCGCCTCGCCGATGGCCGCGATGTGGGCCACGAGCCGGCTCGCCACCCCGTGGCCGCGCGCCGCGGGGCGCACGTAGAGATCGTCGAGCTGGCCGGCCCGCCGGGCGCTGATCGCCTCCGGCAGGTCGTAATAGAGGCCGAAGCCCACCAGTTCGCCGTCAAGCTCGGCGCCGGCGATCTCCACCACCCGGTCCGCCAGCAGCCGGCGGACATACGGCTCGTCGATCGCCGCCGCCGGCCCGTGCATCAGCGCCGCCGAATATTCGGCGACCAGCGGCGTCAGCCGGGAGGCGTCGGCGGCGTCCAGCCGGGGCAGGACCATCAATCTCATAAGTTGCATCACCAGATAACTTCAATTGACAGATACGCCGACCCGGTAAATGTTCTTTTTATGTTCATGGAGTGACACAATGGCCAAGAACACTGGAGAAGGTCACCGCAACGGCGCCGTGACCGCACGCACGCAATTTGAGCGCCCCGATGGACACTGGCAAAAGCGCGACGAGCGCACTGGTCAGTTGATGGAAGTGAAGCAGTCGGAGGGCCCGTTCAAGGGCGTGGCGAAAGAACCTGACGGCCGCGATACTTCTAAATCCCCTGAAGAATAAACGGTGCGCTCGTCTAAGGGCGGGCGCACCGTTCGTTTTGCTCAGCGCCAGTCGCGCACGTCCACGAAGCGGCCGGCGACGGCGGCGGCCGCCGCCATGGCGGGCGACACCAGATGGGTGCGGCCCTTGAAGCCCTGCCGGCCCTCGAAGTTGCGGTTCGAGGTGGAGGCGCAGCGCTCCTCCGGGGCCAGCTTGTCCGGGTTCATGGCGAGGCACATGGAGCAGCCCGGCTCGCGCCAGTCGAAGCCCGCGGCCCGGAACACCTTGTCCAGCCCCTCAGCCTCCGCCTGCTCCTTCACGAGGCCGGAGCCCGGAACCACCATGGCGTTGACGTTGGCGTTGACGGTCTTGCCCTCGATCACCTTGGCGGCGGCGCGCAGGTCCTCGATCCGGCCGTTGGTGCAGGAGCCGATGAACACCCGGTCGATCGCGATGTCGGTGATCCGCTCGCCGGCGTTCAGGCCCATATAGGCCAGCGCCCGCTGCAGCGCGGCGCGTTTGATCTCGTCCGCCACCTCGGCCGGGTCCGGCACGCGGCCGGTCACCGACACCACGTCCTGCGGGCTGGTGCCCCAGGAGACGATCGGCGGCAGGTTGGCGCCGTCGAGCCGCACCTCGCGGTCGAAATGCGCGCCCTCGTCGGTGACGAGCGTGTCCCAGTAGCGGCGCGCCGCGTCCCAGGCCGCACCCTTGGGCGCGCGCTTGCGGCCCTTCACATAGGCGTAGGTCTTCTCGTCGGGCGCGATCAGGCCCGCGCGGGCGCCGCCCTCGATCGACATGTTGCAGACCGTCATGCGGCCTTCCATGGAGAGCGAGCGGATCGCCTCGCCGGCGTATTCCATCACGTAGCCGGTGCCGCCGGCGGTGCCGATCTCGCCGATGATGGCCAGGATCACGTCTTTGGCGGTCACGCCCTCCGGCAGCTCGCCGTCGACCGTGATGCGCATGTTCTTGGCCTTGGTCTGGATCAGCGTCTGGGTGGCGAGCACGTGCTCCACCTCCGAGGTGCCGATGCCGTGGGCCAGAGAGCCGAAGGCGCCGTGGGTCGAGGTGTGGCTGTCGCCGCAGACGATGGTCATGCCCGGCAGGGTGAAGCCCTGCTCCGGCCCGACCACATGCACGATGCCCTGACGCACGTCGAAGGCGTCGTAATATTCGATGCCGAACTCGCGGGTGTTCTCGGCCAGCGCCGCGATCTGCGCCGCGGATTCCGGGTCCGGGTTCGGCAGCGCGCGGTTCGAGGTCGGCACGTTGTGGTCGACGACGGCCAGCGTCTTCTGCGGCGCATGGACCTTGCGGCCGGCGACGCGCAGGCCCTCGAACGCCTGCGGGCTCGTCACCTCATGCACCAGATGGCGGTCGATGTAGAGCAGCACGGAGCCGTCCGGCTGGCGGTCGACCACATGGTCGTCGAAGATCTTGTCGTACAGGGTGCGCGGTGCGGCGGCGGTCATGATGCGCCTCGGGTCAATCAGCGGAATCGGAAAACGGCGGAGAGTGCGTCGCGGCGAGCGCGGCGCGGTCGGGAATCAGCCGCGCCGAAGTCGCGTGCTGATGGCCGACAGGCGCGCGTGGAACCGCGACGGCAGACGCACATGGTCGGCGAGACCCGCGAAGGTCTCGCTCGTCCGCGCTACGATCCGCCGTCCGTGCCTGCTCATGAGGCGACATATGGTCCAATTTGGAACCAGTTGCAATTGCGCCGCTCGCAGGGGAGCCCTGAGCGCATAATGGGCGCCGGCAAGGACCGCCCTTCCTGTTCCGGGGCCGCCCGACTGTGCGTTTCGCGCGTTCGGCCTTATAGCGACGGATGCGCGGCGCACGGCGCTGCGCGAGGATGGGAACCGCCCGCCATGACCGCTCCGACGCCCGGCTCCGTCGCCGACGCCACGCCCCGCAACTGGGTGGACGAGCGCGCCCCCGCCGCGTGGCGGCCGTATCTCCGGCTCGCGCGCGCCGACCGGCCGGTGGGCTCGTGGCTGCTGTTCTGGCCCTGCGCGTGGTCGGTGGCGCTGGCGGCGGTCGCCGGAGGCTTCGCGCCGAACCTCTGGCACATCGCGCTGTTCGCCGTGGGCGCGGTCGCCATGCGCGGCGCCGGCTGCACCTACAACGACCTCGTGGACCGGGACATCGACGCGCAGGTGGCCCGCACCCGCTCCCGCCCCCTGCCCTCAGGCCAGGTGACGGCCAGGGCCGCCGCCGTGTTCCTTGCGGCGCAGATCCTGATCGGTCTCGCCGTGCTTCTGGCGCTGCCGCCTTTCGCGATTCTGGTCGGGGCCTGCTCGGTGCTGCCGGTGGCGCTCTACCCGTTCATGAAGCGGATCACCTGGTGGCCTCAGGCCATGCTCGGCGTCTGCTTCGGCTGGGGCGCGCTGATGGGCTGGGCCGCGGCCTTCGGCCGGCTCGACGCCGCGCCGCTCGCGCTGCACGCCGCCGCCTTCGTCTGGATCATCGGCTACGACACCATCTACGCCCATCAGGACAAGGAGGACGACGCGCTGGTGGGCGTCGGCTCCACCGCCCTGCTGTTCGGCGCGCGCACCCGGCCGATCGTCGCCACGCTTTACGCCGCCGCGGCGCTGCTGATCGGGGTCGCGATCCTCCTCGCGGGCGGCGGCTGGCTGTCTTACGCCGGGCTCGCAGGCTTCGCCGCCCACTGCGCCTGGCAGATCGCGCGGCTCGACATCTCCAACCCGGCGCTGTGCCTGACGCTGTTCAAGTCGAACCGCGAGGCGGGCGCGCTGCTCTTCGCGGGACTGGCGCTGGACGCGATCACGCGCCTGTGAATACAGGCGCTCACGACTTCGTTACTGCAGTGTAAACAATTTTTCCTCCGAGTGGCACGCGCTCTGCGTGGGCTCTGCGGGCGGCGGAGCGCGGGGCTTCGTCGCGGATCACGCACGAACCCGGGGGTTCCCTGATGGATAACGCTGCGCTTCTCGCGAAAATCGAGGCGTTGGAGGCGTCGGTCGCTCTGACCAAGACGGTCAACGCCGAAGTCTTCTACTGGTGGTGCACGGCGCTGATGATCGCCATCCACGCGGGCTTCCTCGCCTATGAAATGGGCGCCTCACGCGCAAAGAACGCGCTGGCCTCAGGCCTTAAGAACCTGCTCGCCTTCGCCTTCCTGGTCCCGGCTTTCTATTTCTTCGGCTGGTGGATCTATCTCGCCTTCCCGACCGGCTTTTCCATCTCGGAGGCGTCCTCCGGCGGCGTGGTCTGGGGCGAATCCATGGGCCCGAACCTCGGCGACAACGCCTCGGGCATCTTCTGGGCCGCCTTCACGCTGTTCGCCGCCACCACCGCCTCGATCATGTCAGGCGCCGTGATCGAGCGCATCCGCATGTCGGCCTTCACCATCCTCGCCGTCATCCTGGGCGCGTTCGTCTGGATTCTTGGCGCCTCCTGGGGCTGGCACCCGGAAGGCTGGCTCACCTCGACCTTCGGCCTGCACGACATCGGCGCCGCCGGCTGCGTGCACATGGTGGCGGGCTTCTTCACGCTCGGCGTGCTCATCAACCTCGGGCCGCGTCTCGGCCGCTTCAACGCCGACGGCACGGTCAACCACATCTCCGGCCACAACATGCCCATGTCGCTGATCGGCCTGATGCTGATCGTGATGGGCTTCTTCGGCTTCCTCGGCGGCTGCATCCTCTACAACGGCGGCACGTGGATGACGATCTACAACACGCCGACCACGCTCTCCGCCTTCGCCTTCAACACGCTGATGGGCGTGGCCGGCGGCATGATCGGCTCCTACCTCGTCACCCGCGATCCGTTCTGGATGATGTCCGGCGCGCTGATCGGCGTGATCTCCTCGGCGCCTGGCCTCGACGTCTACTACCCGCCGCTCGCCTTCCTGATCAGCTTCATCGGCGGCTGCGTCATCCCGAAGCTCGCCGACATGCTGCTGACCCGCTTCAAGATCGACGACGCGGTCGGCGCCGTGGCGGTCCACGGCCTCGGCGGCGTCTGGGGCCTGCTGGCGGTCGGCCTCTTCGCCGCCGGCTACCCCAACGTGAACGGCCCGGCGATCTCCTTCGGCGGCCAGTTCATGAGCATGATCGTGTTCGCCCTGCTCGGCTTCCTGCCCGGCTTCGCGGCGTCCTACGTGCTGAAGATGCTCGGCATGCTGCGCACCGACCCGAAGGTGGAGCTCGCGGGCCTCGACGTGGCCGAGGTTCCGGTCAAGGCCTATCCGGAAGCCTCCACCATCCCGGCCTTCACGGGCGGCGAGGCGCTGAGCCCGGCCGAGTGACCCTGCGGCCGACGTCATCGAACCGGGCGCTCCGGCGCCCGGCCTTTTCCGACGGGACTCCAGTTTAAGAGGATTGGACGATGAACTCCGCCCCGATCGCCACCTGGGAAGGCGCGAAAGCCTACTTCACCTTCGCCGACCAGCCGGCCGTGCTGATGCTGATCTCCGCGCTCGCGCTCGCCGCCTGCGTGGGCGTGCTGGTCTCGATGGTGCGCCACGAGACCGACTGCGTGAAGAAGCTGCCGAACTGAACGACGAAGGGGCGGCGTCGCCGACGCCGCCCCTTCTGATCGTTCGAACCGCCCGCAAGGCGTCAGCTCCGCGCGATGATCTCGCGTTCGCCGCGGGCCACCTTGGCGTCCGGCGCCAGCTTCGCCGGGCGCCGCCTGGTGAGGAAGCGCGGGCGGCGGCCCGCCAGCAGGCTGTGCCGGCGGCGCGGCCGCGGGCGGCCCACCTCGACGGCGCCGAGCCGCTCGGTGGTCGTCACCCGCCGTCCGTCCAGATCCTCGATCAGCAGCGGCAGGTTCAGCGCCCGGCTCCAGCCGCGCCACGCGGCGAGACCGTCGCCGTCCGGCGCGCAGTCGTAGAGCGGCACGTCGAAGCCGCGGTCGCGATGGGCCAGCACCACCTCGATGCGGTCGGCGTCAGGCTCAAGCCCGGGCGCCGCCCGCAGCGCAACGCCCGAAAAGGTCGAAAGAGGCACCGCGATCCGCATCGACACGCTCCGCACCATCCTGTCCACAAGCACGCGATCACCGTCCAGCGTCACGCGGCGTTCGCCGCCGTCCGCCGCGGCGTCCGGCGCCGCGAGACGGAGCGGCAGCGCGAAGGGATCCGGCCGGACGGCCGATCCCGTTCCGACGCGCGGAAACGCGCCGGCTTCGGTCTGTCGCACCACTGTTTCAGTCTCCCTGAAGACCCGGTTGTTGGGGGTTCTTCGTCTGAGACGGACTTTTTCACGCCGGATCGCCACGCCCGCTTAACAGGGCTGGTGAATGTTTTCTTGATCCGGGATCTGCGCGCCTTCGTCTGGTCTTATGCTGAAGATCTTCTTTCCGCCTCTCACAGCATTTGAATGAACGCGGTCCCGCGCCGGCCCGCGTTGCGACCGTCGTGCGACACTGCCCGCCCATCACCCGACTTGCGCTCGGGCCTTGATCTGGACACTTTGCGGGGGCGTTTCTCCCCTCGACCCCGCGCCCGACGCCCGCCAGCCCTCAGGACCTCGCACAGCCGTGTCTTCGCCCTCCGCGCCGCTCGACCTCACCGCCCTCGCCCGCCACGTCTCGGACGTCGTGCGTGAAGGCGGAGCGATCGCGGCGCGCCTGTTCGACGGCGGGGGCGCCAAGCGCTGGACCAAGGGCGACGACAGCCCGGTGACCGAGGCCGACATCGCCGTCGACCGCTTCCTCGCCGACCGCCTGCCGCCGCTGGTGGCCGGATCCGGCTGGCTGTCGGAGGAGACCGCCGACACGCCGGAGCGGCTCGACCGCCGGCACGTCTGGGTGGTCGACCCCATCGACGGCACCCGCGCCTTCGTGGAGGGCGTGCCCGAATGGGTGGTGTCGGTGGCGCTGGTGGAGGACGGCCGCCCGGTGCTGGGCGTGGTGCACAATCCGGTCAGGGACGTGACCCATGTGGCGACGCTCGGCGGCGGCGCAACGCTGAACGGCGACGCCATCGTCGTGTCCGATTCCGCCTCGCTCGACGGCGCGCGGGTCGGCGGCACGCGCGCGCTGATCACGCCGCTGCGCGCGCACGGCGTGGTGGAGGGCGACTGGATCTACGCGCTGGCCAACCGGCTGGTGCGCGTCGCCGACGGCGCGCTGCACGCGGCGCTCGCCCGCCCCGCCGCCCACGACTGGGACATCGCCGCGGCCCACGTCATCCTGCGCGAGGCCGGCGCGAAACTGACCGATTTCGACGGCGCCGAGCCGAGCTACAACCGGCGCTCCACGCGGCAGAGCGCGCTGGTGGCCGCCGCCCCCCAGCGCCACGCGGCCCTCATCGCCGCCATCGCCGCCGACCCCATTCTCGTCGCCGCCAAGGACGGACCCAAATGACCGACGCCAAGCCCAAGCAGCTTCTTCACCTCGTGTTCGGGGGCGAGCTCGACGACGTGTCGGGCATTTCCTTCACCGACCTGTCGCAGGTCGACGTGGTGGGCGTGTTCCCGGACTACGAGAGCGCGCGCGTGGCGTGGAAGGCGAAGGCCCAGGCCACGGTGGACAACGCCCAGGTGCGCTACTTCATCGTGCACCTGCACAGGCTGCTTGAGCCGGACACGGTCAAGGCCTGAGCCCCGCGCGGCGCAGAGCCCCTCATGCTGAAGCGCATCGGCCGCTCCGTCGCGGCCCAGGAGACCGCGGGCGCGCTGCTCGCGGGCTACATCCGCCTTGTGCGCGCCACAAATCGATGGACTTTCGAGCCGGCTGACTTTCAGGACCGTCTCGTGCCCCATCTCCCCGTCATCGTCGCGCTCTGGCATGGCCAGCACCTCATGGTGCCGGCCATGAAGCGCGGGGACATGCCGGCCCGGACGCTGGCCTCCCGCCACGTGGACGGCGGCGTCAACGCCATCGCCTGCCGCCATTTCGGCATCGGCGCCGTGCGCGGCTCGGGGGCTGCGGGGTCCGCCGCCCGCAAGGCCTCCCGCCGCGGCGGCGCGCAGGCGCTGCGCGCCATGCTGGACGCGCTGGCGACCGGCGACAGCATGGTGTTCACCGCCGACGTGCCCAAGGTGTCCGGCCGCGCCGGCGAGGGCGTGGCCCTGCTGGCCAGGCTGTCCGGCCGCCCGGTGTTCCCCTTCGCGGTGGCGACTAGCCGCGCGCTGGAGTTCGACAGCTGGGACCGCGCCTCGCTCAACCTGCCGTTCGGGCGCGGAGCCGCGGTGCTGGGCGAGCCCATCCGCGTCGCCCCCGACGCCGACGCCGACGCGCTGGAGAGCGCGCGGCTTCGTGTGGAGCAGGGGCTCGACGCCGCGCACGCGCGCGCCTACGCTCTGGTCGGGCGGACGTGGAGACGGCGCGGCGAAGCCGCGTCCAGCGGAGCTACCCCCAGCGATGCCTGACCGCCGCCCGCCACGGGTGACCGCGCCCCTCGCGCTCTATCGCCAGGGCCTCGTCGCGCTCAGCCCTTTCGCGCGCGCCCTGCTGCGCCAGCGCGCCAGCCGCGGCAAGGAGAACCGCGAGCGTCTCGCCGAACGGCGCGGCCTCGCCAGCGCCGAGCGCCCGGACGGCCCGCTGGTGTGGCTGCACGGGGCGAGCGTCGGCGAGTTCAACGCCCTTCTGCCGCTGATCCAGCGCCTCACCGCCCGAGGCTACTGGGCGCTGTGCACCACCGGCACCGTCACCTCGGCGGCGGTCGCGGCGAGACGCCTGCCCGAAGGCGCCATCCACCAGTTCCTGCCGCTCGACGTGCCGGCCTATGTGGACCGCTTCCTGGCGCACTGGCGCCCCGATCTGGCGCTGTTCGCGGAAAGCGAGATCTGGCCGAACCTGCTGCGCGGCGCCCGTTCCCTCGGCGCGCCGGTGGTGCTGGTCAACGGCCGCATGTCGGAGCGCTCCTTCGCGCGCTGGCGGCGGGCGCGGCGCACCATCGGCGCGCTGCTCGACCATTTCGACCTCTGCCTCGCCCAGTCGGACAGGGACGCCGCCCGCTTCGCCGATCTGGGCGCCGCGCGGGTGGAGTGCGTCGGCAACCTGAAGTTCGACGCCGAGCCGCCGCCCGCCGATCCGGCGGCGCTCGCGCGCATGACGCTCACGGTGAAGGGCCGCCCCGTGCTGGTGGCGGCGAGCACGCACCCCGGCGAGGAGGCCGGCGTCGCCCGCGCCCATGCGGTGGCCCGCGCCCATGCGCCGAACCTGCTCACCATCCTCGCGCCGCGCCATCCCGAGGCCGGCGCCGCCGCCATGGACGCGGCCGCGCTGCACGGCCTGTCGGCCGCCCGGCGCTCCGAGGGCGCGGAACTCGCCCGCGACACGGAATTCTATGTGGCCGACACCATCGGCGAGCTGGGCCTGTTCTACCGGCTGGCGGACGTGGCCTTCATCGGCGGCTCGCTCGCCCGTCACGGCGGCCAGAACCCCATCGAGCCGGCGCGGCTCGGCGCGCCGATCCTGCACGGGCCGCATGTGCACAACTTCGCCGACATCTACGCCGCGCTCGACCGGGCGGAGGGCGCGGCCACGGTGCGCGACGCCGACGCGCTGGGCGCGACCGCCGCCCGCATCCTGCTCGACGGCAAGGCGCGCGCGGCCATGGCGAAGGCGGCGACGGAAACCTGCGCGAGGCTCGGCGGCGCCGCCGACCGCACCATGGCGGCGATCGAGCCCTATCTGGTTCAGATGCGCCTCGGCGTGGCGTGAAGCGGACCCCGGCCTTCTGGACCCGCGACCGCAGCCTGCCGGGCTGGCTGCTCGGCCCGGTCGGGGCGCGGGTCGGCGCCATCACCGCCGCCCGCATGGGCCGGGAGGGCGAGCGCCTCGCCGTTCCCGTGCTCTGCGTCGGCAATTTCACCGCAGGCGGCGCGGGCAAGACCCCCACCGCCGTCTGGCTGGCCGGGGCGCTCGCCGCCCAGGGCCACGCCCCTTATCTCGTCTCCCGCGGCTATGGCGGCGCGGTGGAGACGCCGACGCTGGTCGATCCCGACCGCCACCGCGCGGCGGAGGTGGGGGACGAGCCGCTGCTGCTGGCCCGCGCCGCCCCCACGATCGTGGCCCGCGACCGCGTGGCCGGCGCGAGGCTCGCCGTCGCCTCGGGCGCCGACGTGATCGTGCTGGACGACGGGCTCCAGAACCCGGCGCTCGCAAAGACCGCCACGCTCGCGGTGGTGGACGGCGCGAGCGGCGCCGGCAACGGCCGCTGCGTGCCCGCCGGGCCGCTGCGGGCGCCGCTCGCCGAACAGATGCCTTATGTGGACGCGGCGCTGGTGATCGGCGCGGGCGCGCGCGGAGAACGGGTGGCGGACGCGGCGCGGGCCGCGGGCAAGCCGGTGTTCCGGGCGCGCCTTGCGCCGGACGCGGCCGTCGCCGCCCGGCTGAAGGGCGCGAAGGCGATCGGGGTCGCGGGGCTCGGCCGGCCGGAGAAGCTCCGGGACAGCCTGATCGACCTCGGCGCGGAGGTCGCGGGCTTCCATCCGCTCGCCGACCATGCCCTGCCGAGCGAGGAGCAGGCCCGCGCCATCGTCGCCGAAGCCGCGCGCCTCGGGGCGCGGATCGTGGCGACGGAAAAAGACATGGTGAAGTGGCGCCACGAGCGGCCGGCGCTGTTCGCCGCGTCCGAGGCGCTGCCGGTGACGCTCGCGCCCGAGGACGCCGCCGGACTGCTCGCCGTCATGACGGAAGGCCTGAAGAGCGGCTGAACGGCCGCTGGCCGGTTCGCTTCAGCAGCGTGGCGTCAGCCCTTGCCGAGCGCGCGGGTCAGCGCCTCGTCCGGGCCGGCGTAGGCCTCCTGCCGCTCCACGCTCCAGTAGCGCAGTTCGTCGAGGGGGATGGGCTGGCCGGTGACGGCGCAGCGCACATAGGCGCCGGGCTTCACCACGCGCATGTCGGCGTCGAGATAACGCACCTCGGCCTCGCCGCCGGCGCTGGGGCGTTCGTATCGGTTCATGACGGCGCTGATGCCTCCCGCGATCCTGACCGCATATAGGCGAGCGGGCGCGCGCCCGCAAATCGAAGGCGCGCCGCCGCTTGACGAGGCCCGCCCCCCGCGCCATCCCTGCCCTCCCCGCTGAACAGCCGCAGAACGAGGCGATGCCCCACGCCCCGCGCCCTCCCCGCCTGCTGATCGACCCCGACGCGCTGCCGGCCGACCTGCGCGGCGGCCATGTGGCGGTGGGCAATTTCGACGGCGTGCATCGCGGCCATCAGGCGGTGATCGCGCTCGCCGCCGCGAACGCCCGCGCCGCGGGGCGGCCGGTGATCGCGCTCACCTTCGAGCCGCATCCGCGCACCTTCTTCCAGCCGGAGACGCCGCTGTTCCGCCTGACCGAGCGCGACGAGAAGGCCCGCATGCTGGGCCGCGCCGGCGCCGACGCCACCGTCTCGCTCACCTTCGACGGAGCGCTGTCGCGGATCGAGGCGGAGGATTTCGTGGCCGGCATCCTGGCGCGGCGGCTCGGGGCGCACACGGTGGTGGTGGGCTGGGACTTCCATTTCGGGCAGGGGCGGCGCGGCTCGCCGGCCTTTCTCGCCGAAGCCGGCCCGAAGAACGGCCTGTTCGTGGAGGTGGCCCCGCCCTTCGGCGAGGGCGCGCCGGTGTCCTCCTCCGCCATCCGCGACCATCTGGCGTCGGGCGAGGTCGCGCCCGCGAACCGCCTGCTCGGCCGGCGCTGGACCGTGGAGGCCGAAGTGGCCCATGGCGACAAGCGCGGCCGGGAGCTGGGCTTTCCCACCGCCAACATGATCCTGCCGCCGGAGACCCGGCTCGCCCACGGCATCTACGCCGTGCGCGCGCTGGCGGACGGCCGCGTGGTCGACGGCGTGGCGAGCTTCGGCCGCCGGCCCCAGTTCGACGACGGCGCGCCGCGGCTGGAGACCTTCCTGTTCGACTTCTCGGGCGATCTCTACGGCCGGCGGCTCCGGATCGAGTTCGTGGACTGGCTGCGCGCGGAGGCGAAGTTCGAGAGCGTGGACGCGCTGCTGGCGCAGATCGCCCGCGACGTGGAGGACGCGAAGCGCATCCTCGCCGCGCCGGAGGACGCCAGCGCCCCGAGCGCGCTCATCTGACGGCCGTCTCGAACGTCACCGTCATCGTCACGCTCGTCTCCCCTCGCTCATGACCGGGGATGGATCGGGATGAAGGCGGGGGCCGTCAGACAGACGGTCCCGCCGCCCGAAAAACACGCCTCAGGCGTCCAGGCTCTCATGTCGCGCATCCTCGGCGGCGAAACGCATCTCCTGCGCCGCCGCACGGTACGCCTCGCCCAGCGCCCTGCTGATCCGGCTCGGATGCAGCGCCTCCGCGACGCCCAGGCCCTCGAGCCGGACGGCGCGCGACTCCTCCGGCGACAGCGCCGCAACCTCGGACACCACGTCCCTCAAGGAGGCCGGATCGTCCGGTTCGTAGAGGAAGCGCCGCAGGCCGGGCGGCAGCAGCTCGACGAAGGCGGGAAACCGGGGCGCGACGATCACGCCGCCGAGCGTCAGCCCCAGCAGGGCCACGCCGGACGTGGCCACCCGCCGATAGGGCAGAACGAGGCAGGCGGCGGAGCGGAACAGCGCCGGAACCTCGTCCTGCGGCACGTAATCGAGCCGCCAGTCGATGTCGGTCCGATGCGCATGGGCCAGCTGCAGCGCCGCGCCCTCCTCGCCCTTGCCGGACAGGCGCAGACGGAGCCCATGCCGGGCTGCGAACGGCGCGTCGAGCGCGTCCAGCATGAAGTCGAAACCCTTCTGCCGCCGCATCGCGCCGAAGCCCAGCACGAACGGCGGCTCCGCCGCGCCGGTCTGCGCGCGAAGCTCCGCGGCGGCCCGGCCCTCCGGCTCGTACATGCCCGCATAGGACGGGTGGGGGATCACCGTCAGCCGGCGATCGTCGCCCGACAGGCCGGTCTGCGCCGTGAGCATGTCGATGGATGCGGCGTTGTGGACGACGATGCGGCTCGCCACCTCCGCCAGAGCGGACCGGATCCGTAGAAACGCGTCGTTGAAAGGGACCTTGTGCGGCAGCTGGTTGTGGACCGTCCAGACGATCGCGCCCGACAGCTGCTTCACCTTGCGCAACTCAGCGATCACCTGCTCCGCCATCCGTTTCGCGCCCTGCTCGGTTCTGGCGGAGTTCAGATGGAACTCTTCCCACTGCACATGGACGATCACCGGCTCCGAGGCTTCCAGACAGGCGATCGCCTCGGCGAGACCGCCGCCCTTCCGGAACAGACGCGTGTAATTCACACCCAGATCGCGATGGATGAGCTGGACATAGAGACTGTCATTCGAGACAGGGCAGATGAAAAGCTTCACGAAAGACGACCGTCTTTTATTATAATTTCAATTCAAAATCGTCTCATATCAGCATAAAACAGTCGTCGTCCATGACGCCGCTCTTTGCATTCGGCAAGCCGTCGCCCCAAAGCCACGTCATCGCACGTCGAGGGCGCGAACGCGGAAAAGATCAGGTCAGCGCCGAATCTCGAACGCCTGCGCGACGCTTTCCGCGGGACGCCGAGACAGGACCTCGAGGACGGCGCGAGACGGCGAAAGGAGCGGAGGCGACCGCTCCCCGCCGCGCCGCGCGCGAGCGCCCGAGGCGCCGCGCTCCAGCCCCTGCGTTTGCCAGACGGTTTCCGCCTGCTAAAAGGCCGGATTGTTTGGTTCCGGCCTCGGGTTCGCATGACCGTCCGTCCGCTCACAGCGCTGCGAATTACCGGCCCGGCTTTCGCGTGACGCCTCACGCGACGGCCGGGAGACCCGCGCACGCCTGACCCTTAGTCCTCGAGACACCGGACGCCGCTTCCCATGTCCTCCGACGCTTCGTCGCCCCGCGATTATTCCGAAACCCTGTTCCTGCCGCAGACGGATTTTCCCATGCGCGCCGGCCTGCCCCAGCGCGAGCCCGAGTTCCTGGCCCGCTGGCGCGGGATCGACCTCTACGGCCGCCTGCGCGCCCAGAGCGCCGGCCGGCGCAAATACGTGCTGCACGACGGCCCGCCCTACGCCAACGGCGACCTGCACATCGGCCACGCGCTGAACAAGATCCTCAAGGACGTGGTCGTCCGCACCAAGCAGATGGACGGCTTCGACTCCAACTACGTGCCCGGCTGGGACTGCCACGGCCTGCCGATCGAGTGGAAGGTGGAGGAGGGCTACCGCGCAAGGGGCCTCAACAAGGACGAGGTTCCGGTCAACGAGTTCCGGCAGGAGTGCCGCGCCTACGCCGAGCACTGGATCGGCGTGCAGTCGGCCCAGTTCCAGCGCCTCGGCGTCACCGGCGACTGGGACGATCCCTACACCACCATGAAGTTCGCCTCCGAGGCGCAGATCGCCCGCGAGATCATGACCTTCGCCCGCACCGGCCAGCTCTATCGCGGCTCCAAGCCGGTGATGTGGTCGGTGGTGGAGAAGACCGCGCTCGCCGAAGCCGAGATCGAATACGCCGAGTTCCTGAGCGACACCGTGTTCGTGGCGTTTCCGCTGGAGGCGCTGGACGGCGCCTCCGTCGTCATCTGGACCACCACGCCCTGGACCCTGCCGGGCAACCGCGCCGTCGCCTATTCCGACCGCATCGCTTACGGCCTCTATGAGGTGACGGAGGCGCCGGAGGACAACTGGGCCAAGGTCGGCGCGCGCTACCTGCTGGCGGACGCGCTGGCCGAAGGCGTGTTCAAGGCCGCCAAGGTGACCGGCTTCGCCAAGGTCCGGGACGTGCCCGCGGCCGATCTGGAAGGGCTGGTCGCCGCTCACCCGCTGGCCCATCTCGGCTACGACTTCGCCGTGCCGCTGCTCGCCGGCGACCATGTCACCGACGACGCCGGCACGGGCTTCGTCCACACCGCCCCCGGCCACGGCCGGGAGGACTTCGAGCTGTGGATGGACCACCGCTTTGATCTGGAGACGCGCGGGATCAGCTCGAAGATCCCCTACACGGTGGACGCCGACGGCTTCCTGACCAAGGACGCGCCGGGCTTCACCGGCCGCTCGGTCATCACCGACAAGGGCGAGAAGGGCGACGCCAACGCCGCCGTCATCGAGGCGCTGGTGGCGGCCGGCCGGCTGGTGGCGCGCGGCAAGCTGCGGCACCAGTATCCGCACTCCTGGCGCTCCAAGAAGCCGGTCATCTTCCGCAACACGCCGCAGTGGTTCATCCATATGGACCGCGACATCGACGGCCCGGCCGACACGCTGCGTTCCCGGGCGCTCGCGGCCATCGAGGCCACCGCCTTCTACCCGCCCCAGGGCAAGAACCGGCTCAGGGGCATGATCGAGGCCAGGCCGGACTGGGTGGTGTCGCGCCAGCGCGCCTGGGGCGTGCCGATCACCGTGTTCACGCACAAGGAGACCGGCGAGGTCCTGAACGACCCGGCGGTGGACCGGCGCATCGCCGACGCCTTCGAGGCCGAGGGCGCCGACGCCTGGTTCGCGGACGACGGCTCGCGCTTCCTCGGCAACGACCATGCGCTGAGCGACTACGACAAGGTCCGCGACATCCTCGACGTCTGGTTCGACAGCGGCTCGACCCACGCCTACGTGCTCGACCAGCGCTCCGACCTGAGCCCCAAGCGCGCCGTGGACGGCGGCGAGGACACGGTGCTGTATCTGGAAGGCTCGGACCAGCATCGCGGCTGGTTCCACTCCTCGCTGCTGGAGAGCTGCGGAACCCGTGGCCGCGCGCCCTACGACGCGCTGCTGACCCACGGCTTCGTGCTGGACGAGCAGGGCCGCAAGATGTCCAAGTCGCTCGGCAACATCGTCGCGCCCCAGAAGGTGATCGAGCAGTCGGGCGCCGACATCCTGCGGCTCTGGGTGGTCACCTCCGACTACGCCGACGACCTGCGCATCGGGCCGGAGATCCTGAAGACCGCCACCGACGCCTACCGCAAGCTGCGCAACACCCTGCGCTGGATGCTGGGCGCGCTCGCCCATTTCGACGGCGCGGCGGTTCAGCGCGCGGAGCTGCCGGAGCTGGAGCGCTACATGCTGCACCGGCTGGCGGAGGTGGACGCCGAGGTGACGGCGGCCTACGATGCCTTCGACTTCAAGCGCGGCTTCGCGGCGCTGTTCACCTTCCTGACCAACGACCTGTCGGCGTTCTATTTCGACGTGCGCAAGGACGCGCTCTATTGCGATCCGGCGTCCTCCGTCACCCGCCGGGCCTGCCTGACGGTGATCGACCGCCTGTTCGCGACCCTCGTCACCCGGCTCGCCCCGCTGCTGCCCTTCACCGCGGAAGAGGCGTGGCTGTCGCGCCATCCGTCCGAGGACGGCTCGGTGCATCTGGAGCTCTACGCCCTCGCGGACGCGAGCTTCGTAGACCCGGCGCTGGCGGCCAAATGGGACGGGGTGCGCAAGGTGCGCCGGGCGGTCACCGGCGCGCTGGAGATCGAGCGGGCGGCCAAGCGCATCGGCTCGTCGCTGGAGGCGGCTCCGGTGGTCCATGTGACCGATCCCGAGCTCGCGGCGGCGCTGAAGGGCGTCGACCTCGCGGAGGTGGCGATCACCTCTGCGGTGACGCTCACCTCCGACGAAGCCCCGGCGGACGCCTTCCGCCTCCCCGACGTGGCCGGGGTCGCGGTGGTTCCGGCGAAGGCGGCGGGCCGCAAATGCGCCCGCTCGTGGAAGATCTCGCCCGAGGTCGGCTCGGACCCGGCCTATCCGGACGTCACCCCCCGCGACGCGCGGGCGCTGCGGGAATGGGACGCCGCCCACGGCCGCGCGGCGTGATCGCATGAGCCTCGCGCCCCTTACCCGCCGCGCCTTCGGCCTCGCCTTCGCCGTGTTCGCGCTCGATCAGGCGCTCAAGCTCTGGGCGCTGTTCGTGTTCGATCTGGCGGACAAGGGGCGCGTGGCGGTGGCCCCGCTGTTCGATCTGGTGCTGGTCTGGAACACCGGCGTCTCCTACGGCCTGCTGCAGCAGGACAGCGAATTCGGCCGCTGGGCGCTGGTGGCGCTGCATGTGGTCGCGTCGATCGCGATCACGTTCTGGCTGGCGCGGGAGAAGGACCGCCCCTCCGCCATGGGGCTGGCGCTGATCCTCGGCGGCGCGGTCGGCAACGGCGTCGACCGCATCGCTTACGGCGCGGTGGTGGACTACGCCCTGCTGCACTGGGGCGAGGTCACCTGGTACGTGTTCAATCTGGCCGACGCGGCCATCGTTGCGGGCGTGGTCCTGCTTCTGTATGGTTCGCTCCGCAGCTCGAAGAGCGCGACGGGGGTATCCTCGTAACGCGAGACCGGCGCGCCCCATGCGCGACGGCGCCGCGCCTGAAGGACCAGTCGATGATGCGTCACCTCACCTCTCGCCTCGCCCTCGCCGCGCTGATCGCGGCCTCCGGCGGCCTCGCCCGGCCGGCGCTCGCCGCCGACGACATGGGCTCCAATCCGATCACCGAGCTTTTCGACGCCTTCGGCATGGGCGACAAGGAGAAGCCGGACATCGAGTACAAGGAGCGGCCGGCGCTGGTGCCGCCGTCCTCCACCTCCCAGCTCCCGCCCCCGCAGCCCAAGGGCGCGGTCGGCCAGGCGACCGGGCAGTGGCCGTCCGATCCGGACGAGGCGCGCCGCGCCCGGGATCGGGAACTCGCCAATCTGCCGCGCACCGAGCAGAACAGCTACAAGATGAGCGACCGGGACTCCCGGCTGCTGCCGAGCGAGCTCGGCGGCCGCCGGCTGGCGCCCGGCGAAGGCGGCGTCGCCGGCTACACCCCGCCGACCCAGGGCGACAACGCCGTCACCCGCATGTCGCCGAGCGAACTGCGGGCGCAGAAGGCGCATCCGGCCGCGACGCCTGGGGTGGAAAGCCAGCGCAAGCGCCTGACCGATCCGCCCCCCGGCTACCAGACCCCGGCTCCCGGCGCCGCCTATCCGGGCGAGCAGGCGGCCGCGGAGGGGCGGCCCTGGTACAAGAAGATCAACCCCTTCTCCAGCAACTGAGCGCCACGCCGGAACGCTGTGGCATCGAGGTTCCAAACGGCCGTCGGGGCGACCCGGCGGCCGTTTCGCGTTCGCGCCGCCCGAACCACGGAAAACCGGTCGAACGATCATCAAACCGCTTTCGATTCAACGCCTTAAGCCGGCGCTAACCATAAGCGCGCGGAAGCCCGGATCGGGCCCGGTTTCACCGATGGCATTAACTCCTGCTTAGGCCGGCGGGGCCGACTGTCGCCTCGCGCTTCAGGACGAAGCGCTTGCACAGCCTCCCAGAACAGGAGCCTCCGTAATGTCCGACATCACCCTCAACTCCGCCGTCCGCTCCAACCTGCGCACCCTGCAGTCCACCACGGAACTCATGGGCCGCACCGAAGAGCGCCTGTCGACGGGCAAGAAGGTCAACTCGGCTCTCGACAACCCGTCGAGCTTCTTCACCGCCCAGTCCCTCGACCGCCGCGCGAGCGATCTGTCCAACCTGCTCGACAGCGTGTCGAACTCGGTGAAGACGATCGAAGCCGCGGACAACGGAATCTCCGCCATCAGCGATCTGGTGACGCAGATGAAGTCGGTGGCCCGCTCCGCCCAGCAGTCCACCTCGGCCGTGTCCGAGAAGGCCAGCTTCACCTCCGCCGCCGTGACCGGCGCCACCGCTGAGAACCTGCTCGGCACGGGCGCCGGCGGCTCCGCCGCCACCGCCACCACGCTGTCCGGCGTCGGCGCGGTCGCCGCCACCTACACCGGCGGCACGCTGTCCATCAACGGCACCAACGTCACCATCGCCGACAACTCCGACGCCGACGCGGTGAAGACCGCCATCGACGCCGCCGGCATCACGGGCCTGACCGTCACCAACACCGCCGGCACGCTCAGCTTCTCGCTGGCGAGCGGCGATGACCTGACGCTGACCTCCAGCACCGCGGCCCTCGCCGACAACCTCGGCCTCAGCGCCGCGGGCGGCACCGACACCGCCGTGACGTCCACCAACGGCACGCCGGCCACCCCGGCCACGAACGACCTCACCGGCAAGACCCTGACGGTCACGGTCGGCGACGGCGAGACCAGCACGATCACCTTCGGCACGGGCGCGGGCCAGATCTCCACGCTCGCCGGCCTGAACGACGCTCTGGCGGGCTCCAACGCCAAGGCTTCGATCTCGTCCGACGGCAAGCTGACGATCGAGACCACCAACGAGTACGGCTCGGCCGACCTCGCCATCGGCGGCACCGCCGTCAGCACGGACGGCACCCCGGCCGCCGGCGAGATCTTCGGCGTCGCCACTCCCGCCGCGGCCACCAAGACGGCCGTGCTCGAGGGCGACGGCAAGTCCCGCCGCACCGACTACATGAACGACTACAACGACCTGCGCCAGCAGATCGCGGAACTCGCCAAGGACGCCTCCTACAACGGCGTCAACCTGCTCGCCGGCGACGACCTCTCGGTGGTGTTCAACGAGGACGGCTCCTCCAAGCTCGACGTCTCCGGCGTCGACGTCATGGACGTGCTCGGCCTCAGCGACATCTCCTTCGAGGACTTCGCCGACAGCTCCAAGATCGAGGACGTGGTCTCCAAGCTGAACGACGCCCTCGGCTCGCTGGACAGCCTGTCCTCGCGCCTCGGTTCGCAGCTCTCGGTCGTCGAGACCCGCCAGTCCTTCACCAAGGACATGGTCGGCACCCTCGAGGACGGCTCGCTGGCCCTGACCGGCGCCGACACCAACGAAGAGGCCGCGAACCTCGCGACCCTGCAGACGCGCCAGTCGCTGATCGTGTCCTCGCTGTCGATCTCGACCAGCCAGGAGCAGAACGTCCTTCAGCTCCTCCGCTGATCGACGCGCAAGCGACGGACGTCACCGGAACGGCGGGAGCGCAAGCTCCCGCCGTTTTCGTTTGAACGAAATGAAACAGAGCCCAAAGCTTCGTTAACCATTAACTTCCGATTAAGGTTAACAGACTACGTTGCTTGCACGCATCGAAACTGACGCGTCGCAACGGAGCCGCCGAGATGGCCGACATCACGCTCAATTCCGCAGTTCGGTCCAACCTGCGGACCATGCAATCCACCACCGAACTGCTCAACCGCACGGAAGAGCGCCTCTCGACCGGCAAGAAGGTCAACTCGGCGCTCGACAACCCGGGCAACTTCTTCACCTCCCAGGCGCTCGACCGCCGCGCCACCGACCTCGGCGTGCTGCTGACCAACGTCTCCAACTCGGTCAAGACGCTGGAGGCCGCCGACAACGGCGTCAAGGCGATCACCGACATCGTGGAGTCCCTGAAGGCCACCGCGCGCTCGGCGCAGCAGTCGCCGCTCGCGGTGTCCTCCAAAGCCAACCTCACCTCGGTGGCGATGGACGGCCTGCAGGGCGACAACCTCCTGTCCAGCAACGCCGTGACCGCGGCGACGCCCACCACCTTCGACGGGCTCGAGGACGTGGACGCGACCCATTCCGGCGGCGCGCTGACCGTGAACGGCGCCACCGTCAACATCCCCGCCAACGCCACCGCGGCGCAGGTCAAGACCGCGATCGACTCGCTGAACATCACCGGGCTCGACGTGGTCGACAACGGCGGCACGCTTGAGTTCGAACTGTCCAGCGGCGCCGACCTGACGATCGGCGGCTCCTCCACCCTGCTCGACTCGCTCGGCCTGATCGCCGACGGCTCCACCGCCACCAGCGCCGGCTCCACCAACGGCACCCCGTCGGTGAAATCCAGCGTCGACAGCGCGCTCAAGGACACCACCCTCACCTTCGCCGACAAGTACGGCTCGCTGAAGACGGTCACCTTCGCCTCGTCCCCCGGCGCCAACAACGTCGACACCATCGACGAACTGAACTCCTGGCTGACCAAGAACGAGGTCCAGCTCCAGGCCTCCATCGACGACGAGGGCGACAGCGACGCCAAGCTGGTGTTCCGCACCACCAACGCCATCGCCAACGCCATCCCGGAGGCGGCCAGCGGCTCGGCCATCGGCGCCACCGCGGCCTTCGCCACCGGCGGCTTCGCGGCCCCGGTGCTGGACCAGGACGCCGCGCTGAAGCGCGCCAACTACGCCAACGACTTCAACGACTTCCTGAGCGAGATCGGCAAGATCGCCAAGGATTCGACCTACAACGGCGCGAACCTGCTCAACGGCGACGATCTCGACATCGTGTTCAACGAGGACGGCAGCTCCCGGCTCGAGGTGAAGGGGGTGCAGTTCGACGCCGAAGGCCTCGGCCTTTCGGACATCTCGGCGGACGACTTCTACGATTCCAGCTCGATCGAGAAGATCATCGACAAGCTGGAGACCGCGTTCGCCACCATCGAGTCCCAGTCGGCGAAGTTCGGCTCACAGCTCGCGATCGTGCAGACCCGCGAGACCTTCACCAAGGACATGGTCGGCACGCTGGAGGACGGCGCCCACGGTCTGACCGCAGCCGACACCAACGAAGAGGCGGCGAACCTCGCCACCCTCCAGACCCGCCAGCAGCTCATCGTCTCCTCGCTGTCGATCTCGACCCAGCAGGAGCAGTCGGTGCTGCAGCTTCTGCAGTAACGTCACGCTTCCGAGCGACACTCGCAAAATATCCGATGCGGCGCCCGGTGCGCCGCATCGTCGTTTCAGGAACGCCGCAAGCCCACGCTCAAGGAACGCGCCATGACGCTGAAGGTGGAGTTGAAGCCCGGAGAGCGGATCGTCATCGGCCGCTCGGTCGTGACCAACGGCGCCACGCGCACGCAGCTTCTGATCGACGGTTCGGATCCGGTCCTGCGCGAGCGCGATATCTTGCAGGAAAAGGACGCCGACACGCCCGCGAAGCGCATCTATTACGCGGTGCAGATGATGTATATTTCAGGCTCGATTGACAAGGTCAGTAAAATTTACACCAAATTAACCCGCGACGCGGCAACCGCGGCGCCAAGCATGCTTCCGATCATTGATAGGATCAATAACCACGTTTTAACGGGAGCGCTTTACAAGGCTTTTCGAGAGGCGCGTAATCTCGTGGCCCACGAAAAGGGAATCTTTGAGCATGCAGAGCGGAGCGCACGCCTACGCGAGGATGGCTCAACAGACGGCGAACCCGCGTGAGCGGGAGGCCCAGCTGCTGTTGAGGGCGGCCGCCCGGTTCGCCGCGGTGCAGGCCGCCGAGAGCTTCGACCGCTCCGCCGCCCGCGAGGCCGCGCTGTTCAACCGCAAGCTCTGGACGGTGTTCCTGAGCTCGGTGCTGCGCAAGGAAAACCCGCTCGACGCGGACACCAAGACCAACATCAAGAAGATCGCCATGTTCGTGCTGGACCGCTGCGCCGCCATCGAGCTGCGCCCGGCGCCCGAGCAGATGACGGCGCTGATCCGCATCAACCGCAATCTGGCCGAAGGCCTGCGCGGCGGCTGAGGCCCCAACGCCCCCTTCCCCACGTTCCGCGCCCGCCCTCACCGGCGGGCGTTTCCGCATCCGGGACCCGGCCCCCGCGCCTCCCCCGCTGGCGTCGGGGCGCGCTTTGGACTATCGACGGCCGGACGTTCCGAACCCACGGACCGCGCCGCTCTTTCCGGCGCGGCACAGACCTGCGGCGCCTCATGCCTGATCTTCTGCTCGAGCTGTTCTCCGAAGAAATCCCGGCCCGGATGCAGGGGCGCGCCGCCGACGACCTGAAGGCGCTCGTCACCAACGCGCTGGTGGAGCGCGGCCTGACCTACGAGAGCGCCAAGGCCTTCGTCACCCCGCGCCGCCTGACGCTGGCCGTCGGCGGCCTCGCCGCCCGCCAGCCCGACCGGCGCGAGGAGCGCAAGGGGCCGCGCGTGGGCGCGCCGGCCAAGGCGCTCGAAGGCTTCCTGAAGGCCGCCGGCCTCGCCTCCATCGACGAGGCCACGGTGCAGTCCGACCCCAAGGGCGATTTCTACGTCGCCCGCATCCACAGGCACGGCGCCCCCACCACCGAGGTGATCGCCGAGATCGTGCCCGCCGTCATCCGCGCCTTCCCATGGCCGAAGTCCATGCGCTGGGGCGCAGGCTCCCTGCGCTGGGTGCGGCCGCTGCACGCCATCGTCGCCACCTTCGGAACGCCGCAGGACGAGCCCGAGGTGATCCGCTTCGAGGTGGACGGGATCGCCTCCGGCGACGTCACCCGCGGCCACCGGGTGCATGCGCCGGGCGAGATCCGCGTCAAGCGCTTCGACGACTACGTGACGAGCCTCGAAAAGGCCCATGTGGTGCTGGACGCCGAACGCCGCCGGGACATCATCCGCGCCGACGCCCGCACCCTCGCCAACGCCCAGAACCTCGAGCTGGTCGAGGACGAGGCGCTGGTGGAGGAGGTGGCCGGCCTCGTGGAATGGCCGGTGACGCTGATGGGCCAGTTCGAGGCCGAGTTCCTCGAGGTGCCGGACGAGGTGATCCGCGCCACCATCCGCGCCAACCAGAAGTGCTTCGTGCTGAAGGACCCGGCCACGGGCCGGCTGACCAACCGCTTCATCCTGGTGGCCAATCTGGACGCGACCGACGGCGGCGCCGCCATCGTCCACGGCAACGAGCGCGTGGTGCGGGCGCGGCTCTCCGACGCCCGCTTCTTCTGGGAGACCGACAAGAAGACCAGGCTCGAAGACCGGCTGGAGAAGCTGAAGGCCATCACCTTCCACGCCAAGCTCGGCACCCAGTATGAGCGGGTGGAGCGCATCGCCCGGCTGGCGAAGGAGCTCGCCCCGCTGGTGGGCGCCGATCCGGCCAAGGCCGAGACCGCCGCCCGCCTCGCCAAGGCCGACCTCGTCACCGAGATGGTGGGCGAGTTCCCCGAGCTTCAGGGCCTGATGGGCCGCTACTACGCCACGGCCGAAGGCCTCGACCCGGAGATCGCCGCGGCGCTGGAGGAGCACTACAAGCCCCAGGGCCCGTCCGACCGCTTGCCCGTAGCCCCGGTCTCGATCGCGGTGGCGCTCGCCGACAAGATCGACACGCTCGTGGGCTTCTGGGCCATCGACGAGAAGCCCACCGGCAGCAAGGACCCCTACGCGCTGAGGCGGGCGGCGCTCGGCGTGGTGCGGATCATTCTGGAGAACGGGCGGCGGGTTGGGCTTGGCAAGCTTGTACGCTTCGCGCTTCAAGGCTTAGCTGATCCACAAGAGCCTGACGAGATTATCATTTCTCGCAACAACAATCACAGAACCTTACAGGCCTTCGATCTTGTCGCTGACGCAGTGCAGCCCGACCTCCTCGCCTTCCTCGCGGATCGCCTGAAGGTCCAGCTTCGCGAGCAGGGCAAGCGGCCCGATCTGGTCGACGCCGTGTTCGCAGCGAGCGCCGTTTCACCTCTCCCCGGCGGGGAGAGGTCGACCGGCGAAGCCGGGCGGGTGAGGGGGCTTGAGCCCTCTCCGGACGCCGTTCAGCCCCCTCGCCCGGCCCTGCGGGCCGACCTCTCCCCGGCGGGGAGAGGTGAAGGGGAGAACGACGACCTCGTGCTGATCGTGCGCCGGGTGGAGGCGCTGGAGACGCTGCTCGCCACCGACGACGGGAAGAACCTGCTGGCGGGCTATCGCCGCGCGGCCAACATCCTGAAGGCCGAGGAGAAGAAGGACGGCGCCGGCGCCTTCGAGGCCGCGCCCGACCCGGCGCTGTTCGCGGAACCGGCCGAGGCCGCGCTGTCCGCCGCACTGGATGCGGCGGAGCCGGCGGCGGCCGCGGCGCTCGCGGCGGAAGACTTCCCCGCCGCCACCGCCGCGCTGGCGAAGCTGCGGCCGGAGGTGGACGCCTTCTTCGACGGCATCATGGTCAACGCGCCGGAGCCGAGCTTACGCGCCAACCGTCTGGCGCTGCTCGCCCGCCTGCGCCGCGCCACCCGCGCCGTCGCCGACTTCGACCGCATCGCGGGCTGAACGCGGGCAAGACGTCATGCCCGAGCTTGTCTCGAGCATCCACGACTTGAACCTCGCAGCGGCTTGACCTCCGAAGCCGTCATGCCCGGCATGCGCCGGGCATGACGGCTTGCGCCGGAACCTCACCACGGCGTGGTCGGAACGCCCCGGTCGCCGCGCTCTGCGATCCAGTCGCGGGCGCCCTTGAGCACGGCGGCGTGGACCGCAGCGCCCAGCGCCTGCCCCACCTCGGTGTGCAGACCCGCGAAACTCTCCTCCCCTTCGGGCCGATCCGGCGCCGCCACCACCACGCAGTCGGTGCCGGTGCCGGTGGCGAGGCCCGTGGGCAGCCGCCAGCCGGCCTCCATCACCGCGGCGGTGCGGGCTTCGCTGGCGATCGACAGCGCCTCGATGCGGGCGGCGGGCGACAGCGGCGCGGAGACCGCGGCGAGCAGGTTGATGGTGCCGTAGCCGGACGCCCGTCCCCCCGCCGCCCGACCCACATGGACCGCGTTGCCGAGCCCGACCGTCGCCACGCAGTCCGCCGTCACGGCTCCAAACCGGACGGCCGCGCGCCGCCAGCAGGCGATGTCGCGCGAGGTCATCATCGCCACCGCCTCGGACAGGCCCTCCGCCTGAAGCCGCGCGGCGAGCAGCGCCAGCGGATCGACCTCCGGCGGCAGGTCGGCGTTGCGCACCTCGAGCCAGGCCACGCGGGTTCCGGTCTGGAAGCCGGGCCGCGCCGGCGCCCAGCTCAGGAACGACTGCGGCGTGGGGAAGTCGAGCGTCAGCCACGGCGGCGCGCAGCGCAGCGCGAACAGTTCGCCCGCGTCGTCGCAGACCGGAGCCCCGGCCTCAGCCACGGCGCGCCGCCGTGCTATCGTGACGCCCTGCCCTCACGCCGCGCTCTCCCGCCGCGCCATCGAAACGGCCCGCATGAAATCCTCCAAGTCCGCCCGCCACGCCGACATTCTCGCTCAGATCACGGAACAGCCCAGCCTTCGCGTGGCCGATCTGGCGGAGCGGATGGGCGTCTCCACCGAAACCATCCGCCGCGATCTCGACGAGCTGACCCGGCGGCGGCTGATCAATCGCACCTATGGCGGCGCGGTGCGAGCCCCGGGCGCCGAGCCGGCGATCGGCCAGCGCCACGGCCTGTTCGTGGCCGAGCGCGAACGCATCGCCCGCACCGCCTCCGCGCGGGTGACGCCGGGCGCGCTGCTGATGATCGGCTCGGGCGCCACCACCACCCATGTGGCGCGCCGCATCGCCGCCGAGCACAAGGGGCTGACCGTGCTGACCCACTCCTTCGCGGTGGCGACCGTGCTCGCCATCAACCCCACCATCACCGTGATCATGGCGCCGGGCGCCTATCTCGCCAGCGAAGGCGCCACGGTCGGCGCGCTGACCACGCGCTTCTTCAACGAGTTCTCCGCCGATCTCGCCATCGTCGGCGCCAGCGGCCTGACCGAGGAGGGCGCCACCGACGCGCTGCTGGAGCCGGCGGCCGTCTACGGCGCCATCGCCTCCCGCGCGGCCACGACCATGGTGGTCGCCGACCGCTCCAAGTTCGATCAGATGTTCCCGGCCCGCTACGCCACATGGCGGGAGCTTGGCGTGCTCGTCACAGACGCGCCCCCCAGCGGCGCGCTCGCCGCCGCGCTGGAGCGCCGGCAGGTGGAGGTGGCGCTGGCCTGACGCGCATCTGTTGGAAGTCGCACATTGAAATGTTGCATCTTCCACAAACGCATGGGATGCTCGCGCCTCCACGCATCGGGGGCGGCGCATGTATGACGACAGCTTTCTGAACCGGCTCGAGGCGCGGCTCAGCGCGTCGCTGCCGCTGTGGGACCTGTCGCCCGAGACGCCGCTCAAGCTGCTCACCATCTCCGAGAACGCCACCTTCCTCGCCGACACGCCGGGCGCGCCCACCGTGTTCCGGGTCCACCGCCCGGACTACCACACCCGCTACGAGATCGCCTCCGAGCTCGACTGGCTGGAGGCGCTGCGCGCCCACGGCGTGGCGGAGACGCCGGCCCCGCTTCGGCTCGCCAACGGCGACCTGCTGGGCGCCTTCGACGACGACGGCGCCACCCGCCATGTGGTGGGCTTCTCCTTCGTGAAGGGCCGGGAGCCGGAGCCGGGGGCGGACCTCGCCGGGCAGTACCGCACGCTCGGCGCCGTCACCGCCCGGCTGCACGGCCATGCGAAGCGCTGGACGCGCCCGGAGGGCTTCGCGCGCAAGACCTGGGACTTCGACGCCCTGATCGGAACGCGGCCGTTCTGGGGCGACTGGCGGGCGGCGCTCGGCCTCGACGCCGAAGGCCTCGCCACGCTGGAAAAGACGGAGACGCTCCTGCGCGACGAGGTCGCGGCCTATGGCGCGACGCCGGAGACCTTCGGCCTGATCCATGCGGACCTGCGCCCCGCCAACCTGCTGGTGGACGGCGAGAACCTGGCGGTGATCGACTTCGACGACTGCGGCTTCTGCTGGTTCTTCTACGATTTCGCGGCGGCGGTCAGCTTCATGGAGCACGAGCCGTTCATTCCCGAGCTGCAGGCGGCCTGGCTCGAGGGCTACGCCTCGGTCGCCCCCGTGGATCCGGCGGCGGTCGCCATGCTGCCCAGCTTCCTGATGCTGCGCCGGATGCAGCTCACCGCGTGGATCGCGAGCCACGCCGAGACCCCCACCGCCCAGGCCATGGGCGTTCCCTACACCCATGGCACGGTGGCGCTCGCCGAGCGCCACCTCGCCCGGAGCGCCGCCCTATGACCGCCGCCGCGAGCCGCAAGATCCTCGCCCTCAACGCCTTCGGCGACGGCGACGCCGCCCGGCTCGACCCCGAGACCGCGGCGCTGGTGGCGCGCCGGCGGCGCACCTTCGGCCCCACCTCCGTGCTGTTCTACGAGCGCCCCCTGCATGTGGCGCGCGGCGAGGGCGTGTGGCTGGAGACCGCCGACGGGACCCGCTACCTCGACGTCTACAACAACGTGCCCTCGGTGGGGCACTGCAACCCGCGCGTGGTGCGGGCCGTGGCCGAACAGGCGGCGACGCTGAACATCCACACCCGCTACCTCTACGACGTGGTCCACACCTACGCCGAGCGCCTGCTCGCCACCTTCCCCGAGCGGGACGACTACCGCGCGGTGTTCACCTGCACCGGCAGCGAGAGCAACGACGTGGCGCTCAGGCTCGCCGCCATCGCCACCGGCCGGTCGGGCTTCGTGGTGACGGAGGGCGCCTACCACGGCAACACCACGGCGGTGGCGGAGGTGTCGCCCTCCTCCCGGCCGGGCAAGCCGCTCGCCCCTCATGTGCGGGCGATCCCGGCGCCCCTCGCGGGCGACGCGGCGGCGGCCGAACGCTTCACCGCCGACCTCGAGGCCGCGATCGCCAGCCTCAAGGCGAGCGGCCACGGCTTCGCGGGCCTGCTGGTGGACACGATCTTCTCCAGCGACGGCGTGGCGGCGGAGCCCGCCGGCTTCCTGAAGCCTGCGGCGGACGCCGCCCATGCGGCGGGCGGCCTCGTGATCGCCGACGAGGTGCAGCCGGGCTTCGGCCGGACGGGCGCCCACATGTGGGGCTTCCAACGCCACGGGATCACGCCGGACGTGGTCACCATGGGCAAGCCCATGGGCAACGGCATCCCCGTCGGCGGCGTGGTGGCGCGGGAGGCGCTGCTGCAGGGCTTCGCCGACAGCGTGGGCTACTTCAACACCTTCGGCGGCAACCCGGTCGCCTCCGCCGCGGCGCTCGCGGTGCTGGACGAGATCGAGGAGCGCGGGCTGACGGCGCAGGCCGGCGCGGTCGGGCGCCATCTGCTCGCCGGGCTGGAGAGCCTGAAGTCCCGCCATCCCGCCATCCGGGCCGCGCGCGGCGCGGGGCTTTATCTCGGCGTGGAGTTCGCCGACGACGCCGGCCGCCCGGACGCCGGCCTGACCAGCCGCGTCATCAACGGCCTGCGCGACCGGCGCATCCTGATCGGCGCGGCGGGGATCTATGGCGCCGTGCTGAAGATCCGCCCGCCGCTGGTGTTCGAGACGTCCCACGCCGACCGGCTGCTGGAGGCGCTCGACGAGACCCTCGCCGCCGAGGGGTGACGCGGCCGCCGGGAACGCTAGGCTGACCGGCGATTCGCCTCTTCGCCGGAGACGCCCCATGCCCGCCGCCCGACTGCTCGCTCCGTTCGCGCTCCTGCTCGTGGCCGTCCCGGCCGCGGCGGAGGAGTTCGCCTTCCTCGCCGCGCCCCATCACGACCTGAACCGGGTGTTCCGCGTCAACCGGGAGACCGGCGAGGTGGGCGCCTGCCAGTACGCCGTGAAGGACGGCTCGGTGGGCGTGACGCTGTGCTTCCCCGCCGGCGAGGGCGCGGGCGCGCAGGAGGCCGGCGCCTATGATCTGGTCGCCACCAACCACGCCAAGGAGGCGGGCGTCTACCGCGTCGACCGACGCTCCGGCGCCATGAGCGTGTGCTACGTGCTGGGCGAACAGACGGTCTGCACCCCGCCGGCGCGGTGACGCCTCCGGCGCCGGGGTCTTAACGCCCCGCCCGTCGCCGTGTTAGACCGCCTGTGTTTTAAGCGGTTCAAAACGCTCAACAGGAGGTCCATCGCCATGGACGGCCTCAAGGACCCGTCGCTTCTCGTCGCCCGCGCCTATGTGGACGGACGCTGGATCGGCGACGGCGACGTCGCGGTCACGGATCCCGCCACCGGCGAGACCCTGGCCCATGTGCCGAACCTCGGCGCGGACGCCGCGACCGCGGCGGTGGAGGCGGCCGCCCGCGCGTTCAAGCCCTGGGCGGCGAAGCTCGCCAAGGAGCGCTCGGCGCTTCTGCGCCGCTGGTTCGACCTCATCCTCGCCAACAGGGACGACCTCGCCCGCATCATGTCGCGGGAGCAGGGCAAGCCGCTGGCGGAGGCCAGGGGCGAAATCGACTACGCCGCCTCCTTCGTGGAGTTCTTCGCGGAGGAGGCCAAGCGCATCAACGGCGACACGCTGCCGAGCCACCGGGCGGACGCCCGCGTGCTGGTGCTGCGCCAGCCGGTGGGCGTGGTGGCGGCCATCACGCCGTGGAACTTCCCCGCGGCCATGATCACCCGCAAATGCGCCCCGGCGCTCGCCGCCGGCTGCACGGTGGCGGTGAAGCCCGCCATGGAGACGCCGCTCACCGCGCTGGCGCTGGCGAAGCTCGCCGAGCAGGCGGGCTTCCCCGCGGGCGTGATCAACATCGTCACCGGCGACGCCAAGCCCATCGGCGCGGTGTTCACCTCCCATCCGGCGGTGCGGGTGGTGTCCTTCACCGGCTCCACTCCGGTCGGCAAGGAGCTGATGCGCCAGTCCGCCGGCACGGTGAAGCGCGTGGCGCTGGAGCTTGGCGGCAACGCCCCCTTCATCGTGTTCGACGACGCCGATCTGGACGCGGCGGTCGAGGGCGCGATGGTCTCCAAGTACCGCAACATGGGCCAGACCTGCGTCTGCGCGAACCGCATCTACGTGCAGTCCGGCGTCTACGACGCCTTCGCGGAGAAGCTGGTGGCCGCGGTCGCCAAGCTGAAGGTCGGCCACGGCGTCGACGACGGCGTGACCCAGGGGCCGCTGATCACGGACAAGGCGGTGGACAAGGTGGAGCGCCTGATCGCCGACGCCACGGACAAGGGCGCGACGGCGCTCACCGGCGGCAAGCGCCACGCCCTCGGCGGCACCTTCTTCGAGCCCACGGTGCTCGCCGGCCTGACCCAGGACATGGCGATCGCCCGGGAAGAAATCTTCGGCCCGGTGGCGCCGCTGTTCCGCTTCGACACCGAAGACGAAGCGGTGGCTTACGCCAACGCCACCGAGTACGGCCTCGCCGCCTACTTCTATGCGCGCGACGTGGGGCGGATATTCCGCGTGGGCGAAGCGCTTGAATACGGCATGGTCGGCATCAATTCAGGACTCATCTCGTCGGAAATCGCGCCGTTCGGCGGCGTCAAGGAAAGCGGCCAGGGGCGCGAAGGCTCCCAGCGCGGCGTGGACGAGTTCGTGGACATCAAATATCTCCTCGTGGCCGGCCTCGCCGGCTGACAAAGGCAGGATCATCTTGAGCACCGACGACTACAAACGCGCCGCGGCCGAAGCCGCGCTCGCGCATGTGCAACCCGGCATGAAGCTCGGCCTCGGCACCGGCTCCACCGCCGCCCTGTTCGTGGAGCTGCTGGGCGCGCGGGTGGCGGAGGGCCTCGACGTGGTGGGCGTGCCCACCTCCGAGGCGACCCGGGAGCTGGCGGAGCGGGTCGGCGTGCCGCTGACCACGCTGAAGGACACGCCCGAGCTCGACCTCACCGTCGACGGCGCGGACGAGGTGGACCCGGAGCTGCGCCTGATCAAGGGCGGCGGCGCGGCGCTGCTGCGCGAGAAAATCGTGGCCTTCGCCAGCCGCCGCATGATCGTGATCGCCGACGCCAAGAAGCAGGTTCCGACGCTGGGCGCCTTCCCGCTGCCGATCGAAGTGGTGCCCTTCGGCAAGGAGGCCACCCGCCGCGCCGTGGAGCGCGCCGCCGCCCGGCTCGGCCTCTCCGGCAAGATCGAGATCCGCCGCGCCGAGGACGAGTGCCCCATCGTCACCGACAGCGGGCACACCATCCTCGACGGCCATTTCGGCCGCATCGACCGCCCGGAGGAGCTGGCGGCCGCGCTGTCCGCCATCCCCGGCGTGGTGGAGCATGGCCTGTTCATCGGCCTCGCCGACCTCGCCCTGATCGCCGGCCCCGACGGGGTCACGACGCTGGAGGCGAGCCCCGCCTCGGCCGCCGCCAACGCCCGGAGATTCGCATGACCCTCGCCGTGACCCTGCGCCGCGCCGCCGCCGCGGCGGGCCTCGCGCTCGCCCTCGTTCCCGCCGCGGGCTTCGCCCAGCAGGCGGGCGACCCGAAGGTGGCGCTCGCCCGCGAGGTGATCGCCGCCTCCGGCGCCGCGGCGAGCTTCGACGGCATCGCCCCGATCTTCCTGGACGAGGCCAAGCGCACCTTCCTGCGCACCCGGCCCGAGCTGTCCAAGGACTTCGACGAGGTGATCAAGACGCTGCTGCCCGAGTTCGAGCAGCGCCGGGACAAGCTGCTCGACGACGTGGCCTCGGTCTACGCCGCCCGCTTCAGCGAGGACGAGCTGAAGGAGATCAAAGCGTTCTACGAGACGCCCACCGGCAAGAAGCTCGTCACCACGCTGCCGAGCGTGCTGCAGGAGAGCTACGAGAAGACCAACGCCTGGAGCCGGCAGATGAGCCAGGACGTGATCAAGCGCCTGCGCGAGGAGATGCGCAAGCGCGGGCACGAGATCTGAGGGTCCGTCCGAAACTCCGTCGCGTCGTCATGCCCGAGCTTGGTCATCGGACCTCCACGACTTGAACGCTCAAGCGTCTGAGACCGCCACAGTCATGGATGCCCGGCATGCGCCGGCATGACGGCTTGCTTGCCCTGAGCGCTTCTGCGCTTTCCAGAAAGGCGCCGCGCCCCTCCCCGCAAGGGGAAGGGCGAGGCGCCGAGCGCTCCGCTCAGCCCTCCATCGCCTCCAGCGCGCCGAGGCTTTCGGGCAGCACCTGGCCGCCGTCCACCACGAGGGTCTGGCCGGTGACGTAGGCCGCCGCGTCGCTGGCGAAGTAGAGCGCGGCGCCGGCGATGTCGTCCACGGAGCCGAGGCGCTTCATGGGGATCGAGGCCGCCATCTTGTCCAGATAGTCCTGGCCCATGCCGTCGAGGCCCTCGGTCATGATGTTGCCGGGCATGACGGCGTTGACGGTGATCCCGAACGGCGCCAGCTCGATCGCGGCGGTGCGCATGAAGCCGAGCTGGCCGGCCTTGCTCGCCCCGTAATGGGACCAGCCCGGATAGCCGGTGATCGGCCCGGTGATGGACGAGGTCAGCACCACGCGGCCCCGGCCCGAAGCCTTCAGCGCCGGTAGGCACGCCTGCACCGACAGGAACGTGCTCTTGAGGTTGGTGGTCATGACGGAGTCGAAATCGGCCTCGGTCATGTCGGCGAGCTTCGCCGCCGGGAAGGCGCCGGCGTTGGCGCAGAGCGCGTCGATGGCCCCGTAACGCTCCAGCGCCGCGGCCGCCATGGCCTTTGTCCCCTCCCCGGTCGCCACGTCGGCCGCGAGGCCCGACGCCCCGCCGCCGATCTCGGCCGCGACCGCCTCGGCCTCCGCGAGGTTGCGCGACACCACCAGCACGCTGTAGCCGGCCGTGGCGAAGCCGCGCGCGATGCCCTTGCCGATGCCCTTGCTGCCGCCCGTCACGATGGCGACGCGCCGCTGTTCCAACGCCATGCCGATCCCCTGTTGTTCTCGGACGCAAGCCTGCGGCCTGCATGCTTCCAAAGCAAGCATGCCTAAAAAACGGATGTTGTAAACCCAACAAAGTCGGCGATAATCCCCTCAGATAATGACCGACTTGCAACGTCGGCGTTCATATGGGCCGCCGCGCGCGGCGCCGTTCGAGGGGATTTCGCATGACCATGATGACCCGTCGCAACGCCTTGAAGCTCATGGGCGCGACCGCCGCCGCCGCGCCCTTCGCGGGCGCGCTTCCCGCGCTCGCCGCGAGGGACAAGGAGCTGAACATCCTGTGCTGGGAGGGCTACAACTCGGCCCAGGTGCTGGACCCGTTCCGCAGCGCCCGCGGCGCCACCGTGAAGGCCGAGAGCCTCACCAACGACCCCACCATGATCAACCGGCTGCGGGCCGGCGAGACCAAGGTGTGGGACCTGATCAACGTCAACAACCCGTGGGCCCGCAAGGCCATGTATCCGGAGGGCCTGATCCGGCCGCTGGCGAAGGACGAGTTCGAGCCTTTCTTCGCGACCATGGCGCCTGAATTCAAGGCGCCCTACCGCTGGGCCATGAGCGACGACGGCAAGGACCTGCTGGGCATGCCCCAGCGCTACGGCCCCTACAGCTTCGTGGTGAACACCGACAAGATCAGCCTCAAGACCGCGGAGGAGCAGGGCTGGGACCTGTTCAACGATCCCGCGGTCAAGGGCAAATACGGCATCCTCGAATCCGACGACTGGAACGTGTTCGACGTGTTTCTCGTCGCCGGCATCAACCCGTTCAAGGCCCACAGCGACGCGGACATGGAGAAGTTCGCCGCCGCCGCCAGGATGATCTTCTCGGGCGCCAAGCTGGTCGGCGACATCGCCGCCATGAACCAGGCCCTGGTCTCGGGCGAGATCGACTTCCACTTCACCGGCGGCGTCTACTCGGTCTCCCCCGCCCGCGCCGACGGCCATCCGAACCTGCGGGCGGTGACGCCGCTCAAGGGCCCGATCGACGGCAAGGGCGGCGTGGCCTGGATCGAGATCACCTCGACCGTGAACAACCCCGCGCTGTCGCCGCTGGCGGTCGACTTCCTGAAATACGTGCAGGACCCGAAGGTGGCGCACACGGTGGCCTTCGCCGAGGGCACCTTCAACCCCGTGGCGCAGATGGGGAACAAGGCCTGCTTCGACCTCTTCACCAAGGAGGAGCTCGACGCCATCCAGTACGACACGCTGGAGGCCGACATGGCCCGCTGCGCCGAATACGACATCGTGCCGGATTACGACAAGGCGCTGGAGCTGATGACCGCCGCCAAGCGCGCCAAGGGCTGACGCGCGCCCGCGCGACGCATCCGGCCCGCTCCGTCCGGGCGCGGGCCGGAGAACGATGGCTTTTCCAGCATGAGGGTCACGCCATGACGGCGACCGCCACCGCGCTTCCCGCCGCGCCCGCGACGCCTGCGCCCGTTCCGCCCGCCGCCGACGCGAAGCCGATCCTGCAGCTCGTGGGCGTGCGCAAGACCTTCGGGAGCTTCGCCGCCGTGGACGGGATCGACCTCGACATCCGCGAGGGCGAGTTCCTCACCCTCGTCGGGCCGTCCGGCTCCGGCAAGACCACGCTGCTGCGCATGCTCGCCGGCATGGAGGCGCCGAGCGAGGGCGTGCTGTCGCTGCGGGGCGTGCGCATCAACGACACGCCCTCGAGCGAGCGCCCCACCTGCCTCGTGTTCCAGTCGCTGGCGCTGTTCCCGCACATGACGGTCGGCGCCAACATCGAGTTTCCGCTGAAAGCCAAGGGCGTGGCGGCCGGCGCCCGCAAGGAGCGCGCGCTGGCGCTGCTCGATCTGGTGCGCCTGCCCCGCAGCTACTACGGCAAGAACGTCATGCAGTGCTCCGGCGGCGAGCGGCAGCGGGTCGCGATCGCCCGGGCGCTGTCGCACGATCCGGAGATCCTGTTCTTCGACGAGCCGCTCTCGGCCCTCGACTACAAGCTCCGCAAGGTGATGGAGAAGGAGCTGAAGGACCTGCACCGGGCGAGCGGGAAGACCTTCGTCTACATCACCCACAGCCTGGAGGAGGCCATGGTGATGTCGGACCGCATCGGGGTGATGCAGGCCGGCCGGCTGGTGCAGGTGGGCGCGCCGGAGGAGATCTATTCCCGCCCCGCCACCCGCTTCGTCGCCGAGTTCATGGGCGAGGTGAACGTGATCGAGGCCCGGCGCGCAGGCGGCGTCTGGCGGGCGGAGGGCATTGGCGAACTCAAGCTCATTCCGCCGCCGGAGCTTGAAGGCGCCGACGCCGTGGCCGTGGTGGTGCGGCCCGAATTCCTGCGCTTCGTGGACGGCGACGCCGACAACCGGCTGACGGGGGAGGTGTTCAACGAATACGCCCTCGGCTCCCGCATCCAGTACCAAGTGCGGGCCGGCGCGAAGACCTATCTGCTGGAGCTGTCCCGCGCCAAGGCCTGGCGCGGCGAGCCGGGGCAGGCCGCGACCATCGGCTGGGACGCCCGCGACGCCATCGTGGCGCCTCTGGCATGAGCGACGTCGCGATGCGCTCCTCCGCCGCGGCCGGGACGGAGGCTTCGGCCGCCGCGCCGCGAAAACCCTTCCGCCTGTCCCGCGGGGCGCTGGCCGCCCTGCCGGTGGGCGTCACGCTGGCGCTCGGCTTTCTGGCGCCGCTCGCCACCGTCGCGGCCTACGCCTTCGCGACGCCCAAGACCTTCGACGTGTTCCGGTCGTTCACCTTCGCGAATTTCGCGGCGGTGTTCGACCCGTCGAACACGGTGTGGACCTCCTTCGTCTGGTCGATCGGCCTCGCCGCCGCCACCGCCGCCCTGCTCGCGGTGATCGCCTATCCCATCGCCTGGGGGCTGACGCGGGTGTTCGGCCGCTACGCCGGCTTCGTCAGCGTGCTGTTCGTGTTCCCGCTGTTCGTGTCCGAGAACGTGCGGCTTTACGGCTGGACGCTGTTCTTCCTCAAGAACGGCGTGCTGGACGGGACGCTGAAGCTGATCGGGCTGAGCGGCCCCGAGGTGCTCTACACGCCGGGCATGATCCTGTTCGGCATGCTCTACGTCTACCTGCCGTTCATGCTGTTTCCCATGACGCTCGGCCTCGCCATGGTGCCGCGCGATCTGGTGGAGGCGGCGCGCGACCTGGGCGCCTCGCGGCTGATGATCTGGCGCGAGGTGGAGCTGCCGCTCGCCATGCCCGGCATCCTGATCGGGCTGCTGCTGACCTTCGTGCTGGCGGTGGGGGCGGTGGCGGAGTCCAAGGTGCTCGGCGGCCAGTCGGTGATCGTCATCACCCACGACATCGAGATCGCCTTCACCTTCGCCCAGAACTGGCCGCTCGGCTCGGCGCTGGCGCTGCTGCTGACCGCCATCGTCAGCGCGCTGTCGCTGGTGGCGCTGTCGAAGCTCGACCTCGACCGCATCCTCGGGAGGCGCTGACCATGGAGCAGTCCGTCCGCCGCGCCAATTTCCTCGTCTGGGCCTGGACGCTTTTCGTCCTGGTCGTGGTCTATCTGCCCATCGCCTGCGGCGCGCTCGCGGGGCTGTCGAAGAGCCGCTATTTCGGCTTCCCCGTCGCCGCCTGGTCCACCGACTGGTGGACCCGCGCCATGGCCTCGATCGAGGTGAAGACCATCGTCGAGACCTCGCTCGCGGTCGCGGGCGTGGTGACCCTGGTCTCGGTGGTGGTGGCCTTCTTCGGCGCGCTCGCCTTCGCCCGCTACGACTGGAAAGGCCGCAGGCTCTACCAGAAGCTGGTGCTGCTGCCGATCTTCTTCCCCCAGCCGGTGCTGGGGCTCGCGCTGCTGCTGTGGTTCAACGCCGTCGGCGTGCAGCCGAGCTGGACCACCGCCATCTTCGCCCATCTGGTCTGGATCGTGCCGGTGGTGACGCTGGTGATCGCGATCCGGGTCTACGGCTTCGATCCGGCGCTGGAGGAGGCGGCCGCCGATCTCGGCGCCTCGCGGCTGTTCATCCTGCGCGAGGTGACGCTGCCGATCCTGTGGCCCGGCGTGTGGTCGGGCGCGCTGTTCGCCTTCCTGCTGTCCTGGGGCAACTTTCCACTGTCGCTCTACACCACCGGCGCGGACTCCACCGTGCCCGAATGGCTCTACGCCAAGATGGTGGCGGGCTACACGCCCATGGTGCCGGCGATCGGGACCATGAGCACGCTCGCCGCGGCCTCGGTGCTGCTCGTCGGCGGCGCGATCGCCCTGCTGCTCCGCCGCCGGGCGGCGCTCAACGCCGCGCCCGCGGAAGGGTGAGCGGGAGCCGGAGCGGCTTGAGCTGCGGGCCCGTTTGAAATGGGCGGAAGCGTGCGATTCCCCGCGCCGCCATGTCCGCGCGATCCGCGGGCGTCCACGACTTTGGGCCGTGTGAGGCGCTGGCGGTTCAGGTCGTGAAGGCCCGAGGCAAGCTCGGGCATGACGAACGCGAACCACACCGCAGGGATCAGCGCGTCTCGTTCTTCCGCATGGGCATCTGGTCGACGCGCTCGGTCAGCGCGTCGGGCGACACCGGCTCGGCGGAGCGGAACTTCTCGCCGCCGTCCTTGCCAATCAGCACCACGGCGAAGGCGTCGTCGGCGACGCCATAGTCCTTGCGCAGCTCCGCCGCCGTCAGCGCCGAGGGCGCGCGGCCGCCCGAAAGCGTGGTGACGGCGCGGGGGCTGACCACGAACACGCTCATCTCGCGGTCGTCCAGCGCCGCGCGGGCGCGCTTCAGCCGGTCGAGCTGATCGCGGGCGGCGGGCGCGTCCGCATCGGGGACGAACACCACCACCGGCCGGGCGCGGTCGCGGAAGGCGTCCATCGCGCCGGCGAACCCGGCGGAGGGCGCGAGCGCCGCAAGCGCGCAGGCCAGCGGCAGAAGGGCGTTCGGGCGGCTCATGACGTGAGCACATGGGCCGCCCGAACGTCGCGTCAAGCGGATCAGGCCGCGAGCAGCGCCTCGAACTTGGACAGCACCGCGGCGCCCATCTCGGAGGTGCCGACCCGGGTCGCGCCCTCCACATAGATGTCGCCGGTGCGCACGCCGCTCTCCAGCACGCCGGCGATGGCGCGGTCGAGCGTGTCGGCGAGGTCGGGCTTGCCCAGCGAGTACTTCAGCGCCATGGCGAGGCTCGCGATCATGGCGAGCGGGTTGGCGACGCCCTTGCCGGCGATGTCCGGCGCGGAGCCGTGCACGGGCTCGTACAGCGCCTTACGCTTGCCGGTGGCCGGGTCTTCGGCGCCGAGCGAGGCCGAGGGCAGCATGCCGAGCGAGCCGGTGAGCATGGAGGCGACGTCGGAGAGGATGTCGCCGAACAGGTTGTCGGTGACGATGACGTCGAACTGCTTCGGCGCGCGCACAAGCTGCATGCCCAGCGCATCGGCCAGCATGTGGTCGAGCTTCACGTCCTCGTAGCCCTGCTTGTGGGTGGCGGTGACCACCTGGTTCCACAGCAGGCCGGACTTCATGACGTTGCGCTTCTCGGCGGAGGTGACGCGGCCGGAGCGCACCCGCGCCAGCTCGAACGCCACCTTGGCGATGCGCTCGATCTCGTAGGTCTCGTAGACCTGGGTGTCCACGGCGCGCTTCTGGCCGTTGGGCAGGTCCGTGATCTCCTTCGGCTCGCCGAAATAGACGCCGCCGGTGAGCTCGCGCACGATCATCAGGTCGAGCCCGTCCACCAGCTCCCGCTTCAGGGCGGAGGCGTCGGCCAGCGCCGGGTAGCAGATCGCCGGGCGGAGGTTGGCGAACAGCTCCAGGTCCTTGCGCAGGCGCAGCAGGCCGGCTTCCGGGCGATGCTCATACGCCACGCCGTCCCACTTCGGACCGCCGACCGCGCCGAGCAGCACCGCGTCGGCCTTGTGGGCCTTGGCCACCGCCTCGTCGCTGATGGCCTTGCCATGGACGTCGTAAGCCGAGCCGCCGACCAGATCCTCGTCGATCTCGACCGCGAGCGCGCCCTTGTCGTTGAGGAAGCCGAGGATGCGCTTCACCTCGCCCATGACCTCCGGGCCGATGCCGTCGCCGGGCAGGAGCAGGATGTTGTGGGCGGCCATGATGTCCTCGCGTTTTCCGCTTTTGCGTCGCCCCGGTCTTTAGAAGGGCCGCGGCCGGCTTGGCAAGAGCGTCACCGCCCCGTCAGCCATGGCGCGCGTCCTTCAGCATCTGCTCGAAGAACTCGTGCCGCTCGTCGTGATTGTCGACCACGCCCTTGACGAAGGGCCGCGCGGTCTCGGCGCAGAGTCTCCGCATCCGGGTCTCCTGCGCCTCGACCGTTCCGCCGGCGAGCGCCCGGATCAGGCCGAGGCCGATGGCGCGGGCGGCGCCGGCGGCGCTCGTCACGATCGGCGCGGCCTCGTCCCGGGTCATGGTGGCGAGGATCTCGTCCTTCATATGGGCGAGGACCCGGCCGGCGTCGCCGTCCCGGCCGCCGGCCGCGCGGGCGAAGCCGGCGTCGAACCGCCCGCAGACCGCGGCCAGATTCTCGGCGAGCAGCACCGGCGACAGGATGTTGCGCATGACGTCCTCGTTCAGCGCCCGCGCCGGGGAGACGGCCCCCGGCGCGGCGATGGCTCCCGCAAGCAGCGCGAGCGCGACCCCGCGCCGGGCCGGGCTCATTCCGCCGCCGCCGGCAGCGCGCCCGGAGCCGGCAGCGGATCGGGCGTCCGCCTCCGCGTGAACAGCACGTAGAGCGCGGGCAGCACCAGCAGCGTCAGGATCGTGGACGACACGATCCCGCCGATCACAACGGTCGCGAGCGGGCGCTGCACCTCGGCGCCCGGCCCGGTGGCGATCGCCATCGGCACGAAGCCGAGCGAGGCCACCATCGCCGTCATCAGCACCGGCCGGAGCCGGGTCAGCGCCCCCTCCTTCACCGCCTCGACCAGATCCCTCCCCTGGGCGCGCAGCTTCTGGATGAAGGCGATGATGACGAGGCCGTTCAGCACCGCCACGCCCGACAGCGCGATGAAGCCGATGCCCGCCGAGATCGACAGCGGGATGTCGCGGATCAGCAGCGCCGCCACGCCGCCGGTCAGCGCCAGCGGCACGCCGGAGAACACCAGCGCGGCGTCCTTGAACGAACCGAGGCTCATGAACAGCAGCACGAAGATCAGCGCCAGCGCGATCGGCGTCACGATGGTCAGCCGCCGGGTGGCGGAGACGAGCTGCTCGAACTGCCCGCCCCACCCGATCCAGTAGCCGGCGGGCAGCTTCACCTGCCCGGCGATCGCCCGCTGGGCGTCGCCCACGAACGAGCCCAGGTCCCGGTCGCGGACGTTGGCCGACACCACGATGCGGCGCTTGCCGTTCTCGCGGCTGATCTGGTTCGGCCCCGGCGCCACCTCGAGCGCCGCCAGCGACCCCAGCGGCACGTAGCGGGTGCGGGACTGCCCCGCTCCCGACGCCGCGCCGACCGCCGGCTCGTTTCCGTCCGGCGCCGGCAGCGGCACGGGCAGGTCCTTCAGCGCCTCGATGTCGGTGCGCAGCCGCTCGGGCAGCCGCACCACGATGTCGAAGCGGCGGTCGCCCTCGAAGATCTGGCCGGCCTCCTTGCCGCCGACCGCGATCTCCACGATCTCCTGCACGTCGCCGACGCTGACGCCGTAGCGGGACAGCGCCGCCCGGTCGAGCCTGACGGTGAGGATCGGCAGGCCCGTGACCTGCTCGGTCTTCACGTCCGCGGCGCCGGGGACCTTCTGCAGCGCGGTCTGCACGTCGCCGGCCACCTTCAGCAGCGTGTCGAGATCGTCGCCGAAGATCTTCACGCCCACGTCCGAGCGCACGCCCGAGATCAGCTCGTTGAAGCGGAGCTGGATCGGCTGGGACAGCTCGTAGTTGGAGCCGGGAATCTCCTCGGCCGCCTTCTCCACGTCCTCCATCAGCTCGGCCTTGGTCTTGCTCGGGTCGGGCCATTCGGAGCGTGGCTTGAGCATCAGATAGCCGTCCGAGATCGAGGGCGGCATGGCGTCGGTGGCCACCTCGGCGACGCCGGTGCGGGCGAACACCTCCTTCACCTCGGGAAGCTGCATCAGCCGCTTCTCCAGCGCGGTCTGCATCTCCAGCGACTGGGTCAGGCTCGTGCCCGGCACGCGCAGCGCCTGCACCGCCGCGTCGCCCTCGTCGAGGCTCGGGATGAACTCCCCGCCCATCCGCGACGCCGCGACGCCCGCGACCACCACGAGCGCCGCCGCGGCCGGCGCCACGATCCAGCGCAGCCGGATCGTCAGCGACAGCAGCGGCTGGTAGGTCACGCGCGCCGCCCGCATGAACCCGTTCTCCTTCTCCTTCACGCGCCCCGTCACGAAGATCGCGATCGCGGCCGGCACGAAGGTCATGGAGAACAGCGAGGCGCCGAGCAGAGCCATCAGCACCGTCACCGCCATGGGCGTGAACATCTTGCCCTCGACGCCCGTAAGCGTCAGCACCGGCAGGTAGACCACCGCGATGATCATGGTTCCGAACAGGCTCGGCCGGATGACCTCGCTGGCTCCGGCGAGGATGGTCTGGAACCGCTCCTCCATGGTCAGCAACCGTCCGCGGCGCTCCTGCTCGTGGGCGAGCAGGCGCAGGCAGTTCTCCACGATGATGACGGCGCCGTCGATGATGATGCCGAAGTCGATCGCGCCGAGGCTCATCAGGTTGGCCGAGACCTTGTTCTCGACCATGCCGGTGATGGTGAACAGCATCGCGAGCGGGATGACGAGGGCGGTGACGATGGCCGCCCGGATGTTGCCGAGCAGCAGGAACAGCACCGCGATGACGAACAGCGCGCCCTCGACGAGGTTCTTCTCCACCGTGGCGATGGTGGCCTCGACCAGCGTGGAGCGGTCGTAGACGGCCCGCGCCTCGACGCCCTCGGGCAGCGACGCCTGCACCTCGCCGAGCCTCGCCGCGACCCGCTCGGCCACCGTGCGGCTGTTCTCGCCGATCAGCAGCATGGCGGTGCCGAGCACCACCTCGTGGCCGTTCAGCGTGGCCGCGCCGTTGCGGAGCTCTCGCCCGTCCCGCACCTCGGCCACGTCCGACACCCGCACCGGCGTGCCCCCGTGGGAGGCGATGACGATGGCGCCCACGTCCTCGGCGGTCAGCGCCTGACCGGGGGTGCGGACGAGATACTGCTCGCCGTTCCGCTCGATGTAGCCGGCGCCCACATTGGCGTTGTTGGCGGCCAGCGCCGTCATCACGTCGCGGAAGGTGACGCCGTAGGCCATCAGCCGGGCGGGGTTGGGCAGCACGTGCAGCTGGCGCTCGTAGCCGCCGATGGTGTTGACCTCCACCACGCCCGGCACGGTGCGGAGCTGCGGCGTGATGATCCAGTCCTGGATGGTGCGCAGGTCGGCGGGCGTGTAGGCGGTCCCGTCCGGCTTCCTCGCGCCCGGCCTGGCGTCGACCACGTAGTTGTAGATCTCGCCGAGGCCGGTGGAGATCGGCCCCATGGCGGTCTCGGTTCCGGCGGGAAGCTGGTCCTTGGCGAGCCCCAGCCGCTCGTTCACCAGCTGGCGGGCGAAGTAGATGTCGGTCCCGTCCTTGAACACCACCGTGACCTGGGACAGGCCGTAGCGGGACAGCGAGCGGGTGTAGTCCAGGCCCGGCAGCCCGCCCATGCTGGTCTCCAGCGGGAAGGTGATGCGCTGCTCCACCTCCAGCGGCGAGAAGCCGGGCGCGGTGGAGTTGATCTGGACCTGGACGTTCGTGATGTCCGGCACCGCGTCGATGGGCAGGCGCAGGAAGTTCCACGCGCCGAGCGCTGCGACGCCGAGGCAGGCGAACACCACCAGCCAGCGCTGGGCGATGGCGACGGCGAGGATGCGCTCGATCAGGCCGTTGGGGGTGTGGCCGCCCGTCTCAATGCTCATGGCTCGCGCTCCCCTTGGCGAGCTCGGCCTTGACCACGAAGCTGTTGCGGGCGGCGTAGGTCTCGCCGGTCTTGAGGCCGGACAGCACCTCGACGACGCGGGCGTCGCGGCGGCCGAGCCGCACGTCGCGGGCCTCGAAGCGGTCGCCTTCGCGCACGAACACCACCTCGCGCCCCTCCAGCGACTGGATGGCGTCGAGCGACACCGCGAGCGGCGCCTGCTGCTCGGCGGTCGCCACCGCGCCGGTGGCGAACAGGCCCGGGCGGAAGCGGCCGTCGTTGGGGATGACGGCGCGGGCCACCGCGCTCTGGGTGTCCACCGCGCCCATGGGCGAGAGATAGGAGATCTTCGCCTCGATCGGTTCGCCGCCGTCCTCCGGGTCGATCCGCACCGTGCCGCCGACCGCGACCTTGCCTAGGTCCCGGCGGTAGACGGAGAAGTCCACCCACAGCGTCGACAGGTCGGTCACCACGAAGGCGGGCTTCTGCTCGGAGACGTATTCGCCGAGCGAGGCCTGCCGCTCGGTGACCACGCCCGAGATCGGCGCCTTGAGATCGTAGGCGGTGAGGCTCTGGTTGCTCTCCACCACGGCGAGCAGGTCGCCCTTCCTCACCTCGTCGCCGAGGCGTCGGCTGAGCGTGCGCACGACGCCGGGGAAGCGGGGCGTCACCTGCACCGTGGCCTCCTGGTTCGCCTGCACCACGCCGTTGAGCTGCAGCTCCTCGCGCAGGGCGGCGGGCCCCGCGGCGGCGAGGGAGACGCCCGCCGCCTTCACCTTGGCGTCGCTCAGCTCGACCACGCCCTCCGGCAGCTCGGCGCTGTGGCCGTGGCCGTCCTCCCCGCCGTCGCCATGGCCATGGCCGTCGTCCCCTGCGCGGCCCGCCTTCGGCGCGTCATGGCCGTGGCCGTCGTCGTCCTCCTCGTCGAGGCCGTCGTCCTCCTCGGCGCCGTGGTCGTGGCCGCTCTCGCCATGGCCGTCCTCCTTCGGAGCCGCGGCCCTGGGCTTATCGTGATCGTGGCCGTCGCCGTCCGTGTGGTCATCGGCCGCGGCGGCGGCCTTGGGCGCCTCCGCATGGGCGTGGCCGTCCCCGCCCGTCAGCCCGGCGTAGAGCGCCAGCGCCCGGGTCGGCAGCGCGGATGGGCCTTCCTGCGCGGCGTAGAGGCCGCCGGCGCCGACGAGGCCGCCCAGGAGCAGGACGGCGGCGTCGCGAAGACCGGAGCGGCTCACGGGCGATCGCTCCGGTCGGAGGGAGCGCGGACGGGCTTCAGAGCCGCGGGCGCGGCGTCGCAGCGCGGCTTCAGGGCGTAGCCCTTGTGGTTGCGGGTCACTTCGCCATGGCCGTGGCCGGCGTGCTCCGGGCCCATGGCGTGGTCGTGGCCGTCCCGGTCGGTGTGGCGGGCGACGCCGGCGCGGTCGTCGCAGCGCGGCGCGGCGGCCACGGGGCCGACGGCGAGCAGGGCGAGGACGGCGGCGGCGGCGAAAGCGGTCGAACGCAGGATCACTGGTCTCTCCTGGACAGAACGAGGGCGGTTCCCGTCAGGCCTTCGAGACTGGCGAGCGATGCGTGGAAGGAGACGAGGGCGTCGATCTCCTTGAGGGAGGCGTCCGAGAGCGCGGCCCGGGCCTCCAGCAGTTCGAGCAGGCTGTAGCGGCCTTCGGCGTAGCCGGAGCGCACCTCCGCGTAAGCCTCCCGCGCGATCGGAATGACGTTGGCGCGGGTCAGCCGCGCCTCGTCATAGGCGCCGCGGAGACCTTCGTAGGCGGCGCCGACCATCACGGTCAGCGCGCGCTCGGCCGCGGCGCGCTCGGCCTCGGTCTTGGCCAGCGTCTCGCCGGCCTCGATCACCCCGCCGTCGTTGCGGTCGAACAGCGGCAGCGGCACGCTGAGCGAGGCCATGGCGGCGTTGGAGCGGTCCTCCCGGTAGTGGCGCCAGCCGGCGCCCACCGTGATGTCCGGAACCGCCTTGGCCTGGGCCTGGGCCAGCAGCGCCCGGCGCTGGGCCCGGACAGCCGTGAAGCGCGTGAGCTGCGGCGTCCGGCGGGCGCGGGCCATCAGCCCGTCGAAGGACGGCGGCGCGCCGATGCGCTTCAGGTCGCCGCCGACGGCCGCGAAGGACGGCGTCCGGTCGCCGATCAGCACGGACAGCTCCCGCCGCGCGGCCTGGAACGCGGCGCGGGCCTTCGCAAGCTCGACGCGCGCGGTCTCGGTCGCCACCCGGCCGCGGGCGATCTCCGCGCCCGACGAGGCGCCGGCCTCCACCCGCTTCTGCAGCAGCGGCGTCAGCCGGTCGAGGTCCGCGACCTGGTCCTCGAGCTCCGCGACGCGGGACTGCGCCCCGAGCGCCTTCGCGAACGCCTCCGTGGTCTCCGCGAGCACCTGCAGGCGCGTGGCGGCCCGATCCCAGCGCGCGGCGTCGATCTCGGCGGCGGCGACCGCGAGCCGGGCGTCGCGCTTGCCGCCGAGTTCGAACAGCTGGCTGATCTGCAGCGTGGTTTCCGCCGCCTTCAGCCCGCGGCGGGCCTTGGAGCCGAAGGCGCTGTCGAGCTCGAACGACAGTTCCGGATTGGGAAAGACGCCGGCCTGCAGACGCCGGCCGCCCGCCGCCGCGATCTCACGGTCCGCCGCGGCGAGCCCGGGATTGGCGGCGACGGCGCGCGACAGCGCCTGGGACAGCGTGAGGGTCCGCGCCGAGTGCGGCGGAGCCTTGGGCGCGGCGTGCGTCGTCAGCGCGGGAAGCAGCGCGAGCGCCGCCCCGAGCGCGAACGCGCGGATTCGGAAAGACATGATGGGACCTGATGAACGGACGAGAGGAGGCGAGCGCGCCGTCAGGCGCGCGCCGACACGGACGTCGTCGGATCAGGCTCGGGGCGGGGGAAGGTCGACCAGCGGCGCGCGGCCCGAGGTCGAGGGCACGGAGGCCCAGGCGAGGGCCGCGCCCAGAACCGCGGGGGCGGTCACGGCGTTCTGCGCGCGCTCGGGCAGCGCCGCGCAGCCGTGGCAGCCATGGCCGACGGCCGCGCCGCCCATATGAGCGCCCTCGCCCGAGGCGTCGTCCACATGGACGCCGGCATGATCGGCTGCGGCGGACGGCGCGGCGGCGACCGCGTAAAGCAGCGCCGCGTCGAGGCTGGCATGTTCGGCGAGACCGCGCTCCACGGCGTCGCCGAGGCCGAAGACGATCAGGCAAAAGGCGACCGCAAGCCGGGCGCACAAGCGCCAGACGCACGATGACTTCGCCTTCGACAGACCGTCCATGCCGCAACGCATCCGGGATATCGGGGTCCGGGTCAAGCCTTTTGGAGCAAGCGCCCGGCCGGGCGAGGATGCGGGCGCGCCGTCGACGGTCCGTGAACCTCAGCCCGGACGGGGCGGCGCGGGCCGCTCTCTCTCTAAAAAAAACGCCGCCCCGAGGGACGGCGTTTTCATGCGGCGCGGAAGCGCGCCTTAGGCCGGATGGGCCGCGGGCGGCGCGCCCGGCGCCGGCGTCTCGCCATGCCCGTCGCCGCCGTCCTTGGGCGTCTTGCCCCCGCGCATGCGGTCCACCAGCGTGCGGATCGTCACGTAGAACACCGGGGTCAGGAACAGGCCGAGGATGGTGACGCCCACCATGCCGGAGAGCACCGCCACGCCGATCGCCTGCCGCAGCTCGGAGGCCGCGCCGGTGGCGAAGGCCAGCGGCACCACGCCGAGCGAGAAGGCGAGCGAGGTCATGATGATCGGCCGCAGGCGGTCCTTACAGGCGTCGATCGCCGCCTGGATGATGCTCTCGCCGTCGTCCTCGCGCTGGCGGGCGAACTCCACGATCAGGATGGCGTTCTTGGCCGCGAGGCCGATCAGCACGATGAAGCCGATCTGGGTCAGGATGTTGTTGTCCGTTCCCTTCGCCCACACGCCGAGCAGCGCCGCCAGCAGCGACAGCGGCGTGATCAGGATGATGGCGAGCGGCAGCGCCCAGCTCTCGTACTGCGCCGCGAGGAACAGGAACACGAACAGGATCGCCAGCGCGAACACGAGGGTCGCGGTGTTGCCGGCGAGCTTCTCCTGATAGGCGAGATCCACCCATTCGAACTGCACGCCGGGCGGCAGGGTCTCGGCCGCGAGCTTCTCCATCAGCGCGATCGCCTGTCCGGTGGAGACGCCGGGCGCGGCGTCGCCCTGCAGGGCGATGGCGTTGTAGATGTTCTGCCGCTCCACCGTGTAGGGGCCGGTCTGGTTGCGCTCGGTGATCAGCGTGCCGAGCGGCACCAGCGCGCCGTTGGTGGACCGCACCTTGAACTGGTAGACGTCCGACAGCTTGACGCGGAATTGCGCGTCCGCTTGGGCGTTGACCTGGAAGGTGCGGCCGAGCGCCGTGAAGTCGTTCACATAGGCCGTGCCGAGCAGCGTCTGCAGCGCGTCGAAGATGTTCTGCACCGGCACGTTGAGCTGCTGCGCCTTGACGCGGTCGATGTCGAGATAAACCTGCGGCGCCCGCGTGTTGAAGCTGGTGAACACGCGCGTGACCTGCCCCGAGGCGTTGGCCTTGGCGATCAGCTCGGTCACGGAGCCTTCCAGCGCGGGGAATCCGAGGTTGGAGCGGTCCTGCACGTACATCTTGAAGCCGCCGCCCTGGCCGATGCCGCGCACCGTCGGCGGCAGGATGGCGAGCACGAAGGCTTCCTCGATGGCGAACAGCCGCTTCTGCGCCTCCGCCAGGATCATCGGCGCCGTCTGGCTCGCCCCGTGCTTGGTGCGCTCCTCGAACGGCTCGAAGATGATGAAGCTGGTGGCGGCGTTGGCGGCGGCGGAGAAGGTGGCGCCCGAGAAGCCCGCGATGGTGACCGCGTTCTTCACGCCCGGCACCTTGCGCACGATGTCGGCCGCCCGGCGGGCCACCTCGTCGGTGCGCTGCAGGTTCGCGCCCTCGGGCAGCTGCGCGATCAGGATGGCGTAGCCCTGGTCCGCCTGCGGGATGAAGCCGCGCGGCACCACCGAGAACATGTAGACCGCGCCGCCGATCAGGCCGGCGTAGATCAGCAGGAACAGCGACTTGTGCCGCACCATCCAGCCCACGGAGCGGCTGTAGCCGTGCGCGCCCCGGTCGAAGTTGCGGTTGAACAGGTCCGCCGCCTTCTGGGCCAGGTTGCGCCGGCCGCCGCCATGGGCGTGGGGCCTGAGCAGGATGGCGCAGAGCGCCGGCGACAGGGTGAGCGACACCAGCGCCGACAGCACGGTGGAGGCGGCGATGGTCAGCGCGAACTGCTGGTAGAAGATGCCGGAGATGCCGGGGATGAAGGCGGTGGGCACGAACACGGCGCACAGCACCAGCGCGATGGCGATGACGGCGGTGCCGACCTCGTCCATCGTGACGTGCGCCGCATCCTTCGGGTCTTTGCCGAGCGCGATGTTGCGCTCCACGTTCTCCACCACGACGATGGCGTCGTCCACCACGATGCCGATGGCGAGGATCAGGCCGAACAGCGTCAGCATGTTCAGCGAGAAACCGAAGGCGGCCATGACGGCGAAGGTGGCGATGAGCGAGACCGGGATCGCCGCCACGGGGATGATGGCCGCGCGCCAGGACTGCAGGAAGACGAACACCACCAGCACCACGAGCGCGACCGCCTCGTAGATGGTGTGCTCGACCGCCGTGATCGACTCCTCGATGAACACGGTCGGGTTGTACTCGATGCGGTATTCGAGCCCCTGCGGGAAGCCGCGCTTCAGCGTCTCCATGGCCGCCTGAATCTGCGCCGCCGCGTCGGTGGCGTTGGTGCCGGGGCGCTGGAAGATGCCCATGCCCACGGTGGGGTCGGCGCCGAGATAGGAGTTGGACGAGTAGCTGCGGGCCGCGAGCTCGACCCGCGCCACGTCGCCCACCCGCAGCAGGCGCCCGTCCGGGGTGGCCCGGACGATGATCTGCTTGAACTGCTCAGGGTCCTGGAAGCGCCCCTGCGTCGTCACCGTGATCTGGTTGACGGTGCCTTCCGGCGCGGGCGGCGCGCCGAGCGAGCCGCCCGACACCTGCACGTTCTGCTGGGAGATGGCCGTGACGACGTCGCCGGAGGCGAGGCCGTAGGCTGCGAGCCGGTTCGGGTCGAGCCAGACGCGCAGGGAGAGCTCGCGCTCGCCGAAGATCGTGATGTCGCCGACGCCCTCGATGCGCTTGAGCGCGTCGACCACGTTCACCGACGCGTAGTTCGACATGTAAACGGTGTCGAGCGACTTGTCGGGCGAGATCAGGTTCACGACCATCAGGAAGTCCGACGACCGCTTGTTCACCTGCACGCCGTTGCGGCGCACCGCTTCCGGCAGGCGCGGGTCCGCCTGGGCCACGCGGTTCTGCACCTGAACCTGCGCGATGTCCTGATCCGTGCCCGGCTGGAACGTGACGGTGAGCTGCAGCCGGCCGTCGCCGGTGGCGAGCGAGTTCATGTAGATCATGCCCTCGACGCCGTTGATCTGCTGCTCCAGCGGCGCGGCCACGGTCTCGGCGATGGTCTCGGCGTTCGCGCCCGGATACTGCGCCGTCACCGAAATGGTCGGCGGCGCGATCTCCGGATACTGCGCGATCGGCAGGTTGAGCAGCGCGACGCCGCCCACGATCATGAGAAGGATCGAGACGACCGACGCGAAGATCGGCCGGTCGACGAAAAAGTGCCCGATGCCCATGCCAGCGGCCTCTTACTTGGGCTGCTGGGCGGCGGCGCCCGGCTGCTGGTCCTTGGGCTTCGTGAAGTCGACGGGCTCGGGTTTCACCGCCGCGCCCGGCCGGGCGCGCATCAGGCCGTTGACGATGACCCGATCCTCCACCGTCACGCCGCTGCGGATGACGCGCAACGGCCCGTGCAGCTGGCCGAGCTCCACCACCTTCGGAACCACCTTGTCCTCGGGGCCCACCGTCATGACCACCTTGCGGGTCTGGTCGGAAAGGATCGCCTCCTCCGGCAGCAGCACCGCCTCGTATTCCGGGCTCGCCTGAATGCGGATGCGCCCGAACACGCCCGAGGTGAGGAATCCGTTCTCGTTCGGCACCGACGCGCGCAGGCGCAGCGTGCCGGTCTGCTGGTCGAGCTGGTTGTCCGCGAAGTCGATCCGGCCCTTGATGTTGAACTCGGACGTGTCCGGCAGCGCGATCTCGACCTGGGCGCCGCCGTTGTCCTCCTGGATCTTGCCGTCGCGGACGTTGCGCAGGTAGCGGAGGTAGCTCTGCTCGTCGATGTCGAAGTAAAAGTAGATCGGCTGGACGTTGACGATGGTCGTGAGGGCCGACGAGCCCGCGCCGGCGGCGATGAGGTTGCCCTCGGTCACCAGCTTGCGGCCGATGCGGCCGTCGATCGGCGCGCGCACGTCGGTCCATTCCAGATTGAGTCTGGCGGTCTGGACCTGCGCCTCGGCGGACTTCAGGCTCGCCTGCGCCTCGCCATAGGCCTGGTTGCGCTGCTGGGCGAGCTGGTCGGTGATGTTGCCGGTGCGCAGCAGGTCCTTGGCGCGGTCCACGTCCGACTTGGTGAGGTCGACGCGGGTCTTCGCCGTGATCACGGCCGATTCCGCCTGGGTCAGCGCCGCCTCGTAAGGGCGCGGGTCGATCTTGAACAGCAGGTCGCCCTTCTTGACGAGCGAGCCGTCCTTGAACGCCACCTGCATCAGCTGGCCGCTGACCTGGGCGCGCACTTCCACCAGTTCGGAGGCCTCGAACCGGCCGGTGAACTCGGCGGTGTCGGTCACGGCGCGCTTGATCGGGTGCGCGACGGAGACCGGCAGCGGACCGGGCGCGCCCTGGGCGCGCGCCGGAGCCGCCTGAAGCGACGCCGCGACGGCGAGAACCCCGACGACCAAGAAAGCCTTCGAGGCGACGGCCCGGCGAACGGGCGCAGCGATGCGGGGCATGGGGTCACCTGCGCGAAAACGGCATGCGCGCGGTCGCGCATGCGCCTGAAAAGTCGGACGTCCCCGCGCCTGTTTAAGGTGCGGCGCCGCATACGGCAACCGTCCCGATCGCCATGTCCCCGGCGGCGTGGCGCCGGCGCCACGCCGTCAGGCGCTGTCGCGCCCCACAAGCTCCACGCCGATCGACAGCCTGTAAGGCTTGATCTCGTCGCCCGCGCGGACGGCCTCGAAAGCCGACAGCAGCACCTTGCCGACCTCGACGCCGAGCGAAGGCGCGTTGAAGCCAATGGTGGTCAGAGCCGGATCCAGGTGACGGCCGACTTCATGATCGCCGAAACCGATCACCGCCACATCGTCGGGAACCCGGCGGCCATGCCGGCGCAGACCCGCGATCACCCCGATCGCCACGCCGTCATTGCCGCAGACCACCCCGTCGACGTCCGGCCGCCGCGCCAGCATCTCGCCCACGATGTGCGCGCCGAAATCGATCGGCGCGACCGCGCCGGCTCCGTACAGCGCGGTCGGCTCGCGAAAACCCTTCTCGGCCGCCGCCTCCCGAGCGCCGATCGCCCGCTCCTGCGCCGCGATGTCGAGGCCGTCGCTTTCCCCGATCACCACGAGCGAGCGACGCCCCCCGGCGGCGAGGCGCTCCACGGCGAGGCGTCCGGCCGCGCGCAGGTCGACCGCGACCACATGATGCGCCGGCGACACCGGCGCGCAGAAGAATTCGACCACCGGCACAGAAGCGTTGGCCAACATCCGCATCGCTTTGGGCGTGTGACGTCCGCCGCTGAGCACCACCGCCTCGGGCCTGCGGCGCAGCAGCGCCTCAAGCGCCTGCTCCTCGCGCTCCTCCTGAAAGTCGGCGAAGCCAAGGAAAAGCTGCAGCCCCGCCTTCGTGAGGGTGGCGTCCAGCCCGCGGGCCACGGCCCCATACATCGCGCTGGTGAAGGACGGCGCGATCATGCCTACGAGCTTGGAGCGCCCGGAGGACAAGGCGCCGGCGGCCTGATCCGGCACGTAGCCGAGGTCGTCGATCACCTCAAGCACCCGCGCCCGCGTCGCTTTCGACACCGACGCGTCTTCGCGCAGGGCGCGGGACACCGTCATCGCCGAAACGCCGGCGACCTTGGCCACGTCCGCCATGGTCGGCGCGGGCCTGGGTTTGGAGATCGAAGAATCCACGCGAACCATCTCAAGCCGATTGTTTCAAGGAGCTAGCTTCAGCAAGGCTCGTCCGCCCCCGCGTGACGTCCAGGATCCAGATCAACTAGACCATCTCGCCATGGCGACAAGAACCGGCGGGGAGCCTGAGGCCACCCAAGCCCCGAGGACGGTCGACGACCCGGCCGGCCGCCGCCAAAGCGCAACGCCGCCGCCCCCTCAAGTCTGTGAAGAAGACAGAATCGCCCGCCACCAAAGTAAGGAATATCTAAGGCGCGCTCCGCCATCCCCAAACTAAGGGATTAATCGAACTTGACAATCCGCCGCCTCGCCTTCTCACGCCATAAAATACTAATTTATAATGTATAAATAGTAACTCTTGCATTTTCCTCTGTACAATATCATTGTCCCGGCGCGCTCAAGGGATCCCATATGCCGCGCCTCACATCGTTCCCCGCCTTCTTCCGCGTCTCCGGGCGCGACGTGCTCGTCGTCGGCTCCGGCGCGGCCGCGGCCGCCAAGACGCGCCTGCTGGCCGAAACCGACGCCCGCATCGTCGTGGTGGCCGCGCATCCGGAAGAGGAGCTGGCGGCCGACGTCGCCCGGACCGGGGCGACGCTGAAGCGCGAAACCTTCTCTCCCGCCCATCTTTCCGGCGCGACGCTGGTGTTCGCCGCGACCGAGGACGAGGCCCAGGATCGGGCGATCGCCGACGCGGCCCGGGCCGCGCGCATCCCCGTGAACGTGGTGGACCGGCCGGAGCTCTGCGACTTCACCACCCCCGCCATCGTCAACCGCGCCCCGCTCGCGGTCGCCATCGGCACCGAGGGCGCGGCGCCCGTGCTCGCCCGTCATGTGCGCGCCCGGATCGAGGCGCTGCTCGCGCCGGAGGTCGGCGCGCTGGCGAGCCTGGCGGAGTCTCTGCGCGAGACCGTCGCCCGGCTCGTGCCGGCGGGCGAGGCCCGCCGCCGCTTCTGGGCCCGGCTGTTCGACGGCCCCGTGGCCGCCCGCGCGCTCGCCGGCGACGCCGCCGGCGCCCGGTCTCTCGCCATGCGCGAGATCGCGGCCGAACCGGACCTCGCCGGCTTCGTGTGGCTGGTGGGCGCCGGACCCGGCTCCGTGGACCTGCTGACGTTGCGCGCCCAGCGGGTGCTGCAGGAGGCGGACGTGATCGTGCACGACGCGCTGGTGCCGTCCGAGGTGATCGCCATGGGCCGCCGCGACGCGGAGCGCATCTTCGTCGGCAAGCGCAAGGGCCATCACGAGGCCACCCAGTCCGAAATCGAGGCGCTGCTGGTGCGCGAGGCCAGGGCCGGTCGCCGCGTGGTGCGGCTCAAGAGCGGCGACCCCATGATCTTCGGCCGCGCCGGCGAGGAGATGGCGGCGCTCAAGGCCGCCGGCGTCGCCTACGAGGTGGTGCCGGGCGTCACCGCGGCGCTGGCCGCGGCCAGCTCGGCGCGCGTCCCCCTCACCCTGCGGCGGGTGGCCTCCAGCCTCGTCTTCGCCACGGGGCACGATCTCGACGGCCGCACCCTGCCCGACTGGGGCGGACTGGCGCTGTCCGGCGCCACCGTCGCCGTCTATATGGGCCGCACGGTCGCGGGGCTCGTGGCCGGCCGCCTGCTCGAGGCGGGGCTTTCGCCGGACACGCCCGCCATCGCGGTGGAGAACGCCGAGCGGGCGGACGAGCGCGTCTTCGCCGGCCGCCTGCGCGATCTCGCCGGCCTCGCCGAGCGCGACGACGTGGACGGCCCCGCCCTCATCCTGATCGGCCCTTCGCTCGCGGAGGCCGATCTCGCCGACGCCATCCCTTTCGCTGAGGCGGCCGGCGCCGCCGTCGCCGCCGCCTGAAGGCTCGTTTCAAGACCCATGTCCGCGCCCATCCAGAAGTCGGCGGCCAAGACCAAGGCCGCCACCCAGATCGTCACCGCCAACCGTCTCGACGACGGGCTCGTGGTCTATCTCGCCCCCGGCGGCGGATGGACCGAGAAGCTCAACGAGGCCGACGTGCTCGCCACGCCCGAGACGCTCGCCGCGGCGGTGGAGGCCGGCAAGGCGGCCGAGGCGGCGCGGGTGGTGGTGGAATCCTATCCGATCGACGTGGAGCGCGGCCCCTCCGGCCTGCGCCCCTTGCGCCTGCGCGAGGAGATCCGCGCCGCAGGCCCCACGGTGCGTCCGGACCTCGCCCGTCCGCTCGGCGCCTGAGGAGTTCGTCTCAATGTACCGCTATGACGAGTTCGACCACGGCTTCGTCGCCGCCCGCACCGCCCAGTTCCGCGACCAGGTGGAGCGCCGCCTGTCGGGCGAGCTGACCGAGGACCAGTTCAAGCCGCTGCGGCTGATGAACGGCGTCTATCTGCAGCTTCACGCCTACATGCTCAGGATCGCCATTCCCTACGGCACCCTGTCGGCGCGCCAGCTGCGCAAGCTCGCCCACATCGGCCGGGTCTACGACAAGGGCTACGGCCACTTCACCACCCGCCAGAACATCCAGTTCAACTGGCCGGCGCTGAAGGACATCCCGGCGATCCTCGACGAACTGGCCTCGGTGGAGATGCACGCGCTGCAGACCAGCGGCAACTGCATCCGCAACGTCACCACCGACCACTTCGCCGGCGCCGCGGCGGACGAGATCGCCGATCCGCGCCCCTACGCCGAAATCCTGCGGCAGTGGTCGTCGATCCACCCGGAGTTCTCGTACCTGCCGCGCAAGTTCAAGATCGCGGTCACCGGCGCGCCGAGCGACCGGGCGGCGATCCAGCTGCACGACATCGGGCTGGAGCTGAAGCGCGGGCCGGACGGCGCGACGGGCTTTGCGGTCTATGTGGGCGGCGGCCAGGGCCGCACCCCCATGATCGCCCACAAGGTGCGCGACTACCTGCCCGAGGAGGAGCTGCTCACCTACATCGAGGCGGTGATGCGGGTCTACAACCTGCACGGGCGTCGCGACAACAAGTACAAGGCGCGCATCAAGATCCTCGTCCACGAGACCGGTGCGGCGGAGATCACCCGCCAGATCGAGGCCGAATACGAGGAGGTGCGCAAGACCGACCTGCTGCGCCTGCCCGAAAGCGAGATCCAGCGCATCGCCGCCTATTTCGCGCCGCCGGACCTTCCCGAGAAGCCGGCCCGCTCCGGCGCGCTGGAGGCGGCCAAGGCCGACAGCCGCGAGTTCGCGACCTTCGTGGAGAACAACGTCACCCCCCACAAGGCGGCGGGCTACGGCGTGGTCACCGTGTCGCTGAAGCCGATCGGCGGCATTCCGGGCGACGCCACCGACCGGCAGATGGAGGTCGTGGCCGATCTCGCCGAGCGCTACTCCCAGTCCGAGATCCGCGTCAGCCACGAACAGAACCTGGTGCTGCCGCATGTGGCTCTGGACGACCTGCCGGCGCTCTACGCCTCGCTGAAGGCGCAAGGGCTCGCCACCGGCAACGCCGGGCTCGTGACCGACATCATCGCCTGCCCCGGCCTCGACTACTGCGCCCTCGCCAACGCCCGCTCGATCCCGCTGGCGCAGGATCTCTCCACCCGCTTCGGCTCGCCGGAGCGGCAGAAGGAGATCGGCGAGCTGAAGATCAAGATCTCCGGCTGCATCAACGCCTGCGGCCACCACCATGTGGGCCACATCGGCCTGCTCGGCGTGGATAAGCGCGGCGAGGAGGTCTACCAGATCACCCTCGGCGGCTCCGGCGACGAGACCGCCTCGGTCGGAGCGCTGGTCGGCCCCGGCTTCAAGACCGAAGAGGTGGTCGACGCGGTGGAGACCGTGGTCGACACCTACCTGCGCCTGCGCGAAAGCCCGGACGAGACCTTCCTCGCCGCCGTGCGCCGCCTCGGGCAGCAACCCTTCAAGGAGGCGCTCTATGGAGCAGCCTAAACTCCCGCTCGCGCCGGTCGCCCAGGCCCGCGCCGCCGAGCGCGCCACCTCGCTCGCCGACCATCTCGACCGCCGCCACCGCGGCCAGACCGCGCTGGAGCTGATCGACGCCTCGGTGCGGCATCTGTTCCGCAACCGGATCGCCATGGTGTCGAGCTTCGGCGCGGACTCCTCGGTGCTGCTGCACCTCGTGGCGCAGGTGGATCCCTCGACGCCGGTGATCTTCATCGACACCGAGCAGCTGTTCGAGGAGACGCTCGCCTATCGCGACGACCTCGTGGCGCGGCTGGGGCTGACCGACGTGCGCAGCCACAGGCCGAGGCCCGAGCGGCTGAAGCGGCTCGATCCCGAGAACTTCCTGTGGCAGTCCGACCCCGATCTCTGCTGCCGCATCCGCAAGGTGGAGCCGCTGGCCGACGCGCTGAGGGACTTCCCGGCCTGGGTCTCCGGCCGCAAGCGGTTCCAGAACGCGGTGCGCGCCGCCCTGCCCGCCTTCGAGGCGGACGGCCCGCGCATCAAGGTCAACCCGCTCGCCGACTGGACCGCCAAGGACATCGAGGCCTACCGGATCGAGCACGGCCTGCCCGAGCATCCGCTGGTGAAGTTCGGCTATCTGTCGGTGGGCTGCGCGCCCTGCACCAGCCGGGTGAAGCCGGGCGAGGACCCCCGCGCCGGGCGCTGGCGCGGCCGCGAGAAGACCGAATGCGGCATCCACCTGCCGGGCCTGATGACCACGGAAAGCCACGGCAGCGGCATCTGAGCCGCGGCCCTTCGGGCTTGACGCCGGTCGAAACGGCCCTTTCCTGACAGCATGACCTTCCCGAACCGGCGCCTCCGCGCCGTCCGGGCCGACTGAGGCTTCGCATGACCACCGAACAGACCGCCGCCGACCTGCCCATCTGGCGCGACGGCCGCTTCCAGGCGGACGAATGGGCGCTCGCGGGCGAAGGCGAGGCGGTCTCCGAAGGCCCGGCGCTGCTGCCGCTCGCCCGCTTCCTCGCCGAGCGCGAGGCGCTCGCCGCCCGCAACGCCCCCCTCGGCGTGCTGGTGGAGCCCAACGAGGCGATCGAGGAGCTGGCGCCCCATCTGGACCGGGTGGCGCTGGTGGCGCTGAACTTCCCCAAATACGCCGACGGCCGCGCCATGTCCTCCGCCCGGCTGCTGCGGGAGCGCTACGGCTATCGCGGCGAGGTGCGGGCGGTGGGCGACGTGCTGATCGACCAGATGCCGCTGATGCGCCGCTGCGGCTTCGACGCCTTCGCGGTCGCCAACGAGCCGACCCGCCGCCAGCTCGCCGCCGGAAAATGGCCGGACGTGCCGTTCTACCTGCAGCCGACGGGCGCCACGACCCAGCACGAGATTCCCGCCGGCACCCGCCCCTGGGCGCGCCGCCCGGACTGACGCCGGCGCCGGCCCACGGCGCGACGCGACGGGAAAAGACCGGCGCGGCGGGCCGGGCGCCGCGGGCGTTCCCTCCGGCGTTCACGCGCTCTAAAACAGCGGCGGGACACCAACCCGGCGGCGGCGCCGGAGCGAGGCGCGGCCTGTGAGTTCAGGGCGAGAGACGGTCGACCGGCGGGCGGTGTGGAGCTGGGCGCTGTTCGACGTGGCGACCCAGCCGGTGTTCACGCTGATCGCCACCTTCGTGTTCGCGCCCTATTTCGCGGCCCAGCTCGCCGAAAGCCCGGCGGACGGGCAGGCGATGTGGGGCTTCGCCGCGGGCGCCGCCGGGCTCGCGGTGGGCCTGCTGTCGCCGCCGCTCGGCGCCATCGCCGACCGCACCGGCCGGCGCAAGCGCTGGATCGCGGTCTTCTCGGCCCTGATCGTGGCCGGGGCCTCGCTGCTCTGGTTCACGCCGCCGGACGCGCCGAACGCGGTGGCCTACGCGCTTGCGGGTTTCGCGCTCGCCACCATCGGCGCCGAATGCGCCACCGCCTTCACCAACGCCATGATGCCCTCGCTCGCCCCTCCCGAGGCGCTCGGCCGCCTGTCCGGGCTCGGCTGGGCGCTGGGCTATGTGGGCGGCCTCGTGGCGCTCGGGTTCGCGCTGTGCTTCCTCTCCGCCGACCCCGGCGACGGCAAGACGCTGATCGGGGTCGATCCGCTGTTCGGCCTCGATCCGAAGACGTTCGAGGGCGACCGGGCGGTCGGGCCGCTGACGGCGCTGTGGTACGTGGCGTTCGTGACGCCGCTGTTCCTGTTCGCGCCCGACCAGCGCGGCGGGCTGAAGGCCGGCGCCGCCGTGCGCGCGGGCCTTCGCGACCTGCGCCGGACGCTGGTGGGGCTGAAAGGCTCCCGCGACCTCACGCTCTTCCTGCTCGCCCACATGCTCTATGTGGACGGCCTCAGCGCCCTGTTCGCCTTCGGCGGCATCTACGGCGCGGGCGCCCTTGGCTGGGGCACGATCGAGATCGGCGTGTTCGGCATTCTGGTGATCGTCGCGGGCGTGGTGGGCGCGCTGATCGGCGGCTGGCTCGACGACCGCATCGGCCCCCAGCGGGTGATCGCGGGCTCGCTCGTGCTGCTGGTGGTGTCGGCGGTGGTGATCGTCTCGATCGAGCGGGCGCGGGTGCTGTTCGTGGTGCCGGTGAACCCCAAGGTGGTGGACGACGCGCTGTTCGCCTCCACGCCGGAGCGGCTGTTCATCGCGGTGGCGCTGGTGCTGGGGGCGGCGGCGGGGCCGCTGCAGTCGGCCTCGCGCACGCTGCTGGTGCGGCTCGCGCCTCCGGGCAAGCTGACCCAGAGCTTCGGCCTGTTCGCCCTGTCGGGAAAGGTGACGTCCTTCCTCGGACCGACCGCGGTCGCGATCGTGACCGCGCTCACCGACAGCCAGCGGGTCGGCGTGGCGGTGCTGATGGGCTTCTTCCTCGGCGGAGGCGCGCTGCTGACGCTGGTGCGGGAGCCGGAAGCCCCCGCGCCCCGCTGACCGGGCGCCTCAGCCCAGCGTGACCGCGGTGCCGGCGGCGGTGACCATGAGCATGGAGGCCTCGCGCCCCACCGTCTCGTAGTCGAGATCGACGCCGATCACGGCGTTTGCGCCGCGGGCGCGGGCCTCCGCGGTCATCTCCTCCAGCGCGATGTCGCGGGCGTTCTTGAGCTCCTTCTCGTAAGCGCCCGAGCGGCCGCCCACGATGTCCCGCACCGCCGCGAACAGGTCGCGGAAGATGTTGGCGCCAAGAATGGCCTCGCCGGAGACGAGGCCGTGATACTCGACGATGCGCCGGCCTTCGACGGTGGGGGTGGTGGTGATCAGCATGGCGCGCGGCGTCTCCTGGCGAGCGGATGGGCGGCAGGATGGACCGCCCTCCGTTCGGGGGGAAGCGCGGCTTTCCGCCGGGGTCAGGACCTCTTGGTCGCTTCCGCCACCGCCGGCAGCGGCGCGAGCTTGCGGCCCAGCGCCTCGGCGAGGAGCGAGCCGACGCAGGCGTGGCCGATGTCGTTCATGTGCAGCCGGTCCCGGGACAGCATGTCGGCGCCGCCGGCCTGGGTCAGCGCCCGCATGGCGGCGTAGCGGTGGACGACCGGCGCCCCCGCCGCGGCCGAGACCTGCTCGATGGCGGCCAGATAAGGCGCGTAGGCCGCCTCGTCCTGGGGCACGAACTGGGGGTCGAGCAGCGCCACGTCCACGCCGGCCTTGGCGATCTGGGCGAGCCCCTTCAGCGTGGTCTCCCGGAAGACGTCCACGGCGATGCGGCGGGCGGCGTCGTTGGTGCCGATCTGCCAGACCACCAGATCGGGCTTCGCCGCCGCGATCTCCCGCGCCATGCGGCTTTCCGCGCCCGCGGCGGTCTCGCCGCCGATCCCCCGGGCGATCACCTCCACGGGGACGCCGGCGAGGCGGCGGGACAGATCCTGCTCCAGCCGCTCGGTGTAGGCCTTGTCCGGCGCGGTGGCGCCGACGCCGGCGGTGGAGGACGAGCCGATCACCAGCACCCGGAAGGCGTCCTCGCCCTTCAGGCTCAGGGTGGCGCGGTCGAGCCGACCCTGCATGGCGAGCAGGTTGTCGGCGACCCGGCAGGAGATCTTGGCGGGTTCAGCGACGCCGGTGGCGACGCCGATGAGCGCGAAGCCGGCCAGCAGGCCGGCGCGGAGCAGAGTGACCACAGGCGTCATCGGTCGAACAACCTCGATGCGGATGCGAAGGCCGGAGCAGTGAGAGGTATCCCCCTATGGCTCAGCCTTTAGCATGACGATCGTGGCGAAGTCAGGTCCGGACAAACCCGAATGTTGAACTCGGCGTGAACGGCGCGCCGCGGCCCCGCCTCAGTGGCGGAAATGCCGCACGCCGGTGAAGGCCATGGCGAGCCCGGCCTCGTCGGCGCGGGCGATCACCTCGGCGTCGCGCATGGAGCCGCCGGGCTGGATCACCGCGGTGGCGCCGGCCTCGATCGCGGCGTCAAGCCCGTCCGCGAAGGGGAAGAAGGCGTCGGAGGCCACCACCGCGCCCCGGGTCAGCGGCTCGGCGGCGCCTGCGGCCTCGGCGGCGTCCACGGCCTTGCGGGCGGCGATGCGGGCCGAGTCCACCCGGCTCATCTGGCCGGCGCCGACGCCGACCGTGGCGCCGTCGCGGGCGTAGACGATGGCGTTGGACTTCACATGCTTCGCCACCCGGAAGGCGAAGCGCAGGTCGGCGAGCTCGGCTTCCGTGGGCGCGCGCCTGGTCACCACCTGAAGCTCCAGGTCGTCGACCACGGCGCTGTCGCGGGTCTGGGCCAGGAAGCCGCCGGCGATGGTCTTGACGGACAGGCCGGGCGCGCGCGGATCGGGCAGCGCGCCGGCCACCAGCAGGCGCAGGTTCTTCTTCGCCGCCACGATGGCGCGGGCCTCGTCGGTGGCGTCGGGCGCGATGATCACCTCGGTGAAGATCTTCACGATCTCGGCCGCGGCCTCCGCGTCGAGGGTGCGGTTCAGCGCCACGATGCCGCCGAAGGCGGACACGGGATCGCAGGCCAGCGCCCGCTCGTACGCCTCCTTCAGCGAGCCGCCTTCCGCCACGCCGCAGGGGTTGGCGTGCTTGACGATCACGCAGGCGGCGGTGCGGGCGGGGTCGAACTCGCCCACCAGCTCATAGGCCGCGTCGGTGTCGTTGAGGTTGTTGTAGGACAGCTCCTTGCCCTGGAGCTGGGTGGCGGTGGCGACGCCCGGCCGGCTGTCGGCCGTGCGGTAGAAGGCGGCCTGCTGGTGCGGGTTCTCGCCGTAGCGCAGGCCCTGCGCCAGCGCGCCGCCCAGCGCCCGGAACGCCGGCGCCGTCTCGCCGGCGTGCGCCGAAAGCCAGGTCCCGATCGCCGCGTCATAGGCGGCGGTGCGGGAGAAGGCCTTGGCGGCGAGGCGCGTGCGGAAGGCGAGCGAGGTGGCGCCCGCATGGGCGTCCATGTCCGCCAGCACCGCGGCGTAGTCGGCCACGTCCACCACCACCGCCACATGGGCGTGGTTCTTGGAGGCGCCGCGGATCATGGCCGGACCGCCGATGTCGATGTTCTCGACCATGTCGTCGTAGTCCGCGTTGCGGGCGAGCGCGGCCTCGAACGGGTAGAGGTTCACCACCAGCAGGTCGATGGGCAGGATGCCGTGCTCGGCCATGGAGGCCTCGTGACCCGCGTCGCCGCGGATGGCGAGCAGGCCGCCATGGACGTTCGGATGCAGCGTCTTGACGCGGCCGTCCATCATCTCGGGAAAGCCGGTGAGGTCGGAGACGTCCCGGACCGGCAGCCCGGCCTCGGCGATGGCCTTCGAGGTGCCGCCGGTGGACACCAGCGCCACGCCCCGCTCGTGCAGCGCGCGGGCGAATTCGATCAGCCCGGTCTTGTCGGAGACGGAGAGCAGCGCGCGGGCGACGGGGCGTTCGGTCATCGGATCGGCTTTCGGATCGTGCGGGGCCTCAGGGGCTCGCGCGGCCGGTAGCATTTTTTCGTCCCCGGGAGAACCGGCCGCCGCGGGAGGCGCTCAGTCGATGGTGACGTAGCGCTCCACATGGTCGCGGAGCTTCAGCGTGTGCTCCCGCACCAGCCGCTCGGCGCGCTCGGCGTTGCGGGCCTCGAGCGCGGCCACGATCTCCTTGTGGTCCATGATCGAGCGCTGGGCCCGGTCCGCCTCCACGATGGTGCGGCGGCGGATGGCGCGCACGTGCAGGAACAGGCCGTTGGCGATGTCGGCGATCAGCCGGCAGCGCGACAGGCGGATGATGGCGGCGTGAAACCGGATGTTGGCGTCGGAATATTCGCCCATGTGCGCGGTCACGTCGTCGCCGGAGAACACGTCCGTCAGCTCGTGCAGGCTGGCGATCTCCGCGTCGGTGGCGACCTCGGTGGCGAGCCGCGCCGCCATGCTCTCCAGCGCGGCCCAGACGGTGATGGCCTCGAGGATCTCCGCCTTGGAGCGCCGCACGATGAACACGCCGCGCCGGGGCTCGGTGCGCACCAGCCCCTCCTGCTCCAGCTGGGCCAGCGCCTCGCGCAAGGGGGTGCGGCTGACGCCGAAGCTCGCGGCCAGCGCCCGCTCGTCCAGCTTCAGCGGCGCCGCGGCGTCGTAGATGTTCATCTCCGAGATCGCAGCCTTCAGCGCGTCATAGGTGCGCGCCTTCAGGCTCTGAAGCCCGTCGATCGGTTGCAGCTCCAGTCCGTCCTGCGCCATGTCCCGCCCCGCGCCCGTCTTTGAATGAGGAATACCACGGGGCCTGTCATTACCTGTCACAAACGGCGTCTAATCACTTCGAATATTAGCCTAGAGCTTATCCTAATGGAATATTGCATGCCATGTGGGGCCACGTTTAGCTCTCCTGAACCGTGACGACGGGGCAGGCCCATCCGCCTGAACCGGGGTCGACGTTCGGGGTTCGGGGGAGGACGGCATGGAGGAGTTGAGCGCGCTCGCCGAGGGATTCGGCCACGCGTTGACCTGGTACAACGTGGCGCTGATGGTTCTCGGCATCACGCTTGGCGTGGTCATCGGCGTGCTGCCGGGACTGGGCGGCGCCAACGGCGTCGCGATCCTGCTGCCGCTGACCTTCTCGATGAACCCGACCTCGGCGATCATCATGCTCACCAGCATCTACTGGGGAGCGCTGTTCGGCGGGGCGATCACCGCCATCCTGTTCAACATCCCGGGCGAGCCGTGGTCGGTGGCCACCACCTTCGACGGCCATCCCATGGCCCAGAGGGGCCGGGCCGACGAGGCGCTTGTGGGCGCCTTCACCTCGTCCTTCGTGGGCGCGATCTTCGCCGTGGCGCTCATCACCTTCCTGGCGCCGGCGGTCGCCAAGTTCGCGCTCAAGTTCGGCCCGGCGGAGTTCTTCGCGGTCCAGTTCCTGACCTTCGCCAGCTTCCTCGGCATGGGGAGGGGCACGCCCTGGAAAACGCTCGCCTCCATGTGCCTCGGCTTCGCGCTCGCCTCCGTCGGCCTCGACGGCGTCACCGGCTCGCTGCGCATGACCTTCGGCTATGACGAGCTGCTGAACGGCTTCAAGTTCCTGGTGGCGGTCATCGGCCTGTTCGGCATCGGCGAGATCCTGACCTCCATGGAGGACGGGCTGAAGTTCTCCGGCGCCGACGCCAAGCTGCGCATGGACGCGGTCATCCGCACCTGGAAGCAGCTGCCGCGCATGTTCGGCACCTTCATCCGAAGCTGCATCGTCGGCTGCTGGATGGGCATCACGCCGGGCGGCGCCACGCCCGCCTCCTTCATGGGCTACGGCCTCGCCAAACGGTTCTCGAAGCGCGGCCACAACTTCGGCAAGGGCGAGCTCGAGGGCGTGGTGGCGCCCGAAACCGCGGCCCACGCCGCCGGCACCTCGGCGCTGCTGCCCATGCTGACGCTCGGCATTCCGGGCTCGCCCACCGCGGCGGTGCTGCTGGGCGGCCTGCTGATCTGGGGCCTCCAGCCCGGCCCGCTGCTGTTCGTGGAGCAGAAGGAGTTCGTCTGGGGCCTGATCGCGTCCATGTATCTCGGCAACGTGGTCGGCCTGATCATGGTGCTGACCTGCGTGCCGCTGTTCGCCGCCATCCTCAGGGTGCCGTTCTCGATCGTGGCCCCGGTGATCGTGGTGATCTGCGCCATCGGCGCCTACACCGTGAACAACTCCATGTTCGACGTGTGGATGATGCTGGCGTTCGGCGTCATGGGCTACCTGTTCTCCAAGCTCGGCTATCCGCTGCCGCCGCTGGTGCTGGCGCTGGTGCTGGGCGATCAGGCCGAGAGCTCGTTCCGCCAGGCCATGCTGGTCAGCCAGGGCGACGTGACCGTGTTCTGGTCCAACTGGCTGTCGGGCTCGATCATGACGCTCGGCGTCATCCTGGCCTTCTGGCCGCTGGCGCAGGGGCTGATGAACCGCTTCGGCAGATCCCGCCCCGCGGCCGCCTGAGTTTCGGGGGCGCGCGGCGCGCGCCCCGCCCTTCGCTCGTTCCTTCGCGTTCAAGAGGCCGCGGCCAAAGCGGCTCGTCATGGGAGAAGTCGTCATGCGCATGAAGTCGTGGAAGACGATCGCCAAGCGCCTCGGCCTCGCGGCCGGCCTCGGCGTCCTCGCCTCCGCCCCGGCCCTCGCCTGGGAGCCCACCAAGCCCGTCACGCTGATCATCCCCGCCGGCACCGGCGGCGGCGCGGACCAGATGGCGCGCTTCATCCAGGGCGTGATCCAGAAGCACGAGCTGATGTCGAAGCCCCTGATCGTGGTGAACAAGGGCGGCGGCGCGGGCGCCGAGGGCTTCCTGGAGATGAAGGCCAGCGCGAACGATCCGCACAAGATCGTCATCACGCTGTCGAACCTGTTCACCACCCCGCTCGGCACCGGCACGCCCTTCAACTGGAAGGACATGAAGCCGGTGAAGATGATGGCGCTCGACCAGTTCATCCTGTGGGTGAACGCCAGCGAGCCCTACAAGACCGCCGGCGACTACATCTCCGCCGTGAAGGCAGGCGAGGACCGGGCCTTCAAGATGGGCGGCACCGGCTCCAAGCAAGAAGACCAGATCATCACCGTCGCGATCGAGAAGGAGACCGGCGGCAAGAAGTTCACCTACGTGCCCTACGACGGCGGCGGCAAGGTCGCGGTGCAGCTCGTGGGCGGCCACATCACCTCGTCGGTGAACAACCCGATCGAGGCGGTGGCCCAGTGGCGCGGCGGCCAGCTTCGCCCGCTCTGCATCTTCGACAAGGCGCGCTCGACCTACACGGCCAAGGTGACCGAGGCCCAGGCCTGGGGCGACATTCCCACCTGCGCGGAATCCGGCCTGCCGATCGAGTACCAGATGCTGCGCGGCATCTTCACCACCAAGAACGCCACCCCGGATCAGGTCGCCTACTACGAGGGCGTGCTGAAGAAGGTCATGGAGACTCCGGAGTGGAAGGAGTTCATGGAGAAGGGCGCCTTCAACCAGACCACCATGACCGGCTCCGAGTTCGAGGCCTGGCTCACCGCCGCCGAGGCCAGGCATCGCGAGCTGATGACCGGCGCCGGCTTCGTCGCCGGGGCCAAGTAAGGTCCGGGCGAGCATCGGGCGACGCCCTCGCGGCCGCCTTCGCGTGAACGCGCTCCGGCCGGGGAGAACCCCCGGCCGGAGAGACGTCCTTCCCTCAAGGAGCGCCTGACTGATGAGCGCGATCGATCCGGATCAGGTCCACGACGTCGAGGCCGAGAAGCCTCTCGTCAGCCTCCGCGCCGCCGACATCGCCGTCGCCCTGCTGTTCCTCGCCACGAGCGCGATCGTCATCGTGGACAGCGTGCGCCTGGGCTTCGCCTGGCTGCCGAACGAGGGCCCCGCGCCGGGCTACTTCCCGTTCTACATCGCGGTGACCATGGGAATCGCGAGCCTGATCAACCTCGCCCGGGCGCTGCCGCAGCCCGAGGGCGAGGAGGCCAAGCCCATGACCAGCGTGCCGGGCTTCCTGCGCATGTGCGCGATCTTCGCGCCGGCGGTGGCGTTCGTCTTCGCCATCTCGTGGATCGGCATCTACGTGTCCTCGGCGATCTACATCGCCGCCTTCATGCTCGTGGTCGGCAAGTTCCCGCTGTGGAAGGCGCTCGCGGTGGCGCTCGGCGTGGCCGGGATCAGCTTCGCCATGTTCGAGATCTGGTTCCTGGTGCCGCTGCCCAAGGGGCCGCTGGAGGCCGCCTTCGGCTTCTGAGGGCGGCCCCCCCACGCGCCGTTCAGTACAGCGGCGGCAGGCGGTAGAGGCGGATCGGACCGAGCTCGACCCGCCCCCGGTCCAGCGTGAGGTCGTAGGACGTCGCCGGCTTGTCGTCGATCTTGGCAGGCTTGCCCAGCATCTGCGCGCCGGCGCCCAGCAGCGAGGACAGAAGATCGTTCTTCCGGCCGCCGGCGCCGCCTGCGAACGCGCCGATGATCTCGTCGAGGCCGCGGGCGGTCAGCGTCAGCCGTCCGTCGGGACGGCCGTCCACGTCGAGGCCGAGATCGCCGTCGATCCGCGCCTCCACGTCGCCGCGGATCAGGCGGGCCACGTCGATCCGCACCCGGCCGTCCGCGGCCTGGAAGGCGCGCAGCCGCTCCTCCAGCGGCGCCGGGCGCAGCTCGCCCGCCTGCGTCACGCTCGCCTGCAGCTCCAGCGTCGCGGGCCCCTCGCCCACCGGCAGCAGGCCGAGCCAGGGCGAGGTCGCCGCGTCGAGCGCCAGCGCCACGTCATAGGCGCCCTGCCCGGCGTCCGGCGTCCGGCGCAGATGCGCCTCGAACCGGGCGCCGGCCATCTGCTCGGTCCCGTCGAGGGTCAGGCGCGGATCGGCGATCACGGCGGAGGCCCGTTCCAGCCGGCCGTCCAGCGTGGCGGTCCCGCTCGCCTGGGCGGTCCGGAAGGCGGCCTCGCCCCGCCGGCCGCGGGCGTCCATGAAGGACACCGGCCCGGTCAGGTCCACGATCATGCGCCGCGGGTCGTAGACCTGCGCCACCGCCGCCAGCCGGGGCGCCTCCAGCGTCATGTGGTCCTCGCCGTCGCGGACGCTGACCGAGGGCCGCTCGCAGTTCAGCTCGATGCGGAACGGATAGCCGCGGGTGGTCCGCTCGCCGCAGGCGTAGACCCGGCCCTTGGCCGCTTCGCGCGCCATGAAGGCGTCGGCGGCCTGCTCCGCCCGTCCGGCCGCGTACCACCAGAAGGCGGACCAGCCCGCGGCCGCCAGCAGCAGAGCGAAGGTCGGAGCGTAGATCGGCCAGCGGCGGGGAGCGGTATCGGCGGTCATGGGGGCGTCTCCTGATGCGGCTGGACGGACAGGCGCCTGCGCGGGCGCGCCGCGCCCGTTCGGCCTTGTGGTGTCGCGGCCTCATCGACCACATTGGGCGCGTCCGGTCGAGCGGCTTGAGTCGCGCCGGGCAGGACCGCTGGGAGCCCGTCCGCCGCCGATGATACGCACCGACGTCGATCTCTGGGTGTTCGCCTACGGCTCGCTGATGTGGCGGCCCGGCTTCGAGATCGTCGAGCAGGCTCCGGCCGCGATCGACGGCTACCACCGCTCGCTCTGCATCGCCTCGCATCGCCATCGCGGCACGCCGGAGCGGCCGGGCCTCGTGCTGGGGCTGGACGAGGGCGGCTCCTGCCAGGGGCTCGTCTTCCGCGTGGAGGCCGTGCGGGCGGCGGAGACGCTCGCCTATCTGCGCGAGCGCGAGCTGGTGTCGCATGTCTACCGGGAGCTTCTTCTGCCCGCCCGCCTCGACGACGGCCGGGCGGTCGAGGCGCTGGCCTATGTGGCCGATCGGGATCATCCGCAATATGTGGGGGACCTGCCGCCGGAAGAGACGCTGGAGCGGGTGCGCCGCAGCGTGGGCGCCGCCGGGCCCAACCCGGATTACGTGCTCAACACGGCCCGGGAGCTGGAGCGGCTCGGCGTCACCGACCCGACGCTGGCGTGGCTCGCGGCCGCGCTCGCGGTCAGCACCGAAGAGTAGCTCTGGGTCGCGCTTTCGAGGTCGTCCACGGCCGCGCGACGCCGCGCCGAGCTTGCGGCCAGCAGATGGACATGGGCCTCGATCCGCTGGCCCGCCTCCAGGGCGAGCGCCGGCAGCCCATGTCCGGATTCGCCGGCCCAGATGATGCGGCGGCCGCCATCGGGATCCACCGCCACCACCAGCACCACGGCTTCCTCCACGCGCACCGCCTCGCCGAGCGGCATCACGGTCACGAGGTAGCGCCGTCCCGAGCGGCCGCGCCACACCCGATAGCGCTCGCCGACGCCGGTTTCGCGCGCCACGGCGGCGAGCCCCTGGTCGGCGGGCGCCGGCTCCGGCTCCGCAAGGCTGACGAGGCGGTCGATAAGGACCGCTGAAGGCGTGACCGAATCAGTCATCGCGCGTCCCATGGTGGAGGCTTCATCATACCTCCCAGCTCTTGGAAACTGTCAAGTCGAGCAACGACTTGAGAGCGTAACGCGACGATCGGCCGACAGTTCCGCCTTATTCTCCCGAAAGCGTCCGCGTCGCCGGGCCTGCGCCGATGGCCTCGGCGGCCAAAGCGTTGCTGCGCCCCTCGATGCGCTCCTGCAGCAGCCGCTCGAACTCGGCGCGAGGGAGACCCGGCGGAATCGGCTCCAGGAACTCGATCACGGACACGCCCTGCCGGCGCCGCAGCCCGCCGCGCGGCCAGAACACGCCGGTGTCGATGGCGACCGGCGTCACCGGCAGGCCGAGCTTCACGTAAAGATGCGTGACGCCGTGCTTGTAGGCCGGCTCCACCCCGACCGGGCGGCGGGTGCCTTCGGGGAAGATGATGATCTGACGGCCGTCTCCGGCCGCGACCCGCGCCTGTCTGAGCATCTGCGCCAGCGCGTCGCCGCCGGCGGAGCGGTCGATGGCGATCATCTTCAGCCGCATCAGGAACCAGCCGAAGAACGGAACCCAGGTCAGTTCGCGCTTCAGCACGAACAGCGGGTCGGGCACGAAGGGCACGATGGCGAAGGTCTCGAGCGCCGACTGGTGCTTGGCGGCGATCAGCGCCCCGTCCTGCGGGATGTGCTCCCGGCCGCGGATCTCCACCCCGATGCCGACCACGCGCTTAAGCAGCGCCAGATTGCAGCGGCACCAGAACTTGGCGACGCCCAGCACATGGCGGCGCGGGAAGAACAGCACGATCGGCAGCGACGCCAGCGCGAGGATCACGAGCTGGAGCGAGAACAGCGCATTGTAGACGACCGAGCGCCAGAACACGACGCCGCCGGCGCGGGGAGCGGTATGGGACATCACGCGTGAGGCCGTCCGGCGGGTCAGGAGCGCGGCGCGTCGGCGCCGCGGCCGGCGGTGGCGGTCTCGGCGGAGCTCATGCGGGGCGCAAGACGAACCCGCACCAGCGCCGCGACGTATTTCACATATTCGCCGCCCATCAGCTTCGCCGTCGCCCAGTCGCGCCACCACGGCTCGCCGCGCAGGCGGTCGGTCACGACGGGATGGGGGATCAGGGCGACGTCGGGCATTTCGCGGGCGAGCTCCATCATGGTGCGGGGCATGTGATAGCCCGAAGTGACCACGATGAGCGAGCGGAACTGATGCCGCTCCACCCAGCGCTTCGTCTCCACCGCGTTGCCGGCGGTGTTGAGCGCCCGGCGCCCGAGATCGACGCAGCAGCGCGCCCAGGGCGCATAGTCGGGCTGCGCCCGGGCCAGCTCGTTCTCGGTGGTGGCGGGGTGGACGCCCGAGATCAGCAGCCGCTTGCCGCTCCCCGCCGCCAGCAGGCGCAGCGCGTCCGACAGCCGCTCGGCCCCGCCGGTGAGCGCCACGATCCCGTCCGCCTTCTCGTTCAGATGATCGCCGCCCGAGGGGACCAGACGGAGGAAGCCCACGAAGCCCGCGAGCGCCAGACCGCCGCCGATCAGCGCCGCGAGCGCGAGCGCCCGCACCGCCCGCCAGACGGCGGCGCGTGGGGAGAGCGCGGCGTGACGCGCGTGGAGATCGGAGCCTGCGACCATGGTCAAACCGGTGACGCTTCGCCGGAAAAATGCGTCCTCGCCGACGGTTCGGCAAGTCGCGCGGGAACGGGGCTGCTCAATCGAGCGCCCGCAGGGTGCGGAACACCGTGAGACGCGAGGTGAGCGCCGTCAGTACGGCGATCACCGCGATCAGGATCAGCACGCCGGCGTAGGCGGTGGCGCCCACCTGGAACCGGCCGAACAGGGCGTCCATCTGGTCCACCGCCGCGCTGCCCACGCCCTGCTCGGCGGCGAACTCCGCCACAAGGAAGGTGGCCATGGCCGCGGCGCCGCCGGCGACGCCGCCTTTCAGGCCAAGCCAGAGGAAGCGGCGCTGGAACTGGCCCGCCACATAGCCGTCGCGGGCGCCGACGAAATGCAGCACCTGCACGATGTCCTGGTTGCCGGCCATGGCGCCGCGGGTGGCGAACACCACCGACAGCGCCGTCGCGGCCAGCACGAGAACCAGAACGCCGAGCCCGAGCGCCACCAGCGTCCGCGCCATGGCCACCAGCCGGTCGAGGAAGCGGCGGTGGTCGTCGAGCGTGGCGCCCTCCGCCTCCGCTTCCAGCTTCGCCTTCAGCCCGGCCTGGTCGAACGGCTCGTCCTCGGACAGGCGCACCACGATCAGCCGCGGGATGGGCAGCTCCGCGAGCGACAGGCCCGAGCCGAGCCAGGGCTCCAGCAGCCGGGCGGTCTCCGCGTCGCTGTAGGGCCGCACCTCCACCACGCCGCGGGTCTCGCGCGCGAGCTGGCTCGCCTTCTCGGCCACGGCGTCGAGGTTGCGGCCCTCCGCCGGGCGGATCTGGATCGTGGTCTCCCGCACCACGTCCCGCTCCCATTCGGCTGCGGTGGCGCGCACCAGATCGACCGCGCCGACGGTGAGGCCGGCGAGATAGGTCATGATGGCGATCACCATCACCAGCGTGTGCCCGGACACCGATGAGGCGGGCACGATCGGCCCCGGCCGGCGGGACCGGGCGGGCGCATCCGTGGAGATCTGAGGGCGAGCGGTCATTCGTACACGTGCAGCCGGCCGTCGTGCAGCACGAGGCGGCGGGCGTCATAGAGGTCCATCAGGGCGATGTCGTGGGTGGCGATCACCACCGAGGTGCCGGATTTGTGCAGCTCCACGAACAGCCGGAGGATGCGGCGCGCGAGCTGAGGATCGACGTTGCCGGTGGGCTCGTCGGCGAGCAGCAGCTCGGGCCGGGCCACCAGCGCGCGGGCGATGGCGGCGCGCTGCTTCTCGCCGCCGGACAGCACGGGGGGGAGCGCGTCCAGCCGGTCGCCGAGCCCGACCCAGCCGAGCAGCTCCACCACCTCGGCGCGGTAGGAGGCCTCGTCCCGGCCCGCGACCCTGAGCGGCAGCGCCACGTTGTCGTAGGTCGTCATATGGTCCAGCAGCCGGAAGTCCTGGAACACGACCCCGATGCGGCGGCGCAGCGACGGCAGGTCCCGCTTCGGCAGGGTCGCCATGTCGCGGTCGAACACGGTGATCAGGCCGCGGGTGGGCTTCAGCGCCAGAAACAGCAGGCGCAGCAGCGTGGTCTTGCCGGCGCCCGAGGGGCCGGTGAGAAACTGGAACGAGTTCGGCGCGATCTGGAACGTCAGGTCGCGCAGCACTTCGGGCCCAAGCCCGTAGCGCAGACCGACGTTCTCGAAGCGGAGCATGGCGGCGTGGTCGTCCGTTGGTTCGCGGGGGCGCTGTCTGCGGCTGAGGACCGTTGTCGGGCCGTATCTTTTAACGATCCATTAACGATAAAGTGGCGAGGTCGTGGACGGCGCGTCCGGTTCGCTCGCCTGTTCACGGGCGGCCCATGCGCCGCGAACGATTCGACCGGTCTCATACAGGCTTCGATGCTGATCGTCTGCCCAAACTGCGCCGCGACCTACAGACTGGCGCCCGCCGCGCTCGGCGCGGGGCGGCCGGTGCGGTGCGCCCGCTGCAAGACCGAATGGTACGCCCAAGGGTCGGGAGAGACCGTCGCGGAGGCGCCCGCCGAGGCGATACAGCCGATCGACGACGACGTGATCGACGCCCATGCCGAAGAGCGGAGCCAGGAACGCCGGGACCCGCAGGAGGCGGAGGCGCTCGTCCCCGCCCGCGCGTCGAAGCGCAGGCCGCGCGTGGATCGCGCAGGCTGGCGCCTCTCCCCGGGCACGGCGCTCGCCGCTCTCGGGCTGTGCGCGCTGACGCTGCTGATCGGCGGCCGGAACGACATCACGCGGGCGGCGCCGGGCATGGCCTCGCTCTACGCCCGCATCGGGCTGCCGGTGAACGTGCGCGGACTTGAAATCGCGCGCGTGACCTCGGTGGAGGAAATGGAGAGCGGCGTCCCCATGCTCATGGTCTCCGGCGAGATCGGAAACGTGGCGGGCCGCGCCGTCGAGGTGCCGCGTCTGCGGCTCGCGGTGCTGGCGGGCGACGGCCGGGAGCTTTACGCCTGGACCACGGTCGCCGGGCGCACCCAGCTCGCGAAGGGCGAGACCGCCGCCTTCCGCGCGCGCCTCGCCTCGCCTCCGGCGGAGGGTCGGCGGATCGCGGTGCGCTTTCTGAATTCCTCCGATCTGCCGCATGGCGAAGACGGAGCCTGAAGGAGACGAGATGGAACGCCGTCTGACCGTGCTCTACGACGCCGAGACGATCGCCCGCCGCAACGGCGGGCTCGCGTCCGAGATCGCCGCGAGCGCGCCGGAGCGCCTGCTGGCGATCGTGGTGCTCAAGGGCAGCTTCGTGTTCGCAGCCGACCTGATCCGGGCGCTGCACGAGGCCGGGCTCGCGCCCGAGATCGAGTTCCTGTCGCTGTCGAGCTATCTGGACGGCACGGTCTCCTCGGGGACGGTGCGGATCGTGCACGACATCGAGAGCGAGGTCGCCGGCCGCGACGTCCTCCTGATCGACGACATCCTCGAATCCGGCCGCACGCTCGCCTACGCCAAGGACCTCATGGCGGCGCGCGGCGCCCGGCGGGTGCTGACCTGCGTGCTGCTGGAGAAGCCCGGCAAGCGCGCCGTGTCGGTGACCGCCGATTTCGTCGGCTTCGTCTGTCCGGATCTGTTCGTGGTGGGCTATGGCATGGACGTGGCCCACGCCTACCGCCAGCTTCCCTTCGTGGGCGTCGTCGAGGTCGACGCTCCCGAGGACCGCCCGTGAGGAGGCCCGACGCCCATGGCTCGCATTCTGCTCACCGATGACGAGGAGGCCGTGCGCGGCTTCGTGCAGCGCGCGCTGGAGATGGACGGCCACGCCGTCACCCAGGCCTTCGACGGCGCCGACGCGCTGGACAAGCTCGGGCTGGCGATGGAGCCGTTCGACCTGCTGCTCACCGACATCCGCATGCCGATGATGGACGGCATCGCGCTGGCGCTCGCCGCCGCCCGCGACCATCCGGACACCACCATCCTGCTGATGACCGGCTACGCCGACCAGCGCGAACGCGCCGAAGGGCTGGAGGCGCTGATCCACGACGTGGTGACGAAGCCGTTCTCGCTGGCGCAGATCCGCACGGCGGTGACCGAGGCGCTCGACGCGCGCCAGCCGGCCCCGGCCGCCTGAGCCGCCGCAAGCGCGGCGCCATCGTGTCGCCGTCATCACGGCGTTGTGGTTAGCGCGCCGGCGTTCGGCGCCGCAGCAGAAGGTCGCCCATGAGCATCGCCAAATCCGCAGCCCTGCAGTTCCGCGCGGTCAAGTCGCTGATCATGCGCCGGTTCCGCACGCGGTACCGCGGGTCCCGGGTGGGCTACGCCTGGGCGATCATCGAGCCGCTGGCCTGGGTGTTCATTCTCAAGTTCGGGCTTGCGCACGGCTCGAACCAGCCGCCGATCGGCACCAGCTACGAGGTGTTCTTCACCACCGGCGTGGTTCTGGCCCGCACCTGGCGCTCCACCGCGAACTCGGTGATGACCGCGGTCATCAGGCCGTCCCGGAACGGTTTCCCGCTGTTTGGCCGGATGGATCAGGTGTTCGCGGTCTGGATCATGGATTCGATCACCGGCGCTGTCGTGGCCGTGATCATTCTGAGCATCCTTGGCGTTTTCGGCTTCGACGCCGCTCCCATGGACCTGCTGTCCTGCATCGTCACCTATGCGTGTCTGGCGGTGTTCTCGCTGTCGTTCGGACTGATGTTCGCGCTGGTGGCGACGGTGGCCCCGTTCATGCTGCATTTCCGCAGCATCATCTTCATGGCGATGTTCTTCACGTCCGGCTTCGCCACGGTGCTGGACCGGATGCCTCCCGCCTTCCGCGACTTCATCTCCTGGAACCCCCTCGTCCACTTTATCGAATGGTTCCGCGAAGGCTTCTACCATGGCTACGAATGCATGAACCGCGATCTGGAATACGTCTTCACGCTGACGGTGGCGTTTCTGCTGCTGGGCCTCGCCGGCGAGCGCGCCTTCCGCCGCCGCACGGCTCTGGCGCGCGCCTGACCCCGGTCGAGCGACGCCCATGATTGAGCTTCACGGCGTCTGGAAAAGCTACGGCAAGGGACGCAAGCGCCGCGACGTGCTCGCCGGCGCCACGCTCGACCTGCCGGCGGGCCGAAAGATTGCGCTGCTGGGGGCCGTGGGCGCCGGCAAGTCCACCGCCATCCGGCTGCTGAGCGCGCTGGAGCCGCCGGATCTGGGCGTGGTGCGGGCGGCGGGACAGCGGTGCTGGCCGATGAACTACCCGCAGTTCGTGGAGCGCGCCGCCACCGTGCTCCAGAACGCGCTGATGTTTGAACACCTGTTCGGGGTGTCCGGCCACGAGGTGGCCGAGATCACGGCAGAGCTGAGCGGCGTCAAGATCGGAAAGTTCAAGCCGTTCAAGGGCTATACGCCGCTTGAACGGCGTTATCTGATGCTGGGGTTAACGCTTTCCGTGCAATTCGACTGGTACTTCGTGGACGACCTTCTTCCTCCCGCGCCTCCGGACACCGGCGTGCTGGTGGACGAAACCATTCAGGCGCGGTTCAATCAGGCGTCCGTGATCTGGGCGACACGGGATCCGGCCTTCGTGGCGGGGTACTGTGACGCAGGCCTCGTTCTGCATCGCGGCGCCCTGACGTTTTATGATACCTTCGAGGCGGCGTCGGAGGCGTATTCCAGGCTGGTTCCCAACGGGGGCGCGAAGCGTAGATGACGGAAAATGCGATCAGCGGCGGCTCCGCCGCCCGGCTCGGCGCCCGCGCGCGGACGGTTCTGCAGGCGCTGTCGGACAAGGCCCCGCAGGCTTACCCCGCAGCGGCGGAGCCGAACGTGACGTCGCCTGCGCCGGCCGCCGCGGCGCCCGTCCCGGTCCGGGGCCGCCGCGCGGCCCAGGCTCCCGCTCCCTCCGCCCCGGCGGAGGAGCCGACGCCGAACAAGATCGTGCCGCTGCCGAGGCGCATGCGGCCGACCCCCAAGGGCGATCAGGCCGGCGCGCCAAAGCCCGAGCCGCGGCCCGCCGCCACCAGGGCCAAGAAAAGCCTGGTCAAGGTGTCGGCCATGCTCGCCATCGGCCTGCCGACCGCGCTCGCGTCGCTCTACTACGGCTTCATCGCCGCGCCGCAATATGTGGTCGAGGCCAAGTTCGCCATTCGCGGCGCGGAAGAAGCCTCGTCCAGCACGCTGGGCGGCGTATCCCAGCTCGCCGGCCTGAACTCGCCCATGGCGGTCGTGTCCGACAGCTACATCGTGCAGCAGTTCATCGAAAGCCGGCAGCTGGTGGAGAAGCTGCAGAACTCGGTGGACCTGCGCGCCGCCTACACCCGAGACGGCGCCGACTTCCTGGCGCGCTACCGGCCCTACGAACAGGACACCACCGAGCACCTGACCAAATTCTGGAACGCGGTGTCCTACGTCTATTACGAGCCGATCTCCGGCATCATCAGCTTCAACGTGCGCGCCTTCACCCCCGACGACGCGCTAAAGATCGCCCGCGAGACCGTGCGCGAGAGCGAGAACCTCGTGAACAAGCTGTCCGAGCGCGCGCGCGAGGACGCGATCTTCAACACCAAGCAGGAGCTGTCGCGCACGGAGCTCCGGCTGAAGTTCGCCCGCAAGGCGATTCAGGATTATCGGGATCGCGAGGGCTCTGTCGATCCTTCGAAGAGCGCGGAATCACAGCTCACCATCATCAGCGGCCTCGAGGGCGATCTCGCCAAGCAGGAGGCCGAATACGCATCGACCTCCGCGTTCATGACCAAGGACGCGCCGACGATGCGGCTGCTGAAGAACCGCATCGACGCCCTGCGCAAGCGTATCGACGCCGAAAAAGCGAAAGTCGGTTCGCTCGAGGCGCAGCAGGCCGCGGCGGGCAAGGGACGGCCGCTGCTGTCCTCGTCCTTCGCCGAATATGAGCAACTCGAGACCGAGCGCGACTTCGCCCAGAAGGCCTACGAGGCGGCGCTGACCGCGGTGGAGAACGCCCGCGTGCGCTCGGAACGGCAGGGGCGCTACCTCGCCACCTTCGTGGAGCCGACGGTCCCGCAGGGCTCGCTCTATCCGTCGCGCATCTCCAGCGTGCTGCTGGTGGCGCTCTGCTCGGCCATCGCCTGGGCGATCGGCGTGCTGATCTTCTACGGCATCCGCGACCACAGCGCCTGAGCCGCCGTCGCGGTCAGGCGGCCCCGATCGCCGGGTCGACGATCCCGAAATGCGCCGCCCAGTCCGGCGGCGCATATCGCGCCGCCCGATCGAGCGCGGCGGCGCGGCGGGGGGAGGCCGGCGCGATGCAGTCGAGGACCGCCCGCTCCCAGCCCGGCCCGTCCAGCGGGTCCAGATAGTCCGCGGCCTCGCCCGCCACTTCCCGGAACACGGCGAGGTCGGAGGCGATGGCGGGCGCGCCGACGCCGAGCGCCTCCGCGAGCGGCAGGCCGAAGCCTTCCGAGAAGCTCGGGAACAGCAGCGCGCGGGCGCCCCGCATCAGCGAACTCAGAGCGTCATCCGGCAGATCGTTGACCTCGACCACATGGGCGCGGATCGCCGGCGCCCGCTCCAGCAGGTCGATGACCATCTCGTTCTCCCAGCCCCTGCGGCCGGCGAGAACCAGCGTCGGCGTCTCCGCGCCGAGACGCTCCGCCAGCCGGCGCCACACGTGCAGCAGCGTCAGGTGGTTCTTGCGCGGCTCGATGGTGCCGAGCATCAGGAAATAGGGCGTTCCCGCCTGAAGCGGCGCTGCGGTCCGGTCGAAGCCGGACTCGACCCCGAGCGGGGCCGGGATCACCGGCGGCGCGGCGCGGCCGTTCTCGTCCGCGAACGCCAGAAAATCCCGTGCCGTGTCGGCGGAATTGGCGATCACCGCCGTGGCGTGGTCGAGGATGGTCGTCATGCGCGCCCGGTGGCGCCGGTCCTCGCCGTCGCGGCCATATTCGGGGAAGCGGACCGGGATCAGGTCGTGCACCAGCGTCACGAGGTCCGCGCCCGCCGCACGGAGCGCGGCGAACGGCTCGGGACGGTCGAGCCGGATGTGCGAGACGTGGACATAGATGTCGCCGGCCGCCACGGCGGGGGCGCGCAGGTTCAGCACCGCCCGTCCGCGCAGCCGCAGGGCGAGCCGCGCCGCCTCGTCTTTCGCGGGGGAGGCGGCGCCGGCGGGAAGCTCCGGCGCGCCGAGACGGGCGGCGAGCTTTCCCGCGGCGGCGGCGTTTCCCGCGCCCTTGGACCAGCGCCGCTCCACGGCGCCCACGAAGGCTGCGACCGCGGCGCGCGGCAGCGGCGCGGTCGTCTTGCCGACCACCACCGCGAAGCCCGCCCGCTCCGGGGGCAGCGCCAGCACGCGCCGGGCGTAGGCGAGCTCCACCCGGTCGACCCCGGTCGCGACCGGATGCGCGGCGCGGGTGAGCAGGCGGGTGACGTCGAGCACGGTGCGGGGCATGGGCGGCGGAAAGCCTCGGCGAGCGGGAGCGGTCGAAGAGGAGAGCGAATGCCGGGGTAGCATGGGCGCCTTCCTGCCGGAAGCGCGGCGGGCGAGGTCGCCGCCCGCCGCGCGGGCGTCATATGCTGGCGGTCCCTCCGCCGAAACCGAAGCGCCCAAGGAGCCCCCGAGATGACGAACGCCGCCGACCGCGCCGCCTTCGACTGGGCCGATCCGTTCGATCTGGAGTCCGAGCTGACCGAAGAGGAGCGGCTCGTGCGCGACACGGCGCGGGCCTACGCGCAGGATCGGCTAGCCCCGCGGGTGCGCGACGCCTATCGCGCGGAGCGGTTCGACCGGGAGATCCTGACCGAGATGGGGGCGCTCGGCCTGCTGGGCTCCACGCTGCCCGAGGACTATGGCGGCGCGGGGCTCGGCTATGTGGCCTACGGGCTCGCGGCGCGGGAGATCGAACGGGTGGATTCCGGCTACCGCTCCGCCATGAGCGTGCAGTCGTCGCTGGTGATGCACCCGATCTGGGCCTATGGCGACGAGGAGCAGCGCCGGACCTGGCTGCCGCGGCTGGCGCGGGGCGAGGCGGTGGGCTGCTTCGGCCTCACCGAGCCCGACGCCGGCTCGGACCCGGCCGCCATGCGCACGCGGGCAGAGCGCACCGCCGCCGGCTGGCGGCTGACGGGGGCGAAGACCTGGATCACCAACGCGCCGATCGCGGACGTCTTCGTGGTCTGGGCCAGAAGCGAGGCCCATGACGGCGCCATCCGCGGCTTCCTGCTGGAGAAGGGCATGCCCGGCCTCAGCGCGCCGAAGATCGAGGGCAAGCTGTCGCTGCGGGCCTCCATCACCGGGGAGATCGTGATGGACGGGGTGGCGGCGCCGGAGAGCGCGCTGCTGCCCAACGTCTCCGGATTGAAAGGCCCGTTCGGCTGCCTCAACCGGGCCCGCTACGGCATCGCCTGGGGCGCGATGGGGGCGGCGGAGTTCTGCTGGCATGCGGCGCGGGCCTACACGCTCGACCGGACACAGTTCGGCCGCCCGCTGGCCCAGACCCAGCTCGTGCAGAAGAAGCTCGCCGACATGCAGACCGAGATCGCGCTCGGGCTCCATCTGGCGCTCCGCGCCGGGCGGCTGTTCGACGAGGGCCGGCTCGCCCCGGAGGCCATCTCCCTGATCAAGCGCAACAACTGCGGCAAGGCGCTCGACATCGCCCGCACGGCCCGGGACATGCACGGCGGCAACGGCGTCTCGGACGAGTACCATGTGATGCGCGTCAGCCAGAACCTCGAGGCGGTGAACACCTATGAGGGCGCCCACGACGTCCATGCGCTGATCCTCGGCCGCGCCCAGACCGGACTTCAGGCGTTCTTCTGAGCGGACGGCGCGCTTTGACGTCGCCCCGCCTGCGGCTACCAAAGGGCTTCGCCGCCATGAAGGACGCCGCGCCATGATCTCCGTCGCCGCTGAAACCACGGACCTGCTCCTGAGCCTCGGCGTCGCGCCGGAGCGCCTGACCGGGGGCGATCTGGCGGCGCGGTCGCCGATCACCGGCGAGGTGACGGCGCGGCTCCGGACCGACGACGTCGCGGCGGCGGCCCACGCGGCGGAACGGGCGACCGAGGCGTTCCGGGTCTGGCGCTCGGTCCCGGCGCCGCGCCGGGGCGAACTGGCGCGGCTGTTCGGCGCGGAGCTTCGCGCCCACAAGGAGCGCCTGGGCCGGCTGGTGACGCTGGAAGCCGGCAAGGTCCTGTCCGAGGGCCTCGGCGAGGTTCAGGAGATGATCGACATCTGCGATTTCGCGGTCGGCCTCTCCCGCCAGCTCCATGGCCTCACCATCGCCACCGAGCGGCCCGACCACCGCATGATGGAGACCTGGAAGCCGCTCGGCCCCGTGGGCGTCATCTCGGCCTTCAACTTCCCCGTGGCGGTGTGGGCCTGGAACGCGGCGCTGGCGCTGGTCTGCGGAGATCCGGTGATCTGGAAGCCGTCGGAGAAGACGCCGCTGACCGCCCTCGCCGCGCAGTCCCTGTTCGAGCGGGCGGCGGCGGCGTTCCGGGCGCAGGGCGGCGAGGCGCCGGAGGGCCTCTCCACGGCGCTGATCGGCGGCCGGGCGCTGGGCGAGGCGCTGGCGGACGACCCGCGCCTGCCGCTGGTCTCCGCCACCGGCTCCACCGCCATGGGCCGCGAGGTCGGGCCCCGGCTCGCGCGACGTTTCGCCCGCGGGCTGCTGGAGCTCGGCGGCAACAACGCCGCCGTCGTGCGCGCCTCCGCCGATCTCGATCTCACGGTGCGCGCCGTCGCCTTCGCCGCCATGGGCACGGCGGGGCAGCGCTGCACCACCCTGCGCCGCCTGTTCGTGCAGGACGCGATCTACGCCCCTCTCCTCGACCGGCTGAAGCGGGCCTACGCCTCCGTCACGGTGGGCGATCCGCGGGCGGACGGCGTGCTGGTGGGTCCGCTGATCGACGCCGCGGCCTATGAGGCCATGGTCCGCGCGCTGGACCAAGCCCGCGCCATGGGCGCCCGCGTCACCGGCGGCGAGCGGGTGGAGGTCGCCGGGCCCGAGGCCTTCTATGTGCGGCCGGCGCTGGTGGAGATCGAGGCCCATGCGGGGCCGGTTCTGACCGAGACCTTCGCGCCCATCCTCTACGTGCTGCGGCATGAGCGGCTGGAGGACGCCATCGCGCTGCAGAACGCCGTCAGCCAGGGCCTGTCCTCGGCGATCTTCACCGCCGACCTGCGCGAGGCGGAGCTGTTCCTGTCCGAGCGCGGCTCGGACTGCGGCATCGCCAACGTCAACATCGGCCCCTCGGGCGCGGAGATCGGCGGGGCCTTCGGCGGCGAGAAGGAGACCGGAGGCGGCCGCGAGGCCGGCTCGGACTCCTGGCGCGCCTACATGCGGCGGGCCACCAACACGGTGAATTACGGTTCTGCGCTGCCGCTCGCGCAAGGGGTGCGCTTCGACCTCGGCTGACGCGCCCTTGCGGCGTGGGCGCAGGCTCGTCTATCGCAAGACATGCGGCCCGACCGCCGGCCGGGCTGAGGGCGTTCCGCCGATGAACCAGAGCCGCCTCACCCTGATCGCCGTCGGCGGAGCCGTCGCGGCCTTCGCCCTCGCGGTCGCGGTGGCGCTGGGCTCGCGCAGCTACGCGCCGGCGCCGGAGAAAACGCCGGTGGCGGAGAAGTCGTCCGTCAGCGCTCCCGCCGCGCCGCCGCCCGCGCCCGATCCGCTCGCCGACCTGCTGCCCGAGATGGTGGACGTGCTGACCTCGGCCTACGAGGACGCGCCGGCCCGCTTCATCCTGACGCCGTGGATCACGCCGCGCCTGTTCTGCGACAGCCTCAAGGGCATGGGGCTGACCGGGGCCACGCTGCATCAGGACATGGAGCCCGGCCGCGGCTGGACCTGCGTCACCGATCTGGTGAAGCCGGTTCCGGGGCCGGACGAGACCGCCTCCAGCCTGTTCGTCTCCGCCCGCGGGCTGGAGCCGGGCCGGCTCGACGTGCTGCGGCTGAAGCTCAACCTGCTCGACCCCAAGGGCGGGCGCCGGGTGCGGCGCGTGGCGCTGGACGTGGCCCGGGCGCTGTTCGCGCAGTTCCGCTGGCGGCAGTCCGAGGCGGCGCTTCGGGCGCTCCACGACCTGCGCGACGTGCGGTTCCGGGAGCGCGGCGTCACCTTCGAGCTGAAGCGCGAGTTCGGGAGCGCCCCGCGCTACAACATGATCGTCACCTTCGAGCGCTGGCTGCCGCCGGGCCCCACCGACCGCTTCGCGCCCAATCGCCGCCCTCTGACGGCGCCGGCGCGGGACGTCGACGCGATCGAATAGACGCGCAAGCGGCCGCCGGGGGGAGCCGGCGGCCGCGGGTGGTCCGTCCTGTCCGGCGCGCGGCGGGTGGACGCCGTCGCCTTCGGGCGGACACGCGAGGACGGGTCGGGCGGGCCCTGCCGTCGCCGTCGTCGCGATCTCAGGGAAAGGTGCGTCAGAACGGCAGCAGCACGTCCATCACCTGCTGGCCGTAGCGGGGCTGCTGCACGTCGGTGAGCTGGCCGCGGCCGCCATAGGCGATGCGGGCCTGGGCGATCTTCTCGCTCGCGATGGTGTTGTCGCTGTCGATGTCTTCGGTGCGGACGATGCCGGCGACGATCAGCTCGCGGATCTCGAAGTTGACGCGGATCTCCTGCTTGCCCTCGATCACCAGCGCGCCGTTGGGCAGCACCTGGGTGACCACGGCGGCGACGTTGGTGGTCAGCGTCTCCTTGCGGTCCACCGTGCCTTCGCCCTCGCTCGAGGTGACGGAGCCGGTGCGGACCGCGTTCTCGGGATCGACGCCGCCCGGCAGCACCTTCTTGAGGTAGCCCTCGAAGCCCAACACGTGGTTCAGGCTGGCGGACTCGGTGGAGGTGCGCTCGCGCTTGGTCTTGTTCTCGAACTCCGCCTTGTCGGTGATGTCGACGCGCACCGTGAGCAGGTCGCCCACCTGCCGCGCGCGGGGGTCCTTGAAGAAGCCGCGCGCGCCGGAGCGCCACAGCGAGTTCGGCTGGTAGGACACCGGCACCGCCTCGGGCATGGGCATCTGCACCGGCTTGTAGCCCGCCTGGGTGGTGGGGTTCTCGATCGCCGACAGCGACGGCGGCTTGCCGATGCTCGACAGCCGGTCGGCGGCGCCGCAGCCGGCGAGCGTCAGCGCGGCGCAGGCGAGGCTGGCGAGGCGGAGGGCGTGGGACGCGGACATGGGGACGCTCCTCGGGATCAGCGGCGCGCGACGGCGGTGGGGGCGGCGGAGACGGTCACTTCGGACGGCCCCGTCACCACGCCGGTGACCGTGCGCTTGGACTGGATGTTCTGGACGGCGACGAGGTCGCCCTGCGCGCCGGACTGGAGCGCCTTGGCCTTGAGCGACAGCGACATGCCGCCGAGCCCGTAGACCAGCGTGACGAAACCGCCCCGCTCCACATGCTGCGGGCGGATCAGGTCGGCGGCGCGCAGCGCCTGCCCCTCGCGCATGGGGCGGCGGAGCGCCATGCCTTTGGCGGCGGCGAGATCGACCCCTTCGCCGCTCTGGACCCTGGGGCGGCGCTCGAGAACCACGTCGGCCTCGCGCAGCACGTCGCCGCGGGCCAGCGACCGGGCGGCGACGGCGACCTCCACGGTCTCGATCGCCGAGCCGGTGACCCGTCGCACCGCGCCGTCGCGGCCGGCGGCGAAGCTCGCCTCGAACCGGCCGGAGCGCGGATCGGCCGCGAAGCGGGCGATGACCGGCTGGGGGGCTGCGCTCGGATCGAGATGCAGCGTGGCGGCCTCGTCCAGCGTCACGCGCATGGCCTCGGCCTGCGCGCCGAACTCGGCCGCGGCGCGCTCGGCCACCGCCCGTTCGATGTCGTCGGCGGTGAAGGCGCGGCTGAGGCGGGTGACGGAGACGTTCGCCGACGCGCCGAGATCGAGATCGACGACGCCGGCCCGGCGGGCGGCCTCCGCCACGTCCTGCGCCGGCACCGCGCCGGTGAGGCCGAGATCGGGCGCGCGGAACAGCGCCACGTCGGCGAGCGCCGGGTCGGCGCCCTCGATCAGGTCGCCCACGGTGACGCGGTCGGACGACACCAGCGCGGCGGCGCGCAGGCTCGGGCCGGCGAGCGCGGGGCTGACGGCGAGAAGGACGGCGAGGCTTGCGGCGGCGCGGCGGATCACGGCGCTCACCGCAGCATGCCGGCGGTGGACTGGAGCATCTGGTCCGCCGCCGAGATCACCTTGGAGTTCATCTCATAGGCGCGCTGGGCCGAGATCAGGTCCGAGATCTCGGTGACCGCGTTGACGTTGGACTGCTCCAGATAGGCCTGCAGGGTGGTGCCGAAGCCTTCCGCGCCGGGATTGTCCACCAGCGGGGTTCCGCTGGCGGCGGTCTCCAGGAACAGGTTGTCGCCCATGGCCTCGAGGCCGGACTTGTTGACGAAGCGGGCGAGCTGGAGCTGGCCCAGCACCTGCGGCGCGGTCTGGCCCTGCAGCGTCGCCTCCACCTGGCCGGTGGAGTTGATGGTCACCGACAGCGCGTTGTCCGGCACGGTGACGCCCGGCTGGACCACGTAGCCGTCGGCGGTGACGAGCTGTCCGGTGGCGTCCAGCTCGAACGAGCCGTCGCGGGTGTAGGCGGTGCGGCCGTCCGGCAGGTCGATCTGGAAGAAGCCCTCGCCGCGGACGGCGAGATCGTAGGTCTTCTCGGTCGGGGCCACCGTGCCCTGGCTCATGACGCGTGGCGTGGCCACCAGCTTGACGCCGGAGCCGATGTCGACGCCCGTCGGCAGCAGCGTGCCGGCCTCCGAGGTGGTGGAGCCCACCCGCCGCATGGACTGGTACAGCAGGTCCTGGAACTCCGCCCGCTGGCGCTTGAAGCCGGTGGTGCGCAGGTTGGCGATGTTGTTCGAGATCAGCTCGACATTGGCCTCCTGGGCGGCCATGCCGGAAGAGGCGGTGTAGAGAGCGCGCATCGGTCCTAGATCCTCAAGAGCTTGCGGCGCGTCAGGCCGGCACGTCGGCGAGGCGCTCGATGGCCGAGCGGCGGAGTTCATCCTGCTTGTCGAGCAGCGAGGCGATGCTGGAGTAGGAGCGGCTGACCTCCACGAGGCGGCTCATCTCCAGCACCGGCTTGACGTTGGATTTCTCGACCGCGCCCTGGAGCACGCGGGTCGCTGGGCCGGCCTCCACCGGGGTCCCGGAGGCGCGGAACAGGCTGGTCCCGTCCTTCTCCAGTCCGGCCATGTCCTCGAAGCGGGCGACCCGGATGCGGCCGCGCACGCCTTCGCTGGTGGCGATCATGCCGTCCTTGCCGATGGTGAGCCCGGTCTCCGTGGGCGCGAACTGGATCGGGCCGGACGTGGAGAGCACCCGGCGGCCTTCGCTCGTCACCAGTTCGCCGGCGGCGTTGATCTGGAACGCGCCGTTGCGGGTGTAGCGCTCGCCGCCCGGCGTCTCGATCACGAAGAAGCCGTCGCCGGCGAGCGCCAGATCGGTCTCGCCGCCGGTGGTCTGCACCGCGCCTTCGGAGAAGTCGTGCCAGGTGGCCCGGTCCTCCACGAAGGACAGCCGGCGGTCCGGCCGCGGGAAGGTGTCCGCCCGGGCGGTCGGCATGAGGTATTCGTTGAACACCATCTCCTCGGCCTTGAAGCCGGAGGTGTTCATGTTCGCGACGTTGTTCGCGATGACGTCGAGCTCGCGCCGCAGAGCGATCTGCCGCGACAGCCCGACCAGAGCCGCGTTCTCCACCAAACGCTCCTCGAGTCCGTGTTCCATGTCGTCCGGATCGCTGGACGCCCATCCTCCCCGACGGCCGTCCGATCCGACGTGACCAATGCAGCCGGCGTGCCAAGCGGACTTTCGTTGAGGACTGAGGCGTTCGGTCCGCCAGCGGCGGCGGCGGGCGCCGGGGCGTTCCGCGCAGGCGGCGCAAAATGCCCGGCAGGATTTGCCGGGTTAATGGGGCGTTAACCTTTCCGACCTATCCGTTAACCACGCGGCGGACGGCCGGACGGTTTTGGCGAGAACGCAAGGCTTATGGCGAACACGGACGGCGACGGCGCCCAGGCCGCGGCGAAGGCCAAAAAGAAGAAGCTGATCCTGATCGGCGGCGCGGCCGTGGTCGCGCTGGCGCTCGTCGGCGGCGGAGCGTTCCTGTTTCTGGGCGGCGGGGGCGAGCACGGTGGCGCGGAGGAAGCCGGCCATGGCGAATCGGGCGGCCATGGCGAGGCCGCCGAGGGCGGGCACGGCGCGGCGACGCCGGCCGCGGCCTCGACCACCTTCATCGAGCTTCCGGAGATGACCATCAACCTCGCGACCACCGATCCGGACAAGCAGAACTACGTCCGCATGACGGTGGCGATCGAGGTGGCGGACTCCAAGGTCGGCGACGCCATCAAGCCGCTGATGCCGCGGGTGATCGACAGCTTCCAGACGCATCTGCGCGAGATGCGCCCCGCCGACCTGCGCGGCTCCTCCGGCGTCTACCGGCTGAAGGAGGAGCTGCTGCGGCGGGTCAATCTCGCCATCGCGCCGGCCAAGGCCGACGCGGTGCTGTTCAAGGACATCGTGGTGCAGTGACGGGGAGCGGGGGCGATCTCCATGGCCGGGCCTGACGACGACTTCGACGACCTCGCCGCCGAATGGGGCGCGGCCATGGCCGAGCAGGTGGGCGAGGCCGAAGGCGACGCCGCCGACTGGGCGGCGAAGCTCGCCGACACCAGCGACGTGGCCGACCGCAAGGCGGCCGACCGGGTGCTCACCCAGGACGAGGTCGACGGGCTGCTGGGCTTCAACCCGGACGAGCTCGGCCTGTCCGAGCAGTCCGGCATCCGCGCCATCATCAACTCCGCGCTCGTGTCCTACGAGCGCCTGCCCATGCTGGAGATCGTGTTCGACCGGCTGGTCCGGCTGCTCACGACCTCGTTGCGCAACTTCACCTCCGACAACGTCGAGGTCTCGCTCGACGGCATCAAGTCGGTCCGCTTCGGCGACTACCTGAACTCGATCCCGCTGCCGGCGATCCTCTCGGTGTTCCGCGCCGAGCAGTGGGACGGCTTCGGGCTGATGACGGTGGACAGCGCGCTGACCTACTCGATCATCGACGTGCTGCTGGGCGGACGGCGCGGCGTCACCACCATGAAGGTGGAGGGCCGGCCCTACACCACCATCGAGACCAGCCTCGTCCAGCGCATGATCGAGGTGGTGCTGGCGGACGCCGAGCACGCCTTCCGGCCGATCAGCGAAATCCATTTCAGCCTCGACCGGCTGGAGACCAACCCCCGCTTCGCGGCCATCACCCGCTCCGCCAACGCCGCCATCCTGGTGAACCTGCGGATCGACATGGAGGACCGCGGCGGGCGGATCGAGATGCTGATCCCCTACGCCACGCTGGAGCCGATCCGCGACGTGCTGCTGCAGCAGTTCATGGGCGAGAAGTTCGGCCGCGACGCCACCTGGGAGGGCCATCTCGCCACCGAGATCTGGCAGGCCAAGGCCGACGTCCACGCGGTGCTGTACGAAAAGCGCCTCCCGCTGCGCGAGATCATGAATCTCGACGTGGGCGACACGCTGATGCTGGACGTGAAGCCGGACGACCTGGTGGAGCTGCGCTGCGGCGACCAGGTGCTGACCGAAGGCCGCATGGGCCGGGCCGGCGAGCATGTGGCGGTGCAGGTCATGCGCCCGCTGCGCCGGTCCAACACGACGCTGGCGGCGTTCGAGGCCGCGGGTCAGGTGCGTAAGGAAGCGTCGTGATGGACAACCTGGTCGGACTAGCGATCGAGTCGCTGGTGGCGGTGCTGCTGGTCGCGACGATCGTCTATTGCGCCACGCTCAACCGCCGCCTGTCCCGCCTGCGCGCGGACGAGCAGGCCATGCGGCAGACCGTGACCGAGCTGATGGCCGCCACCGCCGGCGCCGAGCGCGCCATCGCGGCGCTGCGCTCCACCGTCAGCGCGAGCGAGGAGACCCTCGCCGAGCGGCTCGGCCGGGCCGAAGAGATGTCGACCGCGATCGCGGGCCAGCTCGGCGCGAGCGAGACCCTGATCGCCCGCATCGCCGAGACCGCCCGCGCCGCGCGGGAGCAGGCCGCCCGCGAGGCCGAGGACCAGCGGCAGGCGCTGGAGGACATCGCCCGCGCCGCGCAGGAGAGGGACGCCGCCGCCCGCGTCGAGGCCGCGGAGGCCGCGATCCGCGCCGAGATGGAGCTTAAGGCGGAGCGCGAGCGGGCGGTGCGCGCGGCGGAGGCCGCCGCCGAGCGCGCGGCCGAGATCGCCACGGCCCGCGCGGCCGAGCTCGCGGCCGCCTTCGGACAGGCGGAGCGGGAGCAGGCCCTGATCGCCGCCGAAGCCGCCGCGGCGCTCGCGGCGGAACGGGCGGCCGACGCCGCAGCGGCGCGCGCCGCGGAACTGGCCGCCGCCCGCGCCAACGAGCTGGTGGCCGCGCGCGAGATGGAGCTTCTGAACCGCGAGGCCGAGCTGATCGCCATCCGCGAGTCCGCCTTCGCCGCGCGCGAGGCGGAGGAGGCCGCCCGCAACGACGATCGCCTCATGGCGCTGCGGGAGGCGGAGGAGGCGATGTTCGCCCGCGAGGCCGAGCGTCTCCTCCGCCTGCAGGCGGCGGAGGACGAGGTTCGGGCCCGGATCGAGGCCGCGACCGCCCTCGCCGCGCCGTCGACGCTTGCGGCGGAGCCCGTCGCGGCCGTCGCGGAGACGCCCGAGCCGGCCGCCGATCCGGTGGTGGTGCCGCTGGCGCGGTCGTCGTCGGCGGCGGCCGCCGCCGTTGAGGCCGAGGAGATCATGACCCGCCTCAAGGCCCTGCGTGAAGGCGTCGCCGCATGAGCGCCCAGCGCATCCACCTGTTTCCGCTGATGATGACGGCCGCCGCGGCGCTGCTCGGCCTGAAGCTGATCGGCTTCGCCACCGGCGAGAGCTATCTGTTCACGGGCCGCGCCGAGGCCGCGTCCGCCGCCAGGTCCGAGGCTCCCAAGGAGGAGCCCAAGCCGGCGGAGCCCACGCCCGCCGCGACGAAGCCCGCGCCCGAGCCGCCCCCGCCGGACATTTCGGCGTCCGAGCGCGCGCTGCTGGAGGCGCTGCAGAAGCGGCGCGAGATCATCGAGGAGCGCGCCAAGGACGTGGACCTGCGCGAGCAGCTGCTGAAGGCCGCCGAGAAGCGGGTGCAGGAGCGCCTCGACGAGCTCAGGCGGCTGGAGGAGCAGGTGGCCGCCGCCGACGCCCGCCGGGCGGAGGAGGAAAAGGGCAAGCTGAACGAGCTGGTCGCCATGTACGAGGCCATGAAGGTGAAGGAGGCCGCGCGCATCTTCGACGCTCTCGATCCGGCGGTTCTGCTGCAGGTGGCGGCGCGCATGAAGCCGCAGCGCCTGTCGGAGATCATGGGCAAGATGACGCCCGAAGCGGCCCAGCGGCTCACCGTGGCGCTGGCCCGCCGGGAGGGCGTCAACGCGCTGACCCCCAAGGCCGCGGCCGCCGCCCTCACCGACCTGCCGAAGATCGAGGGCCGCCCCGCGACGCCCTGACGCCGCAGGGAGGCTGCTCCCCGCGCGACGCCCCGTGACGATGGGCCGGCGCCTCGCTATATGAGGCGCGACCCATGCCCGCGGGCCGCGTTTCCGCGCCCGGACGGTTCGTTTTCACGGAGGCTCATTCCATGTCCGTCGACGCCGAAAAGACGCCCGTCACCGTGCTCACCGGCTATCTCGGCGCCGGCAAGACCACGCTGCTGAACCGCATCCTGTCCGAGCCGCACGGCAAGAAATACGCCGTCATCGTCAACGAGTTCGGCGAGATCGGCATCGACAACGACCTCGTGGTGGGCGCCGACGAGGAGGTGTTCGAGATGAACAACGGCTGCGTCTGCTGCACGGTGCGCGGCGACCTGATCCGCATTCTCGAAGGCCTGATGAAGCGCAAGGGCAAGTTCGACGCCATCATCGTGGAGACCACCGGCCTCGCGGACCCCGCGCCGGTGGCCCAGACCTTCTTCATGGACGAGGAGGTGGCGCGCAAGGCCCGCCTCGACGCGGTGGTGACGGTGGCGGACGCCAAGTGGCTGACCACCCGCCTCAAGGACGCGCCCGAGGCCAAGAACCAGATCGCCTTCGCCGACGTCATCCTGCTCAACAAGACCGATCTGGTCTCGGGCGAGGAGCTGGAGGAGGTCGAGGCCCGCATCCGCGGCATCAACCCCTACGCCCGCGTCATCCGCACGGTGAAGAGCGCGGTCCCGCTGACCGAGGTGCTGGACAAGGGCGCCTTCGACCTTGACCGCATCCTGGCGCTGGAGCCCGCCTTCCTGGAGGCGGACGACCACGACCATCACCACCATGGCCACGACCACCATCATCACGACCATGGCCCGGACTGCGGCTGCGGCCATGACCACGGGAGCCATGACCACGGCCATCACGACCATGGGCATGACCACAAGGCGCACGGCCACGACGGCCACAAGCACGGCGGCCTGAAGCACTACCACGACGAGACCATGCAGTCGGTGGCGCTGGAGATCCCCGGCGAGGTGGACCCCGAGAAGTTCATGCCCTGGGTCAATGCGCTCGCCCAGTCCGACGGCCAGAACTTCCTGCGCTGGAAGGGCATCCTCGCCTTCAAGGGCGAGCCGCGCCGCTTCGTGTTCCAGGGCGTCCACATGATCCTGGACGGCGACCTGCAGCGGGAATGGACGCCGGACGAGAAGCGCCGCTCCAAGCTGGTGTTCATCGGCAAGGAGCTGGACGAAGCCAAGCTCCGCCAGGGCTTCGAGGCCTGCGCGGCCTGAGGGCGGCGCGGCCGGTTGCGGATCAGCTCCATGTCCCTCACCACGGAAGCGGGCTACCCGTCGCTCACCGACCGCATGACGCCGGTGGACGCCGGCGCCTTTGTGATCGCGGCGACCTTCCTCGGCGGCGCGCCGGCGTTCGCGCTCGGCGACGGCGCCGTGCTGTTCGTCACCGGCGAGGGCGACCTGCGCGTCCCGGCCCATGACGGCGGCCTGCTGGCGGCGGCCGCCGCGCCGGGCGTGCTCGTCACCGGCGGCGACGACGGCCGTATCCTGCGGTTTCAGGGCGCGTCCCCGCCGGAGACCGTGGGCGAGGCCAAGGGCTGGATCGACGCCGTCGCCATCGGGCCGGACGGCGCGGCGGCGTGGTCGTCGGGCAAGCGCGTCTTCGCCCGCGACGGCAAGGGCGTGGTGAAGAGCTTCGAGGCGCCGTCCAGCGCCCGCGGCCTCGCCTTCGCGCCCAAGGGCTACCAGATCGCCGTCGCCCATTACGGCGGCGTGTCGCTGTGGTTCCCGCGGGTGGAGAGCCCCGCCAAGACGCTGCCGTGGAAGGGCAGCCACATCGACGTCACCTTCGCGCCGGACGGCCGCTTCGTGGTCACGACCATGCAGGAAAGCGCGCTGCACGGCTGGCGCCTGTCCGACGGCGGACACATGCGCATGTCCGGCTATCCGGGCAAGGTGAAGTCGCTGGACTGGACCGCGGACGGCAAGTGGCTCGCCAGCTCCGGCGCGGACGCCGCCATCCTGTGGCCGTTCCAGAGCAAGGACGGCCCCATGGGCAAGGCCCCGAAGGAGCTCGGCATCCGCCCGTCCCGCGTCGCCCGCGTCGCCGCCCATCCCAAGGCCGCGGTGGTGGCGCTCGCCTATGAGGACGGCTGCATCCTGCTCGCCCGCCTCACCGACGGCGCGGAGCTGCTGGCCCGGCCCGCGAGCCGGGGCGGGACCGTGACCGCGCTCGCCTGGGACCCCTCCGGCGCCCGGCTCGCCTTCGGAACCGAGGACGGCGCCGCCGGCGTCCTCGCGCTGCCGGAAGGCTGACGGCCGGCTTGAGCATGGCTCGACGGCGAGAACCAAGCCGCCGTCATGGCGGTGGTTCGCCTGTCGCGACGGGCCGGTCTCAGCCGCCGATGGCGGCGGTGAGCTGGCGCAGGTTCCACCGCATCATGTCGAGATAGGTCGCGGCCGGGCCGTCGGCGGGCGAGAGCGAATCCGAATACAGCGCGCCGCCGACGCGGGCGCCGGTCTCCCTGGCGATGCGCTCCGCCAGCCGGGGGTCCGAAATGGTCTCCACGAACACGGCGGGGATCTTCTCCGCCCGGATCTGGCGGATGATGCGTGCGACGTCCCTGGCGGAGGCCTCCGTCTCGGTGGAGACGCCCTGCGGCGCGATCATCTCGACCCCATAGGCCGCGGCGTAATAGCCGAAGGCGTCGTGGGAGGTGATGACCTTGCGGCGCCCCGCCGGCACCGCGGCCCAGCCGTCGCGGATGTCCTTCTCCAGCGCGTCGAGCTTGGCCTCATAGGCCGCGGCGTTGGCCTCGTAGGTCGCCTTTCCGTCCGGGTCGGCGGCGACCAGCGCGTCGCGGATGTTGCCCACGTAAAGCTTGGCGTTCGCCACCGACTGCCAGGCGTGCGGGTCGGTCCCGCCATGGTCGTGGCCGTGATCATGCCCATGGTCATGGCCCTTGGAGTCGTGGTCGTGATCGCCCTCCTCCGCCATGGCGCGGGGCGCGACGCCCCTGGACGCCGTCACCGCCGTCGCCTTGGAGCCGGAGGCGGCCACGAGGCGGCTGATCCAGCCTTCGAAGCCGAGGCCGTTCTCGAACAGCAGCTTCGCCTCCGCCACCTTCTTCGCGTCCGCGGGCGCGGGGGAGAACACATGGGCGTCGCCGCCCGGCCCCACGAGGGTCTCCACGGTCACGCGGTCGCCGCCGACCTGACGGACCAGATCGCCGAGGATCGAGAAGGTGGCCACCGTCTTCAACGGCTCGGCCGAGGCCGGGGCGATGGCGAGCAGGCCCGCGGCCGCCGCGGCGAGAAAGGCGCGGAAGGACATCGAACGTCTCCGAAGTTCGGGAGGATGAAGGGGAGGTCAGGCCGTCCTGTGGCGCGGCGCGGGGGCGAGGCGCCACAGGACGCCGCCGCGGAGCCCAAGCGCCAGCGACAACAGGTAGAGGCAGCCGGCGGCCAGGATGATGGCCGGGCCGGCGGGGACGCCGAAATGGTAGGAGCCCAGCAGCCCCGCGACCGACGACAGGGTTCCGACCGTGATCGAGGCGACGAACATGCCCGCCAGACTGTCGGTCCAGAACCGGGCGGCCGCCGCCGGCAGCATCATCACGCCGACCGCGAGCAGGGTGCCGAGCGCCTGGAAGCCGGCCACGAGGCACAGCACCACCAGCCCGAGGAACACCAGATGGGCCGCCCCGCCCGACCGGCTGACCGAGCCGAGGAAGCCAGGATCGACGCATTCGAGCGCCAGCGGGCGGTAGATCAGCGCCAGCGCGAACAGCGTGACCGTGGACACGCCGCACAGCAGCAGCAGCGCGTCGTCGTCCAGCGCCAGCACCGAGCCGAACAGCACATGCAGCAGGTCGACGTTCGAGCCCTTGAGCGACACCAGCGTGACGCCGAGCGCGAGCGACAGCAGGTAGAAGGCGGCGAGCGCCGCGTCTTCGCGCAGCGCCGTGGCGCGGGCCACCAGCCCCGTGAGCAGCGCCACCGAGACGCCCGCCACCAGCCCGCCCAGCGTCATGGCCGGCAGCGACAGCCCTGCGATCAGGAAGCCGACCGCCGCGCCCGGCAGGATGGCGTGGGCCATGGCGTCGCCGGTCAGGCTCATGCGGCGCAGCATCAGGAACACGCCGATGGGCCCGGCGCCCACCGACAGCGCCACGGCGCCCACCAGCGCCCGGCGCATGAAGGCGAAATCGGCGAAGGGCGCCACCAGCGCGGCGTAGAGATCGGGGATCATGGATGAGCCTCGATCTCTACGCCGCGTGGACGCCGCAGAGCGGAGCCCGGTCGTCGAAGGCCTCGGGCATGGCGCGCGCCTCCAGCAGCCGCTCCGGCTTCAGCGCCTCGGCGGTCGGGCCCCAGGCCACGGGCCGGCGGGCGAGCAGCAGCGTCTCGGGAAAGGCCCGGCGCACCAGCTCCATGTCGTGCAGCACGGCGATCACCGTCCGGCGCTCGTCGTGCCAGCGCGCCACGATCTGCAGCAGATCCGCGACGGTCCGGGCGTCGATGGCGGCGAAGGGCTCGTCCAGCAGGATCACCGGCGCGTCCTGCAGCAGCAGCCGCGCGAACAGCGCCCGCTGGAGCTGGCCGCCCGACAGCGTGCCGATGGCGCGGCGGCCGAAGCCTTCGAGCCCCACCGCCGACAGCGCCTCCGCCACCCGCTCTCGATCGGCGCGGCGCAAGCCGCCGAACAGGCCCACGCGCCGCCACAGGCCCATGGCCACCAGATCGAACACCTCGATGGGGAAGCTGCGGTCGAGCTCCGCCGCCTGCGGCAGATAGGCGATGTCGCGCCGGCCGAGCGCGCCGCGGTCGATGCGCCCGCCGAGCGGCTTCAGCGCGCCCATCAGCCCCTTCAGCAGCGTGGACTTGCCCGCGCCGTTCGGCCCCACCACCGCCAGCAGCGCGCCCTCGGCGATCTCGCCGTCGATGTGGTGCACCGCCGGATGCCGGTCATAGCCCAGCGTGACGTCGTGCAGCTTCAGCACGGCGCTCACGCCATGGCCCAGACGGCTGCGGCCCAGATCAGCGCCGACAGCGCCGCGGCGCCCGCAAGGCGCGCGACGACCGAACAGGTCAGCAGCGATCCGGCCGAGAGCGCGGCCCGCTGCGGCGCGGCATGAGCATGATGATGGTGGTGATGGACGTGGGACATGGGACGCCGCCGGAAGAGGACGGCGTCACGTTATAGAGTTACATATTGCGCCGCAAGCCTCAGAACGAGACCTTGGGCGCGGCGGCGTTCTCGGGCGCGGACTCGAACGTCGCCATGGGCTTGGCGTCGGGATAGAACCAGCCGGCGATCCAGCGGCCGGGAATGGTGCGCAGCTCGGTGTTGTAGGCCTGCACCGACTGGATGTAGTCGCGCCGGGCGACCGCGATCCGGTTCTCGGTGCCCTCGAGCTGGGACTGCAGCGCGAGGAAGTTCTGGTTCGACTTCAGGTCCGGATAGTTCTCGGACACCGCCAGCAGCCGGCCGAGCGCGCTGGACAGCGCCCCTTGCGCCTCCTGGAAGCGCTTCACCGCCTCCGGGTCGCTGAGCTGGTCGGCGTTGATGGTGACCTGGGTCGCCTTGGCGCGGGCCTCGATCACCCGGGTCAGGGTCTCCTGCTCCTGCCGGGCGAAGCCCTTCACCGTCTCCACCAGATTGGGGATCAGGTCGGCCCGGCGCTGGTACTGGTTCTGCACCTCGCTCCAGCGCGCCTTGGCCTGCTCCTCCAGCGTCGGAACGTTGTTGACGCCGCAGCCCGCGAGCGAAACCGACAGCGCGATCATGGCGGCGAGCGCCGCGATCCGACCGAAGAACGTGTTCATCGCAGGCGCCATGGTCGCGATCCCTCCCCCAAAACAGCCTCAAGCGTCGCGTGTGAAGGTCGAAGCGTGAAGGCGAAAGTCAAGGCCTTGCGCCGGTCGGGAGCTTGCGGGCAGCCTGCCGCCCCTCATGCGATCAGGAGATTCGGCCATGCGGCCCGCCACGATGATGAGAACGATGCTCGCGGCGCTCGCCGCCTTGGCTCTGACCGTTTCGGCGCAGGCGGCGCCGCGGGTGCTGGAGGGCCAGGCGATCTGGCGCGAGCGCATCGCGCTGCCGCCCGGCGCGGAACTCTCCGTGCGGCTCACCGAGCGCGGACGTCCCGGCGCCGAGCCGCGCGTGATCGCGCGCACGCGCCAGCCGGTCCGGGGCCAGGGCGCGGCGCGCTATCGCCTCGCCTATGACGACCGCGCGCTCCGGCCCGGCCGCGCCTATGAGCTGGAGGCGAGCGTCAGCCTGCGCGGCGACGTGTGGTTCGAAGGCCGCGCGCCGTTCACGCGGGGAAGCGACGGCGTGGTGCTCGTCCGCCGATCGGGAGGAGCCGAGCGCCCCTCCGCCGCCGGGCCGCAGGGCGAATGGCTGGCGGAGGACATCCGCGGCCGCGGGGTTCTGGACCGCGTGCGCTCCACGCTCCGGATCGCGCCGGACGGCGCCGTCTCCGGCCGCGGCGGCTGCAACGGCATGGGCGGCCGCGCCGAGATCCGCGGCGAGCGCATCCGCTTCGGCCAGCTCATCAGCACCCAGATGGCCTGCCCGCCGGCGGTGATGCGGCAGGAGCAGGCGTTCTTCGCGGCGCTCGGCGACGCGCGCTCCTGGCGCGTGGACCGGCCGCGCCGCAAGCTGATCCTGCTCGACGGCGCGGGCCGCCCGGTGGCGACGCTCGCCGCTACGAACTGAGCGCCGCCACCAGCGCGTCGAGCCCGTCGGTCAGCGCAGCCGGGCCCGGCTGAAGGATGAGCGGCGACTTGATCTCCACGATCCGGCCGGTCCGGACGGCGGGGATCGCCTCGAAGCCCGGCCGGGCGCGGATGCGCTCGGCCGAGACCTTCTTACCGCACCAGGAGGCGAGGATCACGTCCGGCGCCGCATCGATCACGGCCTCCGGCGTCACGATGCGGTCCTTCGCCGCCGCATGGCGGGAAAGCGGCGCGAACACGTCCTCGCCGCCCGCGATCCCCACCAGCTCCGACACCCAGCCGACGCCGGAGATCAGCGGCCCGTCCCACTCCTCGAAATAGACCCGCGGCCGGGAACCGCCGGCGGTCGCGGCGCCGACCTGCGCCACGCGCGCCTCAAGCGAGACGGCGAGCGCCTCCGCCTTTTCGCCAGCCCCCACCAGCGCGCCGACGCAGCGGATCATGGCGAAGACGCCGGCGAGGTCGCGATGGTTGAAGGCGTGCACCGCGACCCCGGCCCGGATCAGGTCGGCGACCACGTCCGCCTGCATGTCGGAGAAGGCGAGCGCCAGATCCGGCTCCAGCGCCAGGATCTTGGCCGTGTCGGCGCTGGTGAAGGCGGAGACCCGCGGCTTCTCCCGCCGCACCTGCGGCGGGCGCACCGCATAGCCCGAAACGCCCACGATGCGGCGGTCCTCGCCGAGCAGATACAGCGTCTCCACCGTCTCCTCGGTCAGGCAGACGATGCGTTCCGGCGGGAAACGGCGCATGGGCGGACAGCCTTGCCTTGAGATGCGGGAACGCGCCGGCCGGACCGACGGCCGGCGGACGCGCGGCTGGACAACCTGCGTCAGGAGCGCCCGATGGCCAAGCCCGGCCGCGACGGGCGAAGAGACGTCTCGACGCCATGTGGACCTCCCGCCTCGGTTGACCCCCCGCGCGGTTCGGGCGAATGTCCGCGCGCGCCGTGGGTTTGATTTCCGCCCGCTGCGTCCTGTCCTTCCTTTTTTCTGGCGTGCACATCTCCATGACGACCGAGCGCTACGACGCGCGAGAGGCCGAGCCTCGCTGGCAGCGGATCTGGGACGAGCGCAAGCTGTTCCGCACCGAGGCGGACGACCCGCGTCCGAACTACTACGTGCTCGAGATGTTCCCCTATCCATCGGGGCGCATCCACATGGGCCATGTGCGCAACTACGCCATGGGCGACGTGGTGGCGCGGCACAAGCGCGCCAAGGGCTTCGCCGTGATGCATCCCATGGGCTGGGACGCCTTCGGCCTGCCGGCCGAGAACGCCGCGATCGAGAAGAAGGTCCACCCCAAGGCCTGGACCTACGACAACATCGCCGCCATGCGGACCCAGCTGAAGTCCATCGGCCTGTCGCTGGACTGGAGCCGGGAGATCGCCACCTGCGACCCCGAATACTACGCCCAGCAGCAGAAGCTGTTCCTGGACTTCCTGAAGGCGGGCCTCGCCTATCGCCGCAAGTCCAAGGTGAACTGGGACCCGGTGGACAACACCGTGCTCGCCAACGAGCAGGTGGTGGACGGCCGCGGCTGGCGCTCCGGCGCGCTGGTGGAGCAGCGCGAGCTGACCCAGTGGTTCCTCAAGATCACCGACTTCTCCGACGACCTGCTGACCGCGCTCGACGGCCTGACCCGCTGGCCGGAAAAGGTCCGGACCATGCAGAAGAACTGGATCGGCCGCTCGGAAGGGCTGCTGGTGCGGTTCGCGCTTGGCGACGGCGCGCCCGCCCCCGAGGTCGAGGTCTACACCACCCGGCCCGACACCCTGTTCGGCGCGAGCTTCGTGGCGGTCTCCGCCGACCATCCGCTGGCGCAGGCGAAGGCGGAGGGCGACCCCGCGCTCGCGGCCTTCATCGAGGAGTGCCGCCGCGCCGGCACCAGCCTGGCCGCGCTCGAAACCGCGGAGAAGAAGGGCTACGACACCGGCCTGAAGACCCGCCATCCGTTCGATCCCGCCTGGGAGCTGCCGGTCTATGTGGCGAACTTCGTGCTGATGGACTACGGCGCGGGCGCCGTCTTCGGCTGCCCGGCCCACGACCAGCGCGATCTGGACTTCGCCCGCAAGTACGGACTGCCGGTGACGCCGGTGGTGGCGCCCGCGGACGCGGACCCCGCCGCGTTCACGGTCGGGACCGTCGCCTATGACGGCGACGGCGTGATGATCAACTCGCGCTTCCTTGACGGGAAGAGCCCGGCGGACGCCTTCCAGGAGGTGGCGACCCGTCTGGAGACCACGGAGCTTCACGGCCGCCCGGTCGGCCAGCGCAAGGTGAACTGGCGTCTGCGCGACTGGGGCCTGTCGCGCCAGCGCTACTGGGGCTGCCCGATCCCGATCATCCACTGCGACGCCTGCGGTCCGGTGCCGGTGCCCGACGACCAGTTGCCGGTGCGCCTGCCCGACGACGTGAGCTTCGACCAGCCGGGCAATCCGCTCGACCGCCACGCGGCCTGGCGCGACGTGCCCTGCCCGAAATGCGGCGCGCCGGCGCGCCGCGAGACCGACACCATGGACACCTTCGTGGACTCGTCCTGGTACTACGCCCGCTTCATCGACCCGCAGGCGAAAACCCCGACCGTGAAGGCGGACGCGGACCGCTGGCTGCCGGTGGACCAGTACATCGGCGGCATCGAGCACGCGATCCTGCACCTGCTCTACGCCCGCTTCTTCACCCGCGCCATGAAGGCCACCGGCCATGTGAGCGTGGACGAGCCCTTCGCCGGCCTGTTCACGCAAGGCATGGTGGTCCACGAGACCTACAAGGACGCGGACGGGCGCTGGGTCGCCCCGGCGGAGATCGCGATCGCCGGCGAGGGCGGGGCGCGCGCGGCCACCCGGCTCAGCGACGGCGCGCCGGTTTCGATCGGCCCGATCGAGAAGATGTCGAAGTCCAAGAAGAACGTGGTCGATCCCGACGACATCCTGGGCTCCTACGGCGCCGACACCGCCCGCTGGTTCATGCTGTCCGACAGCCCGCCCGAGCGCGACGTGATCTGGACCGAGGCCGGCGTCGAGGGCGCGGGCCGCTTCGTGCAGCGCGTCTGGCGTCTGGTGAACGAGGCCGCCGCCAAGGGCGCGCCCGTGGGCGCCGCCGCGCCGGCCGTCGTCGGCCCGGCGGCGGAGGCCCTGCGCCGCGCCGCCCATGGCGCGCTCGCCCGGGTGGACGAGGACATCGAGAAGCTGCGCTTCAACCGCTGCGTCGCCGCGGCCTACGAGCTCGCCAACGCGCTCGGCTCGGCGCTCGCCGCCGAGGCCGCCCCCGCGGACGACATGGCCTTCGCCCTGCGCGAGGCGGCGGAGATCCTGGCCCAGATCATCGCGCCCTTCATGCCGCATCTGGCGGAGGAGTCGTGGTCCGCGCTCGGACATGCCATTCTGGCGGCCGAGACGCCGTGGCCCAAGGCCGACCCCGCGCTGCTCGCCTCCGACGTCGTGACCCTGCCGGTGCAGGTGAACGGCAAGAAGCGGGACGAGATCACCGTGGCGCGGGACGCCGACGCCGCGGCGGTCGAGACAGCCGTGCGGGAGCTCGACGTCATCCAGAAGGCGATCGGCGACAAGCCCATCCGCAAGATCATCGTGGTGCCGCAGAGGATCGTGAATGTCGTCGTCTGATGCGCAAATCCGGCCCGCGCGCCGCGCCCTCGTCCGCTTCGGCCTCGCGGCCGGCCTGTCGCTCGCGCTGGCGGGCTGCTTCCGCCCGGCCTACGGCGATCTCGGCTCGCCCTCCCACGGCGGCGGAGGCGGGCCGGTGGCGGCCAACCTCGCCGCGGTGGACATCAAGCCCATCGAGGGCCGGGTCGGCGGCAAGCTGCGCAACGAGCTGATCTTCCTGCTCCGGGGCGGCGGCGCGCTGCAGGGGCCGTCCTACCGGCTCGACATCGGCGTGACGCAGCGCGGACAGTCGCCGATCGTGGACCCCTACACCGGCCAGCCGGAGACCCGCACGGTGTCGCTGCTGGTGAACTACGAGCTGAAGCCCTACGGCAAGCTGGACACGATCCTGAAAGGCCAGGAGTTCGCCACGGTGTCCTACTCCTTCACGCTGCAGCGCTTCGCCAACATCCGCGCCCAGCGCGACGCCGAAGACCGCGCCGCGACCCAGATCGCCGAAAAGATCCGCACCCGCCTCCAGGCCCATTTCGCCACCGGCGGGTGAGCGACGACGTCATAGGAACGTGAGCGTTCAGCATTGCGCGGCAGATGGACGCTCACCTCCAATCTCCTGAACGGGTTTTTTGTATCCTCTGCGATTGTTGCTGCTGTCCTTTACATCGGCGAGACGTCGGTCTGCCGGTCCGCCTCCTGCATGAGGCAGCAGTACGAAATCGGAGAGAAGCTGTGTTATTTTACGGATAATTCCTTGTATCTTGTTGGAGCCCAAAATGGCTGGGTAGCCATGACCTATTTTCGCCTCCGGAACGGATTTTTCCCCGAGCAGCAGACCATCGTCAGAAACGAGCATAGAAAAATCCTCGCTATAATGGACGAAGGCGACTTATTCCCACTCAAGAAGGATGTGTCTTTTTTAAGCGACGGATGCTTCATCGTCGAATGAAGAAGAATTATTTTGATATATAAATCATCCTACTGTTGGTCACTTTCCCTCGCGCCTTCGGGTTAATGGCTGTTTTAGCCTTCGCCTTCCGATTTTGTTTACCCTGTTCGCCGATCCTCGCGCCTGAGCCGGCCCATGCCGGCCTGACGCGAGGAGATCGGCCTTGACCGACCGCAGCCTCATTCTGGCCCTGACGCTCGCCGCCGCCTGCGCGGTCGGGACGGCGCGCGCCCAGACGGCGGAGGCCGAGCCCCACGACGCCATCGGCGCGCTGCTGGGCGAACCGGAAACCACCGGCAGCGTCGATCCCGCGCCCCGGGGCGTCGCGCCTCCGGCGTCTCCCGTGCGGCCCGCGCCGTCTGTCACGGCCCCCGCGCGGCCGGCGCCCACGCGCGCGGCGAAGGACGCCTATCCGGTCGACCTGCTGATCTCGCTCGCCAACGACGCGGTCTATTCGCCGGACCCCTACCCCAAGGGCCAGCAGTCCGATCCGCGCATGATCAAGCTGCAGGTGCTGCTCGACCGCGCCAACGCCTCGCCGGGCGTGATCGACGGCATCAACGGCGGCAACGTGTCCAAGGCCATCGCCGCCTTCGAGATGATGGTGGGCCACGAGGTGGACGGCCGGCTCGACGCCGAGCTCTGGGCCAAGCTGGAGGCCACCTCGTCCGAGCCCGTTCTGGCGCCCTACGAAATCACCGAGAAGGACGTGGCCGGCCCGTTCGTGCCCGTGATGCCGGCGGACTACGCCGAGCAGGCGCAGCTTCCCGCCGCGGCCTATCGCGATCCGGTGGAGATGCTGGCCGAGCGCTTCCACATGGACGAGGCCTTCCTGCGCCGGCTGAACCCGGACGTGGACTTCACCGTTCCGGGCACAGTGATCACGGTGGCCAATCCCGGCCCGCCGCTGAAGGCCAAGGTCGCCAGCGTCATCGCCGACAAGGGCAAGAAGCAGGTGTTCGCCTATGACGCCGCGGGCCGGCTGGTGGCGTCCTATCCGGCCACCATCGGCAGCGCCGACCTGCCCTCCCCCACCGGCGTCCATGCGGTGAAGGCCATCGCCATCAACCCGGAGTACTGGTACCGGCCCAAGGTGAACTTCCAGCAGGGCGAGAACACCAAGGCGCTGCGTCTGCCGCCGGGGCCGAACACGCCGGTGGGTTCGGTCTGGATCGGGCTCGACAAGCCCACCTACGGCCTGCACGGCACGCCCGAGCCGTCCAAGATCGACAAGACCAACAGCCATGGCTGCGTGCGCCTGACCAACTGGGACGCGAACGAGCTGGCCCACATGGTCGGCCCCGGCGTGCCGGTGGACTTCCGCGAGCCCGAGGTGGTCTCGGCCCGGAACGAGACGGATCTCGCGCCGCCCGCAGCCCCGCTGGGGACGCCCGCGCCGCATTGACGGCGCGCCTTCCGCCCGCGACAACCGCGGCATGGTCGCGATCAAAGCCTCAGGCGTCGACGCCTTTCTCGCCAGGCCCCCGGCGGAGGTCTGCGCCGTCCTGATCTACGGGCCGGACGCGGGCCTGGTGGCCGAGCGCGCCGAGCGTCTCGCCGCCCGCGCGCTGGAGGGCTCCGACGACCCGTTCGCGCTGGTGCGGCTCGAAGGCGACGACGTCGCCTCCGATCCCGGCCGGCTGGCGGACGAGGCCCGCACCATCGCCCTGTTCGGCGGCAAGCGGCTGATCCGGGTCAAGGTGGGCGGCCGGGCGCTGAACCTCGCGCTCGAGGGCCTGCTGGGCGGGCCGCAGCCGGACGCGCTGACGCTGCTGGAGGCGGGCGACCTCAAGAAGACCAACCCGCTCCGGACCCTGTGCGAGAAGAGCCCGCGCGCCGCCGCCCTGCCCTGCTACCCGGACGAGGCCGGCGCCCGCGAGCGCCTGATCGACGAGGAGCTGCGCGCGGCCGGGCTCGGCATCGCGCCCGAGGCCCGGGCGCTGCTTTCCGCCTCGCTCGGACCGGACCGTCTCGCCGCGCGGGGCGAGGTGCGCAAGCTCTGCCTCTACGCCATGGGCCAGAGCCGGATCGAGGCCGACGACGTGGCGGCCGTCATCCCCGAGGCCGGCGACGTGGGCCAGGACGCGGCGGTGGACGCCGCCTTCGCCGGCCGCGCGGGCGATCTGGTCGCGGCGCTGAAGACGCTCAGGGCCAACGGGACGCCGCCCTCGGTGGTGGTGGGCGCGGCGCTGCGCCACGCGCTGACCCTGCACCGTCTGCGCGCCGACGTGGAGGCGGGCCGCGGCGCGCGGCAGGTGATGGAGGCGAACGGCTTCCTGTTTCACTTCCGCCGCAAGGACGCCGCCGAGAAGGCGCTGGGCGCCTGGACCGGCGAGCGGCTGGAGCAGACGATCGTGCGGCTGGGCGACGCGGTGGCCGCCGGGCGCAGGACCGCGGGCCTCGGCGAGGCGGTGGCCGAACGCGTCCTGCTCGGCCTCGCGATCGAAGCCGCGCGCCGGCCGCGCTGAACCGCCCGGACGGCGCCCGCCGGCGATGGGGCGACCTTCGCGCGGGGACGTGGGTTCGTCGACGTCCCGCGAGCGGCGCCCGCCGACCGCCTCGGCTCGCGGCGCGCGCGATCCCGACCGAAACGTCCCGACCCAACGCCCGAGCGACGCGATCGTCTGAACCGAGACGAAAAAAATCATGGTAAAAACAATTGACAGCGAAATGATGACGCGAAACCAATTGTGGAGTGCGCCCCTTAAGGCGGACAGCGTGACGGCCAGCAATTGACCGGACAGCCGGGCTTTCGAGGGATGAAAGCCCATGGCCCGACACCGCACTCACAGCATCGAGTTCAAGCGTCAGGTGGCGCAGGATTATCAGGCGGGCGAGACGCTTCACAGCCTCGCCCGACGACATGATCTGTCGCGCAACCTGATCCGCATCTGGATCCAGAAGTTCGAGGCCGGCGCCTTCGACGACGTGGCGGCCGCGGCCGATACGGTCGAGGCCTACGAGGCGCGCATCGCCGCGCTGGGGCGGCTCGTTGGCAGACAAGCTCTGGAGATCGAGTTCCTAAAGGGGGCTCTGAAGCACGGACCACGGCCGAGAAGCGCGACGACATCCGTCGTCACCGGCCCCGCGGCGTCTCCGTCGCAGAAGGATGCCGGCTGATGGGGCTCGCGCGCTTGACCTATTATGACAAGCCGGCCACCAGCATCGACGACACGGCGCTCGTCGAGACGATGGCGGCGGTCTCCGACAGCTTCGAGGCCTATGGCTACCGTCGGATGCAGGCATCGCTGCGGCACCGCGGCTTTGTCGTGAACCACAAAAAGATCCGGCGCCTGATGCGCGAGCATGGTCTTCAACCACGTCGGCGCCGGCGCTATGTCGCCACCACTGATGGCGATCATGAACTGCCGATCTTCCCGAACCTGGCGAAGGATATCGTGCCGGATGCGCCGAACCAGCTCTGGGTGGCCGACATCACCTACGTGGCGATCACCGCTGGCTTCGTCTACGTTGCCGTCATCCTCGATGCTTGGTCGCGCAAGGTCGTCGGCTACGCGCAAGAGCGCGGGCCCGGCCCAACACCCCGCTGCGCTCGATGCGGAGGGCGGCGTTCAGCTTCGGCCGCCGGGTCTACCGCCAGCGCAACCTCGCGAACGCGTCTTCAACCGCATCGAGCGGATGAGCGGCAGCCGGCGTCCGGACCTTCCGCGCGGCCGCCGTGACGTGACGGCGGGCGGGGCCGTCTGAGCCGCAGGCTCATGCTGCCCTCGCGATAAAGCCCGCGCCGCCGCTTGTGGATCACCCGTTCGCGGCGAAGGGGTGCTTCGCGGTCGAGGCCTGGGCCACGACGTCCCTGGCCTTCGGCTCGCCGGCGACGGCGCGCTTGAGGGCTTCCTTGGTCGCTTCGTAGTTGTACTGCTGGATCTTGGCGTCGTCCGCCGCCTCCCAGTGGATGAACACGCCGACCGAGATGAACAGGTCTTCGGCCTCGTCCTCGGGGATCACGCCTTCGGCGACCGAGTCCACGACCGCCTTGGCGACGCCGTACTGGGCCGGGCCGAACAGCTGAACCGCCTGACGGGCGTCCTTGATGGTGACCTTGTTGAACAGGATCGTGTTCGGCTTCGCGAGAAGGTTCGGCGTCACGACCGCGAGCAGCGAGGTGAAGCCGTCTTTGTTGTTGGTCAGCGAGTTTACGAACGCCGTTTCGGCGGAAGACCCGCGCGGGCCGATGATGAGGTCGATGTGGGCGACTTCGTTGCCGTCGCCGACCAGCGACTCGCCGATCAAGGTCTTCGTAATCTTGGCCATGATGGTCCCTTGAGATGCTGCGGGTTCCGGGCGGCGGACGCCGCGCCGGCGCCTCGCACGATGCGCGAGGAGAGCCCGATGCTCCGCGAAGCCCCTCGGGTCGTCAACATAATTATATATATTTGATAGATTAACTTGATTTTATATGCGGCATTGGACAGGCTGCGTCGTCGGGAGGCCGCTCTTGAGCGCTTCCCGATCGGACCATGGGGCCGCGCGTGACCGACCGTTCGGCGGCCCGGCCCCACATCGACGGAGCGCCTGCGCATGAGCTTTCGACCGTTGCACGACCGCGTGCTGATCCGTCGCCTCGAGGGCGAAGAGAAGACAAAGGGCGGAATCATCATTCCCGACACGGCGAAGGAAAAGCCGCAGGAGGGCGAGGTCGTCGCCGTCGGGCCGGGCGCGCGCGACGAGAGCGGGAAGCTGGTGGCGCTGGACGTCAAGGCGGGAGACCGCGTCCTGTTCGGCAAGTGGTCCGGCGTCGAGGTCAAGATCGACGGCGCCGAAGTCCTGATCGTCAAGGAAGCCGACATTCTCGGCGTCGTCGGCTGACGCCATCCGTCTCCAGGGTCATGGCCCACGCGGCCTCAAAAGGAACTGCCCATGCCTGCCAAAGACGTGAAATTCAGCGCCGACGCCCGCGAACGCCTGTTGCGCGGCGTCGACATTCTCGCCAACGCCGTGAAGGTGACGCTCGGCCCGAAGGGCCGCAACGTCGTGATCGAGAGGTCCTTCGGCGCGCCCCGCATCACGAAGGACGGCGTGACGGTCGCCAAGGAGATCGAGCTCGAGGACAAGTTCGAAAACCTCGGCGCGCAGCTCGTCCGCGAAGTGGCGTCCAAGACCAACGACCTCGCCGGCGACGGCACCACCACCGCCACCGTGCTCGCCCAGGCGATCGTCCGGGAAGGCGCCAAGGCGGTGGCCGCGAGCCTCAACCCGCAGGATCTGAAGCGCGGCATCGACCTTGCGGTCGGGGTCGCGATCAAGGACATCGTCGAACGCTCCGCCAAGGTTTCGTCCCCCGACGAGATCGCGCAGGTCGGCACCATTTCGGCCAACGGCGAGAAGGAGATCGGCGACATCATCGCGGACGCCGTGCGGCGGGTGGGCAATGAAGGCGTCATCACGGTGGAGGAGGCGAAAAGCCTCGAAACGGAGCTCGACGTGGTCGAGGGCCTCCAGTTCGACCGAGGCTATCTCTCGCCGTACTTCATCACCAACGCCGAGAAGCTGATCGTTGATTTCGAAGACGTCTACATCCTGATTCATGAGAAGAAGCTCGCCAGCCTTCAGCCCCTGCTGCCGGTGCTCGAAGCGGTGGTGCAGACGGCGAAGCCGCTTCTGATCATCGCGGAGGACGTGGAGGGCGAGGCGCTTGCGACCCTCGTGGTCAACAAGCTGCGTGGCGGTCTCAAGGTCGCTGCGGTCAAGGCGCCTGGCTTCGGCGATCGGCGCAAGGCGCAGCTTGAAGACATCGCCATCCTCACCAACGGCCAGGTCATTTCCGAGGACGTCGGCATCAAGCTCGAAAACGTCACGATCGACCAGCTCGGCCGCGCCCGGAAGGTCCGGATCGAGAAGGAGAACACCACGATCGTGGATGGGGCGGGCGAGCCGGAGGCCATCAAGGGGCGCGCGGCGCAGATCAAGGCGCAGATCGAGGAGGCCACTTCCGACTATGACCGCGAGAAGCTGCAGGAGCGTCTCGCGAAAATCGCCGGCGGCGTCGCCGTGATCCGCGTCGGAGGCGCGACCGAGATCGAGGTGAAGGAGAAGAAGGATCGGGTCGACGACGCCCTGAACGCCACCCGCGCCGCGATCGAGGAAGGCGTCGTGCCCGGTGGCGGCGTCGCGCTTCTGCGCGCCCGCAAAGCGGTCGCCGATATCCAGCACGACAATCCGGACGTGCGGGCCGGCGTCCACATCGTGCTGAAGGCGCTTGAGGCGCCTGTCCGTCAGATCTCGGAGAACGCCGGCGTCGAAGGCTCGATCGTGGTCGGCAAGATCCTCGACAACCCGTCGCCGACCTTCGGCTTCAACGCCCAGTCGGAGACCTACGTCGACCTCATCGAGGCTGGCATTCTCGACCCCGTGAAGGTGGTCCGGACGGCGCTGCAGGACGCCGCTTCGGTCGCCGGCCTGCTCGTGACGACCGAGGCGCTGGTGGCGGAGCTGCCGAAGGAAAGGGGCGCAGCTCCTGGCCCGGCCGCGGGTCTCGACTACTGAGCCTGAGCCTCCGGCGGTCCGGCGTCATCGCCGGGCCGCCGGAGGCGCGCCATCCGCGGAGCAGCGCCATGAACGTCAAACCCGCCTGGCCCGAAAGCCGCTTCATCTCGATTGGAGGGGCGCGCCATCACTACGTCGCGTCGGGAGACGCGGGTCCGACGGTCGTGTTCCTTCATGGCTACGGCGACAGCTGGCGCAGCTTCGAACCTCTGCTTCCGGCTTTCGGAGACGGATTCCGGATCCTCGTGCTCGATCAGCGCGGTCATGGGCGCACGGCCGAGACCGAAAGCTATGCGATCGCGGATTTCACCGGCGACGCGATCGCCTTCATCGGCGCGATCGCGTCCGGACCCGTTCATCTCGTCGGGCATTCGCTGGGCGCGATCGTGGCGTTGCGCCTCGCGGAGCGTCGGCCGGATCTGCTGCGCAGCCTGACCGTGATTGGCGGCGCGCCCACCGCCGCGGGCAACGCGACGCTGACGGCGGTGCGCGCCGAGCTCGCGGAACTGGGCGACGACATCACGGACGACTTCATAGCCGCTTTCCAGACGTCCGGGTTCGCGGCGCCGGTGCGCCTGCGCCGTCGGGCGCTCGTCGCCGACAGCCGGCGGCTGACGGCGCGCACCTGGCGCGGCGCGCTCGATGGCCTTCTGACCGAACCCTACCCGGACGAGCGCGCGCCGGCCGGATTGCCTGCGCTCTCGCTCTGGGGCGCGCGGGACGGCATCTTCAATCGCGGCGCCCAGGTGGCGCTGATGAGGGCCGCGCCTCACATCGAGGCGATCCATTACGCGGGCGTCGGTCATTCGCCGCACTGGGAGATCGCCGACCAGGTCGCGAGCGACCTCGTGCGCTTCATCCAATCCGTCGAAGGGGACGTGGGCCGCGCCGAGACGGCGTTCTATGGCGGCGCCTCCGGCTGACGGCTGCGCGGTCATGGGGAGCGGGACGCCGGAACGGCTCCCGCAACCGCGGCCTCGAACCGCCCCGCAAGACCGCGCAGGGTCGCATCCTTTGTCGCCCGCGCAAGAAAGCATACCGAGGAGGGCAGCCCGTCCGAGCGGCCATTTCCGGGCGCGGCGACGGCGCAGAGATCGAGCGGGTTGGCGAAGTAGGTGTAGCTGCCCATGATCGTGTTCCGGCTCAGAGGCTCTTCGAGCAGGTCGTCGATCGTGAAGATGGTCGGCACGGTTGGGACCACGAGCGCGTCGGCGCCGGCGAGCGCGGCCTGCGCCCGCCGCTTCAGCGCCGCCAGGGCGTAGATCGCCTCGAAGGCGTCCTTTGCGGTGTGGCCGGCGCCCGGCTCGATGGCGGACCGGACTGCAGGATGCACGGCCGCAGGATCGCGTTCGAGAACCGCGCCGTATTCGACCAGCCGCTCGGCCACGAAGGCCGAACCGAACACCAGCCGTCCCGCCTCCTGAAACGGCGAGAAGTCGATCTCCTTCAGCCGGAACCCGGCGGTCCGCAGCGCGGCGAGATCCGCCTCGTAGGCGGCCGCGGCCGCGCGGTCGCCGAAGAACCGGAGCTGGTCCGGGAGGATCGTGGCGAGCACCCCGGTCCCGTCGCCGGACGGCGTGAGATCGATGGCGTCGGCGTCCTCCCGGCTGAAGGGATCGTCGGGATCGTGTCCGGCCATCGTCTCCAGCGCTTCGTAAGCCTCGGCCGACGACGCCGCGAACACCGACAGCGTGTCGAACAGGCGGCTGTTGTAGAGCAGTCCCCGGCCGCTCACGAGGCCAAGCGTCGGCTTCACGCCGACGACGCCGTTGCAGGCCGCGGGCACGCGGCCCGAGCCGCCGGTGTCGGTGCCGATCGCGAACGACACCAGCCCGCGCGCGACCGCGACCGCCGATCCCGAGCTTGATCCCCCCGGGATGTAGGCCGGATTCACGGCGTTGCGGCACAGGGGTTCGCGGCTGCGGGTTCCGTTCAGGCCGGTCGCGAACTGGTCCAGCGTGTTCTTCGCCACCACCACGGCGCCGGCGGCTTCGAGCTTCGCGACGGCGTGGGCGCTGTGCTCGGGGCGCAGGTCGATCGCCGAGCAGTTGCTGGTGGTGGGCAGGCCCGCCACATGGATGTTGTCCTTCACCGAGACGGCGAGGCCCGCCAGCGGCTGAGCCGCCCCGCTCGCCCGACGGTCCTCCACCGCCCGGGCCGCGGATCGCACCGCCGCCTCGTCCGCGATGGCGAGGAACACGCCGTCACCGGCCGCCGAACGCACGCGACGCAGGCTCTCGCTCACGAGCTGCTCCACGGAGGCGCCGTCGCGAAGAGCCCGGCGGACCGAGGCGAAGTCCAGCGCCAGGCCCGCGAGCGCGCTCACGCCTCGGCCTCATGGCCCAGCAGGTCGAGGACGGTCAGCGCCAGGATCCTGGTGGCCGCCACCGCCTTGTCGATGTGGATGTACTCGTTCACCGGCGGCCAGCCGTCCTCGCCGGGGCCGAAGGTGACGGCCGGGAAGCCGCGCTCGGAAAACCGGATCGTGTCGTTGAAGGCGTTCTTGCGGTAGAGCCGCGGCCGCTCGCTCAGCACGCGCTCATAGGCGCGCGACAGGGCGGCGACCGGCTCGGCCGTCTCGTCCTGCTCGATCGTCGCCGAAACGAACAGCGATCCGGGCGCCAGCCGCGCCTCGACGATCAGGTCGGGGTCCTCGGAACGGGCGGCGTCGAGCGTCCGCTCGATGTCGGCGAGCACGCCCTCGGCGGTCTGTCCCGGCACGAGCCCGACCACGCCGAAGATGGCCCGGGCGCGGTCCGGCGTGAACTGCAGCTCCCGCGGCTCGCCCGCGGCGACCCGGAGAACGGAAGCCAGCGGAGGCGTGCCGCCGGCGCGCTTCGCCGGCGCGTGAGCGAACGCCGTCGCCTCCACGCGCGGGATCAGCTTCGCCAGCTTCGATCCGGCGTTCACGCCGGTGTCGGGCCGCCACAGATGCGTCTTGACCCCACGGACGGCGACCTCCACCAGCGCGTGGCCGCCGTTCGCCACCGCGACGCCCATGCCCCACCGACCTTCCGGTTCGGTCCAGCCGGTGGGCTCGCAGACGATGACATGGTCGGCGGCCAGCCCGGTCTCCTCGAGCAGGAAGATCGACCCGTCCGGGCCGTTGCGCTCCTCATCCACGGTGAAGACGAGCTTGAGTTCGCCCTTCAGCGTCACGCCGGCCTCGCGGATGGCGCGAACGGCCAGCAGGATCGCGGCGAGGTTGCCGCGGGTGTCGGAGGTTCCGCGCGCATAGAGCCGGTCGCCGCGCCGCGTCGGCCGGAACGGATGGCCGCCGGTCTCGGTCCAGGCGCTCCAGTCGCCGGCGGGATAGGTGTCGAGGTGGTCGTTTAGGATCAGCGACGGGCCGGAGGTCGCCGCGCCCGGGAGCACGCCGATCACGTTCGGCCGCCCTTCCCGCCGGGCGACCAGCTCGACTTCGAAGCCATAGGATTTCAGCAGCGCGGCGACATAGAGCGCGGCGGCTTCCTCCCGCGCCGGAGGCTCGTCGGGATCGAGCGGGTTCTCGGCCTCGGGCTGGCCGGCGGGAATGAGCGCTGCGGCGAGCTCGAGCCAGGCCTGTTCGGTGATGCGGTCGAGCACGGCGGCTTCGCGCCCGCCGGGGGCGGAGTTGGTCATGGACAGTGATCCGAAGGGGAGGGCGATCAGGCGCCGGGCGCGCCGCGAAGCGAGGACGTCATGGGGCGGCGATCGTCCGCGCGCGCCGGGCGGCCGCCGGTCTCGCGGGCGGCGTACCAGGGAAACAGCAGGCGGACGGCGCGTTCGAAAACGAGATCGGCGGCGAAGCCCATCAGCCCGAGCGCGGCGAGTCCGACGAACATCAGGTCGACGCGGAACACCTGCTGCGACACCTGGATGAGATAGCCGACGCCATGCAGCGCGCCGGCGAGTTCGGCCGCGACCAGCAGCACCATGGCGATGGACAGGCTGACCCGGAGCCCGGCGAGGATCATCGGCAGCGCGGCCGGCAGGACCACGAAGATGAGCATGCGCCAGCCGGAGGCGCCGAGGCTTTCGCCAGCGCGCACGAACAGCTGGCTGACGTCGCGCACGCCGATGAACGCGTTCACCCAGACCGGGAAAAACACCCCCCAGGCGATGAGGAAGATCTTGGACGTCTCGCCGATGCCGAACCAGAAGATCGCGAGCGGCACGAAGGCGAGCGACGGGATGGCCCGGAACACCTGAACCAGCGGATTGAACAGTCCGTAGAGGAGGTCCGAGCGCGCGAAGGCCACGCCTGACGCGACGCCAAGGGTGGCCCCGATGGCGAAGCCCAGCGCCGCGCGCCAGAGGCTGGCGGCGAGGTGCGCGCCCAGCTCCCCGGTTTCGGCGAGCGCCGCGCCGGAGCGCAGCACCACGCTCGGCGCGGGCAGCATCACCGGGCTGACGAGGCCGCTGCGGCTCAGCGCCTCCCAGGCGATCAGGAAGCCGCCCGTCCCCGCGAGCCCCAGCGCCGCGGAGCGGCTGAAGAACGCCTTCGCCATCGTCCTACTCCGTTGTCTCGGCGCCGATCGCGTCGGCGAGATGGGCGTAGAGCGCGTTGAAGCCCGGCGCCGTGCGCCGCCGCGGGCGCGGCAGGTCGACGGTGACATCCGCCGCCACCCGGCCCGGATGGGGCGACAGCACCACGACGCGGTCGCCGAGCGTGATCGCCTCGGCGATGTTGTGGGTCACGAACAGGACGGTCTTCGAACGGGCCTCATGGATCGCGAGCAGCTGGCGCTGCAGCGCGGCGCGCGTCATGGCGTCGAGCGCCGCGAACGGTTCGTCCATCAGAAGCACGGCGGGATCGGTGGCGAGCGCGCGCGCGATGGCGACCCGCTGCTTCATGCCGCCGGACAGTTCCGCGGGATAGCGGTCCGCCGCGTCCGGCAGGCCAACGAGAGCGAGCAGCTCCCTGGCGGTCTGCCGCCGCGCGGCGGGCCCCTGACCCGCCATGCGCGGCCCGAAGGCCACGTTCTGGCCAGCCGTCAGCCACGGGAACAGCGAATAGTCCTGGAACACGACGCCGCGGCTCGGGCTCGGGCCCCGGACCGTCTCGCCGTCGACCGTGATGCGGCCCGACGATGGCGTGACGAAGCCCGCGATCATGTTGAGCAGCGTCGTCTTTCCGCACCCGCTCGGGCCGAGCAGGCAGACGAACTCCCCACGCGCGACCGACAGCGAGACTCCGTCGAGCGCGGTGGTCTCCGTCCCGAGCGCCGACCGATAGACATGGGAGACGCCGTCGATCTCGAGCAGAGGCCGGATCGAGACGCCCGCCGTCACGGGCCCCTCGAGGATCGCGGCGGCGGTCATTCGCCCTGCGCCGCCCGGAGCGGGGCGTCCACCACCACCTTGTCGAAATCAGGGATGGCCGCGTCCGGACGCACGAGCTTGTTGTCGATCGCCCACTGAGCCTGCGTCTTCAGATCCGCGACGAGCTGAGGCTTGTCGAGCGCGACCTGGAAGTTGAAGCGGTCCCAGAAGCCCTTGGTCGTCTCCGGGGACAGCTTGATCTTCTCGGACACGATCGCGATCGCGGCCTCCGGATCGGTCTTGACGACCTTGTCGGCCTCGATCAGCGCCTTCAGCGCCTTCGTCACCAGTTCCGGCTTCTCGTCGATGGTCGACTGCAGGGTGATGATCGCCGAGTAGCCGAAATAGAGGCCCGGGGTCTTCAGCGCGTGGAACCGGCCCCCGCCGACGCTGAGCGCCTTGGAGATGTGCGGCTCGGTCCAGACGAAGGCGTCGAGCGCGCCATTGTCGAGGCTGGTGACGAAGTCGGACGGCGTCAGGCTGACGGCGGTCACGTCGGAGAGCTTCAGGCCGGCGGATTCCAGCGCCTTGAGCAGGTAGTAGTGGGCGTTGGTGCCCTGCGAATAGCCGACCTTCTTGCCCTTCAGCCCGGCGATCGAGGTGATGTCCTTCGACGTCACCACGTCGAACGGCTCGTGGCGGTTCAGCGTGCCGATGATGCGGACCGGCAGCCCGTTCAGAGCGGCGAACACCACCGGCGTCTCCGCCGCGGTGCCGATCGCGACGCCGCCGCCCACCAGAGCGTCGAGCACGAGGCGCCCGGAGGGGAAGGTCACGGCCTTCGGGTTCAACCCCTGCTTTTCCCAGAGCTTCTGGCTGTCGGCCACATAGAACTGGCCCCAGGAGGCGCTCTGGCCCTCGCCGATGACGATGTCCTGGGCCGCCGCGGGCGCCGCCGCGGCCAGGGCGAGAACGGTTGCGGCGAAGAAGCTGCGGAGCGGGCGGAAGGAGAAGGACGTCATGGCCGTTTGACTCGGTGTGAGAAGGGAGGAAGGGACAAGGGAAGCGCGCGCGTCACGCGGGATCGGGAACGCGGGCGAAGGGGCGCGCGGCCTCGAACGCCGTGGCGGCGGTCAGAACCCGCGCCTCGGCGTATTTGGGCCCCACGATCTGGAGGCCGACCGGAAGGCCGGCGCGGGTCAGACCGGCGGGAACGCTGGCCGCCGGCTGCTGCGTGAGATTGAACGGATAGGCGAAGGGCGACGGCGTGACGCCGCGGGAGCCGCTGGTGGTGGCGAAGTCCGCCGGCAGAGCCGGGACGGCCGTCGTCGGCGTCAGCAGCAGGTGGAAGCGTTCGTGCAGCAGGCCGAACCGGCGCCCCAGCGCCTCCCGCGCCTCGGCCGCGCCGAGATAGGTCACCGCGTCGATCGCCCGGCCCCGCTCGGCCACCGCCCGGAAGTCCGGGTCGGCGAGCGCGGCGCGCCCCTCGGGCAGATTGGCGAACAGCCGCGCCACCGCGGCGTCGGCCAGCGTGCGGTAGACCGGCAGCGGGTCGTCGAGGCCGAGATCGACCGGCTCCACATGGGCGCCGAGCTCCTCGAACGCCTGCGCCGCCCGCGCCACGATCTCCGCCACCTCCGGATCGACCTCGGCGTAGCCGAGGTCCGGGCTGAATCCGATCTTCAGCCCCGCGACGCCCGCATCCAGACCGTCGAGCCAGTCGTCCGGCGCTTTCGGCAGGGCGCGCCAGTCGCGCGGATCGGGTCGGGCGATGGCGTGGAGCAGCAGCGCGGCGTCGGCGACGGTGCGGGTCAGCGGCGTCACGTGGAACAGGGTGTGGGTGTGCGCCGACGGATAGCCCGCGACGCGGCCGAAGGTGGGCTTCAGTCCGAACGCGCCGGAATTCGCGGCCGGCAGCCGTGTCGAGCCGCCGCCGTCGGTCGCCACATTGAGCGGGGCGAGATTGAGCGCCGCGCTCGCCGCCGCGCCGCCGCTGCTTCCACCGGCGGTGCGGGACAGGTCCCAGGGGTTGCGGGTGAGGCCGGTCAGCGGGCTGTCGGCGAGCGCCGTCCAGCCGAATTCCGAAGTGGTGGTCTTGCCGAGCAGCACCGCGCCGGCCTCCCGCAGCCTCGCGGTCACAGGGGAATCCTCGTCCCAGGCCTGCTCCGGGTCGACCACATGGCTGCCTCGCAGGGTCGGCCAGCCTTTCGCGGCGATCAGGTCCTTCAGCGTGGCGGGCGCGCCGTCGATGGGGCTGAGCGGCGCGCCGCGCCTCCAGCGCTCCTCGGACGCCGCGGCGTCCCGGCGCGCCGCCTCGGGATCGAGCAGCGCGAAGGCGTTGACCACGGGATCAAGGCGGGCGATGCGTTCAAGCGTCTGGTCGAGAACCTCGACGGGGGAGGCTTTCCCCGCGCGGTAGAGAGCCCCGAGCTCCGCCGCTGAAAGGCGGGCGAGGTCGTCGTTCGCAGGCGCAGGAGCCACGGGGCGGGCCAGGTCGGTCTGTGCGGTCATCGCGTGATCCTCGTCGGGGTCGGGGCGTCGCCGGCCGAAGCCCCGGGAACCAGGGCGATCGCCTCGATCTCGACCGCCGCGCCCTGCTCGATGGCGGTGACGCCGACGCCGGTCGTCGCCGGCGGGTCGACCGGGAACAGCTCCCGGCGGATGCGGTCGAGCACCGGCCACTGGGTCGGACGGTCGGTGAAGTACATCGTGAGCCTGACAACGTGCTCCAGCCCGGAACCGTGCGCGGTCAGGATCAGGTCGAGCTCCTCGAAGATGCGGCGGATCTGGGCCTCGACGCCCTCCACCACCCTGCCCGTCACCGGATCGGCCCCGATGACGCCTGCGGTGAAGACGAAACCGCCCGCCCGCACGCCGGGCGAGACCCAGCCTTCGAAGATCGGCCCGAGGCCGGGAACGGGATTGACGACGCGGCTCATGAACGGCCCTCCCAGTGCACGTAGCGGCGACCGAGCCAGGCCAGGCCGCGGTCGGCGAGGAAGCCGATCGCGCCGATCAGGATGATGCCGACGAACACGTCGTTGGTTTTGAAGAAGGTGCTGGCGTCGCTGATGACGAAGCCGAGCCCCCGGTCGCCCCCGAGCAGTTCCGCCGCGACCAGGATCGACAGGGCGGTGGCGAGCGCGACGCGCAGGCCGACCATGGTCTGCGGCAGCGCAGCCGGCAGGATGACCCGCCAGAACGCCTGCCACCGCGAAGCCCCAAGCGAGCGCGCGGCGCGGATCTTGTCCTGCGGGCAGGCCGCGACGCCCGCCTGCGCGTTCAGCGCCACGATCAGCATCGCGGAGTAGAAGATGATGAGGATCTTCGAGACCTCGCCGATCCCGAACCACAGGATGAACAGCGAGATGAAGGCGAGCGGCGGAATCGGCCGCACGACCTCGAACGGGATCAGGAAGGCCGCGTCCACCTTCGAATGCACGCCGCGCATCAGGCCGATCGTCACGCCGACCACGACCGCCGCCAGAAAGGCCGCCGCCACGCGGTAGAGGCTCACGCCCATATGGGTCAGCACGCCGACGCCGGCGTAGCCGTCCACGATCACGTCCCGCAACGCGGCCGCGATCGCCCCGGGGGGAGGCAGCAGCAGCGGATCGACCAGCCCGAACCGGCTGAGAGCGTCCCACAGCAGCACGAGCGCCGCGGGCGAGGCCAGGGCGACGAGCCAATAGGCGGCGTCCCGGTCACGCGGCCGCATGGCGGCTCTCCGCGGCGGGACGGAGCCCGTCCTTCATGGTGAGATAGATCTCCTCCCGCAGGCGGAGAAACTCGGGGCGCAGACGGTTGAGCGCGTTCCAGCGCGGCGCCGGCAGGTCGACGCGGAACTCGGCCGCGACGCCCCCGCCGCCGCGGGACAGCACGAGAACGCGGTCGGCCACGAACACCGCTTCCTCGATGTCATGGGTCACGAACACGATGGCGCAACGGGTCGCGGCGTTGATCCGCAGCACCTCCTCCTGCAGCGTCTCCCGGGTCTGGACGTCGACCGCCGCGAAAGGCTCGTCCATGAGCATCACCCGCGGCTCGGCGGCGAGCACCCGGGCGACGCCGACGCGCTGCCGCATACCGCCCGACATTTCATACGGAAAACGGTCCGCCACATCCGCAAGCCCGACCAGAGCGAGCAGCCTGTCGCTGGCCCTGCGCCGCTCCGCCTTCGCAACGCCGCGGCAGCTCAGCGCGAATTCGACGTTCGCCCGCGCCGTCAGCCAGTCGAACAGCGCCCCGCCCTGGAACACCACCGCCCGGTCCGACCCCGGCCCCGCGATCGGAGCGCCCTCGAGGGTGAGGCGCCCCGACCCGGGGAGGTTGAAGCCCGCGATCAGGTTGAGCAGGGTGGTCTTGCCGCAGCCCGATGGCCCAAGCAGCGCCAGAACCTCGCCGCGGCTAAGCGCGAACGACACCCGGTCCAGCACGGTCTCCGCGTCGTATCGGAACGACAGATCGACGGCTTCGAGAAGAGGGGGAGCGGCGCTCACGGTCGGCCCGTCAGCTCTTCTTCGACTTCAGGTAGTCGATCAGCGGCTGCTGGTCGATGATCGCGGTCCAGTCCGCCGGCTGCTCCTTGATGCGCTCAAGCGAGACGAGAAACGTCCCGATCTCCCGGGCCTGCTCGACGAACTTCGCGCTCGCCTTGTCGCCGGGCGCGCCGAGCCAGGCCGGCGACAGCTGCTGTTCGAAGCTCGGGCGCTCCACCTTCTGGCGCTCGACGAGCGCCTTGATCTCGTCGGGGCTCTTGTCGAGACGCCTGGCCTCGTATTTCAGGACCTCGTCCGGGTCGGACCTGAGCTTCGCCACCGCCCTGTCCCAGACCGCCAGGAACTTCTGGATGTCCTCGGCGTCGTTCTTCAGCGTCTCGTTGCGGCCGACCCACAGGCCATAGGCGAAGGCGCCGATGCTTGCGGTGGTCGCGATCCGCGCGCCGCCCGCCTCCTCGAGCTTGGCGATGTTCGGCTCCCAGGTGAAGGCGGCGTCGATCTGGCCCGCGGCGTAGGCGGGCGGAATCTGCGCCGGCGCGAGGTTGACCAGCGTGACCTCGGAGGCGGCGAGTCCCGCCGACTTCAGCGCGATCAGAATGTGGTTGTGGCCGGTGGAGCCGAAGGTGACGCCGATCCTCTTTCCCTTCAGATCCTTGATCTCCTTCACGCCGGATTTCGGGTTCGCGACGAGGCGCACCGATTCCGTGAAGGATTGGTCGACGAGGAACAGCGAGAACGGAATCTTGTTGGCGAAGCCGGTCACCACCGGGAACTCGCCGAGCCAGGCGATGTCGACCTCCTTGCCGGCGAGCGGCGACAGGATCGCGGGGCCGGCGGGGAAGGCGTGCAGCGAGTAGTCGAGGCCGGCCTCCTTAAACAGGCCCGCGCCCTCGGCGTACTGCAGGATCACCTGCACGTCGCCGGTCTGCCAGGCGATGCGGAGCTTCGCGGACGCGTCTCCGGTGGCTGCGAACAGCAGGGCGACCGCGGCGAGCGCGGCTTTGGCGCGATGGAACGGCATAAAAAATCCCCGAGAACACTTTCTACTGAATATATAGAATGCATGATGTCACGGGACGCGCTGTCAATTAATTGCAAACCGCAGCGACGGCGCGCGGCCCGGACCCTGGGACGGGCGCTGACCGCTCAGGCCACGGGCGCGATGGTCGCGACCGCGCGGCGCTCCCGGAGAGCGACCACCTTCGGCGCGGCGGAAGCGCTCTTCGCACGGGACGCACGAAGGGAGGCGACAAGCGCCGAACCATATTGCTATAAAATCTATAAATTGAATTTTATTATGGGTCGGCGAAACGATCGCCTCGGCTCGAGGGATAAGGCGCGGGTTCGCGATGCTGGATGCGCTTCGAGAGACAGACGTTCAAACGCATCACGTCGGCCGCGAGCGCCCGGAGCGACGCCGCGTCGGGCGCCTGCCGGGCGAAACGGCGCTGTTTCTCAGCGAGACCGCGCACGACCTCAACGTCGGCGCGCATTTCCTCGACCAGCTGACGGACGGCGAGCGCAAGCTCGTGGCGACGCGCGGCCGCTCCTACGGGGTGGGCGCCGGAGAGGCTGTGTTCACGCAGGGCGAACGGCACGGCGGCATTTTCATCATCGAGCAGGGGCGCGTGCGCGTGTTCTACACCGCGCCGTCCGGCCGAGAGATCACGCTCGCCTACTGGACGCCGGGGCATTTCATCGGCGGCCCCGAGATCGCGGGCGGCGGCGTCCATGTGTGGTCGGGCGAAGCGGTGGAGGACTGCCGCATTCTGCGCCTCGACAGCGCGGCCCTCCGCGATCTGGTGGCGACCGTCCCGAACTTCGCCCTGGCCCTCATCCAGGGGCTGGCGTCAAAGGGCAGATGCTATTCCTCGATGGCGCAAATGCTCGGCACGCGTTCGGTCATCGAACGGCTGGCGCAGTTCATCCTGAACCTCGGCGATCTTTATGGCGAGACCGACGGGAACGCCGTCAATATCCGGCGCCGGATCACCCATGATCAGATCGCCGCCATGGTGGGATCGACGCGGCAATGGGTGACGATGATGCTGAAGAGATTTCAGCGTGAAGGCCTCGTGACGGTCGACGCGCAGGGGATACGCATCGTCCAGATGGAACGATTGCAGGACATGGCCTCGGGCGACACGGGCTGAAACGCCGTACGCCCCCGGAGCGGGCGGTGATCCCGAATGATCCGCCCCCCTGAACTCCCCCGGATTTGCGTCCGGTCTGAGTGTGGGGCTCCGGACCTCGTTGGGCGTCAGCTGGCCCATAGGCGTGTGAGGCCGGCTCGTTGCGCCCCCGCCGCACGCCTCGACCCTTGCCCGGGCGTCGTCGAGCGACAGGAACCAATGGGCGTCGAGGCGCTCCGCCCTGAACTTGCCGTTGAAGCTTTCGACGAAGGCGCAGTCGGTCGGCTTGCCCGGCCGAGAGACGCCGAGCGTGACGCCGTTCTCATAGGCCCAGCGGTCCAGAGCCTTCGAGACGAACCCGGGACCGTTGTCGACCCGGATGGTCTTCGGGGCCCAGCCCTCTCGGCGCAGCAGGATGTCGATCCGAAAATGGCCGTACCGCACCCGGACCTGCGCGAGATCGCGGGCGCGCTTGGCGGCGTCATCGCCGACGGCGACCTGAAGGCGCACGAGGCGTTCCGCTCGCTGGTGGAGAGCGTGACGATCGCGCGGAGCGTCGTGGGCGAACCCGTGGCCGTCGACGTGCAGGGCCGCCTGTCCGCGCTGCTGGAGCGCGACCTGTATCCCACGTCTCGTTTCGTCGGGGGGG
>NZ_BSFK01000016.1:0-430541 GCF_027922305.1 Methylopila jiangsuensis | reverse complement strand
GGGGGGGGGGGGGGGGGGGGCGTTGGTAGCGGAGGAGGGACTCGAACCCCCGACACGCGGATTATGATTCCGCTGCTCTAACCAGCTGAGCTACTCCGCCCGACGCGGGCGTCTTGGCCGCGCGATGCGGCGTGATATAAAAAAGACGGCTGCGCCAAGTCAAGCGGATGTGGACGACGTGGCGTGGAAACCTCGGCCGCCCGGCCCGCCGGCGGCGGAACCTGCGGCGCGGCATCGGTTCATGGCGCTCAGATCAGGGCGACGAGCGGCCCCAGCCTCACGACCTCCACGCCGAGCGCCCTGGCGATGAAGGCCAGCGCCTGAGCCCTGTCCGCCAGGTCGATGACGCCCGACACCTTCCGGGCGGCGAGGCCCGGACGGGCGATCACCACACGGCCCGGGAACCTTCGGTTCAGCTCTTCGACCACGAAAGCCAGATCCCTGTTGTCGACCACCAGACGGTTGCTGCGCCAGGAGGCGGCGAGAGCGGCGTCCTGGCCGCGCGTCACCTCTCCGGAAGCGGGCTGGTAGGCGACCTGCTCGCCCTCGTCCACACGCAGCGGCGGCCGCGCGCTCCGGAACTCCACCAGCACCGCATGCTCGGTCACGGCCACGTCGGTCTCCGCCGCGCCGAGCCGGACGTCGAAGGCGGTGCCGAGCGCGGTCACGCTCGCGTCGCCCGCCTCCACCGTGAACGGCCGGTCCGGATCGGGCGTCACCTGGAAATAGGCCTGCCCCCGCAGCAGCCGGATGGTCCGGCCGCGGGCGGAGATGTCTTCGGCGATGGCGGAGGACGCGTTGAGCTGGACGGTCGAGCCGTCGGCAAGGGTGAAGACCGGGGTCTCCCCCTTGCCCGCGATCCGGTCGGCCCGAAGCCGCATGGGGCCGTCCAGGGCGAGGAACGCTCCGCCGGCCACGGCCAGGACCAGCAGCCCGGCGACGATCGGCTTGCGCGCGCCTCCCTTGGGGGCGGGCGTGGAGCGAAGCGCGGCGTCGCCCGCGATCGCGGCGCGGGCGTCGCCCATGAGGCGTTCGGCGGCGGCGTAGGCCTCGGCGTTCTCGGGCGACGCGCGCCACGCCTCGAACCGCGCGTGGTCGTCCTCGGAGAGGTCGGCGTCCTGCCGCCGCAGCAGCCAGTCCGCGGCCTGCGCGTGCCGCCGCCGCCGGATCGCCGCCGTATCCCTGTCGCCCACTGCCTGCTCCCGGAGCCTCGACGCCCCGATGTCTTGACGAACGACGGGGCGCGTCCCGGACTCTTAGTCGAACTCCGCGAGACGATCGAGGCAATGGGCGAAGGCGCGCCGGAGATGGCGGTCGGCCATGTTGCGGGAGATCCCGAGGCGCCCGGCGATCTCCGCGGACGACAGCCCGTGCATCCGGTGCAGCACGAAGGCCGCGCGCTGGCGCGGCGGCAGGTCGCCGATCACGCGCCGCAGAAACGCGATGCGCCGGTCCGCGTCGAGCGCCTGATCGGGCGCGGGAGACGAGGCCGCCACGGCCGCCGCCTCGTCTTCGGTCCCCGAGAACAGACGGCCTTCCAAGCGCTCGCGCCGGAACCGGTCGACCCCGAGATTGACCACCGCCCGGCGCAGGAAAGCGCCGAGCGAGCGCTTTTCCGCCAGCAGCTCCGGCCGCGCGGCGAGCTTCACATAGAGGTCGTGGACGATGTCGAGCGCGGCGGCCCGGGTCCTGCCGCCGTGGCGCGCCGCGGCGATCATCTCTTCGTAATGCGCCTCGATGGCCCGGTTCAGCAGGTCCCGGCCGTCGTCGGCCGACAGCCCCGTCAATGCGCCAGTGAGCGTCGCCATAGCCCTGGAGTCGTCCCGCACCCGTCATCGGCGGCGCGATCGCGATCGTCCGGGCGGCGAAAACCAGCCCGGACGACGATGGCGCCAGCCCGCTGGAGCTATCCTTTGATGGGCGCATAAAAGTACGCAATATCAATGTTTTAGAATGGATCAAAGCTGGCGTTCGCCGCCGCGCGCCGCGGAGCCGCCAAGCGCTTCAGTTCCTTCGCTGACGCCGCATCAGGGACGCGGCCGCCGACCGCGCGGCCACGGCGCGATCGCGTCAGGGGTGTTGCCCCGTCACAACAATTCGGGCGCCTGCGGCGCGCCTTTCGGCGTTCAACTCAACGACGCGCTGCGCCGCCACAGGAGCGCGGCGAACACCGGCGCGCCGATCAGCGCCGTCAGCACCCCGGCGGGCAGCTGGAGCGGGGACAGCGCGATCCGGCCGGTCAGATCGGCCGCCATGACGATGACGGCGCCGATCAGGGCCGCGACCGGAAGAATTCGGGCATGTCGCGGGCCGACCAGCCGTCGCGCCGCGTGAGGCGCGATCAGCCCTACGAAGGCGATCAGCCCCGACATCGCGACCGCGGCGCCGGAGATCAGCGTGCAGAGCAGGATCATGACGGCCTGAAACCGCGCCGTGTCCTGCCCGACCCCGCGCGCCGCCACGTCGCCGAGGGAGGCCACGTCCAGCGCCCGCGACGCCAGTCCGCACAGCGCGGCGGCCGGCGCCAGAACCAGAGCGAGCGTCCCGACCTGACCCCAGGTCGCGCCGTAGACGCTGCCCGAGAGCCAGAGCAGGGCGCGATGCGCGTCGCGGGCGTCGCCGAAAGCGGTGAGCAGCGTGATCGCGGCGCCGGCCAGCGCGCTCAGTCCGACGCCGATCAGGATGATGCGCAGCGAGGTCGCGGCCCTGCGCCCGGCGAGGGCATGGATGGCGGCGGCCATCATGGCCGCGCCGGCGAAGCCCGCCCACGGCGTCACGCCGGCCGGCGCCGCCGGGAAGGCCACCAGCACGACGGTGACGGCGAGCGCCGCCCCGGCGTTGACGCCGAGCGTGCCGGGCTCGGCCAGCGGGTTGCGGAGGATCGCCTGGGTGATCGCGCCCGCCAGCGCCAGCGCCATGCCGACGAGCCCCGCCAGCAGGACGCGCGGCAGGCGGAGATCGAACAGGATCAGGACGGCGTCGGAGGGCGCGCCGGCGGGATCGGCCAGGGCGGCGAACAGGTCGGACCAGGAGAAGGCGACGTCGCCCAGCTTCAGGCCCGCCAGGGCCAGCAGGGCGATCAGGGCCGCCATGCCCATGACCGCCCGCGTCATGGCGCGGCGCCGATCCGCCGACGGGCGAGATGGATGAAGAACGGCGCGCCGATCAGCGCCATGGTGACGCCGGCCGGGAAGCCCGAGCCGAGCAGCGTGCGGCTGGCGGCGTCCGCCGCCGTCAGCAGCAGCGCGCCGCCCAGCGCGCAGAACGGGATGGCCCAGCGGTGGTCCGCCCCGGCGAGCATGCGGACGATGTGGGGCGTGACGAGGCCCACGAAGCCGATCGGCCCGGCGAGCGCCACGGCGCCGCCCGCCAGCAGCACCACCGTGACGATGGACGCCCGACGCCAGAAGCGCACGTTCTGGCCAAGCGCGCGCGCCGCGTCGGCGCCGAGACTGAGGGCGTTGAGCGCCCGGCCGAGGAGCAGGGACACGGCGAGGCCCGCGAGAATGTACGGGCCCACCGTCTGGACCTGCTCCGCTGTGCGCCCGGCGAGCGAGCCGGCGGTCCACAGCCGCACCGTGTCCATCGCGCCCTTGTCGAGCACGAGCACGGCGGCGGTCAGGGAGCCCAGGAAGCCGGACACCACCGCGCCGGCCAGAACGATCTTGAGCGGGGTCGCGCCGCCCCGCCCCGTCGCGCCGAGCCCGTAGACGACGACGGCCGCAGCCGCCGCGCCGCCGAACGCCGGCCAGACCACCGCGTCGCCGGTCGAGGCGCCCGCCACCGCGGTCGCCAGCACCACGGCGAAAGCCGCGCCGGCGTTGAGGCCCATCAGGCCGGGCGACGCCAGCGGGTTGCCGGTGACGGCCTGCATGATGGCGCCGGCGACCGCGAGCGCCGCGCCCACGCCGAGGCCCGCGAGCAGCCGCGGCGCGCGGATGGTCGCGATGACGAGGTGGTCGCGCGAACCGTCATTGGCGATGAGGGCGTCGAGCACGGTTCCCAAGGCATAGGGCGTCGACCCGGCGGACAGCGACCAGAACCCGACGGCGGCGAGCAGGCCGGCGAGCGCGACCAGAGCCGCCGCCCGGCGGGCGCCGCCCGCCCGGAACCCCGCGCGGCCGCTCACGGCGTCGTCAGCACGTATCGCTCGATGTCGTCGAGGACCCGGTTGGCGGAGGCGAGCCCGCTGAACTCCATCCAGGTGGCCGCGTCGACGCGATGGACGCGGCCCGCCTTCACCGCCGGCAGCATGCGCCACAGCGGGTTGGAGATCACCTGCTCGTGGCGTCCGCTGCGGTCGGAGTCGTTCGCGCCGCCGACGATGTAGAGCAGCACGTCGCCGTCGAGCGCCGCCAGCTCCTCCCAGTCCGGACGCTTCACGCCGGGACCGCTTTCGGACGTCTCGTAGGCGGTTCGCTTCACGCCGGCCTCCCGCATCACCGCGAAAGGGGCGTAGGCTCCGGGTTTGTCGAGATAGACCTGAAAGTCCCAGGGGGTGATGCGCATCACCGAGACCTTCACGTCCGGCATGCGGGCGCGGATGTTCGCGACGCGGCTTTGGTAGGCGTCGAAGACGCCCCTCGCGGCGTCCGCCCGGCCGGCGACCTCGGCGAGCGTGAGGTAGAACGCTTTCCAGTCGCTGGCGGTGATCAGGGCGGCGGGCGCGATCCGCGCCGCCATCTCCTGCGCCTTCGCGCCCAGAAACCCGCTGCCGATGATGAGGTCGGGCTTCAGGGCGATGACGCGCTCGAGGCTCGGCTGCTCGAAGGTCCCGATGTCGGCGACGCCGGCCGCTTCCGCGCGCGCCTTCAACGCCTTGTCGCTCATGCCCGACATCGGGGCGGCGACGACCGGAGCCCCGAGTTCGAGCGCCATGCCGAGGCTGAAGGTCGGATCGAGCGCCACGATGCGCTTCGGCGCCGCCGGCAGGCAGAGCGGCGCGCCCAGCACGTCGCCGCCGGCGAACAGCCGTCCCTCGCAGGCCTCAGCCGCCGAGGTCGAGGCGAACGCCAGAGCCGCCAGCAGAACGCCGAGCGCGCGCCGCATCAGAACCGTGCGGTTCCGCGCACGCCCACCACCCGGCCGTCGCCGATCGCGGCGGAAAACCCCGTGGAGTCGATGCCGGTCAGGTACTGCTTGTCGAACAGGTTGCGCGCGAACAGCGCGATCGTGGCGTGCTTCATCTCGTAGCCGAGCGTGGCGTTGACCAGCGTGAACGACTTGACGTAACGGCTGCGGGTGTTGGCTAGGTCTCCCGTGCTGAAGAAGCCGTCCGTGTAGGAGGCGTCGGCGCCGGCGAAGAAGCCCGAATGATGCTTCCAGTGGGCGCCCATCGCCAGCGTGACGGCCGGAGACTGGGGAAACTCCTTGCCGCTCACGTCGCCCGCCGTGGTCAGCGCCTTGTCGAATTCCGTCTTGAGCAGACCGACGTTGGAGAACAGCGTCAGTTCGTCGATCGGGCGCCAGCGCGCCTCGATCTCCGCGCCATAGGCGTGCGACTCGCCGCCGTTCTCCGTGATCGTCTGGCCCGGGAAGGCCGGGTTGAAGGACTGGATCTGCTGGTCCTTGTAGTCGTAGTAGAATGCGTTGGCGTCGATCTGCAGGCGGTCGTCAAACCACTTCGAACGGTACGCCAGCTCGTAGGACCACATGTATTCCGGGGCGATCTTGCGGAGCGTCGTCGCGCCGGCGACGACCTCCGAGAAGCCGGAACGGTAGCCCTTCGCCGCCGTCGCGGCGATCGTCTGGCTCTCTGTGAGATCGTAGGCCAGACCGAACTTGGGGAGAAAGACGGTCTTGCTCACGGAGCTCCGCTCGTTGAGCGAGCCATAGACCGGCACGGGGCAACCGGCGAAGAGGCACCCGAGGGTGGCGTCGAGATCGAGCGCCACGCCGTCGTTTTTCGCTCCGACCTTCTCCCTCAGCAGGCGGCCGCCGCCGATCAGAGTCCAGCGGTCGTGCAGCTTGTACCGCAGGTCCGCGTAGGCGGCGATCGACGTCGTTTTGAGCGCGGTCGTCAGGTCCTGCACCACCGCGTTCGGGATGCCGTAGGGCGCAAGCGCGGTGGTCGCGGAGAGGTCCGCCGTATCGCTGGTGTAGCGGCCGGCGAAGAAGCCCACGACGCCCGACAGTCTGGAGTCCCCGGGGTTGAAGTTCAGCTGCACGTCCTGTGAGAAATCCTTGCCTTTTCGGTTTCCTTCGCGCTGCCAGCCCGCACCGGCGGGCGTGCTGATGTCGAGGTCGGACTCCGAGAAGGTGGTGAGCGAAGTCAGCTTCCATCCCGGCGAGAACTCGTAGGCCAGCTCCGCGCCGTAACGGTTGACCTTCGTGTCGCGGAACTCCGAGCTGACGCTGGTCCCGGGATCGAAGCGGCGGTCGAAGAAGTCGGGCCCGGTCACGAAGTTCCAGCCCGGCTTGTCATGGGTTCGGCTGACGCTGAGCAGCGCGGAAAAACCCGGCAGGGCGTCGGGCGTCAGCAGCAGCTTGGCGCGGATCTGTTCGAATTCGTCCCGGCGCTCTTTATCGAGGCTGGAATCCAGGAACTCGATGTCCTTGTCCTCGCGCGCGATCTGGCCCGCGATGCGCAGCGCGACCTGATCCTTGACCAGCGGGCCGGACACCGCGAAGGCGGCGGATTTCGAATCCTCGGTCCCGAGCGAGCCGTCGACCACGACCTCCGGCTCGAAGGTCGGATCCTTCGTCTTGATGACGATGCTGCCGCCGAGCGAGTTCCGGCCCTGCAGCGTCGACTGGGGTCCGCGCAGGACCTCGATCTGCTCCACGTCCCAGACGCCGCGGCTGCCGCGGCGGATGGCCTCGATGTTCTGGGGGGCGCCGTCGATCAGGACGGAGACGACCGGCGCGGCGCGGCCCGGCGCCGTCACGCCTTCGGCGTTCAGGCCGCGGATCACGATGCTCGAATTCCCCTCGGCTGAAGGGAATGATCGCACGTTGGCGAGGCGGTTGTAGGCCTGGGCCGTGTCGCGGGGGCTGGAGTCGCGGAGGTCCTGCTCGGTGACCACGCCGACGCTCGCATAGGTCCGCGAGGAATCCCGCGCCGCCTTCTCGCCGTAGACGGTGATGGCGTCGAGCGCGATCTCGTCGTCCGCCACCTGCCCCGTCACGAGCGCCGCGTTCGCGATCGGCTCGGCGGCGAGCTCCACGCGGGCGCCGTCGACGATCCGGCCGCTGACGCCGGTGCCCGCCAGCAGCGCCGCGAGCGCCCGGTCCGGCGCGAGGCCGGCGCCGGCGCCCCTGGAACGTCGCCCACGGGTCACGTCCGCGTCGGCGAGGACCTGCAGGCCGGTCTGGGCCGCGAACCGGTTCAGCGCCGAGGACAGCGGGCCGGCCGGGATCGCGGCCGCGGCGGTCGCCTGCGCAGGCGCGGCGGTCTGCGCCGCCGCTCCGGGAACGCCCTGAGCCGCCAGCAGCGCGCCCGCGAGCGCGGCGACGCCACGGCGGCCTGTCCTCGAAGTCACGTCTTTCGCCCGCGCCATGTTCCGCATCCCCCGTCGCTTACGCGCCCGCCGACCGTCGCTCCCCTGAGCGCGGACGGTTCGGCTCATGAGCGATGACGATCGGACGCACGCGGATGGGACGTGCGGGCGGACGTTTTCTTTGGGCTCGCGCGCAGGGTGAGGGTCAAAGGCGCCCGACGCCGCGGGCGGTCCCGACGCGGAGGCGGCGCCGACCGACGAGCCGATAGGAGGCTGGAGGCGCGGCTATGCCGCTGCTCGCCACACGCGGCTCCGACCACGACAGACCGTCTGCGCCGTAAATCGCGCGGCCTGGGTCAGGAAGGTGGACTGGGCGGCTAAAGCGTTTTCGAGAGGCGGGCTCGGCGCCTGGGACCCGTCAGCCCTTCCCGCAGGAGGCTGGCTGCGCCTCCAGGACCGCGGCGCCCCGGTCACCTGGGCGCCTTGACGTCCTCAGGCTGGGACGTGGTGCCGCTTGCGTGACTCGAACACGCGACCCCATCATTACGAATGATGTGCTCTACCAGCTGAGCTAAAGCGGCGACGGCGCTTGCTTTAGCGAAAGCCGCCGGAATTGGCAACCCTTCACGCCCCCTTCGCCATCAAGAGTGTCTTGCCGCTTCCGCCCGCCGGGCGGCGCGAACGGAGGCGCTTCGGGCGGTCGGGGCGGCGGCTGTCCGGGAAGAGCCGCGCGCTTCGGCCCTCAGGCGGACACTGAGACATAGCCGCGCGCCTCGCTCCGTCCGGAACGGCGGACGGCCGTCGCGCGCGGCTGTGGACGACCGGACGCCCCTCAGCGGGCGATGCGGGCGGTGACCTCGATCTCCACCTTCATCTCCGGCTTCAGCAGCTGGCAGACGATGAGGGTGTTGGCCGGACGGATCTCGCCGAAGATCGCGCCGGTGACCGTGAACAGGTCGTTGGCGTCCGCCGGATCGGTCAGATAGTAGCGGGTCTGGACCACGTCGGCGAAGCCGGCGCCGGCTTCCTTCAGCGCCTTCTCGATGGTGGCGAAGGCGTTGCGGGCCTGGGCCACCACGCCCTCCGGCATGCTCATGGCCACGTAGTCGTAGCCGGTGGTGCCGGAGACGAACACGTAGTCGCCGTCGACCACGGCGCGGCTGTAGCCCGCGGTCTTCTCGAAGGGGGAGCCGGTGGAGATCAGGCGGCGGGTCATCTGCAAGGCCTCGTCATGCGGGTGCGGCCGGGGCCCGCCTGTCGAGGCGGGCCACGGCGCCGGGGAAACGTCGGAGGGTGAAAGGGCGCGTCAGGCCCAGGGGCGCGCGGCGGCGAGGGCCGTCTCGTAGTCCGCGATGCGGTCCTGCTTCTGCATGGTCAGGCCGACGTCGTCGAGCCCCTCCAGCAGGCAGCGCTTGCGGAACGGGTCGATGTCGAACCGCACCACGCCGCCGTCGGGGCCATGGATCTCCTGCGCCTCCAGATCGATCGTCAGCCGGGCGTTGGCGCCGCGCTCCGCGTCGTCCATCAGCTTGGCGTGGTCCTCGGGCGACACGCGGATCGGCAGGATGCCGTTCTTGAAGCAGTTGTTGTAGAAGATGTCGGCGAAGGACGTGGAGATCACGCAGCGGATGCCCTGGTCCAGCAGCGCCCAGGGCGCGTGCTCGCGCGAGGAGCCGCAGCCGAAATTGTCGCCGGCCACCAGGATTTCCGCGTCGCGATAGGCCGGCTTGTTCAGCACGAAGTCCGGGTTCTCGGCGCCGTCCGCGTCGTAGCGCAGCTCCGCGAACAGCCCCTTGCCAAGTCCCGTGCGCTTGATCGTCTTCAGATACTGCTTCGGGATGATCATATCGGTGTCGATGTTGATCAGCGGCAGCGGCGCGGCGACGCCGGTCAGGGTGGTGAACTTCTGCATGGGGCCGGAACTCCTTCGGCGCCTCTCATGCTCCCGCGCGGCGGTGCGGTCAACCCGCGCGGAGGCGTGAGGGGCTTGGGCCGGGAGGCATGTGGCGACGGGCGAAGCCGGCCGCAAGCGCGGGCCGTCAGCGCAGCGGGTAGGCCGCCTCCAGCACGTAGGGCCCGCCGCCGACCGAATCCCGGGACGAGTAGATCACGAACTGCTCCGCCCGGAACGACAGGCCCGGCGGCCCGCCCCGCAGGCCGAGATAGTCCGCCACCGCCCGAGGCGAGGCGTCCCGCAGCCGCGCCAGCGTCACGTGGGGCGTGAACTTGCGGCTCTCGGCGGCAAGGCCCGCCCGGCGCATCAGCCGCTCGTGCTCGGCCTGCAGCTCGATCAGCGCCGGCGTCGGCGCCACCTTCACGATCAGCGATCTTGGCCGGGCGCCGCCGAAGGCGTCCGGGCCCTCGAACGTCACCTCGAACGGCGCCCGCCGCACCTTGCCGAGCAGATAGGCCGCCTCCTGGGCGGTCTCCTCGTCCACGTCGCCGAGGAAGCGCAGGGTGATGTGGTAGTTCTCGACGTCGATCCAGCGGGCGCCGGAAAGCCCGCCCCGGTAGCCGGACAGAATGAGCCCGACCTCTTCCGGCACCTCGATCGCGGTGAACAGCCGCGGCATGGCCTAAAGCTCCCCCTCGACGCGCCCGGACGACGGAACGCCGTCAGGGACAGGGATTGGTGCGCAGCCGGTGGATCGCGTCCACCTTGGACTCGATCTCCGCCGACCACGGCCGCTCGAAGGCGGCGAGGTCGTGATCGAGCTGCTCAAGGCTGGTCGCGCCGATGATCACCGAGGTCATGAAGGACCGCGTGGCCGCGAACTGCAAGGCGAGATGCGTGGGCGACCAGCCGATCTCCCCAGCAAGATCGAGATAGGCCGCGATCGCCCCTTCCGCGCCGGTGGTCTCGTAGCGCTGCAACCGGTCGAACAGCGTCTTGCGCGCGCCGGCAGGCTGCGCGCCGTCGGCGTATTTGCCGGTGAGATAGCCTTGAGCCAGCGGCGAATAGCCCAGCAGCGACACGTTCTCCCGCAGCGAAATCTCCGCAAGCCCGGTCTCGTAGGTGCGGTTGAGCAGGCTGTAGGCGTTCTGCAGCGAGGCCACGCGGGGCAGGCCCCTCGCCTCCGACTCGCGCAGGAAGGTCATGGTCCCCCAGGCGCTTTCGTTGGACAGGCCCACATGGCGGATCTTGCCCTCACGGACCAGTTCGCCCAGCGCCTCCAGCGTCTCGTGGATCGCGATCTCCGGCCCGGTCACCGGGCGGAACACCGTGGGGTTGGAGCCGAACTGGCTCACCTCCCGGTCCGGCCAGTGCAGCTGGTAGAGGTCGATGCACTCGGTGCGCAGGCGCCGCAGGCTGCCCTCCACCGCCTCGCGCAGCTGGGCGCGGGACAGCTCGCCGGTGGCGCCGTCCTTGCGGAACCAGTCCATCACCGTGCGGCCCACCGCCTTGGTGGCCACGATCATGCGGTCGCGGTTCGCGCCCCTGGCGAGCCAGGAGCCCACGATCTCCTCGGTGCGTCCTTGGGTCTCCGGCTTGGGCGGGATCGGGTAAAGCTCGGCGGCGTCGAGGAAGTTGATCCCGGCGTCCGCGGCGCGGTCGAGCTGGGCGTGGCCTTCGGCTTCCGAGTTCTGCTCGCCGAAGGTCATGGTGCCGAGGCAGACGACGCTGACGTCGAGCCCCGTGCGTCCGAGCGGGCGGCGTTCCATGGGCGATGTCCTTGAAGGTCTTGGAGCGTTCAGGAGCGGCCGGCGGGCAGGCTTTCGACGAAGCGCCGCACGTAGGGCAGCGCGCCGCGCACCATGACGTCCACCCCGCGGGGGTTGGGGTGGAGCCCGTCCGCCAGATTGAGCGAAGCGTCGCCGACGACGCCGTCGAGGAAGAAGGGATAGAGCACCAGCCCCCGCGCCTGCGCAAGGTCCGCATAGATCGAGTCGAACGCCGACACATAGGCCGCGCCGAGGTTGGGCGCGGCGCGCATGCCGATCAGCATTGCGGGAATGGTCCGCGCCTTCAGCCGGTCGAGGATGCGCGTCAGCGCCGCGCGGGTGACGTCCGGATCGACGCCCCGCAGCATGTCGTTGGCGCCGAGCGCCACGATCACGCCGTCAGTGTCCTCCGGGGTGGACCAGTCCAGGCGGTCGGCGCCGCCGGAGGCGGTGTCGCCGGAGACGCCGGCGTTGGCGACCGTGACCGCGAGGCCGCCGTCCCTCAGCGCCTTCTGCAGCCGGGGCACGAAGCCTTCGCCCGGACCGAGCCCGTAGCCGGCGGTGAGGCTGTCGCCCAGCGCCACCAGACGGACGGGTTCGGCGGCGGACGCGCCGGTTCCGATCACGCTTGCGAGAGACCCGACCCCCAAGGCGAGAGCGGCGCGGCGCGACAGGCCGCCCGCCCCATTGGCGACGCACTCGGCGCCGATGGTGCGACGCACATCCGGACGGTCCGGCGACTTCAGGGGCTTCATGACGGCGATCGAACTCCGCGGCGTAAATCTCGCGCTGGGCAAGGGCCCCGCGCGCACGCACATTCTTAAAGACGTGAACCTGCATATAGAGCGTGGCGAGACCGTGGGCATGGTCGGGCCGTCCGGCTCGGGCAAATCGACGCTGCTGATGACGCTGGCCGGGCTGGAGCGGCCGGATTCCGGGACCATCCGGGTGCTCGGTCAGGACCTCGGCGCGCTGGACGAGGACGGGCTCGCCCGCTTCCGCGGCCGCCATGTGGGCGTGGTGTTCCAGTCGTTCCACCTCATCCCCACCATGACGGCGCTCGAAAACGTGGCGACGCCGCTGGAGCTCGCCGGCGCGGCGGACGCCTTCGAGCGCGCCCGCGCCGAGCTCGCCGCCGTCGGCCTGTCGCACCGGCTCGACCATCACCCGGCGCAGCTGTCCGGCGGCGAACAGCAGCGGGTGGCGCTGGCCCGCGCGCTGAGCGTGCGGCCCGAGCTGCTGGTGGCGGACGAGCCCACCGGCAATCTGGACGAGGCCACCGGCCGTCAGGTGGCCGACATGCTGTTCGCGGAGACCGCGAAGCGCGGCGCCACGTTGGTGCTGGTGACCCACGACCCCGCGCTCGCCGACCGCTGCGCCCGCACGGTGCGGCTGCGCTCCGGCCACGTCGAGACCGAAAGCGAGGCCGCCGCGTGAGCGAGATCGCGGCGGAAAGCGCCGGCCCGCGCCCGCGCGCGGGCGGCTTCAACGGCGGCGTCATCCTGAAGCTCGCCGCGCGGGAGCTGCGCGGCGGCGTGCAGGGCTTCATGGTGTTCCTGCTGTGCCTCGCGCTCGGCGTGGCGGCCATCGCGGGCGTGGGCTCGCTGGCTCGCGGCCTTTCCGACGGCCTGCAGCGGGAAGGCCGCGCCATTCTCGGCGGCGACGCCGCCTTCTCGCTGATGCACCGGGAGGCGACCCCGACCGAGCGCGCCGTGCTGGAGGCCAAAGGCCGAGTCTCCACCGTGGGCTCGCTCCGGGCCATGGCCCGCACGTCCGCCGGCGACGCCACGCTGGTGGAGCTGAAGGCCGTGGACGACGCCTGGCCGCTGGTGGGCGCGGCGCGCTTCGCGCCCGACCGGCCGCTGGCGGAGCTGCTCGGCCGTGAGGACGGCGTTCCGGGCGTGGCGGTCGATCCCGCCCTGCTCGCGCGCCTCAACCTCAAGGTCGGCGACCGGATCGAGCTCGGGACCGCCAGCTTCGCCATTCGCGCCACCGTGGAGCGGGAGCCGGACCAGCTTTCCGGCGGCGTCGGCTTCGGCCCACGGGCGCTGATCTCCACCGAAGCGCTGCGCGCCTCCGGCCTGCTCCAGCCGGGCAGTCTGGTGCGCTGGAGCTACCGGGTGGCGCTCGACGGCGACGGCGGCGACGCCGAGGTGGGCCGGCTCATCACGGACGTGGAGCATGAAGCCAAGGACGCCGGCTTCGAGGCCCGCTCCCGCCTCAACGCCGCGCCGCAGCTGGAGCGCAACGTCAACCGCTTCACCCAGTTCCTCACCATCGTGGGGCTCGCCGCGCTGGTGGTGGGCGGCGTGGGCGTGGCGAACGCCGTCAACGCCTTCGTGGACCGCAAGCGCGAGACCATCGCGGTGCTGAAGAGCCTCGGCGCCTCGGGCCGCACGGTGTTCCTCATCCATCTGGCGCAGGTGGCGGCGCTGGGCGCGCTCGGCGTCGCGCTCGGGCTCATGGCCGGCGCCGCCCTGCCCTTCGCGGCCGCGCGGGCGCTGGAAAGCGTGACGCCGCTGCCGCTTGCCATGTCGGTCTACCCCCGCGAGTTGGCTCTGGCCGCCACCTACGGCGCGCTCACCGCGCTCGCCTTCGCGGTCTGGCCGCTGGGCCGCGCCCATGACGTGCCGGTGGCGGCGCTGTTCCGGGACCAGGTCGCGCCCGAATCCCGCCGCCCCCGCGCGATCTACATCGCCGCGACCGCGCTCGCGGCGCTGGCGCTGTGCGGCCTCGCCGTCTACGCCGCCTATGACCGGCGGATCGCGCTCACCTTCGTCGGCGCCTCCGTCGCCGCCTTCCTGGCGCTCCGGCTGGTGGCGGGCGGGGTGATGGCGCTCGCCGCCCGCCTGCCGCGGCCGAAGCGGCTGGAGCTGCGGCTGGCGCTCGCCAACATCCACCGCCCCGGCGCGCTGACGCCGTCCGTGGTGATGTCGCTCGGCCTCGGGCTGGCTCTGCTGGTGGCGCTGACCCAGATCGACGCCTCCATCCGCGGCCAGCTGTCCAGCGAGCTGCCCCAGAAGGCGCCGGCCTTCTTCTTCCTCGACATCCCGTCGTCGGAGAAGGACGCCTTCGCCGCTCTCGCCAAGGACAAGGCCCCCGGCGCGGAGCTGAACAGCGTGCCCATGCTGCGCGGCTCCATCACCGCGCTGAACGGCGTCGCCGCGGAGGAGGCCGAGGTCGATCCCGAAAGCCGCTGGGCGCTGCGCGGCGACCGGGGCGTGACCTTCGCTGAAGATCCGCCCGAGGGCTCCACCGTGACGGAAGGCGCATGGTGGCCCCGGGACTATTCCGGCGAACCGCTGATCTCCTTCGACCAGCGGCTTGCGAACGGGCTCGGGCTGAAGGTGGGCGACCGGGTCTCGGTCAACGTGCTCGGCCGCACGGTGACGGCGAAGATCGCCAACCTGCGGCGCATCCACTGGGAGACCATGGGCATCAACTTCTTCATGGTGTTCTCGCCCAACGCCTTCGCCGGCGCGCCCTACATGAACCTCGCCACCGTCGTCTTCCCCGACGGGTCCGACGACGCCACCGAGCTCGGCCTGCTGCGCGACCTCACCCGCGCCTTCCCCTCCGTCACCGCCATCCGCGTCAAGGACGCGCTGACCACCGTGAACGAGGTGGTTGGCAATCTGGCGCTGGCGGTCCGGGCCGCGAGCGGCGTGACGCTGGTGGCGAGCGTGCTGGTGCTGGCCGGGGCGCTCGCCGCCGGACGCCGCCGCCGCACCTATGAGGCGGTGGTGCTGAAGACGCTGGGCGCCGCCCGCGCCCGGCTGATCGGCGCCATGGCGGCGGAATACGCCCTGCTCGGCCTCGTCACCGCGGCCTTCGGGCTGGTGGTGGGCTCGCTCGCCGCCTGGGGCGTGACGGCCAACATCATGCGCATCGGCTTCGCGTTCGACCCTCTCGGCGCCGGCGGCGCGGCGCTGGCCGCGCTCGTGGTCACCGTGGCGTTGGGGCTGATTGGAACTTGGCGCGTGCTGGGCGAAGCCCCCGCCCGCCACCTGCGCAGCCTCTGACGTGCGCAAAAGAAGAAGGGCGCGCCGGCGTTTCCACCGGCGCGCCCTTCGCAGGCGTTACGTCGCGTATGAGGCTGTGTCAGAAATCGACCGCAGCGGAGAGCATGAAGGTCCGTCCCGCCCCGGCGGCGAGGAAGCCGCGGGCCGACGACGACCAGTAGGCCTTGTTGAACACGTTCTGCACGTTGGCGCGGATGACCACCGGCTTGTCCAGCGGGCCGGTGAAGGCGTAGCGGGCGCCGAGATCGAACCGCGTCCAGTCTTTCACCCTCTGGGTGTTGGCCTGATCGTAATAGGTCTTACCGTTGTAGACTATACGGCTGGTGACGGTGAGCGCGCGGGCGAACCACGGCAGATCGTACTCGCCATAAAGGGTGACGGTCGTGCGGGCGACGCCGGGCACATCGTTGCCGTCAAACGTTCCGCTGACCGTCTTCTCCAGTTCGGGGTCGAGGAACGACACGCCGCCAAGCAGCCTGAGCCCTTCGATGGGCTCGCCCGCGACCGTCAGCTCCAGGCCGCGATTCACCTGGCGACCGTTGAGGCCGAACGTTCCCCGCGGGTCGTTGGCTCCAACAGGAGCTGGCGTGACGAAGCCGTTCGGCTGCCGGATCTCGAACAGGGCGGCGGTCATCAAGAACGAACCGAAGTCGTACTTGGCGCCGACCTCCCGCTGCTTGTTGACCACAGGCGGGTAGATCTGGCCGGCGTTGGTCACCGTCAGGGGCGTGCCCGACGCCGTCGGACCTTCGGTGAGCGCCTCCACATAGCTGGCGTAGACCGAGAAGTTCTCCGTCACGCGCGCCATGACGGCGACGGCGGGGCTGAAACGCTCGTCCTCATAATAGTAGTTGCGCTCCCCGACCACGCCACGATCCGGACGGGTGTTGAAGCCGCGCGACTTGATGTGCTGGTAGCGACCGCCCACCGTAAGTTGAACCCGATCCTCGACGACGGACAGCGTGTCGGAGACCGCGACGCTGGTAAGAAGCAGGTCCGCGAACAGCGGCAGATCATCCGAGCGAGGGAAGCCGCCGGTGTCCACCCGGCCGCCGGGCGCGCCGGACGGATGGTAGATGTTGGTCGGATAGGGTGCCGGTAGCACCACCGAGGCTGGCGCGAAACCGCCGCGATAGTTTTCGTTCAGCGCCTTGGAGGCGGACACGCTGAGTCTGTGGCCGAGGAACCCGGTCTGGAACTTGGATCGGACGCCGGCCTCGCCGGTGAAGCCCTGAATCTGCTGCGGCTGGATCGCAAGCGTCGCCGTCGCGTCGCCATCTCTGTTGAGAATGCGATAGGACGACGTCAGGAAGTCCTCACGGTAACGACTGGCGCCGGCCGCAGCGTAGACCGTCGTCTCAGGCAGAATATCGTATTCGACCCGAGCGGCGGCCATGTTGTAGGTGCTGTCGTGATACTCGAACGAATTGGCCGTGTTCTTGTTTTTCGGCGCACGAGGGATATCGAAGCCCGGCGCGGCCGCGTTGAACAGCGACGTGGGCGCTTCGAGATTCTGGGTCGAGTGGTTCAGGTCGAGCGAGGCGCGAAAGCGCTCGCCGCTGTAGTCCAGACCAAGCGCCGCGACGCCGACCTCAACCTCGTTCTTGTCGAGCGTGGTGTCGCCGTTGCGATAGGAGCCGTTGAAGCGGATGCCCCATTCCTTGTTGGCGCCGAAGCGGCGGCCGACGTCCACGTGCGTTCCGAACAGGGAGTCGCTGTTGAAGCTGGTCGTCACCCGCGTCAGCGGTTCGTCCGTGGCGCGCTTCGGGACCAGATTGATGGTGCCGCCGACGCGGCCGACGCCGCCGTTGAGAAAGGCGCTCGGCCCCTTCAGGATTTCGACCCGCTCGACGCCTTCGAGGAAATGCCGACGAGCGTTGGCGATGTAGAACAGGCCGTCATAGGCCACGTCCAGATTGGTGACCGAGAAGCCGCGGATCATGAAGGCGTCGCGTTCGCTGAAGGTCGGCGCGTCGTTGCGCACCGACGGATCGTTCTGCGCGACGTCGACGATAGAGCTCGCCTGCTGGTCGCGGATCAGCTTCTCGGTGTAGCCGGAGATGCTGAACGGCGTTTCGAGGATCGAGCGGTTGCCCAGCATGCCGAGCCGGGCGCCGGTGGCGACCTGGCCGCCCGCATAGGCCGCCGGCGGCTGGCCGAGCGTTCCCGTCGACGGCGCCCGGCGGCCCGATCCCGCGCCTTCGACGCGGATCTCGTCGAGCGCCACCGCGTCATGCGACTGCGCCACGCGCTGGACCTGAGCCTGTCCGTTCGCCGCCTGCCGGCGGGCCTCCTCGCTCTGGGCCACGGCCGGCGTCACGGCCAGAAGCGCCGTTCCCGCCACGGCCGCGCCGGTCATTCCAAGCCTCAGCGTCCCCATTCCACTCCCCTTCACGGCGCACTCCCCGATGATCGTCCGGAGAGTGAACGGGCGAGAGCGGGCGCCCCCTCATAAAAAATGGCGCTTCCGTGGCGAGAGCGGCGCTTCCGCGGGAGCCGCCCTCCATTGCTTCCATTCCGGAAGCGATGAGATCCTGTCGGACCGGCTAATCGCCCAAGCGGCGTTCGCGCATAGTCGCGTCATCGGAGTTCACCGCACACAAGGCGCCCGCCATGACCGACTATCGCACCGCCCCCTACGCCGCCCTCGTGCTGAGGCTCGCGCTCGGCGTCCTGTTCCTGGCCCATGCGGGCCTCAAGATCTTCGTCTTCACGCCGGCCGGCACGGCGGCCTTCTTCGGATCGCTCGGCCTGCCGGGCTGGCTCGCCTATGTGACGATCGCCTGGGAGCTTCTGGGCGCCGCCGCGCTGATCCTCGGCGTCTGGCCGCGTCTCGCCGCGCTTGCGCTGGTTCCCGTCCTGCTCGGCGCCATCTTCACCGTCCACGGCCCCGCGGGCTTCTTCTTCAACAACCCGAACGGCGGCTGGGAATTTCCCGCGTTCTGGATCGTCGGTCTCGTGGTTCTGGCGCTGATCGGCGACGGCGCCTTCGCGCTCAAGCGCAGCCCCATCGGCGATGACAGGGCCTGACGCCATGTCCGCTCCCGATCTCCTCGATCGAAGCTCCACCGCGGCCGGCGCGCCTGTCCCGCCGGCCGCGACGGGCCCCCGGCTCGCCATGGGCCGGGTCGCGCTGACCGTCAACGATCTCGACCGCGTCACGGCGTTCTACGAGCGGGCGGTGGGCCTCCACCTCCTGCGCCGGGACGCCGCGACGGCGGAGCTCGGCGCCGGCGACGCCGTGCTGCTCGAACTGAGACGCGACGCGGCCGCCCGGCGGCGCTCGCCGCGTGAAGCCGGCCTGTTCCACACCGCCTTCCTGCTGCCGTCGCGTCCGGCGCTCGCCCGCTGGGTCCAGCATGCGATCAGCGACGGAACGCCGGTGGTGGGCGCCTCGGACCACGGCGTCAGCGAGGCGCTCTATCTCGCGGACCCGGAGGGAAACGGCGTCGAAATCTACGCGGACCGGCCAGAATCCGAATGGAGGCGGCGCGACGGACGGGTGGAGATGCCGAGCGATCCGCTCGACCTCCCGGCTCTGCTGGCGCAGGCCGGCGGCGCGGCCTGGGCCGGCTTCCCCGAGGGCTCGACCGTCGGCCATGTGCATCTGCAGGTGGGCGCCATCGCTCCGGCGGAGGCGTTCTACGCCGGAACGCTCGGCCTCGACGTCACCTGCCGCTATCCGGGCGGCACGTTCTACGCGGCGGACGGCTACCACCATCACATCGCCACCAACATCTGGAACAGCCGCGGCGCGGCCGTCCGCTCTTACCCCTCGACGGGTCTCGCCGAGGTCGAGCTGCGGCTGGACGCCCCGCGGGCGGCCCTCATCCGCGAGCGGGCCGGCGTGACGGACGGCGCCGACGCCCCGTTCAGCCTGACCGACCCGTGGGGCACCTCGCTCGCGGTCATCGCGCGCTAAACACACAGGGAAGAAACCATGCTCGTCGACGGCAAATGGAGCGCGGACTGGCAGCCGGTGCAGGCCAGCGACGCGAAGGGCGGCTTCGTCCGGCAGGCGTCCGGCTTCCGGAGCTGGGTGACGCCCGACGGCGCCGCCGGCCCGAGCGGCGAGCCCGGCTTCACGGCGGAAGCCGGGCGCTATCATCTCTATGTGGCGCTCATCTGCCCCTGGGCGTCGCGGACGCTGATCGCCCGCAAGCTCAAGGGGCTGGAGACGGCGGTGTCGGTGTCGGTGGTGGAGCCGGCGCTGACCGATCAGGGCTGGCGCTTCGGCGACTATCCCGGCTCGGACCGGGACGCCGTCAACGGCGCCGCCTACCTGCACGAGCTCTACACCCGCGCGGACCCGCACTACACCGGACGGGCGACCGTGCCCGTGCTGTGGGACCGGAGCCGGGGCACGATCGTCAGCAACGAGTCGGCCGAGATCGTGCGCATGTTCAACTCCGGGTTCGGCGATCTGGCGAACGGCGCCGTCGACCTCTACCCGGAGCCGCTGCGCGCCGGGATCGACGCGCTCAACGCCCGCATCTACCCGCGCCTGAACAACGGCGTGTACCGGGCCGGCTTCGCGACGACGCAGGAGGCCTACGAAGACGCCTTCGCCGACGTGTTCGCCATGCTGGACGAGCTTGAGCAGCGGCTGTCGGGCGCCGGCCCCTTCCTGTTCGGCGCCGGCTTCACGGAAGCGGACATCCGCCTGTTCGTCACCCTCGTGCGCTTCGACGCGGCCTACCATGGCCTGTTCAAGTGCAACCTGCGCCGCCTCGCCGACTATCCGGCGCTGAGCGCCTATCTGAACCGGGTTCTCGACGTTCCGGGCGTGCGCGGCACGGTCAGCATCGACCACATCAAGCGCGGCTATTACTCCATCAAGGCGCTCAACCCGAACGGCATCGTCCCCGTCGGCCCCGACCTTCCCGGTCTCGCGCCGGTGGCGTCGCCCGCGGCGACCGCCGCCCAGGCGGAGACGCGCGCATGACCGCGCTGGTCATCCTCCTGCACGGCGTCGGAAGCCGGGGCGCGGATCTCGCCGGCCTCGCCGGCGCCCTCGGCCCGCGCCTGCCCGGCGCCGCGTTCGCAAGCCCGGACGCGCCTTTCGCCTTCGACCAGGGCGGCGCCGGACGGCAATGGTTCAGCGTGCGCGGCGTCACCGAGGCCAACCGCCCGGAGCGGGTTCGGGCTGCCCGGGCGGCGTTCGACCAGACGGTGCAGGGCCTCGTGGAGGGGCATGGTCTGGCGGGCTCCCTCCGGCGGGTGGCGCTGGTGGGGTTTTCGCAAGGCTCGATCATGGCGCTCGACGCGCTCGCCTCCGGCCGCTGGCCGGTCGGCGCGATCGTCGCCTTCTCCGGGCGCCTCGCGTCCCCGGAGCCGCTGACGCCCGCGCCGGAGACGCGCACGCTGCTGATCCACGGCGACGCCGATCCGGTGATGCCGGTCGGGGAGTCGGAAAAGGCCGAGACCGCCTTGCGCCGCGCGGGCGCGGACGTGCGCCGCCGCACGCTTCCCCGCCTCGGCCATGCGATCTCGCCGGAAGGCGCCGCGCTGGCGACCGACGTCCTCGCCGAGGCGCTGGCCGGCGCCGCGGCGTGACGCGCGGCCGGATGGCAGCCGGCTCCGTTTCCCGTAAGGACGAGGAGCCGGGCCGCTCGCCGCTCTGGCCCCTCCGCAGGACGCCGCAGCCCATGGACCGTCTCGACTGCGACCGCATGTTCGTCACCGTGGTGGACACGGGCAGCTTCGCCGCCGCCGCCCAACGGCTCGGCGTCAGCAGCGGCCAGGCCTCGAAGCTGGTCTCCCGGCTCGAGACGGACCTCGGCGTGCAGCTCCTCAAGCGCACCACCCGCGCGCTGGCGCCGACCGAGGTGGGGCAGGCCTATTACGAGCGCATGAAGACGCTGATCGAAGAGTTCGACAGCCTCGACGCCTCGGTGCGCAACGCGTCCGGCGCGCCGGCGGGGCGGCTGCGCGTCACCGCGCCGGTGTCGTTCGGCACGCTCCGCCTGACGCCGGAACTGCTGGACTTCGCGGCCGCCTTCCCGGACATCCAGCTCGACGTCAGCTTTTCCGACCGGGTGGTGAGCGTGGTCGACGAGGGCTTCGACGTCGCCATCCGCATCGGCCGGCCGCAGGACAGCAGCCTGATCGCCCGCAAGCTGTGCGACGCGCGGATCGTGGTGGTGGCGTCGCCCGACTACATCGCGCGCAAGGGGGCGCCGGCCTCGCCCGAAGCCCTCGCCGACCATGACTGCATCGTCGACACCAATTTCCGCGATCCGGGCCGGTGGACCTTCCGGCCGGCCGGGGCGCAGGAGCCGCGCGCGGTGACGGTCACGGGCCGGCTGAACTTCTCCAACGGCGAGACCTGCCTCGCCGCGGCGCAGGCCGGCCTCGGCGTCGCCCGCGCGCCGAGCTTCATCGCCGGTCCGCTGATCCGGGAGGGGCGGTTGAAGCGGCTGTTTCCGGACATGGAGGAGCCGCCGCTCGCCGTCCACGCGCTCTACCCGCCGGCGCGCCATCTGGCGCTGAAGGTCCGCGCGCTGGTCGACTTCCTCGCCCTGCGCTATCGCGGCGAACCGGAATGGGACCGCGGCTGGTGAGGCGTCACGCCGCCGCAGGAGATGCGGCGGCGTTTTCGGGGGCCCGCTCCGATCGGGCCTTACGCGCCCGACAGCTTGGTGTTGGCGATCGGCAGGCTGCGCACCCGCTGTCCGCTGAGCGCGGCCAGGGCGTTCGCGACCGCGGGCGGCACGCCCGGCAGGCCCGGTTCGCCGACGCCGCCCATGGGCTCGCCGCTCTCCACGATCGCCACGTGCACCTCCGGCATGTGGTCGCGGGCGAGGATGCGGTAGCCGTCGTAGTTCTTCGCCTGCCGCACGCCGTCCTTGTAGACCACCTGCTCGAACAGCGCGGAGGACAGGCCGAGCGCCGCCGCGGACTCCACCTGCGCCTTCACGATCGCCGGATTGACGATGGAGCCCGGGTCGATGGCGATCCAGAGCCGGTGCACCTTGGCTTCGCCGTCCACGAGCGACGCTTCCGCGATGGTGGCCGTCTCCGAGCCGAAGGGCGACGCCATGGCGACGCCGCGGGCGCGCTTGCCGCCCTCCGCGTCGTAAGGCCCGCGCTTCCAGCCGCCGGACAGCTCCGCCACCGCCTTCAGCAGGTTCAGGTGGCGCGGCTTGTCCTTCAGCAGCGCCATGCGCAGCTCGAACGGATCCTTCCCTCCGGCTTCGGCGATCTCGTCGAAGAAGCTCTCGTAGAAGAAGTCGTTCATGGAATGCCCGACCGACCGCCAGAAGGCGATGTTCACCGGATGGGCGATCTTCAGGAACTCCATCTTCCGGTTCGGGATGGCGTAGGGCTTCTCGACGATGCCCTCCACGGCGGAGGAGTCCACCGGCGTCTTCAGGATGGCGCCGAACCAGCGCGCGGTCGGGCCTTCGCCCACGGTCTTGACCTCGATCGCGGTGGGCTGGCCCGACGCGTCGAGCGCGGCGCGGAAGCGGCTGAAGCTCAGCGGCCGCACCGCGTCGTTCAGGAACTCCTCCTCCCGCGACCACAGCACCTTCACAGGCTTTCCGGTCGCCTTGGCCAGCAGGATCGCCTGCGGGTAGGGGTTCGCGGGCCCGTAGGCGAAGTGCCGGCCGAAGAAGCCGCCCAGCATGGGCGAGTGGATGATCACCTTCTCCGGCGCGAGATCGGCGACCTTGGCGGCGAGCGTCTGGAACAGCTCCGGCATCTGGTTCGGGACCCAGAGGTCCAGCGTCCCGTCGGGGTTGAAGCGCGCGATGCTCGACGGCGGCTCCAGCTGGGCGTGGGCGAGATAGGGCGCGTCGTACTCCGCCTCGATCACCTTGGCGGCCTTGGCGAAGGCGGCGTCGGCGTCGCCCTCGGTCTCGGACGGCAGGCCTTTGGCGGAGGCGGCCTTCAGCGTCGACAGCAGCCCCTCGGACGAGAAGCTGGACGACATGGCGTCGAGCCCGTCCTTGGGCGGCTCCGACCAGCGCGTCTTCAGCGCCTCGACCGCCTGCCGCGCCCGCCACCAGCTGTCGGCCGCGACCGCCACGGCGTTGGGCAGCCGGTGCACCGAATGCACGCCCGGCATGGCCTTGACCTCGGCCTCGTTGTCGAGCGCTTCAGGCTCCGTGCCGAACACCGGCGCATGGGTCACGGCGGCGTAGAGCATGCCCTCGACCTTCTGGTCGATGGCGTAGATCGCGCGGCCAGTGGACTTGTCGCGCACGTCGAGCCGGGCGAGCGGTTTGCGGATGTAGCGGAAGGTCGACGGATCGCGCAGCGCGACGTCCTCCTTCGGCTGCAGCAGCAGCGCCTCGGCGGCGAGTTCGCCATAGCCGAGCGAGCGGCCGGAAGCGGCGTGGACCACCTTGCCGTCCTCGGTGGAGAGCTCGCCGTCCTGCACCTTGAGCCGGGCGGCGGCGGCGCGGATCAGCATCTCGCGCGCCGTCGCGCCGAGACGGCGCATGGCGGCGTAGCTCGACCGGGTCGAGAAGCTGCCGCCCGTCATCCGCATGCCGTTGACCAGCGCGTAGTCGGGACCGGGCGGGGCGCACTCCACCTCGAAGCGCGCCGGATCGACGTCCAGCTCCTCGCCCACGATCTGGGCCATGGCGGTGTTGATGCCCTGCCCGCCCTCGACGAAGGCGCTGAGCAGCTTCACCGAACCGTCCGGACGGAGTTCGAGGAAGGCGGGCACCCGCGTGCCGGGCTTGGGCGCGATCGCCCCCGCCCCTTCGGCCTGGGCGAGCGCGCGGCGGCCCGGCAGGGCCACCGCGAGCACCAGAGCGCCGGCGGCCGCGCCAAGGAAGCCGCGCCGGGACAGGTTGGCGACGCCTTGGGCCGGCAGCAGCGGCGCGGCGGAGGCGACGTCGAGTGGGGACAGGTCGTTCATCGGACGCTCCCCGCTCAGGCCGCGGCGCGCCGGACGGCGCTCGCGATGTGGTTGTAGGTGCCGCAGCGGCAGAGGTTGGTCATCGCGTCGGCGATGTCCTGGTCGGTCGGCTGCGGGATCTCCTTGAGCAGCGCGGTCGCGGCCATCACCTGGCCGGACTGGCAGTAGCCGCATTGCGGGACCTGGGCCTCGACCCAGGCCTCCACCACCTTGCGGCCGACCTCGTCCTGCTCGATCGCCTCGATGGTGACGATCTTGGCCTCGCCGACGGCCTCGACCGGGAACTGGCAGGAGCGCATCGCGGCGCCGTCCACCCAGACGGTGCAGGCGCCGCACTGGGCGATGCCGCAGCCGTATTTCGTGCCGGTCAGTCCGAGCGTGTCGCGCAGCACCCACAGGAGAGGCGTGCCGGCCTCCACCTCCGCCTGACGCTTCTCGCCGTTGACGTCGATCTCGTACATGGCTCCCTCCATCTGAGGTTCAGATCGAAGGCGCGCCGGCGCCGGGAGAAGCGGCCTTCATCAAGGTCCGCCCATGCCGGCGTCCGCCATGGCTCCGCCTCCGTCGCCCTGGTTGACCGCCGCAGTTTAGAAGCGTAGCAAAATGACCCAAATGTCATTTTTCCGGCGTTTCCAGACATGACCCGCAGGATCGGCATCGTCATCTTTCCCGGCTTCCAGGCGCTCGACCTGGCGGTCGGGACCGTGTTCGAGCTCGCCAACGACGCCATGGGCATGCCGGCCTACGCCATCGAGATCGTCTCGGAGCGGGGCGGCCTGATCGCCAGCTCCTTCGGGGCGGCGGTGGACAGCCGGCCGTTCGGCGCGGCGGATTTCGACACGCTGTTCATCTGCGGAACCAGCGCCGTGTTCGAGGACTCCCCCGGCCTCGTCGCCTTCGTGCGCCACGCGGCGGCGGTCAGCCGCCGCGTGGCGGCCATCTGCACCGGGGCCTTCGTGGCGGCCGAGGCCGGCCTGCTGGACGGCCGGCGGGCGACCACGCACTGGGCCAAGGCGCGGGAGCTGCAGCGCCGCTTCCCCGCCGTCCGGGTGGAGGAGGACCGCATCTTCATCGAGGACCGCGGCGTCTGGACCTCGGCCGGCATGACCGCCTGCATCGACCTGGCCCTCGCCATCGTCGAGGCGGACCTCGGCCCGGACGTGGCGCGCGACATCGCCAGGCGCATGGTGATGTACCACCTCAGGACCGGCGGGCAGTCGCAGTATTCGGCGATGCTGGAGATGCGGCCGTCGTCGGACCGCATCCAGCGCGCGCTGGCCTTCGCGCGGGAGAACCTGCGGCTGGAGCTCACCGTCGAGCGGCTGGCGGAGGCCGCGAGCCTCAGCCCGCGCCAGTTCAGCCGGGCGTTCCGCGCGGAGACCGGGCAGTCGCCGGCCAAGGCGATCGAGACCCTGCGGGTGGAGGCGGCGCGGCGGCTGATCGAGGAGGGCCGCCTGCCCAACGACGCGATCGCGCGCGAAACGGGCTTCGCCGATCCCGACCGCATGCGGCGCGCCTTCCTGCGCACCATCGGCCAGCCGCCCCAGGCGGTGCGCCGCAGCGCCCGCTCGGCGGCGGCCGCCTGACTTAAGCTCCGGAACGCCGGCCCGCCGTCACAGCGCGATCGTGACGGCCTCGAAGAACGCCTCGTCCAGATTGGCGCCCGGCCCGTCCCGGTCCGCCACCAGGAAGTCCTGCCGCTCGCCGAGAACCAGCACGGGAAAGTGCCAGCAGCCGGGGCGGTAGTTGACGCCCTGTCGGCCGGTCGCGCGGAAGCAGCGCAGGGTCGCCGGGTCCGGCGCGGCGTCCCCTTCGCCGACCACCACCAGCCAGTCCCGGTCGGAGAGCGGCATGAAGGCCTGGCTGGCCAGCGGGTGGCGCTCCAGCATGTGGATCACCAGCGGAAGCGGGCGCGGCGTCGCCTCGAAGATCGACAGGATGACCCGGCCGTCCGGCCCCGGCTCCACGGCCGCCAGCGCGTGGCGGCGCAGCGCGTGGCCGCCGTTGACGACGCGGGTCTCGGCGCCCTCGGCCTCGATCACCTGGCCGAACGACGCGAAGGCGGCCCTGGTCAGCGGCTCGGGCCGCAGCGGGCGGACGCTCACGCCAGCCGGCCGAACAGGCGCAGGCGCGACACGCCGCCGTCGGGGAAGATGTTGAAGCGCACATGGCTCACCGGCCCGAGCGCTGCGAGGTCGGCGCCCGCGAAGCCGTGGATCGCGTCCGCCTCGAGCGCCTTCTCGCCCAGAAGCTGCGGCCAGAACATGGACTGGGCGACGAGCGCCTGCGGGGCCGCCTGCTCCACAAGCGCGGCCTGAAGCGAGCAGCGGTCCGGGAAATTGCCCTTGAAATGCGCGGTGTCGACCTCGATCCGCTCCACGATTCCGGGGGCGGCCAGCGCGACGATGATCCAGTCGTTGCCGGGTTCGCGCCGCCGGCGCGTCTCCCAGCCGTCGCCCATGTTGGTCCCGCGGCCCTCGGCCAGCAGGCGCAGCACGTCGCCGTAATGGGCGTCGTTGTAGGCGATGATCCGGCCGCCGTTCCTCGCCGCCGACAGCTCGACCTCGCCCGCCGTTTCGGCCTCGGTCCACGCCCGGACCGGCGCGCCATGGACCCGCAGCCGCGCGACGCCGCCGTCGGGGAAGATGGAGAGCTTGAGCCAGTTGACCGGCTCGGGATCGGAGACCGCGGCGTAGTGGTGGGCGCTCGGCCCGAGCGGCGTGGTGCGCACCAGCGGCCGCCAGCGGCCGGCGGGGTCGGGCGGCGTCTCGCTGAACAGGCCCTCCAGCATGGCGCCGGGCGGGTAATTGCCGGTGAAGTGGGAGGTGTCGATGTCGACGCCCTTCACCACGCCCGGCACGCCGAGCCGGATCAGCAGCCAGTCGTTGCCGCCGCCGCGCCGGCGGCGCGTCTCCCAGCCGTCCATCCACTTGCCGTGCTCGTCGAACACCCCCGGCAGGAACGTGGCCGGCTGGTCCTGCAGGATGCGGGCCTTGTCCGCGAAGAAGTCGTCCGACGCGGCCACCGCTTCGGAGCCCAGCAGGGGCGAGGCGAGGTTGACGTAGTCGTAGACGAAGTCGGGAACGGCGGGATCGCGATGCATCGGTTCGGTCTCGGAGGGGAACGGTCGCAGCCCCATCCGGCGCCCCGGCGCGGCGGTCCGTCAAGGTCCGGAGGGCGACGGCGCCGCGTGGAGGGGCGTAGCATGGCCGCAGCGCCTTAACGTCGAGGGATTCGCGCATGACCTCCGCAGCCGGCTCCTATCCCCGCGACATGATCGGCTACGGGCCGGACGCGCCGCGGCTCGTCTGGCCGGGCGGGGCCCGCGTCGCGGTGCAGTTCGTGCTGAACTACGAGGAGGGCGGCGAAAACGCCGTGCTGCACGGCGATCCGGCCTCGGAGACCTTCCTGTCCGAGATCGTCGGCGCCCTGCCCTATGTGGGCGCGCGGCACATGAGCATGGAGTCGCTCTACGAATACGGCTCACGGATCGGGGTGTGGCGCATCCTGTCGCTGTTCCGGGAGCGCGGCGTTCCCATCACCCTGTTCGCCGTCGCCATGGCGCTTCAGCGCAACCCGCGCGTGGCGGAGATCGCGCTCAAGGACGGCCACGAGATCTGCTCCCACGGCTACCGCTGGATCAACTATCACGGCGTGGCGGAGGACGTGGAGCGCGAGCACATGGCAAGGGCGATCGAGATCCAGACCCGGATCACGGGCGCGCGCCCGCTCGGCTGGTACACGGGCCGCACCAGCGAGAACACCCGCCGCCTCGTGGCGGAGGACGGCGGCTTCGTCTACGACGCCGACGACTACAGCGACGACCTGCCGTTCTGGAGCCGGGTCGCCGGCCGGCCGCATCTGGTCATGCCCTACACGCTCGACGCCAACGACATGCGTTTCGCCACGCCGCAGGGCTTCAACACCGGCGACGACTTCTTCCATTACCTGCGCGACAGCTTCGACGCGCTCTACGCGGAGGGCGCGGCCACCCCGCGGATGATGTCCATCGGCCTGCACTGCCGCCTGATCGGGCGCCCCGGCCGCATCGGCGCGCTGGCCCGCTTCGTCGACCACGTGCAGCGCCACGACCGCGTCTGGCTCGCCCGGCGCATCGACATCGCCCGCGCCTTCGTGGCGCAGGCGCCTCCGCCGGCCTGAGACCATCGGCCCTATGCGCCTTACGCGGATGCGATTGCGGTTGCTCAACCCAGACGCGCGCGCCTAGTTTTCGGCTTCGGTCGTGCACGAGGGGGAGCGCGTCGGTGTCGGACAATAAGGTTCAGATCGCGTGTTCGGCCGCCGAGAACATCGGCATGGCGTATCACCAGAACGCCGTCCCCCTCATACGCGAACTGGCGATCGCCAACGACGGCGAGACCGACCTGGAAGACGTCGCGATCGCCATCGCCAGCGAGCCCGCCGCCCTGTGTCCCACGACGATCCGCATCGAACGGATCGCCGCCAGCAGCCGCCACCACGTGACGACGCCCGACGTGCGGCTGGACGCCTCCGTGCTCGCGGCGGCGACCGAAGCCGCCCGCATGACGCTGACGATCACGGCGACGGCGGCGGGGACGGCGGTCGCCGAAAAGGCGCTCGACCTGAAGCTGCTGCCGCCGTCGCACTGGGGTGGCGTCGGCGCGCCCGAACTGCTCGCCGCCTTCGTGCGGCCGAACGATCCCGCCATCGACGTCGTCCTGAGCGACGCCGCGGCGAAGCTTTCCGCGGCGGGCCGGCAGACGGCGTTCGACGGCTACGCCGGCGGACGGAAGGCCCGCGTCTGGGAAATGGCCGAAGCCATCTGGGCGGCGGTGGCCGACCGGCGCGTGACCTATGTGCTTCCGCCCGCCAGTTTCGAGCGGTACGGCCAGAAGGTGCGCGGCCCGGGCGACATCCTCGACCGCCGGGTCGGCACCTGCCTCGACCTGACCGCCCTGCTGGCCGCGGCGCTGGAGCAGGCGGGCCTCAATCCGATTCTCGTGCTGACCAGGGGGCACGCCTTCGTCGGCCTCTGGCTCACGAAGGAGGAGCTGCCCTCCGTCGTCGTCGACGACATGCAGGCGCTCCGGAAGCGGCGCGATCTCGAGGAGCTGATCTTCATCGAGTCGACGCTGCTCACCAGCGATCCGCCGGCGACCTTCGCGCAGGCCGTGAAGAACGGCGCCGAGCAGGTGGACGACGACGCCGAGCGCGGGCTCGAGGTCGCGATCGACCTGAGGCGCGCCCGCCTGCGCGGCATCCGGCCGATGGACCTTCTGGACGGCGTCCAGCCCCAGATCGCGCCGACCCAGGTCGAGCCGCTGAAGCTCGCGCTCGAGGCGCCCCCGGTCTTCGTGGAGACCCTGGCGCCGGCGGAGGAGGCGCAGCGGTCCGGCGACCGGCTTGAGGTGTGGAAGCGCAAGCTGCTCGACCTGACGCTGCGCAACAAGCTGCTGAACTTCAAGCCCGGTAAGGCCGCGATCGAGCTGGAATGCGCCGACGTGGGCGCGCTGGAGGACGCGCTCTCCGGCGGCAAGGCGTTCAAGATTCTGCCCCGCACGGATGTTCTCGACGGCGGCGACGCCCGCGATCCCGACGTCTTCGCGCGCGAGCGCAACGAAGACGGACGCCGGCGCTACCTGATGGAGGCGCAGGCGCGGGGGGAGATCCACGCCACCCTGACCCCCGGCGAACTGGATGACCGGCTGCTCGAACTGTTCCGGCTGTCGCGCAACGCCTTCGAAGAGGGCGGCGCCAACGTCCTGTTCCTCTCGGTCGGCTCCCTGCGCTGGCGCCCCAAACGGGGCGGCGCGGCCGTCTGCCGGGCGCCGCTGCTGCTCATCCCGGCGGCGTTGACCCGCTCCAGCGTCCGGGCCGGCTTCCGCCTCGCCTTTCTCGACGAGGAGGCGCGGATCAACCCGACGCTGCTGGAGATGCTGAGCGCCGATTTCAACGTGCGCATGCCGGAGCTGGAAGGGGATCTGCCGGTCGACCAGGCGGGCATCGACGTGGAGCGGGTGTTCCGCATCGCCCGCGCCCATGTGCGCGACCGTGAGGGCTGGGAGGTCACCGACGGCGACGTGGCGCTGGCGGCGTTCTCCTTCACCAAGTTTCTGATGTGGAAGGATCTGGTCGATCGGGCCGACCTGCTGAAGCGCAGCCCGCTGGTCCGCCACCTGATCGACACGCCGACCCACTCCTACGGCGACGGCTGGCGCTTCCCGGAGCCGACCGATCTGGACCGGGACTTCGCTCCCGACCAGATCTTCGCGCCGCTTTCGGCGGACTCCTCCCAGCTCTCCGCGGTTCTGGCCGCCGCCGACGGCAAGGACTTCGTCCTGTTCGGACCGCCGGGCGCAGGCAAGAGCCAGACCATCGCGAACATGATCGCGCAGTGCCTCGCGAACGGAAAAACGGTGCTGTTCGTCTCGCAGAAGACGGCGGCGCTCGAGGTCGTGCAGCAGCGGCTGAAGGACATCGGGCTCGGCGAGTACTGCCTGGAGGTCCATTCCACCAAGGCGCAGAAATCCAGCGTCCTCGCGCAGTTGAAGACGGCCTGGCACGAACGCGCCGCCCCGGCGGTCGACGAGTGGCCGCAGGCCACGGCGGAGCTCGCGGCCCTGCGCGACGAACTGAACGGCCTCGTGCGCGCGCTGCACCGCAGACGCGAGAACGGGATGACCGCCTACGAAGCCTTCGGGCGGGCCATGCCGGGCGGGGCCGGGATCGCGCTGTCCTGGCCGTCGCATCACGACCACACGCCGCAGACGCTCGCCGCGCTGCGCTCCGCCTGCCGGGAGCTGCGCACCCTGCTCGAAGCGACCGGGCCGATCGCCGGCCATCCGCTCGAAGGCGTCGGACCGGCGGAATGGTCGCCGCTGTGGCGGACGGAGATGACCCGCGCCATGGACGCGCTCGCCGAGGTCCTGCCGCGTCTCGCGGCCTCCGCGCGCGCCTATGCGCAGGCGTCCGGCCTCGAGCGGCTGAACGGCGCCCAGGCCGCGATGCGGGGCCTCGTGGTGCTCGGCGCGCTCCTGTCCCGGCCGGAGGCCCGGGACGGCGTGAAGCTGCTCGGCCCCGACGCCCAGGACATCAAGGAGGCGATCGAGGCGCGGCGGCGCTATCACGACGGCGTCGAAGACCGCATGGCGCGCGTCAGCGTGCCCTACCGGCCGGCGGCGTTCGAGCTCGATCTGGTCGCGCTGCAGAACGAATGGGCGCAGGCGCAAGCGTCGAACTTCCTGCTGCGCGGCTCCCGCATCGCCAAGGTCCGCCTCAAGCTCGAGCCCTACGCGGAGGGGCCGGCGCCCGAGAACCTCGGACCCGACATCGCGGCGCTGATCGAGACGAGGCGCTTCCTCCGGGCCGGCGCGGCGGGCGCGGAGCGGCTCGCGGTCTTCTCCAACCGGCTGGCGGATGCGGAGACGCCCGCGAGCGACTTCGCCCCCGCGATCGCGTGGGCCGAGAAGCTGCGGGACGTGCTCAAGGCGGTGGCGGTTCATTTCGGCGGCTATGAATCCGCGCGGGAGGCCGTCGCCGCCGCCGCGGTCCGGCTCGCCGCCGATCCCACGGCCTCCGCGCTCTACGAGACGTTCAAGGCGGACTGGATGCGGACGTCGGAGACCTCCGCGGCGCTGGGCGAGCTCGCGGCGCGGCCCGCCGCCGCGCCGCTTGCGGGCGGCGGCGACTGGATCGAAGGCGCGCTCGCCGTTCTCGGGCGGTGGACCTCCGGTCTGCACCGCGCCGACAAATGGTGCGCGTGGCGCCGGCGCGCGGCGCAGGCGGCCGAGCTGGGACTCGGCCCGCTGGTGGATGCGCTCGAGAGCGGCGCCATCGGCCCGCGCGGGATCGAGGAGGCGTTCGAGAGCGCCTATGCGCGCTGGTGGACCGACCATGTGGTCACGGAGGACCCGGTGCTGCGCGGCTTCATGGTGGAGCGGCACGAGGACGCCATCCGCCGCTTCCAGGCGGCCGACCTGCGGGTCGCGCACCTGTCCAAGGCGGTGGTGCGCCGGCGGCTGGGGGGCGGCGTCCCGGCCCCGAGCGCCTTCGGATCGGACCCGGAATGGGGCGCGCTCGCCCGCGAGCTCGCGTCCCAGAAGGGCGCGCGGCGGGGCCGGCTGCGCCAGCTGTTCGCGAAGATGCCGAACGCGCTCACCCGCCTCACGCCCTGCGTCATGATGAGCCCGCTCTCGATCGCCCAGTATCTGCCCGCGGAGCGCGACCCGTTCGACGTGGTGATCTTCGACGAGGCCTCGCAGATCTCCCCCTGGGACGCGATCGGCGCCATCGCGCGCGGCCGGCAGGCGGTCATCGTCGGCGACCCGCAGCAGCTTCCGCCGACCAATGTGGGCGACCGGGGCGTGGACGACATCGAGGACGGATCGGACGTCGCCGACCAGGAGTCCATCCTCGACGAATGCCTCGCCGCCAACGTGCCCAAACGGCGGCTGGACTGGCACTATCGCAGCCGGCACGAAAGCCTGATCGCCTTCTCGAACGCCCACTACTACGACGGCCGGCTGGTGACCTTTCCTTCGCCGGTCACCGAGGATCGCGCGGTGCGGCTGATCCATGTGCCCGACGGCGTCTACGAGCGCGGCAAGGCGCGGGTGAACCGGCAGGAGGCGCGCCGGCTCGTCGCGGACGTCGTCGCGACGCTGAAGGATCCGTCTTTCGCCGCCCGGCGGCGCTCGCTCGGCGTCGTCACCTTCAACGGCGAGCAGCAGCGGCTGATCGAGACTCTCCTGGACGAGGCCCGGCGCGCCGACCCGGAGCTGGAGCGGTTCTTCGACCGGACCCAGTGGCGCGAGCCGGTGTTCGTGAAGAACCTTGAGAACGTGCAGGGCGACGAGCGCGACATCATCGTGTTCTCGATCGCCGTAGGGCGCGACCCGGCCGGAAGGGTCTCCTCCACCGTCTCGTCCCTCAACAAGGAGGGCGGCCATCGCCGGCTGAACGTCGCCATCACCCGCGCGCGGGAGGCCCTGCTGGTCTACGCCTCCATCCGGCCGGAGGAGATCGACCTCGGGACCTCCGGCGCCCGCGGCGTGCGCGACTTCAAACATTTCCTCGAATTCGCCGACCGGGGCGCCCGGGCGATCGCGGAGGCCTTCGCGCCCACCGGCGGCGAGACCGAATCGCCGTTCGAGGCCGCGGTTCAGACCGCCCTGGAGGCCCGGGGCTGGACCGCGCACCCCCAGGTCGGCGTGTCCGGCTTCCGGATCGACCTTGGCGTGGTGCATCCCGACAAGCCGGGGCTTTATCTGGCGGGCGTCGAATGCGACGGCGCGACCTATCACTCGTCCGCCACCGCCCGGGACCGGGACCGGCTGCGCGAAATGGTGCTCACGAGCCTCGGCTGGCGCATCCGCCGGGTCTGGAGCCGGGACTGGTGGTCGAACGCCCCGGAGGCCCTCGACGTTCTGGACGCCCGGCTCCGCGCCGATCTCGAAGCCGATCGGGCCAACGCCGCAGGCGAGGCGGAGACGTCCCAGACGCCCGATCCGCTGCTGGACGCCGCGGACGACGCCTCCGCGCACGAACCGCCGGCCGATCCCGGTTCGGACGCCTCCGAGGCCGTCCCGGCCCCATCGGACGACGCGCCGCCCGAGGAAGTCGATCCGGCCCGTGACGACGCCGGTCCCGCCGTCCTCTATGCGGAACGGAGCGTGCCGGCCCCTGCCGAGCGTCCCGACCCCGAGCCGGAGCGGGCCGAGGCCCCAGCGCCTGTGGTCGCGCTCGACGCCGCCCGGTTCTACGACCCGGACTATCAGGAGACGCTGCGGGCCTTCGTCCGTCAGGCGCTGGCGGCGGAGGCCCCGCTCTATGACGACGTGCTCGTGCGTCTCGTCGCCCGGGCGCACGGGTTCGGCCGCACCGGCAGCCGCATCCGCGACGCGGTGCTGGCGGCGATCTCCGCCGACCATGCGCAGGTGGAGGAAGGCGAGCGCCGCGTCGTCTGGCCGGAGGCGCGCGCGCCGGCGGAGATCATCGCCTATCGGGGGGCGGCGGGCGAGGCCCGCAACCACGGGGACATTCCGCTGTGCGAGCTCGCGGGGCTGGCGCGGGAGATCCGGGACGGAAGCTGGGGCGGCGATCTCGTCCGCCAGATCGCCGCCCGGTTCGAGCTCACCCGCCTCGAAGCCTCCACCCGCGCCCGATTCGAGCAGGCGATCCGGCTGGCGCAGGAGGCGCCGCGCCCGGACTGAGCCTGCGCCGTCAGCGCAGGCGGAGCCAGCTCGTCTTCAGCTCGGTGTATTTGTCGAAGGCGTGCAGCGACTTGTCCCGGCCGATGCCGGACTGCTTGTAGCCGCCGAACGGCACGGTGATGTCGTCGTCGTCGTAGCAGTTCATGTAGACGACGCCGGCCCGCAAGGCTTTCGCCACCCGGTTCACGGTGTTGACGTTGTCGCTCCACACCGCGGCGGCGAGGCCGTAGACGCTGTCGTTGGCCACGGCGACCGCCTCGTCGGCGCTCCCCACCTCGATCACCGACAGCACCGGACCGAAGATCTCCTCGCGGGCGATGGACATGGCGTTGTCGACCCGGTCGAACACGGTCGGCTCCACATAGCTGCCGCCGCTGTCGGCCCGCGCCCGGCCGCCGCCGGCCACCAGCCGGGCGCCTTCCGCGCGCCCCGCCTCGATCCGGCCCAGCACCCGCGCCGTGTGCTCCGCGTCCACCAGCGCGCCCATGCGGGTGGAGGCCTGCAGCGGGTCGCCGGGGCGGTAGTCGTCGAGCCGGGCGAGGATGCGCTCCAGCACCTTGTCCTTCACCGCGCGATGCACCAGAAGCCGGGAGCCCGCGGTGCACATCTCGCCCTGGTTGAAGAAGATCGCGCCCGCGGCGGAGGCCGCCGCCGCGTCCAGATCGCCGCAGTCGTCCAGGATGATGTGGGCGGACTTGCCGCCGCATTCGAGGCCGACCGTCTTCAGGTTGCTCCGCCCCGAATACTGCATGAAGTACTTGCCGACCTCGGTGGAGCCGGTGAAGAACACGCCGTCCACGTCCATGTGCAGGCCGAGCGCCTGCCCGGCGTCGGCGCCGAGCCCCGGAACCACGTTCAGCACGCCGTCGGGAATCCCCGCCTCCTGCGCCAGCGCGGCGAGGCGGATCGCGGTCAGGCTGGATTGCTCCGCCGGCTTCAGGATCACCGAATTGCCGGCGGCGAGCGCGGGCGCGATCTTCCACGCCGCCATGATCATGGGGAAGTTCCACGGCACCACGCAGGCCACGACGCCCAGCGGCTCGCGGGTGATGGTGGCGAGCACGTCGTCGCCGGTCGGCGCCACCTCGCCATAGACCTTGTCGATCGCCTCGGCGAACCACTGCAGGCAGCGCGCGGTGGCGGGCACGTCCACCGCGAGGCTGTCGGCGATGGGCTTGCCCATGTCGAGCGTCTCGAGCAGGGCCAGTTCGTCCCTGCGCTCCAGCACCAGCCGGGCGAAGGCGGCGAGCGTCGCCTTGCGCTCGGCCGGCGCGCGACGGCTCCAGCGGCCGTCCGCGAACGCCGCGCGGGCGGAGGCGACCGCCGCGTCCACGTCCGCCGCCTTGCAGGCGGAAACCTCCGCCAGCTTCCGGCCGTCGACGGGGCTGATGGCGGCGAAGGTCGCGCCGTCCGCGGCTCCGCGATAGGCGCCGTCGATGAAGGCGCGACCCTCCAGCGGCTTGTCGGTCAGCGCGCGGGCGCGGGGACCCCAGTCGGCGGTCTCGGGAGATGAGGTCACGGGTCAGGGCTCCGGATCAGAAAGCTGTGTCCGCCGGCATTCTAGCGGGCGGAGCCGGGGGCGAAAGAGCGCCCAGCCTCACCAGATGCGCGTCACCGTGTAGCCGCTGCGGCGCACCAGCTCCACCAGCCCCTGCGGTCCCGGCAGGTGCAGCGCCCCGACCGCAAGGAAGGCCGCGCCCCGCTCCAGCAACGGTTTCGCCCGGTCCAGCATGGCGGCGTTGCGGCGGGTGATGAAGGCCGACAGGAAATCGGCGTAGCCATCGGCGTCGAACAGCCCGGCCCAGGCGGGGCCGCGCATGGCGAGCAGGTAGCCGACGCGGCGGCTGCGGTAGAGCCCGGAGATGGTGCTCTCCACGTCCTCGGGCCGCAGGTTGGCGTCGGCGGCGTCCTTGAGCATGCGCAGCGCCACCGCGTCCGGCACCGAGGCCAGCGCCGCCACCTGCTCGGCGGGCGTTTCCAGACCGACGATCCGTGCGCCCTGCTCCTGGGCCAGCCGCTCGATGCGCGCGTCCGCCGTCTCGGGATCGGCGCGGTCGCCATGGCCGGCGCAGCGGGAGCGGGACAGCGCCAGCGCCAGATACCAGGGCTGCATCTGGTCGGCGATGGCGGCGGACAGGCCGAGCGCCGCCACGCGCCGCTCCACCCGCTCGCGGGTGTCCGCCGGCAGCAGCTCGAGCGCGCCCCCGCCCGGCCGGTAGGAGCGGTCGGCGACGAGGCGCCTCAGCTGCTGGGCGACGCGCGTGGTGCTGGCGCCTGGCAGCTCGATGGCGACCACCCGGGAGCGGGCGAGCGCCCGCGTCACCAGCGCGCCGAAATCCTTCGCCTCCGCGTCGCTCGAATGCATGGTCCCGAACAGGTAGGAGACGCCGCCGCCGCGCCGCTCCACCCGCCACAGCAGGCCTTGCCCGTTGGCGACGCCGCGGGCCGCGGTCTCGAACCGCGCGAAGCCGGCGGGGTCGCTCGCCTGCAGCGCCTGAACCAGATCGACGCCGGCGCACGGGGGCGTTCCGGCGTCCGCCGCCTCGGCCGTCATCGCGGCCGGAGGCGCGCCGTCAGCCGCATGGCCGGGGGAGGAGACGAGGCCGAACAGCGCCGACGCCACGATCACCTGTGACGTGAGCCATTTTCGACCAGAAGCCAAAGCCGCCGCCGAGCCCATAACGGAGCAGCTTGCGGCCGATCCGCCAAAAGGCCAACGGCTTTATCGCCGCGGGCGGATGAGGTCGCGGATCAGGCGGAGGCGGCGAGGTCCCGGACCGCGGAGACGGTGGCGTCCGCCTCCAGGTCGTAGACGATGGGCGCGCCGGTGTGGAGCTCCCGCTTCAGCAGCGTCTCGGGCGTCAGGCCCTCCAGCACCATGATCAGCGCGCGCAGCGAATTGCCGTGGGCGGTGACCAGCGTCTGCTCGCCGCGCAGCGCCCGCGGCAGGATCTCCTGCACGTAATAGGGCAGCACGCGGGCGACGGTGTCCTTCAGGCTTTCGCCGCCGGGCGGCGGCACGTCGTAGGAGCGGCGCCACAGCAGCACCTGATCCTCGCCGAAGCTCTTGCGGGCCTCGTCCTTGTTCAGGCCGGTGAGGTCGCCGTAGTCGCGCTCGTTGAGCGCCTCGTGCTCGATCGTCTCGACGCCGGACTGTCCCAGTTCGGCCAGCAGGAGCTGGCCGGTGCGCTGGGCGCGCCGCAGCCTGGAGGTGAAGGCGACGTCGAAGCGCAGCCCTTCCGCCTTCAGCCGCCGGCCCGCGGCCTTCGCCTCTTCGACGCCGCGTTCGGTAAGGTCGGGATCCTTCCAGCCTGTGAACAGGTTCTTCAGGTTCCACTCGCTCTGGCCATGACGGACGAGGACGAGACGACGTTGCATGCGACAGCGCTCCGCGGAGGTCGTTCTGGTCGGCGGGCCGCCTGCGAGCGGCCGCCGGGATGCTTAGCCCAGACGGCCGGTCATTGCACGAAGCTTTACGCCGCTTTCAGCCTTCGTGAAGACCGAGCACGTCCGCCATGCCGTAATGGCCCGGCTTGCGGCGGAAGCCCCACAGCGCGGCCTTCACCGCCCCGCGGGCGAAGATCATGCGGTCCTCCGCGCGGTGGCTCAGCTCAACCCGCTCGCCGGCGCCGGCCAGGATGACGGTGTGGTCGCCCACCACCGAGCCGCCCCGCAGCGTGGCGAAGCCGATCGCGCCTTCGGCGCGCGGGCCGGTGTGGCCGTCGCGCACCCGCACCGACTGCTCCGCGAGCGAGACGTCGCGCCCTTCGGCGGCGGCCTGGCCCAGCAGCAGCGCGGTGCCGGAGGGGGCGTCCACCTTGGCGCGGTGGTGCATCTCCAGAATCTCGATGTCCCAGTCGGGGCCGAGCGCCTTCGCCGCCTGCCGCACCAGCGCCGCCAGCAGGTTGACGCCGAGGCTCATGTTGCCGGAGCGGATGACGACCGCATGCCGGGCCGCGGCCTCGATCGCCGCCACATGGGCGGACGCGAAGCCGGTGGTGCCGATGACGTGGACGATGCGGGCCTGCGCCGCGAGCTCCGCCAGCGCCACGGTCGCGTCCGGCGCGGTGAAGTCGAGCAGGCCGTCGGCGGCGGCGACCAGCGGCAGCGCGTCGTCCGTGACGGCCACGCCGAGCGGCCCTGCGCCCGCAAGCTCGCCCGCGTCCCGGCCGAGATGCTCGGAGCCCGGACGCTCCAGCGCGCCGGCGAGTTCCGCGCCCTCGGTTTCGGCGACGGCGCGGATCAGCGCGCGGCCCATGCGGCCCGAGGCTCCGGCGACGATCAGGCGCATTGGCGGCAGGCTCCTTAAGCGGTCGGTCGCGGGGCCTATAGCACGCTGTCGGCTGAGCGCGCGAGCGGGCGCGCCGAGGTTCGCTCTGGAGTCGTTCCAGACCTTTGACTTCTAAGTTATTCCCGCGGCGGCCCGGCGTCGTTGACGGCCCGAGAGGCCAAGATTACCGCAGAGGACAAGGCGCTGTGCGCGAAGGGCGCGCTCCACGTCTTTCCGGGAAGCCACGCCATGTCGACCGTCCGCTTCATCGCCTGCGTCGCCGCGCTCGTCGCGGGAGGCTCCGCCTCCGCCGCCGAACTCAACCTCTACACCACCCGCGAGCCGGGGCTGATGCAGCCGCTGCTCGACGCCTACACCACCGCGACCGGAACCAAGGTCAACGCCATCTTCATCAAGGACGGCCTCGCCGAGCGGGTGGCCGCCGAAGGCGCGAACGCGCCGGCCGACGTGCTGATGACGGTGGACTTCGGCCGCCTGATCGACCTGTCGGACAAGGGCCTGACCCAGAAGGTGGCGTCCAAGACGCTGGAGGCGGCGGTGCCGGCCCAGTTCCGCGATCCCGACGGCCAGTGGTTCGGCCTCTCCGCCCGCGCCCGCGTCGCCTATGTGTCGAAGGAGCGGCTCGGCGATCTGAAGGCGCTGACCTATGAGGAGCTGGCGGACCCGAAATACAAGGGCAAGGTCTGCATCCGCTCCGGCCAGCACCCGTACAACACCTCGCTGATCGCGGCCGTCATCACCCGCGACGGCCCCGAGGCGGCCAAGACCTGGCTCACCGGCCTCAAGGCCAATCTGGCCCAGAAGCCCGCCGGCGGCGACCGCGACGGCGCGCGCGACATTCTCGCGGGCGTCTGCGACGTCGCCATCGGCAACTCCTACTACGTGGGCCTGATGCTGTCGGGCAAAGGCGGCGCGGAGCAGAAGAAGTGGGCCGAAGCCGTCAACGTGGTGCTGCCCACCTTCGCCAAGGGCGGCACCCATGTGAACGTGTCCGGCGCCGCGGTGGCCAAGAACGCGCCCAACCGTGACGAGGCGGTGAGGTTCCTGGAGTTCCTCGTCTCCGACGAGGCGCAGGGCGTGTTCGCGCAGGCGAATTACGAGTACCCGATCAAGGCGGGCGCGCCGGTCGACCCGATCCTCGCCGACTTCGGGGCGCTGAAGGCCGACTCTACCCCGCTCGTCGAGATTGCGAAGAACCGCAAGGCGGCCTCGGCGCTGGTGGATCAGGTCGGCTTCGACAACTGAGCGCCGCCAGCCCGTGACGCGGGAAGCCGCCGTTCCGGTCGCGCCGCCGCCGCGTCCGGGCCGGGGCTGGCTCGCCGCCAGCCTCGCGGTGGCGCTGCTGGCGCTCGCCCCGGTGGCGGGCCTCGTCGGGCTCGCGTCGCGGGGCTCGGGCGATCTCTGGCCGCATCTCGCGGCCTATGTGCTGCCGCGGGCGCTGCTCGACACCGTGCTGCTGCTTATGGGCGTGGGCGTGGTCGCCTCCGCGATCGGCGTCGGCGCGGCGTGGCTCGTGACCGCCTACCGCTTTCCCGGCCGGGGCCTGTTCGACTGGCTGCTGCTGCTGCCGCTCGCCATGCCCACCTACATCGCGGCCTACGCCTATCTCGACCTGCTGCACCCGATCGGACCGGTGCAGGCCACGCTGCGCGGCCTGTTCGGGATCGCCCGGCCGCAGGACCTGTGGTTCCCGGACATCCGTTCGCTCGGCGGCTGCGCGGCGCTGCTCGGGCTGGTGCTCTACCCATATGTCTACCTCACCACGCGGGCGCTGTTCCTGACGCAGTCCGCCAACATGCTGGAGGCGGCGCGCACGCTGGGCGCCGGCGGGGTGCGCGCCTTCGGGACCGTGGCGCTGCCGCTCGCCCGCCCCGCCATCGCCGTCGGCGTCTCGCTCGCGCTGATGGAGGCGCTGAACGACATCGGCGCCGCCGAGTTCCTGGGCGTGCGCACGCTCACCGTCTCGATCTACTCCACCTGGGTGAACCGTTCGAGCGTGGAGGGCGCGGCGCAGATCGCGCTCGCCATGCTGGCGATCGTGCTGGCGCTGGTCTTCGTCGAGCGGTTCGCACGCCGCCGCCACGGGATCGCCGCCGCCGCCAACGCGCCCCGGCGGGCGAGCGCCCGGACGCCGGGCGGCTTCGGCCAGACGCTGTGCGTCCTCGCCTGCGCCCTGCCCATCCTGCTCGGTTTCGGCGCGCCGGCCGCCTATCTCGCCGTCGCCGCCCTCGAGCGCGTGGCCGAATTCGGCCTGCCGCCGCAGCTCGGCCGGGAGATCTGGAACTCCACGGCCTTCGCGGGCGCCGCCACCCTGCTCGCGGTGACGCTGGGCTTCCTGGTCGCCTACGCCGCGCGCATGACCCGCGAAGCGCCCATGGCCCGGGTCGCGCTCCGGGCGGCGAGCGTGGGCTACGCCATGCCCGGCGCGGTGCTGGCGGTCGGGCTGCTGACCCCGCTCGCGGCCTTCGACAACGCGGTGGACGGCGTGATGCGGCAGGCCTTCGGCGTCTCCACCGGCCTGCTGCTCTCCGGCGCCGGCGCGGCGCTGGTCTACGCCTATGTGGTCCGCTTCCTGGCGATCCCGATCGGCGCGGCGGAGGCGGGCCTCGCCCGCATCCCGCTCACGCTCGACCACGCCGCCCGCAGCCTCGGCGCGGGGCCGTCGGGCCTTGCGCGCAGCGTCCACCTGCCGCTCGCGGCGCCCGCCGTCGGGGCGGCGGCGCTGCTGGTGTTCGTGGACGCCATGAAGGAGCTGCCGGCGACGCTGCTGCTGCGCCCGCTCAACGTCGAGACGCTCGCCACCCATGTCTATGGCGAGGCCGCGAGGGGAACCTACGAGAGCGGGGCCGTGGCCGCGCTCGCCATCGTGCTGTGCGGCCTGCCGCCGGTGGCGCTCATCGCCCGCGCCAGCCTGCGCCGGGGCTGACGGCCTCATCCCATCGGCCAAGGCCGCGACGTTCTGTCGCTAAGGGGAGTTCCGCGCGCGACAATTTGCACTAGAACGATTATGACCTGACGTCGAAACGAGAGGCCGATGAACTACGACGACGTCTTCAAACACGCGGTCGACCAGCTTCATCTCGAGAAGCGCTACCGCGTCTTCGCCGACCTTGAGCGCCGCGCAGGGTCCTTCCCCCACGCCACATGGCATGCGGAGGACGGCCAGCGCCGCCCGGTCGTCATGTGGTGCTCCAACGACTATCTCGGCATGGGGCAGCACCCGGCCGTGATCGGGGCCATGACGGCCACCGCCCAGCGCCTCGGCGCCGGCGCCGGCGGCACGCGCAACATCGCCGGCACCAACCACCCGCTGGTGCTGCTGGAGCGCGAACTCGCCGACCTGCACGGCAAGGAGGCGGCGCTGGTGTTCTCCTCCGGCTACGTCTCCAACGAGGCCGGCATCTCCACCATCGCCCGGCTGCTGCCGAACTGCCTGATCCTGTCGGACGAGCTGAACCACGCCTCCATGATCGCGGGCGTGCGCGGTTCGGGCTGCGAGAAGCGCGTTTTCCCGCACAACGACGTGGCGGCGCTGGAGCGCATGCTGCAGGAGGCCGGCGACCGGCCCAAGCTGATCGCGTTCGAAAGCGTCTACTCCATGGACGGCGACGTGGCGCCGATCCGCGCTTTCTGCGACCTCGCCGACCGTTACGGCGCCATGACCTATCTGGACGAGGTCCACGCGGTCGGCATGTACGGCCCCCGCGGCGCCGGCATCGCCGAGCGCGAGGGCGTCATGCACCGGATCGACGTGATCGAGGGCACCCTCGCCAAGGCCTTCGGCGTCATCGGCGGCTACATCACCGGCACCCGTTCGCTGGTGGACGCGGTGCGTTCCTACGCGCCGGGCTTCATCTTCACCACCGCCATGCCGCCGGCCATCGCCGCCGCCGCCAGCGCCTCCATCGCGCATCTCAAGCGCTCGCAGGTGGAGCGCGACCGGCACCAGCGCCAGGCCGCCCGCACCAAGGCCGCGCTCGCGGGCCGCGGCCTGCCGGTGATGCATTCCGAAACCCACATCGTGCCGGTGCTGGTGGGCTGCCCGGAAAAGGCCAAGGCCGCCACCGACCTGCTGCTGGCCCGCCACGGCGTCTACATCCAGCCGATCAACTACCCGACCGTGCCCCGCGGCACCGAGCGGCTGCGCATCACCCCGACGCCGTTCCACACCGACGCGCTGATCGCCCATCTCGCCGACGCGCTCGACGCGGTCTGGACCGAGCTCGATCTGGAGCGCGCCGCGCTGCCCCTCGCCGCGGAGTGAGGGCGCCCGCCGCCTGAAACGAAAACGGCCGGTCCGCAGGGACCGGCCGTTTTCGTTTGCGCCGAAGCGCCCCGAACGCGCGATCACTGTCGAATTCCAAAATAACCGAGTCGCATATTTGCCTAACTCGTTGAAATAGCTGGAACGCATAATTCGAAATAGTCGAGTCGAATTCCTCAATTTCCGAGTCTGGATGACGCTATCTCACAAAGTCGAGTCTGAGGCCCGAGTTTCAGCTCAATTTTGAGGACTTTCGATCGAGCCGTGCCGCAGGACGAAAACCCTGTGTGAGCTGGCGGCTTCGCCGCGATGAACCAAGGAGTTGAGATCTCGCATTCGCGAATGACCCTCGATCAGAAGGTGACGGATGCCTGGCTTCGGGCCTTGAGCATCGATCAAACCTGCGGGCGTTTGGAGAAGCACGATGGGGATGTCCCACGTGCCGGTCGCGTTCATCGGCGTCGCAGTCGGATTGTCTGGGAAGGTGTTGAAGACCTGATAGTCGTGCTCTGCATTGAATTCCCAGAATGGGCAGTGAACCCCAAGCACTTCCTCGCTCGTCCACGTCTCCTCTGTCCAAGCCAGGCCGGCTAGAGGCAACGAGCAGTAGGGCGAGAGATCCCAGTGCCGGTAGACCCACTGGCCGGCGATGAGTGGATGGAGGTGACCGACACGATCAGAATTGCGGTCGTACCAGCCCTCGACCGGCTCCTTTTCGTATGTCCCCTCCCCATGCGGCCGAAGTTCCACAGGCCAGACAAGGCCGTCTTCTGGCCAGATCTGAAGCATGTCCTCGAGCCAACGCATAGGAGGCCGTTCTCAGAATAATCAAGTCGGGGCGGGCCAACCCTATTGATACGAAAGACTTTTCTCAGAAAATTCGAGTCCGCAATTTCCTATTAATCGAGTCGTATCTCAAAATATATGAGTCTCGACGCTTCTCAAAAGATCGACGATTTCGTCAGGCCACCAGTGCCTCGCTTGGGCTTGCCTCCGCGACGCTAAACTCTGAACACCGCCTATTGGACCCGCTGCCGACACATCCGGTCGTCACTCCAACCGGCGTGATCGCTACGTCGAGGCGGTCAGCAGATCGATCTTTCGCAAATTCGGCTTCTCGTACGGCGACGAAGTCAGAGACGCCTGCCGCGCGGCCCGCCACAGACCATCCAGAAAGTCGACTGGCGGGATAGCCGTCATGGCGAATGCCCGCCTCGAGCGTCGCGATCTCGGCGATCCGGCGTCGTCCAACACCCGCGTGACCGCTTCGGGTTCTTCGGGCGAACCAGAGCGCGCACGAGCGTCGCCGGATTGCTCCCCCGGGGCTGGCTCCGCACCTACCGGCGATCAGTCATGAATGAAGCTGCGGCCCGTCATGGGGCGCGGCCAACTGCGTCGGCGGCCAAGCGTTTGGCGCCGATCGTGCCTGTGGAGTGGGAATGCTCCTGCGACCGCGGCGCGTCCATTCAGGATGGAATCCGTCCGTTCCTTTTAGATCTTTTATGTCCCGTATTTTTTGGATTGACGCATACTCATGGTGATGAAACAACCAGCCATGCCTAAGGTCGTTCCTGACATTGAGCTCCAGGCGCAGCTCGACCGGTTCGTTCGCGAGAACGGAGGAGTTTCGCGCGCTTCCAGGCTCCTCGACATCGGCAAGTCGACGCTCCAGCGCGCCTTTACAAGCGGCCTCGTCACGGGCGAGACGGCTGCGCGCATTCGCGAAGCCATGGCGACCCGCGGATCAGAAAAGAGTTCCAAAAAGGAACGAATTAGCGAAATAACGGAACGCGACCTTGTCTCGTTCGAGAAGGTGTTGCACGCTCTGATGGCAACAGCTTCGACACTTCGCGGCGGTCGGCTCGTAGAGCCTCAGGCTGACAAGAGAGATCGGGCATGAGTCGAGGCGACCTCGTTCTTTCGTTGGCCGAAGCCGGCGCGTCTGGTGATCGGTCCATGGTCAAAAGGACCGTTCGGGCACTCGCTGAAGAGGCGAAGGCCAAGCAGCAGCACACGTTCGCCAAACGTCTGGCGAACGTGATCGAAGCGGTTGGCGGCGGCGCCAGCCTGACCCTGCCGTCAGCGCGGCTGCCCGACAGCGTCGCCGGACTGCTGCACGAGATCGTCCCGCGACGGCGGTTCGACGATCTGATCCTGTCGAAGGACACGCGAGAAGAACTCGACGAGCTCCGTCAGGAACACGAAAACGTCGAGCTGCTCTATGCGAACTCGCTTTCCCCGAGGCACACCGTACTTCTCGTCGGCCCACCCGGGAACGGGAAAACCTCTCTCGCGGAAGCGCTCGCGACCGAGCTCGGTCTGACGCTCTACGTGCTGCGTTATGAGGCGATCGTCGGAAGCTTCCTCGGCGAGACGGCCTCCAAGATCGCGGCGGTGATGGACTTCGTGGCAACGACGCCGTGCGTCATCTTCTTCGATGAGTTCGACGCCATCGGCAAAGAGCGCGGCGATATTCATGAAACCGGCGAGATCAAGCGCGTCGTCAGCTCGCTCCTGATGCAGTTCGACGCCTTGCCTCCTCACGTCCTGCTCGTGTGCGCGACCAACCATCCGGAGCTGCTCGATCGCGCCGTATGGCGGCGGTTCGAGTTGCGGCTGACGATGCCCAATCCTACCCAGGCGCAACTGGCGTCCTGGCTTAAAAGCGCGTTTCGCGATGCGCCTAAGGATTGCGCCGTCGAATTTGAGGGATTGGCCAAAAACTTCCGGGGAAAGAGCTTTTCCGAGATTGAACAGTTCGCGCTCGACGTGCAACGGAGGATTGTGCTGTCGGGCGTGAACGCGAGTTGGTCCGACGCCATTCGCTTGACCTTAAAGCGGTGGCGAAAGCGCTTCGAGCCGTCGAAGGGCCAACGTAATGCCGACCGAAAGACCGATCCTGAAACTGCGTCCTTCGCAGCAGGTGAGGAGGATTCCGGGAGCGCCTGATCGGCGCCGCAGGCCTCGAGAGAGCGTTGAAACGCAGTCCACGCGGTTTGGCGGCGAGTTCGAACGACTTCGGCGGACGCTCGACGAGATCGAGGCCGGCGTCGATATCGCCGCTGAACCCAACCGGATCGTTCCGGATCGGGTCCTCGTTCTCGAGCTGAAAAATGGCGTTCAAAACTTCGCCCACGAAGCCAGAAGGCTTGGCTTCGTCTGGATGCTCGAAGAAGGCGCTGACGGAAACGACAACATCACCGACGAAGAGGATCTCGTCGATCCCGCCACCGCCGCGGATCCGCGCCTCTACGCGTTGATGCCGTCACGGGAGGCGCTCCAAACGCTCCTGCGTCTCTGGACTGCGTTCACGGCACGGGAGCCGGCGCCGCAGGGCTACAGCAAGTGGTGGCAAATCTTCGCCACGCTGAACGTGATCAGGACCTGGAGCGCGGAAGACCGGGTCGATCAGTGGACCCGCACGATTCTGCGCGACCAGATCCGGCGCAATCCGACCGGCGCCGTCCGCATCGAATTCGATCTCTGGTTCCGTGAAGACCCGATCGTGCGGCAAGCCCGAATGGTGGCGTTTCAGGCTAAGGTTACGGCCGCCGATGGCCGGGTGCTCGATCGCGTGCTGCTGGAGCCCATCCAGTATCATGCCGCCCTCGTCGAACTCCCCGTCACGCGAGCTCTGGAGTTGATCGAGCGCGCCGGGCCGCTCGCGACCGCCGACGAAGTCATGGTTGTCCGCCCGCAGAGCTTCTCGCCGCATCCCTCGAGCGAGCGGGATCCTTTGGAACCGGTCGATCGCGCGCCTCCCGCGCAACCTGACACCCGAGCTCCGATCGCCGCCCTGCTCGATGGTTTCCCGATCGAGAACCACGATCTGCTGCGCAACCGGATCGACGTCTACCCCGTCGACGTGACGCCAGCCGAGGCTCCTCCACACCGGCGCATGCACGGCACCCAGATGGCGTCCCTCGTCATCCACGGCGACCTTGACGGCGGCCACCCGCCGATCAGCAGGACGCTGCTCGTCGTGCCCGTGCTCGCATCCCCGGCGAACGGCTCTCCGGAACATACTCCGACCGATAAACTCGCCGTCGGGATGATCGAGCGCGCCGTGCGCGCCCTGAAGGAGGGCGTCGGCGACGGCAAACCCATCGGGCCTGACGTGCTGATCATCAACCACTCGCTCGGCGACATGCATTCGCCGTTCGAGCGCCGGGCCAGCCACTGGAGCAGGCTTCTCGACTACCTGTCTCACCGATATCACGTGCTGTTCGTCGTCAGCGCCGGCAACGCACAGGATGGCCTCCCGCTGGATGGGTTCGCCAATCTCACGGACTTTCGCCGCGCTACGCCCGACGCCCGCACCGAGGCCATCCTGACCGCTCTGGAACGCGCACGAGCCACGCGCCCGGTGCTGAGCCCCGCCCAATCCTGCAACAGTCTGACCGTCGGGGCGCTCCACAGTGATTTCGCCGGTTCCAGCGCCTTCACGGGCGCGGCGATCGATCCTTTCGGCGCGTTGAAGATGACCAATCTCGGATCGCGTCTCGGCACAGGCATCGGAGGCTCGATTAAGCCTGACCTCGTCATGCCGGGCGGTCGTCAGGCGGCGCGGGCGCGCGTCACGCCAACAGGTCTCGAACTCTTCAGCCAAGAGATCGAGGGCGCCGGCCAGAGAGCTGCGATCCCCGACACTCGTGGCGGACGCCGCGATCGAACGCAGCGCTCGAGCGGGACCAGCAACGCCGCTGCGCTCGCAACCCGAGGCGCGATCCGCATCGCCGACGCCCTCGATGACATTCCAGCCGCACCCGGAGAGGCTCGGTGGCGTGACCGACAGACCAGAGCCGTCATTCTGAAATGCCTGCTCGCGCATGGCTGCTCGTGGGGAGATATCGGCCGTCACCTCGACGGGTTCTATCCGCCTGTGGCCGCGACCTCGAATTATCGTCGTCGCGTGGCCATCTCCCAGTTTCTTGGGTATGGCGAACCGGATGTGGACCGCGTGATCAGCGGCTCCGCCCACCGCGTCACGATGCTCGCCGACGCGACGCTGCGGAACAACCGGCGACACGAGTATCAGATCCCGCTTCCCGACTCGCTGTCGTCTCTGGCGGAACTCCGGCGCATCACCGTCACGCTCGCTTGGAGCTCACCCGTCAGGGTCAGCGCCGCCTCGCCGAGATCCATCCGGCTGGTGGTCACCGACGACGAAGGCAAATCCCACTTTTGGGAGGGCGTGGACCGGACGAACGTCATCCAGCCTGACCACCGACACTGCAGCAAGGGGACCTTGTTCCATTCCGTTCTCGACGGACGCAAGGCAGTCCCCTTCGGCAGTCGGTCGAGCTTCATGATCGGCGTTCAGGCCGTGGCGGAGACCACCGCATTCAACCAGGTCGACGCGCCCTACGCCTTGGCTGTCAGCTTCGAGACGGCCGACACCATCCGGGCCGATATCTATCAGGAAATTCGGCAGGAACTTGAGCTACGCGCGCGTGCGGGCGTCGCTGTCAGAGCGAGGCGACCATGAGTTTTAACGCTGATGAGAGCCTCGGCGCCGAGAGCCTGCAGGCCGTAGTCGACTATCTGCGGCTGATCGGGGACGAGCGCCGAGCCGACGAACTGACGCCTCACGGCGGCGCGCCCCAGGGATGGGGTTTTGGTTCCGACCGGCCGTTCCTGGGCACCAATGCGATATTCGGCTTCATCGACCAGACCGGCGGCGACCGTCTGCCGATCGTCCCCCTCGCCGAGATTGTCGCAGACGAAACGCTCAAGGGAAACACGATCAAGGTCACCCTCGACCGCTTTTTCGTCCAGGAGTTCCCAGGTCGCGGCGAACACCGGGTGCTCTGCGAATTCTCGGGCAAGAACCAGGTCGCCGGCGAAACCGAAGCGCTGACCTTCACCGCGACGTGCAGGGCGAGAGACGGTCAGAGCGCGGGCGTCAACGGGCTGCCGATCTTTCTCGGTCTGACGGTCGGCGACAATGGTGTGAGCTTCGAAGGTCGGACCGTGAACGTGTCGAGCTCGAGCGACGATCACATTCTCGAGGTGCTGGACACCGATACTTTCAAGCAGGGCCTGTCGCTGCTGCATCTCGCCCAACCAGCCATAAAGCCCTTCACTAAGCTGGCAGAAGGCGTCGTTCGGATGGCTGCGAAGCGTAGCGGGAATTGGCAGGTGCACACGTTCTCGCTCGGCCTTGATTTCGACGGCAGCCCAACGTCGGCACGGCTCAGATGCGGATCTTTCGTCGTCGCGCAGGCGACCAAGACCGCCGGGTGGGATTGGTCGAACTACGTCTGGGACACCCACGCCGGCGAGATCGTGCCTGTCGGCGCCGCTCAGCCCATCGGCATGAATTACATGGTCTTCGGCGTCTCTCGGTACACGATCGGCGGGGACGCGCGCTGAAGAGCGAAAGCGTAATCGACGCGCCCCGCTGATGATCAGCGGCCATCCCCCAAAGCGGCGCGTACGTTTGGTGGAAGCTGATCAAAGCTTCTTGAGGCCATCTCCCTCCATGAAGCGCCGTGCGAGTTCAGTTCCTCCCATACGGCTTTCAAATCATCCGGCCGCTGACTGGACAGCACCTCAATCAGCGCGCCTGCTTGCTGGATGTCGTTCCGAGCAGGCGGTCGCTTCCCTCGATCCGTGCCTGGCTGCCAATACCAGCAGAGCCGCCCCTTCTCCTCACGAGAATAGGCCGAGCCGCCGCCCCTCGTGAGGTCGGCGAGATTGCCTGTCCATGCGCGCTCGACCAGGTCGGCGAACATGGTCTGGATCGAGATCGGAAGCTCGGAAGGCTGGCTCATCGCGTCCTGTAGGCAAAATTCGAATTTGCCTACAATAACCGAAGCGGCATCCGGCTGGCTGCTGACCGCGAGCTTCGCCGCCGAGGCCACGCCGCTTCTGGCGTTCGCGCCCGAAGCACCAACAAACTCTGATCGCATCAGGCGCGATCTTGTGGCGCGAGCCCATCGCGCTTATGGCCGCCTCCATGCCGGGCTGGGCTGCGAGCCTGATGGCGAATAGAATGGAGCGCGCCAGCGTCGAGCAGGAGGTCGATGTCGCGGAAGCCTGATCAGTCGGCCATGCGACCATCGCTGCTTATCGCCTCAGCCTTGGAGATCTGACGAGCATGGCGCGTCGCACGGCCGAAGAGACAAAAGCCCATTTCGAGGGGATTCTGGAACGGCAGCTCAAGGGCGATGCTCGTCTCTGGTTCCACCCGTTTGCAGAAGCGGTCATCGATGCGCTCTCGGAGAAGAGCGCGGTTTCTAAAGCCGACATCCTCGCCAAGCTCGAAGCAGCTCTTGAAGGGAAGCATAGGTTGGGTCGAGCGACTATTGAGGCCGCGATCGATCGCCTTCGACGAGAGCCGCTCCAAAAGCCCTCGGATGCCGAATAGCAAGGTCTGACCTCGGCAAATCTTACGAAGGTCGCGTATCGAGCGACGCGCCGGTCGTCGAGCAAGACCTATCAGCCGTCCCGCCGCTGGTGAGTGCGCAGGTTGGGTTCGAGCACATTTGCGACAGCAAGACCGTCGACCGCCGCCACGATGATCATCTCCGGTCGTTTGAACGCCAGCAGCACTAACGCCGCGATGCGCCGCTGCTCGCCAGCCTTCGCAACGCGCTTGAGACGGGCGGATTAATCACCGCGGCGACGCTGCCGGCGCCAGCTGGCGGCAAGCAAATCTACCGGAAGGCCCGCGACCGCACGTCCTACGGCTTCGCGCTAGTTACCGCGATCGTCCAATCGGACGGCTCGGGTCGTATCGCTTTGAGCGGCGTCGCGCCGAAGACCTAGCGCATCGAGGCTGCGCTGGCCGACATGGCGCGCGGCGCGAGAATGTCCCGAACCATCCGCCGCCCCGGACAACTCAATCTCTCCGAGCACTACAAGCGAGTTTGAACGATCCGCCGAGATCACACTGTCGTGAACGACTGAATATCGTGGCCGTCGGCGCTCATAATAACGGCTAGTCTTGTTCAAGATCATCCTAGTTCAAGGCGTCGGAGTCACCGCAAACGCCGCCGCTCCACCTGCTCGATCAAACAAGATCATGAAATGAGTTTATTTTGTCAGATAACAGATCTCGAGGATACAGATGCATTATTGCGGCGATGCGATCCGCATGCGGAGCTACGGCGCGCGATGGGAAGGCGTCGGGCGAACTTCTGCCGCGCCCAGCACTCGATCGCAAGTAGATCCTCACCCATGCTGGATGATCAGGATTGAGAAGATTGCAAACCCTAAAAATTTCCCTTATTTGAATCAGAACAAACAGCAAACAGGAGCTTTCCGATGCCGCCTGTCAGTCAGACCGCCCCGCAGCCCGCCGAGGAGGCGCTCAAGACCGCTGTCTTGAGGAGCCAGTCGGCGAATCCTGCGATCCAGCGCCTTCGCAGCCGCGTTCTCGCGAGCGCCGAAGCGAGCGAAGTGATCACCAGCTACGACCGGATGCACCACCGGCACAATCGCTCCTGAGGTCATCCCTTGGCGGCGGCTCGGATCACATCGTTCCTGGTCAAGGTCGCCTCCCGGTGCAACCTCGATTGCGATTACTGCTACGTGTATCACCATGCCGATCAGGGCTGGCGATCGATGCCCAAGACGATGTCGGCCGAGGTGCGGAGCGCCTTCGCATCTCGGCTCGCTGACTATACGCGCGAAGTCGGCCTGAAGCGCGCCGTCGTGGTGTTCCATGGCGGCGAGCCTTTGCTTGCCGGCGTCGATCCAATCTTGGACTTCGCGCGCGAGCTTCAGCGGGCGGTCGGGCCGGACGTGAAGCTCGACATCGCGATGCAGACCAACGGCCTGTTGCTGAGCGATGCCGCGCTCGACACGCTTGAAGCGGCGGACATCTCGATCTCGCTAAGCCTCGATGGACCGAGGCACGCCAACGATCTTCACCGCACCAGCCTCAAGGGCCGCTCCAGTTTCGACCGTGTGATGGCGGCCTATCGAAGGCTTCAGGCGCGTCCTGCGGTCTTCGCGGGCGTGATCGCGGTCATCGACCCGTCGGTTCCGCCCGACGATCTTTTCGCCTTCTTCGACGAGCTTCAGCCACCCAAGCTCGACTTCCTGCTGCCGGATGCGCACCACCTGCGGCCGCCGCCGGGACGCGACGCAAATCCGCAGCGCTACGAGGCCTGGCTGATCCGCGCGTTCGATCTCTGGTTTGATCGCTATTCGCACCTCCCGGTCCGGACCTTCGAAGCGCTTCTTGACGTCGCAGCCGGGCTGCCCTCGGCGACGGACGCGTTCGGGTTCGGGGACGTCAACCTTCTATCGATCGAGACCGACGGCAGCTATCACGACCTCGACGTTCTGAAGATCGTCCGCGACGGCGCGACCGCGCTGGCGGGCACGGTGCGCGACGCGGCCATTTCGGCGGTCGCAGCGTCGCCGGGGCTCGAGGCTCATCGGGCGCTGCTGCGCAAGGACGGCCTCGGCGCCAAATGTCTGAGCTGCACGGTCGTCGACATCTGCGGTGGCGGATCGGTTCCTCACCGCTACGATGAGAGCGGGTTCAAGAACCCCTCGGTCTATTGCGGTGAGCTGTTCGCGCTGATCTCGCATGTCAAGGCGCGCCTGGCGGATGGGCTTGCGGGGGAGCCGGAGGATCTGAGCTCCAGGCTTCCGGCGGATTTCGATCTGGCGCGGTTCGAGCTTGCCGAGACCTCGGCGTCAGCCACGCGGATGCTGACGGACGACGCTCGCGCGAGCGCGCTAGCGCGCTTCAGGTCGGCGCTCGATTTCGCCTCTGGCCTTCAGGGTCCAGTGGCGGACGCGGTCACGGCGCTTGCGGGTCGCCCTGAGGAAGAGCTCGGCGATCTGGCGAGCGATCCGGGCGTCGCTGCCTGGACGCGCGCCATGCTGGCTCAGGCCTCCGGCGGGCTTGTGCACGACGTCGACGGCAAGCCGTTGCGGGCCGATGCGGGCGATCTCGTCGCGCTTGCGAGCCGCAGCCCGCGTGGGGCCGATATTGCGGTCGCCGCAGACGACGCCTGGCTTCGGGCGCCGTTCGGCGACCAGATCTTTTTCGAGGGCCGGGACGTCGCCGCGCAGGCGGCGTCTGTCGTGGCGCAGGCGCTCGAGATCGTGCGGCGCTGGCGGCCTTCGCTCTACGAGGAAATGAGGAACACCTGCCGGGCGATCCAGTTCGTCCGCGATCCCTTGGCCGATCCCGCCAAGATCGTCTCGTTCAGCGACGACTCGGTGCCGGGCGCGCTGTTCGTGTCGGTCTGGCAGGGCCGGGGCCTGATCGATCCCTACGATCTCGCGGACTCGCTCATCCACGAGTACCGCCATCAGAAGCTCTATCTGCTGGAGCGGTTCGGCCCGACGGTGAGCCCGACGGCTCCGCGTGTAGTCTCGCCGTGGCGCGCCGATCTCAGGCCGCCTTCGGGCCTGCTTCATGCGGTGTTCGTGTTCGTCGAGCTCAAGCGCTACTGGGCGCATGTCCTCGAGGCGGGTCCCTGCCACATGCGCGATCGCGCGATCAACCAACTCCAGGACACCGAGCGCAATCTGGAGCTTGGCTTCGCGACGCTGCGCACGTGCTCTATGACGCCGCTGGGCAAGGCCCTGATCGACACTCTGGATCGGGCGAGGCGCCAGCAGCCCGTCGCGGCCTGACGTCATGCTGGTCGCGTCCGAGCGCCTTCCTGAGGACGCGGCGCAACGGCACGGACGTCTGCGCGACTATTTTTGCGACAAGGACGCCACCGCGACCCGCACGCCCGACGGTTGGGCGCTGGAGCTCGCCTGGCCCGGCGATCCGGATCGTCATGTCGACCCCGCGCTCGACGTCGGGCTCGCTTGGTGGGACGCAGATTTGCGCCGCCAGGACATGGCCGCGGCCCGCCAGCGGTCCTCCAGGCTGCTGCGTTGTCTCTACGACAGCTGGACGCTTGCGAGCTGGGCCGAGTGGTTGCAGCGCAGCGGGTCCGGGGCGCTCGAGCAGTTGACGATCCTTCATGTCGATGATCACCGTGATCTCGACGCTCCGCGGCTCGTCGCGGACGGCGACGGGTGGCGCGACCTGATTTCGGGCGCGGCCTGCGATCTGGGCGATCCGGGCTCCGTCACGGCCGCGATCGAGAGCGGCGCGATCGGGATGGGCAGCTTCATGACGCCGTTCCTCGCCGCTGCGCCGCAGGTCGAGGTCCGGCATCTGATTCAGCCGCCGAAGGGACAGCGGACGCTCGATTTCGAGATCCGACACGGCGTCGTCGAGGACGACCTTATCGAGCCTGGAGCACCCCGGCCGGCCATTGAGCTCGTTCCGACCGAGGCCGGGACTGGACCAGGCCGATATCGGATGACCCCCTCACTCGACGACTGGCTGGCGGATCTCGACGGCCGCCGTCTGCTGCTCCATGTCGACATGGACTATTTCTGCAATCGCTATGACGGCGACAGCGACTGGCGAAGCCGGGACTTGCCCCTTGATCCGCCCGTAGAGGCAATCGAGCGTCGCATCGACGAGGTCGTGGCTGCGCTTGACGCGTGCGGCCTCATCGATCGGCTCGAGGATGCGGTGGTCGCCTATTCTCCGGGCTTCTTTCCGGCCGAGTTCTGGGAGCGTGCCGACGATCGGTTGACGCGAGGCCTTAGGCTCGATGCCGACCGCGGATGACGCCCGAAAGGCCGCAGCGAGACGTCGGCGCAAGCCGCGTCGATCGCCGCCGTCCGCGACGCCCAAGTCGAGGGTTCCTCGCGAGCCCGTGTCTGCGCAAGACGTTCGGCTCGTGCCGACAAAAGGCACCAAGGGCCGCGGCGGCGGCGCGGACGGCGAAGCTTGGCGCATCGAGCACAAGGGCCGGCGCGCCGGCCAGGTCTTCATCAACCGGATCGATCAACCTCCGGTCGGACCCCACGCCTCTATCCAGATCTATCTGAACCAGACGAGCCAGGGGCGCGGCATCGGACGTCTTGGCTATCATCTGGCCTGCTCGCAAAGCCGTTACGACGTCATCTACGCTCATATGCAGAAATCCAATCTAGCGTCGGCGCGCGCCGCGGAAGCGGCGGGGTTCGTCGATGCGGCGCTTCCGGAGGAAAGACAGAGGCTCCTGGTCTGGCGGCGTCAATCCGCGCCGGCTTCAGTTGAGCCGCCGTCGTCCGCCTCGCCGGTCACCGGACCGCAGTCTCCGGCGACAACGACCGCCGATCAGCCGGATCATGAACAGCCGCCGAGCGAGCCACAGCAGTCCTGAACCGCATCTTCAGCGATCCGACGGATGGCGCGGCATGCTGACGGTGATCGTGATCCCCTGCCTCAACGAGCGCGACGAAATTTTTCTCGCCGCGAAGTCGTTCGGTTTTGGGCTGGGCGAGGAGGCGACGCCGAAGGACACGTATCTCGTGTTGGTCGACAATGGATCGAGCGACGGAACGTTGGCGTCGATGCACGCGATCAGGAGGCGTTCGCTCAAGGGCGCCGTCGTCGTTACGAGTGAGGCCGAGCGCGGCTATGTCCCGCCCCGCGCCAGAGGCGTGACTATGGCCGCGCGACTGGCGAGATCGACGGGCGTTCCGCCCGGCCGTGTTCTCATCCTGCAGGCAGACGCCGACACGCGATACGAGGAGGGTTACGTCAATGCGTTCCGGGAGGCGGCGGAGAGCGCGAGCGGCCCTGCGCTTTTTGAGGGGCTGACGCATGCGCCTGGCCGGTTCCTGGTTGGCCATCCCGGCTTCCAGCGGTTCGCGGACGGGATCGACGCGGAGATGGCGCCGTTTCTCGTCGACGACGGTCTCGACGTGATCGTTGACGACAAGGTCAGCGGCTATCTCTTAACGAGCTACCTGGCCTGGGGCGGACATCGGCGGGAGTACCGAGCTGACGGGAAGGAGATCCACGCCGAGACCTCTCGGCTGTTTCTGCGGGGCAAGGTTATGGGAGCCGCTCATGTGCGAGCGCCTCGAGCGCAGGCCGTCCCCTCCCGGCGCAAGATTTTGAGAAACCCGATCCGCCATTTCGCAACGGCCGGATTTCCTCGTGACGAAGCATGGTGGCGGAGCTGGAGCCGAGGATATGACGGGCCGCGCGACCTGGAGGCGTTCGAGACAGCGGATCCGGGGCCGGCGCTTCAGCGCGTTATCGCCATGCGCAAGGCGCATCTGCTCGCGCTGATGTCCGCTCTGCCTCTTCTGGTCGCTGGGCCGCTGCAGGTCGAGATCGAGCGACGGCGCGCGAGGCTTCATCCGCTGGTCGATACATTCTTTCGGGATCTTGACGCGTTTCCTCGCTCCGACGACGTCGCCGCGGTGTTCGACCTCGCGTTGAGCGCCGCCGATGGTTGGAGAACGCTGCTTTAGTCTAGACGGCGCTCGGCGGGCTTTGTGCGAAAAGAACCGAGAAGAGCCCTGGGACGCTGACAATCGTCCCGATCGACCGGGGTCGACGGCATGATGGTGACCCGGAACATGCGGCCTGCTTGAGGCGCGCTTCGGTAGGCGCGATAGCGGACGCGCCATGGACCAGATCGACGCAGCTGCTCTTCGGGAGAACAGACCTGATCCCCGCGATCGCGGCGTGGGCCCGAGCCCACAATCAGCGCCGTCGATCGGCGCCCCACTCCCAGTTCGCAATAGCGTCGTGCGATCGCCAACCGCATTTACCGCAGGAGTTCGGTCGAGCGGTCATGAGGTCTGAGCCAATCCAGATGCGGGCGCGCCTTTCAATCTCTTTCGCCTGGATGCGGTGTCCCGAGGCACATTCTGTCCGACACAGATCGCAAGCTTGTCGTCCTTCAGCGCCTTTAGCTCCACCAACTCTCTAAGCTTGCGGTCGTCGTCACACTTAAAGCGACAGAACAGAATGCCCACGCGCCCAACAGTCTCTTGCGCGAGATAACTTTCGAGCTGGTCGATGTTGTTTTTGACCGAGGTCTCGAACGTCGCCTCCTCGGCCTTCAGCTCGACAACGACGCGAATACGGTTGGACCGGCCAGCCGAAACGAGGAGATCAAGTCGGCCATTCGCGCCTTGCGCCTCCTGGCTGAACTGAATGGTGTCATCGTCGCGGAATCTCGCTCTCAGATAGTTCGACAGCTCCTTCTGAAGCTCGGTTTCGTCGAGAGACAGCTTGGCTGTTTGCCCTTCCTCCTGCTTGTCGACAATGAATTCACCTACGGCGCGAAGCACCGTCAACGCAGCGTTCACCTCGCCCAAGTGTCCATAGGAAAGATTGAGTGCCGCGAGCGCGTCTGCGAGCTCGAACGCCGCGGGCGTGCGGTCCGCTTCGGCAAACGGCAGGTATCGCTCCAACATCCGTGCGGGAATGACCAGCGTGCCCCTTAGGTTTGTGCTGATCGCGTCCATCGATGCGCCGATCAGGCCGGCGTGATGGGGAGTTTTTTTCAGGTCTTCCAGCGCGTGGGCGAACTCGTCGAGGTCAATCTTGGCGTCCGTGATAGCACTCTTCCGCGGCATCAAACCGAACTCGTCGTTCAGGACGATTGCGGCCGCCACCGATGCATCGGCGATGTTTTCGTGATCGACGAACACCCAAGCGAGGCTCTTCACGTCCTCGTAGGCTTTGGCGAGCTGGCTGATGTCAAAGGCCCGAGAGATCGGCGTCAAACTGCTCTTGGCGAATGCGTCGCTCACGAAAATTGCTGGGTTTTCCTTGATGTTGGGCGGACGCTGCCAGTCGACCACCACGGCATCGTCCGTTGCTCCGAGCAGCTTCGCGATCTTGGATTCGATCGGACTTGGATCATTGATCAGCACGTCTGCAGCCTTGCTCCATTGCTTGAGCAACGCCGAGACCGTGAGCCCGTTATCCTCGTCGTAGCCGACCACGTTTCGCGGCGTGATGGCGAGCGCTCGCCGCGGCTTGCGCCAGCTCTGCGCGATCGACTGAGACGCCCCAAGATCCTGGTCGAGTTGAAGCAAACAGGCGTCGTCGCCATGGATCCCGTAAAGCAGGTCGATGACGTTCCTTTCAACATCGCCACCGGCAGCGGACTTCTTTGCAAGCGCCTGACCGATTGAACGCACCAGCGCCCGTTCCGCGACCCGGACTTTTGGATGCTGGTAAACGCGGCTGAACATGTAGGATCGCGTCATCACGAACATCTCGAACGCCGAAACGCCTGAAGGCAGAACACCCAGCAGCTTACAGTTCAGCTTGCGGTTGGTGTTCGATCTGACGACGTGATTGACGAGCGCCAATTGAGAGATCAACCGGTCGACGTCGGCGGCGATCGGAATTCCGGCGAAATAAGCGTCTCTCGCGACGTAGTCGAGTTTGTCGGAGTCGAGATCGCCAGACACGATCGATTTCAGGTAATCTGGATAGATCCCGTCCTTGTCGGAGAAATTGTGCGGGCGTCCCATGATCAGGGACGCCACAAGCATAAGATCCTCAGCCGTAACGCCAAGCCGCGATGCGAAGCGCTCCATCGGCGCGCTGAGTACAAGTAGGATGGAGATCAGTTCGGCAGTCGGCGGACTGGTCTGGCCCAGCGTGCTCGGCGCGGGCTGGCCTTTGTCCTTCGACATGAGGTCGGCGAGCTGCTCCCGGACCTGATCTTTGAACGCCTCATTGAGGATCGCGTTCACCGTCCGGAATTGATCGCAGATCGATGCCTCGGCGTTCAGCGCCCGTTCGCCAACATGACTGAAGGACGTATGCCCGCAGTCGTGGAGCAGCGCCGCCAGACGCACCAGTCGACGATCCCGGTCGCTCGGCCCCTGGTCTTCGGATTTCGTCGTCAAGGTCGCGAGCATTTGCTCTGCGACATGCAAGGCGCCGAGGGAGTGCTCGAACCGGGTATGATGGGCTGAGGGGTAGACCAGATAGGCCAGGCCGAGCTGTCGGATCCGCCTCAAGCGCTGGAAAAGCGGAAGCTCCACCAGCGCGACCTCTTCATAGTCGAGCTTGATGGTCTTCCAGATCGGATCGTTAAATCGCTTTGCGTTCTTGGACGCCCGGATTTGTTCGTCCGGGATCAGCCGCGGAGCGAGATGTTCGAAAACGGCGTCGATGAAAGGACCAGCGGCTGACAGCCTCTTCCGCAGATCAGGTAGAAGCGCGGACGTGCTGCTCACTCACAAACCTTGCGGATCTCGGTTCGAGGAGCTTCCGGGTCACGCTCTTCACCCATTCGACGACCGCCGGTCGATCGCGGTAATCGTTCAGCAAATCGGCCCCCGTGGCCCGGTCGATTTCAACTGCGACGCGAACATAGTCAGGGTTGTAGCGCTTTATCAATCCATCAATTTGAGCTGATGCGAGATACTCGGAATACTCGGCGATCACAGGACCGGTCAGGCGCCGATCGACATGCATGACCTGCCGTACCTCGGCAGGGGCGTCGTTCGCGCGATCGAGCAGCGCAGCCATCACCCTCTCGCGTCTGGGCAGATCGGAGCGGCCGTTCTCGGCCGCCCATGCCGCAACGATCAGCTTGCCGAGGATGGCCGTGGTCAAAGGAATTTTCGACTGGTCCGCTTTGAAATGACCCTGCTCGCGAGCCTGCCTGACCAAGTCGTCATAATTCCTCATTTTGGACCCCAATCCCTCAGCGTCAAAAGACGATCGATCAAACGCCGGTCACACGCAATGATAGAGGCGCTCACGCTTGTGCATAGGCGTCGGAACAAAAATAGAACATCGAATTATTCCTGTCGATAGAGTCCAAACCGCCACGCTTCCGGTAGTCGTACCCGTAGCTGGGCAATGAGCCAAAACCGAGTCCGGCCCTCGGAGTTTGGCCGCCGCCAAGCCGCCTGACCGCACGCGGGTCGTCCCAGTAAGAGAGAGCTGGGTAAGGACAAGGTCCGTCTTGTTGTCGCTCGTACAGGCAGGCGGCTGAAACACTCAACGGTGGCGAGGGCGCGACAATGGCCGCGGTGGCGAGAGCAGGCGCTGTGGTGGTCGTCGACAAAAAAGACCACCAGCCTGACAGGTCGCGAACTTTCCGCGCTCACAGTCGCCCCCACGACCGACTTTTTCGCAACGTCGATTGGCGCGCTGCGGGGAGGCCGGCGCCGAGCCGAGCCGAGCCGAGGAGCTTGTCCTCCAGTGACTCCGAGGTCCGCCGCGATCGGCGTTAGCAGGCTGACCGGCGTGAATTCAGAGGCGACGAGGCCAAACGTGCAAAGTGGGGGGAAGGCCGCGCCCAGGACGCGATGCCTGCCGGCTCCTGGCGATCAGCGTTAGCCTCCCTCACTAGAAAGAAGCATGCCCGACCTGAAGCTTGAGATGCCTGGCCGCGGGCTTCAGCCGACCCTTCAAAACGGGAAACCGGAAAGCCTGTAGGTGACGTTTGCTACCTCTTTTATTTCATGCCCGACATACGCGAGCGGCGCACCCTCCCCGACGAATAAACGTCCCTTATTCCAGATGACGATGTTCCGAGTATCAATTTCGGCATCTTTCATCATCGCAGATTTATAAATCACTGCATCACAATTAAAGTATCTCTTTAGGTACTCGCCAACGATCTGCGTCGGTATATACTCGCGTTGTCGGTCTGACGGCAGCACAGGCTTGCTGATCATGTCCTCCATCTGCTTGATAAAGTCGTAGCGGGTGTGGCGGATCATCTGCTCCCAATGCTCGTCGCGTTTACGCGCGAAAGCTGTGAAATCGAAAACCTTCAGCTCCGTCCGAACCTCGAACTCGCCAATCGCAACCTCTTCGCCGATGCCTGGTCGTATCTCTGCAACAGCGGTCTCAAGGCTGAACGCTGCGTAGAAGGCCGGAATGAACTCCACGTTCATGCGTCCGGCGGCAGCTTTCTCCCTTGGCGGCGCGCCAAGTTCAGCGGCTGCGTTTGACCGTAGCTTCTCCTCAGTCAGATCACGTCCAAGCAGACGGGCTCGATAAAGGCGTTGGCCGACGGGGAGGCTGTAAACGGGCCGGACGGCGCCATCGTCATACTCGCTTGGCTTCCCGAAAAGCTGATCAAGCGGCTTCTTGATATCGAAAAACCGCTGTCTGTATTGCACCTGCTCGCTGAAATCCTCCCACTGAAACTGAAAGCGCCGCTCATACCAATACTCTGCCTCATCCGCTTCGTCGCGACGTCGGATCTCCGCAAGGCTCTCGAAATTGATCGAGTCGTCGTAAAATGTCTCAGCTCCCTGAGATTTGTCGTGCCAATCTACGTCTGGTAATTGATCGACGATGGACGAGAGAACGTCATCGTCGCATCCTAGCTCTTCCAACAGAATCTCTTTGAAACCTTCCCCGCGTTGCTCGTGGTGGGTGCGGTCGTCGTCGTCAACAGTGATGTCATAGCCACCCTGCACGTAGTGGGCCCGAAAGAACGAGTCGACCTCAACGGCGAGATCCGAAGCCGGCGCCACGTTGCGCCGGGCGCCGTGGGACGGATTGATCTCGCATTGGCCGCGGGAACCGTGCGCGCGGATCCAATTTGCGAACCGCTTCACCGGGACGCAGGCGCTGCAGATCAATGGATCAGACGGAGAGCCTGGCAAAGCGCCCTCGAAGGTTTTGAATGTGAAGGATCGTGTCACGCGATAGGTGCGGCCAAGCCCTCCGTTTGATCAATCCCGTTCATACCGAACGAGGCAACAACGCCTCGATGATCCAACGTCGCGCTGGCCCCGGCCTGAAGGGCGCGTTCCTCATCGCCACCCTTGTCGGCTTCACCCCGCTCTGGATGGCGATCCTCGCCGACAGCGGCGCGACCGTGGTCGTCACCGCCAACGCGCTCCGGCTGCTGCGGATAGATATCACTGGATCGCCTCGATAAAGGCGGCCCGCATTTTAGGCGAAGTCCATGAGTGATGGCTGGCCTGAGCTCTTCGTCGGCTCCGCTCACGCGCAGGAGGCCGCGCAGAAATCCGAGGAGACCAAGGTCACGCTCAGGCCCGGCGAGGGCGCCGAGGTGAAGCTCGACATGAAGAAGACCGCCAAGGTGAACTTCGCGTGGACTGTCGGGGGCGGCGTCGTGAACTTCGACATGCACGCCGACGGCGCCGGCCAGCAGTCCACCAGCTACGAGAAGGGCCGCGCCGTCCCGAGCCAAGCGGGTGTCCTTGAGGCCGCCTTCGACGGCAAGCACGGCTGGTTTTGGAGGAACCGCGGCAAGGCCGACGTGACCGTGACGCTGAAGGTCAACGGCGACCTCTCCGCGATGAGGCGCGTCATGTAAGTAACCGCGCTTGCACCGAAGCTCAACACGACAGTAGCCACGACCTGTGGCAGAGACTGCTTTCAGCTGCCCCAAGCATGCACCATTCTCTCGTAGTCCGCTTGCTTGCGGCGGCACTCAAGTTGTATAACTTCTTCGCGTTCAGCTTTCGATCAAGAGGCGAGCTACAGCCCGCTTCACGGTCGTTCGACGCGCATTGTGTTCTCGTTTGGATCGAGCGGGTTCGCTCATACACCAAAGCTGCGAAAGGGCGGCCACCAAGCGGATCACGTCCATAGGCGCGAAATCGCGCCTGATCCGCCCCTCCGTCTGCGCTTTGGCTATCCCCTCCTGCTTCGCTTTCAGAAGATCCTGGCCGGCCGGCAACAACAATATGTCCTGGCCTCGTTCCAAATGATGCCAAGTGAGCAGCCGCCACAATTGTGGTCTTGTGGCGAGAAGGTCATAGGTTCGACCTGCATAGTCCTCCAGATCGTAGGGGTCGAAGCGGTCTAGATCGGCCGCGGCCATGATCTCCTGCGTAAGCGCAGCCTCAAACAGCGCATCTTTGTCGCCGAAATAGGCGTAGAGCATCGGCTTGCTGATGCCGGCGGCTGCCGCAATGCGGTCTATTCGAGCGCCCGCAAAGCCGTTGGCGGCAAATTCCTCTATCGCCGCTTCGAGCAGTTTTTCACGAGTCCGCGCCGCGTTGCGCTTGGGCCCATTACTCATCGGGCTCTCACCGCTTGACGCTCCTCGCTACTGAAGTTACCAACCGGTAGGTAACAAATGGAGCGTTCCATGTCCATGCATTGGTTTCTCACCGGCGCCTCCAGCGGCATCGGCCGACATCTCGCAGAGACCGTCCTCGCCGCCGGCCACGATCTGACAGCAACCGTCCGCAAGACGCAAAGCCTCGACGATCTCGTGGCGCGCTATCCGAGGACGCTTACAGTCGAGCAGTTCGATGTGACGGCTACGGCCGAGATTGACCCCCTCGTCGCCCGGACGCAGCATCGCCGTCCCGTCGACGTTCTGGTCAACAACGCCGGCGGCGGCATTGTCGGCGCCACTGAGGAGATGTCGGACGCGGAGATCGAGGGGCAGATCGCGCTCAATCTGCTGGGGCCCGTGCACATCACGCGGGCCTTCATCCCTACAATGCGCGAGCGGAAGAGCGGCCGGATCATCCAGATTTCGAGCGCCAGCGGTCAGAACTCACTACCAACCAGCAGCATGTATCACGCCGCCAAGTGGGGTCTCGAGGGCTTCAGCGAGTGTCTGCGTCAAGAGCTTGAGCCGTTCGACGTGTTCGTCACTCTTGTCGAACCGGGCGGGGCGCGAACCAGCTTCAGCCGGAATCTGCAATTCGCTTCGGAGATTGCCGCCTACCGAGATACCCCAGCTGGCGCGATACGCCGAATGTTCGAGACCGCAGGTGACGAACTTTACACGCTGGATCCGGTGAAGATCGCTCGAGCGATCTTCACCGTCGCCACGCAAGATCGGCCGCCGCTGCGTGTGACCCTCGGCGGCGACGCCTTCACGGTCGTTCAAACGGCGCTTCAAGCTCGCCTCGCCGCCCTGCAGGCACAGGAGGACCTTGCTCGCTCTGTGGCCTTCGATAGCTGAAAGGCGGGCCGTCGGCGTCAACCGGACTTTCGCCGCAAGCCGGTGAGATTGCGGGCTGGCGCCGATAGGGCGTTTGGGCCTCCGTCAGCGAACCTGGATCAGCGCGCAGACGGGCTTCATCTGGTAACCCTTGAAGTTATGCCGGGTCCAGTGAACGAGCTGTTCGTGACGGACGGATGCGTCATCCGTAAGCGTCCTGACGACGACCCTTTTCGAGTCGTCGCAGGACGGCGGCGTCAGCCCAATGCGCCGATACGCTCCCTGCGCAGACGTCCCTTCTCTTTGCGCGGCTACAGCAGGCGCGATCGACGCCAAACCTGGCCCGGCCAAGGCCGCGGTCACGACCACCATTTTAAGCAGAGCGGAAACCTCGACGTTCATTTTCGCCTCCAAGAAACAGGCTTCGGTTCGGTCGATCGACCGAACCGAAGCGCTTCCTGTCGAATGCGTTGCTCTCAGCGAGTCATGACGCGGTTCGCGTCGTGCTTGCCGTCGCCAGCGCTGTGATCGTGCGTATTGGCGGAGAGCTGTTCGGGGCTCTTCTCGCGGACCAGCGAGCCTTTCATCAGCTCCCCGATTTTGGGGATGCTGGCGTAGAAATCCTCACGATCTCGACCGTGCTGATTGGTCGAGTTGGGGATCGTGGTGTCGGCGGCGAGCGCCGCTCCGATCGAGCCGATCAGGACCAGGCTCGCCATCACAAAAGTCTTCATGTCCATTCGCTCCATCTGTTGCTCTCGACTTGAGCTCAGAGCGAACGTGACGCATCTCGACAGTCTTCGATGTGGCCGCCGCCACACGTCTCATCACCTAACGGTGATGGTTCAGAGGTTCTCCCTCGGGTCGCGGAATGCTGGGGCGCACGTCCAAGGAGCCTTTGGAAGCCCTGGTCGTTTCGAGCGGCGGACATTCACGCCGACCTAGAACGCGGCATGCGGACATGACATGTCCGCGCCGTCACCGATGCGACCTTGGAGCCGAATTACTGCTTTGCCCGAGAGAGCATCCGTTCGAACAGATCATGACGGATGTCATGTTGAGCCAGGATGCCTTTCACCAACGGCTTGGCGGTGGTCTCACACCAGCCCGCGATGCGTGCGGTCTCGGCGGCGTCAGTGTCTTCGCCCATGACGTGAATCATGCCGAGCGAGACCGCACGAGCGGCGTTGGCAGCCCTGACGACGACGATGCTGGCGTCGTTGGCGGACAGCCGGGCCAGCACCTCCGACTTGATGTGCTCCGAGAACGCCCGCCCATCGCCGCTTGAGCCTTTTGTATCTTCAAAAAACCAACGGTTCTGCTCGCCGCAGACGCGGCTCAGATTCTCCGCGAGGTATGCCGTCGACAGGACGTTGGCCAGGACATCCGTGTCGGCGGCATTCCCTGTGGGACCAGCCCCTGTCGCGCCGGCGGGACCGACGAGGGCGGCAAGGCAGACCCCGTACAGGACAGCTTGGCGCTGACATCGTGGCGGCCTTGGAGCGCGACGAGCCATGCAATCCTCCCTAGATCGCGGCTTACGCGGGAAACGTCACTGCGCGCGTTTGTTCGCCCACGCTTCGAATTCGGAGATCTCCTTCTCCTGGTCGGCGATGATCTTCTTGGCCCAGGCCTTCGCCTGATCGTCCTTGCCGCTCTGCAGTTCGATCTTGCTCATGGCCACGGCGCCGCGGTGATGAGCGATCATCCCGCAGACGAAGGCGAGATCGGGATCTTTGATCCCGTGGGTCGCTCTCATCGTCCGGTTCATGTCCTGCATCGCCTTCATCGAAGCCATTTGGGCTTCGCCCATGTCCGACATCGAGTGGGACGCCATATCGCCCATCTCCATCGCCTTGCCCGTCATACCCTGCCCGGGCGACGCGACTTGGCAGGCCTTGGGAAGGCTTTCCGTTCCTTCAGGGGCGGACTTGCTTTCCTGTGCGATCGCGGTGGCGGCGCTCATGGCGACGGTCGTCGCCAGTAACATTCTCAACATTGTTCGTCTCCCAAGATCGATTAGGTGGCGGGCGCAGAGATCCGCGCCCGCCGCCAGCACTCATTTCTTCTGAATTTTGGTGACGGTGATCTGGCCGTTCACACGTTCGGCCTCAAAGCTGACCTTGTCGCCGACTTTCACAGATTTCAGCATGGCGGGATCGCCCGCCTTGAAGACCATGGTCATGCCTTCATCCATACCGAGGTTCTTGATCGGGCCGTGCTCCAGGGTGACCTTGCCGGCGCTTTCGTCGATCTTCTTGACGGTCCCGTCAGCTGCGGCGGCCGCGGTCGCGGCGAGAACCGTGAAGGCGAGCGCGCCAGTGATGGTCCTGAACGTCCTCATCGTTTTTCCTTTCGTCTCTGGGGTCACTTGACGGCGACGGAGCCGTCCATCCCGGACTCGCGATGCCCCGGGATCAGGCAGGCGAAGTTGAAATCTCCGGACTTTGAGAATTTCCAGACAATCTCTTCTGTTTTTCCGGGCGCGATGCGCCGGCCGTTTGGATCATCGTGCTCCATGTCCGGATTCTTCTGCATCGCGATGGCGTGCTTGTCGTTCTCGGCGCGGGTCGCGAGCATGAATTCGTGGTCGAGTTGGCCCTCATTCTTCAAGACGAAGCGGATCTGCTCGCCTTTGCTCGCCGAAATCGAGTTCGGCTCGAACAGCATTTTGCCGTCGTCGGTCTCCTTCATGACGATCTCGACCGTTCGGGCCGGCTTCTTGGAGTCGCCAGGCTCTCCGTAGGCGCGAGCGCCGCCGTGATCGTGACCGGCGTCGGCGATGGCGAAGGTCGGGAGCAGAACCGTCGCGACGACGGCTGCGGTCTTGAACATCAGCTTCATGTGTGGGGTCCGGTTTTCGTTGAGATCAGTGGTTGGCATGCCCGCCGGAGCCCGCCTTGGGCTTCACGACGTTCATCTGCATGTCGCCAGGTTTTGGCTGGGCGGGCGGCGCGCTTGCTGCGCCCGGCGCATGTCCCTTCCATTCGAAAGCGACCTGACCCTCGGGATGCTTAAACCAGCCGGGATCCTTGTAATCGCCGCGCTGCAGCCCCTCGCGGATCTTCACCACCGTGAACATCCCGCCCATCTCGATCGGGCCGAACTGGCCGAAGCCGGTCATCATCGGAAGGGTGTTGTCGGGGAGCGGCATCTCCATCTCTCCCATGTCGGCCATGCCGGCCTGGCCCATCGGCATGTAGCCGGGCACGACAGCCTTGATCTTCTTGGCGATGTCTTTCTTGTTCACGCCGATGAAGTTCGAGACCTCGTGGCCCATGGCGTTCATGGTGTGGTGCGACTTGTGGCAGTGGATCGCCCAGTCGCCGGGAACGTCCGCCACGAAGTCGAAGGCGCGCATCTGCCCGACCGCGCAGTCGATCGTGACCTCGGGCCAGGCCGCGGCCTCCGGCACCCAGCCGCCGTCGGTGCACGACACCTTGAAGTCGTAGCCGTGCATGTGGATCGGGTGGTTGGTCATGGTGAGGTTGCCGAAACGGATCCTCACCTTCTCGCCCTTGCCCGCGACGATCGGATCGATCCCCGGAAACACCCGGGTGTTCCAGGTCCAGAGATTGAAGTCCGTCATCTCCGCGACGCGGGGCACGTAGGTCCCCGGATCGATGTCGTAGGCCGACATCAGGAACACGAAGTCGCGGTCGACGCGCCGGAACGCCGGATCCTTCGGATGCACGACGAAGAAGCCCATCATGCCCATGGCCATCTGGACCATCTCGTCGGCATGCGGGTGGTACATGAAGGTCCCGCTCTTCCGGAGCTGGAACTCGTAGACGAAGGTCTGGCCGGGTTTGATGTGCGGCTGTGTCAGCCCGCCGACGCCGTCCATGCCGGAGGGCAGGAGCTGCCCGTGCCAGTGCACCGTCGTGTGCTCCGGCAGGCGGTTGGTGACGAAGATGCGGACCTTGTCGCCTTCGACCGCCTCGATGGTCGGGCCAGGCGACTGGCCATTGTAGCCCCACAGATGCGCGACCATGCCCGGGGCGAGCTCGCGGATCACGGGTTCTGCGACGAGGTGGAACTCCTTCCAGTCGCCGTTCATGCGCCAGGGCGCGGTCCAGCCGTTCAGCGTGACCACGGGGTTGTAGTCGGGCCCGGTGGTCGGCGCGAGCGGAGGCTGCATGGTCGCCTCCTTCATCGTCGCCGCCTCGGGGATCGAGGCGGCCTGGACGCGGCCGGAGACGGCGCTCGCCGCGACCAGCGAGGTGGCGCCCGCCGCGGAGGCGGACAGGAAGGATCTGCGCGAGACGGTCATGATGTCTCTCCCGGTCATTGGGGCGATGCGGAGGACGCTGAGGCGGCGGAAGCGAGCTTCGGCTCCGGCGACGCCTCTTCAGCGCCGCCGCCCCCGATCAGGGCCGCCTGGAAGTCGACGTCGGCGATGAAGAAATCGCGCTTGGCTCGGATCGCCGCGACATTGCTCGCGACGTTCTCGCGGGCGTTGGTCAGCAGCTCGAAGGCGTCGACCAGCATGCCGTTGTATTGAAGCTGCGACTCGTCGGTGATGATCTTCCGAAGCGGAAGAACTCGGGTCTGGAAGGCCCGTGCGATGTCGTAGCGGCCGCGATAGGTCGCGTAGGCTTCGCGCGCTTCGGAGCGCACATTCACCGCCTTTTCGAGCAGGCGATTGACCGCGCCCATATAGGCTTCCTGAGCCTTCACGGACCGGGCCTTGCCGAAGTCGAAGATCGGGATCTGGACGGCGACCTCGAAGCCTTTGGGATTAGCCTTGTCGCCCTCCGCCGATTTCGAATGATTGGCGATGCCGGTGACCTCGAGCATCGAGATCGCCCGCGTCTGCTCGGTCAGTCCGTAGCTCTGCGCCAAAGCATCGAGTTCGAGCCTGTCGCCGATCAGGTCGACCCGGCGACGAAGAGCAGTTGCTTCGACATCGCTTTGCGCCTTGAGCCGAGGAAATCCCGGAAGCCGCGACGGCAGTCGATAGTCGAGGTCTCGGCCCCAGAGGCCAAGCTCACGGGTCAGGGCCTCCCTCTCCTTGGAGGCCTCCAGCCGGGCTTCGGCAAGTTCGGTCGCGACCTCGGCATAGAGCGCCCCGGACCGCGCCTGATTGAGCTTCGTTGTGGCGCCTGTTTCGCCGAGCTTCTTGGTCAGCTCGGCGGACGCAGCGGCCGAAGCGCGCGCTGTTTCGAGAAACGCAGCCGTCTCGCGCGCGGCGACCGCCCGATAATAGGCGCGGCGCGCATTGGCCGCCGTGCGGAACGTCGCCTGGATCGTCTTGTACTGCGCCGCTCGGAACTCGGTCTCGGCGATCTTTGCGCGTCTCGGCAGCGTTAGGAGCGACAGCAAGTCGGCGACGAGCCGGCGCTCGACGTCCAGTTCGCCGCGATAGGTGACACGCTCGATGGAGACGGTCGGCGACGGCGGCAGGCTCGCCTCGACGTATTCGGCTTCTGAGACGCCAAGGGCGTTGTATTCCGCCTGTAGTCCCCGGTTGTTGAGAAGCGCGATCTGGACGGCTGCGTCCGCGGTCAGCGGCGCGCCAAGAAGGCGCGCGACACGGGACCGGACGGCAGCCGCGTCAGCTGGCGTCACGATCTTCGCGGTGTCCTTGCCGAGATCGAGCGAAACCCGAGAGACGACCGGCGTCATACCGCGGTCGGCGGAAATCGACGCGCAGGCGCCGAGGGTCGCCGATAGCGCGGCGACGGCCGACGCGCGAGCGAGGCGGGAGCGAACTGATCGCATCACATCCCCTCCATCGGCTTGGAGGTGACGGCCTTGTTCTGCTCAAGCCACGGCTTCGGCTCGACCGGACGGTAGTCGGCCATGCCGGCGGTGACCGAAACGTAGCGCCCGTGCGGCGCGGGAGCGGATGGATCATTCGGATCCCACCCCGCGACGGGCGATGGCGGCAGCGCCGAGCAGGCGCTCAAAAGCGCGGCGAACGACGCTGCGACGGCCGGGACAAGCGGCTTCATGAAGTACCCCGAAATCTGACGGACGGACGCAATGGCGCTGTCAGCGCCGGCGAGCGCGGTCGATCAGACGGACAGGGGACGGTTCACGGATTCCGGACGGTCATCCGGACGCGAGCGTTCCTGAGACGTCAGCCGACCAACGCGGCCAGCGGTCTCGGAGGACGCTTGATGTGGATTGTCGGGCCCTGCAGCGCCGAAGGCTCAGTCGCGCGCGGCGACGCTGTTCTAGCCATCGAAAGCGCAAGGGGGAGGCCCAGCTCCGTCGACATGACGGCGTGGCAGGTATTGCTGCAGCAGGTCTTGCTATCATTACCAGGCGACGATCCATGCCCGGCGCAGTCCGGCTCTGACGCGTCCGCCGACGGCCGGCTCTCAGCGCCGGCATCGACCGCCTGTTGCTGCGTCGAAGCCGGCGCGGCTCCGACGACGTCTTCGTACGTTTGCGAGACTGCGGAGGCGTCGTGGGCGCCATGCGCTTCGCCAGGCGAGGTCCAGCCGACGTACAGCGTCATCGCTACGGTCAGTCCTGCGAGCAGGCGAAGCAACGACCGCAGGCTCATCCGCGCACCCTTCCGAGTACGTCCACCAGCTCAGCGACCTTCTTTCGCTGCTCGTCCTTGTCGCCGCTCTCGATGGCATGCTCGACGCAGCAACCAACGTGGTCCTGGAGGATGACCTCCTCCACCTTCTTCAAGGCCGCGCGAACAGCCGCGATCTGGGTCACCACATCGATGCAGTAGCGGTCTTGTTCGACCATGCGCGCGATTCCGCGAACCTGACCCTCGATCCGGTTCAGGCGCTTGGCGCAAGATGCTTTAGCGGCCGCCATCATCGCCTTCATCATACCCAGTCCGGGTATCAATGCAATCCCATTCGACGGAGCCGAAACGCCCGCCTCGGCGCGAGCGTCTCGGCGTCGAGACGATCGGTCAGTGATCGTGACCGCTTGTCTGTGTCGGGGTGACCTTCTTTCCGTCGCCGGCCTGGCCCGTAGACCCCCCTTCCGTCACGCCTCGGTCAGCCGCGCCGGCCTTCGAGGAGGGGCCCTCGACATGGGTCGAATTGCTCCCGGACTCGCGAGCCGGAGCGCTGTTCTGGGTCGCGTTCTTGTCTTCGGCGAACGCCGTCGTCGCCGTCATCAGGCCGATTGCGAACATCGCGGCAAGGACGGGGCGATCAAGATGTAACACTCTGAACTCCTTCGATATGAACCGGTTGGATGAACGCGCGAGCCGGTCGGACCGCTCTCGCGATAAGTACCCTTAATGGGTATCTGCGCAGTCGATTGTGACCGACCGACCAGGTCAGCCGTTCCCGCGCGCGCCACGTGGTCAAAACCGTCGATCGCTTCGAGCCGCGAGATCGCGCGGAAGAACGACACGACCGTAATCACGAAAAGAAACGCCGCTGGTGGCGAGCGCCACATACCGCGCTCTCGATCCGTCAGACTCTCCTGCAACACCGGCGCAATCGCCGGCCGCTCAAGGAGACTGACATGTTCAGGACGCTCGGCTTCGGCCTCATTCTCGCCAGCGCGGTCGCCACGATCGCCTCCGCGCACCCTCTGACCAATTCGATACAGTCCAGGCTCGGGGCGCCAGACGCTGACGGCAGCTGGGTGATGCGGACGATCCCGCCGAACAAGTTCCCCACCAAGAGCTGGGAGCACGTCAACGCTCCGTCCGGCGCGAACACTCGGTCCGGTCAGAGCATAGGCGCCAACGGAGCTTCTCACTGGATGAAGAACTGACCTTCACCCGGCGAGAAAGAGGGCCGCGGCCGCCCCCACGGTCGCGGCCCTCGCCATCACAGCGCATCCTTCGACCAGGACGGTCCGATCAGAACGAGGCTCTGTCCCTCCCGGCGTATTGCGCCCGCGCGCTCCAGCCGGCTGAGCTCCTTCGTCACGGCCTCCCGATGGCTCGCGATCCGAACTGCGAGCTCTCGATGGGTGGGGAGCCTCTCGATGCGCTCGCCGTCGTCGCTCGACTGCGCCATCCTGAGCAGCTCCGCCGCAAGGCGATCAGCGACATGCATCGTCACGCTCTCCGCCATTCTGAGATTCGTGCGGCATTGTCTGCGGCACATGGCGTCCATCGCGGCGACGGTGAAATCCGGCGCGCTCGAAAGCGCCCGTAGATAGGCCGGCCTTCGCAACGCCCAGACTTCCGTCCGCTCGAGCGCCGTGACTGCGAGCGGAACGCTGTCATTCCCAAGAGCGAAGGCTTCTCCCACCATTTCGCCAGGTCGGACGTCGGACAGGAACGCCTCCTTGCCCTCGACCGTAGGCGTGACGACCGAGAGCGTCCCGCTCACAACGATCAGGACGCAGGATTCGCCGTCCGGAATGTCGATCGCCTGACCTCTTGGAAGCACGCGCTTGCGTGCGCCAAGCTCCAAGGAGCGGCTTTCGAGGATATCCAGGAGGGAGCTGACACGGTGCGGCGACGCCGCCGCGATGCGTGACGTTTGAATCATGAGATGAACCGTTGGCGGCGCGCGTGCCGAGAAACGCGTCCGAACGCGATCGCCGCCCCATAAAGGGTCAACCAGCCGCGACCTTCAGGCCGGCGGCCGAGCGAGCTGATGCGGTCAGACGCCCCGAGGCGGCGGAGTTGCGCGATCTGTCACGACGTTGCGCGCGATGGCGTCCGGCAGCGCTAGCGCCAGAACGCCGGAGAGCGAAAGGATCGACGCCGTCTTAGGCTCCGGAGCGGGTATGGCGGCGCAAACCGTCGGCCCGCACGTTTCGTTCGCGCCAGACTTCGCCTGCACAGGGCATCTGTCGCCATCACCGGACTCGCAAACCATCTGATGGCTCGCGCCAGACCCGCCGACTTCGATTTCAGCGTGCGCGTGAAAGCCCATGAAACCGATCGTAAGCACGACCGCGAGAACGAAGCGCAGCAGGCGCGAAACGGCGACCTGAGATCGGCGCTTTTCGGTCAGCACTGAGCGCGAGACGGCGGACAAATTCGACGATCCAAATCAGGTGCACTTGAAGTGTACCCCTGCCGGGTATAAAGATCAATTCGACTTATACCCCACCTTGGTATCTGGGAGGTTAAGGCATGGCGCACTCCGCGGAACAGGCCCCGGGATCATGCTGCGGCAGCCACGAGGGCCGTCGCCCGCCGATCGAGACTGCGCGGGACCATGGCGTCCACGGCCACTCGCACGATGGCCATATCGACGCGGAGACGGCCATCGATCCGGTGTGCGGGATGACGGTCGAAATCGCTACAGCGCGACACAAATCGGACGCCGGCGGCGCGGCGCACTATTTCTGCTCTGCCGGTTGCAAGTCCAAGTTTGAAGCTGAGCCCGCGAAATACGCTCACGATCGGCAGAAAGATCGACCGGAGGCGCCGGAAGGCGCGATCTACACCTGTCCGATGCACCCGCAGATCCGGCAGGTGGGACCTGGCTCCTGCCCGATCTGCGGCATGGCGCTCGAACCGGAAGAGGTCACCGCCGAGGCTGCGCCCAACCACGAGTTGGCCGACATGACGCGTCGGCTCTGGATCGGGCTCGCGCTCGCGGCGCCGATCCTCATCCTGGAGATGGGCGGGCATCTCTTTCCCGGCATCCATCATATCGTACCGCCCACGACGTCCGTCTGGATCCAGTTCGCGCTGGCGACGCCGGTCGTCCTGTGGGCCGGCTGGCCGTTCTTCCAGCGCGGATGGGCCTCGGTCGTCACCCGCAACCTCAACATGTTCACGCTGATCGCGATGGGCGTCGGCGTCGCCTACGCCTACAGCGTGGTGGCGACGCTCGCGCCTGCGCTGTTCCCGCCGGCGTTCCGCGGGCCGGACGGCGCCGTCGCGGTCTATTTCGAAGCCGCCGCGGTCATCACTGTGCTGGTGCTTCTTGGCCAGGTGCTGGAGCTGCGCGCGCGCGACCAAACCTCAGGCGCGATCCGCGCCCTCATCAATCTCGCGCCGAAAACCGCGCGGCGCGTGCGCGCCGACGGCGCGGAGGAGGAGGTCGCGGTCGAGGACATCTCGGTCGGCGACTTGCTTCGCGTGCGCCCGGGCGAGCGGATCCCTGTGGACGCAGACGTGGCTGAAGGACGATCGAACGTCGACCAGTCGATGGTCACCGGCGAACCGATGCCCGTGGCGAAGGCGTCCGGCGACGCCGTCATCGGCGGGACGATCAACCAGTCCGGATCCTTGACGATCAAGGCCCAGAAGGTCGGACGCGACACGATGCTCGCCCGTATCGTCCAGATGGTGTCCGACGCGCAGCGGTCGCGCGCGCCCATCCAGAAACTCGCGGACCAGGTCTCCGGATGGTTCGTCCCCGCGGTGATCGCGGTCGCGGTCCTCGCCTTCGTCGCCTGGGCGGCGGTCGGGCCCGAGCCGCGCCTGACCTACGGGCTCGTCGCAGCGGTCGCCGTGCTCATCATCGCCTGCCCCTGCGCACTCGGCCTCGCCACGCCGATGTCGATCATGGTCGGCGTCGGCAAGGGCGCGTCGCTCGGCGTCCTGATCAAGAACGCCGAGGCTCTGGAGCGCCTCGAGAAAGTCGACGCATTGGTGGTCGACAAGACCGGCACGCTGACCGAGGGACGGCCGTCCGTGACCGAAATCGTCGTGGCCGAAGGCATGTCCGAGAACGAGCTGCTCGCTCTCGCAGCCGCAGTCGAGCGCGCCTCCGAGCACCCGCTCGGCCACGCGGTCGTGGCGGCCGCGGAAGAAAGGGGGCTGGCGATTCCGGCGGTCGAGGATTTCGACTCGCCGACCGGCAAGGGCGTGCAAGGGAAGGTCGACGGTCGCGAGGTGTTCCTCGGTAACGCTCGCTATCTGCAGGATGCCGGCGTCGGTCTCGACGAGTTCGCCGCCAGAGCCGACGAACTGCGTCAGGCCGGCGCCACTGCGATTTTCGTGGCCGTCGACCGACGCACGAGGGGCGTCATCGCGATCGCCGACCCGATCAAGCCGAGCACCCTGCCGGCGGTTAGGGCGCTCAAGTCCGAAGGCATACGCATCGTGATGCTGACGGGAGACAACCGGACGACGGCCGAGGCCGTGGCGCGGTCCCTCGCCATCGACGAAGTCGTGGCCGACGTGCTGCCGGAAGAAAAGCACGAGGTCGTCGAGCGGCTGAAGCGCGAAGGACGCGTGGTCGCCATGGCCGGCGACGGCGTCAACGACGCTCCGGCGCTCGCAGCCGCCGACGTTGGGATCGCGATGGGCACCGGAACCGACGTGGCGATAGAAAGCGCCGGCGTAACGCTCGTGCGCGGCGATCTGATGGGGATCGTCAAGGCGCGCGCGCTGTCGAAGGCGACGATGTCCAACATCCGGCAGAATCTGGCGCTCGCCTTCGTCTACAACGCAGCCGGCGTGCCGATCGCTGCGGGCGCGCTCTATCCGGTCTTCGGCCTGCTGCTGTCGCCGATCGTGGCGGCCGCCGCGATGGCGCTGTCGTCGGTGAGCGTGATCGGCAACGCCTTAAGGCTGAGGGCGAGAAAGATCTGATCCGAATGTCACACTGGCCCAATAACTCTTTGTGTTGTCTTCAATCTTTTGGAACGTCGCGACGACAGCTCCGCACAATCAGCTCGCTCGCTCGATGAGGCACAACTTTAAGAAATACCAGATTAAGTCGAAACACGCGTTCCGGCAGATAGGCGTCGGCGTGTCGTCGCCCGGCAGGTGAAGTGCGACGGCCGGCGTGGTCTCGGCCGTCGGCGAAGGCGGTCAAACGCCGGCGTCGCCCGGCGTTTGACCAAGGCTCAGGTCGCGCTTTCAGGCCGCGCGCGAGATCGCGTCCGCCATGTCCTCGACTGTACGGGCGAACAAGGCGGGCTCTGCGACCGTCCGCTTGAGCGACTCCGCCCACTCAGGGTTTTTCGCGGCGTAAGTCATGATCCTCGACGCGCTCAACGCGCGATGACGTGCGAGGTATCGCGAGGAAACCTTGGCGGGAACCGAGCGACGGACATACGCAGCGTTCATCGGCAAGATCGTCGCGAACAGATGGTAGGTTTTCGCGAAAGTCTCGATATCGCCGTCTTCGGCCAGCTCCGACAGCAAGTCGAGTACGGCGCCGGACGGGGTGATGAACGCCTTCGATCCCTGCTGGGCGATCGCGTCGGCGACCCGAGCGGCGTTGCGAACGCCAATGGTGACGAGCGCGTCAAGCAGCGTTCCTGCAGAGTCCTTCGCGACGGCCCCGATGCCGACCAGTGCTCGTCCGGCCATGTGATCGGCGACCCGAGCCACGACCAGATCGGGATCGGGCGAGGACACCGAGATCTTGCCCTCTCGCGCCTCGATGATCCCGGCCTCGGTCAGTGCGGCGAGCTCGATTTCGAATCGCGGATGACGGAAATCTTCGCCGAACAGGCTCGCGGGTTCTCCCTTGAACACGATTGAGAGCGTCTTGGGATCAACGCGTGGCGCCGCCCTCGCCAGACCGCGGTGATTTAGCAGTAACCCGACGACGAGATTTTCCCGCAGTTCCTGGCCCGGTCCCGATCCCCGCCGGAGCGCAGGGGTGCGGCTTCGGTGAAGCGCGGCAGTCACCAGCACGAACAGCAGCGCGTGCAGATACCAACGCGGCGGCGCGTCTGGATCCAGCGACTTGTCGCCGTCCAGGCTGTGGTCGAGCCACGCCTGCACGACGGGACCGCAAGCGTTCGGAAGCAACCTGGGCAGCCGCCTCTGGAATGCGTCGAGGTCGGTCGGCCTCCGTCCAGAGCCAAGCGCTCCTTCGAGGTCTCGCCAGTCTCGATAACCGCCAGCCTTTGCGATCGCAGCTTGGCAGCTGCTGAGCCGGTAGATGAAACCGCTGCCGTCGAGCAGTCGGCATAGAGTCTTGGCGCACTTCTTCGCGCCGTCTAGAGACGAGTACATGCGAGCGTCCTTCAATCGGCCTGATCGAGACGCGCTGCTCGTCTCTGGCGGCCGGGATGAGGGATACGGTCGCAAGAGATATTCAAAGTCGTTGGACCAAACGGTCCTTCGCCAGGGCAGCGGCCGCGCCGACGATGACGGCGCTTGTCCGAAATGTAGCTCCGCGAAGCAGGCGCTTCAAGACCGGCACGTTGCGCTGGGCCTGACGCCGACGCGCCGGCTGGAGCCGGCTCCGCGCTGTCAGAACCGCCGAGCTAAAAGTCCGCCTTAGATATAAAACCTGAATGGAAGCGGCGGCGCCTCTCGGCCTCTTGGCGACGCAAGCAGGATCTCGCCCACACGGTCAGCGAATTTGAGCGTCACCGGCAAGCCGCTGGCATAATCGCAGGCATTGTAGTTCACCTTGGTCAGGCCAAGGACGTCGCGCATGACGGTCTCGAGGTCCGCCCCGCCCCGGGAATGGGTGATCTCGATCAAAATCGGCTTTGGCGTCTCAAAGCCCGGATAGACCCGAAGACGCGGCGCATAGCCGGTCGTCCAGAGATAGCCTTCACGGTGTGACGCGAGAACGGCTGAACCGCGCAGCACCGGGAACGGTCCGTCCGCCCGAAACAGGCGAAGGTCCTGGGTCGGGCGGATCCGCACGCCGACGAACCGTTCGGTTTCGGCGGGGATGGCTGCGCAGAAGCCGTCCCATTCATCCTTCGAGAAGCGCTGTCGCCCGTGGATGAAAAGCTCCTTAGGCGGCGCGCCATGTTCCTTCGTATAGGCCTCGATCACCTGACGGATCAGCGCCTCGGCTGCGTCCGGGCGCAAGTGGAATTCTCGATTTTTGCTAGAGTACCAAGGCCCGAGCGCGCCGCGAAACACTACGCCGTCGCCGGAATCGAGGAACATCTGAGCCGCGCAGCACGCCTCGCCGACCTGGGCCGGCGAGGGATCGATCTTGAACACCAGCCCGACGTAGCAGACGCCCGGCCGCACCTGCGCCAGGCGCCACGGTTGCGAGCGCGCGCCCTTGAAGTACAGCGTGGTCGAGAGATTCCAGGCGATCTTGGCGGGTTCCTGCACCGAGCGCACAGGCCGTCCCAGTCGATCCGTCTCGATCGCGGGATCGAGCGTGGTCTCGCGAATGACCTGGATCACGGCGTCACGGTCGAGAAGCTGCGATTTCAACTGATGATGAAAGTTGCGCGCGAACAAATATGTCTCGGCCTCCTCCGCCATGTCCGGAAACAGGGCGCCGCCGCCCTTGAGGAAGCCGCTCGCCGTCTTTTTCGACATCAGAGTCGATCGGATTGCGTCCTTGGGGGCGGCCACCTCCGGTCGGCCGTAGCGAAACACGCTCTCGGGCACGACGACCAGCCAGACGTCGGGTCGCCGTTCATCGGTCCGGAGATGCTCGAGGATCGCGTCCTCGAAGAGCTTGACCGTCGAGCGCACGGCGTCGACCTTGTTGGTTCTGCCCAGGGCGTCGCCGATCCTGTCAGACGGCACGCAGATCGTGACCATGGGCTTTTCGACAAGGCGAACGCCGAAGGCGGCCTGAAATCCCGGCCAAGCGTTGGTGTGGAGCTTGGTCGGATCCAGGACCGGAATGCGACCGTTGATCTTCGCCAGCCAGGCGCGGACCAGCGCCACGCCGGCCCGCGCCCCGATGACGCCGACATGGATCGCATTCGCCGCCCCGCCAGCTCTGACGGGCCCGTATAGGAAAAGACCGTCCTGAGGATGCTCCAGCGTCTGCCCCGACCCGAACTCGAGCAAAGGCTCTTCCAGGAAAAGGGGTCGCAGGTTCATTCGTCGTCGCTTTCCGGATCGTCGAACGTCGCGCTGAACTCGGGCGACGGGACGATGTCGCCACGGTCGTTCTCTTCGCTCGGCGGCTCCGGATCGTCGGCGGCGTAGGAGACGGGAAACTCGATCGTCGTTGGCCAGGTCGTCAGGCCGAAGCGTTCGCCGTTCGTCGCCAGCTCGATCCTGTCGCCGGGCTCTGCGAGAAACCGCATCGCGCACAGCAGTCTGTCTCGCCAGACGTCGTTCCACCAGGAGCGTGTGAGCCGACGGCGCCTTGCGTGCGCACGCTCGCCATCGAGAAGGCCTGCGCCGTCGCTCAGCGCCACGTTGCCGTGAATTCGGAACATGGGTTCGGGCCAGAGCCGGGGCTTGGCGAGCAGGCAGAGCCGCCATCTCAGTGATTTGAACTTGCCTGCGACGGTGCGCCGGATGCGGCGGCCGTCTGGCGCGACGAAGGATATCCTGTCGTCCGTCGCCAGACCGTCGGGAAAATACCAACCGGTCTCGCCCGACGCATACCGTAGCGGCCTCAGCCCTTTCGCCGCCGCCACGACGTCGAAATGCTGGCGCAGGAGGTTGACCACGTCATTTGTCGCGGCGCGCCGATCGACATACGGCCCGAGGGCTTCGCCTGAGACGAAAGCCTCGAAGTCGAGATCGTGAAGCAGCTCGAACGGCAGGGGAAAGGGACCCGCCGCCGAGAGCGCGACCGGGTCGGCGAAGCTTGCGATCAATCGACCGCCCCCGACCTGGACATGCGGCATGTGACACGCGGCCAACCAGGGTTTGAGGCGATCCTGGAGCCCCTCATATCGGTAATAGCGAACTCGAGGCGGGGGACTGAGGGTAAACCAGTTGGTCAGGAGCCGCTCCGGCTCCTGTAGAACAAACCGCCGGCCGTCCTCTCGCGCCTCGACGATCCGACGCAGGGCGTCCTGGTCTGGATGAGGCTTGGGTTGGACGGGCTCGAGCGCTTTGAAGAGGTCGGCAAGGCAGTCGTGCCAATTCGGGTAGCCGTTCAGTATGTTGGTCCGGACGAATTCCGGCGGCGCGTTCGAATAGGCCACGTCCGCGATGCGCACCGCGATCATGAAGTCGGGGTCGTCGAGCTGGTTGCGAACAATGCTTCCGATGCCAAGTTCGGTCGCGACCCCCGGCTTGCGAACATGCTCGGAGAACACGACGATCTGCTTGATCGCATGGTGGCGCAACACCTGGTCGATCTCGTTCCAAGTGTCATTCCCGCCTCTCAGCCTGCGGCGATCGATCCAGACCCGATATCCAGCGATGGTGAGTTTTGACGACAGCCACAGCGCGAACTCGTTGTCTTCCGGCGCAGCGTGAGTGACGAAGATCGTCTCGCGGCTCTGATCTGGCGGAATGGCGTTCACCGCTGCTGGCTTTGGACGAGAATCGCGCTGACAGAACATTACGTGTCGGGCTTGCTCGCCAACAAGCCGCGTGTCGCCCACGCGTTCTTCCACCGTCCGACGCATGCGCGCCGTTCGTCAGCTCGCACGCGCCAGCGCGGCCGACCGTCTGCAGAACAGCGAACGTCCTTATAGCTCAGATCGCACGGCCGGCGTTGACGCGGCGGCCATGGATGGTGTGTGCGCCGCTCAGTCTTTAGCTCTCTCGTTCATGATCATTAGCTGTGGTCACCGTCATCTCGAAAGCCGTAGTCGGCGGGTTTGGCTCCAAGCGCCTGAACGCCTTCGGAAAGACTTCGCTGGAGACCGACGCGCTCGTCGTCGTCATAGCTTCGCAGGCTCGAGCTGATGGCGTCCCTCCACGCCGGCCCACGGCTCCAGGCCTCCATGTAGGCGTCTGCAAGATCCTCTTTGTGTCGCAGCTCGATCATGGCGTTCATGAGCGTAAGGGCCTGGAGGCGATCCTTGGCGCTCTTCGCCGTCCCGTCGCCGTCGGTCCGGCGGCGCGACCCGACGATCAGCTTGTGGATCGCGAAGCGTTCCGGGGCTGGAACGAGGATGGGCACGCCTGCGCCATGCAGCAGCACCGCGCGCTCGGGCTGGTAAATCAGAAAGTCCAGAAAGCGTAGCGGCTGAGCCGCTGCGCCCCCTAGGGCCGGCATCGGCGCAGGTCCCCCCGCGTTGTCGTCGGACCCGCGATTCGGGGTCAGAAATTCAACCTTGTAGCCTGAACGCGAGACGAACTGGGTCGACAGTCTCCCGTCATTCATGTGCGGGACTTCCCGGAAGGTCCCGTCGACGGAGCGCAAGACGTCAAGGACAGGCGGAAGCTGGTCGCCGACGGCGGCCGAGATTGAATGAAACTGGGCGAAATCGGCGTCGCCGGTGAGCATCGCCGTGTTCTCGAGCCGGACGCCCAGCATCGCAGAATAGGCCTGGTATGCGACGGTCCCGACGAGCACGCCGCGCAGGCGGAACAGGCCGGCGTCGGAAAGGGCCTGCACGATGTCCCCAGCAGTCTTGTCGGGGCGCGGCAGATAGGCTTCGCGGATCAAGGTCGAGACGATTTTCCGCCGCTCCCTGACATCGGCCTTCAAGTCCTTGAACGCCTCGACGCGCTTGGTGATTTCCTCGTCGTCGGCCGGTCCGACATAGCTCCGATCCTGTTTGCTGGAGCCATCGCCGGCAGGGCGATCGAAGTACCAGTATTTCCGGTCCTTCACCGTGACGGGCACGAACCGACCGTCCGACGGAAAGTCGCTTGCAAATCGGGCGTCGAGGCTGCGCTGGGCGAGCTCTGAGTACAGCGTTTGATAGATGTGGCCGATTGATTTCATGGCTTTCGTTATACTAATTTCGCGAGATTAATATAACGCCCTCAAGCCTACCTGACAAGCCGATTATACTAATTTCGCGAAATTGATATAGCGTTCATTTTTCAATGTTTTCTGGAAAAAACTCCAGCGTTCGACCCAGCGCCCGATATGTCGCCAGGCCGAACCATTCATGGGCGGCGAGATCCGAGAGCGCCAGGCCTTCCGCGATGGTCGCAGCGGGCCGGCGAAGATCGACCGATCCCCGCGTGCGGTAATCGACCGGATACGGGACGACATTGAACCCTACGGCCCTGAACGACGCCACCGCACGCGGCATATGCGCCGCCGACGTCACCAACACCCACCGATCCTCGGGTTTCGGCTTGAGCGCTTCGATGCTCTTCACCGCATTCTCGAGCGTGGTGCGCGACTGCTCTTCCGACGAGATGCGCTCCGGTGCGACGCCGATCGCGACCAGAAGATCCCGCGCGATCCTCGATTCGGTCACGGGTTCGGCCACGAACAGATGGTTCGCTCCGCCAGACAGAAAGATCCGCGCTTCCGGATAGGCCTTGGCGAGCGTCGCCGCCGCGGTGAGACGCTCAGCTCCGTCATTCAATGTCGGCGACCGCCGATCGACCGTGATGTGCGTGTCGACCGCTCCGCCCAGCATGATGACGCCCGCGATCGGAGCGTCGATCCGGGCCTGCGGAAACCTGTTCTCAAGCACGAGCACGCCGGCCGCGCCGAGCGGCGACCACCCGAACAGGACAAGCGCCGTCCCGGACAGAGCGAGCAGGCCGACGCCCGTCCTTCGGCGCCGCAGCACCAGAGAAGCCAGCCCCAGCAAGGCGAGCAGGCCGATCACATTAGAAGGCGCCAGCAGAAATTCGACCGACTTCGACACCATGAACAGCATAATCTTCTCTAGCCTCCGCTCGTCGCAGCCGCCCCGACGCCGACTTCGTCACGGGCAGGATCGGACCGCGCCAGGCCGACGCCCTTCACCAGCGCATACACCGCTGGAATGACCACAAGGGTCAGCACGGTCGAGGACGCCATTCCGCCGATCATTGGAACCGCGATCCTCTGCATGACCTCGGACCCCGCACCGGTGCTCCACAGGATCGGGAGCAGGCCGGCCATGATCGCGACGACGGTCATCATCTTCGGCCGCACGCGCTCGACCGCGCCGACCATGATGGCGTCGTGCAGGTCGGCTCGCGTGAAGGCCCGCCCCTGCGAGGCGCGGCGCGACTTCAGCTCTTCGAGCGCGTGATCGAGGTAGATCAGCATGATCACGCCGGTTTCGGCGGCGACGCCGGCGAGCGCGATGAAGCCAACCGCGACGGCGACGGACAGGTTGAAGCCGAGCCACCACATCAGCCAGAGGCCGCCGACAAGCGCGAACGGCAAGGACAGCATGACGATCAGCGTCTCGGTCAGTCTGCGGAAATTGAGGTAGAGCAGCAGGAAGATGATCATCAACGTCACGGGAACGACAATCATCAGACGGGCCTCGGCCCTTTCGAGATACTCGAACTGGCCGCTCCACGAGATCTGGTAGCCGGTCGGCAGCGCGACCTGATCCGCGACCGCGCGCCGGGCCTCGGCGACATAGCCTCCGAGGTCGCGGCCCGTGATGTCGACGAAGACGTAGACCGCAAGCTGGCCGTTCTCGGTCCGGATCGATGTCGGTCCCCGCGTTCGTTCGATGCTGGCGAGTTCGCCGAGCGGCGCCGTTCCGCCTCCCGGCAGCGCGATAAGAACGTTGCGGCCGATCGCGGCCGGATCGTCTCGCAGGTCGCGGGGATAGCGAACGTTGACCGAGTAGCGCTCGCGGCCCTCGACCGTGGTGGTCACCGCCTCGCCGCCCAGAGCGGACGAGACGGCGTCCTGCACGTCGCTGACCATCAGTCCGTAGCGCGCGAGCGCCGCCCGGTCGGGCGTGATGTCGAGGTAGTAGCCTCCGATCACACGTTCAGCGTAGGCGCTCGAAGTTCCGGACACGCCCTTCAGGACAGCCTCGACGCGCTTGGCGATCCTTTCCATCTCGCCAAGGTCGGATCCGAAGATCTTGACGCCCACCGGGGTCCGGATGCCCGTCGCCAACATGTCGATGCGGGCTCGGATCGGCATGGTCCAGGCGTTCGATACGCCCGGAAATTGCAGCGCCCGGTCCATCTCGGCCTTCAGGCTCTCGGTCGTAACGCCGGGCCGCCACTCACCCCTCGGCTTGAGGTTGATGATCGTCTCGAACATCTCGGTCGGCGCGGGATCCGTGGCCGTCGCGGCGCGGCCGGCCTTTCCGAAAACCGACCTGACCTCCGGAAACGACCTGATGATCCGGTCCTGCATCTGAAGCAGTTCCGCCGCCTTGGTGATCGACAGGCCCGGCAGCGTCGTCGGCATGTACATCAGCGTGCCTTCGTCGAGCGGAGGCATGAACTCGCTGCCAAGTCTGGTCGCCGGCCAGACCGAGATCGCGAGCGCCGCGAGCGCGAGCGCGAGCGTAAGGGTCTTGGCCCTCAGGACGCCGCGGATGATCGGCCGGTAGATCGCGATCAGGATCCTGTTCACCGGGTTCTTCGCCTCGGGAATGATCCGGCCCCGGACGAACAGAACCATAAGGGCAGGCACAAGCGTCACGGACAGGAGCGCGGCGGCGGCCATCGCAAAGGTCTTCGTGAAGGCAAGCGGTCCGAAGAGGCGCCCTTCCTGACTTTCGAGCGTGAAGATCGGCAGGAAGGAGACCGTGATGATCGCCAGGCTGAAGAACAGCGAGGGTCCGACTTCGGACGCCGCTTCGATCACGGACTCGATCCGGGGCTTCCCCTCAGGGGCTCGCTCGAGATGCTTGTGCGCGTTCTCGATCATGACGATCGCCGCGTCGATCATGGCCCCGACCGCGATCGCGATGCCGCCAAGACTCATGATGTTCGCGCCGATGCCGAGCGCCCGCATCGCGACGAAGGCGATCAGAATGCCGACCGGGAGCATGAGGATCGCGACGAGCGCGCTTCGGACGTGGAGAAGGAAGACGATCGTCACCAGCGCGACGACGATGCTCTCCTCCACCAGCGTGCCCTTCAGCGTCTCGATCGCGGCCTCGATCAGCGTCGAGCGGTCATAGACGGGCACGATTTCAGACCCCGACGGCAGGCTCGGCAGCAGATCCGCGATGCGCGCTTTAGCGTTCGCGATCACCTCGAGCGCGTTGGCGCCGAAGCGCTGCAGCACGATCCCGCTCGCGACTTCGCCCTCGCCGTTGAGCTCCGCGACGCCGCGGCGTTCGTCAGGACCAAGCTCGACGCGCGCGACGTCCTTCAACAGGACCGGCACGCCGCCGTCGGCCTTGATCACGGCTTTCTCGAGATCGGCGAGCGACTTCACATAACCGCGGCCCCGCACCATGAATTCGAACTCGCTGAGTTCGACAGTGCGGCCGCCGACGTCCATGTTCGCGCCGCGCACGACGTCGCGGACCTTCGACAGCGGAACGCCGAGCGCCCGCAGCCGCTGCGGATCGACGACGACATTGTACTGCTTCTCGAAGCCGCCGACGCTTGCGACTTCCGCGACGCCTTCGGCGCCGGACACGCCGAAACGGACCCGCCAGTCCTGGATGGACCGGGTCTCGGCGAGGGTGAGGTTCTTCGCCAGAACGGCGTACTGATATACCCAGCCAACGCCGGTCGCGTCCGGACCCAGCGTGGGCGTCACCGAAGAAGGCAAGCGCGACGCGGCGGCGCTCAGGAATTCGAGCACACGCGAGCGGGCCCAGTACGGATCCGTGCCGTCCTCGAATATGACGTAGACGAAGGACACCCCGAAGAACGAGAACCCGCGCACGACCTTCGACCTGGGAACGGTCAACATCGCCGTCGTCAGCGGATAGGTGACCTGATCCTCGACGACCTGCGGACCCTGCCCGGAATATTCGGTGTAGACGATCACCTGGACGTCCGAGAGATCCGGGATCGCGTCAAGCGGCAGGGTCTTCAGCGCATAGATACCGGCGGCGACGGCGAAGGCGGTCGCGATGAGGACCAGCGTCACGTTTCGCGCGGACCAGCTGATGAGGCGGGCGATCATTGCGACGCTCCCGCCGAAAGGCCGCTCAGCGCGGCCTTGAGATTGCTCTCGGCGTCGATCAGGAAGTTCGCCGCGACCACCACCTGGTCGCCCTCTGCGAGCCCCGATCGAACCTCGACATAGCCGTCGCCGGACCGACCAGTCGTCACGTCGCGCGGTTCGAACCTGCCCTCGCCCTTTTCGATCAGGGCCACCCGCCGGTCGCCGCTGTCGATCACTGCGCTCAGGGGCGCCGCCAGAACCGGCGTCCCGGCGCCGGTTTCGATGTCGGCGTCGGCATACATCTCGGGCTTGAGGGCGCCGTCCGGATTGGCGAGCTCGACTCGCAATCGCGCGGTCCGCGTCGCCGCGTTGATCTCGGGATAAATGAGCTGGATCCGCCCCTCGAATGCGATCGTCGAGCCGCGGGGCCGGACGGTCACCTTCTGTCCCGGCATGACCAGCGGCAGCTGAGATTCAGGGATGTCGAGGACCGCCCAAACAGAGGCGAGATCGGCGATGCGGAACATCTCTTCGCCCGGCATGGCCTGCATGCCGTCAACGGCTTTTCGGGAGAGCACGACGCCGTCGCGAGGCGACGTCCACGCGAAATCGAGCGGCGCACGCTTGCTCCGCTCGACCTCGTCGATGACGGCGGCCGGCACGTCGAGGTTCTCGAGTCGGCGCCGCGCGCCGTCGACGACCGCTTTGCCGGCCGCCGTCGGCTGACCGACGATCGAGAGATACTGGGCGGCGGCCGCCGCCACCTCCGGCGAGTACAGACGCATCAGCACCTGACCGCGCCTGACATGATCTCCGGTCGTGACCTGCTCGACCTTGTTTACAAAGGACTGGGCGCGCACCGCGACCACCGAAACGCGGCGTTCGTCGATCTGGATCACGCCGGAGGCCCGGACCGGGACCGAGATTGAACGTCGGACGACCGCTTCGGTCCGGACGCCGGTGCGCTGGCGTTTGCCGGGATCGACGGTGACGGTCGAGCCTTGATCGTCGCCTTCGTAGACGGGGATGTAGTCCATCCCCATCGAGTCCTTCTTTGGGGTGGCAGACGTGTCCGGAAGCCCCATGGGATTGCGATAGAACAGGATCCGGCCTGGCTTTTCCGGCTTCCTGCCACCCTCGGCGGCGGACACCCCGGACTCGCGACGCTCGCCGGTCGTTTCGTCGAAAGCCACGTCGTCCCCTTCTCGCACGGCGAGGAATGGGCGGCCGTCGTCTGCGTGGCGCAAAGCTGCCGAGTAGACGGGCTCGCCGTCAGGAGAGCGGTAATAGAGAACGCGCCTCGTTTCCGAGGGCTCCGCCTGACCGTCCGAAGGCAGCCCTGGAAAGGCGACCCAACCGCGCGTCACGGCCCAGACGGACGCACCGCCAATCACAACCGCGAACACAATCGAGGCGACAAAGGCGCGTCTCATGGCAGCGCCCTCAAGATCGGGCTGCCGACTACCGTTTCGGCTTCGCCTTGCACCTTCGCCGCCAGCGAGAGCCGCCAAGCTCCCTCCATCGGTAGGTTTGCCCTGAATTGGTAGACGCCCGGCTGGTTCGAAGCCTGCGGCTCGAGCGGAGCCGTCATCGAGGCCATCCCATCGGGGGCCATGTCGACCCGCCACGCAAAGATGACGGCGTCCGGCACGACCTTACCGCTTCTCGCGTCGAGAAGACGCACCGACAGGACAACGTCCCCAATCTTCGGCGCCGGATCGACGAGTTGAAATTCGTAGTTCTTGGGATCAGCCGAAGCGGAGAAGGAGGCCGTCGCCAGGATAGCAGCGAGCGTGGCTTCGCAAGCGCGAAGCCGAAGTCGATAGGTCATGACCTGAAAGCCAATGTTGCCGTGCCCGCGTCAGCAGGCGAACGCCGCGGGCAAAGACCCACGGCGACGGACCGCGCAAGTCATCCCTGCGCGGCGCAGCGCTCGCGCGCCGCTCAGGCGGTCAGATTCGAGGTGGTCGGGACGGCGGCCCGGCGTAAGGACCGGAGCGTGCGAGGTCGTCCGCCGGCGCCAGCGTCACGAGCGACGTAGTCGCTCGATCGGCGACGATCAGCGTCGCCGGCGCCGCGGCGACGTAGCCGGGCATGCATAAGGCCAGTAGCGGGCAAGTCTTCATGCAGTCCGGGGCAGACGGCGCCTCATTCGGGCAACACGGCATCTCCGCGGTCATCGACGCCATAGTCACAACGTCCGCGGCCGCTGCTGCGACCTTGGCTCCCTGGGCAGCAAGCGGGGTCGCGCCGATGCCGACGACGAGAAGAGCGAACGCTAGACCGCGAAGGATGCCGATAAATCCCATGGCGAGATCATGCACGAATGAAGAGGGTGTTGGAAGCCGTGGGTGAGCAGAGAGCTCGGCCGTTCGACCGTCTATCGCATCGGATCGGCGCCCTTGAACCTCATGAACACCGCCGGCTGTCGCCCGCCGAACGCCGTGACGTCGTAAGCCTCCGGATCGCGACCTTCCACCTCCATGCCGGGCGACCCGATCGGCATTCCCGGCGCCGCGAGTCCTCGAACCTGCGGTCGTTCGGAAAGCAGGCGATTGATCGCCGCCGCCGGGACGTGTCCCTCAAGCACGTACCCGTCGATCTCTGCCGTGTGGCAAGATCTCAGGTCGAGGGGAACGCCGAGTCGCGCCTTGATCGCGTTTATGGCCGGAACCTCGATCACCCGCGTGTCGTAGCCCGCGGCCCGGACATGATCGACCCACGCATCACAGCACCCACAGGTCGGGTCCTTATGAACGAGCATGCCTGGCGCGGCGATGGCGTGTCCGGATCGAAGAATCGTCGCTCCCAGCGCAAGCGTCGTGAACGTCCTGCGGTCGATCTTCATTCGCCGCCCTCTTATCTTTGGTTTGTCGCCACAGCTTCGCATGCGCTCCGCATCACGTCCAAGCGGCACGAACCCCGGAGCCTCTTGTGCGCGGTTCGCCATAGTCGGGATCGTCAAGCCGACAGAAGTCCCATGACGTTGAGCCGGCGCGCGTCGAGTGGCCCTGTTTGCTCTTGAGAAGCTCGCTCTAAGATATATCGGATGAGGCCAAATCGGCATCTTCGGTCTCGCTTCCCTTCATCAACTCTCCTAGGCTTTGAACGCACCGGGTCGCCGCCTCCACATCTTGGAGGCCCAAAGACCTGCCCAAGGCATTCGACCAAACGCGCTGCCTCATCTCGATCTCATCGTGGGTCTTTCGGCCAAGATCAGTGAAAACGAGAAGTTTCGCTCTCTTGTGATCCGGGTTTGCGACGAACTCGACGAGACCGTCCTTCACCAGACCCTGCACATTCCATAGAACGCCCTGCCTGCTAAGTTCGTATCGCCGCGCGATCTGGGCGACCGTTTTGGGGCTGTTCTTGATCGCGCCGAGGATCTGCCAACGCGCCCCAGTGATCCCGAGATCGTCAAGCAGAGCGTCGCCGCTTTTCATGATCCGACCGTAGGCAAGAAAGATCGCCAGTATCAGATCTGTTACCGCTTCTCCTTCTGGCGTATGGGTCGTCATCTAATTTGGCCTCACCGATAACAGATGAATGCATCAATCTTGTTCCTGATGTACGGCGACGACTAGATCTGGGGTCAGGCCAGCGCGTCGCCGACCTCAACAGCCACGCGCCCAAGCAGCCCGCCCTTGGCGGATTGATCAAGCGCTGCGCCGAGCTCCGTCACAGGAAACCGCGACGCGATCGGAACCCTAAGCCCGTTTGCGAGCCACGCAGCGATCTGCTCGAGATCGGCGGCGACAGATCGAACCGTGCCGGTTTCACATCGCTTGCCGGATAGCGGCGCCATCACCTTCCCGAGGAGAAGCTGCGGCGACGGCAAGGTCGTCACATACGCCCCATGGGACCCAATGCGCCTGCGGAAGGCGAAGTAGGAATAGGCCGCCGCGGCGTCGAACACGATATCGAAGCGTTCATCAACCGAACGAGGATCACGCTGGCTTCTATCGATGACTGCGTCTGCGCCCAACGAGCGCACATATTCGACTGCATATGTTGAACATACGGCGGTGACGTGAGCCCCCAGTCGTTTGGCGACGCCTACCGCCAGACCACCCACCGAACCGCCGGCCCCGATGACGAGCACCTTCTGACCCGCCCTGAGCCGCCCGAGATCCCGCAAAAACTGTAATGCGGTCAGCCCCGGCGTCGCAGCGGCCGCGGCCAAATCATGCGGAACATTCGAAGGTTTGCGTCCGATCGATCCACGATCAATTGTGATCGTCTGCGCAAACGCGCCTTGCCGCGTGGCGCTCGCATAGGGAAGGAAGCCGAAAACCTCATCTCCCATGCTCAGGTCCGCCATGCCCGGCCCACCCTCGACCGTTCCCGAAAAATCGTAGCCAAGAACCAGCGGCGAAACCCTGGCGTGGAGAAATCGGCCAACGAAGTCGCCGCGAGACACCTTCACGTCGGCCGGGTTTATTGCCGACCAAGCGACTTTGACTTTGACCTCTCCGGGCTGCAGCGTCGGGGACTCGATCATAAGAGGCAGCGGTGGCTCCGTCGATCCAGCACGGGACCAGCCGACCGCTTTAATCTGCGGCATTATCGTCTCCTAGACTTGAAGAATGCTTCGGCGTCCGCCGAACGCCAGGTTTGCGAACGGTTTGCATCAACCGTCGGCATTGATACCCGTCGAGGTGAATGCAGATTTTTGTCATAATGACAATATTTTGTCAATCTAGCTACGGCGCTTCTGTTCGCGTAGCGAATGCTGGCCTCGTCCCGCCTGATGGCGCGCCAGCGCGGTCTTCAATCCGATCGACCGTCAGGAAACCCAAACTTCAAGAGCATCGCCGCCGCGAGCACAGCAGCGAGCCACAGCGCAGCTGTCCGCTGCGGCGTGGCGAATAGCTGCGATCGGAACGTGGCGTTCCAGGGGCATCGCTGTATCGGAAACGCGCATCGACGTTCGAAACGCGCTCCGCCAGCTGCGAACAGGGACGGTGGCTAGCCTTGCGCGGCGCCTTCAGCCTTTTGTCGAGACGCGATGGCGGACGTTCAACGGGCGAGCGGACGCACCATCAATCGATCAAGCCCGTCCCGACAGACCTACGCGAACTCCGTCCCCTGTGGACCGCTGCCTTCAATCCAAGAGCGGCTGGGCCTTATCTGCGTGCTGACACGCCATAGCGATCGTCGGCGTCTAGGAAAAGGATGCCTTCGCTCTCAAGGGCGGTGACGATTTTAGCGACGGTCGCCTGATGGGCCGCTTCCCCGGCTTCGATCTTGATGAGTGTAAAGCGCGCTACGCCGGCACGGTCGGCAAGGTCCTGCTGAGACCAATTCAGCAAAGAGCGGGCCGCTCTAATTTGCCGTTCGTTTACCATCGCCGCAGTCGGGTTGACATAATGTCAATGTTTCTCTTCCCAACCTCAGTTGGATCACTGTAGTGAAAGGCATCCGGCTTCAAGACCGGGCAACTGATCCAAAAGTCTTAGTAGCGGGTCTCACTCCCTCGCGTGCGAGCCGGCCATTCCGGCCTCGACACGACGCCTTGGACAATCCTTCCGGTCACGACGACCGAGGAAGAGGGCGCCGTGGATCTCTCCGAAGCAATCGCACGTCCAATCCCTCATTACGATGGAAAACGATCCTTCCTTGAACGCTTGAAGCGACGCCAAAGGGATTTGGATCGCCTCAAGCTCGAGACGCAGGCGGTCGTCCGAGCTCTGCCGCAGTACGAGTTCAGGGAATGCGAGTTCGAAAGCCAAGCAGAGCACCTTAAGTCCTTCATCGGCACGGCGGAGCTGATCCCCGTTCCAGTCCGCGGACCGAAGGGCTCGATGGTGGTCATCGTTGCGCCGACGCGGGTCTGGCACGACGCTAAGATCCGTGAACGGCTTTGGCGCTTGCGCCGATCGTCGCTCGTCGATGGCGTACCCACGGTCCGTCTGCTGACACAGCGCTGGATCCGCCGGAAGCCGTTTCTGGAAAACTGCGAGCTCATTGCGCGGTGCGCACAGCTCTCGGTTTCAGCGCGCGATCGTTTCTCTGTTCAGCTTCTGGTCCGGGAAAACCCCCTCGCCACCTTGGAGGACTGCGCCGCGGTCGTTCAGGCGACGGATGCCTTCGGCGTCGTCTTCGCGCTCGTCTCCAGCGGTCTCCTGACGATCGATTTCGAGGCCGCCATCACGCCGATGTCCCCGGTCGAAGAATGCAAGAGGGAGCGTTGAGCATGCGCGCGAAGGACGAAGACGACGCCGGCGGTCTGCCTTTCACGAAACGTCTCGTCCGGACCGCGGTGCTTGATGCGATCAATGTGGAGACGTTCCAATCGCTGCTGAACCAGCCGCTCGCCTGGATCGTCGAAGCGCCGGCGGAAAGCTGGGTCGAGCCCGTGGTGTCGGTCTTACGCCACCTCATCGACCAGCGCGTCGAGGACAAATCCGGTCTCTCAGACCCTCACCTGTTCCGCTCCGAGACGGGGTCCAAATCAACGAGAGCGCGCACCAACCATCTCGACGATATGGCCAACATCATCGGCGGAGAGATTGCGCTGGGCAAATCCGTCATTGGCGTCGCAGCGGATCCGGAACGGCAACTGCCAGCCATTCTGGTGCGAAACTGCGATCGCTGGATCGTCGTGCCGAAACCTGCGGCGACCGATGTCGCTCGCGCCCTCAGCGAGTTCTACGATGAGTCCGTCTCGCCCGAAGACGTGGGCGCCCCGGACGTGCTCAACCTGTCGGCGATGGCCTTCGCGGTGAGGCCCGGCTCATCGGTGGCAGACACCCTCAAACGCCTGTGCGCGACGACCGCTGCGCCGCCGTCCTCGGCAGACAACGGCATCCCAGACCTTGCCGAGCTCGCCGGATATGGAGCCGCGAAGACGTGGGGCATGGCGCTGGCGCGCGACATCCAGCGCCTGAGGCGAGGCGAACCCGGCATCACGCTCAAGGATCTCCCGAAGGGCATTCTGCTCGAGGGACCTCCGGGCGTCGGCAAAAGCATCTACGCCATGGCTCTAGCGAAAACGACGCAGCTGCCGCTCGAAACGACCTCGGTCTCCCGATGGCTCTCAGCGGGCGATGGTCACCTCGACGATGCGCTGAAGGCCGCGCGGGCGGCCATCGAGGCGGCGCGCGCGCATCGCCCCGGACTGCTGATGATCGACGAAATCGACAGCATCGTTGACCGCGACAGCCAGGAAGGAAAATACGCGGCCTGGTGGATCAACTTCGTCAACGGCGTCCTCGACCTGATCGACGGCACCTTGCGCTACCCGGGACTCATCACGATCGGCGCCTGCAACAACGCCAGTCGCGTCGATCCGGCATTGAGGCGCGCCGGACGGCTCGACAAGGTCGTCAAGATCCATCTGCCGAACAAGGCGGACCGGGAGGTCATCTTCCGCTGTTATCTTGGCCGCGACCTCGCCTCGGAGGATCTCGAGCCCTTCGCGCAAATGACGGAAGGCATGTCGGGGGCCGACATCGTCAGGATCGTCACGGAGGCCCGCCAGATCGCCCGCGACGCCGCCCGGGAGGTTCGGCCCGCGGACCTGGCGGCCGCGGTCGCGCCACCAATCGAAATGGACAAGGAACTGCTGTTACAGACCGCATTGCATGAGGCCGGACACGCGGTGGTGGCCACAGTCCTAGGTCTGAAAGTCGGAGCAGTTCAGGTCGGCGCCAGCGGCGCAGGACTCGGCGCCACGAACTTCGCTCGCCGCCGGCGTCCGATGACCTTCGCCGACGTCGAAGATTACGTCGTCGCCACACTGGGCGGACGCGCTGCCGACGAAGTCCTCTGCGGGGCCGTCGACGCCGGCTCCGGTGGCGCAGAGGCGTCCGACCTCGCCGTCGCAACGTCGCTGCTTGCAGGCGCCCATGGTTCATTCGGGCTCGGCGAGAAACTGGCCTTCCTCGGAGCCGCCGACCGCGTCGCGGCGACCCTCTCGACGAACGAGCAGCTGCGGAACGGCGTGGAGGCCGATCTCTCACGCCTTCAGCAGCGCGCAAACGATCTCGTTCGGAGGCACAGACGTGAAATCGAGGCGGTCGCCGCCTTGCTCGTCGAGCATCGCTTCGTTCGAGGCGAAGATGTCGCGCGCCTTTGCCGCGAGGCCACCGTCTCGACCCGAAACGCCTTCGACGCCGAGCGCTCGGCATGAACCGCGCCCTTCAACGCCGACGACCGGCAGGCGTCGTGAAACGGCCAGCCTATGTTGAGGCGACGCCGGACCCGGATGCATGGCTCCTTGAGCACTATCGCACCGTTTCTGGCGTCGCGTGCCACGCCTTACTCATCCCTGTTGCCGGACAATTGCAGGTGGAGCTCGTCACCGGTCGCCTGCAGTCAGCCCCGATCCAATTGATCGAGAGGGCTGTCGCCCGCAATCACGTTCCGAGTTCGATCGTCACGGACAATTCCTTAGCCTTGCTCGAGCTCCGCAAATGGCTGCTCGAAAGGGGCATCGCCCATTCCACATCGCCTAAGGCCTTGGCGATTATGGAAAGATTGGCGCCTGCGATCATCGCGATTGCTGAGACGCTTGCTTTTCGCGCGTGCAAAAACGGAGGCTCCAATACCCCATTAACCCACAAAGTAAGAGGCTGAGGAACGACGCAGACTTTCAATCCGTCAGGCCTGGACCGTTTACAACCTCGAAAGAGGGATTGGTCCATTTCACATCCTAGAGCTTAGCTCTTCCGAACGAACTTCTCCGAACTTTCGATCTGACCGCCGCAGCGGAGTCCGCTCTCTGCGACTGGAGACGTGCGCCAAGAGGGTCGTCATGTTGGACTGCACCAGGCCTCGTTCTGCAGAAGGCCTTTGCGATCTCAAGCAGAAGCACTTCGACGCCGCCGAACAGGTCGCGGACCGCAGGCGCGTCGAAATTCATATCGTATGTGAGGTCTCGCTCTCGTCCGACGAGCGCGTTCTCGTGGCGCCTTGGATGCTGTGCGAACGCGCTCCTTCGGGGATGTTCTCACTCCCTAGGCTGACCGCTCCGGACGTGATCGCCGCAGCCTCGCTCGAGTCTTCCTTACTTGTCGAACTCCGAAGGGAAATGGCTTGGATCCGCTTGATCGATCTCCTTTGCGGCCCAGCCTTGCCGCAGAAGGAAACATGCGCGGTGCTCGAAGCCTTCAACAGGCTTCACGATCTTCGCGTCAACGCCGGCTCTGAGCTCATTGCACGCCGCGCTAAATGGCTTTCGGAAAAAGGAGGCCTCAAGGCGCTGATCGCACCGGCGATCGACTCGCTGAACCGGTCATTTCTGCACGACAGCTCTCTGCCGGAGGCGGCCTATGTTTAAGCCGCTCACGAAGAAGCAGGCCGAAAAGATCCTCGAGGCATACGACGCCCGGATGGAGGTTCTGGAGAACGGGGAGCCCATCCGCACCGTTTTCAACGGCCGCCGGAATCGACCCGTCAGCCTCTATCCGAGCGTCAAGTGCGATCGAATGATCGCCTCGGAGTCCTATCTCGAGCGTCGCGCGATCCGGTGGCTGGAGGTCGACAGCGATGTCGTCAGCTACATGGATCAGCCGCATACGCTGCATTTCACGTTCAATGGCAAGCAGACGCGCTACACCCCGGACTTCGGGATCAACCGCAATCGCCACACGACCTATCTTGAGGTCAAATATCGGCGCGATCTCTTCAAAATGGAGCCCGACGAGCGCAAGCGCCTGAAGCGCGCGCGCGCGATCTACCGCAGCATCGGCTCCAATCTCGAATTCTTCACTGACCTCCGGCTCAAGGTCGCGTCGACCTGGCATGAGAACGCCATCGAGCTCGAGAAAGCGCGCCGCCTCTCGCCGTCGCCCGCAGCCCTCGCTTCTTTGATCGCTCATCTCGAAACCATCAAGGAGTCCAGTCTGCAGGACTGCGCCGGCGCGATGTCCGATCCCGATCTCGGCGCCGCCCGCGTGATGGCGCTGGCGCTGCGGCGGATCGTGCGTCTCCAGCTCGACCAGCCGCTTGGATCGCAGACGATCGTCACGCTCGAAGACGGCTACCGCTTGCGCATCAAGACGTTGCGGTCGGCCTGATGGGCAGCCTTCCGACACGTCCCTCGCTTCCGGCCTCCGAACTTTTCGAGAGCTTGCGCTAATGACCGAGTTCAACCTCCGGATCACGCGCGGCGGCAGCGTGACGATCAACGAGCGCGAGTATTCCTTCTCGCGCCTGCTCGACGACGGTCGCATGGTGTTCGAAGACGCCGAAAACGGCCGCATTAAGGTCCTGAGCGACGACGACTTCGTCTCGCTCTACGCGTCCGACCGGTTGAGCGTCAAAGACTGGAAGCGGTTGCCGATTGCGCATAGCGACGTCGCGGATCGCGCGTTGGAGTCCCTTCCTCCCGAGGCGACGACCAAGGCCGAGTGGCGACACGCCTATTGCGTCGCCTTCGACGCGCGCCCGGGCCTTCTCAAGAACGAAGCCTGTCTCACCGCCTTGATCGATGAGGTCGCCGCTGAGAAAGGGCACGTCAAGAAACCCAACTGGAAAACCCTTCTGACCTGGCTCCGCGAACGCGGCGTTCCAGGCAGACGGCCTCTCAAGGCGATGCGCTCCTACGACGAGAAAAAGGGGCGGACTCGTGGAATCGACGATGCGGTCGAAGAGATCATCCAGAACGCGATCCGAAGCGTGTATCTGAACAGAGCGCTGCTGCCGGCGACAGCCGTCTATGAAGCCGCGTTCGGCGCCGTCGAAAAGCGCAACCGCGAACTGATCGAAACCGCCGACCCGTCCGACAGGACTCTGGAGCAGCTGCTGCTGCCGCACCCGGTGCGGTCGACGGTTTTCCGGCGGATCCGTGACTGCGACTATTACCGCACCATCCGTGCGAGGCACGGTTCTCGAGCCGCTGATCTCGAACTCAAGCCGCTCAGGGTCGCGCCGGAAGCGACCTATCCGCTCGAACGCGTCCTCATCGATCACACCAAGCTCGACGGATGGATGCTGTTCGACGAGACCTCGGCCCTCCCATGCGGAGGCCGGCCCTGGCTCACCATGGCGATCGACGCCTACTCCCGGTATCCGCTCGGGTTCTACATCGGCTTCGAGCCGCCGAGCGTCTACTCGGTGATGATGTGCCTTCGTCAAGCCATCGCCCCGAAGGCCGAGCTCCTTAAGCAGGCGCCGGGCCTTGAGCATGAATGGCTCGCCATGGGCACTCCGATGAAGCTGGTCGCCGACAACGCGAAGGAGGTCGTCGGCATCTCGCTCCCCAGGGCATGCGCGGAACTCGCGATCGAACTCGAGACGTCGCCGGTCAAGACCCCCAAGCACAAGGGCATCATCGAGCGCTTCTTCGGCACGATGAACAAGCGCTTCATGCACCGACTGCCGGGAACGACCTACGGCAATCCGAAGCTGCTCAGGGATCTGGAGATCAATCCGCAAAACACCATGCGGATGTCCTTCGCCAAGTTCCAGCTTCTGTTCCTGAAGTGGCTGCTCGGGGACTACTGCAAAAGCCGCCACCGCATGATCGGGACGACGCCGGAACGCCGTTGGATCGAAGGAACGGCGAAGCGGCGCATCGACATGCCCGAGCGGATTGGAGTGCTGAAGTCCATTCTCTCGCGGCACGGAACCGCGGTTCTGGATCGGAACGGTATCCGTTTTCAGAACCTCACCTTCCGCAGCGATGACACCATCCGCCGCATGTTCGCCGGGACAAAGAAGTCCCGGATCGACGTCGACTTCAGGTTCGATCCCGCCGACCTGAGCGAGATGCAGGTTTTGCTCAAGACTACGGGCGAATACCTCCCGCTCGTATGCGATCAGAAGGATTACGCCAAGGGTCTTTCGCTCTGGCAGCACAAAATCATTCAACAGCAAAACCGCGATCGGGACCGGAGATCCAAAAACTTCAGGGATCTCATGCTGACGCGGTCCGAGCTGATCGCTGAAACAGTTCAGGCGATCAAAGCCGGCGCCGCCAAGACGATCGACGCTCGCTTCCAGCGTCTGGGTGAAACCGGCAGCATCATCGTCACGACGAAGCCGGCGCGCGGCCAGCCGCGAAATGGCGCGGTGAGCACGAACCGCATGATCTCGGTCGACGTGACCGTAAACGAGGCGATGGCCCAAGCGGCTGCTGAGGAAGCGCCCGTGATCGACGAGCCGAACAAAATCTCTCGCCCGAAGAAAAATCAGGCAAACCGCAGAACGAAGGTCAAGACGGTCATCGCGACCGTCGTACAGCCGGAGCTCCCGTTGCTGACCGAAGAGCCGCAAGTGACCGAGGTCGACGACGACGACGACGCTGCGTCTCTGATGGCCTTAACCCCGATGTCCGCAAAACAGGTAACGCGTAGCAATGCTTGAAAATGTTCTCAAAGGCGCAGATTTCGATCATCTGGCCGACCTGCACGCCCAACGAATTCAGGCGGTGAAGGCGATCCGCATCAACACCGATCGCACGTCCGACCTTGTCAGCAAGATCCGGCTGTTCATGCGAAGCGCCACCGGCGGCGCCGAGTCATCCTGCGCTTCTTTGACCGCTCCGACCCGCGGCGGCAAGACGACGATCGTCAACACGTTCAGGGCGGCGTTCGAGCCAGAGGCTTCATCGACTTCCGATCAGATGCCCATCGTCTATGTGGAAGTGCCGAGCTCAGCGACCCCCAAAACCCTGGGCCGCGCGGCGCTGGAGCGGCTCAGGGACATCAATCCGGACCGCGGTGACGGCGACTACAAGCGATTGCAGATCACCAAAGGCCTGCGGAAACGCGGAACGCGCCTGCTGATCTTCGATGAAATGCAGCGCCTGGTCGAACGAGATCGCGGCAAAGTGTCTTATAAGGTCGCGGACTGGATCCAGGGCCTCATCAACGACAGCCAGGGCGAGTGCAGCTTCCTGCTGGTCGGAACGACCCGATCCAGGCGCATCTACGAAGCGAACGGCCATCTGGTCGGCCGCAACGACTTCCATTTCGAGATCCTCCCCTACAAACGCGAAAGCGAAGATCCCGAGGACTGGAAGCGCTATCGAGCGTATCTGGCCCACTTTGATCAGCAGCTTCGCGAGCATGCCGGTTTCGCCGTCAGCGACCTGCATAAATCGGATCTGGCAAGGCGTATCCATGCCGCCTCCCTCGGCTACCCCGGCGCCACTGCGAAGCTGATCCAGACAGCCGCCGTCGATTCGCTCCTCAACAGCGATGGAGAGCGCCTCGATCTCGAATCCTTCGCGACGGGGTTCGACCGCCTTTGGCGTTATTCGGAGGCGGCGAAGACGAACCCCTTCTCGGCGTCTAGGCCTCCTCTGCCCGAGCAAGTGTGGCCGGAGCCGTGGGAAGACTCCCTTGATTGATCCGTGCACCTCGAACGCGTCGTCCGCCGAAGCTCCTCAGCCCTTCATGTTCGTCATCGGCGAGCGCACAGCGCCGGACCGCGTCGTCCCTAAGCCCGGCGAAAGCCTCGTCAGCGTTCTGACGAGGCTCCTGCAGGCGTCCGGGCACGACAGCCTGACGGCTCTGTGCGGCCCGGTCGGGCTGCCATATTTCGCTGTCGCCTCGCCAGCGCGTTACGTGGATGCAGCGAAGGACTTCGCCGAACTCTGCGGCTTGCCGCTGCTGGAGATTGAGGGCCGAATGTACCTCGACGCCGGCAAGGAATCCGAAGAGCGGAACCTCCGTTCGGTCGGAGGCGTCGTCATCCGAGATCGGTTTCTATCAACGACCCGTCGGGCCATCTCACCCCAGTCTCTTCGAAAAGACCCCTATCATCGATCCGTGTGGGACATCGTTCCACTCGGCTTTTGCCCTGAGTCACTTGAGCTTCTCGTCGAAAACTGCCCGGACCCCGATTGCGGCCGCCCGCTTCGCTGGGGCGGATCTTCCATCACCCATTGCACGCAGTGCGGTTTTGATCTTCGCAACGCGCTGACAAGTCGGGTAAGCGCCGAGGATGCGACCTATCTCGTGCCGCTGGCGCATCTCCTTTCCGGCGTTCCGGCACTGGCCGAGCCAGCCCGCCTTGGGCTTCCGGAAGCTCTTGCGAAAATCGCCCCAGGCGAAATTCTCCATTTCGCTCTTATGCTCGGCCTCGCCGCGATGCCTGTTCAGTCGGGAGCGCTTCGCAAACAGATCATGCACGGTCACACCAAACAGACCGACATCGGTCTGCTCACGACCGGCATGAAGATCCTCTACGGATGGCCGCACTCCTTCGAAGCCGTCATCGACAACGTTCGGGATCAGGCCAAGCCTGTCAAAGGACGGGATCCTCTAGGCATCGAGCTGGGGATTCTCGCAGATCTAACGGATCATGAGATCACCGATCCGGCGGTGTGCGCGCTGGTTTCGGCAGCGCTCCACGATTATTACGACCGGCATCTCGATCGGTTGAAAAACACCTCGTACCCCAGCGTGCTCCTGCGGTGGGCCCGATCCACCATGTCGGCGCAGGAAGCAGCCGAGGTATTGGGCGCGACGGTGCAGCGTGTCGCTCGCCTCAAGGTTTATCCCGAGATCGTTCTCACCGGCGGCACTTCGGGAAAAGCATTGGTTTTCCAACGATCAGCGGTGGAAGCGCTGAGGCAGGAGCAGACGGAAATCGTCTCCCTCACCGAGCTCGCGCTTCAGGAGAAGATCTCCCAGAAGCTGCTCAGAAAGTTTGTCGACGCCGGCTTCCTTTTGATCGCGTCAGACCGAGCGTCCACGCTCTATCAGACGCCAGATATGCTGGTGAACCGTAAGAGGTGGCGCGAGTTGCGCGCCCGGATTGAAGCTATGCCCCGCGGGACGGCCGGGCGAGCAAGCGAACTTCGGGTCGCTTTGGCCCAGGCCGGCGGGACAGCCGAAGTGTGGATCGATGTGGTCAACCATCTTCTCAGCGGCCGGCTTCGTATCTCCGGTGTGAAGGAGGACGTCGAAGCGATCGGGAACCGATGGGAAATCGATAAGGCGGAGGTGATGGCCCTCCTCAACAGCCAGGCGGTCGACGCGGATGTCCGCCCGCTCACGGAAGCCTGCACTGACATGGGGATCAAACCGACACCGGCAAATCATCTGGCAAAGCACGGGCATATCGAGACCACCGTCGAAACGATCGGCGGCTTCAAATACCTCGTCAGCCGCGAGGCGATCGCCAATTTCAAACGCGACTACGTTCTTTCCACTGAACTTTCCGAAATATTCGCCATGACGCCTAAAGCAATTAAGGCATGGCTCAACGCGGAGGGCGTCCACGAAATTCAGTATACGAAGTGGGACATCCCACTCGTGTTCGTGCGAAGAGATGTAGAAGATACGATCTCGCGTATCTCAAAAGAGATCGCCCACGTTTCCGAGCAAGCGGCCGCTGGCAAGGTGGCATGGATCAGATATCTACAGATTCCGACCGACAGCACTGCTGCTGAGTTACAAGCGGCGGCAGATAAGACCCACTTTGAAACAAGAAAACGAAGTCTTCGTGCTATCTCGGATCTGTTATCTGGGTTAACAGTGCACGAAGTTTCCGAACGTTATAGTGTCGCAATCGCTACAATCATGAAGGTCTGGCTTCCAAATTATCGGAAGAACGGCCTCTCTGTAAATTCGACAAGAGTAACGTCTACAAAAAGCCTTTTAAGTCCCGAGCAAAGAGATGAATTTGAAGCATATGCTACGCGATTGATACACAGAATTAGAAATGGAGAACAGGGAATCACGATCGCATCGCTCACCAAAAATATTAATGACAAATTTGGAACCCGTTATCACAAGTCATCTATAAGTCGACGCCTGATCTATGCCGGGATTGATTGGCCGAAGTCAGGGAAATGACTCCGGAAATCTGAATATCTAAATAATGACGCCTCCTGAGGCCGCCCCCTATAAGGGCGAGAAGGTCTCAGGAGGTTCTTCTTTCCAACTCACCAGAAATTAACTATTTCCGACGACCCCGCTCGCGTGAACGGTGAAATATGTTGACGCTTTTCTCCGTTCACGTAGACTCAGTTTATCCGGCATAGACTCATTTATTTTGAAATTCGACAATCACACGTCGAGATTGGCGACGGTGAGAGCGTTGTCCTGGATGAACTCGCGGCGCGGCTCCACCACGTCGCCCATGAGCTTGGTGAAGATGTCGTCGGCCTCGTCGACCTCCTTCACCTTCACCTGCAGCAGCGAGCGCACGTTGATGTCGAGCGTGGTCTCCCAGAGCTGGTCCGGGTTCATCTCGCCGAGCCCCTTGTAGCGCTGCAGCGTCAGGCCCTTGCGCCCGGCGGCGAGCACGCCCTCCACCAGCGCGGAGGGGCCGTGGACCGGCGTGGCGTCGTCCTTGCGCAGCAGGTGCGGCGTCGCGCCGTAGATCGCCCGCAGGGTCTGCGCGTGCTCGTCGAGGCGGCGGGCGTCGGCGGTGGCGATCAGCGCCGCGTCGATGGTCGCCGCCTCGCGCACGCCGCGCACGGTGCGGGCGAAGGTGAAGCCCTCCTCGCTCGCGGTCCCGGTCCAGCCGCGCTCGGTCTCCTCCGCCAGCGCGTCGAGGCGGCGGGCGACGTCGTCCGCCATGCCCTGCGCTTCGTCCGGATTGTTCAGGATGTCGGCGCCGAGCGCGCCGGCGATCGCCGCCTGCTCCACCACACCGCGCCGGTAGCGGGAATGCAGGCCGCCGAGCAGCGCGCGGATCTGGCGCGCCTCGTCCACCACCGCCCGCAGGTCCACGCCCGAGCGCACCTCGCCGTCCGCGAGCTTCAGCGACACGCCGTCGAGCCCGGTCCCGATCAGATAGTCTTCGAGCGCGCGCTCGTCCTTGAGGTACTGCTCGGAACGGCCGCGCGTCACCTTGTAGAGCGGCGGCTGGGCGATGTAGATGTGCCCGCGCTCCAGCAGCTCCGGCATCTGGCGGAAGAAGAACGTCAGCAGCAGCGTGCGGATGTGGCTGCCGTCCACGTCGGCGTCCGTCATGATGATGATCTTGTGGTAGCGCAGCTTGTCGACGTTGAACTCCTCGCGCCCGATGCCGGTGCCGAGCGCGGTGATCAGCGTGCCGATCTCCTGGCTGGACAGCATCTTGTCGAAGCGCGCCCGCTCCACGTTCAGGATCTTGCCGCGCAGGGGGAGCACCGCCTGAAAGGCGCGGTCGCGGCCCTGCTTGGCGGAGCCGCCGGCGGAGTCGCCCTCGACCAGGAACAGTTCGGACTTGGCCGGATCGCGCTCCTGGCAGTCGGCGAGCTTGCCCGGCAGCGAGGCGATGTCGAGCGCGCCCTTGCGGCGGGTGAGCTCCCGCGCCTTGCGGGCGGCCTCACGCGCGGCCGCGGCCTCGGCCACCTTCTGCACGATGGTCCGGCCTTCGTTCGGGTGCTCCTCGAACCAGACGCCCAGCGCCTCGTTGACCAGGTTCTCCACCGCCGGCCGCACCTCGGACGACACCAGCTTGTCCTTGGTCTGGGACGAGAACTTGGGGTCCGGCACCTTGACGGAGAGCACGCAGGTCAGGCCCTCGCGGGCGTCGTCGCCGGTGAGCGAGACCTTCTCCTTCTTCAGCACGCCGGACGACTCGGCGTAGCCGTTCACCTGCCGCGTCAGCGCGGCGCGCAGGCCGGCGAGATGGGTGCCGCCGTCCCGCTGGGGGATGTTGTTGGTGAAGCACAGCACGTTCTCGTGGTAGCTGTCGTTCCACCACAGCGCCACCTCGACGCCGATGCCGTCCTTCTCCGCCCTGAGCACCACCGGGTTCTGGATCAGCGGCTGCTTGGCGCGGTCGAGATAGCGCACGAAGGCCTCGACGCCGCCCTCGTAGAACAGCTCCTCCCGCTTCGGCTCCACGCCGCGGGCGTCGGTCAGCACGATGCGCACGCCGGAGTTCAGGAAGGCGAGTTCGCGCAGGCGATGCTCCAGCGTGGCGTAGTCGAACTCGATCACGCCGGTGAAGGTGGCCTTGCTCTCGGCGTCGCCGGTGTGGGGCATGAAGGTCACCTCGGTGCCGCGCTTGCCCCCGGCCGCGCCGGTGACGGCGAGAGGGGCGTCCGCCACGCCGTGGGTGAAGGACATCTCGTGCGCCTTGTCGTCGCGCCAGATGCGCAGAGACAGCTTCACCGAGAGCGCGTTCACCACCGACACGCCGACGCCGTGCAGGCCGCCCGAAACCTTGTAGGAGTTCTGGTCGAACTTACCGCCGGCGTGGAGCTGGGTCATGATGACCTCCGCCGCCGAGACCCCCTCCTCCGTGTGGATGCCGACCGGAATGCCGCGGCCGTTGTCGGTCACGGTGCAGGAGCCGTCCGGGTTCAGCGTCACGGTGACGAGGTCGGCCCAGCCGGCCAGCGCCTCGTCGATGGCGTTGTCCACCACCTCGTAGACCATGTGGTGCAGGCCGGAGCCGTCGTCGGTGTCGCCGATGTACATGCCCGGCCGCTTGCGCACCGCGTCGAGCCCCTTGAGCACGCGGATGGAGTCGGCGCCGTAGTCCTCGGCGCCGCCGTTTGCGGAAGTGTCGGTCATGGTCAGGTCTCCTCGCGGTGGGCCCGGCCGCGCGAAAGACGGCGGCGGGGCCGGCGAAGGCTCAGGCGAGCGGCAGCAGCGGGCGCCCGGAATCAACCGGGCGCGGATCGCTGTTTCTAGCCAAAAACCATGGCGAAAGCGAGCTTAAGCGGCGGATTTCGCGGTCCGCGCCGACGCTTTCCACCATCTGGAAACTGAGGGCTTCGAGGCCGCCGCCTCAGCGCTCCGCCGCATCCGGCGGGCGGGGCGGATGGACCAGCGAGACCAGCGCGAAGCTGAGCACGATCAGCAGGAACCAGGCGCCGAACTTGCCGAACGACACCACGTGCCAGACCCGCTGGGTCGGGTAGAGCCAGGCGCCGGTGGCCGTGCCCACGTTCTCCGCGATCCAGATGAAGAAGGCGGTCAGCGCCGCCGCCAGCAGCAGCGGCATCCAGCGCGGCGCCGCGTCCACGGTGAAGACGATGCGCGTCCGCCGCCAGATCAGGGCGGCGCAGAGGAACAGCAGCGGCCGGGCGTCCGGCAGGTAGTGGTGGCTGAAGAAATTGACGTAGGTCGCGAGGCCGAGCGCCAGCACCCATGCGTTCGGCGGCGCGTGGACGTAGCGCAGGTCGAAGATGCGGGTGACGCGGGCCATGTAGCTGCCCACCGCCGCGTACATGAAGCCGGAGAACAGCGGCACGCCGCCGATGCGCAGCAGGCTCGGTTCGGGATAGCTCCAGGAGCCGACCTGCGTCTTGAACAGCTCCATGCCGGTTCCGACCAGATGGAACAGCAGGATGACGCGCGCCTCGCGCCAGCTCTCCAGCCGGGTCGCCAGCAGCAGAGCCTGCAGGCCAAGCGCGGCGAGGGTCAGGAAATCGTAGCGCGCCAGCGGCCAGTCGGCCTGCCAGACGAGCTTCGTGACGATCAGCAGCGCCAGCATCGCGCCGCCGAACAGCGCCGCCCAGGCCTGCTTGAAGCCGAAGATCAGGAACTCCGCCAGCCACGGATGCAGCCGCGCCAGCGCTGAGCGGGCGCGGGCGTGCGCGCCGCCGAGCCAGCCGGCGTAATGCTGGGGGTGGCCGAGCGGCGCGCCGGTCATGGGCCGTCGGCGCGACGGACGACGCCGTCCGCCACCTCAAACACCGTGGCGCGGGCGCCGACGCCGGCGAAGGCGGCCGGGTCGGCGCCGGTGAGCCAGACCTGCGCGCCGAGCGCGTCCAGCGCCGAGAACAGCGCCTCGCGCCGGGCGGGATCGAGATGGGCCGCCACCTCGTCCAGCAGCGCCACGGGAGCGCGGCCGTCGAGCCGCGTCACGAGGCGCGCATGGGCCAGCACGAGGCCGACCAGCAGCGCCTTCTGCTCGCCGGTGGAGCATTTCTCCGCCGGCATGGCCTTGGCGGCGTGGCGCACCAGAAGGTCGCTCAGATGCGGGCCCTCCAGCGTGCGCCCCGCGGCGCGGTCGCGGGGACGGGCGCGGGCGAGGCGGTCGCGATAGGCGTCCTCCACCACGGTCGCGGGCTGAAGCGCAAGCTCCGCCTCCAGCGTCCCGTCCAGCGCGGCGTCGGCTGCGGGAAACGGCGAGGCCGGATCGGCGGTCTCGGCGATGAGGCGCGCAAGATGACCGAGCGTCTCCGCCCGCGCCGCCGCCACCGCGACCGCCAGCTCCGCCAGCTCCCGCTCCACCGCGTCGAGCCAGCGGGCGTCGCGGCCCTCCTCCAGCAGGCGGTTGCGGGAGCGGAGCGCCTTTTCGAGCCCCGAGGCCCGCGCGCCGTGGCCGGGGTCCACCGCCAGCACCAGCCGGTCGAGGAACCGACGGCGGTCGCCGGCCGGGCCGCGGAACAGGCCGTCGAGGTCGGGGGTGAGCCAGACGAGGCGCAGATGGTCGGCGAAGGCGCCCGCGCCGGAGACGGGCGCGCCGTCGACGCGGCAGGCCCGGCCGCGTCCTTCGCTCCCCGGCTCGACGCCGGTGCCGAGCCGGGCGAGCCCGTCCTCGCCCGAAACCTCCGCGGCGATGGCCCAGGAGCCGTCGCCGGCGCCGGCGCGATCGACCCGCGCCAGCTCCGCCTGCGGCGCCCGGCGCAGGCCGCGGCCGGGCGCCAGCATGGAAATCGCCTCGAGAATGTTGGTCTTGCCGGCGCCGTTCGGCCCCACCAGCGCGACCGAGCCCTCGCCGCAGGCGAGATCCAGCGCAGCGTAGGAGCGGAAGCTGGTCAGGCGCAGCCGGGTGACGGCGGCGCGGCGGGGCCGGGTCATCGGGCCGGTCTCAAATGGCCTTTGGCCCTGTCCGGACCGACGAGCCCGGACAGGAGGGCGACGTTTTCGGCGCTGCCCCGATCCTCACACCCGCATCGGCATCAGCACGTAGAGCGCCGGGGCGTCGTCGCGGTCCTGAACGAGGGTGGGCGAGCCGGGATCGGCGAGGCGGATCAGCGCGGTGTCGCCGTCGAGCTGGTCGGCGATGTCGAGCAGGTAGCGGGAGTTGAAGCCGATATCGAGCGGATCGGCGTCATAATCCACCTCGATCTCCTCGGTGGCGTTGCCGCTGTCCGGGTTGGTCACGGTCAGCACCAGCTTGCGGTCGGCGAGCGAGAGCTTCACCGCCCGGCCGCGCTCGGACGAGATGGTGGAGACGCGGTCCACCGCGCTCTTGAACTCCAGGCGGTCCACGGTCAGGCGCTTGTCGTTGCCGGACGGGATGACGCGGCCGTAGTCCGGGAAGGTGCCGTCGATCAGCTTGGAGGTCAGCACCACCGGGCCGAAGGACACCCGGATCTTGGTGGGCGACAGCTCCACCTGGACCTCGCCCTCCGGGTCGTCGATCAGGCGCTGGATCTCGGCCACCGTCTTGCGGGGCACGATCACGCCCGGCATGCCGTCGGCGCCGGGAGGGGCCGGGGTCTCGACCCGGGCGAGGCGGTGACCGTCGGTGGCGACCGCCCGCAGCAGCGAGGCGCCGCCCACGTCCACGGTGTGGAAATAGATGCCGTTGAGGTAGTAGCGCGTCTCCTCGGTGGAGATCGCGAACTGGGTCTTGTCGATCAGGCGCTTGAACTCCGCCGCGCCGACCGCGAAGCGGGTGGGCAGTTCGCCCGGCGCCAGATCGGGGAAGTCGCTGTCCGGCAGGGTCTGCAGCGTGAAGCGCGAACGCCCGGCGCGGATCACCAGCGTGCCGCGCTCGCCGCCCACCTCCAGCGACACCTGCGCGCCGTCCGGCAGCTTGCGCACGATGTCGTAGAAGGTGTGGGCGGGCACGGTGGTGGCGCCGGGCTGGGCCACCTCGGCCGCCACCGTCTCCACCATCTCGATGTCGAGATCGGTCGCCTGCAGCCTGAGGCCGCCGTCGCCGGCCTTCAGCAGCACGTTCGCGAGGATCGGTATGGTGTTCCGCCGCTCCACCACACGGTGGACATGGGACAGCGCCTTGAGAAGAGCCGCCCGCTCGAGGGTCGCGCGCATGAGGGTCAGTCCCCGCTTTGACGTCATGATGGGACCGGCCGCCGCCGCAGCGCGGGCGGCGCGGACGATCCGGAAGGCATGCGGCGGCGCCGCGTAAGGACTGGCGACATTGCCCAAGGCTGCGGCGGGACGCAAGCGGGCGGACGGGTTGCGGCGACGCCCCGACGCGCTAGGTCGCTCGTCATCCACCGACAACAGCGGGCCCTGCGCCAGGATCAGGCGCGGCGGCGCGCCGAACCGGAGCCGCCCATGCCCCACATCCCCGTCGACTTCACCTTCCTCACCAATCTCGTGGTGGTCTACGGCGTCAACGTGCTGGGCGCGATCGTGCTGGCGGTGGCGGGCTTCTGGGTCGCGGGCCTGGTGGAGCGCGGACTGCACCGGGCGCTCTCGGCCTCGAAGCGCATGGACCCGACGGTGGCCTCGTTCCTGGCGAGCCTCGTCCATTACGCGATCCTGGCGGTGGTGCTGGTGGCGATCCTGCAATTGATCGGCATCCAGGCCACCAGCCTGATCGCCGTGCTGGGCGCCGCCTCGCTCGCCATCGGCCTCGCGCTGCAGGGCACGCTGTCCAACATGGCGGCGGGGGTGATGCTGCTGCTGTTCCGCCCGTTCAAGCTCGGCGACCAGATCGAGGTGGCGAACAAAAGCGGCGCGGTGCGCGACCTGAACCTGTTCTTCACCGAACTCGCGAGCGGCGACAACGTGCAGGTGCTGATCCCGAACGCGCAGGTCTGGGGCGCGGCCATGACCAACCTGTCGCGCTATCCCACGCGGCGCGTGGAGACCACGTTCAGCGCCCCCGCGGACCGGGACGCCGATCAGGCCGCGCAGGAGATCGAAGCCTATCTGGCGGCCAACCCCCACGCGCTCGTCGCGCCCGCCCCGGTGGTGACGCCCACGGGCTTCGCCGACGGCGCCTGGGAGATGAACGTGAAGGTCTGGGCCAACGCCCCGGAGGTGGCGGCGCTGAAGGCCGATCTGGTGCGCTACGCCCGCGACCGCGCCATGGCGCAGCCCCTGTCCGCGTCGTGAGGCGGGGAAGGCCCCGGATGGCGCGCTCCTGCGAGCTCCATCAGGGCTTTTAGCCCTTCCGCAAGGTTCCGCCGTCAAGACTGCCGCGCGAGCGTCATGTCCTTGAGGGCGATTCCATGTCGACAGGCCCCGCGACGGGGATCGCGGTGGTCGGCTGCGGTTACGTGGCCGACTACTACCGCCAGTGCTTTCCGCTCCATCCCGGTCTGCGGCTCGTGGGCGTGTGGGACCGGGACGCCGAGCGGCTCGGGGTCTATTCCCGCTACTGGAGCGACCGGGCCTACCGCGCGCTGGACGAGGCGCTGTCGGACCGCGAGGTCGCGATCGTCGTCAACCTCACCACGCCCGAGAGCCACGCCGAGGTGACGGCGCAGGCCATCGCCGCCGGCAAGCACGTCTATTCCGAAAAGCCGCTCGGCATGACCACCGCCGAGGCGGAGCGCATGCGCGACGCCGCGCGGGCCGCGGGCGTGCGGCTCTCCACCGCCCCCTGCAACGTGCTGGGGGAAAGCGCCCAGACCGCCTGGGCCGCGGTGCGGCGCGGCGACGTGGGCCGGGTGGCGCTCGCCTACGCCGAGCTCGACGACGGCATGATCCACCGCACCGACTACAAGAGCTGGCTCAGCGTCAGCGGGCGGCCCTGGCCGGCGCGCAACGAGTTCGAGACCGGCTGCACCTTCGAGCACGCCGGCTACGCCATCACCGTGTTCGCCGCCATGTTCGGCCCGGTGCGGCGGGTGACCTCGTTCTCGTCGCTGCTGATCCCCGACAAGCGCACGGAGCCGCCGCTGCCTCACCCGGCGCCGGATTTCTCCGTCGGCTGCCTGGAGTTCGACGGCGGCGTCGTGGCGCGGATCACCAACTCCATCGTCGCGCCCTATGATCACCGCATGCGGATCATCGGCGAGGACGGGACGCTGGAGATGAAGGAGCCGTGGGATTACGCTTCGCCCGTCCGGCTGCGGAAGTCGCAGCAGGGCCGGCTCGGGCGCATGCTGGAGCGCCGCTTCGGCGCCGGCTTCGCGGCCTCCACCCTGCCGCCGCTGCGCAAGATCGCGCTGCGTCGGGGACGCGGCCGGCCGACCATGGATTTCGCCCGCGGCGTGGCCGAACTGGCCGAGGCCGTCCGCGACGGCCGCCGCTGCCGGCTGGACGAGGACTTCGCCGTGCATGTGACGGAGGTGACCGAGATGCTGCAGCACCCGGAGCGCTTCGCGCGTCCCGCCGTCGTGCGCTCCACCTTCGCGCCGATCGCCCCCATGGACTGGGCCACATGACGGCGGCGACCGGCGGAGCGCCGCTCACCGCGCGCCTTTCCACCTGCTCGTTCAAGGGCGATTTCGAGGCCTGCCGGGCGCTGTGCGCCAGCGTGGACCGCTTCGTGGCGCCCGAGATCGAGCACTGGCTGATCGTGCCGACCCGCGACCTGCCGCTGTTCGCGCCCCTGGCCGGGCCGCGCCGCCGGGTGGCGTCCGAGGACGACTATCTGCCGCGCGGGTTCTTCCGGGCGCCCATGCCGTCGCCGCGCTGGCGCGCGCGCCTCGGCCTGCCGCGCCGCAACGTCTATCTCACGCCCTACAGCCTGCCGGTGCGCGGCTGGATCGCGCAGCAGATGATCAAGATCGCCGCCACCGCGTCGGCCGCCACCGACATCGTGGTGCATGTGGACAGCGACAACGCCTTCATCCGCCCGTTCGGGCCGGAGCGGATCATCCGCGGCGACAGGGTCCGGCTCTACCGCGATCCGAAGCCCACGGACACGCCCGGCCACCGGCTGTGGCACGCCGCCGCCGGCCGGCTGCTTGGCCTGCCGGCGAGCGACTTCTACGACGCGGAGTACATCGACGCGCTGGTGGTGTGGCGGCGCTCCTCGCTTCTCGCCATGATCGCGCGGATCGAGCAGGTCACGGGCAAGCGCTGGGACGTGGCGCTGGCGCGCACGCCGCATTTCGCGGAATACGTGCTCTACGGCGTCCATGCGGACAAGGTGACCGGGCTCGACGCCGCCGGCCTCTACGCCGACGACCGCTCGCTGTGCCATTCCCGCTGGACGGAAGGGTTCGCGGACGCGGCCGACGAGGACGCCTTCGTGGCCGCGGTGCGTCCGGAGCAGGTGTCCTGCCTGATCCAGTCCACCATCCCGCTGTCGCTGGAGCGGCGGCTCGATCTCTACCGCCGGGTGGAGGCGGAAGCCGCGCGGCAGGACCGCGGCTGAAATCGCTCCTGACGGTCCGGAGGGCCCGTCAGCGCTGGCAGCGGGCGCAGAAGAAGGTGGAGCGGCCGGTCTGGACCACGCGCTCCACCACCCCGCCGCAGCCGGGCGTGGGGCAGGGCTGGCCCTCCCGGTCGTAGACCCGGAAGGCGTGCTGGAAGTAGCCCAGCGCGCCGTCGGCGTGGGAGAAGTCCCGCAACGTGGAGCCGCCGCTCGCGATCGCCTCCCCGAGCACCGTGCGGATGTCGGCGGCGAGCCGCTCCGCCTCGGCCGCGGTCAGCGCGCCCGCCGCGCGCAGCGGCGACAGGCCGGCGCGGTGCAGCGCCTCGCACACATAGATGTTGCCGAGGCCTGCGATCAGCCGCTGGTCCAGCAGCGCGGCCTTGAGGCTGGTCTTCTTGGTCCCGAACAGCGCCTTCAGCCGCGCGCCGTCGAGCGCGTTTCCGAGCGGCTCCAGCCCCACATGGCGGAACAGCGGATGCGCCTCCAGCCCCGCGCGGGGGATCAGCGCCATGAAGCCGAAGCGGCGGGGGTCGTTGTAGGTGACCACGGCGCCGCCTTCGAGCCGGAAGGCCACGTGGTCGTGCGCCGCGGCCTTGGAGCGGGGATGATGGAACGCGCCCGGCGCGGCGGCGGCGCCTTCGTCCCTCTCCACCCGGAACGAGCCGGACATGCCGAGATGCATCACCAGCGTCTCGCCGTCGTCCAGATCGGCCAGCAGATATTTGGCGCGCCGCCCGAGCGCGGCGATGGTCCGCCCCGCGAGCCGCTCGGCGAAGCGCTCCGGGAACGGGAAGCGCAGGTCCGGCCGCCGGGCCTCGACGCTCAGGATGCGGCGGCCTTCCATGGCGGGCGCGAGGCCCCGGCGCACCGTCTCCACTTCGGGCAGTTCGGGCATGCGCGGGCGCCTCGTCGGACAGGGGCCGCCTGTCTAGCGCCCGGAGACGGCCCGCGCTAGGTTCCGCCCCGTTCAGGGCGCGCGCCGCCCCCGCAGCAGGACCGCCCATGACCCGCCCCGACGCCGAGACCGACGCCACTCACTTCGGCTATTCCGAAGTGCCGCTGTCGCGCAAGCAGGGGCTGGTGGACGACGTGTTCCACAAGGTGGCCTCCCGCTACGACCTGATGAACGACCTCATGTCCGGCGGCCTGCACCGGGCGTGGAAGTCCGCCATGGTGACGGCGCTCGGCCTGCCCCGCGGCCCGCGGAGCTTCAGGCTTCTGGACGTGGCCGGCGGCACCGGCGACATCGCCTTCCGGGCGCTGAAGCGCGGCGGGCCGGGCGTGGGCGTCACCGTGTTCGATATCAACGGCGCCATGCTGGACGTGGGCCGGGCCCGCGCCCGCGACCTGAAGCTCGACGACCGGATCGAGTTCGTGCAGGGCAACGCCGAGGAGCTGCCGTTCGAGAGCGGCGCGTTCGACGCCGTCACCATCGCCTTCGGCATCCGCAACGTGCCGCGCATCCCGCTGGCGCTGAAGGAGATGCGCCGCGTGCTGAAGCCGGGCGGCCGGGCGCTGGTGCTGGAGTTCTCCAAGGTGGACGTGCCGGGCCTCGACAAGGTCTACGACGCCTTCTCCTTCGGCGTGATCCCGCAGATCGGCAGGCTGGTGGCCGGCGACGCCGAGCCCTACCAGTATCTGGTGGAATCGATCCGCCGCTTCCCCGACGCCGAGACCTTCGCCGACATGATGCGCGAGGCCGGCTTCGACCAGGTCAGCGCCACGCCCTACACCGGCGGCGTCGCGGCGCTGCACATGGGCTTCCGGATTTGAGCGGGACGGTCCCCCGCCCATGCTGAGCGCGCCCGCCAATTTCGCCCGCCTGATCCGGGCTGGCTTCGTCATGGCGCGCGAGGGCGCGCTCCGGCTCGCCGACCCCATCGACCTGCCGCCGGCGATCCGCACCCTGCTCCGCCTCGGCCGGCTGATCGAGAAGCGCGGCGCGGCCGACGGCGGGGTGGGCCTCGCCCGCGCGCTGCAGCGGCTCGGGCCGTCCTACGTCAAGCTCGGCCAGTTCCTCGCCACCCGGCCGGACGTGGTGGGGGTGCGCACCGCGCGCGATCTCGAACGGCTGCAGGACAATGTGGACCCGTTCCCGCGGGAGATCGCGGAAGCGGCGGTGGCGGAGGCGCTGGGCGCGCCGGTTTCGGAGCTGTTCGTCAGCTTCGGCGAGCCGGTCGCCGCGGCCTCGATCGCGCAGGTGCATCCGGCGGTGGTGCGCGACGCGCTGGGCGAGCGCCGGGTGGCGGTGAAGGTGCTCAGGCCCGGCGTGCCGCGCCGCTTCGCCCGCGACCTCAAGGCCTTCTACGCCAGCGCCCGGCTGATCGAGCGCCTTGTCCCGAAGACCCGGCGGCTGAAGCCGGTCACGGTGGTGGAGACGCTCGCCCGCTCGGTCGCCATGGAGATGGACCTGCGGCTCGAAGCCGCCGCTTTGTCCGAGATCGCGGAGAACACCGCCGCCGATCCCGCCTTCCGGGTGCCGGCGGTGGACTGGGAGCGCACCGCCCGCGGCGCGCTGACCATGGAGTGGATCGACGGGGTGAAGCTCTCCGACCGGGAGGCGCTGATCGCCGCCGGCCTCGATCTGCCGGCGCTCGGCCGCCATGTGATGCAGACCTTCCTGCGCCACGCCATGCGCGACGGCTTCTTCCACGCCGACATGCACCCCGGAAACCTGTTCGTGGACCGGGCCGGCACGCTGATCGCGGTGGATTTCGGCATCACCGGCCGGCTCGGCAAGAAGGAGCGCCGCTTCCTGGCGGAGATCCTGCACGGCTTCATCGTGCGCGACTACCGCCGCATCGCGGAGGTGCATTTCGAGGCGGGCTATGTGCCCTCGGACCAGTCGCTGGACGAGTTCGCCCGCGCGCTCAGGGCCATCGGCGAGCCGATCCACTCCCGCACCGCCGACCAGATCTCCATGGCCAAGCTGCTGACGCTGCTGTTCGAGATCACCGAGCTGTTCCAGATGCAGACCCGGCCCGAGCTCCTGATGCTGCAGAAGACCATGGTGGTGGTGGAGGGCGTGGCGCGCTCGCTCGACCCCCGGCTCGACATGTGGGCCACCGCCGCCCCCGTGGTGCGGGAGTGGCTGGAGCGCAATCTGGGGCCGGTGGGGTTCGTGGAGGAGGCGTCGGGCAACGCGCGCGACCTGCTGCGCGGCCTCGCCCGCGCGCCGGACCTTCTGCTGCGGGTGGAGCGCCTCGCGACCGACATGGAGGACGCCGCCCGCCGCGGCGCGCCGCTCGCGCCCGAAAGCGTGCGGGCGATCGAGCGGGCGACGACGCGCCGTTCGCGGCGCGGCGACCTCGCGCTGTGGGCGATCGCGCTTCTGCTTGCGGCCTATCTGTTCGCATAACGGCGCGCCTGTCATGCTCCCGCGCCCGCGAACCGCTCTCCCGCACCGACAGGACAGCCCGCGTCCATGACCCAGTCCCGCATCCTGCTCGTCATCGGCGGCGGCGTCGCCGCCTACAAGGCGCTGGACCTGATCCGGCGGCTGAAGGAGCGCGGCCATTCCGTGCGCGCCATCCTCACGCCGGCGGCGGCGGAGTTCGTGACGCCGCTGTCGGTGGGGACGCTCACCGCGGAGCCGGTGTTCCAGGACCTGTTCGACCTCACCGCCGAGCAGGACGTGGGCCACATCCGCCTCGCCCGCGACGCCGATCTGGTGGTGATCGCGCCCGCCACCGCGGACCTTCTGGCCAAGATGGCGGCGGGGCTCGCCAACGACCTCGCCTCCACCGCCCTGCTCGCCACCACCGCGCCGGTCCTCGCCGCGCCCGCCATGAACCCGACCATGTGGGCGCACCCCGCGACCCGGCGCAACGTGGACTGGCTAAGAGGCCAGGGCGTCGCCTTCGTGGGGCCGGAGACCGGGCTGATGGCGGAGCGGGGCGAGAGCGGGCTCGGCCGCATGAGCGAGCCGCTCGCCATCGTCGCCGCGGTGGAAGCGGCGCTGAACCGCGACCGGCCGCAGCCGCTGAAGGGCCGGCGCGTGCTCGTGACCTCCGGCCCGACCCATGAGCCCATCGACCCGGTGCGGGTGCTCGCCAACCGCTCGTCCGGCCGGCAGGGCCACGCCCTCGCCGCCGCCGCGGCCGCCGCCGGCGCCGAAGTGACGCTGGTGTCCGGCCCGGTTTCGATCCCCGATCCCGCCGGCGTGCGCGTGGTCAAGGTGGAGAGCGCGCGGGAGATGCAGGCGGCGGTGGACGCCGCGCTGCCGGCCGACCTCGCCATCTTCGCCGCGGCGGTGGCCGACTGGCGGGTGGAGGCGGATTCCGCCCAGAAGATCAAGAAGGGCGCCGGCGGCCCGCCCACGCTCACGCTGGTGGAGAACCCGGACATCCTGGCCGGCGTCGCCCGCCGGGCGGAGGGGCGCCCGCCTCTCGTGGTCGGCTTCGCCGCCGAGACCGAAAACGTGATCGAGCACGCCCGCTCCAAGCTCGCCCGCAAGGGTTGCGACCTGATCGTCGCCAACGACGTGTCGCCGGACAGCGGCGTCATGGGCGGCGACCGCAACACGGTGGCGCTGGTGAGCGCCGAGGAGGTGGAGCGCTGGGACGCCATGAGCAAGCAGGCGGTGGCCGAGGCTCTGGTCGCCCGCTTCGCCGCGCTGCTGGGGGGAACGTCCGCATGATCGAACTGCGCATCCATCGCCTGCCCCATGCGGAGGGCCTCCCCCTCCCCCGCTATGAGACGGAGGCCGCGGCGGGGCTCGATCTCGCCGCCGCGGTGCCGGACGATGCGCCGATTCCCATCGCGCCGGGCGCGCGCGCCCTTGTCCCGACCGGGCTTGCGCTCCAGTTCCCCATGGGCTTCGAGGCCCAGGTCAGGCCGCGGTCGGGGTTGGCGCTCCGGCACGGCGTGACGGTGCTCAACGCGCCCGGGACCATCGACGCGGACTATCGCGGCGAACTGAAGGTGCTGCTCGTGAATTTCGGGCAGGAGACGTTCACCGTGACGCGCGGCGCGCGGATCGCCCAGCTGGTGATGGCTGCGGTGGCGCGCGCCACGCTCGTGGAGGCTGAGACGCTGGACGCCACGTCGCGCGGCGACGGAGGCTTCGGTTCGACTGGACGATGACGCCGGAGGCACACCCCCTATGAACCTGCTGCCGCGCCGCAGCCTTCTCGCCGTCGCCGCCGTCGTCGACATCGCGTATCACGCCCGGCCGACGCCGATCGCCGCCAAGACGCTCGCGGCGCGGCACGGCCTGCCCCCCCGGCATCTGGAGACCCTGCTGCAGGTGCTGGTGCGCTCCGGCATCCTCAAGGGCGTGCGCGGGCCCCGCGGCGGCTACGAGCTGGCGCGCGAGCGCCGCCGCATCACCATCGCCGACATCATCCGCGCCGCCATGGGCGAGGCCGACGACGTGGACCCGATCGACGGCGACGGCGCCGAGGACGACAGCTCCCGGCTGGTGACCTCGGTGGTCAAGCCGATGATCCGTTCGGCCTCGGAGAGCTTTTTGGACAAGCTGGACGAGATCAGCGTCGAGGATCTGTGCCAGGAGGCGGAGCGCCGCCACGTCTTCGGCGACAACCGTCCCGTCTATGATTTTACAATTTAATATAGTGTAATATTCGCTTTATCGACATTCTTATGTGGCTTTGCTAGCGTGACCGGGAAACGAACGGCGCCGGGCCTCCCGCCACATATGACGGCGAAGACGACCCCGGCCTCTGAGGAGACGCCACCGCCATGTCCCAGCCCGCTCTGAAACCCGAAGAAACGGCCGCGCGCGCCCCCGGCCGCGGCCGCATCTATGACAGCGTCACCGAAACCGTCGGCGACACCCCGCTGGTCCGTCTGGACCGGCTGGCCAAGCACAAGGGCGTGAAGGCCAACCTTCTCGCCAAGCTCGAGTTCTTCAACCCGATCGCCAGCGTCAAGGACCGCATCGGCGTCGCCATGATCGACGCGCTGGAGCGCGACGGCGTGCTGAAGCCCGACAGCGTGCTGATCGAGCCCACCTCCGGCAACACCGGCATCGCGCTGGCCTTCACCGCCGCCGCCCGCGGCTACCGCCTGATCCTGGTCATGCCCGAGACCATGTCGATCGAGCGCCGCAAGATGCTGGCGCTGCTGGGCGCGGAGCTGGTGCTGACCGAAGGTCCGAAAGGCATGAAGGGCGCCGTCGCCAAGGCGCAGGAGCTGGTGAAGGAGATCCCGAACGCGATCATTCCGCAGCAGTTCGAGAACCCCGCCAACCCGCAGATCCATCGCGAGACCACCGCGGAGGAGATCTGGACCGACACCGACGGCGCGGTGGATTATTTCATCTCCGGCGTCGGCACCGGCGGCACCATCACCGGCGTCGGCTCGGTGCTGAAGCAGCGCAACCCGTCCGTGCGCATCGTGGCGGTGGAGCCGGAGGATTCCCCGGTGCTCTCCGGCGGCCAGCCCGGCCCGCACAAGATTCAGGGCATCGGCGCCGGCTTCGTGCCCGGCATTCTCGATCGGGCCGTGATCGACGAGGTGGTGACGGTAGGCAACCAGACCGCGTTCGAAACCGCCCGTCTCGTGGCGCGGATCGAGGGCGTGCCGGTGGGCATCTCCTCCGGCGCCGCCATCGCCGCGGCGCTCGAGATCGCCGCCCGGCCCGAGGCCGCCGGCAAGAACATCGTCATCATCATCCCGAGCTTCGCCGAGCGCTACCTGTCCACGGCGCTGTTCGAAGGGCTCTGACCGCTCCGCGAGGGGACATTCGGTCTTCCCTCATGGCTGACGACGCCGCGTCGCGCTCCGCCCGGGCGCGACGCGTGCGGGACGGTTCATCGCCACGGATAGGACAGCGGCGCCTCGCGGAAGCCGAAGCGGTCCACGTGGCGGACCACCACGTCCTTCGCCGCCTCCAGATCGTCCGGCGAGCCGGCGTCGATGACGATGTCGAGCGCGTCCGGAGAGGCCGCGAGCCTCACCACGGCGTCGTTCAGCAGCACGATCCGGGCCTGATCGCCGTCCTTCTCCACGGTGAGCTTGTGGCTCCAGTGGCTGCAGAGTTGCGCCAGATAGCGCGCGGCGTTCACGGTCGGCGTGCGGGCGGAGGCGGTGACGGTCATGGCGTTCTCCTTCGAGCGGGGGGACGTTGAGCAGTCCGCCGGAAACGGGCCCCGCGCAAGCGCCCGGACCTTGCACAGATGCAAGACAGGACAGCATCCGTCAGAATTTGACCTGCGCGGTCGCCAGAAACGACCGGCCGGGCTCGTACAGCGGCGTGACGTTGGGAAACTCGCTGCCGTAGGAGGCGCGGCGGGCGTAGGTCTCGTCGAAGATGTTCCGCACGTCGAGCCGGAGCGTGGTCTCGTAGGGCAGCGTCAGCTTGCGCTCGATGAAGGCGTTGACGATCTGGTAGGCCGGATAGGCGCGGTACCGGCTCGGCCCCTCAGGGTCGGTGAAGGTGGCGGGATTGACCGCCGTGCGCCGATACCTGGGCGTGATCTCCACGTCGCCGCCGATGGTGACGCTCCAGTCCGCGAAGGTGTGGGCCGCCGAGACGGTGAACACGCCGCCGACCGGGGTCGCGATGTAGTTGCCGGTGTCCGTGTCGCCCGGGCGCCCGTTCAGCGTCAGGTCGATATGGGCGTAGCGGACCCGCACGAAGCCGCTCTCCCACGCATAGCCCGCGCCGAGTTCGAAGCCGCGGGTCTCAACGTCGGGCGCCCAGACGGCGCCCGGAACCGTCGGGCCGCCATAGGGGCTCTGATAGTCCAGCGCGAACTTGGCGTTGCGGGCGTTGTCGATGCGGGTCCGGAACACCGAACCGTCGAGGGTGAAGCCCCCGCGCCGCAGCGTCAGACCGGCCGAAACATTGTCCGAAACCGTGGCCCTCAGCCGGCCGCCCGGTCCGTCATAGACCCACGCGGGATTCATGATGAAGTTCTCGGCCAGCGTCACGCCGCCCCAGACGTGGGAGTAGCCGGCCTTCGCCGTCAGCAGGTCCCGGATCAGGTCGTATTCGCCTGAAACGTTGCCGCTGACGCCGGAATGGCTGATGTCCGCGCCGCGACTGTCGTTCACGCCCTCGAACCGCTGGTGGTCAAGGCGGGCGCCGAAACTGAGCCGGACCCGCTCCACGGGCTCCAGCCGCGCCTGGGCGTAGGCGCCAAGATTGGTCATTCGCTCGTTGGACGCGTCCTGCCGGTCCCGGAGCGTCGCCACGTCGTGGCGGAAGCTCACGCCGGCGGTGACCGAGCCGAGCGGCAGCGCGAAGGCGTTCTCCGCCTTGCCGTTCAGGGTGCTGGTGAGGCCCGCGCTGTCGCGGTCGTAGACGAAGCCCACGCCTTTGACGCGCACATAGGTCGGCACCTTCACCTTGGCGGCGCTGTAGGCGAGCACGAGCCTGGGGTCCAGCAAGCCGTCCGGCGCCGTCCGGCTGTAGTTCAGAACCGTGTTCTGGCGCTGGTAGCGGTAGTCGCGCACGTCGGGTTCCGGAGTCTCGCCCTCGGGCAGGGGTCGGGTCACCCTGCCGGCGTTGGCGCGAAACGGGCGGATGGCGTCGTCATAGACATGGTCGTGGCTCAGTTCGAACCGGTGGCCTTCGCCGCTTTCGTAGCCGAGCTTGGCGAGGCCGCTGACGAGGTCCGTCTCCGTGCCGCGCACCCGGTCGCCGCGCCCGTTGCGGTAGTCGCCGCCCCTGGCCCAGTTGAAGGAGCCGAGCGCCTCGAAGCCCTGCCGTTTGCCGAAGGCGGTGACGGACTGTCCGAACACCGCGCCGTTGGAGTTGAACGTGGTTTTCGAGGCCCCGCCATGGCCGTCGGCGTCGTGGCCGAGCACATCCGCCACGTCCTTGGTCTCGTAGGCGATCGCCCCCGCAAGCGCGCCAAAGCCGGCGTCGGCGGGCGCCACGCCCGGATCGACCCGCGCCTGCTTCAGAAGGCTGGGATCCACATAGGTGGTGGCGTTGTGGTGGAACACCTTGTTGTTCTGGGCGGCCCCGTCGATCGTGACCGCGACGTTGGTTTCCTCCACGCCCCGCACATAGACCTTCTGCGACAGCGGGATGGACGAGCCCACCTGCACCCCCGGCTCGCCGGCGAACAGGTCGCCCAGAGTCCGCGGGTTCTTGCGCGCGATGTCCGCCGGCGTCACCGTGAAGGCGCCGGGCGCAGCGGCGGAGACCGCCGGGCCGTGCTCGCCGGTGACGGCGATCTCGTCCAGCGCGATGGCGCCGTCGAGGGCGGGTTCGCTCCGGGCGGCCTCGCCCGGAGCGCTCAGCACCGCGGTGCGCGGGTCGGTGAACGTGGGAACATAGCCCGAGCCCTCCAGCATCCGGGCCAGAGCGTCCTCCGCCGACATCCGACCCGTGACCGCGCGGCTGTGGACCCGGAGGCGCTCAGCCCCCTGCCGCACCACCTGCACGCCGGTGGCGCGGGTGAAATCCGCCAGCGCGGACAAGAGCGGTTTCGAGGGGATGTCGAGGACGTAGGTCGCGGAGCTTCCGGCGGACGCCCCTTGAGCCTCCGCGAGGACCGGCGCGGCGACGACGGCCGTCGACACGCAGCATGCGAGCAGCGCAGCCCTCGTCGTCTGGTTCATCGGTGGCCCACATTCCCCGTCATACGCGACACGGCCATCTGTATGAACGAGCGGGCGCGGCGAACCCCGTAAAAAATCTCAGCGGTAGATGACGGTCGCGAAACCGGGGGCGATCGCCGTCTTCAGGCCCAGCGCCGAGCGCATGGCGGCGAGCACCGCCTCGGGCTCGTCGGCGCTGAACGTGCCCGACAGCCGCATCTCGGCGATGCCGGGGCCTGCGAACACCACACGGCCGGCGGTCATGCGTCCAAGCTCGTCCGCCACCAGCCGGAGCGGGGCGGCGTCCAGCACCAGCAGGCCGCGACGCCATGCGAACAAAGTGGACGGATCCGCAGCCTCCGCGGCGCCCAGCCGGCCGTCGGGCCCGATCTCGACCCGCTCGCCGGGCGCGAGCCGCACCGGCGTCTGGGCTCCGCCATGGGCCGCGGCGAGCACGACGCCATGACCGACCGCGACGCTGCCGGCCGCCACGTCCACCTCGAAGGCGGTGCCGATCGCCCGCGCGTCGAGATCGCCCGCATGGGCCGTGAAGGGTCGGGACGGATCGGGCGCCACCTCGAACCAGACCCGGCCGCGCAGCACCACCACATCGCGGGCGGCGGCGGTGAAGCGTGTGCGGATCGCGGTGTCGCCGTCGAGCTGCAGCCGGGTGCCGTCCTCAAGCAGAGTGGAGACGCGCTCGCCCGGCCGGGTGGCGTAGTCGGCGAAGGCGCGGTCGATCAACCCCACGTCGCGCCAGACCGCCACGGCGGCCAGAGACGCCATGACGGCCCCGGCGAGCCCGGCGCGGCGCAGCCAGCCGCCAAGTCCGAGAGCCGGTCGCGGCGAGGGGCGAGCGGCGGTCGCCGGCCGGGCGCGGCTCGCGCTCAGCGTCCGCGCCGGCGCGGCCAGATCGTCCCAGAGGTCGCGCGTCGCCGCCATCGCCCGCGCATGCGCGGGGTCGGCCTCGAGCCAGCGCTGAAAGGCGCGCCGGTCCTGATCGCTCGCCATTGGATCGTTGAGCCGGACGAACCAGGCCGTCGCCTCGCGCTCGGCCTTTTCGGCCGGATCGCCGTCGTCCTCGTGATACGCCATGCCGCCAGTTCGCTTCCCCGAAACGCTCCGAACTATATCGGAACGTTTCTACAAAGCGCGTCCCTCAAAAAATTTAGCCGCGACGGCGACGCCAGGCCCGGCAGAACTCGAGCGCCGAGATCATCTCCTTCTCCACGGTGGAGACCGAGACGCCGAGCGTCCGCGCGATCTGCGGATAGCTCATCTCGTCCACCCGGCTCATCAGGAACACGGTCTGGGTGCGGGACGGCAGCGATTTCAGCGCGGCGAGTAGGTCGGCGAGCTCCTGCCGGCCGGCGGTCTCCGCCTCGGGGCCGACCGCGCCGGCGACCGCCTGCTCGGGGGTGACGCGCTCGGCGTAGGCCGCGCGCACCCGCTCGGCGCGCATGGCGTCGCGCGCAAGATTCTGCGCCGTGCGCACCACGAGGCCGAGATCCGCGCGGCCGACGTCGCGGCCGCTCAGTTTCACGAACGCGTCCTGCACCACGTCCTCGGCGGCCTCGGCGCAGCCGGTGATGCGGCGCACCAGACGGCGCAGGCGGGCGCGCTCATCAAGATAAATCCGCGCCAGTTCGCCCGACCAGACGCCGTCGCGACCGGAGGCGTCAGCGCGCGCGACCACGGAGTCCGAGGCCCCGTTCAGCGCGACGTCTTGTCTGGCTTTGGCGTAACGCATTGGAATGTTTCGAAATTGCTTTCGTTCGACTGCGGACAGGAACAGAATTTAACTCAACAAGTCAATGAAGCCGCTGCAGATCGGAATTTGTATTGTTCTAAACAACGATCGTATGAAGCCGCGGATCCACCGCCTGTGCCTGATGCGCGGCTCTGGTCGACCATTGGAATCAGAGGTGGTGCAGCACCACCGGCGTCCCGTCGATCCGCTCGACCCGCAAGGGCTGGCCGAACACGACGCTCAGCGTTTCCGGCGTCAGGAGGTCGCAGGGGGCGCCGTCGGCGACCACCCTCCCCTCCCGGAGAGCGATGATCCGGTCGGCGTAGGCCGCGGCGTGGTTGATGTCGTGCAGCACCGCCACGATGGTCTTCGCTTCAGCGTCGGCGGACGCGCGCAGCCGGCGCATCAGTTCGCGGGCATGCAGCATGTCGAGGTTGTTCAGCGGCTCGTCCAGCAGCAGGACGGGCGTGTCCTGGGCGAAGGCCATGGCGATCAGCGCCCGCTGGCGCTGGCCGCCCGACAGCGTGTCCACGAAGCGATCCGCCAGCCCCATAACGTCGAAGGCGGCGAGCGCCCGCTCCACATGGGCGCGGTCCTCCGCCGTCAACCGTCCGCGGCTGTGGGGGAAGCGGCCGAAGCCCACCAGCTCCCGCACCCGGAGCCGGCTCGCCACCGCCCCGTCCTGCCGCAGGATGGCGAGGCGCTTAGCGAGCTCCCGGCCGGGGGTGGCGTCCACCGGCAGGCCGTCCACGTGGATGCGCCCCGCCTGCAGCGGCAGCAGCCGGCCGATCAGCGACAGCAGCGTCGACTTGCCGGCGCCGTTGGGGCCGATCAGCGCCGTGACGCCGCCGCGCGGAATGGCGAGCGAGACGTCGTGCAGCACGCGGTTCGGCCCATGGGCGTGGGAGACGTTCTCGACGAGGATCATCGGCGGCGGCTTTCCGCGATCAGCAGCGTGAGGAAGACGAGGCCGCCGACGAACTCCACGACCACGGCGAGCACGGAGGCGCCGCCGAGCCCATGCTGGAGCAGCGCCTGACCCCCGACCAGCACCACCACGGCGAGCAGGGCGGCCGCCGGCAGCAGCGCGGAATGGCGGCGGGTTCCCACCAGCCGCTCGGCGAGCGCCACCACCAGCAGCCCTAGGAACACCACCGGACCGACCAGCGCGGTCGAGACCGCGACCAGCACCGCGACCAGCATCAGGAGGCCCGCCACCAGGCGCCGCCAGTCGATGCCGAGCGAGACGGCGGGATCGGCCCCGAGCGCCGCCACGTCGAGCGCATGCCGCGCCCGCCAGGCGAGCGCGCAGCCCGCCGCCGTGACGAGGCCGCCGACCGCGAGCAGCTCCGGATGGACCAGATTGAAGCTGGCGAAGCCCGCCGCGCTCGCCACCGCGAAGTCGTTCGGGTCGAGCACCCGCTCCACCAGCGCCTGAAGGCTGCGCAGCAGCAGGCCGGTGACGACGCCCGCCAGCAGCATCAGCGTCATGTCGAGCCGCGCCCGCAGCATGGGCAGGAACAGCGCGAGCGCCAGCGCCGACAGCAGCGCGGTCTCGCCGATGAACTTCAGCCGCGGATCGAGCCCCGCATAGCCGAGCGCGCCGAGGGTCAGCACCAGCAGCGACTGGATGAGCGCGTAAAGCGCGTCGAGGCCCATGATGGTGGGGGTGAGGATGCGGTTGCCGGTGACCGTCTGGAACACCACCGTCGAGACCGCCACCGCGACGCCGACCACCACCAGCGCGGCGAGCCGGGTGGCGCGCAGCTCCAGCGCGAACCAGACGTTGCCGCGGATGTTCAGAGCGAGGAAGGCCGCCGCCGCGGCGAGCGCCAGCAGAGCGAGGCCGCCGCAGACCCAGAGCGCGCGCCGCTCAGCCACGGGCGCGGCGTCCGAACAGCAGCCACAGGAACAGCAGGGCGCCCACCACGCCCATCACCACCCCGACCGGAATCTCGTACGGGAAGCGGATCACCCGGCCGATGAGGTCGCAGACGAGCGTGAGGCTAGCGCCTACGAAGGCGGTCCAGGGCGCGGCGTGGCGCAGGTCGTCGCCGATCAGGCGGGTGACGAGGTTGGGCGCCACCAGCCCGACGAAGGGCACCGCGCCCACCACCACAACCGTCAACGCCGAGATCACCGAGACGATGACGAGCCCGAGCCGCATCATGGCGGCGTAGTCGAGCCCGAGCCCGGTGCTGACGTCGCGGCCGAGCGACAGGATGGTGAGCCGGTCCGCCGCCCACCAGGCCACGCCCACCATGACGGCGCTGATCCACAGCAGCTCATAGCGCCCGCGCAGCACGCCGGAGAACTCGCCCCGGGTCCAGACCGCGAAATACTGCACCAGATCCGTCTGCCACGCCACGAACAGCGCCGCGGAGCCGATGACCGAGCCGTAGATCAGGCCGAACAGCGGCACCAGATAGGGCTGGCTCGGCGGCAGCCGCTGGGCGATGGCCAGAAACACCGAGGTGCCAGCGAGAGCGGCGGCGGCGGCGCCCAGCGTCTTCACCGGCAGGGCCGCGGCCGGGAACAGGATCGTCATCAGCAGCACGCCCGCCGCGGCGCTCTGGTCGGTGCCGGCGGTGGTGGACTCCACGAAGCGGTTGCGCGACAGCGCCTGCATCACCAGCCCCGCCACCCCGAGCCCCGCGCCGGCGAGGATGGCCGCGAGGGTGCGCGGCAGGCGGCTGGCGAAGATCAGCTCCCACGCCTCAGGGTCGCGCATCAGCCGCGCCGGCGACACGTCGATGACGCCCACCAGCAGGCTGAGCGTGGCGAGCAGAACCAGCGCCGCCCCGGCGGCGAGGCCGGGACGCGAGAGGCGGGGCGCGGCGAGAGCCGTCATTCGGCGGCGGACAGCGCCTTGGCGAGCGCGGTCAGCACGCGCGTGGTCGCCTGCACGCCGCCCGAGGCGACGTAGAAGTCCGCCGGCGGCACGTAGATCACATGGCCGTTCTTCCACGCCTTGGTCCCGGCCACGATCTCGTTGTCGAGGGTCGCCCTGGCGTTCTGCTCGTTGGAGCCGATGGCGGCGGCGCGGTCCAGCACGATCAGCCAGTCCGGATCGGCCTTGGCGATGAACTCGAACGACACCGCCTCGCCATGGGGCGCGTTCTGCATCTCCTTCAGCGTGGTCGGCATGCCGAGCGCCTGATGCACCCAGCCGAAGCGGGAGCCGGAGCCGAAGGCGGAGATCTTCGGCCCGTTGGTCATGATGATCAGCGCCGCGCCCTTGCCCTCGGCGGCCTTGCGGGCGGCGGCGAGCGCCGCGTCCAGCTCGGCGGTTGCGGCCTTGGCCTCCGCCTCCTTGCCGAACAGCGTCCCGAACGCCGCGACCCGGGCGCGCACGCCGCCGATCAGATCGGTTCCGGACAGGCTCATGTCGATCGCGGGCGCGACCTTCTCCACCAGCGGCTTCTTCGGCGACGAGCGGCCGCCGACGATGACGAGGTCGGGCTCCAGCGCGTTCAGCGCCTCGAGATCGGGCTCGAACACCGTGCCCACCGGCTTCGCCTTCTTCGCGACGGCGTCGAGCGCCGAGGTGTAGAGGTTGACCGGCGTTCCGACCGGCTGCACGCCGAGCCGCTCCAGCGTGTCGATGGAGGCGATGTCGTAGGCCGCGACGCGCTTGGGCGTCGCGGCGATGGACACGGGACCGGTCGCGGTCTCGATGTCGACGGCGAAAGCCGCGCTCGTGGAGACGAGCGCGGCGAGGGCGGCGGCGATGACGCGACGCATGGGTTCTGCCGGTCCTTTATCCGTTGTCGGGCCTATAAAACCGATAACGTCCCGGCTCGCCAGTCACGAACCTGACGCCCGTTCATCCGCCCTGCGCCGCGCCGAGCGGGGCCGCCGCGGCGAGCCGGGCCTGCAGGTCCAGCCGGTCGCGGGCCAGCGTCTCCACCACGTCGTCGCCGAACCATTCGAGCGAGGCCTGAACCGCCGGATCGCCGGCGAGCTCCTCCAGCAGCGGGGCGTAGTCCAGCGCGCCGGAGAACAGCGGCGTCATGCCCTCGCGCCGGCCGTTGGCGGCGTAGACGTTGGCGGGGTCGAACACGCCGAGATCGGCGCGGCCGCGCACGTTCTTGAAGTGATGATGCCGGATCCAGGGCTTCAGCGCCCGGTGGGCCGCCACCACGTCGTCGCCGCCCTCCCAGACGTGCAGCGCGTCGAAATTGATGGCGAAGGCCGCGTGGTCCACCTCCTCGGCGAGGCGCCGGGTGGAGGCGAGACAGTCGGCGAGCGTGCGCGGGTGGGTCTCCACCGCGAGCCTCAGCCCATGGGCCTCCGCCACCTCGCAGATGGCGCGCAGGCGGTCGACGATCGCGCCGCGCTCGTCCGCGGCCACGTCGAGGCTGCCGCGGGCGCCGGCGAAGGTGCGGATCAGCGGCGCGCCCCAGCGGATGGCGTGCTCGCACAGCCGGGCCGCGCGGGCGCGCACCAGCCGCTCGTCCTCGTCGGTCGGCAGGTAGTCGCTGACCATGGGCACGCTCAAGCCTTGCGTGGCCAGCCATTCGGCGTTCAGCAGCGGGGTCTTGGCCAGATTGCGGGCGTGGACGCCCCACAGCTCGATCCCGTCGAAGCCGTTGGCCCGGGCGAAGGTCGCGATCTCCTTCAGCGACGTGAGCTGGTGACGGAAACTGATGGTGCAGATGGAAACCTTCACGCCACCGCCCTCCGGTCGTCGAGGCCGCGCGCGGCCCGCCAGTCGTTGAACACCTCGTCGAGGCGGCGCTTGATCGCCGCCTCCAGCCGCTCCAGCCGGTCGAGCTCCGCGAAGGCCGCCGCGGCCAGCGCCCGGTCGCCGGTCTCGGCGAGGCGCAGCGCCTGCAGGGGATAGGCCTTGAGCCCGAGCGCCAGCGCCTCGATCTCGTCCGCCCAGCCCAGGAAATCCGCGTTCGGCAGCTTCAGCGCCCGCCAGAAGAAGGCGAAGCCGTGCTCGTAGGCGTATTTGCGGATCGCCAGCACCGGCAGCTCCTTCAGCGCCTCGGGCAGGCCCGCGAGCGTCAGCCCGTCGCGACCGTCGAGATGGGCGTCGAGGATGTCGCGCACGGCGGCGACCAGCGGGTTGTCGCGCCGGCGGAAGGTGGCCTCGAACCAGTCCGCCACATCCGCGTCGCGGGCGGGCCGCGCCTCGTCGCCGTCGAACACGTAGCCGCCCCCGACCGTCGGCTGGCGCACCGCGTTCAGCACCTTGTGGCGGGCGATCTCGCCCTCCCAGCGGAAGTCCGGATCGCGCACCATGAAGACGTCCGGGTCCGCCGCCGTCTCCAGCATCAGGTAATGGGGGAACGGGTTCTGGTTGAACTTGTTCTCCCGCTCCGGCAGGTGGAACAGGTCCAGCATCGCCATCACCGACACGCCGTCACGGCGGGTCTCCACCAGCTCCAGCAGGCGGGCGACGTTCGCCTCCTTCGGCGCGGCGTGGTCGTACCATTCCGTGATCGTGACGCCGTAGAGCCGCTCGAACCAGCGGTGGAACGCGGCGTGGCTCAGGCCGTCCGCGTGATAGCGCAGCGCGTGGTCCTGAACCGCGAACTCCGCGTCCCAGACGCCGAAGTAGAACGCCCGGTGGTCGATCCCGCGGGCTTTGAGCGCCGCGCAGACGCAGGACACGAAGCAGTGGATCTTGAGGTCCACGTAGTCCTCGCCATGGACGCCGAGCTCGTCGGACTCATCCGGCTCCGGCGCGGCCTTGGGCGCCTCGGCGCCGTCCTGAAGCCTGAGGAACAGCCGCGCCAGATCGCCCACGGTGGCGAGATCCTGCCGCACGATCGCCTCCTCCGGCGCCGCCAGCCCGTGACGCAGCTCCAGATTGAGGAACAGGTGCAGCATGAGGATGCTGTCGAGGTAGAGGTCCTCGTTCAGCCGCGCCTCGGGGCCGAACAGCTCCAGATGCGGCCGTTCCATGTCGTCCCGCAGGGTGACGTGGATCGCCTCGACGATGGTCTCGAAGGTCATCGCGCCTCCTCCCGGATAAGAAGCTCGCCCTTTGCGAAGGCGGCGGCGATCTCCCGCCGGCTCACCTTGCCGTTGGCCTGGCGGGGCACGGCGTCGAGCTGCGCCACCTGGGCCGGCAGCTGGTGGCCGGCGAGCGCCTTGCGGCACCAGTCCAGCACGTCGCGGGGCGGCACCGCCTCGCGGGCGCTGAACACGAGGCCGACCCGCTCGCCCGCGAACCGGTCCGCGAGCCGGAAGGCCACGGCGTCGGTGACGGCGGGCAGCGTCATCACCACGTCCTCCACCTCCTGCGGATAGACGTTGAGGCCCGAGACGTTGATGGTGTCGTCGAGCCGCGCGGCGAAGCCGAGCATGCCCTCCGGCGTCATCCAGCCAAGATCGCGGGTCTCGATCCGGCGCCCCCCGGCCGTGACCACGATCTCCGCCGGCGTCTCGGGCCCCGTCCCCGCCGCGACGCTGAGATGCGGCAGCGGGCGACCCATGAATTCCGGGCTCTCAAGTTCAGGATTGACGGCGATGACGCCCGCCTCCGAGCAGCCGTACTGCTGGAACAGACGGCGGCTGCGGGCGCGGATGCGCGCGAACCACGCCTCCGGCAGCAGCGTGCCGGAGGTCATGGCGGCGTTGAGCGTCTCGCCCGCGGGCAGAAGCTGCGCCAGCGTGTGCAGCACCGCGGGCGAGGCGTAGAGCACCGGCCGCTCGGCCTCCCGCAGCGCGCGGATCAGCGCCTTGGGGTTGGAGGGATCGATAAGGACCGGCGTCCGCCCCCGCTTCAGCCCCGCCAGCAGGCCGCAGATCAGCCCGTAGGAATGGGTGGTCGGGCAGGCGACCACCGGCGTCATGTCGTTGGTGTCCGGGAAGGCGGTCACGTAAGAGGCGAGCTCGCGCTCGATCTCGTCCCACCCCCGGGCGATGCATTTGGGCGCGCCGGTGGTGCCGGAGCTCATCTGCAGCAGCACCCCGCCGCCGCGCGCGGTCTCCGGCGCAAGGGCTTCGGACGTCCCGTGGAACGCCAGCCGCGCACAGCCCGCCTGCAGCGCCAGCCGGCGGGCGGCCTCGCGCGGGGTCGCCGGATGGACCGGCAGCACGCCCGCGCCCGCCGCGCGAAGCGCGAAGAACAGGCCGAGCCAGTCGGCGGCGTCCGGCGCGCAGACCGCGACGCTTGCGCCTGCGAGCGACGCGGGATCGCCCAGCGCGCGGGCGCCCTGCGCTTCGAGGGTTTTCGGGTCGAGAAGACGGTCGTCGACGCGGATCATGACGCCTCGCTGAGGCTGGCGGCGTCCGCCGCAAGAGGGTTCGGGACGAGAAGCGCCGCGGACGGGCCGCCGAGCTTGCGCGCCAGCAGCCGTTCCACGGCCACCTCGGGCGCGTCGACGCCCAGCGCGGCGCGGCGCTCCATCAGGCCGTGGGCGGCGTCATGGGCGCGGAGCCGCGCGGCGAGGCGGCGCCAGAACTCGGCCTCGGGGAAGCCGGCCTTCGCCTCGAGCAGCGCCGAGACGTCGGTGAGGTTGAAGGCCAGCAGCGCGTCCATCACCAGCGCGCGCAGCTCCTCCAGACTGTCCATGGGGAAGTATAGGTTGAGCGGCGCGTCGGCGTAGGCCGGATCCACGGCGGCGAAGTCGGGCGCCGGGCGGGACAGGAAGCCGTCCACATACTCCACGCAGTCGTGGAAATCCCGCAGGATCACCCGCTCCGGCCAGCCGTCGCGATGCACGAGGATCATGTTCTGGCCGTGGGATTCGGTCGCGATCCCGTGCGCCGTCAGCAGCCGCCAGACGGGCACCACCGCCACATCGATCAGCCGCTCCACCCAGCGGGTGGCGCCGTGGCGGGCGAGCCAGGGCGCCACGAACGGCTCGCCGTTGGATTCCGTCGCCGCCAGCGCGTTGAACGGCGCCGCCTGCTCTCCGGGCGAAAGCGCCGCCGCCGGGCTTTCGCGCCACAGCGCGGCGAGCCGGCCGCCGAGGGGGCCGTCGCGGTCCACCACCATGCCGGCGTACTCCCGCAGGATGGTAAGCCGGCTATCGTTCGCCAGCGCCGGATCGTCGGCCACCATCTCCGCCAGCCAGTCGGACATGAGCGGCGCCGCCTCCACCGAGTGGGGCTCGATGGTGCGCAGCGCCGAGGTGGCGCCCATGTCCAGCGACAGCTTCACATTGGCGCGGGCGGGATGATCCGCGTTGGTCAGGGTGCGCACCGACTGGGTGGCGCGGTAGCGGTCGCCGGCCTCGCCCAGTTCGTGGATCGCGCCGCAGGCCACAAGCTCCGCGAAGTCGCCGGCCTTCAGCCGCGCCCACTGCCAGGGATGGGCCGGGATCAGGCCATAGGCGGCGGCGTCGAGCCCGAGCGCGGCGCGGCGGCGGGACAGCTCCCGCGCGGCCTCGAAGCCCAGTTCCCGGGCGAGGAACGCCGCCTCGTCCTCGGGCAGCGCCTGCCGCAGCCGGTCGCGGGCGACCGCGAGCCAGACCAGCCGGAACGTCGCCCCCGCCTCCGGCCCGTAAGCCGCATGGTCGGCCTCCGTGAAGCCGGTGCGGGTCTTGAAGCAGGGGTGATAGGGATGGCCCTCGTCGAGCCGGGACTCCAGCTCGGCGAAGCTCAGGCCCCGGCGCATGCGGCGGGGCAGGTTGCGGGCGTTCCAGGCGCAGAGCGCCGCGGTCTGACGCAGTTCGCCGCGCAGCGCCTCGCGCGCCGCGCCGTCGCCGGGCGCGCAATCCACCAGCTCATCCAGCGTCGCGGGCGCCCAGCCCTCGGCCCCGAGCGCCTCCACCGAGCCTTCCACGATCCGCAGGCGTCCGAAGGGCCCGCGCGCGGCGACGCAGCGCAGACGCCGGCCGCCGCCGCTCCACTCGCAGCGCCTCAGCCCGCCGCCCAGATCGCCGGGCTCCGCGCGGGCCTCCACGAGGCGCTCGTACAGCAGCGCCGCGGCGAGCTGGCGGACGACGCGCTCGTCAGACGGCGACGGCACGGTCGCCTCCGAAATCGCAGACGCCCGGGCGGCCGAACAGCGGGTTGTCGACGCGGGCGTAGACGGCCGCCTCGTCGTCGGCGTCCAGCTCGTCGATGTCGAGCAGGCGGGTGACCAGATTGGCCTTGGAGGCGATGGACGGCCGGTCCAGCGCCGCGCGGGCGAAGGCCCCGCCGACGCCCGGCGTCTCCCGCGCCAGACGCTCCAGCCGCTCCGCCAGCATGTCGAGCAGCGCGGTCTCCGCGATCAGGCCGTCGTGGCCCATGCGGTTCACCACCGAGAACGCCTGATTGACCAGCAGGTAATAGCCGAAGCGCTCGGCGATCTCGCAGTCGTCGAAATAGAGCGCGCCGATGGAGGCCGCCTCCGGGATCAGCCGGTCGAGCGCGTGGCGGTGGCTGTTGGAGAGGTAGAAGCCCTGGCTGTCCCGGTAATAGGCGGCGCGGGGCAAAAGGCCGGTCACGTCCAGCAGCGTGTTCTGCTGGTGGGCCTCCAGCGCCACGCCCAGCTGGTCGTAGAGCGCGACCGGCGGCTCGATCGCGCAGTCGAGATAGGCGCGGAACCACGCCCGGGCGGCCTCGGCCACGCGCAGTCCGCTCTGGGCCGCGTGGTCGCGCACCAGCCGTTCGAGGCGGGACCGCCCGCCCGGCAGGGGCGGCGCGGTCAGCGCCGCAACCGTCGCGACGCCCCGGTCCCGGCCGGCGACGAAAGGATTTTCACGGAAGATGGTCTCGAAGCCGCTCTCGGCGCGGCCCGGCAGATCGAGCGTGACCCAGGCGGGATCCTGAATCACACGGAAGCGGGGATGGCGCTGCAGCCAGTCGGTCTTCGCGAACAGCCGCGCCACGGCGACGCCGGCCTCCAGCTCGTGGCGCTTGTTGACGCGCACCGAATTGGTGATGCGCACCGGCAGCGAGAACTTCGGCATCCACGCCCGGTCCGCGCTCCAGAGCGTGCGCACCGACGAGGTGGCGGCGACCTCCGGACCGCCCGGCCCCAGCAGCCGGAGCGCGCCCCGGTCCCTGAGCGCGGCGACGTCGGGATCGAGCAGCAGCGCCTCCGCCTGCAGCGGGTGCATCAGCAGCGGGACCTCGCCGTCCTTCAGGCCGAGCCGGTCGAGATCGGCCCCGAGGAAGCCGCGGGCGATCTCCGGCGCGCTGACGGCGGCGGCGGAGGCGTGGCGGACCATGCCGGAAGGCGCGGCGAAAACGGTGAGGCGGAAGCGCCCGCCCTGCTCCGGCTGGTAGGCCGGGCGCTGCCACCAGGTCATGCCCTGCAGGCTCTTCGGCGTCGGGTGCAGCCAGTGGCCGAAGGCGATGGACTGCTCGGCGGCGATGAAGCTGTCGTCGTCATCGGCGCCGGCGCCGGCCGCGAGGCAGGTCGCCGCGGACTGGTAGCTGCCCAGCACCCGCGACAGCAGCTCAAGCTCGCAGCCGCGCAGGCGCTCCGCCCGCTCCGGCCCGAAGCTGCGATAGGCCTCGTGCAGCAGGGCGATGACCGCGGTCATGGGGTCGACGCGGACGAAATCCTGCCCTTCCGCGCGCCGGATGTAGGCCCGGCCGAGCCGGTGCGGCCCGCAGGCCGACAGCGCCACCGCCTCGATGCGCAGCGCGCCGTTCTGGTCGCGCAGGAGCAGCTCCAGATGATCGGCCGCCACCTCGCCCACCGGGCGATGGCGCACCAGCGCCCCGGCGTCGATCTCGCGCACATAGCAGTTGGCGACGTTCTGCAGCGCCGCCTGCTCCGCGAGCCGACGCGCCTCCGCGCCGGTCAGGCGGACATTGGAGCCGGTCCTCAGCTCCGCCTTCTTAAGGGTCGTCATGGGCTTCCCCCGCACATCCCTTTGGCGCCGCGGATGAGCGGGCCTTTGGGAGGTGAACGGGCGACCTTCGCCGACCCCGTAAAATTTCTGCGAGCCGTTGTCAGGAGGTTCGCAGGAATGTCCGTCGCTCGTCCGCGCGCAAGGGTGGCCCTTCGAGACGGCGGCCCTTAGAGAATAAAGCGGCTGAGGTCGGCGTTCTTGGCCAGATCGCCCACGTAGCGGCGCACGTAGGCGCCGTCCACCGTCACCGTCTCGCCGCCGCGGTCGGCTGCGGTGAAGCTGATCTCGTCCAGCACCCGCTCCATCACCGTCTGCAGCCGCCGGGCGCCGATGTTCTCCACCGTGGAGTTCACCTCCACCGCCACGTCGGCGAGGGCGTCGATGCCGTCGGACGTGAACTGGAGCGTCACGTTCTCGGTCGCCAGCAGCGCCACGTACTGCTTCACGAGGCTCGCCTCGGTGTCGTTCAGGATGCGGACGAAGTCCTCCCGCGTCAGCGCCGAAAGCTCGACCCGGATCGGCAGCCGGCCCTGAAGCTCCGGCAGCAGGTCGGACGGCTTCGCCACATGGAAGGCGCCGGAGGCGATGAACAGGATGTGGTCGGTCTTCACCGGCCCGTGCTTGGTGGCGACGGTGGTGCCCTCGATCAGCGGCAGCAGGTCGCGCTGCACGCCCTCGCGGGAGACGTCGCCGGCCCGGCCCTCCCGGGCGCAGATCTTGTCGATCTCGTCCAGGAACACGATGCCGGCGTTCTCCACCGTGCGGATGGCCTCGGCGACGAGGCTCTCCTGATCGAGCAGCTTGTCGCTCTCCTCGGTGATCAGCGTGGCGTAGCTGTCCTTCACGGTGACGCGGCGGGTCTTCTTCTGGCCGCCCATGCCTTTGAACATCTCGCCCAGCGAGATCATGCCCACCTGCCCCGGCATGCCGGGGATCTCCATCATCGGCGGGCCGGAGGCGGCCACCTCGATCTCGATCTCCTTGTCGTCCATGTCGCCGTCGCGCAGCTTCTTGCGGAAGCTCTCGCGGGTGGCGGGGCTCGCGGTCGCGCCCACTAGCGCGGTCAGCACCCGCTCCTCCGCCGCCATGTGGGCCTTGGCCTGAACGTCCTTGCGCCTGGCCTCGCGGGTGAGCGCGATGGCGGCCTCCAGGAGGTCGCGCACGATCTGCTCCACGTCGCGGCCCACATAGCCGACCTCGGTGAACTTGGTGGCCTCCACCTTCAGGAACGGCGCGTTGGCGAGCCTGGCGAGGCGACGGGAGATCTCGGTCTTGCCCACGCCGGTCGGCCCGATCATCAGGATGTTCTTCGGCAGCACCTCCTCCCGGAGGTGGCCTTCGAGCTGCAGCCGGCGCCAGCGGTTGCGCAGCGCGATGGCGACGGCGCGCTTGGCGTCGCGCTGGCCGACGATGTGGCGGTCGAGCTCGGAGACGATTTCGCGGGGGGAGAGGTCGGTCATCGGGAAAACGGGTCCTTGTAAGCCCGGCCCCCCGCCCTTGGCGCGGCGGGACCGTCTTGTGTTTCGTCGGAAGATCAGAGCGCCGGCGGCAGCGCCGCCCTGAGCCGCGCTGGGGCGAGCGCCATCACCGCCCGGCGCAGCGGCCGCCAGCCGGCGCCGAGCGCCACCACGAAGCCGCCCAGCAGGATGAGGGAGGCCGCGAAGCGGGTGGCGTTGTCGAGTTCGGTTTGGGCGATCAGCACGCCGATGGCGACGCCGAAATAGATCAGCCCGGACATCAGCAGCGCGCGCCGGTCCACCAGCAGGGCCACCAGCGCCAGCGCCGCCACGACGCCCAGCACCGCCGCCGCCTGCGCCACGCTCGCCTCTCCCAGATCGGCGGCGGCGAAGGAGACCAGCGCATGCACGATCAGGGGCGCGGCCAGCAGATGCAGCCAGAAGGCGTTGTCGGCGGAAAGCGTCCGCCGCTCCGGGTCCATCAGGTCGAAGCCCATGGCGGCGATGAAGCAGGCGACGCCGCAGCCGAGCGCGAGCGGCGCGACGACGCTTTCCGCAAGGCCCGGACGGAAGGCCTCCAGCCCCGCGAGCAGCACGGCGATCAGCCCGGCCGCCACCAGCAGCGCCGAGAACGGCAGCCTGAACCGCAGGCGGAACAGGACCGCCGCGACGAGCGCCGCCAGCGCCACGCCCGGCAGCGCGTAGGGCTCATCCGCCGGCGCTCCCGGCAACCACAGCAGCGGCGCGGCGACCGCCTGCGCCACATAGGCCACGAACGAAATGGCGAGCGCGATGCTCGGCAGCACCAGCCGCTGGCGGCGGGTGAAGACCTCCGCCAGCGCCCAGACCAGTCCCGCGCCGGCGAGGAAGGCGTAAGGCGTCGCCTCGTAGGGGACGACCGCCAGGATGGCGAGGCGCAGGCCGAACAGCAGCGCCACGAGGCCGACGGTCATGAACACGTCGTGGAAGCCGCGGGCGAAGCGCACCTCCTCCCGGTCCACCGTGGTCGGGCCTTCGGCGCGGACGTCGCCGCCCTCGAGAAAGGCGCGCAGCCGCTCCGCCGAGACGGCGTCGATCACGCCCGCCGCGACCGCGGCCTCGAGCCGGTCAGCCGACGGTGTCAAGGCTTTCGACCGTAAGCTTGTCGTTGGTGTAGACGCAGATCTCGGCCGCGATCTTCATGGCCTTGCGCACGATGGCTTCGGCGTCCGCGTCGGTGTCGGCGAGCGCGCGCGCGGCGGAGAGCGCGTAGTTGCCGCCCGAGCCGATGGCGGCGACGCCGTCCTCGGGCTCCAGCACGTCGCCGGTGCCGGTGATGACGAGCGCCACATGCTTGTCGGCCACCAGCATCATGGCCTCGAGCCGGCGGAGATAGCGGTCGGTGCGCCAGTCCTTGGCGAGCTCCACGGCGGCGCGCAGAAGCTGGCCGGGATACTGCTCCAGCTTCTGCTCCAGCCGCTCGAACAGGGTGAAGGCGTCGGCGGTGGCGCCGGCGAAGCCCGCGATCACCTCGCCCTTGGCGATGCGGCGCACCTTCTTGGCGGTCGCCTTAAGCACGGTCTGGCCCAGCGTGACCTGGCCGTCGCCGCCGATGACGACCTTGCCGCCCTTGCGGACCAGCACGATCGTGGTGCCGTGGAGAATGATGTCGGACATGAGCGCTCCGGAAGAGATTCCGCAGCACAGGTAATCATCCGCGCCGATCTCGAAAAGAGCCGTGCGGGCGGGCGGGGCGCCGCCCGCCCGCGGCCGGAGGGCGGCTCAGATGCTCCGGCTCGCCTCGAACAGGAACCAGGCGCGCTTTTCGGCCTGGTCGATCAGGTTCTCCAGCAGGCTGGTGGTGCCCACGTCGTCGTGCTCGTCGGCGAGCGCATGGGCCTCGCGCAGCTTCTGGACCATGGTCTGGTTGTCCTCGCGCAGCTCCGCCAGCATGTCCTGGGGCGTGACGAAGTCGGCGTCGTTGTCGGCGATGCGCTGCAGCCGGCCGATGTGGCCGATGGAGCGCAGCGTCGTGCCGCCGATCTTGCGCACGCGCTCCCCGATGTCGTCGGTGGAGGCGAGGATTTCCGCCGACTGGTCGTCGAACAGCAGATGGTAGTCGCGGAAGTGCGGGCCGCTCACGTGCCAGTGGAAGTTCTTGGTCTTGAGATAGAGCGCGAACGTGTCCGCCAGCACGGCGTTGAGCGCGCCCTCGATGTCGCGCGTGGCGTTGGAGCCGATGTCGGTCGGGGTGGCGAGGGCCGCCTTGCGGCGGGCCTTGGCTTCGGGAGACGGCTTCTTGGCCATGGCGGCCTGTCCTTTTCTGGAAGCGGCGAACGAACGTCTTGCGCCTTCCCAAGTAGAGCGCGCCCGGAAGCTGTCGACATGCGTCGCGCGCATCGCTCCGCCCCGATCGCGCCGGAATCGTTAAGGGCCGTTGGCCTTCGCCCCGCGCCCGTGCTATCGACCGCTCGTTTCCATGACAGCCCCGCGACAGGCTTCGCGACCGGAGATGATGATGCGCCGCGCCGAGGTGACCCGGACGACCGCGGAGACCGACATTTCGCTCGCCCTCGACCTCGACGGCACGGGCGCGAGCCGGATCTCCACCGGCGTCGGCTTCTTCGACCACATGCTGGAGCTGCTCTCCCGCCACGCCATGATCGACCTGGACGTGACGGCCAACGGCGACGTGCATGTGGACTTCCACCACACGGTGGAGGACGTAGGGATCGCGCTCGGCCAGGCCGTGCGCCGGGCGCTGGGCGACATGAAGGGCCTGACCCGCTACGCGGACGTGCATATGCCCATGGACGAGACCCTGACCCGCGTCGCGATCGACGTCTCGGGCCGGCCGTTCCTGGTGTGGCGCACCGCGTTTCCCGCGCCGAAGGTGGGCGAGTTCGACACCGAGCTGGTGCGCGAGTTCTTCCAGGCCTTCGCCACCCACGCCGCCGTGACCTTGCATGTGGAGACGCTCTACGGCGCCAACGCGCATCACATCGCCGAAAGCTGCTTCAAGGGCCTCGCCCGCGCGCTGAAGCTGGCGCTCGCGCTCGACCCCCGCGCCGGCGACCGTCTGCCCTCCACCAAGGGCCGCATCGGCGACTGATCCTTCGACCTTACCCCCCGAGGTCCGTTTCATCTTGAACACCTGGCTCATCTACCAGCCCGCCGGCGACGAACGCTCGCTCGATCGCGCGGAAGGCTTCGTCACCTTCCGGGAGGGCTTCCACAAGATCGCCTTCCTCGCGCCCGTGATCTGGCTCATCTGGCGCCGCTGCTGGCTGGCGCTGGCTCTCTACGTGGCCGCCGAGATCGCGCTGGTCGCTCTCGCCGGGGCGCTCGGCATGGACGGCGGCCGCGCCATCCTGCTCATGCTGCTGCCGAACCTCGCCGTGGGCTTCGAGGCGGCGTGGCTGCGCGCCCGCTCGCTGGAGCGCCGCGGCTACCGCCACGCGGGCTCCGTGCTCGCCCGCTCCCGCGAGGAGGCCGAAGTGCGCTTCTTCACCGAATGGGCGGCGGAGGCCGAGCCCCCCGCGCCCCGCGCCGCGAGCCCCGCGCGCCCCTCCACGTCGCCCGCCGTGCTGGGCTTCTTCCCCGAGGCGGCGCGGTGACGATCGCCATCGTCGACTACGGCGCGGGCAACCTGCGCTCGGTGGAGAAGGCGCTGATCCGGGCCGGCGGCGCGGACGTGATCGTCACCGCCGACGCCGACCGCATCGCGAAGGCGGATCGGGTGGTTCTGCCCGGCGACGGCGCCTTTCCCGACTGCCGCCGGGCGCTCGACAGCGCCTCCGGCCTCGGCGAGGCGCTGAACGAGGCGGTGCTGGACCGTGGCCGGCCGTTCCTCGGCATCTGCATCGGCATGCAGCTTCTGGCGACCACCGGCGAGGAGCACGAGCCGACCGCCGGGCTGAACTGGATTCCCGGCCGCGTCCTCCGCATCGAGCCCGGCGACGCCCGGCTCAAAGTGCCGCACATGGGCTGGAACACCCTGATCCGCCGACGCGCCCATCCGCTGACCGACGATCTGCCCGTGGGCCCCGACGGCCTGCACGCCTATTTCCTGCACGCCTTCCACCTGAAGCCGGACGACGCCGGCGACGTGGCGCTCTCCGCCGACTACGGCGGCGACGTCACCGCGCTGGTGGCCCGCGGCAACGTGGCGGGGGCGCAGTTCCATCCCGAGAAGAGCCAGACGCTCGGGCTTTCCCTGCTCGCGAGCTTCCTCAGGTGGCGTCCATGATCCTCTATCCCGCCATCGACCTGAAGGGCGGCGCGGTGGTGCGCCTGAAAGAGGGCGACATGGACCGCGCCACGGTCTATGGCGACGATCCCGGCGCGCAGGCCCGCGCCTTCGCGGAAGCCGGCTTCGGCTGGATCCATGTGGTGGACCTGGACGGCGCCTTCGCCGGCGCCAGCGTCAACGCCGAGGCGGTGGACGCCATCCTCGACCAGGCCGACGTGCCGGTGCAGCTCGGCGGCGGCATCCGCGACATGGCGGGCGTGGAATCCTGGCTCGGACGCGGCGTCTCCCGCGTCATCCTCGGCACCGCCGCGGTGCGCGATCCGGACTTCGTCCGGGCGGCGGCCAGGGCCCATCCGGGCCAGGTCGCGGTCGGCGTCGACGCCCGCGGCGGCCGGGTCGCGGTCGAAGGCTGGGCCGAGGTCTCCGACATGACCGTGCTCGACCTCTCCCGCCGGTTCGAGGACGCCGGCGTCGCCGCCATCATCTACACCGACATCGCCCGCGACGGCCTGCTGAAAGGCCTGAACCTCGAATCCACCCGCGAGCTGGCGGAGGCGGTCTCGATCCCGGTGATCGCCTCCGGCGGGCTCGCGGACATCGGGGACGTGCGCCGGCTGCTGGAGCCGGAGAACGCCTCCATCGCCGGCGCCATCACCGGCCGGGCGCTCTACGACGGCCGTCTCGACGCGAAAGAGGCGCTTGCGCTGGTGGGGGGCTCGCGCAGCGCGCGGTAAACCGCTAGCGTCGCTCCGACCCGACGGACGGCGCAGCTCCTTGGACCGCACGTCGGCGCGCTTAGAGCCCCTCATCGCATGACCCCTGAGCCTGACACGGCGCCCCCGGACCGCGACGCCCGCTTCATCCGCAGCGTGCTCGCGGCGTCCGAGGACTGCATCAAGATCCTCGACCTCGACGGCGCCCTGGTCTTCATGAGCGAAGGCGGCCAGAAGGTGATGGAGGTCGACGACTTCGAGCCCCTGCGCGGCTGCCATTGGCCGGACCTGTGGACCGCCGCCGGGCATGTCCACGCCGCTGCGGCCGTCGCCGCGGCGCGGGACGGCCGCAGCTACCGGTTCCAGGAGATGGCGAACACGGCCCGCGGCAACCCGCGCCACTGGGACGTGCAGGTGACGCCGATCTTCGGACCGGACGGGCGCCCGGAGTCCATCCTCTCCGTGTCCCGCGACGTCACCGCGCTGAAGGAGAGCGAGGAGCGCCACAAGCTGCTCGCGGCCGAACTCAACCACCGCATCAAGAACATGCTGGCGCTCACCCAGTCGGTGATGGCCCAGACCCTGCGCGCCGGCGGGGCGGCGCTCGCGCCCTACCGGGAGCGGATCGACGAGCGGCTGGTGGCGCTGTCGCGGGCGCAGGACATGCTGTTCTCCGCCGCCTCCTCCGAAGCGCAGCTCGACGCGCTGGCCCGCAGCGTGCTGAAGCCCCATGACCTCGACACCCGCATCGTGATCGACGGCCCGCCGGTCCGGCTGCGCGACCGGGCGGCCACCGCCATGACGCTCGCCATCCACGAGCTCGGCTCCAACGCCGCGAAATACGGCGCGCTGTCGCGCGCGGAGGGCCGCGTCCGGCTGTCCTGGCGCTGCGGGGACGACCGGTTCCGCATGGAGTGGCGCGAGACCGGCGGACCCGAAGTCGCTCCGCCGACCCGACGGGGCTTCGGCTCGCAGCTGATCGAGAAGACGCTGTCCGGCCAGCTCAACGGCCGCGCGGTGGTGGCGTATCGCCCCGAAGGCGTGGTGGTGTCGCTGGACGCTCCGCTCGACGCCTTGCTCGCGACGGAGTGACTAATTCCATGACAGGGCTGTCATGACCGCGCCGATCCGCCTATAGGACGGAAACCGGGGCTTTACGGCCTCGACCTGTGTTTTCGCGAGCCGCCGGCCTCCCATGCTGAAGATCCGCGTCATTCCCTGCCTCGACGTCAAGGACGGCCGCGTCGTCAAGGGCGTCCAGTTCGTCGACCTGCGCGACGCCGGCGATCCGGTGGAGGCCGCGATCGCCTATGACGCCGCCGGCGCCGACGAGCTCTGCTTCCTCGACATCACCGCGAGCCACGAGGAGCGGGCCATCCTGCTCGACGTGGTGGCCCGCACCGCCGAGAACTGCTTCATGCCGGTGACGGTGGGCGGCGGCGTGCGCTCGGTGGAGGACGTGCGGGCGCTGATGCTGGCGGGGGCGGACAAGGTGTCCATCATGTCCGCCGCCGTGAACGACCGCTCGGTGGTGGCCCGCGCCGCCGACAAGTTCGGCGCCCAGGCGATCGTGGTGGCGGTGGACGCCAAGCGCGTGTCCCAGCCGGGCGAAGCCGACCGCTGGGAGGTGTTCACCCATGGCGGCCGCCGGCCGACCGGGCTCGACGCCGTGGCCTATGCGGCGGAGGTGGCGCGGCTCGGCGCGGGCGAGATCCTGCTCACCTCCATGGACAAGGACGGCGCCAAGGACGGCTACGATCTCGCGCTGACCCGCGCGGTCGCGGACGCGGTGCCGGTGCCGGTGGTGGCCTCGGGGGGCGTCGGCACGCCGGCCCACATGGTGGACGGCGTGGTGAAGGGCGGCGCCAGCGCCGTGCTCGCGGCCTCGATCTTCCATTTCGGCGAGTTCACCATCGGCGAGGCCAAGGCGGCCATGGCCGAGGCGGGCCTGCCCGTGCGGCTCGATCCCGCCGCCTGACGTCCGAACGCGGAAGGAGCGCCCCATGAGCGGCTTCACCCTCGACGACCTCGCCGCCATCGTGGCCGCGCGCGCGGACGCGACCGCCGAGACCTCCTACACCCGCTCGCTGATCGAGGCCGGCCCGGCGCGGGTCGCCAAGAAGCTCGGCGAGGAGGGCGTGGAGGCCGCGCTCGCCACCGCCTCCGGCGCTAGGGCCGAGCTCGTCGCCGAGGCCGCCGACGTGCTCTACCACCTCATGGTGGCGCTGCGCGTGCGGGACGTGCCGCTCGCCGACGTGATGGCGGAGCTCGAACGCCGGACCGCCCAGTCCGGCCTGCAGGAAAAAGCGGCGCGGACACGCTGATGGACGATCGCCCGCGGACGCCGCCCCTTTCGCCCTACGCCACCTTCACCCGCGAAAGCTGGGCCACGCTCCGCGCCGACACGCCCCTGACGCTCGATCAGGCGGACCTCGAACGCCTCGGCTCGCTCAACGACCCGATCGACATGAGCGAGGTGGAGCAGATCTACCTGCCGATCTCGCGCCTGCTCGCCTTCTACGTCACCGCGCGCCAGCAGCTGTTCCGCGCCACCCAGCGCTTCCTCGGGCACAGCGAGCACCGCGTGCCGTTCGTGATCGCGGTGGCGGGCTCGGTCGCGGTCGGCAAGTCCACCACCGCCCGCGTGCTGCGCGCCCTGCTCGCCCGCTGGCCGGCGACGCCGAAGGTGGACCTCGTCACCACCGACGGCTTCCTGCTGCCGAACGCGGCGCTCGCCCGCGAGGGGCTGATGGCTCGCAAGGGCTTTCCCGAGAGCTACGACGTGCAGGGGCTGCTGCGCTTCATCTCCGACATCAAGGCCGGCAAGCGCGGCGTGCGCGCGCCCGTCTACAGCCACCTCGTCTACGACGTGGTGCGGGGCGAGCACGTCACCATCGACCAGCCGGACATCGTGATCCTGGAAGGGCTGAACGTGCTGCAGACCGGCGACCGGCCCCGCAACGGCCGGGTGCAGCCCTTCGTCTCCGACTTCATCGACTTCGGCATCTATCTGGACGCCGACGAGCCGCTGCTGCACCGCTGGTACGTGGAGCGCTTCATGCGGCTGAGGGAAACCGCCTTCCGCGACCCCCAGTCCTACTTCCGCAAGTTCGCGCAGGTCTCCAAGCAGGAGGCGCTGGAGACCGCGGAGACGCTGTGGTCCGACATCAACCTGCCGAACCTGCGGGAGAACATCCGCCCCACCCGCGCCCGCGCCGACCTGATCCTGCGCAAGGGCAGGAGCCACCGCATCGAGGAGGTGCGGCTCCGGAAGATCTGAGCGGGCGCGTCGGGCGCTGGAAGGCCCCGCTCAGGCCGGGAAGTTGACCACGATGCGCGTGCCCGGATGGGTCGGGTCGCGCTCCATCTGGGAGCGGATGGCCGAGGCCATGGTGCGCACGATCTTCTTGCCGAGGCCGGTTCCGGTGGGCGCCGCGTCCTCGGCGAAGCCCACGCCGTCGTCCTCGACCGCGAGCGACAGCAGCGCGCCCTTCTGCGCGAGGCGGATGCGCACCTCGCCCTCGACGCCGGGAGCGTAGGCGTATTTGAAGGCGTTGGTCACAAGCTCGGTGACGATCACGCCGAGCGAGACCGCGCAGTCGGTGGCGACCTTGACCGGCTCGGCCCGCACGATCACCCGGTGCGGGCGCTCCGCGGTGCTGAGCGAGCTCTGCAGCTCCTCCGCGAGCCCGCGCAGATAGTCGTCCATGACCACGTTGCGCACGTCGTCGGTGGTGTAGAGGCGGCGGTGGATCTGGGCGATGGCCACGATCCGGGCCTCGGTCTCCCGCAGCATGTCCCGCGCCGGACCGTCCGGCAGCGCGCCCGCCTGCAGATGCACGAAGGCGGAGACGAGCTGCAGGCTGTTGCCGACGCGGTGGTTCACCTCGCGCAGCAGCGTCTCGGCGCGGTCGCGGGCCTCCACCACCGCGCGCTCCGCGGCTTCCTTCTGCCGCCGCATCTCCACATGCTGGATCGCCTGGGCGACGGCGGCGCGCAGCAGCGCCAGGAACTCGCCGCCCACGTCCTTGATGACGTAGTCGATCGCGCCCGCCTTCAGGGCGGCGATGGCGATGCGGCCCTCGTCCGAGCCGGTGACGTAGACCACCGGCGGCGCGTCCGGCAGCGCCTCGATCGCCGGCAGGATGTCGAGCCCGGTCTCGCCGGCGAGATAATGGTCGAGCGCGATGGCGCCGAAGCGGCGCGCGCCGAGCTGGTCGAGCGCCTCCGCGCAGGTCGCCACGGCCGTCACCTCGTAGCCCACGCGCGCGAGGTCCTTCGCCACCAGCCGGCGCAGACCCTCGTCGTCGTCGATGTAGAGGATGGCGCGCGGCGCGGCGTCCGGCGCGGACGGAGAGCTCATGCGTCGGGAACCTGCATGACCGAGATGAACAGGCCGAGCTGGCGGATGGCGGTGGCGAAGGTGTCGTAGTCCACGGGCTTGGTGATGTAGACGTTGCAGCCGAGATCGTAGCAGCGCTGGATCTCCACCTTGTCGTCGGTGGTGGTGAGCACCACGACCGGCGCCCGCTTCAGCCGCTCATGCTTCTTGATCACGCCGAGAATGTCGATTCCGGTCATGTCCGGAAGGTTGAGGTCGAGCAGGATCAGCAGCGGCCCCGCGGCCGAGGCCTCGGACGACTGCAGGAAGGCGAGCGCGGAGGTGCCGTCCACGAAATGGCGGATCTCGTTGTTCACCCCGGCGCGCCGGACGTTCTTCTCGATCAGGCGCGCATGGCCGCCGTCGTCCTCGATCATCACGATCACGACGGGGCGCTGGTTGTTCGGCATGGTCATGAGGCCTCGGTCTGCTGCGGCCGGTAGACCGCCGGAAAGGTGACGATGAAGGTGGAGCCGCGTCCCGGCTCCGAGTCGAGGCGGATGGTTCCCCCGAGACGCCGCACGCTCGCCCGCACGAAGGCGAGGCCGAGCCCTTCGCCCGGCTGGTCCTGCGCGCCGGCGCGGCGGAACAGTTCGAACACGCGCTCATGGTCCTTGGCGTCGATGCCGCGGCCGTTGTCCTCGATCGCGTACTCCACCTGCGGCCCGACGCGCCGGCCGCGCACGGTGATGACGCCGGGGCGCGACCGGTCGAGATACTTCACCGCGTTCTCGATCAGGTTCTGGAACACCTGCTCGAACGACATACGGTCGGTCACGAGGGGCGGCAGGCCGGGCTCGGCGGAGATGCGGGCGCCGGTGGCCTCGGTCTGCTGGTGCAGCGTGCGGGCGATGGCCACCACCACCTCGTCCACCTTCACCATCTCGGGCGTGATGACGCGGCGGCCCTCCCGCGACAGGCGCAGGATGGCGTTGATCAGCCGGTCCATCTTGGCGGTGGAGGTGCGGATGAAGCCAATCGCCTCCGGCAGGTCCTCGTCCACCGCGAGCTTCGCGTCCCCGGAGACCAGCTCCGGCGCCTTCTCCGCGACCTGATCGATCTGCTCCTTCAGCGTCTTGCGCGCCGCGTCGAGCTCGGAGGTGAAGCCCATCACGTTGACGAGCGGCGCCCGCAGGTCATGGCTGACGATGTAGGCGAAACGCTGGATCTCCTCGTTGGCGCTGACCAGCTCCGCGGTGCGGTCGGCGACCGCCTGCTCGAGCCCCGCATTGGCGTCGGCGAGCTCCGCATGGGCCTCCCTGATCGTCCGCGCCTGCCGGCGCACCAGGATCTGCGCCACAAGGGCGAGCGCCGCCGCGAGCAGCAGACCGATCGTCACCACCACGAGCTGAAGCCGGCCCAGCCACTCCGAATAGGCGAAGTTCTCCTGGAACCGCTGCGTCTCGACGCCGACCATCTTGTCGGTCAGGGTCCGCAGCGTCACCATGGCTTCGCGCCCGCTGTCGCTCCGCACCACCTCCAGCGCCTCGTCCCAGCGCCCGGCGCGGCTGAGTTCGACGGTGCGCGCCAGCTCCGCGAGCTTGGTATCGAGGGCTTTGATCAGTTGTTCGGCGTTTTCCCGCTGGCTCTCGGTCGCCGCCCGGGCGCGAAGCGACGAGGCGCGCGCGTCCCGCATCGGCGTCGCCGCCTCGTACGGCGAGAGGTAGCTCTCCCGGCGGGTCAGCAGATAGCCGCGCTGCCCGGTCTCGGCGTCCTGGGCGATGTCGAGAATGCGCCGGACGTCCGAGCGGAACTCGAGCGTGTCCGCGATCTGCCGGTTGAACGACGCGTTGCGCTGGGCGATCCATACGGACGAGCCGCCCACCACCGCGAGGGCGCCGAAGCCCAGCGCCAGCAGCAGAACCTCGTTCCGCCCGACCCGTTTTCCGTTGCGCGCCTCAGCCATCGCCGCTCCAGCCGCCCCGGAGACGCCGGGCGAGACCACCACAACCCGCCGCCGAAAATCCGGCATACGGGATTCCACCTTCACGCCTTGGTCATGACGCGGACCACGCTGTGCGTCCAGAGCGAAAACCATCGCGCGCGGGCATCGCGCGATGAAACCGGGGGACGGACCTACTGCGCGATGGTCAGACCGGCGGCGCCGGCGCGATCCAGCGCCTTGCGGCGGCCGTCCACCGCCGCCCAGTTGAACCGCATCCGCACCCGCCCGTTGGCGAGTCGGCGCGCTCCCCTGACCGCGCCGACGCCCGCCGGCTGTCCGAAGGTCGCGACCGGGACCGAGCCGGTGACGGGAAAGCCGCGGGCGGCGAGGATGGCGCGCACCCGCACGCAATAGGCCACGGAACGGTGGGAGTAGCGGGTCTCGCCATGGCCGGCGCGGTACTTCATCACGGCGCCGCAGATGTCCTGCCCCGTGAGTCGCCACGCCTCGGCCAGATAGCGCACGCCGTAGCCCACATTGGTTCCCGGATCGAACAGGCCGGGAAGCGCGCCACGGTAGCCGAGCATGCGCGCGGTGGACGGCAGCACCTGCATCAGCCCGATCTCGCCGACGCCGCCCACCGCTTTCGGGTTGAAGCCGCTTTCGACCTCGGCGACCGCCTCGGCGAGCTCCGCCGGCACGCCATGTTCGGCCGCCGCCGCCACGATCAGGCGACGGATGGCCGCCTCGTCGGGCGCAGCGGGCGCAAGCGTCTCGGTGGGCGCAGGAGCGTCGGCCGCGGTCGCCGGCTCCGCCCGGACGGCGGGAGCGCCGGACACCGTAAGCCACAGGGAGCAGGCGAGGAACAGGATGTGACGCATCGCGGATCGGCTGCTGGGCGCCCGTCCGGACGCGGGAACGGCGGGGCGAAGCTCGCCCGCCGCTCCAGTCTAGCGCCCCGGTCAGGCGATGTCGAAGTCGCCTCGCGACAGGGTGGAGACGCCGTCCAGATAGGCGATGAAGCGCTCGCCGCCCGAGCCATAGCCGTCGGCGTCGTAGTAGAGGCCGTGATTGGTGGTGTCGAACAGGAAGCTGGCGTTTCGCGACACGGGGTCCGCGCCGGGACCGACCACCAGGTCGAAGTCCTCCGTCAGGTTGGCGAAGCCGTCGGCCGCGAACTGCAGCAGGTCGACGCCGCGGGTGAAGTCCAGCACCCGGTCGCCGCCTTCGGCGGCGGAGTACCAGCGGAAGGCGTCCACCCCGGAGCCGCCGGTGAGCTGGTCCCGGCCGCTGCCGCCGATCAGCACGTCGGCGCCCTCGTCGCCGAACAGTCTGTCGTTGCCGGAGCCGCCTTCCAGCCGGTCGTTGCCCGCGCCGCCGCCGATGTAATCGTTGTCCGCGCCGCCGAGCAGGCGGTCGTTGCCGGACCCGCCCTCGATGCGGTCCGCGCCGAAGCCGGCGTCGATGGTGTCGTTCCCGGCTTCGCCGTAGAGCTTGTCCGACCCGTCGCCGCCATAGATGCGGTCGTTGCCGAGATCGCCGTAGATCGTGTCGCGGCCGGTCCCGCCGCTCAGCGAGTCGTTGCCCGAACCGCCGTCGATGATGTCGTCGCCCGCGTCGCCGCGGATGACGTCGTCGCCGCCGTAGCCTGCGAGCTTGTCGTCGGCGAGGCCGCCGGTGATCGAGTCCCGCCCGCGCAGCAGATCGGCGACGAACAGGTCCGGCCGGCCGTCGATCACCACCGTGTCGTAATAATCCTCGAGAGAATAGGACAGGTTGTCGTAGCGCGCGACCAGATCGCCGCTCGGATCATACAGGAAAATGTCGGTGATCAAGCCGTCGACAGGCGTGTTGGACGACGTGTAGGCGAAGTCGCGGCCCGCCAGCGACAGCCGGTAGCCGTCGTCGCTCACCAGCGATGTCCGCGTGGACGTTCCGTAATCGAAGGCGGCGTCCGGATCGAACATGTTCACGAGCCGAAGCCCGTCCACGATGTCGTCGCTGAGCGTTACCTTGGCCATCGGCGCTCCTCGTGCCAGCTGTGGCGCGCGCGGATGTCCGCGACGCGCCGCCCCTCACGCGAAGAGTGCGGATGATTCCTGATGAGCGCGTGACAGAATTGCGGCCGGCGCGGCCTCACAGGTTAAAGGCGCGAGGACGACCGCGCTCAGGCGCGCGCCAGAAGCCGGCCCAGAAGCCCTCGGCCCCGGGGCGCCTTCGCCGCGCGCGCGTCGAGCGCGGCCCGCAGCGCGCGGATTTCGGCCCGGAGCGCCGCGGCGCAGGGCGTGAACCAGTCGATCGCCTCGTCGTTGAGATCGTTCAGCGCCCAGCGCGCCGCCGCGTCGCCAAGCGGCGGGCGCTTGGCGCCGGGCGCCAGCTTGTGGCCGAGATTGCCGCGCTCCGTCCGCTCCCGGAACTCCGCCTGCGACCGCGCGCCGAAATAGGCGAGCGCCGCCGGGCTGTGGACGATCCGGGCGCTGCGGCTTTTGCTCTCCCGGCCGTCCGGCCGAACGTCGGTCGCAAAGGGCGAGCCGTCCGCATGCGCGTACTGCCCGCGGGTGTAGGCCAGATGCACGCCGGGCCGGCTGTAGAGGCTGCGGCGCACGAGCGACTTCACGTCGCGGTTGGCGTCGTGGCCCGCGGGCGCGCCCCGCCGGAAGCGCTCGGTCACGGGCGCGTCCACATAGGCGAGCTGTCCGGACGATCCGAACCCGCGCCGGTTCAGGGCCACGACGCCGACGGCCGGATCGAACCGGGACGCGAAGGCGTCCAGCGACAGGCCGTTCTCAAGGTGCAGGAATTCGTCGAGGTCGCAGAACAGCACCCATTCGGCGCGGCTCTCGGCCACGCCGCGCCGGTAGGCCTCGATCGTGGGCGCGTGCTTGACGCAGTCGGCGTCGCGCACGACGCCCGCGCGGATCGCGCCGATCTCGGCCAGCCCGCCGAGCAGCGCCTCGGCGCCGTCGGTGCTTTCGTTGTCGTAGATCAGGATTTCCGCCGCCCCGAGGCGCCGGTGATGCGCCACCCATTCCAGCACGTAGCGCGTCTCGTTCCGGACGATCGCGACGATCGCCACCTTCTCGCCCGCAGGCGCCGCACCCGTCATCGCAAAGCCCCCCTCGACTCCGTCCAGCCCATTCCGAACGCGCGCCCTCCAGCGCCCGCGCCGCCCCCGTCCTGTCGTCCTCCCACGCCTTCCGCCGGCTCTCTTGGTCGGAGCCTCGCGCGAAAACGCATGCCGTTCGCCCGGCGAGCCGTAAAAATCCGCCAAGCGGCGACAGAGTACGGCGCCGTTAGCCTTTCACCAAAGACTTCATGGCAGCCTCTCGGAACGATCCCGCGCCCGGACGAGCCGCCATGACCGCCCTCAACGACGCCCGCCATCACGCCGCGGCCTTCCGCTTCGACCGCTGGACCGTGGTGACGGCGGTCGCCCTCGGCCTCGCGGCGCTGCTGCTGGCGGCGCTGGCCTTCCGCATCCTGCAGGACCACGGCGGCACCAACTCCTACGCCCTGCTCGCCGACGCCTTCCTGCACGGCCGCTTCGACAGCCCGCGCTGCTTCGACGCCGACTGCGCGGCGTTCGAGGGCCGCACCTATGTGATCTTCCCGCCGGTCCCCGCGCTGGTGGCGACGCCGCTGGTGGCGCTGGCGGGGCCGGACGCGCCGGGCTTCCTGGTGCTGGGCGCGCTGCTGTTCGCCATCACCGGCCTGACGTGGAACGCCATCGCGGTCCGCCTCGGGCTCTCCGCCGAAGCGCGGCTCTGGGCCGCGCTCGCTTTCCTGTTCGGCACGCCGGCGATCTTCGTGGCCCTGCGCTCGGACGGCGTGTGGTTCTTCGCCCAGTCGGTGGGGCTGACGCTCGTCAGCATCGCGCTGCTGGCGAGCCTCGAACGGCGGCTGTGGCTGGCGGGCGCGCTGCTCGGCCTCGCCTTCCTGTCCCGGCAGATGGCGCTGCTGCTGGCGCCCTTCGCCTTCGCGCTGTCGCGCCCGAAGGACGCGAAGCTGATCGCCTTCGACCGCGAGACCATCGCGGACGCGCTCAAGATCGCGGCGCCGATCCTGATCGCGATCGCGGCCTACTGCCTCTACAACTGGCTGCGCTTCGGCGCGCCGCTGGAGACCGGCTACAAGTTCATCGGCGATTTCCCGAAGCCGGAAGACCGCAACTTCATCACCAACCGCATCCTCGACATCGGCCTGTTCGCCAAGGACTATCTGGTCTTCAACGTGGCCTACATGTTCCTGCAGGGCTTCCACATCGAGTTCGGCGGGCCCTACATGACCGAGATGCTGCGCATGGACGGCAGCGGCACCTCGATCCTCGCCGCAAGCCCCTTCGTGCTCTACGCCTTCTACGCCCGCGCCGACGCCAAGCTGCTCATCGGCCTGCTGGTGGCCGGGGTCATCTGCGGCGTGACGCTGTTCTACCACTCCAACGGCTTCTCCCAGCAGAACGTGCAGCGCTACGCGCTGGACTGGCTGCCGGTGATCTGGCTGCTGCTGCTGGCGGGCGCCTTCACCGGCGCGCCGGACAAGATCGCCGAGCGGCTGAAGCCGTTCAAGCTGCTGACCACCTACGCCATCGGCCTCAACGTCGCCGCCTTCGCGGTCGCCGCCGCCACCAAGGCCCACGCCGGATAACGCTCCGCCGCTCGCCCCGCCGTGACCGGCGGCGGGGCGGACAAGCTGCGCCGCCGCTCCATGTACTGGCCGGAACCGCCGCGCCAGAACGGAGCCCGCCCATGCGTCCCGCCCTTTGCCTCAGCTTCGCCGCCCTGTCGGCTCTCGCCCTGTTCGCGCCGGCCGCCACGGCCGCCGGGCGCGAGCCGCTGTGGGAGGTTTCCGGATTGAAGGAGCCGGAGTCCGTGCTGCCGCACGCCGAGGCCGGCGTGCTCTACGTCTCGCAGGTGGTCGGCGACTTCCGCGCCAAGGACGGCGTCGGCTTCATCGCCAAGGTGTCGGCGGACGGAAAGATGATCGACGCCGAATGGATCAAGGGCCTGAACGCGCCCAAGGGTCTGGCGCGGGTCGGGGGCACGCTCTACGTCGCCGACATCGACGAGCTGGTGGCGATCGACCTTGAGAAGGGCGAGATCGCCGCCCGGCACAAGGCCGAAGGCGCGGTGTTCCTGAACGACGCGGTCGCGGGCCCCGACGGCCGCGTCTTCGTGTCCGACACCGCCACCAACACCATCTGGGCGCTCAAGGACGGCCGCTTCGCGCCCTGGCTGACCGACGAGGGACTGCAGGGGCCGAACGGCCTGATCGTGGAGAACGGCCGTCTGGTGGTCGCCGCCATCGGCCGGTTGCCCAAGGACGGCGACGGCGGCGCGCCGGCCCATCTGGTCGCGGTGGATCTCGGCGCGAAGACCGTGGGCGCCCTCGGCGACGGCCGCCCCGTGGGCTTCCTCGACGGGCTGGCGGCGCTCGGCGGCGGAGCCTATCTCGCCAGCGACTACGGCCGCGGGCCGGTCTACCGCATCACCGCCGACGGCGCGTTCGCGATCGTGGCGAGCTTCTCCGCCGGCACCGCCGACCTCGCCTACGACGCGGAGAAGGGCGTCGCCTACGTCCCCCAGTCGCGTGAGGGCAAGCTGACCGCGCTCCGCCTGCCCTGACCGCCTTCAGGCGGAGGGTGCGAAGCGCGCCGCCACCGCGCCGGGATGGCCGTCCGGGAGCCGCCCGTCCTGCAGGAACCCGAGCGCCAGAGGCCAGAGCCTGTCCCGGAACCGGTCGTGGAAGAAGGCGAAATGGCCGATGGCGGCCGCGCCTGCGTCTTCCGGCGCGACGCGCAGATGCGCGCGCGGGCTGCGGCTGAAGTAGCCGAGCGCGCGCTCGATCGCCGCCGGCGTCCCGAATGGATCGTCCGTCAGGCTGATGGCGAGGATCGGGGCCGTGACCTCAGCGAAGCGGCCGGGCAGGTCCGAAGCGCCGGCGGGGTCGAGCCGGCGCTCGATCCGCGGCCCCATGCGCGCCCAGTCCAGCGCCACGCCCCGGGGCGTGTCCTCCATCCAGCCGAGCCGCCGCGCCGGCACATAACCGAGCGCCAGCGCCAGCGCCGGCATGGCCGCGTGCCAGCGGCGGACCATCGCGGCCCGCTCGCCCGCGGCGTAGTCGCGCCAGTAGGCGTATTGCGCGCCCACCGTCACGATGCGGCGGACGGCGCGGGCGCGGGGCGCAAGACCGATGGCGACGCCGCCGAAGGAGTGCCCGACCACATGGACCGGCCGGCCCGGCCCGAGCGCCATGGCGTGGCCGAGCGCGGCGTCCAGATCGAGCTCGCCCCACTCGCGCCAGCCGGCGCGGAAGCCCCGCAGGCGCGCCGGGCGCGACTGGCCCACGCCCCGATAATCGAAGGTCAGGACGTCGAAGCCGTGGTGGTGGAGATGGGCCGCGAAGCGCGCGTAGTAGCGGCAGCGCACGGAGGTCGCCGCGCTGACCACCACGATCGGGCGGTCCGCATCGGGGCCTGCCCGCCGCCACAGAAAGCCGCCGAGCTCCACGCCGTCCGCGGCTTCGAACCGCACGGCCTCTCCAGCCGCGGGCGCGCTCGCATCGTCAGGTCGGTCCATGAGGGGCGCGCGGTCTCCAGCGGCGTTTCGCAGGCCGCCGCGCCTCACAGCCTGTTTGGAAACTCGCGTTTGGCGTCATGCCCGAGCTTGCCTCGGGCATCCACGACTTGAACGCTCAAGAGCTTGCTCGGCGAAAAGTCATGCATACTCGCCTTCGGCGGGCCTGACGTGAGCTTCAACCCGCGTCGCGGCAATCTACAAACAGGCACTTAGCTCACGCCGGTGGGGCCGTCCAGAATCATGCGCACGCGCCGGGCGAGATCCGAGCGGCGGTAGGGCTTGTTGATGATCTCGAACTCCGGGCCGCCAACGTCGAGGCGCTCCAGCGACGCCTCGGCGTAGCCGGTGGTCAGCAGCACCTTGAGCTTCGGCTGCCGCTTGCGGGCCTCGCGGGCCAGCATGACGCCGTTCATGCCGCCGGGCATGATCAGGTCCGAGAACAGCAGGTCGAACCGGGGACCGCCGTCGATCAGCTCCAGCGCCTCGCGCCCGTTGCGGGCGGAATGCACCTCGTAGCCGAAATCCTCGAGGATCGAACGCGCCAGCTCCGACACGTCGTCCCGGTCCTCCACCAGAAGCACGCTCTCGCCGCCGGCGCGGTCCAAGGCCATGGGCGGCGCCGCGCGCTCCGGCGCCGCGATCTGGTCGGTGGCGGGAAAGAACAGCCGCACCGTGGTGCCGTGTCCGACCTCGCTGTAGATGCGCATGCCGCCGCCGGTCTGGCGCACGAAGCCATAGACCATGGAGAGGCCCAGTCCCGTCCCCTTGCCCTCGTCCTTGGTGGTGAAGAACGGCTCCATCACCTTCGACATCACGTCCGGCGCCATGCCGCAGCCGGTGTCGGTCACCGAGACGCACACATAGGCGCCCGGCTTCGGCAGCGAGAACACCGCCACGTCCTCCTGGGCGATCACGCGGTTTTCGGTCTCGATCACCAGACTGCCGCCGTCGGGCATGGCGTCGCGGGCGTTGATGAAGATGTTCAGCAGCGCCACCTCGGCCTGGGTCTGGTCGACCCGGCAGTTCTTGAGGTCGTCGGCGAGCCGTGTCGCGATCTCCACCGGTTCGCCCAAGGTCCGGCGGGCGAGATCGGTCAGGGTCTCGATCATGTTGTTGAAGTTGACCGGCCGCGCGTCCAGCCTCTGCTTGCGGGCGAAGGCCAGCAGCTGCTGGGTCAGCGTCGTCGCCCGGTCCGCGGCGGTGCGGATGTTGTTGAGCGCCCTGTCGAGGCGCGGATCGCCGTTGTCCCTGACCCGGTTCTCCGCCACGTCGAGATAGCCGACGATCACCTGCAGCAGGTTGTTGAAGTCGTGGGCGATGCCGCCGGTGAGCTGGCCCAACGCCTCCATCCGCTGCCCCTGCCGGAGCGCGTCCTCGGCGTCGCGCCGGCGCGACACGTCGAGCTGGGAGCCGAAGAAATACAGCAGCTCCCCGGATTTGCCGTAGACCGGGCTCACGAACAGCGCGTTCCAGAACGCGGAGCCGTCCTTGCGGTAGTTCAGGATCTCGACCGCCACGTTGCGGCGCTCGGCGATGGCGCGGCGCACCTCCGTCACCGTGTCGGGATTCGTGTCCGGCCCCTGCAGGAACCGGCAGTTGAAGCCCAGCAGGTCCTCCGACAGATAGCCCGTCATCTCGAGGAAGGCGGGATTGGCGAAGATGATCGGATTGTCAGGCTGGCGCGGGTCGGTGACGATCATCGGCATGCGGGTCGTCTTGACCGCCGCGAAGAAGATGTCGTCGTCGGCGTGGGCGAGGCCGGCGTGGTCGCTGGCCTGAGCGGCGTCGATCGGGAGCTTGGAGGGCAAAAGCTTAGGGTCCGGACTGTCACGGGCGGAACGGGCGAGGCGATGTCGGTCCGGGTCGTCCGCCGGCCGCGCGGAAGGTCCGCGGCCGGCGTTTCCGTCCCTCGCCTTCTGACGCGCGTCAGGCGCGCGCGAGCTCCTCCAGTTCGTCGACGGTCAGCTCCCAGCCGTCGTCCGCGGCGATGCGGATCGCGGCCGGATCGGCCCCGGACAGGGCCTGCGCCACGAAGAGGGCGTCGATCACGGAGGGCGCGGTCGTCGTCACCGGCCCGTCTTCAGCCTCAGAAATCACCGTGTAGGGCATCTGGCGTCTCCCATGCTGTCCCGCGGCGACGGCGAAGATCGCCCGCTGCGGCGAGGGGTAAAACCGCCAATGACGCCAGAAGGTTCCGGCGGCTCACTCGCCGAAGAACGCCGCCGCCCGCTCGGCCATGTCCTCGCGCCAGGCGTGGGGGCCGTCATGCTCCACATAGGTCAGGTCGTAGCCCGCCTCGCGCAGCCTGGCGGCGTGGACGCGGGCGCTGCGGTCGATGGGGATCTGCTCGTCCCGTGTTCCGTGCGACAGGAAGATGCGCGGCGCGCCGGCCTGGAGCTGCACCGACATGAAGCCGGCCGAGGACACGACCATGTGCGTCACGATGTGGCCGTTGGTCAGCCCGAGCGAGAGCGTGTAGCTGCCGCCGTCCGAATGGCCGGCGAAGGCCATGCGGCTCGGGTCCAGCATGAAGCGGCAGGCGACCTCGGTCAGCGCCCGGTCGAGCCGCTCCCGGTCGGGGCCGTTGCCGGCGATCACGATGTCCCAGGTGGGGAACAGCGACTGGGGGACCAGCAGCAGGAAGCCGCGCTCCAGCGCGCGCCGCTCCATCATGGGCAGGATCTTCTCCGCCGAGCCGCCGCCGCCGTGGAACAGCGTCATCAGCGGGGTCGGCCGGCGCGGGTCCACCTGCGGCGGGACCACGAGCAGGGCGTCGCGCTGCTCGAACAGGCCGAGCGGATGGCGGCCGGGCGGCAAGGGCGCAAGCGTCGGCAGGCGATGCTGGAAGTCGAGCCGGCCGGCGAGATGCGGATCGATCACGGCGATCCTCCTTGGGCCTTGGAAGACGGGGCGCCCCCCGAAACGCAGACGGCGCGCCACGAGGGCGCGCCGTCCACGGATCTCGGAAGGCTGTCGGGGGCTTCCGGGAAGGATCAGACGGCGCGCGCCTGATGCAGCCGCTCGATCTGCTGGTCGGTGTAGCCGAGGTCCTTGAGCACCTCGTCGGTGTGCTCGCCGAGCAGCGGCGAGGCCTTCACGTCCACCTTCAGGTCCGAGAACTTGATCGGGCTGCCGACGGTCAGATACTTGCCGAGCTTCGGATGATCGACCTCGACCACGGTGCCGCTCTTGCGGAGCGACTCGTCGTTCGCGATCTCCTTCATGGACAGCACCGGCGAGCACGGGATGTCGAACTTGCGCAGGATGTCCACCGCCTCGAACTTGGTCTTGTCCTTCAGCCAGTCCTCGATCGTGGCGAAGATGTCCATGATCTTGTCCTGGCGGGCGCGGGCGGTGTTGTAGGCGGGATCGTCGATCCACTCCTCCTTGCCGAGCGCCTTGCAGATCGGGGCCCAGGCGTGGCCCTGGATGGTGAAGTAGATGTAGGCGTTGGGATCGGTCTCCCAGCCCTTGCACTTCAGCACCCAGCCCGGCTGGCCGCCGCCGCCGGCGTTGCCGCCGCGGGGCACCACGTCCGAGAACTCGCCATGCGGGTACTGCGGGTACTCCTCCAGATAGCCGAGGGCGTCGAGGCGCTGCTGGTCGCGCAGCTTGACGCGGCAGAGGTTCAGCACCGAATCCTGCATGGACACGGCCACCTTCTGGCCCTTGCCGGTCTTGTTCTTCTGGTGCAGCGCCGTGAGGATGCCGATCGCGAGATGCATGCCGGTGTTGCTGTCGCCGAGCGCCGCCGCGGAGACGGTGGGGGGGCCGTCCCAGAAGCCGGTGGTGGAGGCCGCGCCGCCGGCGCACTGGGCCACGTTCTCGTAGACCTTCAGGTCTTCGTAGTGATGGCCGTCCGAGAAGCCCTTCACCGAGGCGAGGATCATGCCCGGGTTGAGCTCCTGGATGCGCGCCCAGGAGAAGCCCATGCGGTCCAGCGCGCCGGGGCCGAAGTTCTCGACCATGACGTCGGATTCCTTGATCAGCTTCTCAAGGACTTCCTTGCCTTCCGGGGTCTTGGTGTCGAGCGTCAGCGAGCGCTTGTTGGAGTTCAGCATCGTGAAGTACAGCGCGTCGGCGTCGTCCACATGGCGAAGCTGCGAGCGGGTCACGTCGCCGGCGCCGGGGCGTTCGACCTTGATCACGTCGGCGCCGAACCAGGCGAGAAGCTGCGTGCACGCCGGGCCAGCCTGCACATGCGTGAAGTCGATGATCTTGATGCCTTCGAGCGGCTGGGTCATGTGAGCTTCCTTCCCTTAAAAGGATGTCTTGTTTTTCTTCATCCCGCGCCGCGTTTGTTTTTTTGTGCGACGGAGACGTATGCGTTCAGCTCGCCGTTTCGCGGGCGACCTGAGATTCCAGCTCCGCCAACCGGCGGCGAAGCGCGATCTGTTCGTTCCAGTTCTCGGTCTCGTCCCGGATGACGGCGGAGACGCCGGCGACCTTGCGGGCTTCGTCGAACAGAAGCCCGACGGTGAACGAAATCGACAGCTTGCGGCCGTCCTTGTGCAGCGCGGGCACCTTCAGCACGTCCGCGCCGTAGCGGGTGACGCCCGTGCGCATGGTCTCGGCGTAGCCCGCCCAGTGCCGCGCCCGGTGACGCTCCGGCGTGATCAGGTCCAGCGACCGACCCAGCGCCTCGGCCGCGCTGAAGCCGAAGATGCGCTCCGCCGCGTGGTTCCACACGGTGATCGCGCCCTCCGGATCGGAGACCACGATGGCGTCGCCGGCGCTGGCGACGATCTGGGCGTAGTCGACGGGATGCGGCATGGATGGACGACTTCGGTGACGCGCCGGAAAGCGCGGACGACGTTCGGCGATCGGCGGTGAAGCGCGTGTCGCCTGCGGAACGAAGGTTCGTTGCTCCTCTCAAGGCTTCGCAGTGGACGTCGGCTCCGGCTGCGGAAGGCGGTGAAGCCCAAGCGCCGGAGGCTAGTGGCATTTGGTATGCCACATTCCGGCGCACGTCAAGACAGAACGTCGCAGGGGGCGCGACCATCCGTCTCTGGCCGCGCGGCCGTTCCGCCGCCGGAAAACCTGCCCTGAACCGGAAAACCAGACCGTCGACGCCGCGGCGTCCACCGGCTCGCGGGCACGGCCCGGCGCCAAAAAAAGAACCCGCCGCCGCGAGATGCGGCCGGCGGGTTTCAGGTGATGATCGAGGGGATCGATCTGCGGGGCACCCTAGCACCCGCTTATTTGCAGTGCACCATGCCAAAATAACGCACGCTGCCATGCCTTATTCGTGGGCACAAAATGGGGATGCCCGCTCGGCAGTCCGCGAAACGTGCGCTCACCGCCGGGCGGCGATGGCCTCGCCGATCTCGTCGAGGGCGGCGGGGTCCTCGATGGTGGCGGGCATGGTCCAGCTTTCGCCGTCGGCGATCTTCTGGATGGTGCCGCGCAGGATCTTGCCGGAGCGGGTCTTGGGCAGGCGCTTCACGGTCAGAGCCAGCTTGAACGCCGCCACCGGGCCGATGCGGTCCCGCACCAGCTGCACGATCTCGCGCTCGATCTCCGCCGTCGGGCGCTCAACGCCGCTCTTCAGCACCACGAAGCCGGTGGGCGACTGGCCTTTAAGCTTGTCGGCGACGCCGACCACGGCGCATTCGGCCACGTCCGGATGGCTCGCGATCACCTCCTCCATGCCGCCGGTGGAGAGCCGGTGGCCGGCGACGTTGATGATGTCGTCGGTGCGGGCCATGAAGAACACATAGCCGTCCTCGTCCATGTAGCCGGCGTCCGAGGTCTGGTAGTAGCCGGGGAAGCCCGAGAGGTAGCTCTCGCGGAAGCGCTCGTCGGCGTTCCACAGCGTGGGCAGGCAGCCGGGCGGCAGCGGCAGCCTGATGACGATGTTGCCGAGTTCGCCGGGCCCGGCCTCATGGCCCTCGTCGCTCAGCACCCGCACGTCGTAGCCGGGCATGGGCACGGTCGGCGAGCCGAGCTTCACCGGAAGCCGCTCGATCCCGATCGGGTTGGCCACGATCGGCCAGCCGGTCTCGGTCTGCCAGCAGTTGTCGATCACCGGCACGCCGAGCAGCTTCGCCGCCCATTCGATGCTGGGCGGGTCCGCCCGCTCGCCGGCGAGGAACAGCGCCCTCAGGCTGGAGAGGTCGTAATTCGCGGCCTCCCGGCCCTCCGGGTCCTCCTTGCGGATGGCGCGCAGCGCGGTCGGCGCGGTGAACAGCGTCACCACGCCATAATCCGCGATCACCCGCCAGAACGCGCCCGCGTCCGGCGTGCCCACCGGCTTGCCCTCGTAGAGCACGGTGGTCGCGCCGATGAGGAGCGGCGCATAGACGATGTAGGAGTGCCCCACCACCCAGCCGATGTCGGAGGCGCAGAAGAAGGCCTCGCCGGGCTTCACGCCGTAGACCGCGGTCATGGACCAGGCGAGAGCCGTGAGGTAGCCGCCGGTGTCGCGCACCACGCCCTTCGGCGTGCCGGTGGTGCCGGAGGTGTAGAGGATGTAGAGCGGATCTGTGGCGGCGACGGGCGCGCAGTCCGTGGTCCGGCCGTCCGCCGCGGCGCGCAGGGCCGCCCAGTCATGGTCGCGGCCGGGCGTCATCTCCGCTGCAAGCTCCGGCCGCTGCAGCAGGATGACCGCCTCGGGCTTGTGGGAGGAGGAGTCGATCGCCTGATCCAGCAGCGGCTTGTAGGCCACCTTGCGGGAGGGCTCCACGCCGCAGGAGGCGGCGAGCACCACCTTCGGTCGGGCGTCGTCGATGCGCTTGGCGAGTTCGTTGGCCGCAAAGCCGCCGAACACCACCGAATGGATCGCCCCGAGCCGCGCGCAGGCGTACATGCCCACCACCGCCTCCGGGATCATGGGCATGTAGATGACGACGCGGTCGCCCTTCGCCACGCCGAAATCCTGCAGCACGGCGGCGAAGGCGGAGACCTCGTCGCGCAGGGCCGCATAGCTGTAGCTGCGCTTCGATCCGGTGACCGGGCTGTCGTAGATCAGCGCCGTGCGGTCGCCGAGGCCCGCCGCCACATGCCGGTCGAGCGCGTTGTGGCAGGCGTTGACCACGCCGTCCGGGAACCAGCGGCCATAGGCGCCCTGCTCGGGATCGAAGGCGCGGGTGGGCGGCTCGAACCAGTCCACGGCCCTGGCGGCGTCGAGCCAGAAGGCCTCCCGGTCTTCGAGCGAGGCGGCGTGAAGATCGCGGTAGCGGGTCATGAGCGAGCGTCTCCCTCGACGGCTTTTCGGGGCGGCTTCTCGCGGCCGCTCCTGTTTCGCCACATGTAGCGCCGCTGAAGGCGCGCGTCACCGCTCGTGAAACCCCGGAGGCGCATCCTGAAAAAACAGAAGGGCCGCCCTCACGGACGGCCCTTCCCATCACCCAGCGCGGTCACTGAGACCGCGACCCCCTGAAATCAGGCGCGCAGTCCAGCCGAAGCAGGGATGCAGGTCGCGGCGCTCTCCGAGCGCTGATCATGATGATGAGACACTGGATCACCTCCTTTCGGTTCGTTGACGACGACTCAGAGTATGGGGCCGCCGCGCGGGCGCCGCAAGATGAGGCGCGCCCACGAAACGGGCTTTTCACGTCCGCCGGCTCTGAACCGGCGCCAGGCGCGCGCAGGCCGCCCTTGCGGCGGGACCGCAAAAGGTTTATCGCCTCCGGACTGTAACTCACGAGATATAACAATAGTATCTCGTTGAATATGGACGAACATCATGTCCAACGGTCTGTTGACCCATCTCCGCCGCCTTGAGGCGGAGTCGATCCAGATCATCCGCGAGGTCGCCTCCGAGTTCCGCAATCCGGTCATGCTCTATTCGATCGGCAAGGACTCCTCGGTGATGCTGCATCTGGCGATGAAGGCGTTCTATCCGGCCAAGCCGCCGTTCCCGCTGCTCCATGTGGACACCACCTGGAAGTTCCGGGAGATGATCCAGTTCCGCGACGAGACCGCGAAGCGGCTCGGCCTCGACCTGATCGTGCATGTGAACGAGGACGGCGTGCGCCGCGGCGTGTCGCCGGTGGCCTCAGGCTCCAGCGTCCACACCCAGGTGATGAAGACCGAGGGACTGCGGCAGGCGCTCGACAAATACGGTTTCGACGCGGCCTTCGGCGGCGCCCGGCGCGACGAGGAGAAGAGCCGCGCCAAGGAGCGCGTGTTCTCCTTCCGCACGGCGAACCACGGCTGGGATCCGCGCAACCAGCGCCCGGAGCTCTGGCGGCTCTACAACACCCGCGTGAAGGCCGGCGAGTCGATCCGCGTCTTCCCGCTGTCGAACTGGACCGAACTCGACGTGTGGCAGTACGTGGCGGCGGAGAACATCCCCGTGGTGCCGCTCTACTTCGCAAAGGACCGCCCGGTGCTGCGCCGCGACGGCGCGCTGATCATGCGCGACGACGAGCGGCTGCCGCTCCTTCCGGGCGAAGTCCCGGAGCTGCGCCGGGTGCGCTTCCGCACGCTCGGCTGCTACCCGCTGACCGGCGCCATCGACAGCGACGCCGAGACGCTGGACGACATCATCTCGGAGATGCTGGCCTCCACCACCTCCGAACGCCAGGGCCGCCTGATCGACAGCGACGAGGCCGGCTCCATGGAGAAGAAGAAACGCGAGGGGTACTTCTGATGCACGCGCCCCTGACCACAGCGGAACTGGCCGGCGCCGCCGCCGAGAAGACGCTGCTGCGCTTCCTCACCTGCGGCTCCGTGGACGACGGCAAGTCGACCCTGATCGGCCGCCTGCTCTACGACACCAAGCTGGTGTTCGACGACCAGCTCGCCGCGCTCGAGAAGGACAGCCGCAAGCACGGCACCACCGGCGAGGCCATCGACCTCGCCCTGCTGGTGGACGGGCTGGAGGCCGAGCGCGAGCAGGGCATCACCATCGACGTGGCCTACCGCTACTTCGCCACCGCGAAGCGCACCTTCATCGTGGCCGACACCCCCGGCCACGAGCAGTACACCCGCAACATGGCCACCGGCGCCTCCAACGCCGACCTCGCCGTCATCCTGATCGACGCCCGCAAGGGCGTGCTGACCCAGACCAAGCGCCACAGCTTCATCTGCTCGCTGCTCGGCATCCGCCACGTGGCGCTGGCGGTGAACAAGATCGATCTGGTGGACTACTCGGAAAGCCGTTTCCGGGAGATCGAGGCGGAGTACCGCGCCTTCGCCGCCCCGCTCGGCTTCGAGACCATCACGCCGATCCCGCTGTCCGCCCGCGACGGCGACAACGTCACCGCCCCCTCCCCCCGCCTCGCCTGGCACAAAGGCCCGACCCTGCTCGCCCATCTCGAAGAGATCGACGTGGAGACGGATCTGGAGGCGAAGCCGTTCCGCTTCCCCGTGCAGTGGGTGAACCGGCCGAACCTCGACTTCCGCGGCTTCGCCGGCACCATCGCCAGCGGCACGGTGCGCCCCGGCGACGAAGTGGTGGTGGCCGCCTCCGGCAAGACCAGCCGGGTGGCGCGCATCGTCACCATGGACGGGGATCTCGCCTCCGCCTCCGCCGGCGACAGCGTGACGCTGACGCTCGAGGACGAGGTGGACATCGCCCGCGGCGACCTGCTGGCGCGGCCCGCCGAGCGCCCGGAAGTCTCCAACCAGTTCGCCGCCCGGCTGATCTGGATGCAGGACGAGCGCCTGCTGCCCGGCCGCTCCTACCTGATCAAGCTCGCGACCCGCACCGTCCCGGCGACGGTGACCTCGCTCAAGCACAAGATCGACGTCAACACGCTGGAGAAGCTCGCCGCCCGGACGCTCGGCCTCAACGAGATCGCCGAGGTCAATGTGGAGACCGGCGCGCCCATCGCCTTCGACCCTTACGCGGACAACCGCGAGACCGGCGCCTTCATCGTCATCGACCGCGAGACCAACGCCACCGCCGGCGCCGGCATGGTGCAGCATGGGCTGCGCCGCGCCACCAACATCCACCGCCACGCCTCCGCCGTGGACCGGGCGGCGCGGGCGCGGCTGAAGAACCAGAAGCCGGCCATCGTGTGGTTCACGGGCCTGTCGGCGTCGGGCAAGTCCACCATCGCGAACCTCGTCGAGGCGAAGCTCGCGGCGCGGGGGCAGCACACCATGCTGCTCGACGGCGACAACGTGCGCTTCGGCCTGAACAAGGACCTCGGCTTCACCGACGCCGACCGGGTGGAGAACGTGCGCCGCATCGGCGAGGTGGCCAAGCTGTTCACAGACGCCGGCGTGATCGCGCTGTGCTCGTTCATCTCGCCGTTCGAATCCGAGCGCCGCATGGTGCGCGACCTGGTGGGCGCCGGCGAGTTCATCGAGGCGTTCGTGGACACGCCGCTCGAAACCTGCATCGCCCGCGACCCGAAGGGGCTCTACAAGCGGGCGCTCGCCGGCGAGATCCCGAACTTCACCGGCGTGTCCTCGCCCTACGAGGCGCCGCAGGCGGCGGAGCTGGTTCTTCCGACCACGGACGCCTCGGTGGACGAGCTCGCCGACCGGGTGATCGCGGAGCTGGAGAGGCGCGGGCTGATCGACGCCGTCTGACCCTGCCGGGGCCGGGGCCGCTCGCGCGCCGGCCCCGGCCTCCCTCCCGAACCATGGTGACGCGGCGTTCACCATGCCGCGCGACGGCGCACGGCGGAGCGCCGGGCCTTAACGCCGCCGTCACCCGACGGGCGCCATGCTGCGCGGCGAACGGGGCGCAGGAGGCGGGGCGAAGGTGCTGAAGACGCTTGTGGTCGTCGCCGCGGCCGTCATCGGCGCGGCTGCGCTCGCGCCGCAGCTGCTGCAGCGCGCGGTCGAGCGCGAGGCGCCGCCCGCCCTCGCGGCCAAGACGCTGAAGCCCTCCCCGGACGCCGGCCGCACGGTCACTCTTCTCGCAGGGCCGGACGGCCATTTCCGCACCGAGGCCATGATCGGCGGCCGGCGCGCGCCCATGCTGGTGGACACCGGCGCCACCGTGGTCGCGTTCTCCTACGAGACCGGCCGCGACCTGGGTCTGATCTCCGGCGGCGACCGCTTCGACCTCCCGGTCGCGACCGCCAACGGATCGGTCGGCGCGCGGCAGGTGACGGCGCCCGAAATCCGCATCGGCTCCATCAGCGTGACGAACGTCCCGGCCGTGGTGCTCGCCCCCGGCGCCATGGACGGCAACCTGCTCGGCATGAGCTTCCTCAGCCGGCTGAAGCGGATGGAATCCACCCGCGACCGGCTGGTGCTGGAGCGCTGACCGTCATCATACCGCAGCGCAATGGCTGACCGGCACGGATCGCGCGCTATACTCCGCGCGCCTCATTCCCGGCGATTGCGGGTTCAACCGGAGAGTTTCATGGCTGACGTGAGCGAGTTCGCAGGCAAGCTGGCCGATCCTTCGCGCCTGACGAACATTCCCCGGCTGCTGACCGAGTATTTCACCAGCCGCCCGGACATGTCGGTCCCGGCGCAGCGCGTCGCCTTCGGCACCTCGGGCCATCGCGGCACCGCCTTCGACTCCGTCTTCACCGAGACCCACATCCTCGCCATCGCGCAGGCGATCTGCCTCTACCGCGCCAAGGCGGGAATCGACGGACCGCTGTTTCTCGGCAAGGACACCCACGCGCTGTCGGAGGCCGCCTTCGCCACCGCGGTGGAGGTGTTCGCCGCCAACGGCGTCGAGCTGGTGATCGACGACAAGCTCGGCTACACGCCGACCCCGGTCATCAGCCACGCCATCCTCACCTACAACCGGGGCCGGACGGGCGGCTTCGCGGACGGCATCGCCATCACGCCGTCGCACAACCCCGCCGAGGACGGCGGCTTCAAGTACAACCCGCCGAACGGCGGCCCGGCGGACACCGACGTCACCGGCTGGATGGAGAAGACCGCCAACGCCCTGATCGAGGACGGCCTCAGGGACGTGAAACGGATCCCGCTGCAGCGGGCGATGAAGGCGCCGAACGTGCGCCGCTACGACTTCACCACGCCTTACGTGGCCGATCTCGAAAACGTGCTCGACCTGGAGGCGATCCGGTCGTCCGGCCTGCGCATCGGCGTCGATCCGCTCGGCGGCGCCGGCCTGCCCTACTGGGCGCCGATCGCCGAGCGCTACGGGCTCGACCTCACGGTGCTGAACACGGCGGTGGACCCCACCTTCCGCTTCATGACCGCGGACTGGGACGGCAAGCTGCGCATGGACTGCTCCTCGCCCTGGGCCATGGCGCCGCTGATCGGGCTGAAGGACCGGTTCGACATCGCCTTCGCCAACGACCCGGACGCCGACCGCCACGGCATCGTCACCCCCACCGCCGGGCTGATGAACCCGAACCACTACCTCACCGCCTCCATCGCCTATCTCTACAGGCACCGGCCGGGCTGGAAGGGGACGCCCGCCATCGGCAAGACCATCGTGTCGAGCTCCAGCGTGGACCGGGTGGCGGCGAAGCTCGGCCTCAGCGTCATGGAGGTGCCGGTCGGCTTCAAATGGTTCGTGGACGGGCTGATCGCGGGCGATCTCGGCTTCGTGGGCGAGGAGAGCGCCGGCGCGAGCTTCCTGCGCAAGACCGGCGAGGTCTGGACCACGGACAAGGACGGCGTCATCCCCGCGCTGCTCGCCGCCGAAATGACGGCGGTGACGGGCAAGGACCCCGGCGAACTCTACGCCGACCTGACCGCCGAGATCGGCGCGCCGATCTACGCCCGCGTGGACGCGGCGGCGACGCCCGAGCAGAAGGCGGTGCTGAAGAAGCTTTCCGCCGACCAGATCCCCGGCGACACGCTGGCCGGCGAGCCGATCCTTGACCGGCTGACCCACGCCCCCGGCAACGGCGCAGCCTTCGGCGGCGTCAAGGTGACCACCGAGAACGGCTGGTTCGCCGCCCGGCCGTCCGGCACGGAGAACGTCTACAAGATCTATGCCGAGAGCTTCATCGACGAGGCCCACCTGCAGCGCATCCAGGCGGAGGCGAAGGAGATCGTCTCGGCGGCTCTGGGCGCGGGCTGAACCGGCGTCTTTCGTCGAGCGGGCGGAACCAGGTCCTATTCCCCATCGTTTCCATGCTGAACGACAACGATTGGGAGGCGATCTCGATGCTTAAGGGCGGACTGTTGTGGCTGATCGGCATTCCGATCCCGATCATCCTGATCCTCTGGCTCACCGGCTTCCTGAGCTGACCGTAGTCGCCGCCGTACAGCCGGCGGCGATGGGAAGCGGATCAAAGCGCGCGGCGTTGGAGCGTTCGGCTCCGGCGCCGCGCGCTTCGCGTTTGCGCGGCGCGACGAACGACGTCGAAATGCTGTGATCGACGCCATTCTTCATTTACGATCTTCCCGAACCCATCTTTAAAGGCGCGCAGGTTACATCCCCGATCCGACAGGATGGGACATGACCAAGATGCCGACTGACGCCAGCGCGCCTTTTGATCAGGCGTCGTCCGCCCGGCCCCAGGCCGCGGGGTCGGCGGCGGCGCACGTCTCGGCCCGGCTGAAAAAGCTGCTGGCCGACCGCTCCGACACCGCCGTGGCCCAGAAGGTGGCCGGCGGCGCGTTCCTGTTCCGGGTCGGCAACGCCGGCATCGCCTTCGCGTCGCAGATCCTGCTGGCGCGCTGGATGGGCGAGAACGAGTACGGCGTCTACGTCTATGTCTGGACCTGGGTGCTGCTGCTCGGCGGCGTCACCAGCCTCGGCCTCGCCTCCTCGCCCCAGCGCTTCATTCCCGAATACGCCGACGCCGGCCGCCTGGCGCTGCTGCGCGGCTTCCTGCTCGGCAGCCGGCTGCTGTCGATCCTGTTCGCGACCACGGTCACCGCCATCGGGCTGCTGGGCCTGTGGCTGTTCGGCGACCATCTCGCCAACTGGGCGGTGGTGCCGCTCTATCTGGCGCTGATCTGCGTGCCCATGTACGTGCTGACCGACGTGCAGGACGGCATCGCGCGCTCCTACAACTGGATCGACGTGGCGCTGGCCCCCGCCTATCTGGTGCGGCCGCTGCTGATCCTGCTGCTGCTCGGAATCCTGAGCTACGCCCACTACGAGGCGACGGCCGTCACCGCCATGGCGGCCACCATCATCGCCACCTGGCTCACCGCCATCGCCCAGCTCGTGATGCTGGAGCGCCGGCTCGCCCGCAAGGCGCCCGCCGGCCCCCGCGCCTACGACATGTCCGGCTGGATGAAGGTGTCGCTGCCGATCTTCATGGTGGAGGGCTTCTACCTGCTGCTGGCCTACACCGACGTGCTGGTGCTGTCGGTGTTCGTGGAGCCGCACCATGTGGGCGTCTACTACGCGGCGGTGAAGGTGATGTCGCTGGTCGCCTTCGTGTCGTTCTCGGTCTCGGCGGCGGTGGCGCACCGCTTCACGGAATATTCCGTCACCGGCGACCGCGAACGGCTGGAGAAGATGGTGCGCGACGCCGCGCGCTGGACCTTCTGGCCCTCGCTGTTCGGCTGCGCGGCGCTGCTCGCGCTCGGCTGGCCGATCCTGTGGCTGTTCGGCGCGGCCTTCACCGAGGGCTATCCGCTGCTGTTCGTGATCGCGATCGGCCTGCTCGCCCGCGCCACCGTCGGCCCGCTGGAGCGCCTGCTGAACATGCTCGGCCAGCAGAACATCTGCGCGGCGGTCTATGGCGGCGCTTTCCTTCTGAATCTCTGCCTCGCCTTCGCGCTGATCCCGCACTTCGGCGTCATGGGCGCCGCCATGGCGACCTCCGCCACGCTGACGATCGAATCCGTCATCCTGTTCATCGTCACCCGCCGCCGGCTCGGCCTCGGCGCGCTGCCCTGGGGCCGCGGTCCCGGCGGCGCGCCCCGGCCGGAGCATCTGACCAGCGACGCCGTGACCGACGCGGTGGCGCTGCCCTTCGGGGCCGGCCTCGGCGGCGCCGGCGCCCTACCCGCGGCCGACGACGACGCGCCGCTGGTGGAGCTGCTCGACGCCGACGGCATGGAGGCGCGGCTGCCTGAATGGCGCGCGCTGGTGGCGCGGTCGCTGGAGCCGAACCCGTTCTGCGAGCCGGACTTCGCGCTCGCCGCCATGCGCCGCTGCGGGCCCCTGTCCAAGACCCGCTTCGTCGCCGCCTGGGCTGCGGACGAACATGGCGACCACCGTCTGGTGGCGCTCGCCGCCGTGGAGCCCCGGCTCGCGCCGGCGCCCTTCACGCTGTGGAGCTCGACCCACTGGGGCTTCTTCGGCGCGCTCGGGCTGCCGCTGCTGGACCGCGACCGCCCGGTCGAGGCGGCGGACGCCCTGTTCCGGGGCCTCGCGGCCTCCGGCCATCGCCTGTTCCAGTTCCGCTTCCTGCCGGAGGGGGGCCCCACCGCCGCCGCCCTCCGCTCGACGCTCGCGACCTCGGGACGCGCCATGGCGCGCGTCGACCACCACGCCCGGGCGCTGCTGGAGACGGAGCTGACCGCCGAGGCCTATCTCACCCAGTCGCTGTCGGCGAAGAAGCTGAAGGAGCTGCGCCGCCAGTTCCGCCGCCTGTCCGACGAGGCCCCGGCGAGCTACGTCGAAAGCCGCGGCGCGGACGCCGCCGACGCCTTCGACCGCTTCGTGGAGCTGGAGGCCTCCGGCTGGAAGGGCGAGCGCCGCAGCGCGCTGCGCGACAACCCGGAGCAGCTCGCCTTCGTGCGGGAGATGCTGCTGGCGCGGGCCCTGACCGGCGGCGCGCGGGTGCTGGAGCTGCGCGTCGGCGAGCGGACCATCGCCTGCGGCCTGATCCTGATCAGCGGCGGCCGCGCCTGGTTCTACAAGGTGGCCTATGACGAGGGCTTCGCCCGCTGCTCCCCCGGCGTTCAGCTCACCCTCGAGCTGACCCGACGCATGATCGAGGACCCGGAGATCCGCTCCGTGGACAGCACCTCGGTCGCCAACCATCCCATGATCGACCACATCTGGCGCGAGCGTCTCGTCGTCGCCGACTGGGTGGTCGCCACACGGCCGGGCCCCGCGACGATCCATCTCGCCGCGGCCGTGCGCGCCGAACGTCTCCGCGACCAGGCCCATGTCGCGCTCCGCAAGCTGTACCACCGCGTGAAGGGAACCTCACGATGACCGCTACGCTTCGCGCCTCCGCGACCGACATCGCCACGCGCTATCCTCTCCGCCACTTCCCCATCGAGCACGACCTCGCCGGCCACCCGCTGCTGCAGCTTCCGCGCCTGATCGAGCTGACGAAGCAGCTCGAGAAGGACCGGATCGAATACAATTCCGGCAAGCTGCAGCCGAACCAGAAGCCCGAGACCACGCCGCTGGTCGACCTGCCGCCGGAAGAGGTGGTGGCCAAGATCGAGTCCGCCGGGGCCTGGATCGTGCTGAAGCGCGTGGAGAGCGTGCCGGAGTACAAGGCCATGCTGGAGCAGGCGCTGGGCTCGATCGCCAGGCAGTTCGGCTTCGACAGCCTCGACAGCGCCAACTTCAGGGACATCGAAGGCTACATCTTCGTGTCCTCGGCCAATTCCGTGACGCCGTTCCACTGCGACAACGAAGACAATTTCTTCGTGCAGCTGCGCGGGCCGAAGTTCTTCCACCTGTTCGACAACGAGGACCGGTCGCTGGTGTCCGAGGAGGCGCTGGAGAGCGCGCCCTCCAAGCACCGCAACCTGCCCTACGAGCCCCGTTTCGAGGAGCGCGCCACCGTCTACGACCTGAAGCCGGGACAGGGTGTGTTCGTGCCCTATCAGGTCCCCCACTGGGTCCGCACCGGCGACGACTACTCCATCTCCATGGCCATCACCTGGCGCTCCAAGGCGGTGGTGCGGCAGAACAAGCTGATCTTCATGAACGCCTGGCTGCGGGAGAAGGGCTTCCCCCAGGCCGCGCCCGGCCGGAAGCCGGCGCTCGACGGGCTGAAGGTGGCCGCCTACACCGCCATGCGCTCGGCGCTGGAGCCTCTGCGCCGCAGCGAGCGCATGCGCCGCCTGCTGCGCTCGGTCGTGTTCGGCAAGAAGGCCAACTACTACTACGAGGCCCAGAAGGCGGCCGAGCAGAAGAAGGCGGCCTGAGGCGGCCCTTCCGCCGGGGGCCCTGCGCCCCATGTTGAAGCCTGCGGCGCGTCGATCGCCCCGCAGGCTTCAAGGGCCCGCATGAACCGCTTCGCCTTCCTGCTCGACCGCCTGTCCTACGAGCCGCGCCGCAACGCCAAGCTGCGGCTGATGACGGAGTATTTCCGCGCCGCGCCGGACCCCGAGCGCGGCTACGCGCTGGCGGCGCTGACCGGGGCGCTGACCTTCCGCCACGCCAAGGCCGGGCTGATCCGCGGCCTGATCGCCGAGCGCGCCGACCCGGTGCTGTTCGGCCTGTCCTACGACTATGTGGGCGATCTGGCCGAGACCGTCGCCCTGATGTGGCCCGGCGACCAGCGCGCCAACCGGACGCCGCCGCTGTCGGAGATCGTCGAGGGGCTGGCGGGCGCCGCCAAGCTCGACCTGCCCAAGCGGCTGGCGCTGTGGCTCGACGCGCTGGACGAGACCGGCCGCTGGGCCCTGCTCAAGCTCATCACCGGCTCGCTGCGCATCGGCGCCTCCGCCCGGCTCGCCAAGACCGCGGTGGCGGCGCTGGGCGACCATGCGACGCCGGACGACGTGGAGCAGGTCTGGCCCGGCCTCGCGCCGCCCTATGAGGCGCTGTTCGCCTGGGCGGAAGGAACCGGCCCCCGCCCCGCCGCCACCGACCCGGCGCCGTTCCGCCCGCCCATGCTGGCCCACCCGCTGGAGGACGCCGATTTCCGCGCCTTCGATCCCGCCGCGTTCGTCGCCGAATGGAAATGGGACGGCATCCGGGTGCAGGCCTCCGCCGGCCGCGACGGCGACGGCCGCCACGTGGCGCGGCTGTGGAGCCGCTCGGGCGAGGACGTCTCCGCCGCCTTCCCCGACCTGATCGAGGCGCTGACCTTCGACGGCGCGGTGGACGGGGAGCTGCTGATCCTGCGCGACGGCCGGGTGCAGAGCTTCAACGTGCTGCAGCAGCGGCTGAACCGCAAAAGCGTCACTCCGAAGCTCACCGCCGAGTTCCCGGCCCACATCCGCGTCTACGACCTGCTGGCGGAGAACGGCGAGGACCTGCGCGAGCTGCCCTTCGCGGAGCGTCGCCGCAGGCTGGAGGCGTTCGTGGTCCGCCAGGCCAGCCCGCGCATGGACCTGTCGCCGCTGGTCGCCTTCGGGGACTGGGACGGGCTCGCCGCGGCGCGGCTCGACCCGGCCGCCGCCGGCGCCGGCGCGGACGCCGCCGCGGTGGAGGGCCTGATGGTGAAGCGGCGCGACAGCCCTTACGTGGTCGGTCGCCCCAAGGGCCTGTGGTTCAAGTGGAAGCACGACCCCATGACCGTGGACGCGGTGCTGATGTACGCCCAGCGCGGCCACGGCAAGCGCTCGTCGTTCTATTCGGACTACACCTTCGGAGTCTGGACCGAGGACGCGGAGGGGCCGCGGCTCACCCCCGTCGGCAAGGCCTATTTCGGCTTCACCGACGAGGAGTTGGCCCAGCTCGACCGCTTCGTGCGCAAGAACACCGTCAACCGCTTCGGCCCGGTGCGCGAGGTGGCGCACACGGAGACCGTCGGCCTCGTGCTGGAGATCGCCTTCGAGGGCATCGCCCGTTCGGCCCGGCACAAGTCCGGCGTCGCCATGCGGTTTCCGCGCGTGGCCCGCATCCGCTGGGACAAGCCGCCGGGCGAGGCCGACCGGCTGGAGGCGCTGGAGAGGCTGATCGCCGAGCGCGAAGCGGCGGCGGGATGAGCGCCGCTACTGGCTGGCCCAGACGATGCGCGCCATCCACGCCACATGGGCGGTGGGAATGGAGCGGTCGGGGTGCGCCGGGTTGAGCGAGCGCAGCTCCACATGCTTGGCGGTGCTGCGGGCGAGCTCCTTGGCCAGCACCTCGCCCTCGGTGGTGCGCACCACCACCCGGTCGCCGCGCCGCACGGCGGCCCCCGGCGTCACCAGCACCACGTCGCCGTCGCGGAACACCGGCTCCATGCTGTCGCCCTGGATTTCCAGCGCGTAGACGCTTTCGCCGTCCACGTCCGGAAACTCGATCTCGTCCCAGCCCTGCCCCGTGGGCAGGCCGGCGTCGTCGAAATAGCCGCCCTCGCCGGCCTGCGCGAGGCCGATCAGCGGAATGTGCTTCTGGCGGCGGGGAGCGCCGTCGGTCAGGATGGTCATGAAGCTGTCGAGGTCGGTCGCGGTGGCGTCCAGCGCCTTGGCGAGCGACTCCGTCGAGGGCCAGCGGGGCCGTCCGTCCGCCGCCACGCGCTTGGAGCGGTTGAACGTCGTCGGGTCGAGCCCCGCCTTGCGCGCGAGCCCGGACGCCGACAGGCCGTTCCTGGCCGCCAGCGCATCGATCGCGGACCAGATCTGTCCGTGGCCGAGCATCCCATGTCTCCCGCTATCCGGAGGGCGAGGAAAGCGCCCAATTAGGAATTAGTACCTCATGGCGGTTTTGTCCATGGGCTTGAGGCCGTCAGCTCGCCGGCTCTTGCCCCGGACGCTCCGGACACGTAAGCCGGCTTGCGGGCCACATGCCAGAAACGCGGCGATTAGGCATGCGTTCCGCGCAACGCCGCTCGACGAACGGACGAAGGATCGGATGGGCTCGACGCTGATCTACAAGATCGTGGATGCGGACGCCTGGTCGGAGGCCGAGCGCGCCGGCCGCTTCGATGGCGCGCCGGTGGACCTGAGCGACGGCTACATCCACTTCTCCACCGCCCCCCAGGCGGCGGAGACCGCCGCGAAGCATTTCGCCGGACGGACGAACCTGCTGCTGGTCGCGATCGAGGCGGGGGCGCTGGGCGAGGCGCTGCGCTGGGAGCCCTCCCGCGGAGGCGCGCTGTTCCCGCACCTCTACGCCCCGCTTCCGCTGACCGCCGTGCGCTGGACCGCGCCGCTGCCGCTCGGGCCGGACGGCGCGCATGTCTTCCCCTCAGACTTTTCCGCCGGAGACGCCCCGTGATCCAGCCGTTCTGGCCGCTGATCCGCGGCGCGCTCTCCGTTCTTGACGCCGAGACCGCCCATCTCGCCACCCTGAAGGCGCTGGAGATGGCGCCGCCGCCGCGCGCGCCTGCGCCCGACCCGCGCCTCGCCACCCGCGCCTTCGGGCTCGACTTTCCGAACCCCGTCGGCCTCGCCGCCGGCTTCGACAAGGACGCCCGCGTGCCGGACGCCATGCTCGGCCTCGGCTTCGGCTTCGTGGAGATCGGTTCGGTCACGCCGCGCCCCCAGGCGGGCAATCCCCGCCCCCGGGTGTTCCGGCTGCCCGAGAACCGCGGCGTCATCAACCGCATGGGCTTCAACAACGACGGCCACGCCGCCGCGCTCGAGCGGCTGACGCGCCGCGCGGGACGGCCGGGGCTGGTGGCCGTGAACGTGGGCGCCAACAAGGACGCCGCCGACCGCGCGGCGGACTACGCCCAAGGCATCTCGACCTTCGCGGCCCACGCCGCCTTCTTCGTCATCAACGTGTCCTCGCCCAACACGCCGGGCCTGCGCGACCTGCAGGCCAAGGCGGCGCTGGACGACCTCGCCGCCCGCGCGCTCGACGCCCGCGACGCCGCCACGGCGGGCGGCATGCCGCGCCGCCCGGTGCTGCTGAAGATCGCGCCCGATCTCGACCTCGCCGGCCTCGACGACGTGGTCGCGGTGGCGGAGGCCCGCGGGCTCGACGGGCTGGTGGTCTCCAACACCACGCTCGCCCGCCCGCCGCATCTGAAGGGCGCGGCCAGAGCCGAGAGCGGCGGCCTCAGCGGCGCGCCGCTGTTCCGCCGCGCCACCTGGATGCTGGCGGAGACGCGGCTGCGGGTCGGCGACCGGCTGCCGCTGGTGGGCGTCGGCGGGATCGCCTCGGGCGAGGACGCGGTGGCGAAGATCCGGGCCGGCGCCACGCTGGTGGAGCTTTACAGCGCGCTCGCCTTCGAGGGGCCGGGTCTGCTGACCCGCATCCTGTCGGCGCTGTCGGCGGCGGCCGCCGCGGAAGGCGGCTCGCTCGCGCCGCTGAAAGGCCGGGACGCTGAAGCCATCGCGGCCGCGGGGCCCGGCGTCTGACCGTTCAGTCCCGGTCGTTCTTGATCACCTTGGCCCGCTCCTCCGCCGGCACGTCGGGCATGGCGTCCGCGATCGCGCCGTGCAGCACGCTCTGGAACGCGTCGGCCTTGGCGCGGGCGACGCGGAACGCCTCCGCCACCACGGCGGGATCCACCGGATCGGCGGCCATGGCGGCGCGGGACGCCTTGCGGGCGCCCTGCATCTCGGCCAGCGCCGCGCCGAGCTCGGCCCGCCGCTGCTCGAGCCGGCCGCGGATGGCGTCGCCCACCGCGTCCGGGTAGCGCCCGGCGACGAAGGCGATGGCCCCGTCCACGGTGCGGCCGGGCCTCGGCCGGTCATGGGCCATCAGGAACCCCGCGCCGACCAGATTGACCGTCACCGACAGGGCGAGCGCCGCATAGAGCCAGCGGGGCCGCGCCATCACAGCCCCCCGTCGATCAGCGAGACTTCGAAGGCGGCGCTGAAGTCGGGCGTCGCGGCGTCCACCGGGCCGACCACGGCGCCGAGCCACAGTCCGACCGCCACCGCCGCCGCGCCGAAGCCGGCGCCGGCGAGGCCGAACCGGCCGGGGCTGTCCGCGAGCCAGCGCTCCCGCGCCCGGCGGCGGTCGTCGAGCGCGGCGTTGAGCCGGAGGGCGAGGCCGGGCGCCGGGGCGGCCTCCGCCGCCTGCGCCACCGCGTCGTCCAGCCGCCGCGCGGCCGCGAACCGCGCCCGCGCCTCAGCCGACGCCTCAAGCAGCCGCTCCGCGGCCTGGGCCTCCGCCGCCGGCCAGCGGGAGAGATCCGCGCCGCGGGCGTGAAGCGCCGCATCGAAGGCCTCGCATGTCATCGCGTCACGGGTCGTCATCTCGCGCTCTCCTCGCGCGCCGCCTGCCGGGCGCGCAGCGTGCGCCGGGCCCGGACGAGCATGGATTCCACCGCCTTCTCGCTGGCGCCCAGCGTGGCGGCGATCTCGGCGTTGGACCGCTCGCCGTCCGCCGCCAGCAGCAGCGCGGCGCGCTGGCGGGCGGGCAGCGCCAGAATGTCGGCGCGCACCGCGGCGATCTCCCCCCTGGCCTCCGCCTCCCGCGCCGGACCGGGATCGTCGGCGGGCGGATCGAAAAGGTCGGCGAAGGGCAGGAACCGGCGGATGCGCTTGCGCCGGTCGTGGTCGACGCAAAGATTCACCACCACCCGGTGCAGCCAGGTGGAGAACCGCGCGCCGCCCGGCGCCCAGCGGTCGGCGGACCGCCACACCCGCCAGAACGCCTCCTGCACGATGTCCTCCGCCTCGGCCGCCGAGCCGGTGAAGCGGTGCGCCACCGCCTGGGCGCGGGGCCCATGGCGGGCCACGAGCCGGGCGAAGGCGCGCTGGTCGCCTCCGCCCGCCCGCGCCATCAGGGCGTCGTCGTCAGGCTCCATGTCCGGGGCCGGCCGCAGATCCACCACGGACGCGAGGCCCGGCGCCGCGGCGGCGGCGCGGGGCGGCCGCGCGGACGCGAGCGCCGTCATGTCCGCGCCCCCGCCGCCGGATCAGTTGGCGTCCTCGTCCGCGCCGTCATCCGCGCCGTCGTCGGCGTGCTTGTGGTCGCCGCCCTTCTTGTCGTGGGCGTGGTCGTGGTCGCCATGGTCGTCATGCTTGCCGCCTTTGGCGCCGCGCTCCTTCATCTTGGCGACGAACGCCGCCATCTCGTCCTTGGACACCTTGCCGTCCTTGTCCGCGTCGGCGCGGTCGAACCAGGGCGCGGAGCGGGCCATGAACTCCTCGCGGGTGATCTTGCCGTCCTTGTCCTTGTCCATGCGGTCGAACATCTTCACCGCCCGGTCGCCGCCCTTGCCCTTGCGGCCCTTCTCCTCGGCGCGCTTTTTCATGGCCTCGGCGTGGGCCTCGATCTCGGCCTTGTCGATCGCGCCGTCCTTGTTGGCGTCGATGCGATCGAACATCTTGGCGCGCACGGCCTGCGCCTCCTCGCGGCTCAGTGCGCCGTCCTTGTCGGCGTCGAGCCTTTCGAAACGCTTGGTCAGCATCTCGGCGCGCTTTTCGATCCGCTGCTCGCGGGTCATGTCGTCTTTGGGCGCCGCTACGGCTGCGAGCGGAGCCAGGGCGACGGTCGCGGCGAGCGCGGCGGCGACGATGGACTTCATGTGTGCTCTCCTTGGTTGCGCGTCTTGAAGCGCGCCCCTCTCAAGCGTTGTCACGCAGGATAACGTTCCGCCCTGCGCGGGCGCGATCACGAATCCAGCATCTCGCGCGTCAGGGCGCGAAGCGCAGGCTCCAGCTCGGCCTCGAACCACGGATTGCGCCTGAGCCAGGCGTTGTTGCGCCACGACGGATGCGGCAGCGGCAGCACGCGCGGACGGACCGGACGATCCAGAATCCGCCGCCAGTCCGCCACCGCCTCCGTGAGCGACGCGCCGGCGTCCGGGCCAAGATGCCAGAGCTGCGCCGGCCGGCCGATGGCGAGCAGCATCTCCACCTTCGGCAGCGCCTCGAACAGCCTCGCCCGCCAGGCCGGCGCGCATTCCCGTCTCGGAGGCAGGTCCGCGCCGCGGGCGTCCTGCCCGGGAAAGCAGAAACCCATGGGCAGCACGGCGACGCGCGTCTCGTCGTAGAACTCGTCGTCGGTCACGCCCATCCAGCGCCGGAGCCGCACGCCGGACGGATCGCTGAACGGCACGCCGCTCGCATGAACCCGCGTTCCCGGCGCCTGGCCGCAGACCGCAAGCCGCGCCGAAACCGACGCCCGCGCCACCGGCCGGGGCTCGTGCGGCAGCGGGCGCCGGAGCGGCCGGTCGCGGCAGATGCGGCAGGCGCGGATCTCCGCCAGCAGCGTCGCGAGGCGCTCCGCGTCCGAAGCGGCGCAATCGAGCGGTCCCGTCAGCACCGTCTTAAGCCTTTCCGTCCCATGGTCGCCGCTGGTGAAGACGCCGTGCGGGGCGGGTGACGCAGGTGGACATGTTGGATCTTCCGGCCGGAACCGGCCCGGACGGACAACCGGCCGAACGGACGCCGGACCGGCGCCGCTCGGTCGCCGCCAAGGTGCGCTCCGAGCGCGAGCGCCTGACCTCCACCTCCGGCTCCCGCCACGCCTTCGACCACGAACTGCTGCGCAGCTATGCGCTCAACCGCGCATCCGCCGCGCCGGCGGTGGCGACGCTCGCGGTCCTCATCGCGGCGGCCACCACGCTCTGGACCCCGCTGGCGGTGGCCGGGGCCTGGCTCGCCGGGGCGCTTGCAGGCCAAACTCTGGTGTATGCGGCCGCCCGCCGCTTCCTGCGCCACGGAGAAGAGGACGCCGACGCCCGCCGCTGGAGCGGGCGGTTCGCGACGGCCGAGGCGCTGAACGCGCTCGCCTGGGGCGTGATCGCCTTCGCGCTCGCCGGCCAGCACGAGGCGTCCTCGGTCATGGCGCTGTTCGTGATGCTGGTGGGCGTCGCCATCGCCGCCATGCTGACCGCGAGCGCGCCGGCCGCGGTGGTCGCCGCGACGCTGCCCATCGCCGGCATGGTGTCCGGCGCCTACGCCTTCGAGGACGGCCCCGGCGCCAAGGCCGTGGTCGCCATGACGGTGGCGGCGGAGATCTACTTCCTGCTGCTGAGCCGCAAGCTCTACCGCAACACGCTGGAGGCGCTGGAGTTCCGCGCCGAGAAGGACGCCCTGATCGGCGAGCTGGAGCAGGCCAAGGCCAACTCCGACGAGGCGCGCCGGCGGGCGGAGGAGGCGAACCTCGCCAAGTCCCGCTTCCTCGCCACCATGAGCCACGAGCTGCGCACGCCGCTGAACGCCATCCTCGGCTTCTCGGAGGTGATGAAGGCGGAGGTGTTCGGCGCCCATGCGGTGCCGACCTACAAGGAATACGCCGGCGACATCCACCAGAGCGGGCAGCACCTGCTGGAGCTGATCAACGAGATTCTCGACCTCTCGCGCATCGAGGCCGGGCGCTACGAGATGCACGAGGAGAGCGTGAGGCTGGCTCATGTGGTGGAGGACTGCCATCACCTGCTGAAGCTCCGCGCCAAGAACCGCGGCGTGGTCATCCGCGAACTCTACCAGCACGGCCTGCCGCCGCTGTGGGCCGACGAGCGCGCGCTGCGGCAGATCACGCTCAACCTGCTGTCGAACGCCATCAAGTTCACGCCGCCGGGCGGCGTCGTCACCCTCAAGGTGGGATGGACCGCCTCCGGCGGCCAGTACCTGAGCGTCTCGGACACCGGGCCGGGCATCCCTGAAAACGAGATCCCCACGGTGCTGGCCTCGTTCGGCCAGGGCACGCTCGCCATCAAGACCGCCGAGCAGGGCGCGGGCCTCGGCCTGCCGATCGTGAAGGGCCTCGTGGATCTGCACGGCGGCGGCTTCGCGCTGAACAGCACCCTGCGGGAGGGCACCGAGGTGATCGTCACCCTGCCCGCGAGCCGCGTGATGGACGCGCTGCCGCCGCTCCGGCGCACGGAGGCGGAGGCGGAGCGCCGGGCGTCCCCGCCGGAGGCGCGCCGCGCGGGCTGACGTCGGAACATCCGGCCCGTCCGGCGCACGCCGCCAAAAGCCACAGTCCAGACAGGCGCCTAGCGGATCACGCCCACGGCCCTGAGCGCCCTGGTCACGGCCGCCTTGATGGCGCGCCGCGTCCCGCCGCTCGTCGGCCGGGCGGCGGGAGGCGCCGTCCGCGCGGGTTTCGGCGTGGGGGAGGCCCGCGGCCGCCGGAGCGCCTCAAGGCGCGTCAGCCCCCAGAACGCGAGGGTCTCGAGCGCCTGCGACACGCCCACGTCGAGCATGTAGGGCGCCGCGACCTCGCCTTCGGCGCCGTCGAGCGGCGCGCCGTGGCCCATGCCGGCGATCCGGATCTCCTCCACCGCGCCGTCGCCCCACCTCCGCCGGGTCACGTTTCCGCGCCGCTCCTCGCGCAGGCTGGCGGGCGACAACGCGTGCAGGTCGGTCCATTGCCGGACCAGCGCCTCGGCGTTGGCCGGGTTCACGGTCTCGTCCGCCTCGCCCTGCCAGATCATCACCCGCGGCCATGGGCCGGCGTGACCGGAGGCGGCGCGCACGCGGTCCCCCCAGTCGGAGGCCGAACGCTCCACGCCCTTGCCCATGGCGGCGAAGGCTTCGCCCACGCCGCCGGCCGCGCCATAGGGCAGCCCCGCCACGATGGAGCCGGCGGCGAACACCTCCGGATAGGTCGCGAGCAGGGCGCAGGCCATGGCGCCGCCCGCCGACAGGCCGGTGACGAACACGCGCCGGCGGTCGAGGGCGTGCGTCGTCGCCAGGGCCTCGATCATGGCGCGGATCGAGGCCGCCTCGCCCTTGCCGCGGGTCACGTCGTCCGGCCTGAACCACGAGAAGCAGAGCTTCGGATTGTTCGACCGCCGCTGCTCGGGGCACAGCAGCGCGAAACCGTAAGCGTCCGCGAGCGCGGTCCAGCGCGCGGACGACTGGTAGCCGCCGGCCAGCTGGGTGCAGCCGTGCAACGCCACGACCAGCGGCGCGCCCGGTTTCAACCCCTTCGGAACGTAGGCCTTCATGGCCAGCCGTCCCGGGTTGTCGCCGAAATCGCGCATCTCGGTCAGGCCGGCGTCTTCGCTCGCGCCCCCGGCGCCGGCGGAGCGGTCGGACCACAGATCGAAACTCGGCAGATCGAAACCGGGCGCGCCGAAGCGGAACATGGCTTGGCCTCCTGTCGGGGCGGCTGCGCCGCCGAAGAAATATGCTGCAACGCAATATAATCCGGAAAAAGGCGGCGTCAGGGCCATCGCGGCATGGCCGTTCCGTTCGGAGCGCGGAGCCGATATGGTCCGCGGCCGTTTCGACCCCTTCACTCGGGAGCTTCGCCCATGACCGACACCCCTCCGGATCGCCTGTCCGTGCACCCGGACAGCCCCCATTACGACGAGGCGGCGCTGACGCGCGGCGTCGGCATCCGCTTCAAGGGCGTCGAGAAGACCAATGTGGAGGAGTATTCGGTGGCCGAGGGCTGGATCCGCGTGGCCGCCGGCGGCGCCAAGGACCGTTTCGGCAACCCCATGACGCTGAAGCTGAAAGGGCCGGTGGAGCCCTACTACCGCGACGACGACGCCTGACGTCCCGTTAGGAATCTGCGGCGGCGGGCGATCCGACCCCCGACTTCAGCCCCGCGAAAGCGCGGGTCGCGGGCAGCCCGAGCCTGGCCCGCTCAATCGAACGCGAAGCGGCGGGCGGAGCGGGGCGGCAGGGTCATGCGCCACAGGCCGGCGCCGTCGCTCGTGGGCGTGGCGTTCGCCACGGGCCCGGTCTCCGTCTGGGCGGCGTCGAAGCCGAGAACGGCGCGGGCGCGCCTCGGACGGCCGGAGGCGAAGCGCAGGGTGATCTCGGCGGCCGCCTCCGCGCCGTTGACGGCGACGAGCCGCGCCGGGCCCGCGTCCCCTGAACCTGCGGCGTAGGCCGCCAGCCTCGGCGTCGTCCCCTGCACCTCATAGGACCGGTCGCCGAAGCCGCCCGCCCCGGCCGCGTCGCCGGCGCGGTAAAGGCGGTAGGCCTCGCCCAGCGATCCGCCGAGCGCGCCCCAGTGGCAGGCGAGAAACACGTCCGACGCGCCGAATCGGCCGAGCGCGTCGGCGAGCGCCAGCCCCGAGGCCGTCAGCCGGCCGCCGCCATAGTTGAATTCGGTGACCGCGACCTTCGTGCCCGGAAACCAGCGCGCCGCGATCCGGTGCAGGCTCGGCAGCAGCGGCAGCGTCACCGCGTCGTCGTCCTCGTCGTTCACCTGCAGCGTGTCGGTGACCCAGCTCCGCTCCCGGAAGCCGCGCTCGGTGAGCGAGCGGGGCGCGTCCAGAAGCGCCGGCGCGAGCGCGGTGTCCTCGGCGCCCAAAAGCTCCCCCGCCACCGAATAGGGGTACCAGTGCACGTCGAGCACATCGAGCAGGCGCGTGCCGGCCTCCTCGGAGGCGCGACGGAAGGCGTCGAGATAGGCGGCGAGGAAGCTGCCGAACCGGCGGTGGGCGCGCCAGTCCGGCGCGTTCTGGAAGCTGGCGAACTCGGTCGCGCCCCAGCTCGCGGGGCCGAACACCAGCGCGTCCGGGTCGATGGCCTTGACGGTCTTCGCCGCCGCGACCGAGCGCGCGATCAGCTCCGCGATCCTCGGCTTCGCCCGCACGACGCGCGGGTGGGTCTCGGGCCACAGGCCGGGCTCGTTGTCGAGGGCGTAGGCGAAGATCCCGCCCGCGTCGCCGGCCCCGCCATAGGCCTCCTTCAGCCGGGCGAGCAGATGGGGCGCGTCGCAGACGGACGGGTCGATGGCGGCGTCGGCGGGCGTGCGGCCCTCCCAGCGCACCGGCTTGAAGCGGCGCGAGGGCGCGGCCTCGCTTTCGGGCACGTCGCCGTCGCCGTCCGCCGCCACGTAGCCCGCGAGCGGCAGCGTCACCAGGCTTTTCGCCCCCATGGCGAGCGACGCGCGGTGCATGACGTCGATCACGGCGGCGGGACGGCTGCGGTCCGCCTCGTCCATGCGCAGCGCGTCGGGCAGGAACGGCAGGTTGGCGTGGCGCCAGTCCTTGCCGGCGTTGGAGACATTGGTCGCCCAGTCGTAGGTGGTCATGAGGTTGCCGCCGAGGCGGCGCGCCGTGACGCCGGCCGCGCGGTCGAGCTCCGCCGACAGCGGCCCGCCCTCCATGGCGCCGATCTCGTTCGAGCCGTAGAGGAGCGGGCTGATGGGCCGCCACGGCAGGTCGTCGCGCACGACGAGATCGGCGCGCTCGCCGGCGCGGGCGAGCGCGGGGACGAGGCTAAGCGCCGCGCCGCCCGCGAGCGCCGCCCGCCGGGTGAGCGTGGTCATGAGACCAGACCCGATCCGTACAGCGCGGGCCGGAAGCGGCGCATCCACAGCACCTTGCCGAGCCCGCCCATGGCGGTCGCCCGCGCCTTTTCCGAGCGCGCGGCGTCGATGGGCTTCAACACCAGCGCCAGCGCGCCGAAGCCCGCCGCCTGGCCCACGCCCACCGCCATCCAGAGCAGGATGTGCCCCCACTGGGGCGGCTCCAGCATGTGATGCACGAAGCTGCGCACCTGCCCGCTCAGGAACTTGCGCTTGCGCACATAGGCCCAGGTCAGGCGGCGGGGCGGGGTCCACTCGATCACGCTCGCCTGCGCCGCCCAGGCGAATTTCCGCCCGGAAAGCCTGAGGCGCTTGATCAGCAGGCTGTCCTCGCCGCCGCTCTCGTTGAGCGTGACGTCGAACGGCGCGTCGCCCTCAAGGCAGCGGGCGCGGCGGAACATGGAGTTGTTGGTGCCGAGATAGGCGGAAAGATCCGTGATGTCGCCCCCGTCGGGCCGGGCGATCCGGCGCTCGAAATAGGGCGTGAACGGACCCATTTCCGCGCCGCCCTCCGCGCGGGCCTCCACCGGGCCGAAGCTCGCATCCGCATTGGCGGCGATCGCGGCGGCGAGATGATTCGCCAGCCAGCGGGGCGAGGCCTCCTGATCGTCGTCGAGGAAGGCGATCCAGTATCCCGTCGCCGCGGCGACGCCGGCGTTGCGGGCGTTGGCGACGCCGGGCCGGGGCGCCGCCACATAGCGCACCCGGACGCCGGGATTGGCGGCGTAACGCTCCACCAGCGCGCGGGCGTCGCCGGCGGCGGAGTTGTCCACCACCACCACCTCCAGCGCCTGCGCGTCCACGCCTCCCTGAGCCAGCGCGCTTTCGAGCGCGCGCCTCAGCGGCTCCGGCCGCGTCAGCGTCGGTATGACGATCGAAACCGTGGTCATGGCGCTCCCGGAGGCCTTGGGGCTTCTAACTGCGGCCGCGTCACTTTAATTTGGAATTAAAGCGCCTTGCGGCCTAGTGCGGCGAAAGCCGCGTCCGCGCGGGCGCTTGTCCTGCGGCCCCGACCGCCCGGAGCACCGCATGCCGCACGCCGCCCTTTCCGCGAATCTGACCGCGCCGGCCACGCCGCGCGCGGCGGCCTCGTGGGCGGCCGGGCTGCACGCGATCCTGCTGCATCTGTTCCTGCTCTATGTGTTCATCGGCGCCCAGCCGTTTCAGGATCCCTCCGCCGCCCAGCGCGTGGAGGGCAACGTCGTCGACCGCTTCGGCGTGCTGGCGCTGTTCGGCCTGGCGCTCATGGTCCTCGCCCTCAACTGGCGGCGGCTCCCGGCGCTCGCTCCCGGACTGGCGGGGCTCGGCGCCCTCGTGGCGATCTGCCTCGCGAGCGTGGTCTGGTCGGATTTTCCCGACCTCACCATCCGGCGGGCGCTGCTGCTCACCTTCCTCACCGTCATCGCCGCCGCCTGCGCGTCGGGCCTGCGCAGCCTGCGCCAGTTCCACACCGCGCTGTTCGCGGTCACCGCGACGGTGATCGCGCTGAACGTCGTCGGCTCCGCGCTGATGCCCGGCTTCGCCGTGACCGACCTTGGCCTCCGAGGCATGTACTCCCAGAAGAACGTGGCCGGCATCGCGGCCATGATCGCGGCTGTGACGGCGGCGACCTGGACGCTCGGCTGCGTCCGCGCCCGCCACGCGGCGCTCGGCCTGCTGGCGCTGGCGCTGGCGCTGGCCTTCCTCGTGCTGACCCGCAGCAAGACCTCGATCGCGCTGACCGGGCTCGCGCTGGCGGGAATCGCCGCCTTCGCCCTGACCGAGAAGCTCGGGCCGCGCTTCGCCCTGCTGCTGGGCGCGGCCGCCGCCTTCGGCCTCTGCGCGCTGCTCGCCGCCTTCGCGGCCTACGGCTTCGATCCGGTCGCCTTCTCCGCCGCCTTCACCGGCGACGCCTCCTTCACCGGCCGGGACGAGCTGTGGGCCTTCGCGCTGAAGGCGGCGCAGGAGCGGTTCTGGCTCGGCCACGGCTACGGCGCCTTCTGGGACGTGGGCCCCGACAACGATCCCTTGAACCGGATCGACCCCGGCACCTGGCTCGGCGACGTGGAGGTCGGCACCATCAACCAGGCCCACAACGGCTATCTGGAGCTGTGGCTCCACATCGGCCTGCCCGCGGTGGTGCTGGCGGCCATCGTGGTGGCCACGGGCATGGCGGCCGGCCTCGCCGGCGCGGCCTCCGCGCAGGCGCCCCGTCCCGAGCGCGCGGCGCTCGGCCTCATCGGGACGGTGCTCGCGCTTCACCTGCTGCACAACCTGACCGAGGCGACCCTGTTCGTGCGCGGCATTCCCTTCTGCAACGTGGCGATCCTGTGCATCGCCGCCCTCTCCTGCCGACGGGCGCTCGCTCGGGAAGGACGCCTCTCCCATGGCTGAGCCGGACCTGCCCCCCGCGCCGGCGCCCCGCCTGCGGTTCCTCGGCGTGGACTACCACCGCCTGACGCCGGACGAAGCGCTCGACGCCGTGCTGGCGCGGCCGGCGGACGCGGCCTTCGCCCCGCTGGTGACGCCCAACGCCGCCCATGTGGCGCGCATCGCCGAGGGCGGCGCGCAGGCCGAGCCGTACCGCAACGCGTGGCTGTGCCTGAACGACAGCCGGGTGGTGGAGCTGCTGGCGAAGACCCGCGGCCTCGACCTGCCCTCCGTCCCCGGCTCCGATCTGGTGGCGCGGCTCCTGTCCGATCCCCGCTTCGACCGCGCCGCCCCGCTGCTGCTGGTGGGCGGCGACTCGGCGCTGTTCCAGGCGCTGGCGGCGAAAGCCGGGCTCACCGCCGCGGACCATTACGAAGCCCCCATGGGGCTGCTCACCAACCGGGACGCCTTCGAGGCCACGGTCGCGGCGGTCGAGGCCCATCCGGCGCGCTTCACGCTGCTCGCGGTCGGCTCGCCCCAGCAGGAGAAGCTCGCGGAGGCGCTGCGCCGGCGCGGCGTGGCCCGTGGCGTCGGCCTGTGCATCGGCGCGAGCGTGGAGTTTTTCGTCGGCCGCCGGCCGCGCGCGCCACGCTGGATGTCCCGCGCCGGGCTCGAATGGCTGTTCCGTCTCTCCACCGAACCGCGCCGGATGTGGCGGCGCTACGTGATCGAGAGCCCGCGCATCCTGCTGCTTTATCTCCGCGACCTTCGACGGCGGAGCGACGCCCCGTGACGGCCACGCCCCTCGCCCCGCCCGCCGACCTCGCGCTGGTGATCTGCACCTACCATCGCCCGGAGCCGCTCAAGCTGGCGCTTGCGAGCGCGCTCCGGCAGCGCGCGCCCGAGGGCAAGCGTTTCGCGATCGTGGTGGTGGACAACAGCGACGAGGGTTCGGCCGAAAGCGTCGTGGCGGCCCATGCGGGCGGCGACGTGCCCGTGGTCTACGCGCAGGCGCATCCGCCGAACATCTCGGTCGCCCGCAACGCCGGCCTGATGGCGGCCGCGGCCTCGCCGCTGATCGCCTTCATCGACGACGACCAGGAGATGGCGGACGGCTGGCTCGCCGCCATGCTGGACGGCGCGCGCCGCCACCCGCAGGACGTGTTCGTGGGGCCGATGATCGGCGTGTTCGAGGCGCCGGACAAGGCGACGCCCGCCATGCGCAGCCTGTTCTCCCGCGACACGGGCGCGCCGGACGGGGCCGAGCTGTTCGCCATGGGGCCGAAGAAGACCGCGAACGTGATCCTCTCCACCGCCAATTCGCTGTTCCGGCGCGACGCGCTTGAGGGCCTGAGCTTCGATCCCGCCTTCGGCCATGCGGGCGGCGAGGACTACGACCTGTTCTGCCGGCTGCAGGCGGCCGGCCGGCGCATCGGCTGGCTCTCCGGCCCCCGCGTGACCGAGCATGTGCCGGCGGCGCGCTGCGACGCGGCCTATATGCGGCGGCGGGTCTACGCCGGCGGGCAGGCCTACGCCGCGGCGGTGTCCAAGGCCAGCGCCTCGCCCCGCGCCACCCGGTGGCGGGTGCGCGCCCTCGCCGCGGCGCAGACGGCGGCGCTGGCGGCGCTGGCGCCGATCATGCTCCTGAAGGGGCGCGAGGCCTTCGCCGATCACACCGTGCGCATGGCGGGGGTGCTGGGGAAGCTCTCCCTCGGCGGCCTGTATCCGGTCTATCGGGAGGCGGACGCCGGGCGTTGAGCGCGATTTCGCCTGCGGACCGCGACAGCGCCGGCGCAAGAAGGTATTGACGGCCCGCCTCCCCCGCGCCCCGCATGCGGCGGGGCGGGCGCCCGCATGTCCAGCGCGATCCGGTCCATGAGCTACGCGGTCAAGGAACTCTTCAAGACGCTGCAGGGCGAGGGCGCGCAGGCGGGCCGCGCCTCGGTGTTCTGCCGCTTCACGGGCTGCAACCTGTGGAGCGGGCGGGAAGCCGACCGCGACCGCGCGGTCTGCCGCTTCTGCGACACCGATTTCGTCGGGACCGACGGCGACGGCGGCGGCCGCTTCGCCGACGCCGAGAGCCTCGCCGCCGCCATCGCCGCCGCCTGGGACGGCGCGCCCGGCCCGCGCTACGTGGTGTTCACCGGCGGCGAGCCGCTGCTGCAGCTCGACGCGGCGCTGACCGCCGCGGTGCGCGCCCGGGGCTTCGAGGTGGCGGTGGAGACCAACGGCACGCAGGCGCGCCCTGAGGGCGTGGACTGGCTCTGCGTCAGCCCCAAGGCCGGCGCGCCGCTGGCGCTCGACGGCGGCGACGAGCTGAAGCTGGTCTATCCGCAGGCGGGGCTCGATCCGTCGGAGTTCGAGCGGCTCGACTTCCGGCATTTCTTCCTCCAGCCCATGGACGGGCCGGAGCAGGCGAAGAACGTGCAGGCGGCCATCGCCTACTGTCTCGCCCATCCCCGCTGGCGTCTGAGCGTCCAGACCCACAAGATCATCGGCATTCGTTGAGAGATCGAGACCCATGAGGATCGTTCAGGCCTTCACCTTCGAGGCCGCCCACCGGCTGCCCAACGTGCCGCCCACCCACCGCTGCCACCGCATGCACGGCCATTCCTACCGGGTGGAGCTGACGCTCGAGGGCCCGATCGACCCGACGACCGGCTTCGTGGTGGACTTCTTCGACGTGGAGGCCGCCTTCGGCCCGGTGCTGAAGCGTCTCGACCACCACACGCTGAACGAGATCGAGGGGCTCGAGAACCCGACCGCCGAGCTGATCGCCCTGTGGATCTGGGACCGGGTGAAGCCCGATCTGCCGCTGCTCGCCCAGGTGAAGGTGTTCGAGACCCCGTTCTGCTGGGCGGAGCACGACGGCGCATGACCGCGCCCGCCGACGACGGCGCGCTGGTGCTGTTCTCCGGCGGGCAGGACAGCGCCACCTGCCTCGCCTGGGCGCTCGACCGTTTCGCCCGGGTGGAGACGCTGGGCTTCGACTACGGCCAGCGCCACCGGGTGGAGCTCGACCAGCGGGCCACGCTCCGGTCGGGCCTCGCCGCGCTGAACCCGACATGGGCGGAGCGGCTCGGCGAGGACCACACGCTGGCGCTGCCGGTGCTGGGCGAACTGTCCGAGACCGCGCTCACCCGCGACGTGGCGATCGCGGCCGAGGCGGACGGCCTGCCCAACACCTTCGTGCCGGGCCGCAACCTGCTGTTCCTCACCTTCGCGGCGGCGCTCGCCTGGCGGCGGGGCCTGAGGCGCATCGTGGGCGGCATGTGCGAGACCGACTTCTCCGGCTATCCCGACTGCCGCGACGACGCCATCAAGGCGCTGCAGGTGGCGCTCAACCTCGGCATGGACCGCCGTTTCGTGCTGGAGACGCCGCTGATGTGGCGCGACAAGGCCGAAACCTGGGGCCTCGCCGAGAGCCTCGGCGGCGCGGCGCTGGTCGGCCTCATCGTCGAGGAGAGCCACACCTGCTATCTGGGCGAACGCGGCAGGCGCCACGCCTGGGGCTACGGCTGCGGCGCCTGCCCCGCCTGCGACCTGCGCGCCAAGGGGTGGCTGAGCTACGAAGCGGCGCGCTGAGCGCCTGTGCGCCGTCTCCCCGTCCCCGAGGGCGCCCTGCGTCATCCCAGCGTGACGATCACCGGAACGTGGTCGGAGGGGCGGTCCCAGCCGCGGGCGAAGCGCAGCGTCTCCACGGCGGTGGAGCGTTCGGCCACGTCCGCGCTCATCCACACATGGTCGAGCCGTCTGCCGCGGTCGGCGGCGTCCCAGTCCGCGGCGCGGTAGCTCCACCAGGAAAAGAGCTTCTCCGGGTGCGGGACATGCCGGCGCACCGCGTCCACCCAGCGGCCGGCCGCGCGCATGGCGTCGAGCCCCTCCGTCTCGATCGGCGTGTGGCTGACGATCTTCAGAAGCTGCTTGTGGTTCCAGACGTCTTCGGGCGCAGGCGCGATGTTGAGGTCGCCGACCAGAATCCGCCCCGGCGCGTCCGCGATCCGCGCCGACCAGTCCGTCAGCTCCTTCAGGAACTGCAGCTTGTGGGCGAACTTCGGGTTGACGATGGGGTCCGGTTCGTCGCCGCCGGCGGGGACATAGAAGTTGTGCAGCGTCACGCCCTCCAGCGGGCCGGCCGCGAAGGTGGTGGCCAGATGGCGGGCGTCGTCCTTGTCGGCGAAGCGCTCCTTGGCGGTGGTGACGAAGGGGAAGCGCGAGAAGGTGGCGACGCCGTGGTAGCCCTTCTGCCCGTGCATGGCGACGTGCTCGAAGCCCATCTTGCGCACGTCCGACAGCGGGAACTTGTCGTCGGGGCACTTGGTCTCCTGCAGGCAGAGCACGTCGATGGCGCGCTCGGACACGAGGCGCTCCACGAGCCCCATGCGCAGGCGCACGGAGTTGATGTTCCAGGTGGCGATGCGGACGGGCATGGGCGGAGATCGCGAGGCTTGCGGCGGGAGGCCCGCTTGTAGCGGCCCCGCGTCGAAACCAAAAGGCGACGCCTGTCCGGTCGGGACCGTTTTTCCGGCCCCTCCCGTCACCCGCCGCGGGCGAGCCGGACCTTGCGGCGGGCGTCGATCTTGGCCTCCAGCGCCTTGATGCGCTTTTCATGCGCGGCCCAGAACCTTGCGTTGTCCTGCGCGCTGTGGCGGCCGGGCCGCCAGCCGAGATAGGCGCCCTTGCGGCCGCCGCCGGCGCGCCGGGGCGCGTCGTCGCCGGGGAGCGCGCGGATCGCCACGCTCTCGGGCGCGGCGCCGTCGGCGAGCGGCGAGCCCAATGTTGCGAGATAGGCCCTGGCGCGGCGGCAGTACTCCACCGACAGCGGCGACATGGTCTCGGCCCGGTGGCCGGCGCGGTATTTCATCAGCGCCCGGCACAGGTCGCCGTCCGCGAGCCGCCACGCCTCGGCCAGATAGCGCACCGCGTAGCGGGCGTTGGTCTTCGGGTCGAACAGGCCGAGCGCGCCGCCGCCATGGCCGAGCATGGCCGCGGTCTCGGGCCGGATCTGCATCAGGCCGATCTCGCCCACGCCGCCGACCGCGCCCGGATCGTAGCCGCTTTCGATGTGGGCCACCGCGTCCGCCACCTCCGGCGGCAGGCCGCGCGCCGCGGCCTCGGCGCGCACGATCGCGGCGTAGTCCGGGCGCGACGGCGCGGGCGCAGGCTGTTCCGCGCGGCAGGGCAGGACGCCCAGCACGAAAGCGAGCGCGATGAGGGCGCGCCTGAGCGCCATGGGCAGGTTCCCCCGCGGGTCCGTTCGGGACGAAAGCGAATTATCGCCCGGGGGACTTTAAGAACCGGTGACGGCGGGATCGCGGCGCGCGGTCAGGCGAGTTCGGTCTTCAGGAAGGCGAGCGCCTTGTCCGCGTCCACGTCCTTCGCAACGAAGCTCCGGCCGACGCCCCGCGCCAGGATGAAGGTGAGCCTTCCGCCGGACACCTTCTTGTCCTGCCGCATGTGCTCCAGCAGCGTGTCGGCGTCCGAGACGCCGCCGGGGACCGCCTTGGGCGAGGTGGGCAGGCCGACCGCCTGCAGGTGGCGCTCCACCCGGCGGGCGTCGTCCGGCGCGCACAGGCCGAGCGCCGCCGAGAAGCGGAACGCCATGGCCATGCCGATGGCGACGCCCTCGCCATGCACCAGCCGCGAGCCGTCATAGGCTACGTCCGCCTCCAGAGCATGGCCGAAGGTGTGGCCGAGGTTGAGCAGCGCCCGGTCGCCGTGCTCGTGCTCGTCCCGGGCCACGATGGCGGCCTTGGAGCGGCAGCTCGCCGCGATCGCCTCGATCCGCGCCGGGCCGCCGGCGAAGATCTCCTCCCACGACCGCTCCAGCCAGCCGAACAGGGCCTCGTCGTCGATCAGGCCGTATTTCGCCACCTCGGCGTAGCCGGCGCGGAACTCGCGCGGCGGCAGGGTGTCGAGCGTGTCCACGTCCGCCAGCACCAGGCTCGGCTGGTGGAAGGCGCCGATCAGGTTCTTGCCGTAGCGGGAGTTGACGCCGGTCTTGCCGCCGACCGAACTGTCCACCTGGGCGAGCAGGCTGGTGGGCGCCTGCAGGCAGCGCACCCCACGCCGCAGGATCGCGGCGGCGAAGCCGGCGAGATCGCCCACCACGCCGCCGCCGAGCGCCAGCACCAGATCGCCGCGCTCGATGCGGGCGGCGATGAGCTGGTCCGTCACCTCGGCCAGCGTCGACATGCATTTGGAGGCCTCGCCCGCCGCCACCGTGACGGCCCGGGCGTCGAGCCCGGCGTCGGCGAGGGCGCCGAGCGCGGTGGGCAGATGGGCCTTCGCCACGTTCTCGTCCGTCACCACCGCCACCTTGCGGGCGCCAAGCGCCCTGGCGCGGGCGCCCGCCTCGCGCAGGACGCCATGGCCGATGACGATGTCATAGGCGCGGTCGCCCAGCGCCACGCGCACGACGGCGCCGTCGGTCGCCTGCGGGCTGAGAGCGGCGTCGGTCATGGCTGGGCGTCCTTGTTCTGCGCAGGCTGCAGGCCGAGCCGGCCCTCCAGCGCCGCGATCACGTCGGCGATGACGTGCTCGTGCGGCGCGTCCCGGGAGATGACGGTGAGGTCGGCCAGCCCGTAGACCGGATAACGCGCCTCCACCAGCGCGCGCAGCGCCGCCTCGGGGTCGGCGGTGGCGAGCAGCGGCCGGTTGGAGCGCTTGCGCACCCGCTTCAGCAGCACGTCCACCTCCGCCTTGAGCCAGATGGAGACGCCGCCCCGCGCGATGCGGGCGCGGGTGTCGGGGTCGAGCCAGGCGCCGCCGCCGGTGGCGAGCACCCGGGGGCCGTCCTCCAGCAGCCGGGCGATCACCTTGGCCTCGCGGGCGCGGAAATAGGCCTCGCCATGGGTGGCGAAGATCTCGGGGATGGTCATGCCTCCGGCCGCGGCCTCGATCTCGTTGTCGGCGTCCACGAACGGCAGGTCGAGCGCCGCCGCGAGCCGCCGGCCGACGGAGGATTTCCCCGCCCCCATCATGCCGACCAGGACGACGGCGCGGGGCCCGAGCGCCGCCCGCAGCCGCGCCGTCCGCTTCGCCTGCCCCTCGTCCGGGCTCAGATGTTCCGTCGCCGCGCTCACCCGATCCTCCGCCGCCCCAACGGGCGGGCCTCGACGCCTCAAGGTCCCGTTCGCGCCCCGGCCGGAACCGGACCCGCGCGCGAACGGCGCGCAAACTAGTCCTAAAGGTTCGGCTGGCACAACCTAAGCCGTTGCCGTCCGGCGCGGGGCGTGGTCTCCTGAGACGGGCGGCCGCTGTTCCGGCGACACGAGAGGTCGCGATGCCGAGCCTGATGCGCTTTCTGACCGTCATGGGCGTGCTCGCCGCGCTCGGCTTCGGCGCAGTCTATGCGCTCGCCACCTTCGTGACGCCGCGCCCGCGGGAGATGACGGTCACCATCCCGGTCGACCGTCTGCGCGCCCAGCCGGCGCAGGCCCGGGCGCCCGAGCCCGACGGCGGCCCCCACGCCACCGCCTCCGCCGGCGAACGGTCCGCCACGCCGTGACCGCCGCGGACCGGCGCCATGTGGAGGCCTTCCTCGACATGGCGAGCGCGGAGCGCGGCGCGGCCGCCAACACCCGCGCGGCCTACGAGCGCGACCTGACCGACTATTGCGCCTTCCTCGCCGCGCGGGGCGAGGACGCGCTGACCGCCGGCGCGGGCGACGCGCGCGCCTATCTCGCGGACCTTGCGGCGCGCGGCTTCAAGGCCTCGTCCTCGGCGCGGAAGCTGTCGGCGCTGCGGCAGTTCCACAAGTTCCTCTACGCCGACGGGCTGCGGGGAGACGACCCCACCGCCACGCTCGAAGGCCCCCGCCGGGGCCGCCCGCTGCCGAAGCTGCTCGCCGTGGACGAGATGGAGCGGCTGATCGCGGCCGCGGCCGATCCCGGGCCGGAGCCGACGCCCCGGGCGCGCCTCGCAGCCGCCCGGCTCGCCTGCCTGCTGGAGCTCGCCTACGCCACGGGCCTGCGCGTGTCCGAGCTGATGGCGCTGCCGCGCTCGGCGGCGAAGCCCGGCGCCGCCGCGGTGATGGTGAAGGGCAAGGGCGGCCGCGAGCGGCTCGCGCCGCTGACGCCTGTCGCCAAGGCCGCCATGGCCGCCTATCTGGAGGCGCTCGCCGCCTGCGGCCGGGAGGCGTCGGGGCCGTGGCTGTTCCCCGCGGCAGGCGAAAGCGGACATCTCAGCCGCCAGGTCTTCGCCCGCGACCTGAAGGCCGCCGCGCTGCGCGCCGGGATTCCGGCGGCAAGGGTCAGCCCCCACGTGCTGCGCCACGCCTTCGCCAGCCATCTGGTGCAGAACGGGGCCGACCTGCGCTCGGTGCAGCAGCTGCTCGGCCACGCGGACATCGCCACCACCCAGATCTACACCCATGTGCTGGACGAGCGCGCCCGCGCCATGGTGCGCGACCTGCACCCGCTCGGCGACGCGCCGGAATAATCTTTAATGGATGTATACGAGTGAGATTCGCAGCGAAAACAAGCCAAAAAGAAGAATATAGAAATATAATCATAGAATGGTCGGAGTGGAGAGAATTTCCAGATCCTCGAATTTTTGGAGTATTAATCGCGCCCATTGGCCCTGGATGCTATGAACTAAGGTTGAAGAGTACGCAGCAGCTTATCCTTTTTGGAATGTCAGGGCATGTCGCCACTCGACTTTCTTCTCTCCTGCCCAAGCCGCTCGGATGCGGAGCTCGGAACAACTCCGCCAAACGGGATTACGTTTTGGAGCGACTTTTCGACGTGGAGTACCGGACGATCGCCTCGGCAAGCCGCGCGGAAGCCTCCAAAATCGAACGTGGGTTCGATCGGGGCCTTTATCTCTTTCCTACGTGATCGAGCTTTGGGCTGATCCGTTATCGAGGCTCCCAGCCTTGACTTTCGTCGGTCGCCCAAACCAAGTTGCGCCCGCTCCGCATGGACCAGCGCCCCTTATCCTCCGGCGCCTGCGGCGCGGAGCGGAGCCCATGAAGAGCTATCTCGATTTCGAAAAGCCCGTCGCCGAACTTCAGGCCAAGATCCTCGAGCTGCGCGCGCTGGGCGAGAACGGCGACGCGGTGGGGATCGACGAGGAGGTCAACCGGCTCGAGGCCAAGTCGCTGCAGGCTCTGAAGGAGCTCTACGCCGGCCTGACGCCGTGGCAGAAGGCGCTGGTCGCCCGCCATCCGAACCGCCCGCATTTCCAGGACTTCGCCGCCGGTCTGGTGGAGGACTTCACGCCGCTCGCCGGCGACCGCAAGTTCTCCGAGGACGAGGCCATCATGGGCGGCCCGGCCCGCTTCCGCGGCCAGCCCATCATGCTGATCGGCCAGGAGAAGGGCGCGGACACCGCAAGCCGCCTGAAGCACAATTTCGGCATGGCGCGGCCCGAAGGCTACCGCAAGGCGGTGCGCCTGATGGAGCTGGCCGATCGCTTCAACCTTCCGGTCGTGGCGCTGGTGGACACCGCCGGCGCCTTTCCCGGCATCGAGGCGGAGGAGCGCGGCCAGGCCGAGGCCATCGCCCGCTCCACCGAGGCCTGCCTCAACCTCACGACGCCCAACGTGGCGGTCGTGATCGGCGAGGGCGGCTCCGGCGGCGCCATCGCCATCGCCACCGCCAATGTGGTGCTGATGCTGGAGCACGCGATCTACAGCGTCATCTCGCCGGAAGGCGCCGCCTCGATCCTGTGGCGCGACGCCGCCAAGGCGCAGGACGCCGCCACCAACATGAAGATCACCTCCGCCGACCTGATGCGCCTCGGCGTGATCGACGGCGTGATCCCGGAGCCGCTCGGCGGCGCCCATCGCGACCCCGACACGGTGATCGCGGCCACCGGCGACGCCATCGCCAACGCGCTCGGGCGCTTCGCGGGCCTGTCGCCGCGGGAGGTGCGGGAGGACCGCCGGGCCAAGTTCCTGGCGATCGGCCGCACGCTCTGACGCGCCCGCTGCGCCTGCGCCTGGCGCGTGACGCGGGAGCGGGGCCGTGGTAACGTTGAGGTAAGGGTACCTGGCGTTAAGTCGGCTCACGTGTCCGTCGTCGCCTTTGGGGAGGCATCCATGTCCGCACATCGCGCCAGCGTCGCAGGCATCGTCGCCGCGGCCGCTCTGACGCTCGCCGGATGTCAGAAGGACGAGAATGCGGTCACCGCCCGCAGCGTCCAGCCCCTGTCGATCGAGACCGTCTCCCTGATGCAGGAGAAGGGGATGTCGCCCTCCGATCCGATCCTGATGCGGATCTACAAGGAGGACTCGAAGGCGGAGATCTGGAAGAAGCGCAAGTCGGACGGCCGCTACGCCCTGCTGAAGAGCTACGACATCTGCCGCTTCTCCGGGAAGCTTGGCCCCAAGGTCAAGGAAGGCGACAAGCAGGCGCCGGAAGGGTTCTATTCGGTGGCGCCGGGGCAGATGAACCCGCGCTCCAGCTATTACCTGTCGTTCAACATCGGGTTTCCCAACAAGTATGATCAGGCGCTCGGCCGCACCGGCCAGCATCTGATGGTCCACGGCGACTGCCTGTCCGCCGGCTGCTACGCCATGACCGACGCCCAAATGGCGGAGATCTACGCGCTGGCGCGCGAGGCGTTCCGGGGTGGCCAGAAGGCGTTCCAGGTTCAGGCCCTGCCGTTCCGCATGACGGCGGAGAACATGGCGCGCCGCCGCTCCGACAAGAACATCGCGTTCTGGCGCAACCTGAAGGAAGGCTCCGACCACTTCGAGGTGACGAAGCTGGAGCCGAAGGTGGACGCCTGCGGCAAGAAGTACGTCTTCAACGCCTCCGCCGGCGCGCTGTCGAGCTTCAACGCCTCCTCGGCCTGCCCGAGCTATGCGGTGCAGCCGGAGATCGCCAGGGCGGTGGCCGCCAAGCGCCGGGCCGACGAGGCGGTGATCGCCGCCCTGTCCAAGTCCACCGAGCCCGCGCCGGAGTACGTCGCCCAGAACGGCCGTCTGCGCCGCACGCTGGACCAGCCGGTGATCCAGGTCGCCGCGGTTCCCGCCGCGCCCGCGGCCGTGGCCTACGCCCCCGCGGCGGAGGGCGCGGCGCTGCCCGCCGCGGCGCCGGTGGCGATGAAGTCCGAAGGCCGGCTGTTCAGCCGCATGTTCCGGGACGACGAGCCGGAGACCCGCGCCGCGCCGGCCGCCGTGGCCGCGGCCCCTGCGCCGGCCAACGCGGCGGTCGCCGCCGCGGCTCCGGTTCCGCCGGTCCGCGCCGCCGCCCCCGCCCGCCGCGAAGTGGCGCCGCAGCCGCCCGTTCTGGCCTCGAGCGTCGCCGAGCCCGCCGCCACGGCCTCGGTCAAGCCGGCGCGCAACGGTTTCGGCGGCTGGATGAAGAGCGTCGGCGGACTGTTCGGCGGCGAGGACAAGGCCGGAGCCGCTGAGGCCCCCGCCGCCGCGCCGGTGACGCCCGCGTCCGCGCCGGCTGACGCCGCGCCGCCCAAGCGGGACCGCTCGGCCCGCATGCCTGACGCCTTCCGCCCGTCGTCGAAGGTCGACCCGCGCGTCACTTCGGCCTTCGCCGCCTTCGACTGAAGCGGCGGATCGCTTCGGCGGGCCGCGTGACGCCGTCGTCCGTAGGGACGTCGGGGACGGGCGCGCCGTCGGGGCGGCGACGCCGTGGCGGGCGAACGGTCGCTAAATATTGTCATAAGATGAAATTCTGCAGGCCGCGCGTTTTCCGTTCCTCCGTGTCCGAAGGCGCGCTATGAGCTGAGTCTCAAGCAGCGGAGCGTGCAGAGACGCGCAGCGCCGGCGGAGGATTTACAGGGCGTGTCCGCGCGACATCTCGAGCGCCGACTTCGCTTCGCGGCCGGCGCGGCCGTGATCTGCGTCGCCGTTCTGGCGGGACTGCTTGTCGGCCGCGTCTATCAGGATTTTCAACTGGCCCAGACGGGGAGCGCGGCGCTCGCCACGTTCCGCACCGTGCTGGATCTCTCGAACGCCGTCGCGGCGGAGCGCGGACCGGCCAACGCCGCCATGGCCCTGCGCGTCGAGGATGCGCAGGCCTCCGCCGCTCTGGTCGCCGCCCGGCGGACCGTCGATCAGGTTGCCATGACGGCCGGCGGCCTGGTCGCGGCCTCCGTCCTGCCCGGCGCGGCGACGACCGCCGAAGCCACGTTCGAGGTGCTGCTGGAACGGGCCAAGGCCCGTCTCGCGGTGGCGCGAAGCGAGGTGGACCGGGTGCGCGAACTGCCGTTCGAGCATCGGACGCTCGGGGACATCGAGGGCGCGATCACCGCCATGTTCCACGCCTCCGACATGCATCGGGAGCTGGTGCGCTGGAAGGCGGCGCAGTTGGCGCGCAACGATCCGGATCTCGCCTCCGCGGCGCAGGCCGGGCGGGTGCTGGCCGAATTCCGCGATCACGCCGGGCGGGTCGGCTCCAACATCATCGCTCCGCTGGCGCTGAACCAGGCCATGCCGATGACGAACCTGCTCGCGGCCCGCCAGACCATTGGCCACATCAGCGGGCTGTGGAGCCTGTTCGAAGGCATGGCGGGCGGCCCGTTCCGGGACGAGCGGCTGAACGGGCTCATCCACGAGACCGAGCAGGTGTTTCTGCGCGAAGGGCTCGGTCTGGTGGAGACGACCATCGGTGAAGGCCGTTCGTCCGGCCAGTACAGCCTGAGCGCGGCGGAGTTCACCCAGCGTTTCGTCGCGACCTTTCAGCCGGTGCTGCAGTTGCAGCGGGCGATGCTTGCGGCCTCGGAGGCCAGACTGGCGAAGCGGCGGGACGACGCCCTGTTCGCGCTTCTTGGCGCCGTCGCCGCCGCTCTCGCGCTGATCGGCGTCGTCATCCTCGTCGTGCTGTATGCGGAGCGTCGGGTGTTCGCGCCCCTGATGCGGGCGCGGCGCGAGGTGATCGCGCTCGCGGGCGAGGCGGACGCATCGCCCTGGACCGGCGGCGCTCCCGGCGAGTTCGGCGGGCTGTTCGACGCCATCGACGTGCTGCGCGAGCGCCTGCGCCTGCGGGACGAGATGACCGTGGATCTCCAGCGGCAGGCTTCGACCGACGCGCTGACGGGCGTGCTGAACCGGGGCGGCCTGGAGGCCTTCGTCGCTCGGATGGAGCGGGATCGCCGCCGCATGCCGGTGGCGATCCTGATCCTGTTCGACGTGGACAACTTCAAGGCCGTCAACGACCGGCACGGCCACCCCGCGGGCGATGAGGTCATTCGCCACGTGGCGCGCCGTGCGCAGGAGCTGACGCATGGGCGCGATCTGGTGGCGCGCTTCGGCGGCGACGAGTTCGCCATCCTGACCGAGGAGCGTTCCGTGGAGGAGACGGCGGCCCTCGCCGAGACCCTGCGCCGCGCGCTGGCGGCGGAGCCCGTCGCGCTCCCCGACGGCGCCGGCTTTCTCTCCGTCACGGCGAGCTTCGGGGTGGCGAGCGGCGCGCGGGACTGGCGCGAGCTGACGACGCTTGCGGACAACGCGCTTTACGCCGCGAAGGCGGGCGGCCGCGACGCCGTGAGCGTGGCGCCGGGACCCGTGGCTCATCTGTCCCGGCACGCGGGCGGCTTGAACCCCATCGACGGCGTGGCGTAGGTCTTGATCTCCGCGCGGACGCCGCGCGGCGGGGGAGCGGACCATGGCTGCGACGGCGGCCGCCGACCGGATCGGCGGGCTTGATCTTTTCGCCGGCGCGCGCCCGGAGGACGTGGCGGCGCTCGCCGCCGCCGCCCGGCCGCGCCGTTTCTCCGCCGGCGCGACGCTGTTCCAGCGCGGCGATGCGGGCGCCGAGATGTTCATCGTCCTTGAGGGGCGCATCCGGCTCTCGGTGCTGTCCGCGGAGGGCCGCGAGCTGTCGCTGCGCCATGCGGAAACCGGCGCGCTCATCGGCGAAATGGCCGCGCTCGACGGCGGCGCGCGGTCGGCGGACGCGACCGCCGTCACCGAGGCCCGCGTTCTGGCGCTGGCGCGCGCCGACATGGACCGGCTTCTCGCCGAGCGCCCGTCGCTGGCCCGCGCGGTCGTCCGCTTCCTGTGCCGGCGCCTGCGCGACACCACCGACCAGATGGAGTCGATCGCGCTCTACCGGCTGGAGCCGCGCCTCGCCCGCTTCCTGCTGGCGCTCGCCCGCGCCGACGTGGAGGCCGGCCGCCGGACGGCGCGGCTGGAGCTGGCGCTGAACCAGAGCGAGATCGCCGACATGCTGGGCGCCTCGCGCCCCAAGCTCAACGGCGCGCTCGCGGCGCTGGAGGCCGCCGGCGCGGTGGCGCGGGAGGGGCGCGCGCTGCGGCTTCAGGTCGACACGCTGACCGCGATCGCGGACGGCGGGGCGTGAGAGGCCGCTGGCGCGCGGGTCTGGCCGGGCTTGCGCTCGCCGGCCTCGCGGCGCTGGCCGCCGCCGTCGACGGCGGAGGCGCGGTCGCCGCGCTGCGCGAGCGGGCGCTGGACGCCGCGCTGGCCTGGGCGCCGCTCCCGGCGAGCGCCGCCGTGACGGTGGTCGACATCGACCAGGCGAGCCTCGCGGCGGAAGGGCCGTGGCCCTGGCCCCGCGACCGGCTGGCGGCGCTGGCGGAGCGGGTGGCCGACGGCGCGCCGGCCGCGCTCGCGCTCGACATCCTGCTGGAGGGACCGGACCGCAGCGCGCCCGAGGCGCTCGCCCGCGCGCTCGCCGCCCGCTCCGGCGACGCGGACGCGGTAACGGCCGTGGCGCGCCTGCCCGATCCCGACGCCCGGCTCGCCGCGGCGCTGGCGCGGGCGCCGACCGCGCTCGCCGCGCTGCTCGGGCCGGCGTCCGGCGACGCGGCCCCGCCGGCGCCGGTCGCGCTGTCGGGGCCGCCGCCCGCGCTCGCGCCCTGGCGGGCGGAGGGCGCCGCGCTGCCCTTCCCGCCGCTGCGCCGGCGGGCCAGCGAGGTGGCCGTGGCGTCGCTGTCGGCCGATGGCGACGGCGTGCTGCGCCGGGCGCCGCTGTTCGCGCTGGCCGGAGAACAGCCGCTGGCGGGTCTCGCCGCCGCCGCCGTGCGTCTGCGGGAAGGCGCGGCGCTCTATGTGCTGGACGGCGGCGCGGGCCGACTCAGGGTCGGCGGCGTGTCGGCGCCGCTCATCGCGGAGGCGAGCCTCCGCTTCCGCGCCACCAGCCCTGACCGCTGGCGGGGGCGCAGCGTCTCCGCCGCCGACGTGCTGGCCGGACGGGCGCCGTCGGCGGGCTTCGCGGGGCGGATCGTGCTGATCGGCGGTTCCGCGCCCGCGCTCGGCGCTTTGCGCCGCACGGCGGCGAGCGCCATCGCGCCCTCGGTCCAGATCCACGCGGACGCGGTGGAGACGCTGCTGTCGGGCGCCGCGCCGGTGCGGCCCGATGGCGCCGGGCGGGTGGAGGCGGCGGGCGCCGTCCTCCTCGCCCTCGCCGCCGCGGCGGCGGGCGCGCTGGCGGGGCCGGCGCTCGCGGCTGTGGCGGCGGTCGGCCTCGCCGGACTGTGGGCGGCCGGGGCGCTCGCCGCGCTGTTCGGCTTCGGCCTCGCGCTCGATCCCGCTTCGTCGGCGCTCGCCGCCCTGCTGTCCGGCGGCGGCGCGGGACTGGTCGCGGCGGTGGACGCCCGCCGGAAGGCGGCGGCGCTGCGCCGCCGGTTCGAAAGCCATCTCGCCCCGGCGGTGGTGGAGCGCATCGCCCGCAACCCGGAGCTCCTGAAGCTCGCGGGCGAGCGCCGGGAGGTGACGGCGCTGTTCACCGACGTGGAGGGCTTCACCGCCTTCGCCGAAGCGCATCCGGCCGAGGCGGTGGTCGGCGCGCTCGACCGCTACTTCGACGGCGTCACCGCCATCGTCACCGCCCATGGCGGCATGGTGGACAAGCTGGTGGGCGACGCGGCGCACGCGCTGTTCAACGCGCCGCTCGATCTGGAGAACCACGCCGGGCAGGCGGTGCGGGCGGCGCTCGCCATCGCCGCCTTCGGTGAGGCGTTCCGCGCCGCGCCGGACATGGCGGCGCTGGGCTTCGGCCGCACCCGCGTCGGGGTCGAGACCGGGCTCGCAGTGGTGGGCGACGTGGGCTCCCGCGCCAAGCTGGACTACACCGCCCATGGCGGCGCGGTGAACACGGCGGCGCGGCTCGAAGCCCTGAACAAGCAGCTCGGAACGGCGGTCTGCGTCGGCCCCGCCGCCCGCGCCCGCGTGTCCGCCGTGGCGTTCCGGGCCCATGGCGCGGTGGAGCTGCGCGGGCTCGGCCGGATCGAGGTCTACGAACCGCTGCCCGGCTGAGGCGTCAGCCGAGCACGGAGGCCAGCGCCTCATCGATCCGGACCTTGCCCCATGGCTTGACGTCGGAGGGGGCGGCGCCGCGGCGGGGAATGTCCACGCCCTCGCCCGCCCCGAGCCGCCGGGTGACGCCCGCCGCCGACACGGTGACCGCGCCCCGCGCCACGAACACGCCGAACACGCCCCTGCTCGGCCCCGCGAAGAAGCGGGTGCCGCGCACGCCGATCAGCCCGAAGGCGGAGCGCACCTCGATGTCGGTCTTGGGCAGGCCCTCCGCCCGGTCGAACACCAGCGCGCCGGCGCCGAGCCGGAGATCGCCGCCCGCCGCCGCCACGAAACGGTCGATGGTGAGCCGGGCCTCCGGGCCGAGATAGACCCTGGAGCCGCTCTGGAGCGCGAGCGCGGCGCGGGAGGCGGCCTCGGTCCACACCGTGTCGCCCAGCAGCACCTCGGAGCGCATGGCGAGACGGCGCACCCGGTTGCGCTCGGCAAAGGCGCCGCCTTCAAGCTCCGCCACCTCGCCCACGGGCCCCGCCCCGGCGAGCGCCGCGCCGGGGCACGCCGCGGCGCCCGCCAGCGCCAGCAGCGCCGCGCGCCGGCCGACGCCCCGGCCGGATGATGTCGCGCCTGTGGTCATGGTCGTCTCCCCCGTCCTGTTTTCTTCCGCATATCACAGATCGAGCGTCTGCCCGGCGCGGGCCACCAGGGTTCCGGGCAGCGTCTCCGCCGCCTGATGGGCCAGCCGGTCGAGCTGGTCGTCGCCGGCCTCCGGATGGTGGTGGAACAGCGCCAACCGCCGCGCCTCGGCCCGGCGCGCGGCGAGCGCCGCCGCGCCCCAGCTCGAATGGCCGTGGCGCCCGCGCGGGGCCGCCTCGGGCAGCGTGGCGTCGTGGATCAGCAGGTCGCAGCCGGCGGCGAAATGGGCGAGCGTGCGGTCGGTCTGCGCGTCGCCCGCCTCGTGGTCGGGGACATAGACCAGACTGCGGCCGTCGAAGTCGATCCGCCAGGCCAGCGCGCCGCCGTCATGGGCGGCGCCGGCGCAGGACACGACCACGCCCTCCGCCGGCTCGAACACCGCGCCCGGCGCGGCGTGCAGATCCACGATCCGGGCGACGAGCGCCTCCGGCCCCACGGGAAAGAACGGCCGCCGCATCAGCTCCGCCGCGAGCCGCGCCACTCCGCCTTCCACCGGCGACAGCGCGAGGATGCGCGCCTCCGCTTGGCGGAACGGGGCGAAGAACGGCAGCCCCATCACATGGTCGTAGTGGGCGTGGCTGAGCAGCAGCGTGAGCGGCGCCGGAGGCCGGTCGGCGAGCGCGAGGCCAAGGCGCCGGGCGCCGCCGCCCAGATCGAGCGCGAGGCGATGATCGCCGCAGACCACTTCCACGCAGGAGGTGTCGCCGCCGTAGCGGACGGTGGTCCCGTCCATGGCGGGGGCGCTGCCCCGCACGCCCCAGAACGTCGCCGTGAATCGCCGCGCCATGCTCCGCCCGCCTCGTGATCGTCGGGAGGGAGCATGGCGGTTGGCGGGCTGGGGCGCTGTTCCCGGCGTGACAGGCGGACAACGCCGGGATCAGCGGTTCCCGTCGCGCCCGCGCCGGAGCGCGGACGAGAGGGGCGTTTGGCCTCAGGCGAGGAAGGTGTTCTTCAGCACGCCCACGCCGTCGATGATGACCTCGACCACGTTCTCGGGGTCCTTCATGGCGCCGACGCCGGTGGAGGTGCCGCAGGCGATCAGGTCGCCCGGCTCCAGCGTCATGTCATGGGACAGGCGCGAGACCAGATCCGCCGGCAGGAAGAACATGTCGTTCACCGGGTAGTTCTGGCGCTCGGAGCCGTTCAGCACCGTGCGGATGGCGAGCGTCGCCGGGTCGAGCCCGGTGGCGACCGCGGGGCCGAAGGCGCCGAAGCCGTCGAAGCTCTTGGAGCGGGCCCACTGGGCGAAGGACGGGTCCTTGTCGATCAGCTCGCCGGCGGTGATGTCGTTGACGCAGGTGTAGCCGAAGATGCCGGCCTCGGCCTCCTCGACGCTCGCGTCCTTCAGCCGCTTGCCGATGACGATGCCGAGCTCGCCCTCGAAGGCGACCCGGCCGGCGTAGGACTTCGGCCGCCTCACCACCGCGCCCGGGCCGACCACGGAGGACGGCGCCTTCAGCAGGTAGAGCGGCTCCTCCGGCGGGTCCTGGTTCAGCTTGGCGGCGAGACCCTTCAGGTTCTTCCACAGCGCGATGATCTTGGACGGCGCGGTCGGCGCCAGCAGCTCGGTCCCGGCGAGGGGAAGGGTCTCGCCGGTCGGCTGCGGGCGGTCGAACATGTCGCCCGCATGGACCACGATCGCGTCGCCGTCGAGACGGCCGAAGCCGGCCGCCTCCCCGCGCGCGAAGCGGACCCAGAGCTCCTTGGGCGCGTCAGCCATTGGCGACCTTCGGCTCCGGCTGGGCCTCGACCACGGCTTCGGGGAAGGTCGGGTAGACGCCGAGCGAGCGGCCCATCTGCTGGGTCAGGCCGAGCACGGTGTCGATGAAGGGCGTCTCCACCTTGGCGAGGCGGCCCATCTCCTGCACGGCGGTCAACAGCGCGTCGAGCTCGATCGCCTTGCCGGCCTCCACGTCCTGCAGCATGGAGGTGCGGTGCGCGCCCACGCGGGCGGCGCCGTTGATGCGGCGCTCCACGTCCACCTTGAAGGTGGCGCCGAAGGTCTCGCCGATCTGCTGGGCCTCCAGCATCATCTTCTTGGCGAGCGGACGGGTGCCGGGATCGGTCGCCACGATGTCGAGGGTGGCGCGGGTGAGCGCGGAGATCGGGTTGAAGCACAGGTTGCCCCACAGCTTCAGCCAGATGTCGTCGCGGATGTCGTCGTAGACGCGGGCCTTGAGGCCGGAGGCGTTGATGGCGTCCGCGAGCCTGGTCAGGCGCTCGGTCTTCTGTCGGCTGGGCTCGCCCAGGCCGAAGGTGTCGCCGTAGATGTGCTTGATGACGCCCGGCTCGGTGATCTCGGTGGCCGGATAGACCGTGCCGCCGATGACGCGCTCGGGGCCGATGGCCTTCCACTGGCGGTCGCCCGGATCGACGCTCTGAAGGCGCAGGTCGGCGTGCTCGCCTTCGAGGCCGTGGAAGTACCACCACGGCACGCCGTTCTGCATGGTGACGACCGCGGTGTGGTCGCCCAGCAGCGGCGCCATGTCCTCGGCGGACTCCCACGCCTGATGCGCCTTGAGGCCGTTGATCACATAGTCCTGCGGGCCGAGTTCGGCGGCGTGCTTGGTCGCCGGCATCTCGGCGTGCAGCTCCTGCCCGTCGATCAGCAACTTGAGGCCGCGCTGCTTGATCGCCTCCAGATGGGGCCCGCGCGCGATCAGGGACACGTCCACGCCCGAGCGTTTCAGCATGACGGCCATGTAGCCGCCGATCGCGCCGGCCCCGTAGATGCAGATCTTCATCGCCTCAGTCCCCTTTCCTAAAACGTTTCAGGGCGCGGCTGTCGGCGTGCCGACGGCTGCGCTTTCGGATCGAAACGAAGGCCGGCGCTGGTTCGCGCCGGCCTTCGGCAGATGTTCCCCGCACGTCCCGGCGGCCGCCGGAACGCCTGTGAAATCAGTGCGTCCGCGCCAGAGCGTCCGCGATGGTCCGGCCCACGAGGTCGGCGCTCGGAGCGACGCGCACGCCGGCCTTCTCCAGCGCCCGCGTCTTGGCGGCGGCCGCCGCCGCGCCGTTCAGCGCCAGCGCGCCCGCGTGGCCCATGCGACGCTCCGCGGGCGCATGGGCGCCCACGATCAGCGCCACGATCGGCTTCGAAGGCTTCGCGCCGGCCACGAACTCCGCGACCTCCTGCTCCTCGGTCCCGCCGATCTCGCCGATCAGCACGACGCCGCGGGTGTCGGGGTCCGCCAGGAACAGCTCCAGACATTCGCGCATGGACAGTCCATGCACCGGATCGCCGCCTACGCCAACCGTGGTCGATTGTCCGAGCCCCGCCGCGGTGATCTGCGCCACCACCTCGGAGGTGAGCGAGGCGGAGCGCGACGCCACGCCGACCACGCCGGGCCGCTCGCCGCCCGTGGCCATCACGCCGAGCTTGGACAGGCCCGGCGACAGCACGCCCTGGCTGTTGGCGCCCACAAGCGTGGTGCGCGAGCCTTTGAGCGCCTCGCGCACCCGCACCATGTCGAGCACGGGCACCCGCTCGGTGACGGCGACCACCAGCGGGATCTCGGCCTCGATCGCCTCCAGCATGGCGGCGCCGGCGGAGGCCGGCGGCACGAACACGATGCTGGCGTCGGCGCCGGTCGCCTCCTTCGCGGCGCGCACGCCGTCGAACACCGGCAGGTTGAGGTGGGAGCGTCCGCCCTTGCCCGGACGCACGCCCGCCACCACCCGGGAGCCGTACTCCATCATCTGGGTGGTGTGGTGGGTGCCGGCCCAGCCGGTCATGCCCTGGACCAGGATGCGGGTGTCGGCGTTCAGAAGAATCGCCATGGCGTCAGGCCCTCCCGGCCGCGACGGCGACCGCCCGGCGGGCGGCGGCGCCCATGTCGGGCTCCTCCATCACCGCGCAGCCGAAATTGGCGAAGCGGGAGCGGGCGAACTCCGCGTTCAGCCCCGCGAGCCGCGCCACCACCGGCAGCTTGCGGCCCGAGCGGCGGAGGGCGACGCCGAGCCCTTCGGCGATGGTGTCGCAGGACTGCATGCCGCCGCCGTGCACGTTCACCAGCAGCGTCCGGATCGCCGGGTTGTCCAGCAGCAGCGCGAAGCCGTGGGCGATGTCGAGGCTGGTGGCGGTGGTGCGGATGTCCATGAAGTTGGCGGCCCGGCCGCCCGCGGCCGTCACCATGTCGAGGGTGGCGAGGCCGAGCCCGGCGCCGTTCGACACCAGGCCGATGTCGCCGTCGAGCTGCACGAAGTTGAGCTGGTCCCGATGGGCGGACAGCCGCTCCCGGTCGGCCTCGTCCTCGTCGCGCAGGGAGGCGAGGTCGCCGTGGCGGAACAGGGCGTTGTCGTCCAGCGTCATCTTGACGTCGAGCGCGAGGACGTCGCCCTCGGCGGTCACCGCCAGCGGGTTGATCTCGATCAGGCTGGCGTCCAGTTCCACGAAGGCCCGGCGCAGCCCCTTCACCAGCGCGGCGACCTTGCGGGCCGGCTCGCCCTCCAGCCCCACGCGGCCGAGCAGCGCCACGATCTCCGCCTCGTCCGGCTCGGCGGAGACGGACAGCGCCAGCCGTTCGCGGGTCAGCGTCCCGGCGCGCTCCCGCGCCTCGATGTCCTCGCCGCCGGGAGAGGCCGCCAGCAGGGTGAGCGCGCCCAGTTCGTGATCCACCAGCAGCGCGAGATAGAGCGTGCGCTCGGCGCGCACCGCCTCCTCCACATAGACCCGGCGCACGGTGAGGCCGCGGCCGTCGGTCTGGGCGGTGGCGAGCTTCTGGCCGAGCAGGGCTTCGGCGGCGGAGCGGACCATGGACGGCCCGTGCGCCATGCGCACGCCGCCGGCGGCGCCCCGGGCGCCCGCCTGGATCTGCGCCTTGACCGCGAGCGGCGCGACGCCGAGGTCGCGCGCCACGCTTTCGGCCTCGGCCGGCGTCACGGCGACGGCGCCGCGCGGCGCCGTCAGGCCGTAGTCCGCCAGCAGCCGCTTCGCCTGGAATTCATGCAGTCTCATGCCCGAGACCCTTTCGACGTTTCCTCAGGCGCCCGCTCCCTGCCGTCGCCGCATTGGTATAAGCGATGCCACCGCTTGCCTATTGGCACAAAGATGCACGGCGCCGCACCCGTCATGTTCGGGACATGACGCCGCCGTGGCCGATTGACACGGCGGACGCCGCGCCTCAAACGTCCCGCGACCTTAAAGACGACGTCTCCCGGAGACCAGACATCATGACCCACGCCGACATCGCCGCCGTCATCGAGGACGCCTGGGAGAAGCGCGCCGAGATCGGGGTTTCGACCACGGGGCGGGTGCGCGAGGCGGTGGAGCAGGCGCTGTCGGCGCTCGATTCCGGCGCGCTGCGGGTGGCGACGCCGGAGAACGGCGCCTGGACCGTTCACCAGTGGGTGAAGAAGGCGGTGCTGCTGTCGTTCCGCCTCAACGACATGGCGCGCATCTCCGGCGGCCCCGGCGGCGCGGCGTGGTGGGACAAGGTGCCCTCCAAGTTCGACGCCTGGGGCGACGAGCAGTTCAGGGCGGCCGGCTTCCGCGCCGTGCCGGGCGCCATCGTGCGCCGCTCCGCCTATGTGGCGCCGGGCGTGGTGCTGATGCCGTCCTTCGTGAACCTCGGCGCCTATGTGGACACCGGAACCATGGTGGACACCTGGGTGACGGTGGGCTCCTGCGCCCAGATCGGCAAGAACGTGCATCTCTCCGGCGGCGTCGGCATCGGCGGCGTGCTGGAGCCGCTGCAGGCCGGTCCGGTCATCATCGAGGACGACTGCTTCATCGGCGCCCGCTCCGAGGTCGTGGAGGGCGTGATCGTGCGCAAGGGCGCCGTGCTCTCCATGGGCGTGTTCATCTCCGCCACCACCAAGATCATCGACCGCGCCACCGGCGAGGTGTTCGTTGGCGAGGTGCCGGAGTATTCCGTGGTGGTGCCGGGCTCGCTGCCGGGCAAGCCGCTGCCGGACGGGACGCCCGGTCCGTCGCTCTACTGCGCCGTGATCGTGAAGCGCGTCGACGCCCAGACCCGCGCCAAGACCGCCATCAACGAGCTGCTCAGGGACTGAGGCCGAAGGCCCCTCACCCGGCCCTGCGGGCCGACCTCTCCCCGCCGGGGAGAGGTTAAGATGCGGCGCCGCCCTCCACCTCTCCCCGGCGGGGAGAGGTCGACATCGCGAAGCGATGGCGGGTGAGGGAGCGCGTCCCGGGAGACAGCGCGATGATCATCGACCCCAAGGACCCCGTGGCCGTCGCCCAGGCGCTGATCCGCTGCGAAAGCGTGACCCCGGCCGAGGGCGGCGCGCAGGCGCTGCTGGAGAGCCTGCTCGCGCCGCTGGGCTTTGCGGTCGCGCGTCCGACCTTCTCCGAGCCGGACACACCGGACGTGGCCAATCTCTACGCCCGGCGGGGCGAAGGCCCGGCCTTCGTCTTCGCCGGCCACACCGACGTGGTGCCGCCCGGCGACCTCGCCCGCTGGCGCGAGGGGCCGTTCTCGGGCGTGATCGTGGACGGCGAGCTGCACGGTCGCGGCGCGGTGGACATGAAGGGCGCCGTCGCCTGCATGGTGGCGGCGGTCGCCCGCCGTCCCGAGGCCGCGCCGGTCGCCTTCCTGATCACCGGCGACGAGGAAGGCCCCTCCATCAACGGCACCTCCAAGCTGCTGGAGTGGGCGGCCGGGCGCGGCGAGCGCTTCTCCGCCTGCCTGCTGGGCGAGCCCACCAACCCCGAGGCGCTCGGCGACGTGGCCAAGATCGGCCGCCGGGGCAGCCTGTCCGCGGTGGTGACGCTGCAGGGCGCGCAGGGCCACGTGGCCTATCCCCACCTCGCCGACAATCCGCTGCGGCGCCTCGGTCCCGCGCTCGCGGCGCTCATGGACGAGCCGCTGGACGAAGGCACGGCGCACTTCCAGCCCTCCCATCTGGAGGTGGTGGGGGTCGAGAGCGGAACCGGCGCGTTCAACGTCATCCCCGCCTCGGCGACGCTGCAGTTCAACGTGCGCTTCAACGACCGGCACACGCCCGACAGCCTGAAGGCGCTGCTGACGGACAGGCTCGCCAAGGCGCTCGGCCCGGACGCCTTCGCCATCGCCTTCCAGCCCCGGCCGGGCGAGGCCTTCCTCACCGCGCCGGGCGCCTTCGTGGACCTGGTGTCGGACGCGGTGGAGGCGGAGACCGGGCGCCGCCCGGCGCTCACCACCGGCGGCGGCACCTCGGACGCCCGCTTCATCAAGTCCTACTGCCCGGTGGTGGAGTTCGGGCTGGTGGGCCAGACCATGCACCAGGTGGACGAGCGGGTCGCCGTGGCCGACCTCGAGACCCTGACCCGCATCTACGAGCGCGCGCTCGTCGCCGCCTGCGGTTGAAGCCTCCGCCGCGCCGCTTCATGCTGGCGCAAAAACGGAGGACGCCATGGGCCACGATCACGAACGCGACGCCGGGGCGGAGCGCTGGAAGCACGACGGCGTCCGCGTCATCAAGGGCGACAGGCTCGATCCCAACACCGCCCAGACGCCGGGCATGTTCCGGCAGGCCGCCATCACCCACGCCCGCGTCGGCGCGCAGCGCATCTGGGCCGGGACGGTGGCGATCGAACCCGACGCCAAGACCGGCGTGCATCACCACGGCGCGCTGGAGAGCGTGATCTACGTCATCAGCGGTCGGGCGCGCATGCGCTGGGGCGAGCGGCTGGAGTACGTGGCCGAGGCGGGGCCGGGCGACTTCATCTTCGTGCCGCCCTACGTCCCCCATCAGGAGATCAACGCCGACCCGGAGCAGCCGCTCAACTGCGTGCTGGTGCGCTCCGACAACGAGGCGGTGGTGGTGAACATCGCCGACGTCGACCCGGTCGAGGCGCCGGAGGAGGTCTACTGGGTGGACCCGATCCACGCCCGTCCGGAGACGTGACGGAGCGACGCCGTCGACCGACTCTCGCCGCGGCCGGCGCGCGCGAACCGCTTCGACAACGTTCCGACAGGCTGTAAGCTCCTCGCGGAGGCTGGCGGCCGGCGCCGCCGGCGCTTGGGGAGGCGCGGTCATGAACGTGGTCGTGGGTCTGTTCGTCGGCCTGCTGGTGGTCGTCGCCCTCACGGGCTTCGCTCGGCGCGATCCGGGCGCGGTCGGGCCGGACAGCTTCGGCGATGACCCGCGAACAGATGGCGACGGCGGCGACGGCGGGGGCGACTGAGCCGCCGCGTCAGACCGCGGCGGCCTCGCCGGCGATGGCGCGCCAGAGTTCGGCCACCGACAGCGGCTTGGTCACCACCTCGTCCGCGCCGGCGGCGCGGAACGCCGCGATCTCGTGCGGGAAGGCGCGGGCGGTGACGCCGACGACGCGGATGGCGCCGTGGGGCGCGGGCAGGGCGCGGATGGCGCGGGTGGCCTCCAGCCCGTCCAGCGTCGGCATGGTGGCGTCCATCAGCACCAGATCGTAGCCGCCGGCGGAGACGGCCGCGAGCGCCTCGGCGCCGTCCATGGCCATGTCGAAGGCCAGATCGAAATGCTCCAGCAGCGTGGCGATGACCCGGCGGTTGACCGCGTTGTCCTCCGCCACCAGCACCCGGCGGGGGCGACCGGCCGGCGCCGGCCGACGGGGCATGGCGAGCCGCAGCCGGGCCGCCACCTCCGCGCCGCCCTCGGGACGGTTGCGGGCTTCGACCCCGCCGCCCATGCCGCGGGCGATCTCCGCCACCAGCGCGAGCCCGAGCCCGGCGGCGCCGCGGGCGCTCTCGCCCTGCACGAAGGGCTGGAACAGGCGCTCGGGCGTCGGCCCGAGCCCCGGCCCGGTGTCGCGCACGACGATCCGCAGCGTCGCCTCCGCGCCGTCGCAGGCGACGGGTTCGATCGCAAGCGAAACCGAACCGGAGGCCGTGGCGCGCAGGGCGTTGTCGGCGAGGTTCTCCACGATCTGTCGCAGCGCCGCCTCGTTGGCGATCACCCGCGCCGGCGCGCCGGGCGCGCGGAGGACCGTGAAGTCGAGCGCCTTGCTCCGGGCGCGGGCCTCCAGCGCCGGAGCGACGCGGGCGAGGAAGGCGTCGAGCTCGACCTCCTCGGCGCGGCGCGGCGCCATGTCGGCGCCCAGCAGGGCGCTCGCCACGCTGAGCAGGTGTTCGGCGGAAGTCTTGAGCGCCGCGGCGTGGCCGCGGGCGGCCTCCGACAGCTCCTCGGCCAGCAGCAGGTCGGCGAGCGCCAGGATGCCGCCGAGGGGCGTGCGGATCTCGTGCGCGGCGACGGCGATCCGCCGCGCCGGGTCCGGCGCCTCACAATCCTCGGCGAAGCTCGCGGTCGCGCTCATGCGGGCGATCGTCCTTCTGGTCCTTCGGCGGCGGGAACGTCGGCCCGAACCTGCCCCCGAGGCTTTAAGGATGGGCTAAACCGATCGCGAAATCCCGCCTGCAAACGCGCTGTCCCCAGCTTCCGCGCCGCCGCGTTGACCGGGCCGGCGCGACTGTCCTAATCGGGGACACGCGACCGTTCGCCGCGAACGGCGCCCATTGAGCCCAACCCATGTCCGATCTCCTCGCCATCGTGCTGCCGACCTTCGGCCTCATCGGCCTCGGCTACGGCGCGGCGCAGCTGCGCCTGATGGGCGAGCGCGCGGGCGACGGCCTGTCGGACTACGTGTTCCTGCTGGCGATCCCGGCGCTGATCTTCCGCACGCTGTCGACCGGCGGCGCGGTGGAGCAGAACCCCTGGGGCTACTGGGTCGCCTATTTCGCCGGCGTCGCGGTGGTCTGGACGCTGGGCGCGCTCTGCGCCCGCCGTCTGTTCGGCCGGGACCGGCGGGAGGCCGCGATCCACGGCTTCGCCTCCGGCCAGTCCAACACGGTGCTGGTGGGCGTGCCGCTGATCCTGCAGGCCTATGGCGCCACGGGCGCGACGCCGCTGTTCCTGCTGCTCGCCATCCATCTGCCGATCATGATGACGGTGGTGACGCTGCAGATCGAGACCGCGGGCTCCGAGCGGCGCGGCCTCGCCGTCGCGGGCCGGCTGGCCCGCACCATCCTCACCCATCCGATCGTGGTGGCGCTCGCCGCCGGCCTTGCGGCGCAGACGGCGGGCTACCAGCCCTCCGGCGCGCTGAAGGCGATCGTCGACCAGCTCGCCGCCACCGCCAGCCCCTGCGCGCTGGTCGCCATGGGGCTGGCGCTGAAGCGCTACGGCATGCGGGGCGACGTGAAGCCGGTGCTGGTCATCAGCGGGCTGAAGCTCGTGGTCCATCCCCTCATCGTCTGGCTGCTCGCGGTCCACGCGCTGCCCGTCCCGCCGGTCTGGGCCGGCGTGGCGGTGCTGTTCGCCGCCATGCCGAGCGGCGTGAACGCCTATCTGGTGGCGGCGCGCTACAAGGTGGGCGAAAAAACCTCCTCGGCCGCCGTCGCCGTCTCCACCGCGCTGTCGGTGGTCACGGTGTCGTTCTGGCTGTGGGTGCTGGGCGTCGTCTGACGCTTGTCCGATCCGAACGACGCATTTTCCAGGAGACGGCCGATGACGGCGCCGGAACGCAAGGTCCTGACCGTGGGAGACGGCGCAGACGCGCGCGAGATCGCGGTCCTGTTCCGCCCCGGCGCCGGCCCCTGCGTCGTCTGGCTCGGCGGCTTCCGCTCGGACATGACCGCCACCAAGGCCACCGCCATCGACCAGTGGGGCGAACGCGCGGGCCGCGCCGTGCTGCGCTTCGACTACTCCGGCCACGGCGCCTCCAGCGGCGCCTTCGAGGACGGGACCATCGGGACATGGCTGGAGGACGCGGAGGCTGCGATCGCGGCCTTCGCAGGCCCCGCGCCGGTGCTGGTGGGCTCTTCCATGGGCGGGTGGATCGCGCTGCTCGCCGCCCGCCGCAGCGCCGCGCCGCTCGCCGGGCTGGTGCTGATCGCGCCCGCCGCCGACTTCACCGAGGCGCTGATGTGGGAGCGCTTCTCGAACGAGACCCGCCGCGAGATCGTCGAGACCGGCCGCTGGATGCGCCCGAGCGCCTACGCGCCCGGCCCCTACCCGATCACCCGCGCGCTGATCGAGGAGGGGCGCGATCATCTCCTCCTGGACGCGCCGGTCACGATCGGCGCCCCGGTCCACATCCTGCAGGGCATGCGCGACGTGGACGTGCCGTGGGAGCACGCCATGCGACTGGTGGACCGGCTCGCGGAGGACGACGTGGTGGTGACGCTGATCAAGGACGGCGACCACCGCCTGTCCCGGGACGAGGACATCGCCCGGCTGATCGCGGCGGTGGATGGGATCGCTCCGGCGGCGTGAAGGGCTCGCCTCGCGGGAATCGGCACGGTTAAAGTCCCGTTAAGCGTTGATTCGTTTCGATGCTCTCGCCCGTCCGCCGAAAGCCTCCCGCCGCCGATGTCCCTGCTCCGCGCTCTTGGCCTCCGCGCCCCCGTCCGTCGTCCCGAGCCCCGCGCCCTCGGCGACGCGCTGACGGTGGCGACCCGCATGGGCGAGGTGGCGATCGCGGTGCGGCGCACCGCCCGGGCCCGGCGCATGACGCTTCGGGTGCGGGCCGCCGCCCGGGACGTGACGCTGACGCTGCCGGCGCGCACGCCGATCGCCGCCGCCCGGGACTTCGTGGAGCGGCATGTGGACTGGATCGAGCAGCGCCTTGCGCGGCTGCCGGACCGGATTCCGTTCGCGGACGGCGAGATGGTCCCGATCCGGGGCGTCGGCCATCGCATCGCGCTGCGCGAGGGCGCGCGCGGTCTGGTGCGGATCGAGCCGGGCCTCCGGGGCGAGCCGCCGACGCTGGCGGTGCACGGCCACCCGCCCCACGCCGCCCGCCGCGTCGCCGATTTCCTGAAGCGCGAGGCGCGCAAGGACCTGCTGGCGGCGACGTCCCGCCACGCGTCGGCTCTGGGCGTCACGGTCGGCCGGGTGACGCTGAAGGACACGACCACCCGCTGGGGGTCGTGCTCGTCCTCCGGCGACCTCGCCTTCTCGTGGCGGCTGATCCTCGCGCCCGCCCATGTGCTGGACTATCTCGCCGCCCACGAAGTGGCGCACCGCCGGGAGATGAACCACGGGCCCCGCTACTGGGCCCATGTGGCGGCGATCTATCCCGACTACGAGCGGGCCGAGGCCTGGCTCAAGGCCCACGGCGCCACGCTGCACCGCTACGGCTGACGCCCGTCAGAGCCGGCGGAAGACCAGGTAGTTGCCCCTGCGGCCTTCCCGGATGGCCTTGGCCTCGTAGCGGGTGCCCGGCCAGCCGGCCCAGGGGCGCCGCCAGTCGTCGGCCTTGGCGGCCGTCCACTCGAAATCCGGCGAGCGGCGGGCGTGCTCCAGCGTCCAGGCCACATAGGTGTCGATGTCGGAGGCGAAGCGGAACGGCGCCCCGGCTTTCAGAGCGCGGGCGATGCGGCCGAGGTTCTGGTCCGACACGAAGCGGCGCTTCCAGTGCCGGGTCTTGGGCCAGGGATCGGGATAGAGCAGATCCACCCGGGCGAGCGAGGCCTCGGGCAGCGCGTCGAGCAGCTGCGTGGCGTCGTCGTCGTAGAGCCGCACGTTGCGCAAGCCGAGCCGCTCGATGCCGGCGAGGCCCTTGGCGAGCCCGGCGAGGAACGGCTCGACCCCGATGAAGCCCACGTCCGGGTTCTGGGTCGCCTCGTGCAGCAGGTGCTCGGCGCCGCCGAAGCCGATCTCCAGCCGCACCTCGCGCACCGGGACCGGGAACAGCGCCCCGAGGTCGTCCGGCACGGCGGCGAGGTCGACCTTCAGCTCGGGCAGGTCGTCCGCGATCAGCGCGGCGCGGCCGGCGCGCAGCGGCTTGCCGCGGCGTCGGCCGAAGAACGACCCTTCGTAACGCATCGCCTCGTCGGACATCACGCCGTCACCTTCATGCCGCCCGACGCGGCGCGCCTTGAGCTCAGCCGAGCGCGGACTTCAGCGCGTCGACCAGATCGGTCGCCTCCCAGGAGAAGCCGCCGTCCGTCTCGGGCGCGCGGCCGAAATGGCCGTAGGCCGCGGTGCGGGCGTAGATCGGGCGGTTCAGCTTGAGGTGCTGGCGGATGCCGCGCGGGCTGAGCGACATGACCTGGCCGAGCACCTGCTCGAGCTTGGCCTCGTCCACCCGGCCGGTGCCGTGCAGATCCACATAGATCGACAGCGGCTCCGACACGCCGATGGCGTAGGACAGCTGGATCGTGGCCCGGTCGGCCAGGTCGGCCGCGATCACGTTCTTGGCGAGGTAGCGCGCGGCGTAGGCGGCCGAACGGTCCACCTTGGTGGGGTCCTTGCCGGAGAAGGCGCCGCCGCCGTGGGGCGCCGCGCCGCCGTAGGTGTCCACGATGATCTTGCGGCCGGTCAGGCCGGTGTCGCCGTCCGGGCCGCCGATGACGAAGGAGCCGGTCGGGTTCACATGCCAGACGGTCTCGGGCGAGATCCAGCCTTCCGGCAGCGTCTCGCGGATGTAGGGCTCGACGATGGCGCGGATGTCGTCCGAGGTCTGGGCCTCGTCGGTGTGCTGGGTCGAGAGCACGATCGAGGTCACGCCCACCGGTTTGCCCCCGGCGTAGCGCACGGTGACCTGGCTCTTGGCGTCCGGAGCCAGCGTCGGCTGCTCGCCGCTGTGGCGGACCTCGGCGAGGCGCTTCAGGATCTTGTGGCTGTAGTAGAGCGGCGCCGGCATCAGCTCCGGCGTCTCGCGGCAGGCGTAGCCGAACATGATGCCCTGGTCGCCCGCGCCTTCGTCCTTGTTGTCGGCCGCGTCCACGCCCTGGGCGATGTGCGCCGACTGCGCGTGCAGGTACACGTCAACGTTGGCGTTGGCCCAGTGGAAGCCGTCCTGCTCGTAGCCGATGTCCTTGATCGCCTGACGCGCCACCTCCTCGATCCGGTCGTGGGTGATGCTCTCCGGCCCGCGCACTTCGCCGGCGATGACCACGCGGTTGGTGGTCACCAGCGTCTCACAGGCGACGCGCGCCTCGGGAGCGGCGGCGAGGTAGAGATCCACGACCTCGTCGGAGATCCGGTCGCTGACCTTGTCCGGGTGGCCTTCGGAGACGGATTCACTCGTGAACAGATAATCGGCGCGGGCCAAGACTGAACTCCCACTCGAGAACGAGGGCGTTCGTTAGAACGAACGCGCCGTTCTTCGCAGAAGCGTCCGAGCGGGTCAAGGCGGGCCGGCGGTCAGCCGGCCGCAGGCTCCACATCCGCGAGCGAGGCGACGAGCTCGACGATCTTGCGCCGCACCTTGGCGTCGGAGATGCGCGCGAACGCCTTGTTGAGCTGGAGGCCTTCAGTGGTGGAGAGAAAGTCGACCACGTAATCGGAGCCGGGGGCCTCGGACAATCCGCCCCGGGCGGTCTCGGCCCCGGGGGCGTCGTCGAAGAAGTAGGAGACGGGGACGCCCAGCACGTTTGAAATCTGCTGCATGCGGCTGGCGCCGATGCGGTTGGCGCCTTTCTCGTATTTCTGGATCTGCTGGAAGGTGATGCCCAGAGCTTCTCCAAGCTTTTCCTGGCTCATCCCGATCAAGACACGCCTCATGCGGACCCGGCTGCCGACATGCTTGTCGACCGGGTTCGGCGTTTTCTTAATCATAGTCCTCGTCTCCTCGCGGTCCCTCCGTGCGGCGCGCCCCCGCCGTACAAGATTATCAACGATGTGCGCACGAACGGCCACGGGCGTTCGACGTCCCGACGCCGACTACCGGCGTAGTGGCGCCATTAGTCGGCGTCTCCTTAGGAATGTCAAACACTGCGCCGCCGCAGAACTGCGGCGAGCATGAAAACGATGGGGAACAGCAGAAATAACATACCGCGAGTTGTGTCGTAAATCGTCGGCGCAATTTTCAAGGGGAGCCGGGAGTCCACGACGCCGCGCTGACCGAGCGGAAGGGCGGCGAGCACGCGGCCGTAAGCGTCGACCACCATGGACACGCCGCCATTGGCGGAGCGCACCAGCGGAAGGCCCTGCTCGATCGCCCGCACCCGCGCCTGCGCCGCATGCTGTAGCGGGCCGGGGGTGTGGCCGAACCAGGCGTCGTTGGTGACGTTCAGCAGGAAGTCCGGCCGTTCGCCGCCGGCGATCTCGCCCGGAAAGATCGCTTCGTAGCAGATCAGCGCGCGAAAGCGGGGCCCCTGCGGCAGCGCGATCAGGGTGGCGCGGTCGCCGGCCGAGAAGCCGCCCTGCAGCCTGGTGAGCTGCTGCAGCCCGACCGCCTCCAGCAGGGCCTGGAACGGCAGATACTCGCCGAACGGCACCAGATGCAGCTTGTCGTAAGTGGCGTGGATCGCGCCGTCGTCCCCGACAAGATGGAGCGCGTTCCAGAACTGCGGCGTTCCGTCCGGCCGCAGTTCGCCGCGCACCGCGCCGGTGGCGAGCGTGGCGCCGGGCGCGAGGCTCGCGCCGATGCGAGACAGCGCCTCGGGCGTGCGGGACAGGATGAAGGGGAAGGCGGACTCCGGCCACACCGTCAGCGTGGCGTCGGCGAGTCCCCGGCTCTCCGGCCCCCGCGCCTCGTCCGACAACGCCAGATAGGCGTCCATGACGACGTCGCGCTGAGCCTCCTGGGTCTTGATGTCCTGCGGAATCTCCGGCTGGATCGCCCGCACCGTCACGCGCGGATCGTATTCGGTCGGCCCGAGCGCAAGACGGCCGGCGCCGAAGGCGGCGAGGCCCGCGAGCGTCAGCGCCGCCGCCGCGGCGCCGCGCCAGGCCGGACGGGGACCGACGAGCGCCGCCGGCGCCGCGAACACGGCGAGCGCGATGAAGGTCAGGCCCTCGACGCCGACCACGGAGGCGAACTGGCCGAACCAGCTCTGGTCGGCCAGCGCGTAGCCGAAGGCGTTCCAGGGAAAGCCGGTGAGGACGTGGCCGCGCAGCGTCTCGGCGAGTCCAAGCGCGCCGGCGAAGGCGAACACGCGCCGGCCGCCGCCGCTCCAGAGCGCGCGGGCGAGCGCGAAGCCCGCGGCGGGAAACAGCGCGAGACCCGCGGGCAGGCCGGCGACCCCGAGCGGCATCAGCCAGCCGAAGATGTCGGCGTCCACCAGAAAGGCGGAGCCGATCCACCACAGCCCGCCGAGGAAATAGCCGAAGCCGAACCACCAGCCGGCGACGGCCGCGGACAGGATCGTCCGGCCGCGGGTGGCGCCGGCGGCGCCGTCGATCAGGAACACGGCGACGGGGAAGCTCAGCGCCAGAACCGGCCAGAGCGACAGCGGCGGCATGGCGAGAGCGGAGGCTGCGCCGGCCGAAAACGCGATCATGACCCGCCGCCAGCCGTTCGCCAGCGTGACGGTCTGCGCGAGGGCGGCGAGCGGCGAGCGGCGCGTCATGCGGTCGGGCCCCGGTGGATCGCGCCGCCCCGTGGCGGGCGATCAGGCCGCGTTGGCGGCGTCCCTGCCGGAGGTATCCGATTCGTCGCCGTCGCGCTCGGGATCGCGCTCGGGCCGGGAGATGCGCACCGACACCACCCGGCGGGGGTTGGCGTCCAGCACCTCGATCAGCCGGCCGCCCGGACCCGCGATCACGTCGCCCTGCGCCGGCACCCGGCCGGCGAGCGTCACGATCAGCCCGCCGATCGTGTCCACGTCGTCGATGAAGTCGGAGACGTCGAAGCTCGGTCCCACCGCCTCGGCCACGTCCTCCAGCGAGGCGCGGGCGTCGGCCACGAAGCCGCCGGCGCCGTCGGGCGCGATGCGCGCCTCGACCGCGTCGTCGTGCTCGTCCTCGATGTCGCCCACGATGGTCTCGACCAGATCCTCGATCGAGACCAGGCCGTCGACGCCGCCATATTCGTCCACCACCAGCGCCAGATGCACATGCTGCGACTGCATGCGCGCCAGCAGGTCCATCACCGTCATGGAGGGCGGCGCGTAGATCACCGGCCGGATCAGGTCGAGGTCGCCGATGCGGGCGGAGAAGTCGATCGCGCCCGCAGGCAGGCCCTCGGGCCCCGAGGCGCCGGCGATCCGGCCGAGCGCGTCCTTGATGTGGACCATGCCCGCCGGCTCGTCGAGCGAGCCGTGATGCACCGGCAGCCGGGAATGGCCGGCGACGAGAAACGCCTGCAGCAGCTCGGCGAAGGAGATGTCCGCCGGCGCCGCCTTGATCTCGGTGCGGGGCACCATCACGTCGTCGACCCGGGTGTCGTGCAGGCCGAGCACGTTGCGCAGCAGAACCCGCTCCTGCGGGGTGACGGAGGCGTCGTCCGCCGGGTCCTCGATCGCCTCGGCCAGCGCCTCGCGCAGGGTGGGCGCGGCGCCGAGGCCGACGAATGAGCGTATTCGGTCGACCCAGCTGTCCGGGCGGGCCTCGCCGTCGTGCGTCTGGGACGCTCGGTCGCGGGAGGAATGGTCGGAGGAGGACATGGCGTCGGAACCGTTCAGCTTTCCAGGGAGGTCGCGGCGTCGGCGTCCGCGTAAGGATCGGCCACGCCGATGCGGGCGAGAGCGGCCGTCTCCAGCGTCTCCATCTCCTCCGCCTCGGTGTCGTCGACGTGGTCGTAGCCGAACAGGTGCAGCACGCCGTGGACCACCAGATGGGCCAGGTGGTCGCCGATGGCCTTGCCCTCGGCGTCGGCTTCGCGCGCTACGGTCTCGTAGGCCAGGATGACGTCGCCGAGCATGGGCGCGTCCGCGGTCTCGTCGGGTTCGTAAGCGGGGAAGCTCAGCACGTTGGTGGGCGTTTCCTTGCCGCGCCAGTCCGTGTTCAGCTCCCGCACGCGGGCGTCGTCCGCCAGCGTCACCGCCAGCTCCGCGTCGGGGCGGGCTTCAAGCTCGCCTTCCGCGAAGGCGGCCCAGACCGCGCGGGCGACGATGGCCTCGGCGTCGGGAAGGGCGGTCCAGAGTTCGCTGTCGCGCACGGTTTCGAGCGCGACGGGGGGAGATCGGTCCGGGCTCATCGCTTTCGCGTCAGACCTCCGGGCTGTCATGGGCGCCCTCATAGGCGCGCACGATGCGGGCGACCAGTTCGTGCCGCACCACGTCGGCGGAGCTGAAGCGGGTGACGCCGATGCCCTCGACGTTCTCCAGCAGCGCCACCGCCTCGCCGAGGCCGGAGACCTGGCCGGGCGGCAGGTCGATCTGGGTCGGGTCGCCGGTGATGATCATGCGGCTGTTCTCGCCGAGGCGCGTCAGGAACATCTTCATCTGCATGGACGAGGTGTTCTGCGCCTCGTCCAGCAGCACCACGGCGTTGGCGAGGGTTCGGCCGCGCATGAAGGCGAGCGGCGCGATCTCGATCATGCCGGAGGCGATGCCGCGCTCCACCTTCTCGGCCGGCATCACGTCGTAGAGCGAATCGTAGAGCGGGCGGAGATAGGGGTCCACCTTCTCCTTCATGTCGCCGGGCAGGAAGCCGAGCCGTTCGCCGGCCTCGACCGCCGGGCGGGACAGGATGATGCGGTCGGCCTCGCCGCGCTCGATCAGCGCCGCGGCCCAGGCCACCGCGATGTAGGTCTTGCCGGTGCCGGCCGGGCCGGTGGCGAACACCAGCTCGTGCTTGGCGAGCGCGCGGATGTAGGCGTCCTGCGCGGCGGTGCGGGCCACGATGGTCTTCTTGCGGGTGGAGACCTGCGCGAAGCCGGGGCGCGGGCCTTCGCCGTCGGCGGGGAAGAGCTGGCCCTGCGAGGTGGTCATGCGGATCGCGCCGTCCACGTCGCCGAGCGCCACCGGCTCGCCGCGACGGACGCGGTCGTAGAGGTTCTCCAGCACTTTCTTGGCCTGCCGGCAGGCTTCCGCGGGGCCGCGCAGGCCCACGTGGTTGCCGCGCACGGTCGCCTCCACGCCGAGCCGGCGCTCCAGGAAGGCGAGGTTCTGGTCGTGGCTGCCGAACAGGCTGGAGGCGTGGCGGTTGTCCTCGAAGGCGAGCGTCACCTCGGCCGGCGAGGACGGGGCCTCGCGCGCGAAGCCGGGCTTGCGCGGACTGGCCGCAGGAGCGTTTTTCAGCGGATCGAAACCTTTGGACATGGTCTCAACGCTCAAGCGGTCGCCTCCGCGGGCTCATGGAGGATGTCGCGCGCGCCGCCCGCAGGCGCGGCGAACAGGCTGTTCGCGCCGGTGTCGGTGACCACGGCGCGGATCACGTCGCCGACCGCGGCGCCGGGCGCCGTGATCTGGACCGGCTGGAGATAGGGGGAACGTCCCGCGAGCTGGCCGGGATGGCGGCCGGGGCGGTCGAGCAGCACATCGATCTCGCGGCCCACCAGCGAGCGGGCGAAGGCCGCCTGCTGGTCCGAGATCAGCCGCTGCAGCCGCTGCAGCCGCTCGTCCTTCACCGCTTCCGGAACCTGACCGCCCATGTCCGCCGCCGGCGTGCCGGGCCGCGGGCTGTATTTGAAGGTGAACGCGCTGGCGTAGGCCGCGTCGCGGGCGATCGCCAGAGTGTCCTCGAAGTCGGCGTCGGTCTCGCCGGGGAAGCCGACGATGAAGTCGCCCCACAGGGCGAGATCCGGTTGGGCCGCGCGGATGCGGTCGATCAGGCCAAGATACTCGTCCGCGGTGTGCTTGCGGTTCATGGCCGCGAGGATGCGGTCGGAACCGGACTGCACCGGCAGGTGCAGATAGGGCATCAGCTTGGGCAGGTCGCGATGGGCGGCGATCAGTTCGTCGTCCATGTCGCGGGGATGGCTGGTGGTGTAGCGCAGCCGGGCGAGGCCCTCGATCTCCGACAGCGCCCGCATGAGGCGCGCCAGCGACCACGTCCGCCCGTCCGGCCCCTCGCCGTGATAGGCGTCCACGTTCTGGCCGAGCAGCGTCACCTCGCGCACGCCGGCGGCGACAAGGCGCTCGGTCTCGGCGATGAGCTGGGCCGCGGGGCGCGAGCTTTCCGCGCCGCGGGTGTAGGGCACCACGCAGAAGGTGCAGAACTTGTCGCAGCCCTCCTGCACCGTGACGAAGGCGGTGACGCCGCGGGACGCGATCGCCTTGGGCGAGGGCTTGGCGAGGCGCTCGAACTTGTCCTCGACCGCGAAATCGGTGTCGACCGGACGGCGGCCCTCCGCCGCCTCGCGCAGCAGCTCCGGCAGGCGCTGGTAGCTCTGGGGGCCGATCACCAGATCGACCACCGGGGCGCGCTTGAGGATCTCGGCGCCTTCCGCCTGGGCCACGCAGCCCGCGACCGCCACCTTGGGCGCGCGGCCGGTCTCCTGCTTCATCTTCCGGATGCGGCCGAGCTCGGAATAGACCTTTTCGGCCGCCTTCTCGCGGATGTGGCAGGTGTTCAGGATGATGAGGTCGGCGTCCTCGGCCGACTGCGTCTCCACATAGCCTTCCGGCGCCAGCGCATCCGCCATGCGCTCCGCGTCGTAGACGTTCATCTGACAGCCGTAGGACTTGACGAAGAGCTTGGGGGCGTTGGCTGTCATTCGCAGATGTCGGTCACGGGTCGGTCTTGGGCTCCTGCACGAGGCTGCGCCGCGCAATCGCTCCAAGCCTTACCGCGAAACGCGCGTCGAGAGAATAGCCGCCGCGCATGACGCCGCAGCGACGGGCCGCGCTCCGCACATGAAACCGACCGACGAAAGGAACGCCGCCGGACGGCGCTCAGAGGCCGCGGGCGATCCAGCGGCCGGTCATCTCCACGCCCCGGTCGAGATCGGCGGGGAAGTCCAGCTCGCTCCAGTCCAGGCCGCGGATCGAACGCACGCCCACATGGCCGTGGTAGCGGGCGATGCCGTCGATGGCGGACAGGTACCAGCGCTTCAGCCCGTCCTCGTTGCGCAGCAGACGCTCGATTTCGGCCACGAAGGCGCGGCCGCCCTCGGCGGTGAAACGGAGGAAGCCGATGGACTCTCCCGTCACCAGATCAAGCGGCAGCGTCTTGCCGATGGCCAGCAGCCGGTCGCCCTCGGCCCGCACCTTCATGTCGTCGCTGTCGTAGTCGTCCTTGACGTCGATCGTCACCGTGATGGGCGCGGCCGGCGGATCGGCCAGCACCCGCTCCACGATCGCGGGCTCGATCAGCGTGTCGCCGTTGAGGATCAGGAAGGCGTCCGTCATCTCGTGACGGGCGATCCAGCAGCTGGCCAGATTGTCGGCCAGCTCGAAGAACGGGTTGTGCGTGGTGCGCAGCCGCGCGCCCGGCAGGTGGATGCCTTCGAGCGTCGCGACCACCTTGTCGGCCTCGAAGCCGGTGACCACCACCACCTCGGTGACGCCGGAGGCGGCGAGCGCCCGCACCTGCCACTCCAGCAGCGTGCGGCCGGAGAACGGCACCAGGCACTTCGGCGTCTCCGCCGTCAGCGGCAGCAGGCGCCGGCCCTGCCCGGCGCTGAGGATGATGGCCTTCACTGCTCCGTCCCGCTTTCGCCCTCGACGATCTCGGTCTTCTCGATCGCGATGCCGAAGCCGGCGATGCCGACGAACTGGCGCTCGTGGCCGGCGAGCAGCGCGATCTTGCGCACGCCGAGATCGCGCAGGATCTGCGCCCCGACGCCGATCTCGCGCCAGCGGGCGCGGCGCTGCCGGGCGGACTGGTGCTTCTCCTCCGAGCCGTCCGCGACCGCGCCGCCCACGTCGGCGGCGTCGCGCAGCACGGCCGGATCGCGGATCAGCACGAACACGCCGCGCCGGGTCTCGCCGAAGCGGGCCAGCGCGTTGTCGAGCCAGCCCTTGGAGGTGGCGGCGCCGCGCAGCAGGTCGGACAGCAGGTGCTCGCGGTGGATGCGGCAGGGCGTGGCCCTGTCGCTCTTCACGTCGCCCACGGTGATGGCCACATGCTGGGTCTGCTCGAACGGCGTCTCGTAGATCGAGACCGTGGCGTCGAGGCCGTTGATGCGGCGCTCGAAGCTGTCCACGCGCTTGACGAAGGTCTCGCGGCGGGAGCGGAAGTCGATCAGGTCTTCGATCGAGACGATCTTCAGCCCGTGCTCCCGGGCGAAGGGGATCAGTTCGCCCATGCGCTTCACGGTGCCGTCGTCGTTCACGATCTCGGCCAGCACGCCCACCGCCGGCAGGCCGGCCAGCGCCGCGAGGTCGCAGCCGGCCTCGGTGTGGCCGGAGCGGGTGAGCACGCCGCCCTCGCGGGCGATCAGCGGGAAGATGTGGCCGGGGCGCAGGAAGTCGGAGCCCGTGGCGTTGTCGCTGGCGAGCGCGCGCACGGTGTTGGCCCGCTCCTCGGCCGAAATGCCGGTGGTGAGGCCGATCTTGTAGTCCACGGTCACCGTGAAGGCGGTGCGCATGGGGTCGCGGTTGTTGGCGACCATGGGCGCGAGGTTCAGCTCGTCGGCGCGGTCGGCGGTCATGGGCGCGCAGATGATGCCGCTGGTGTGGCGGATCATGAAGGCGAGCTTCTCCGGCGTCGCCTTGGAGGCGGCCATGATGAGGTCGCCCTCGTTCTCGCGGTCGGTGTCGTCCACCACCACGACCAGCTCGCCCGCGGCGATCGCCGCGATGGCGTCCTCAATGCTGTCGAGTTCCATCGGCCCATGCTTTCCGCTGCCGCGGGCGAAACCTTCAGGGGCCGCCCGCACCGGGCTCGAATGCACCCGCGGCCGCGGAGCGGTCAAGGTTTTATCGGGGGCGCCGGCCCTGCGCTCGGAGCCCGTTTGAGACGTCAGGCAGGCCGTCATGCCCGAGCGTGTCTCGGTCATCCACGCCTTGGAGTTTCAAGCTTTCGTCCTGCAAAAGTCATGGTTGCCCGGCTTCGCCGGGCATGACGGGACTGTGAAACGCACGCTTCCGCAGGTTTCAAACGGCTCTCAGAGCCCGCAGGCGGCCAGCGCGTCCTGCAGGGCGCGGGTGTTGAACGGCTTGGTCACCACCTGGGTCGGCCCGCTCGCCGCTAGAGCCTGCGGCGGCTGGAACTCGGAGCGTCCGGTGGCGAACACGATCGGAAGGCCGGGGCGCTCGCTCCGGAGCCAGCGGGCGAGGTCCTCGCCGTCCATGTCCGGCAGGCCGAGATCGGTCAGGGCGAGATCGACCGGCGCGCCGGTCCGCGCGGCGTGCTGGGCGGCGGCGGCGTTGCGGGCCTCCACAACCTCATAGCCGAGGCTCTCCAGCAGATCGGCCACCGCCATGGCGATCAGGGCGTCGTCCTCCACCAGCAGCACCCGCCGGCGGGTGGGCGGCGTGGACACAGGAGCAGGCGCCGCCGCAGGCGGCTCGTCCAGCAGGCGGCGCAGGGCGACCGACAGCGCGTCCTTGCGGTAGGGCTTCTCGATCAGGTGGATGTCGGCGTCGACCCGGCCCTGATGCACCACCACGTCCTCGGCGTAGCCGGACATGAACAGCACCTTCAGGCCCGGCCGCGCGCTCTGCGCCGCGCGGGCGAATTCGGGCGGGCTCGGGAGGCCGGGCATCACCACGTCCGACAGCAGCAGGTCGAAGCCGCGGCCGTCGGCGAGAACGCGCCCCGCCTCGGCGGTGGAGGCCGCCTCCGTCACCTCGTAGCCCAGCGAGCGCACCAGATCGGCCACGGCGCGGCGGACGTCGTCGTCGTCCTCCAGCACCAGAATGCGCTCGCCCCGCCCGCGCGCGTCCGCGGGCGGGGGCTCGGCCAGCTCCACCGCCTGGGTGGCGCTCGCCGGAAGAAACAGCCGCACCGCGGCCCCGGCGCCCGGCGCGCTCTCGATCTCCATCCGGCCGTTGGACTGGGCGATGAAGCCCTGCACCTGCGGCAGGCCGAGCCCGGTGCCGCGGCCTTCCGGCTTGGTGGAGAAGAACGGCTCGTAGACCCGCGCCAGCACCTGCGGCGTCATGCCGACGCCGGTGTCGGACACGGCGATCTCGAGCCATAAATCGTCCTTCTCCACGTCGTCGGCGCGGTTGCGCACCTCGATGGTCAGTCGGCCGCCTTCCGGCATGGCGTCGCGGGCGTTGATGGCGAGGTTCAGCACCGCGTTCTCGAGCTGGGTCGGGTCGACCAGCGCGGTCCAGCTCGGCCGGTCGCCGTCGATCGCCACCTCGATCCGTTCGCCGAGCGTGCGCGCCAGCATGTCGGACATGCCGTGGATCAGGGCCAGCGCGTCGACCCATTTGGGCGCCAGCGGCTGGCGGCGGGAGAAGGCCAGAAGCTGGCGCGTCAGCCGCGCGCCCCGCTCGGCGCCCGCCAGCGCGTCGCGCAGGCGGCGCTGCACCGCCGCGGGCAGCCCGGCCGCGGCCGGGGTCGACAGATCGGCCGCGAGCAGCTCCAGATTGCCCTTCACCACCTGCAGAAGGTTGTTGAAGTCGTGGGCGACGCCGCCGGTGAGCTGGCCGATCGCCTCCATCTTCTGGGCCTGCCGCAGCTGCTCCTCGGCGTGGCGCCGGTCGGTGAGGTCGCGGGCGGCGCCCACCACCCGCGGGGGCGCGCCGGGCGCGGTCACCGGCGTGAGCGTGACCTCGTACACCCGCTCGCCGATGGGCAGGTCGACGGTCTCCTCATAGCGCAGCGGCGCGCCGCTCGCGACGCAGGCGGAAATGTTGGCGATCAGGCGCTGGGCGGCGGCGCCCGGCATCACGTCGCCCAGCGCCATGCCGCGCACGCCGTCGCGGCGCAGCCCCAGCGCGCGCTCCACCACGCGGTTGACGGTCTCGATCCGCACCCGCTCGTCCGGCTCGACGCTCACCAGGAACACGCCGTCCGGCGTGTTGTCGATATAGGCGGCGTAGATGGCGTCGACGCTCCGGCGTTCGGTCTCGACGTCCCGCCGCTCCTCCGCCGCCATGTTCAGGCGGCGACGCGCCTCCGCGAGCTCCCGTTCGAGCCGCGCGATCGTCCGATCGTCCACGGGCGCAGCCGAGCCCTCCTCGCGCGGCGTGGCGGCGGTCGGCGAAGGGCTGGTCATGAAGCCGGTCGTCCCCGTTGCGCGTCAGCGCAGGACGTATGGCCCCGAAGTCCGCCCGGCGCCTGCGCGGGCGGGACAGTAGCATATTTGAACCGCGCGCCACCCCATGAGGACCGCGAGCGGCGACGGACCGCGCGATCAGTTCCCCGGCGAGCCCTCGCCGCCGTCGCCCGCGGGGCCGTCCAGCCGGTCCGGCGCGGCCGAGACCGTCGTCTCCGCGCCCGGGGGCGTCTCGATCCGCACCAGCGGAGCGTCCCCGTCGGTCGCGATGCGCAGCGGCGGGGCGAAGCCGTTCTTGTCCTCGCCCATGTAGAGCGTGACGTGCGGGTAGGGCATCTCGATGCCGCGCTGGTCGAAGATCTCCTTCAGTATCTCGTTGTAGGCGCGGCCCGCGGCCCATTGCTTGCCCGGCTCGGTCTTGATGCGGGCGCGGACCGTGATGGCGCTGTCGCCGAACACGGTCAGGCCGTGCATCTCGAACGGGCCGATGATGGCGGGGCCGTGGGCGGTCTGCTTCAGCCGGTCGAAGGCGTCCTGCATCGCCTGCTTCACCTCGGGCACGCTCTCCCGGTAGGCCACGCCGATCTCGGCCATGTGATAGCTGAAATGCTTGGTGGCGTTGGACACCGTCTCCACCGAGGAGAACGGGATCAGGTGGTACACGCCGTCGATGGAGCGCACCCCCACCGAGCGGATGGTCAGCCGCTCCACCGTGCCGGTGACGCCCGCGATCTTGACGTTGTCGCCGGTGTTCATGGCGTTCTCGATCTGGATGAAGGCGCCGGTGATGATGTCCTGCACCAGCTTCTGGGCGCCGAAGCCGACCGCGAGGCCCAGCACGCCCGCGCCGGCGAGCAGCGGCGCGATGTTCACGCCGATCTCCGACAGCGCCAGCATGACGACCAGCACCGCCAGCACGATGGTGAAGGCGTTGCGGAACAGCGTCAGCAGCGTGCGCTCGCGGGCGGTCGGGGCCGCGCCCGCATTGGGATTCAGCCGGTACTCCACCCAGGACGACATGGCGAGATAGGCCGCGAGCCCGATCAGCACGATCAGGCCGGCGGAGATCACCGAGGTCGCGACCCTTGCGCCCACCTCGCTCGACACCCAGCCGAGGAAGTCCACCAGCGCCCAGCTCTGGGCGATGGCGATCAGCACGCCCAGAAGCACCACGATCCGCATCACCTTGAGGACCGCGGGGACGAAGGCGTTCAGCCGCGCCTCCAGCAGCGGCAGCCGCTGCTTCATCTCGGCCGGCAGCCGCATGCCGCCGGCGATCAGCCGCGACAGGAACGCCGTCACCGCGGCCCCGATCGCCACCGCGATCGCGGTCTGAAGCGTGGCCGCGGCCATGAAGGGCAGCGCATCGTCGGGGTTCGCGAGCCACACCACGAACAGCGCCACGAGCCACGCCAGCGCCGCCAGATGCCACAGCCGCGCCAGCAGCCGGTAGAAGGCCGACAGGGCGTCGTTGTGGCTCGCCTCGGCGCCGCCGGCGAGCGCCGCGCGCACCCGCTCCCTGTTCTGGAGCACGATGGCGATCGCCATCAGCAGCGCCGCGAAGGCCACCACCACACGCACCGCCTGCGCCGCGCCCGGCGACACCGCCGCGGTCACGATCGGGGCCGCGAACAGGAACGTGTAGCCGAGCGCGCTGACCATGCGGCTCAGCCAGAAGTACCAGTAGGCGGCGGTCTCGTCGGACAGCGGCAGCAGCCGCAGCGCCCCGTGGTTCGGCGACAGGCCGGCGCGCAGGGCGACCTTCGCCATCTCCACGAACAGGAAGGCGTTCAGGAACAGCGCCTCCTGGATGTTCATCACCCCCGTGGTCCCGAACTGCAGCGCGAAGACGTAGCCCACCGCCCAGGCGATCAGGATCATCAGCGCGTCCACGACCACGCTCGCCACGAACAGCGGGACGCGGAGCGGCCAGCGTAAGGACGCGGCGCGGCGGCCGATGGCGCGGTAGAACGGGATGCCGACCGCCCTGAGGCCGAAGAACACGCCGAAGGCGACGCCGATGGTGGCGAGCACGGCGATGACCCGCGGCCAGTCCACGGGCGCGCCCGAGACGCCCGCCGAGAACAGGCTGGACAGGTCGGACACGAACACGGCGGTCGCGCCCATGACGCTCGCCGCCTCCTCGGCCACGCCGCGGGTGTATTCCGCCACCTGCCGCGCGAAGGTGGGCTCGGCGACGCCTTCCGCTTTTCCGGCCGCGGCCTGCGCGGCGTCCGGGTCCGGCGGCGCGGAGGGTCCATCCCCGCCAGCCGCCTTGACGGCCTCGCTCGGTCCCGGCTCGGCCGTGGCCGCAGGCGCCTCCCGCTTCAGCCGCTCGATCAGCGCGGCGCGGGCGCCGTCGTCCTCCAGCACGCGGATCAGCGCGTCCACGTCCGCCTTGGCCGCCGGCGCGTCGGACGGGCCTTGCGCCGATGCGGCGGTCGCGAACGTCAGCAGGGCGGCGGTGAGCAGCGATCGCAGAAACATGAAGCGCCTGACCGGTGGCGCGCCGGGGGCGGCGCAGGGGCGCGGTCAGATAGATCGCGACGCCTCAGCGGACAGGGCGACGATGGAAGCGCCGCCGCCTCAGCCGTCGGCGTTCAGCTCGGAATGGGACTTCAGCGCCTTGGCCCCGTCCGGCTGCTCGATCAGATAGGCCGGGTTCGTCTCCGACGCCCGGCGGACGATCCGCGCGCCCTTGATGGTGCGCTGGACCCGCCTGCGGAACACCTCGACCACCGCGCCGGAGGCCTCGCCCTTGCCCCAGGACCACGCCACCCTGGCGCCGACCGCGTAAGCCCTGGTCATGCACGCCTCTCCTCGCATCCTCGCCGTGAGGGACGAACGTGGAGAAACGGGAGGCGTTCCGCGCGCCGGGATCAGCGCGGCAGCAGCACCCAGAGGTCGAGGTCGAGCACCACGGCCGGGTCGTCCTTGCCGTCGGCGGTCTTGAGCGGGAAGGCGCCCGGCGTCGCATCCTTGAGGCCGACGAGCCGCACCCGCAGCGCGCCCACGTCGTCGCGGCCCGGCAGCGGCTGCTTGTCGAGAATCTCCGACCAGGCGTAGAGCGTGTCGCCGGCGAAGATCGGGGCCACGTGGCGGCCGCCGTTGATGGCGGCGACGTGGAAGGCGTTCTCGAGCCCGTTGTACATCAGGCCGCGCGCCAGGCTGATGACGTGGCCGCCGTAGACCAGCCGCCGGCCGATCTTGGACGACTTCTGCGCATAGCCGTCGAAATGGACGCGGGCGGTGTTCTGCCACAGGCGGGTGGCGAGCTGGTGCTCGGCCTCCTCCACCGTCATGCCGTCCACATGGTCGATCTTCTCGCCGACCTGATAATCGTCGAAGCGGCGGGCGCTGCCCGACAGCGCGTCGTCCCAGGCGGAGGCGTCGATGCGCGGGCAGGCGCCGCCGATCTCGGCCGGGTCGACCACCGCCGGCAGCGACGGGACCACCGGATCGGGCAGCGGCCGGCCGCCCTGCACCCGGACCAGCACCCAGCGCACGTAGTCCAGCACCAGTTCGCCGTTCGCGCGCGTTCCGCGGGTGCGCACCCACACCACGCCGGCGTCGCCCTTGGAGGTGGGCCGCACGCCGATCACTTCCGACGTGGAGGCCAGGGTGTCGCCCGGATAGACCGGCGACAGGAACCGGCCAGCGGCGTAGCCGAGGTTGGCGAAGGCGTTGAGCGAGACGTCCGGCACGGTCTTGCCGAACACCACGTGGAAGGTGACCAGATCGTCCACCGGGCTGCGGGGATAGCCGAGACCTTGCGCGAAAGCGTCCGAGGACTGCACCGCGTAGCGGTTGCCGTAGAGCGCCTGGTTCAGCGCCAGATCGCCCAGCGTGACGGTGCGGGGCGTCGCGTGGCGGATGACGTCGCCGACGATGAAGTCCTCGAAGAAGCGTCCCGCGCCCGCCATCGCCGTCTCCTGCTGATCCGAAGGTTTTCGCAGCGCGGTATCTGCCACGTTGCGGCGCCCGCGGCGACATCGACCTTGGGTCAAGAGCGCCGGGTCAAGCGATCATTCGCGCCCGATTTCCGTTCACCTTTCCAGCGCGTGAACGCAAAGCGCCGCTTTCGCCCATGCCGCTTCACGCCGCTTTCAAGCGGCCCGTGCCAGTGTCCGTCCATGGCCGTCGGCGCTTCGCCGCCGGCGGCGCAGCATGACGCAGGAGCTTACCCCCATGACGCTTGGCGACGTCCTCGATCCGACGCATGACAGCCGCTGGACCGCGCCTCTGGCCGCGAGCTACCTGCGCTTCGCGTTCGACTGGACCGCGGACGGCGAAGGCACGCTCGCCGACGCGGAGGCCGCGCTGGTGCGCGGCGTGGCGATCCTCACCGCCGACCTCGCGGCGCAGCCGGACGACGTGGCGCGGCTGCTGCTGGTGGCGCGCGCCTGCGAGCAGCGCTGCCTGCTCCGGGCCTATGGCGAGAGCTGGACGCGGGCGGCCCGCGCGGCGCTGGACGGCGGCGACGCCCCGGCCGTGACCGGCGACCGGCGGCAGATCCGCGCCGCCGGCGCGGCCGCGACCGCAGCCCTCGACCTTGTGGCGCTGGAGGCGCCGAACCTCGCGCCGCTGGCGCAGGACCTGGCGCTGAGCTGCCTCAGGCTCGCGGCGACGCTGGAGGCGGCGGGCGCGGACGAGGCGGCCGGCGGCCTGCTGCTCCGTGCGGAATCGATCATGCGCGGCGTGCGCCCCGCGCCGTCCCCGACGGTCTCGGCGGAGCCCCAGCCGATCAGCCTGCGGGCGATCGAGGGCGGCGGCCAACGCACGCCTGCGGCCCGGCCTCAGCTGCGGATCGTCACCAGTCCGACAGCTTGATCTCGTCGGAGAACTCCACGTCCGGAACCTCCTTCGTCACCGCCTGGGCCGCGATCACGGTCTGCCGGACCGGATCGTAGGTGAGCGACGGCGAGCCCGCGAGCGCCCAGCCCTTGCTGAGCGCCCCCGACACCCGCTTGCAGAAGGCGGAATCGTCGGGACCGGTGAGGAGGCGGTAGAGTTTCATGACCGGAACAACGCTTCAGACGTGGGGGGGATCAGCCGCGCTTGCCGTAGCGGCGGTCGAACTTGGCGGCCTCGTGGCGGGCCCAGAGGAGCGCGGTCAGGCCGATCGCAAGACCGCCGATCGGCACCGCGAGCTGAAACCACAGCGGGAGCTGCATCGCCTAATCCTCGCTTCGCAGGACGCCGAGCACCGCCTGCGCAAACACATGTAATGCGACAGCGGCCAGAATCCAAAGGGCTGCGAACCACGACGCTTTGCCGGTCGTGACGGGCACGAGCACCGCCGCGCCAAGGATGGTGAGACCCACCGCGTTCGACGTCGAGGCCGCGAGCTTAAGGCGCTCGTTCGTGCGCTTCGCCCGAAGCCGCCGTTCGACGTCTTCGGGCGAGCGCTCCGTCATGTCACGCCGCCTTCTTGAGCAGGCCGCGGTTGGCGAGGCATTCGGCGATCTGGACTGCGTTCAGCGCCGCGCCCTTGCGCAGGTTGTCGGAGACGACCCACAGCGCGAGGCCGTTGTCCACCGTCGGATCCTCGCGGATGCGGGAGACGAAGGTGGCGAAGTCGCCGACGCATTCGACCGGGGTCACGTAGCCGCCGGGCTCGCGCTTGTCGACGACCAGCACGCCCGGCGCCTCGCGCAGGATGTCCCGGGCCTCGTCGGCGGACAGCGGCTTCTCGAACTCGATGTTCACCGCCTCCGAATGGCCGACGAACACCGGCACGCGCACCGCGGTGGCGGTCAGCTTGATCTTCGGGTCGAGGATCTTCTTGGTCTCCGCCACCATCTTCCATTCCTCCTTCGTGAAGCCGTCCTCCATGAAGACGTCGATGTGAGGAATGACGTTGAAGGCGATCTGCTTGGGGAACTTGCCGCCCTCGTGCTCGGGGCTCTGGTTCACGTAGATGCCCTTGGTCTGGTTCCACAGCTCGTCCATGGCGTCCTTGCCGGCGCCGGAGACCGACTGGTAGGTCGAGACCACCACGCGCGTGATGGTCGCCGCGTCGTGCAGCGGCTTCAGCGCCACCACGAGCTGGGCGGTGGAGCAGTTCGGGTTGGCGATGATGCCCTTCTTCGCATAGCCGGCGACCGCGTCGGCGTTCACCTCCGGCACCACCAGCGGCACGTCCGGGTCCATGCGCCAGGTGGAGGAGTTGTCGATCACGATCGCGCCCTGGGCGGCGATCTTCGGCGACCACTCCTTGGACACGGCGCCGCCGGCCGACATCAGGCAGATGTCGATCCCGGTGAAGTCGAAGGTCGCCAGATCCTTGCATTTCAGGGTTCGGTCGCCGAACGACACTTCCGTGCCGAGGCTCCGGCGCGAGGCCAGCGGGACGAGCTCGTCGACCGGAAACTCCCGCTCGTCGAGGATGTTCAGCATCTCGCGGCCCACGTTGCCCGTGGCGCCGACGATGGCGATCCGATAACCCATGTTCAGCTCCATCGCCGGCGCGAAGGCTTTTTGAGGGACGCGCCGGCGTCCTCGTGTCTGCGGCGCTCCGCCGCGCCGCTCTGATGACGCCAAACGGCCGGCAAATCAATCATCATGGCGCGCCGACGCCTATTGATGACGGCGGGATCTCCGCCAGTTCTTAGAGCCAAGCGCCTCTTTTCACGCCCGGAGCCCCGTCATGTCCCGCGCCCTCGCCGTTCTCGCCGCCGCCGCGTTGCTGTCCGCCGTCCAGATGTCGCCCGCCGCCGCCCAGTCGTCCGAGCGCCGCTCCGCGTCGAGCGGCGTCGCCATCACCATCACCAAGCAGTCGAACTACCTCAACACCCGCACGGTGGCGCGCCCCAACAGCCGCGCCAATTACGACACCTCCGCCGTCTACCAGTCCTCGACCCCCACGCGCGGCCCCGGCGGCTTCGAGCGCTGGCCGCTGCCCTCCACCTTCACCCTTCCGGGCTACTGATCCGCGATGGTCCCCCGCCGCCCGGCCGGCGGGGGACCATCGGCCTATAGGAGCGACCTTGAAAAGACGTTTCCCATAGGCTATGTAGTGTTCATCGATCTTGCTCGTTGAAATTTGTTACGCGTTTCAAACGCGACGGCGAACTTCCTTTCAAAATCGATCTAGTCGCAGCGCTCGGCATACGGTCGGGCGATCGAGAAACTGTGTCGATTTAAGGAAAATCGTCATGATCAACGGCACCGTGAAGTTCTTCAACACCCAGAAGGGCTACGGCTTCATCCAGCCCGACACCGGCGCGACGGACGTTTTTGTCCACATCTCCGCCGTCGAGCGTTCCGGCCTCCACACCCTCGTCGAAGGCCAGAAGGTCTCGTTCGAAGTGGTGCAGGATCGCCGCTCGGGCAAAAGCGCCGCCGAAAACATCCAGGCGGCGTGACGATATCGCTTCCGGCCCGCGACCACGGATGTACTGGCGCGGGCGGTTGAGGCGAGTGGGAGAAGGTCGGGCGTTCGCCCGGCCTTTTTTCGTTTCAGAAGGGACATTCGATGCTGAAGCTGACGAAAGAAAGCCTGTTCAAGCCATCGAAGGCTGAGGTCAAGGGCGACGCCACGACCCGCGCCGCCCGGGCGATCATCGACCAGGAGACCGCCCGACGGGACGCGAAGACGGCCCGGCTGAGAGAGGCCCGCCTGGCGCGGGACGCGGCCGAGCAGGCCGCGGCGCCGGCCCCCAAGGCGGCGCCGGTCCGCAAACGCGCCAAGGCCGCCGCCGCGGGCTGACGGCGGTCCTCGCGTCTCCCCTGGCTCGCCGTGACCGGCGGCGTCAGGCCAGCGCGTCAATCTCGGCGTCGGTGAGCCCGCCGGGCACGATCGCGACCGGAATCGGGAAGGCGCCGGCCGCCTTGCCGACGATGGCGGAGACCAGCGGGCCCGGCCCCTCCGGCCCGGGGCTCGCGGCCAGCACCAGCAGGGCGATGTCCTCGTCGTCCTCGATCAGGGCGGCCAGCTCGCCGGCGCGATCGCCCTCGCGCACCACCTGTTCCGGCTCCACGCCGGCCACCTCGCGGGCGTGCGCCGCCACGCGGGCGAGATGGGCGCGGGCCGCGGCTTCCGCTTCCTCGCGCATCACGTCGCCGACGCCGAACCAGTGCTGGAACTCGCCGGGCGTGACCACCGACAGCAGCGCCAGCGTCGCCCCCACGCGGCCGGCGCGCCGCGCGGCGAAGTAGACCGCGCGGCCGCACTCCTCGGTGTCGTCCACCACGACGAGGAACTTCGGGCGATGCCCGGCTTCATAGGAGCGGCGCGGCGCGGCGGTCATGAGGGGAAGCATGCGCGAGCCCGGCCCGCGCCGCAATCGGGACGGGACGGTTCTCCCCGCCCCGTCCGCCGTCAGCCGCCGAAGGCCCGGCGCAGCATCTCCATCTGGCCTTCCAGCGGGTGGCGCACCGGCGTCTCCACCATCACCGCGCCGTCGAGCTGCACGTCGAGGATCTGCACCCGCTCCTGCAGGCGGGCGGTGCGCTCGATCAGGTCGCGCAGGCGCTCCGGCAGCCGGCCGAGCATGTCGGCGGCGAGGGTGGAGGTCATGGGCGAGAGGCGCACCTTGAGCTTCTCCTCCCGCGCCTGGTCGAACGACATCTCGCCCTCGTTCACGGCGCGCTGCAGCAGCAGCCACGAGGCGATCTGCATCAGGCGGGTGGTCAGCCGCATGCTCTCGGTGGCGTAGGCGATGGATTCGGAGCGGCCCAACAGGCGGGATTCCGCGCGGCCGTCGCCGTCGAGATAGGCCGCGGTCTCCTCCACCAGCGCCATGCCTTCCCGGAACAGGGCGGTGAAGGCGGCGGAGCCCACGAGCCGCGCCCCGAACGAAACCGGCGCGTCCTGGGGTTCGACGCGCTCCCACCTGTCGTTCATGGATCTGGCCCTTTCATCGGCGCTTTGGCCGGCGACAGACTTAGCCGCCGCACAGCATGGCATCAACGCGAGGAAACGGGCAATCACCGGGCCAACCGCGCCGTTATCCACGGCGGAGACCCGCGCATGGTTAACCGGCCGCGACGAAAAAAGGCCGCCTGCGAAGGGCGGCCTGAAGTCGAATGACAGGGAGGCGTCATACAGAGTGGACAGGACCCACTCGAAATCCAGAAAGCTGGACGCCCCGATTCATGATCCGGAAAGGTTAACGCAACGTTTCCAACCCGCCGGAGGCGTTCGGTCCTGAGGGATTTGGCGCTTTTCAGCTCCGGAACACGCTTTCCGCGGCGTCCCGATGGGCGGACTTGGCGGAGATCGCCGCCTCCAGCCGGGCGATCTCGCTCCGGAGGGCCGCCACGCGCGCGTTGAGCTCGTCCACCGACAGCCGGTCCAGCGGCTGGCCGATCTGGTGGGCCGAATCAGCCGCGGGTCGCGCCGGCCGGTCGTCGTCGAACAGGGACATGTCCGTCTCCTCATCCGTCATTGCGGGACGGCGGACCGTGCCGCATCGGGACGCCCCGGCGCAAGCCGCCGATGGACGGAGGGCGCACGACCGCGTTGCGCGCCGCCGACGCAGTCCCTATACAGGGGAGAACCCCCATCATCGATATATGGTCAGGGCTCCGCCGCGAACCGGCGGCCGGAGCGAGAGGAGCATCGCACCCATGTCAAACGCGCCGCTTATGCCGAAGGCGACCGCGGTCTGGCTGGTCGAGAACACGTCGCTGTCGTTCGCCCAGATCGCCGATTTCTGCAAGCTGCACGAGCTCGAGGTGAAGGCGGTCGCCGACGGCGACGCCGCCCAGGGCATCAAGGGCCTCGATCCCATCACCTCCGGGCAGATCACCCGCGAGGAGATCGAGCGCGGCCAGGACAATCCGAACCACCGCCTGCAGCTCGCGGTCTCCAAGGTGCGGCTGCCGCCGGTGAAGCCGCGCAAGGGGCCGCGCTACACCCCCGTCTCGCGCCGGCAGGACCGCCCCAACGCCATCCTCTGGCTGGTGCGCAACCATCCGGAGCTGAAGGACACCCAGATCATCCGCCTCGTCGGCACCACCAAGTCGACCATCGCGGCGATCCGCGACCGCACCCACTGGAACGCGGCCAACCTGACGCCGTCCGATCCGGTGACGCTCGGCCTGTGCTCGCAGATCGACCTGGACTTCGAGGTCTCCAAGGCCGCCAAGGCCAACCCCGACGCGGTGCTGCGCCGCGAGGAGGAGGACACCCTGCTGCCGGCGGAGATCACCACCGCCGAGGATGCGGGCGCGGAGGAGCGCGAGCTCGACGTGGAGAGCGTGTTCGCCAAGCTGAAGCAGCTCAAGCGCGACGACGCCGACGACGAGGACGACGACCGCCGCTGACCATGAGGCGCCGGGACGCCTGTTCCGGCGCGCCGCTTCGGGCATGATGGGCGTTCCTGAAACCGGACGCCCGGGCGCAGCGCATGCCGTTCCTGAACGACCCCCGCCGCGGCGACATCGAGGACGACGCCTCCAGCACCAAGCTCTGGTCGCTGGCCTCGCTCGCGGGCTGGGTGCTGGTGGAGATCAGCATCCCGAAGCTGCTGCTGGCGAGCGTGCTGCTGTTCGGCCTGCCCTGCCTGCTGCTGGGCGCGGCGCCGCTGCTCATCACGGCGTGGCTGTCCTCGGCGTCCCACAGCGCGACGCAGCTCGTCACCGGCCTGCTGCCGGTGGCGGTCCTCGCCGGCCTGCTCGGCCTGGCGGCGCTCGGGCTCAGGCCCGCCTTCCGGCTGGCGGAGCGCAGCTTCTGGTCGCTCAACGCGCTCACCGTTCAGCCGAGCTTCGTGCTGTGCCGGGAGGCGATGCGGCATTTCCTGGCGCGCCGGCTGTCGCTCTATCTGAAGCGCGACGGCGCGCGGGTGGGACGCTTCACGGCGCTGGCCGCCGCAGGCCTGATGTCCGCCGTCTCCGCCGCGGCGGCCTTTCTCGCCTGGCCCCATTCGCGCTGGATCGGATCGTGGCGGGAGCTCGCCGATCCGCTGGCGCTGCTGGGCGCGGCGTTCTCGAACAGCGTGGTGCTGTTCGGCCTTTACGTGGCGGTCGCGGCGCTGGTGTGGGGCTGGGCCGACGCCGCCATGGGCCAGCCGGTGACGCTCACCCGCCGCGATCCGGAACCCGGAAACGGCGTCCGGCCGCTCCGGGTGGCGCATCTGTCCGACCTGCACACGGTGGGCGAGCGCTTCGGCTTCCGCATCGAATGCGGCCGCAAGGGGCCGCAGGGCAACGGGCGGCTCGCGGACGTGCTGGCGGCGCTGGCGCGGGCGGACGCGGCCGATCCGCTCGACCTGATCCTCGTCACCGGCGACATGACCGACGCCGGACGCTCCGCCGAATGGGCGGAGCTGCTCGAGGCGCTGGATCGCCACCCGGCGCTGAAAGGGCGGATGCTGTTCCTGCCGGGCAACCACGACGTCAACGTGGTGGACCGGGCCAACCCGGCCCGTCTCGACCTGCCGTTCTCGCCCGGCAAGCGGCTGCGCCAGCTGCGGGCGCTCGCGCTTCTGGCGGGGCTTCAGGGCGACCGGGTCCGCGTCGGCCCGCCGCCGGAGGCGGGCGAGGCGCCGACGCTGTCCGCATGGCTGAAGCCGCATGAGGCGGCCATCCGCACCTTCCTGCGCACCGGGCGGGGCAAGCGCGCCCGGGACGTCCGCGCGGTGTGGGACGAGGCGTTCCCCATGTGGACGCCGCCCGCCACGCCGGACGGGCTCGGCGTCATCCTGCTGAACTCCAACGCCGACACCCATTTCTCCTTCACCAACGCGCTCGGCCTGATGCCGGCCGAGCAGGAGCGGCGGGTGGACGCCATCCTGAAGGCCTACCCCTCCGCCGCGTGGATCGTGGCGCTGCACCACCACCTCACCGAATATCCGCGCCCGACGCGCTCGCTGTCGGAACGCATCGGCACCGCGCTGATCAACGGCAGCTGGTTCCTGCGCCAGCTCAAGCCCCACGCCGACCGCCTGCTGGTGATGCACGGCCACCGCCACGTGGACTGGACGCTCTGCTGCGGCGACCTCAGGATCGTCTCCGCCCCGTCGCCGGTGATGGGCGAGCCCTATGTCCTGATCCAGCGGCTGACCGCAGGCGGCGGGCGTCTCGGGCTGCTGGAGGCGGAGCGGGTGACGCTGCCGGAGGACGAAGCCGCGCCCGCCGCCGCGCCCCGCGTCTCAGCCCTTGGACCAATGTGACGCCGGGCCGCGCCCTCCCCGGCGCGCCACGGCTTACATACGGAGCGGAGGGCGCGAGGCGGGCCAAGGGCTCGTTCGCCGGCGCCCGCTGCGAGCCGGCGCGCCGCCGGGCGAGGACGCCATGACCACGATGAAGCGCCTTCTGGTTCTTGTCCGGCACGGGCAGAGCGCGGACAACGAGCAGGATCTGTTCTCCGGCCTGCGCGACCCGGACCTGACGGCCCGCGGCGTGGCGGAGGCGCACGCCGCGGGACAGGCGTTGCGCGGGCTGGGCCTCCGCTTCGACCGGGCCTTCACCAGCGGCCTGCGGCGGGCCCAGCGGACGCTCGGGATCATTCTCGACGAGATCGGCCAGCCGGACCTCGCCACCGTGCGGGACGCGGCGCTGAACGAGCGCGACTACGGCGAGCTGGCGGGCCTCAACAAGACCCAGGCTCGCGCCCGGTTCGGGACCGAGCAGGTGCGCATCTGGCGCAAGTCCTACCACGAGACGCCGCCCGGCGGCGAAAGCCTCGCCGACACCGCGGCGCGGGTGTGGCCGTTCTACGAGCGCGAGATCGCGCCGGTGGTGGCGGCCGGCGGCCGGGCGCTGCTGGTCGGCCACGGCAACGCCCTGCGCTCCATGCTGATGCGGCTCGACGGCGTCGACCCCACCAGCATCGAGGAGGTCAACATCGGCACGGCGCAGTTCCTGATCTACGCCATGGCCGAAGACGGCGGCGGCCTCTCGCGGGTGGAGATCGCGCCGACGGCGTAAGGCGTCAGGGCGCGGCGGACCCGCGGCCTGCGTCGCCGGTCTCCCAGCCGAGCATGGCGCGCTTGCGGGTCAGGCCCCAATGGTAGCCGGTGAGCGCGCCGGAGGCGCCCACCACCCGGTGGCAGGGCACCACGAAGGAGATCGGGTTGCGCCCGACCGCGGCGCCCACCGCCCGCGCCGCCTTCGGCCGGCCGAGCGTCTCCGCCAGCCGGCCATAGGTGGTGGCCTGGCCGAGCGGGATCGACAGCAGCGCCCGCCACACCTCCACCTGGAAGTCGGCGCCGATCAGCACCAGCCGCAGCGGACGGTCCGGACGCCATTCGGCGGGGTCGAAGGCCTGCGCCGCGAAGGCCGCCACATGGGCGTCGTCGCGGATCAGTCGCGCCGCGGGCCAGCGGCCGGCGAGATCGTCCCGCGCGGCGGGAACGCCGGCCTCGTCGTCGGCGAAGCCGAGCCCGCACAGGCCGCGCTCCGTCGCCGCCAGCACCGCGAGGCCGAAGGGCGAGGGCGCGACGCCCCAGCGGATGTCGAGCCCCGCGCCGCCGGCCTTGAAGGCGCCCGGCGACATGGCCTCGTGGGTCACGAACAGGTCGTGCAGCCGCGCGGGACCGGACAGGCCGAGCTCGTAGGCCGCGTCCAGCAGGTTGGCCTCCTCCCGCCGCAGCAGGCCCCGGGCGCGATCGAGGGTCACCGCCTGCAGGAAGGCCTTGGGCGACAGCCCGCACCAGCGCCGGAACACATGGTTGAAATGGGAGGGCGACAGGCCGACCGCCGCCGCCACCTCCTCCGTGGAGGGCTGGTCGCGGAACCGCGTCGTCAGATGCTCCAGCGCGCGCCGCACCACGTCGTAATCTGACGGCGCGGGCTCCACGGAGGCGAGGGCGGTCAGGGTCGGGGCGGGCGGCATGGCGGTCTCCGGGAAACGGAGGCGGAGCATGGCGGGCGCACCGGGCGTCCGCCACCCGAAAGCGACGGCGGCTCAGTCCACGGCGCGCCGTGGCCCGGCCTTGGCTGTGGCCAGCGCCGCGCCGAAGGCGTCGGCGAACTCGGCCCGCTCCGGAGGCGACAGCGCTTGCGCCACGTCCACCGCCATGCGCCGCTCCCGCACCGCGAGCCGCGTCATGCCGAACTCGTCGTCGGTCTCGCTCTCGATCCGGGTCCAGAGCGGGTTCATGCGCCATTCCCGGCGCTCGCCCCGGTGGGTGATCTTCGCGATGGTCAGCTCCACATAGGTGAGCGCGATGCGCTCGCAGGCGCGGGCCTGGGCGAAGCTCGCCCGGAGCGCCAGCCACAGCAGGGCCACGTCGAGGCCGAAGAAGCCCACCACCGGCCAGGCGCCCATGAGGACGAACGGCAGGCTCACGGCGGCGGAGACGATCCCGAAGCCCGCCACGAGGATCAGCGCGCCGCGGCGCCCAAGCGAGCGGTGCGGCGTGATCTCGGCGGCGAAGACCTGAAGGTCGGCCGCGTGCTCAGGGCTGGCGGGAGGGGCCATGGCCTCAGTATAACCCGTCCATGCCGCCTCGCCAGAGCCCCCCGAAGACCGCGCGTCCGCGCCGCGCCACCGCCGCCCCGGCGCGGCTGACGCCCGCCGTGGCGGAGGAGATCTTCCGCCGCTTCCACGCCCGCGATCCCGAGCCCAAGGGCGAGCTGGAGTACGTGAACCCCTACACGCTGCTGGTGGCCGTGGTGCTGTCGGCGCAGGCCACCGACGTGGGCGTCAACAAGGCGACCCGCGGCCTGTTCGCGGCGGCCGCCACGCCCGAAGCCATGGTGGCGCTGGGCGAGGACCGGGTGCGGGAGCACATCCGCACCATCGGCCTGTTCCGCACCAAGGCGAAGAACGTGATCGCGCTGTCCGAGCGGCTGATCGCCGAGCACGGCGGCGCGGTGCCGCCGTCGCGCGCGGCGCTGGAGCTGCTGCCGGGCGTCGGCCGCAAGACCGCCAACGTGGTGCTCAACATCGCCTTCGGCGAGCCCACCATCGCGGTGGACACCCACCTGTTCCGGGTCGGCAACCGCACCCGGCTCGCGCCGGGCAAGACGCCGCTGGAGGTGGAGCTCGGGCTCGAACAGGTGGTGCCCGACCGCTACCGCCGCCACGCCCACCACTGGCTGATCCTGCACGGCCGCTACGTCTGCAAGGCGCGCGCGCCCGACTGCCCCGCCTGCCTGATCGCGGACCTGTGCCCGTTCGAGCCCAAGACGGTGGAGAAGGCGGCGGCCGGGCCGCGCAAGGCCGCGCCCGCCGACGCGGCGTAAGGCGGGACCACGCGTCCCTGCGAGGCGGCTTCAGCCGACGGCGACGATCTCCACCTCGCCGTTCGGCAGCGTCGCGGCGTCGCCCGCCCGCTTGCCGATCAGCGCGCGGGCGAGCGGGGAGACATAGGACACCGAGCCCTTCGCCGGGTCGGCCTCGTCCTCGCCCACGATGCGGAAGGTCTGGCGGCGGCCGTCCTCCCGGTCGAAGGTCACGGTGGAGCCGAAGGCCGCCACATCCGGATCGTGCGTCGGCTCCACCAGTTCGGCGGTGGCGCGGCGGGCGGCGTAGTAGCGCAGGTCGCGGGTGGCGCGGGCCATGGCGGTGCGGTCGGTCTGGATGTCGCCGGAGGCCTGCGCCGCCGCATAGGCCGCCCGCGCGGCGGCGAGCGCCTCGTCCAGCGCGGCGAGCCCCTCCCGCGTCACCAGATTGGGATGCTGGGAGATCGGACGGTCGGGCAGGTCCGCGGCGGTGGCCTCAAGGTCCTGCTCGCGGGTGAAGGCGACGCTCATGATGGTCGGTCTGGCTTTCTGGCGGTCTGCGAAGCCGATGAGGATCGCACGGTTGACGGGCGCAAGGAAAGCAGCCCCGCGCACGGCTAACGCTTCCTCAACGCGAAGCGGCGATGCTGGCCCGGCCGCCTGTTCCGGGCGCCGGTCGGGAGACGTAACCAGCGTGACCCTCATCGCCATCCTCGCGGGCGTCGGCCTTGTGGCGGCCCTTCTCGTCATCGCCGCGCTGCTGCGCCGGGCGAGCGCCCATGACGCGGAGATGGAGCGGCTGCGCGACGCGCTGTGGCGCTCCACCGAGCAGGAGGAACGCGCCCGCGCCGACGGCGCCGCGGCGCTCGCCCTGGCGCGGGAGCAGGCGGACGAGGGCGCCCGCGCCAAGTCCCGCTTCCTCGCCACCGTCACCCACGAGATGCGCACGCCGCTGTCCGGCGTCGCCGGCGCGGCCGACCTGCTGCTCGGCACCGCGCTCGCGCCCGAGCAGCGCACCTACGCCCAGGCGGTGCGCAGCTCCGCGGAGGCCATGCTGGGGCTGGTGGACGAAATCCTCGACATGTCGCGCATCGAGGCCGGCAAGGTGGCGCTGCAGCCGGCGCCGTTCGATCCGGCCGCGGTCGCGGAGCAGGTCGCCGAGCTGCTCGCCCCCCGCGCCCAGGCCAAGGGGCTGGACTTCGCCGTCTTCGTCGCGCCCGACGCGCCGGCGCGGATCACCGCCGACGCCGCCCGGTTGCGCCAGATCCTGCTCAACCTCGCCGGCAACGCGGTGAAGTTCACCGACGCCGGCGGCGTCGGCCTGCGGGTGGAGCCGGCGGGCGCGGGCCTGCGCTTCTCCGTCTGCGACACCGGGCCGGGCTTCGACCCCGCCGACGCCGCCCGCCTGTTCGGCGAGTTCGAGCGCGGCGCGGACGAGGCGGGCGCTCCGGGCGTCGGCCTTGGCCTCGCCATCAGCGCCCGGTTGGCGGAGGCCATGGGCGGAACCATCCGCGCCGAAGCGACGCCCGGCCGGGGCGCGACCTTCACCCTCACCCTGCCCGCGCGCGACGCGGCGCCCGCCGCCACGCTGGAAACGCGCCTTGAAGGGCGTCGCGTCGCCGTGCTGTCCGACGCGCCGTTCAGCGGGCCGTGGCTGGTGGAGCGGCTCGCGCTCTGCGGCGCGGAGGCTCGGCTGATGGCGACCTGCGGCGCCGCGGCCGACCAGGCCGAGGCGCTGAAGGCCTTCGCCGCGGACACCGCCCTGATCGACCGGCCGGGCGGCGAGCGCGCGCCGGCGGACCTCGCGCTCGCCGCCCGGCTCGGCGGCGTGGGGCTGCGGCTCGCGCTGCTGAACCCCGCCGACCGGGGCGAGCTGCCGGGCCTCGCCGCCGACGGCTTCGACGGCTTTCTGGTCAAGCCGGTGCGCACCGCCTCGCTGGTGTCGCGCCTCACCGATCCCCGGCCGATCTCCGCCTCCGGCGCCCTCGAGCCGCAGGACGCGCCGGCGCCGGCGGGTCGGGGCCTCAAGGTCCTGCTCGCCGAGGACGACGAGGTGAGCGCGCTGATCGCCACCGCCCATCTCAAGCGCCTTGGCCATGCGCCGACCCGTGCGCGGGACGGGCTCGCCGCGCTGGAGGCGCTGACCGGCGCCGCCTTCGACGCCGCCCTGCTCGACATCCGCATGCCCGGCCTCGACGGCCTCGCGGTGGCGCGGCGCGTGCGGGCGCGGGAGGCGGAGTCGGGCGCGCGCCCGCTGCTGATGCTGGCGCTGTCCGCCAACGCCTCCGACGAGGACCGCGCCGCGACGCTCGCCGCCGGCTTCGACGCCGCGCTGGTCAAGCCGCTCGACTCCGCCCGGCTGGCGGAGCTGCTGGACGGCTGCACGACGGCGCGCGTCGCCTGAGCCCTCAACCGTTTCCGGAGCGATGACAGCGGTTTGAGCTGTCATATGGCCGTCGGCGGAGTATGGTGTCCTGTTCGTTGCGGCCGAGATGCCCGCCGCCGGACGCGACGCCGCTCCGGCGTCCACAAGAGGCGCCCGACCGCCCCACGCTGAGGCTGACCATGGCCATCGTCCGCGCCAATCCGACCGGTCCCGCCGCGCTCGTGCGCCGCTTCCGCTCGCACCATTCGGCGGAGCGCCCCGGCGCCGCCGCCAAGCTGATCGCCAGCTTCCGGGGCGCCGCCGCGCCCGAGTCCACCCCGAGCCGGGCGCAGCTCGAAGCCTCCGCCGCCCGCCTGCCCAAGCCGCTCGGCCGCATCGGCGCGCTGGAGCTGCGGCTCGCCGAACGGCCGAAGGACGTGAAGCGCGCCCAGCGGCTGCGCTACGAGGTGTTCTACAAGGAGATGGCGGCCGTCGCCGACCCGCTGGCCAAGCTCGCCCGCCGCGACATGGACGCCTATGACGCGGTCTGCGACCACCTGCTGGTGCTCGACCACGGGCCGAAGCCGGCCCATCCGGTGGCGGGCAAGCTGCTGGCCGGGCTGCAGGGCCTCGATCTGAAGGGCTTCGAGGCCAAGGCGCCCTTCGCCATCGGCGCCGCCGCGCCCAAGCCGAAGAAGCCCCGCGTGGTCGGCACCTACCGCCTGCTGCGGCAGGAGCAGGCGGACCGCGCCTTCGGCTTCTACACCGCCGGCGAATTCGACATCGCGCCGCTGGTCGCCCGCCATCCGGGCCTGTCGTTCCTGGAGCTCGGCCGCTCCTGCGTGCTCAAGCCCTTCCGGGACAAGCGCACGGTGGAGCTGCTGTGGCACGGCGTCTGGTCCTACGTGGTGGCCCACGACGTGGACGTGATGATCGGCTGCGCCAGCCTCGAAGGCGTGGACCCCGAACGCATGGCGCTGCCCCTGTCCTACCTGCACCACTTCCACCGCGCGCCGGCCGAATGGGCCGCCGCGGCGCTGCCCGGCCGCCGCACCGACATGAACCTGATGCCCAAGGAGGCGATCGACCTCAAGGCGGCGCTGAAGGCGCTGCCGCCGCTGATCAAGGGCTACCTGAGGCTCGGCGCCTTCGTGGGCGACGGCGCGGTGATCGACCGCCAGTTCGGCACCACCGACGTGCTGATCGTGCTGCCGCGCGCCGTCATCAACCCGCGCTACGTGGCCTATTACGGCGCTGACGCCAGCCGCCACGCCGCCTGAGGCCTGGGAAACACGGGCGTCACGCCCGGCGAACGCCGGACATGACGGGTCTCTGGACGGCGGATCGCGGGGATCAGGCGGCGACGCCCGCGGTCCGGACGCCGCCGTTCACGCCGCCGTCCAGCCGCCGTCGATGGGCAGCGACGCGCCGGTGATGTTGGCCGCGGCGTCCGAGCACAGGAACGTCACGAAGGCGGCGACCTGATCCACCGTCACGAACTGCTTGGTGGGCTGGGCCGCCAGCAGCACGTCCTTCTTCACCTGCTCCTCGGTCAGGCCGCGGGCCTTCATGGTGTCGGGGATCTGCGCCTCCACCAGCGGCGTCCATACGTAGCCGGGGCAGATGGTGTTGGCGGTGATGCCGGCCTGGGCCACCTCCAGCGCCAGCGACTTGGTGAAGCCGGCCACGCCGTGCTTGGCCGCCACATAGGCCGACTTGTAGGGCGAGGCCACCAGCGCATGGGCCGAGCCGGTGTTGATCACCCGGCCCCAGCCCTTCCTCTTCATGCCCGGCAGCGCCGCCTTGGCGGCGTGGAACACCGCGTTGAGGTTGATGGCGATGATGCGGTCCCAGGCGGCGTCCGGGAACTCGTCCACCGGCGCCACATGCTGGATGCCGGCGTTGTTGACCAGGATGTCCACCGCCCCGAAGCGGTCCTCCGCCGCCTTCACCATGGCGGCGATCTGCTCGGGCTTGGTCATGTCCGCCGGATTATAGAGCGCCTGAACGCCGAACTCGGCTTCGATCGCGACCCGCGCCTTCTCGATCTCGCCGGCGTCGCCGAGCCCGTTGATCACCACGTCGGCGCCTTCGCGGGCGAGCGCGCGGGCGACCGCGAGGCCGATGCCGCTGGTGGAGCCGGTGACGAGCGCGGTCTTGGTCTTCAGCATGCTGTCCTCCCTCAGGGCGGCTTGGGCTGCCCGTCCCATCAGTCGCAAACGCGCGCCCGCTCCGCAACGCGCGAAACGGCGGCGCGGGTCCGCCCTGCGGCGCGCGCGGCTCGCCTTTCGGGCGCATGGCGGCTATGCCTCCCGGCGCTCCGCGTAAGGCGTCACGCCCGAAGGCGGAGGCTGGAGCCCTGCCCCCGTGTCCTTCTCGCTTGAAACGCTGGCCCTGTTCTTCGGCGCAGGCCTGTTCGCCGGCGTCGTCGACGCCATCGCCGGCGGCGGCGGCCTGATCACCCTGCCGACGCTGCTGCTGGGCGGGCTCGATCCGGTATCGGCGCTCGCCACCAACAAGCTGCAGGGCTCGGTCGGAACCGCCACCGCCACCTTCCGCTTCACCCAGGCCGGCATGCTGGACTTCCGCAGCCGGGAGACCTGGCGGCTCGCCGCCAGTTCCTTCGGCGGCGCCGCCGTCGGCGCGGCGCTGGTGACCGTGGCGCCGGTGGAGGCCATGCGCGTCGGCCTGCCCTTCCTGCTGATCGCGGTGGCGCTCTATTTCATCTTCGGGCCGAGGCTGTCGGACGTGGACGGCCGCCCCCGGCTGTCGCCCGTCGCCTTCTCGCTCGGAGTGGCGATGCCGATCGGGGCCTATGACGGCGTGTTCGGCCCCGGCACCGGCTCGTTCTTCATGATCGCGCTGGTGGGGCTCGCGGGCTTCGGCGCGGTGAAGGCGGTGGCGCGCACCAAGCTGCTCAACCTGTCGTCCAATCTGGCCAGCCTGATCGTCTTCGTGATCGGCGGCCATGTGGTGTGGACGGTGGGCGCCGTCATGGGCTGCGGCGCGCTGATCGGCGCGCGGCTCGGCGCGGGACTCGCCCTCAAGCACGGCGTGAAGCTGGTGCGCCCGCTGGTGATCGTGGTTGCGCTTGCGCTCAGCCTGCGGCTGATGCTCGATGCCGGCCACCCGGTCGGCGCCGCGTTCTGGGCGGCCATGGCCGGAGGCTGAAACGCCTGTTTGAGACTTGCCGAAGCGCGCGATCCAAGCTCCCGTCATGCCCGCCGCATGGCGGGCATCCACGACTTCTCGCGGCGTGGATGCTTGAGCGTCCAAGTCGTGGATGCCCGAGACAAGCTCGGGCATGACGGTTGCCTGAACGCCCCGACAGGCCCTGAGGAGGACCACATGCGTCGTCTCGCCCTAAGCGCCCTTGTGAGCCTCGCGGCGACCCCCGCCGTCGCGGTGGACGCGAAGCCCTGCTCCGCCTTCGCCTGGGACGTGAGCGCGGATGTGGCGGCGCTCGCGACGGCGGAGATGGTTCCGAGCGGCTCGACGATCCTTCCCGCCCCCGCCGTGGCCGTGCGGCTGCTGATGACGGACGCGGACAAGGCCGGCCTCGCGCTGCCGCCGGAGCAGGCGCAGGCCCCCGCCGCGCTGGCGGGGACGCTGCGATTCGAGGCCCGAGCGGGCGCGTGGCGGGTGACGACCACGGAGCGGGTCTGGTTCGACGTGGTTCAGGACGGATCCCCTGCGACGCCGCTGGGCTTCACCGGCGATCCCATCTGCGAAGGCGCGCGCAAATCCATGCGCTTCACGCTCAAGGACGGCCCGGCGACGCTGCAGGTCAGCGGCGCGCCGAGCCGCACCGTGGGCGTGGCGGTGACCGCCGAGACGCCCTGAGGCGAACCGCCTTCACGCCGCCCAAATCCGCGCGCGTGGTGCCGTGATCGCGCGGCGGGCCGCGCTCCGGGCCGCCTCGCCATGACCTATCGCCGCGCCGTCCTCGCCGCTCTCGCCACCTTCGCCGTCGTGGCCTATCCGGCCGCGCACAAGACCTTCACCCACTGGTTCCCCGGCCTGAAGCAGGCGCATCTGCCGCCGGGCGAGACCCTGCCCGAACTCGCCGACCTGCCGGTGGTGGCGGTGGCGCCCAAGGGGCCGCCGCGGGCGCTGGCGGTGATCGTCACCGGCGGCGGCGGCTGGGCCACCATCGACCGCAGGCTCGCGAAAGGCTTCGCGGATGACGGCGTCGCCACCATCGGCCTCGACAGCCTGCGCTACTTCCTCACCCCCCACTCCCCCGACGAGGTGGGCGCGGACGTGGGCCGCATCATCGAGACCGCCCGGCGGCTCTGGGGCGTCCAGGACGTGGCGCTGGTGGGCTACTCCTTCGGGGCGGACACCGTCCCCGTGGCCTACAACCGGCTGCCCGAGCCGGACCGGGCGCTGGTGCGCTCGGTCGCCATGCTCGGCCTGTCGAACACCGCAGATCTCGCCATGGGCGTCGCCAAGGTGGCGGCCCGGTTCGAGGGCTATCCGAAGCCCACCGTCCCGGAAGTGGTGCGGGCGGAAGAGGCCCCGGAACGGCCGACGCTGATCTGCGTCTATGGCGCCGAGGAGCAGGCGGTGGGGCGCACGCCCTGCCCGAGCTTCGACCCCGCCCGCGTCACCCTGATCGAGACGCCCGGCGGCCACCATTTCGACGGCGACTACGACCGCATCGCCCGGGCCATCTCCGCCACCATCAGGCGGCGCGCCTGACCCGTTGCAAACCGGGGCCGCGGCGCGTATAAGCCCGGCTTCCGCGCGCGCCCGGCCGGTTATGGGCTGCCGTGGCGCGCCCAATCCTGCTCGAAGCCTCGGGCCTGGCCGCCTCTCCGTCTCGGGGATCGGCGACCGCACGCCGGGGGCTTCTCCTTCTTTTCGGAGAGCGAAATGCCCAAGATCAAGTCCAAGTCGGCGGCGAAGAAGCGCTTCCGCTTCACCGCGACCGGCAAGGTCATCTCCGCCCAGGCCGGCAAGCGCCACGGGATGATCAAGCGCACCAACAAGCAGATCCGCAACCAGCGCGGCACGACCATCCTGACGCCGCAGGACGCGCGGATCGTCCGGACGTTCCTGCCCTACGGCTGACGCCCGCTCTGCTTTTCCCAAGCGCTTTTCCCGAACACCTGAGATCACGAGAGATTTGACCCATGGCTCGCGTTAAACGGGGCGTCACGTCCCACGCCAAGCACAAGAAGACGCTCGCCGCCGCGAAGGGCTTCTACGGCCGCCGCAAGAACACGATCCGCGCCGCCAAGGCCGCCGTCGATCGGTCGATGCAGTACGCCTACCGCGACCGCAAGAACAAGAAGCGCACCTTCCGCGCGCTCTGGATCCAGCGCATCAACGCCGCGGTCCGCGAGCACGAGCTGACCTACTCCCGCTTCATCGACGGCCTCGCCAAGGCCGGCATCGAGGTGGACCGCAAGGTGCTGTCCGAGCTCGCCATCGCCGAGCCGGCCGCCTTCGGCGCCCTGGCCGCCAAGGCCAAGGCCGCGCTCACGGCGTGAGGCCTTCCGGGCCGCGCCCTTCGAGGCGCCGGCCCGGACCACGATCAGCCACGCGACGTCGCCCCGGCCCGAGCGCCGGGGCCCCTCTCCCCCTCCGCCGCCGGAGCTCGTCGAAGACGCGGGGGACATGGATCGCGGCGCAGCGGCCGCGGTGGCGCCCGGCGCGGGATATTCCCCGCGCTTCCCTGTCGTTCCGGCGGCCTTCGCAGAAGACCGCGCCGCCGATGACCGACCTTGCAAGCCTTTCCGCCCTCGAAGCCGACGTTCTGGCCGCCGTCGCCGGCGCCGCCGACGAGGCCGCGCTTGAAGCCGTGCGCGTGGCCGCCCTCGGCAAGAAGGGCTCCGTCTCCGAAAAGCTGAAGACGCTCGGGACCATGTCCCCGGACGAGCGCAAGACCTTCGGCCCGGCGCTGAACGCGCTGCGCGACCGGGTGGCCGGCGCCCTCGCCGACCGCAAGGCCGCGCTCGCCGACGCGGCGCTCGAGGCCCGGCTGGCCTCGGAGCGGCTCGACGTCTCGCTGCCCGTGCGCGAGAGCGGGCTCGAGACCGGCCGCATCCACCCGGTCAGCCAGGTGATGGAGGAGATCGCGGCGATCTTCTCCGCCATGGGCTTCTCGATCGCCGAAGGGCCGGACATCGAGACCGACGAGCTGAACTTCACCGCGCTGAACTTCCCCGTGGGCCACCCCGCGCGGGAGATGCACGACACCTTCTTCCTGCCCGAGAAGGCGAACGGCGAGCGCCTGCTGCTGCGCACCCACACCAGCCCGGTGCAGGTGCGCACCATGCGCGCGGGCACGCCGCCGATCCGCGTCATCTGTCCGGGGCGCACCTACCGCTTCGACATGGACCAGACCCACACCCCCATGTTCCACCAGGTGGAGGGCCTCGTCATCGACGAGACCGCCCATATGGGCCACCTGAAATGGGTGCTGGAGGAGTTCCTGAAGACCTTCTTCGAGGTGCCCTCGGTGGAGCTGCGCTTCCGCCCGTCCTTCTTCCCCTTCACCGAACCGTCGATGGAGGTGGACGTGCGCTGCCGCAAGCTGCCCAACGAGGTGCGCATCGGCGAGGGCGACGACTGGCTGGAGATTCTCGGCTGCGGCATGGTGCATCCGAACGTGCTGCGCAACTGCGGGCTCGATCCGGACAGGCATCAGGGCTTCGCCTGGGGCATGGGCATCGACCGCATCGCCATGCTGAAATACGGCATGCCGGACCTGCGCGACCTGTTCGCCGCCGACGCCCGCTGGCTCGCGCATTACGGCTTCCGCCCGCTCGATTTCCCGACGCTCGCCGCCGGCCTGTCGTCCTGAAACGCCGATGGAGAGGCCGGAGCGCGCCTGAAACTGACGTCATGCCCGCCAAAGGCGGGCATGACGTCGAGCGTTGAACGACCGAGCCGGCTCTGAACCCAGGCCGACCGTCCTGATGATCCCCGGCTCGCCGCCCCCTGCGCGGCCGCGCCGACGCCCTGAGGGCCAAAGCTGATGAAATTCTCCCTCTCCTGGCTGAAAGAGCACCTCGGCGGCGACGCCGACCTCGCCCTCGTGACCGACACGCTGACCCGCGTCGGGCTGGAGGTGGAGGACGTGGAGGACAAGGCGGGCGAGCTCTCCGCCTTCGTCGTCGGCCACATCCTGGACGCCAAGCGCCACCCCAACGCCGACAAGCTTCAGGTCTGTTCGGTGGACGTCGGAAAAGGCGCGCCGTTGCAGGTGGTGTGCGGCGCCCCGAACGCGCGCGCCGGCCTCAAGGTGGTGTTCGCGGCCCCCGGCACGGTGGTGCCGTCGTCGGGCGTGAAGCTCGGCGCCTCCGAGATCCGCGGCGTGGCGTCGGGCGGCATGCTGTGCTCGGCGAAGGAGCTCGGCCTGTCGGACGAGAGCGAGGGCATCCTTGAGCTCCCTGCGGATTCGCCGGTCGGCCGCCCCTTCGCCCCGCTGGTCGGGCTCGACGATCCGGTGATCGAGATCGCGGTGACGCCGAACCGGCCGGACTGCCTCGGCGTCCACGGCGTGGCGCGCGACCTCGCCGCCGCCGAGATCGGCGAGCTGCGCGATCCGTCGATCCGCGCGGTCGCCGGCGCCTTCCCCTGCCCGGTCAAGGTGACGTTCGACTTCGGCGACACGGAGCCCTTGGCCTCGTTCTTCGCGCTTCGCCTCGTGCGCGGCGTCACGAACGGCGCCTCGCCGGAGTGGATGCGGCGGCGCCTGACCAGCGTCGGCTCCAAGCCCATCAACGCGCTGGTGGACGTCACCAACTATCTGAGCTTCGACCGCGGGCGGCCGCTGCACGTGTTCGACGCCGCCAAGGTGACCGGCGACCTCGTGGTGCGCCGCGCCCGCGCCGGCGAGACGCTGGTGGCGCTCGACGGCAAGACCTACGCGCTCGACGCGACCATGTGCGTGATCGCCGACGACGCCGGCCCGCAGGCCATCGCCGGCGTCATGGGCGGCCTCGCCACCGGCTGCGACGCGACCACCACCGACGTGCTGATCGAGAGCGCGCTGTGGGACCCGCTCTCCGTGGCCCGCACGGGGCGCGCGCTGAACCTGAACTCCGACGCCCGCCACCGCTTCGAGCGCGGCGTCGATCCCGCCTTCGCCCTGCCGGGGCTGGAGCTCGCCACCCAGCTCGTGCTCGACATCTGCGGCGGCGAAGCCTCCGGCATCGCGACCGCGGGCGAGGTCCCCGAGCGCGACCTGATCATCGACTTCCCCGTCTCCGAGGTGAAGCGGCTCACCGGCCTCGCGCTCACCCCGGCCGAGGTGAAGGCGCCGCTGGCGCTGCTGGGCTTCTGGGTCACCGGCCAGGGCGAGACCCTGAAAGCCGCCGTGCCGAGCTGGCGCCCCGACGTCTCCGGCAAGGCCGATCTGGTCGAGGAGGTGGTGCGCATCGTCGGCCTCGACCGGCTGGTGGCGACGCCGCTGCCGGCCGCCTTCGGCTCCGGGCCGAAGCTGTCGCCCGTCCAGCGCCGCGCCCGCGTCGCCCGCCGCACGCTGGCCGCCCGCGGCATGGTGGAGGCGGTGACGTGGTCCTTCGTGTCGAAGACCCAGGCCGAAGCCTTCGGCGGCGGAAAGCCGGAGCTTGCGCTCGCCAATCCCATCGCCGCCGACCTGTCCGACATGCGGCCGAGCCTGCTGCCGGGCCTGATCGCGGCCGCCCAGCGCAACGCGGACCGGGGCTTGGCCGACACCGCGCTGTTCGAGGCGGGGCAGGTGTTCTGGGGCGACCGCCCCGAGGACCAGAAGATCGCGGCCGCGGGCCTGCGCCGCGGAACCGCCAAGGCGCGGGGCGCGGGGCGCCACTGGGGCGAGGCCGCCGCGACGGTGGACGCTTTCGACGTCAAGGGCGATGCGCTCGCGGCCCTGGCGGGCCTCGGCCTGCAGCCCTCGGCGGTGCAGATCGCGCAAGGGGCGGCGCCGGGCTGGTTCCACCCCGGCCGTTCGGCCGCGCTGCAGCTCGGCCCCAAGGTCGTGCTTGGCGCCTTCGGCGAGCTGCACCCGCGCACGCTGCAGGCGCTCGGCGTCTCCGGGCCGCTGGTGGGCTTCGAGCTGATCCTCGACGCCCTGCCCCAGCCCAAGGCCAAGCCGACCCGCGCCAAGCCGCCGTTCGAGGGCTCGGCCTTCCAGCCGCTCAGCCGCGACTTCGCCTTCGTGACCGACCGCGACACGCCGGCGGGCGAGCTGATCCGCGCCGCGCTGGCGGCCGACCGCAAGCTCGTCGCACGCGTCGACCTGTTCGACCGCTACGAGGGGCCGGGCGTGCCCGAGGGCAAGGTGTCGCTGGCGCTGGCCGTGACGCTGCAGCCCCGGGAGAAGACCCTCACCGACGCCGAGATCGAGGAGGTCGCGGCCCGCATCGTGGCGCAGGTGACCAAGGCGACGGGCGCCGCCCTGCGCGGCTGACGCCCGCCCCTCCCGGCTCAGCAGCCCCGCCATGGGCGCGGGACTGCCGCGCCGGAGATCGCTCGACAGCTATTAGATAGCGCCCTATTTAATAGCCATGTCCATCGCCCCGCTCCCACCGCTCGCCGCCGAGTTCGGCTACCAGCTCGGCCACGCCGCCCGGCGCTGGCGGCGGGCGCTCGACGAGGCGCTGGCCTCGGAGGACCTGACCGAGGCCATGTGGCGGCCGCTGGTGCATCTCGCCCGGCTCGGCGACGGCGCCCGGCAGAACGACCTCGCCCGCTCGCTCGGCATCGAGGGGCCGTCGCTGGTGCGGCTGCTGGACCGGCTGGAGGCGGCGGGTCTCGTCGCCCGCAGCGAGGACCCGACCGATCGCCGCGCCAAGGCGCTGCGCCTGACGCCCGAAGGCGCGGCGCTGACCGACCGGCTGCAGACCACGGTGCGCGCCGTCTGCGCCGAACTGACCGAGGGCGTGTCGCCGGCGGAGCTGGAGGCCTGCCTGTCGGTGTTCGCGCGCATGGCCGAGCGCGCCGACCGCCGGGGACGGCCGTGAACGCCCTGTCCTCCGCCAAGCTGATCTTCGCGCTGCGCACCACGGCGGCCGCGCTGCTGGCGGCCTATGCGGCGTTCGTGATCAACCTGCCCCAGGCCGCCACCTCGATGATGACGGTGTTCATCGTCTCCCAGCCGCTCGCCGGCATGGTGCTGTCCAAGTCGCTGTTCCGCGTCGTCGGCACCGTGATCGGCGCGAGCGCCGCGGTGCTGTTCGCCGCCCTGTTCGCCCAGACGCCGGAGCTGATGGTGGGCGCCGCCTCGCTGTGGATCGGGGCCTGCGTCGCGGTCTCGGTGCTGCTGCGCGACGCCCCGGCCGCCTATGGCGCGCTGCTCTCCGGCTACACGGTGGCGATCATCGCCTTTCCCAATGTGGACGCGCCGCAGGCGGTGTTCCTGTCCGCGCTCGACCGGGGCGCGGAGATCTGCGTCGGCATCGTCGCCGCAACCGTCCTCAGCCAGACGCTGTTTCCGCAGACCGCCGCCGAAGCGCTGAAGCGCGCCACCGGGGCCGCGGTCGCCTCCGTCGCGGCCTTCGCGGCCGACACCCTGCGCGGCCGGCCTGACCGGACGCAGGCCATGCGCGACCGCCGCGCCATGATCTCCGCCGTGCTGAAGCTCGACGGGCTCCGGGTCCACGCCGCCTTCGACGACGCCGGCGTGCGGCTCTCCAACCGCCGCCTGCGGCTGCTGCACGGGCGGCTGATGAACCTTCTGGCGCTGGTGGTCTCGATCCATGACCGGATGGAGATCCTGCGCGAGCAGTTCCCGGACAAGGTGGAGGCGCTGAGGCCGCGGCTGCGTCAGGCGGCCGACGCGCTCGAACATCGCGGCGACCCGCAGGCGCTCGCCGCCGCCCGCGCCAGACTCGCCTCGGCCCTGCCCGACACGGAGGCCATGCGCGGCGACCGCGGGCTGGTGGTGGAGCGCGTTCTGCTGGTCCGCGCCATGGACCTGCTCGACTTCGCCGCCGACGTGGAGCGTCTGGGCGAGGCGCGCGGCCCCGCGCAGGCGCTGAAGGACGAGAGCGCGGACGACGTGGCGCTGGCGCGCTACCGCGACCCCCGGCTCGCGCTGGTCTCCGGAGGGGTGGCGGCGATCGCCCTGATCGTGATCTCGGTGTTCTGGAGCGCGTCGGGCTGGAACGCCGGCGCCGGCGCGGCGGTGATGGTGGCGGTGATGACCAGCCTGTTCGCCCAGCAGGACGACCCGGCCGCCGCCGCCGGGGCCTTCTTCAAGGCCACCGTCGCCGCCACCGCCATCGCCGCGGTCTACGCCTTTGCGGTGCTGCCGCGCATCGAGGGCTTCGAGACGCTCGCGATCTCGTTCGCGCCGCTGCTGATCGGCGCCGGCTACGCCATGACCTTTCCGCGCTTCGCCCTGCTCGGCCTCGCGGTGGCGCTGGGCGCGCTGAACCTGATCAACCTCACCAATGTGGCGACCCACGACTTCGCGGCCTTCGCCAACAACGCGCTGGCGCAGCTCGTGGGCATCGGCGTCGCCGCCGCCCTGCTCGGCACTCTGCGTCCCATCGGCGCGTCCTGGCCGATCGCGCGTCTCGTCCGGGGCCTGCATGAAGACCTGGCGGGCGCCATGGCGGGCCGCGACGTGGGCCGCCTCGCGTTCGAGGCTCGCATGTTCGACCGCATCGACGGGCTGATGGCCCGGCTCGACCTGTCGGACCCGGACCAGCTCGCGCTGGAGCAGGGCGCGCTCGCCGGCGTGCGGGTGGGCCTGAACGCGCTGGCGCTGCGGCGGGTGGCGCGAACCCTGCCCGCGCCCGCGGATCAGGCGGTGTCCGACGCGCTGGCGGCGCTGACGCGCCATTTCCGCCGGCTGGCGCGGGGCGAAGCCTCGGCCGTCCCGCTCGACCGGCTCGACGCGGCGCTCGACGCCGCGCTCGACCCGCGGCTCGGCGCCCGCGAGGACGCCGACGACCTGCCGATCTGGATCGCCGCGCTGCGCGGCGCGCTGGCCCGGCACCCGAAGCTGTTCGGCGCGCCCGCGCCGGAGGGAGGCGCCGCATGATCAAGGAGCTCGATCTGTTCGGCGTGTTCGCGCCGCCGCTGCTGCTCTATCTCGCCGTCGCCGCCCTGCTCTGGCAGCCGCTGCGGATGGTTCTGGAGCGCGTCGGCTTCTACCGGCTGGTCTGGCGGCCGGCCCTGTTCAATCTGGCGGTCTATGTGATCACGCTCGCGGGCGTGTGGGCCGTGCTGTCATGAGGAGTGCGCCGTCATGCCGTCGCTGAAGAGCGGGCTCCGGATCGCCGTCACGCTGCTCGCGCTCGCCGCCGCCGTGGCCGCGGGCGTGTGGCTGTGGCGCTCCTACGTCTACGAGCCGTGGACGCGGGACGGGCGCGTGCGCGCCGACATCGTGCGGCTGGCGCCGGACGTGGCGGGACAGGTCTCGGAGCTGAAGGTGCGCGACAACCAGCAGGTCAAGCGCGGCGACGTGCTGTTCGTGGTGGACCGGGAGCGCTACGCGCTGGCGCTGGAGCTCGCCCGCGCGGTGGAGGCCGGCCGCGCCAGCGATCTGGAGCAGCGCCGCCGCGAGTCCGACCGGCGCGACCGGCTGACCTCCAGCGCCGTGTCCGAGGAGACCCGCGAGCAGGCCCGCGCCGCCGTCGCAGCCGCCGACGCCGCCCTCGGCCAGGCGGTGGCGGAGCGCAAGACGGCGGAGCTCAACCTCGCCCGCACCGAGGTGCGCGCGCCGGTGAACGGCTACGTCTCCAACCTTCTGCTGCGGCCCGGCGACTACGTCACGGCCGGCAAGCCGGTGATCGCGCTGGTGGACAGCGACAGCTTCTACGTGGCCGGCTACTTCGAGGAGACCAAGCTGCGGCTGATCCGGGAGGGCGACCGGGCCGTGGTGCGTCTCATGGGCCACCCGGAGGACCTGACGGGCCATGTGGAGAGCGTCGCCCGCGCCATCGCCGACCGCGACAACGTCGCCGGCGACGACCTGATCGCCAACATCAATCCGAGCTTCGCCTGGGTCCGGCTCGCCCAGCGGGTGCCGGTGCGCGTGCGGCTCGACGGCGCGCCCGCCGACCTCCGCCTCACGGCGGGGCTCACCGCCACCGTGGTGATCGAACCGAAGGCGCAGGCCGGGACGCGCTGACGTCCGGCGCCCGCCTCGCGGGGAGGAGAATGGCGGGTTTCGCTCTCCAGACGGGCTTTCCGGGGCCCTGCCCCGCTTGCCGCCGCCCACGGCGCATCTAGCTTAAGGCGCGAACATGATCGCCGTCCGCCGCCCCCTCGCAATCGCCGTCCGCGCAGGCCTCGCCGGCCTGTGGCTTGCGCTCGCGCCGGCGGCGGCCTGGGCGCAAGAGCTGACGTTCCCGGCCTTCACCGGCTATGTGGTCGATCAGGCGGACGCGCTCCCGCCCGACGCCGAGCGGGCGCTGACCGACAAGCTCGCCGCCTTCCAGCGGACCACCGGCCACCAGTTCGCCGTCGCCACCGTGCCCTCGCTGCAGGGGACCTCGGCGGAGGATTACGGCAACCGGCTGTTCCGGACCTGGAAGCTCGGCGACGCGACCCGCAACGACGGCGCGCTGCTGCTGGTGGCCCCCAACGAGCGCAAGGTGCGGATCGAGGTCGGCTACGGGCTCGAGGGCGACCTTACCGACGCGGTGTCCCGCCTGATCATCGAGAACGCCATCCTGCCCCGCTTCCGGGCCGGCGACATTCCGGGCGGCGTCGCCCGGGGCGCGGACGACGTGATGGCGGTGTTCTCCGGCCATGCGGAGGACTTCAAGGCCCGTGCGGCGGAGCGGCGCGAGGAGCCCCCGCTGTTCGCAACCCTGTTCATGGCCGCCTTCGTGCTGTTCTTCCTCTATGTGTTCTGGCGCTCGCTCCGCTCCGCCCCGCTCAACGGACGCCGCCGGCGCGCCGCGCCGTGGATCATCGGCGGCCCCGGCATGGGCGGCGGTTTCGGCGGCGGATGGTCCGGCGGAGGCGGGGGCGGCTTCGGCGGCGGAGGCGGCGGCTCGTCCGGCGGCGGCGGAGCCTCGGGCGGATGGTGAGCGCGGCGACCGTCCTCACGCCCGCCGACCGCGGCCGCATCGCCGAGGCGGTCCGCGCCGCGGAGGCGCGCACCGCGGCCGAGATCGTGGTGGTGATCGAGACCGAGACCTGCGAGGAGACCGACGCCACGCTGGCGCTGGTGGCGGCCGGGCTGATCGCCATCGGCGTCGCGCTGCCGCTGTCTCACCTCAACCTGTCGATCCTGCTGCTGGCGGCGCTTCAGGCCGCGCTGTTCCTTGCGCTCGCCGGGCTCGCCGCCTCGTCGCGGGTGCGGCGGGCGCTCCGGCTGGACCGGCTGGCGGCGCCGGCGTCCGCCCACCGCGCGGCGCTTTCGGCCTTCGACGAGCTTGGCGTCTCGGGCACGAGAAACCGCATCGGCGTGCTGATCCATGTGGCCGTGGCGGACCGGCGCGCCGAGGTGATCGCCGACGTGGGCGTGCACGAGGCGGTCGACCCGGCGACCTGGCGGGAGGAGGTGGCGCTGATCGTGGACGCCGCCCGCGAGGGCCGGCTGATCGAGGGCGTCGTCGCCGCGGTGGCGCGCTGCGGCGAGGCCTTGGCCGACGCCCTGCCGCCGGAGCCCGGCCGGCGGGACGAACTGCCGGACGAGCCGGTGATCCGCTGACGTTCGAAGACGCTCAGCCCTCGGGGCCGTCCGAGGGCGGGTCCAGCAGCCCGTCGGGAATGGCGGCCACCAGGCGGCCGCCCGCCATGTCCACCACCGGAATCACCGCCCTGGTGAAGGGCAGGTAGACCGTGCGCCGCTCGCCCCTGAGCCGCACCTCCAGAAGATCGTCGGCGCCGAAATTGGTCACCGTCACCACCTCGCCGACCGCCGCGCCGTCCGCGGTCTCGACGCGCAGGCCGATCAGGTCGGTCCAGTAGAACTCGTCCTCGTCCTCGTCGGGCAGCGCCTCGCGCGGCACGAACAGGCCGACGCCGTTCAGGGCTTCGGCCTTGTCGCGGCTGTCCACGCCCTTGAAGCGCACCACCAGCATGTCGTCCTTGAGGTGGCGCAGGCCGGCCACCGCGAAGGCGCGCACGCCGTCCTCGGCGGTGATGGGGGCGTAGGCCGCGAGATCGATCGGGTTGGCGGTGAAGGACTTCACCCGCACCTCGCCCCGGACGCCGTGGGCGGCGCCGATGACGCCGATCTGAACCCGTCGGGAAGAGGTCATGGGCGGTGTCGTCTCGCTCGAAGGCCGAAGGCGGAACGCGAAGCCCCGGAGCGGACGGACGCCGCGCCGGGACCACGCAGATCGGGGAGCGCCTCGCGGCGCTCAAGGCCTGTCTGGACCGCGCCGCGGCGCGTGACGCCCACTCCCGTCATGCCCGGGACAGGCTCGGGCGTGGCGGCTGCGCGTGACGTTCCGTACGGCGTCCGAAATCCGGGCCGCGGTCATGCGGCCCGGAGGCGGATCACTCCGCGGCGTCGGCGCTCTTGGCGGCGGCCTCGGCGGCGCGCTCCTGCGCCTTCTTGCCCGGCTCGGCCTTGGTGGGGTTGTTGCGGGCCGGGCGCTTCAGCAGGCCGGCCTGGTCCAGGAAGCGGTGAACGCGGTCGGTCGGGGTCGCGCCCTTGGCCAGCCACTCCTTGGCCTTCTCCACGTCGAGAACGACGCGCTCGGCGTCCTTCGGCAGCACCGGGTTGTAGGTGCCGATGCGCTCGATGAAGCGGCCGTCGCGGGGATAGCGCGAGTCGGCGACGACGATGCGGTAGAACGGACGCTTCTTGGCGCCGCCGCGGGCGAGACGGATCTTCAGGGACATTTTCTTTCCTTCCAGTCAGGTCGTGGCCCCGGCCTCGGGCCGGGAGCGGTTCAGGGTCGTTCGGTCCATCCGGCGGAGGCTTCGGGCGTCGCGCTCGCGCGTCCGCCGCAATCTCCGCCTGAATTTCAAAGGCTCACTTCTTCTTCCCGAGACCGGGGAAGCCGCCGAGGCCCGGCAGTTTCGGCCCGCCGAGGCCGGGAAGCCCGGGCATTCCGCCCGGAAGCCCGCCGCCGCCGGGGAAGCCGGGCGGCAGGCCGTCCGGCAGCTTGCCCTTCTTCAGCTCCTCCAGCGCCTCCGGCGGGATCTGCGGGGCGCCGCCGCCGAAGCCCAGCGCCGCGCCGAGGCCGGCGAGCGGGCCGCGGCCGGACTTCGCGCCCTTGCCCATCAGCTTCATCATGTCCGCCATCTGGCGGTGCATCTTCAGCAGCTTGTTGACGTCCTCGACCTTCGCGCCGGAGCCCGCCGCCACCCGCTTCTTGCGCGAGGCCTTGAGGATGTCCGGGTTGCGGCGCTCCTCGCGGGTCATGCTGTCGATGATCGCGGCCTGGCGCCGGAACATGCCCTCGTCGAGATTGGCGCCGGCCATCTGCTTCTTGAGATTGGCCACGCCCGGCATCAGGCCCATCAGACCAGACATGCCGCCCATGCGCTGCATCTGCTGAAGCTGGTCGCGCAGGTCGTTCAGGTCGAACTGGCCCTTGCGCATGCGCTCGGCGGTCTTGGCCGCCTTCTCGGCGTCGATGGTGGCCGCGGCCTTCTCCACCAGCGAGACCACGTCGCCCATGCCGAGGATGCGGTTGGCGATGCGGGAGGGATCGAACTCCTCCACCGCGTCGAACTTCTCGCCCACGCCCACCAGCTTGATCGGCTTGCCGGTGACGGCGCGCATGGAGAGCGCCGCGCCGCCGCGGCCGTCGCCGTCCATGCGGGTCAGCACGATGCCGGTGACGCCGACCGCCTGGTCGAAGGCGCGGGCGGTGGTCACCGCGTCCTGGCCGGTGAGGGCGTCGGCCACCAGCAGCACCTCGTGCGGGTTGGTGGCTTGTCTGACCTCGACCACCTCCGCCATCAGCGCGTCGTCGAGCGTGGTGCGGCCGGCGGTGTCGAGCAGCACCACGTCGTAGCCGCCGAGCCGGCCCGCCTCCATCGCCCGGCGGGCGATCTGCAGCGCGGTCTGCCCCGGCACGATCGGCAGGGTGGCGACCTCGGTCTGGCGGCCCAGCGTGGCGAGCTGCTCCATCGCCGCCGGGCGGCGGGTGTCCAGCGAGGCCATCAGCACCTTGCGCCGGTCGCGCGTGGAGAGGCGGCGGGCGATCTTGGCGGTGGAGGTGGTCTTGCCCGAGCCCTGCAGGCCGACCATCAGGATCGGCACCGGGGCCGCGGCCGCGAGGCTGATCGGCTGGGCGTCCGGCCCCAGCATGGCGGCGAGCTCGTCATGGACGATCTTGACCACCATCTGGCCGGGGGTGACCGACTTCACCACCTCGACGCCGACCGCGCGCTCCTTCACCCGGTCGATGAAGGACCGCACCACCTCCAGCGCGACGTCCGCCTCCAGCAGCGCGCGCCGCACCTCGCGCATGGCCTCGGCCACGTCCGCCTCGGTCAGCGCGCCGCGGCGGGTCAGCCGGTCCAGAATGCCGCCGAGGCGGTCGGTCAGGGTCTCGAACATGAAGGCCAGCGCCTCGTGGTTGGTCTTAAACGGAGCCGTCGGCGCGCAACGCAAAACGCGCCCGCGGACGTGATCGTCGGCGGACGTTGACCCCCCGAACTCATGGGACGGGCGGCTTGGCTGGCGTCTGGTCTTTCAAGACGTGGGCGCTCCTTACAGGCCGCGGAGGTAGCCGTCAACCGCGCCGCGACGGAGCGTCGCGCCTTCGTCACATCTCTCGCCGCCGAGCGATTCCCGCGTTAGGTTGCCCCTCGTAGAGCACACATGGCTCGTCCGATGGCGGCGCATACCGCGCCGTCGGGACGGGTCTTGATGAACGTCCATTATCCGAGGCGTCGCGGAAGTCAGGCTCTCGTCCGCAGCGCAAGGCATAAGCCCGTCGGAGAGACGAAATGACCCTCATCGCACCGCGCGACGGCGCCGTTTTCAAGGCGTTCGCTTGCTGGCCCTCCCGAATCGGCGCGATCGCGCTGATCACCCTCGGCGTAAGCCTGGGGGCCGACGCCTACGCCGGCGGCCCCGCGCCCGCCGCCGTGGCCGAACAGACGCCGACCGGCGTGGGTTAAGAGCGCCCCTCACCGTTTCAGCACGCTCCGTCGCGGCGAAACCCTGGCGTTTCGCGAAGGCGCGCGCGATATGAAGGCTCGACGACGGCCCCCTCGCGGCCGCCGAACAGCTGGTGTCGCGCCATGAGCTCCCTGATCGGTCGCCCCTTCCTGAAGATGAACGGCCTCGGCAACGAGATCCTCGTGCTCGACCTGCGCGAGGGCGGCGCCGTCGCGCCCGACGAGGCGCGGGCGCTGGCCGCCCGGGACGCCACCCGCTTCGACCAGCTGATGGCGCTGCATCCGGGCCGGGGCGACGTGGACGCCTTCATGCGCATCTACAACGCCGACGGCTCGGAGGCCGCCGCCTGCGGCAACGGCACGCGCTGCGTGGCCTGGGCCCTGATGCGCGAAAGCGGGCGGGACGGGGCGCTGCTGGAGACCTCCGCCGGGCCGCTGGTCTGCTCGGCGGGCGCCGAGCCCGACCAGGTGACGGTGGACATGGGCGCGCCGAAGTTCGGCTGGGCCGACATTCCGCTGTCCGAGGCCTTCGCCGACACCCGCGCCATCGAGCTGCAGGTGGGCCCCATCGACGCGCCGCTGATCCATTCGCCCTCGGTCGCCAATGTGGGCAACCCGCACGCGATCTTCTGGGTCTCCGACCTCGACGTGGTGGATCTCGGCCGCGTCGGGCCGCTGCTGGAGAATCACCCGCTGTTCCCGGAGCGGGCCAACATCTCGCTCGCCCGGATCGATTCGCGGGAAGCCCTGACGCTGAAGGTGTGGGAGCGCGGCGCGGGCCTGACGCTCGCCTGCGGCACCGCCGCCTGCGCCGCCGCCGTCTCCGCCGCCCGCACCCGCCGCACGGGGCGCGACGTGACGGTGACCCTGCCCGGCGGATCGCTCAGGATTCAGTGGCGCGAGGGCGACGACCACATCCTGATGACCGGCCCCGCCACCTTCGAGCACGACGGCCGCATCGACGCCGCGCTTCTGGCGGGCGCGTGAGCCTTTCGGGCGGCCTGAAAAAGTCCGCCCCGCCCCGCTTGCGCCGCCGCCTCCCCTGTGGCAGTTTCCGCGCGCTTCGCCACGCCCCTTCGGGACGGAGGCCGACGCCGCAGTAGCTCAGTGGTAGAGCACACCATTGGTAATGGTGAGGTCGGGAGTTCAATCCTCCCCTGCGGCACCAGATTTTTCCCTGAAGAATGAACATGTGTTGAAACCCTTGGGGCTCCAGCGCGCCCGGCGGCATGCACGGGCGTCACGCATGGTTCTCCCGACGTCCCGACCTTTCAGGCTCCCCCAAAGACAGGCGTGTACTGGCACCGGAGGCGCGTTCCGGCGGACCTGAAGGCGGCCTATGAGGGCCGCTCGCCGCCGACCACGACGGTCAACACGAGGAACCCCGAAGAGGCGCGCCGACGTCACGCCGCAATGGCTGATGAGGTCTCTCGTCGTTGGTCCACGCTTCCGCGACGCGCAAACCGGGCGCGTCCCGCTCAAAAGCCATGGCCCTCCCAAGGCCTTGGCGCCCTCCAAGCGGATCGGCGTCCGATCGACGCTCCAGCCGGCCGGAGCGCGAGAGTTCGACCGGACACAGGCGGGCGCCACAGCGCGTCTCTTCCGGGATCCGGGGCTCAAGCCGCGCGCCAACGTCATCGAAAGCAAGTCGTCGGAGCCAAGATTCGTGGCGGGACCAGAGCTCGCGCGCCAAGAACCGTCAGCCGCCCGGCGCCACAGACTCCACGGGCTTCCGATTCAAGCCGACACGCGAAAACACCATCATCACAGCGATCCCCGCGAGCGCCGTGACCGCGGCGTGCACGACGAAGAATCTCGCCCAACCGGGATAGGCGTCGATCGCGAGCCCGGCGACGTTCGGCGCGACGATGCCGCCCAGCAGCAGAAAGGCGTTGACGAGAGCGATCTCGCTGGCGGCGTGGCGCAGCGACACCAGCCGCAGCGTCGCCAGCATCCACATGGCCGACATCATGGCGTAGACGCCCATCTGGGCCACCATGACGGCGCCGCCGATGAGCCAGGACGCCGCGTCCGGTCCCAAGGCCACTCCGGCCCAGGCGAGGCTGAGGCCGATCTGGAGGACGACGCCGGCGCCGATCATCGCCGTCAGGCCGAACCGGGAGGCGAGGCCGCCGCATGCGAGCGCCGCCGCGGCGCAGAGGATCGACCCGCCATAGCCGGCGCTCCAGCCGATCTGCTCGGCGGTGAAGCCCCTGTCGCTCAGAAGCACCAGACCGAGCCCGAAGGGCGGCGCCATCACCGCCGAGAGGACGAACAGCATGGCCACCGCCCCGACGAGGCCGGGTCGTCGGAACATCGCCCCGGCGACGGCGACGAGCGAGTCGGTCGAGGCTTCGGCCGCGGCGCTCCGGTCGCCGGGAAGCGCCAGAATCGCCGGCCATGTCACGAGCAGCGCGAGGGCCGCGAAGGCGAGCGCGCCGGGCCAGCCGTAATCCGGGAACTGCGACGCCAGGACGCCGGAGCCCAGCCAGTTGCCGATCGAAGCGCCGGCGAAACGGGCCCCCACGGCCGTCGCCATCTCGGACTCGTGGAGCCCTTCGCGCATCCAGGCTCCGAGCGCGATGTTCCGGGTGGCCAGCGCCACGCCCGCCGCGAGGCACACCAGCAGGACCGGGACGCCGCCCGCACCGTCGGGGACGGACGCCAGCCACAGCGCGCCCGCGGCCAGAACGCCTGCGGCGAGCAGTTGCGACAGTCCCGCCCACCCCGCGCGCCGGCCGAGCCAGCCGATGGGGTGGCGGTCTACGAACGGGGCCCACAGGAACGCGACCGCGAAGGGAAGCGTGACGTAGCCGACGGCTGTCGCCATCGCCGCGCCAGCGCCTTCCTCACGAAGAAGAAACGGTCCGGCCACCACCAGGAAGCCCAGGAGCAGGCTGTCGGGCAGGAAGAGCAGGGCGATGCGCAGCTGACGGAGCATGGAACGACTTTCATTTCACCGCGCGGCTCAGGCTCCTGCCGGAACGTGCTGATGTCCGTCGCGAGCCTCGCCCGACCAGCGATCCGTGGCGTTCTGGGCGCGCCAGAGGTCGCGGTAAAGCGGGCATGTGGCGAGCAGATGCTGGTGGCTCCCGACGCCCGCGACCCCTGCGCCCCGGGCGAGAACCACGATCTGGTCCGCGGTGGTGACGGAGGCGAGGCGGTGGGCGATCACCATGGCGGTGCGCCCCTGCGTCAGAGCGCCGAGCGCCTCTCGGATCGCCAGCTCGTTCTCCGGATCGATCGCGGCCGTCGCCTCGTCGAGCAGGACGATGGGCGCGTCCTTCAGCAGCGCGCGGGCGATGACGAGACGCTGCTTCTCGCCGCCGGACAGATGGACGCCGCTCTCCCCGATGCGGGTGGCGTAGCCGTCCGGCAGCTGCATGATCCGCCCGTGGATGCGGGCCGCGCGGGTCGCCCGCTCGATCTGCTCCATGGTCGCGTCCGGCCGGCCGATCCTCAGATTGGCCTCGACGGTGTCGTCGAACAGGAAGTCGTTCTGGAACACCATGGCGAGGCTCCCGTAGAGCCGGGCCTGGGGCATGGAGCGCACGTCCACCCCGCCGATCTCCACGCTGCCGGAATCCACGTCCCAGAACCGGGCGATGAGGTTCACCAGCGTCGACTTGCCCGCTCCGGACGGCCCCACGATGGCCGTCAGCTTGCCGTCCGGCAGGGTGACGCTGACGTCGTCGAGCACCCGTCGCTCGCCATAGGCGAAGCGGACCTTCTCGAGCCGCACGTCGAAGCGCTCGGGGATCCGGGCCGTTCCGGGCGCGGGGTCGGGCAGGATCGGCGCGTCGAACGCCTTGCCGATCGCCTCCATCGACCGCTCGATCAGACGGCGGTAGCTCGTGAGTTCGGCGGCGTCGAGGATCGGGATGTAGAAGGCGAGCGAGAACAGCGCGAACAGCACGAAGGTCTCGACCGGGACCAGCCCGGAAGCCGCCATGAGCCCGCCGCCGCAGGCCAACACGACGAAACCGAGTTCGAGCACGCCGACGCCGACGCCGAACGTCGGCGTCACCTTGCTGACCGTGTGCAGGCTGGCGTCGCGATAGCCCTTCATGGCGTCGTCGAAGCCGGCCGCGGTCGTCACCGACATGCCGAACGCGCGGATGACCGGCAGGCCGCGGAGAAACTCCAGCATGCTGCGGTCCGCCTGCGCCCGCGCCTCGATCAGCCGATCCCAGACCGCGCAGTAGATGCGATCTGTCCAGTGCAGGACGACAAGGTAGAGCGGCAGGGTGGCGAACAGGCACAGGGTCAGCCGCCAGTCGAACCACACAAGCACGAGCGCCGCCATCGCGGGGCCGATGACCGCGCGCAGGAACTGACCGGGCGCGGAGATGAAGTCGATCTGCGCCGGATGGGCGACGAGCAGGCCGGTGAGCCGGCCCGCGTCCGCGCCATGGAAGAAGCTGAGCGGAAGCCGCCTCAGGCGATAGCCGACCGCCTTCTGAAGCGCCGCGATCGCGCGCGGCTGGACGCGCCAGAGCGCGCGAAGCGCCGCGTGCTGCATCACGATCTCGACCGCGAAGCAGACGACGAGGATCGCGGAGTAGATCGCCGCCCGCTCAACCGTCAGCCGGTCGTGCAGCAGGTCGATCACGCTGAGCGCCGCCAGCAGGATCGGCGCGCCGTGCACGAAGCCCTCGGCGAATTGCAGCGGCAACGCCACCCGCAGGAAGCGCGCCCGCTCCGGCCCGAGAAGCCGGAAGAACATCCGGAAGAACGAGCCGCCGGCAAGATTTTCATAGGCGAGGTCCGGCTGTCCGCCCGCGTCGTCCTCCACGGCCGGCGCAGGGGCCTCCGTTCGAGCCTCGCCCCGGCCCTCGAACCGCCACGTCTGGCTGCGTTCGTAGGCTTGCCACTGCTGCCGATAGGTGATCGAGCTCTGATGGAGTTCGGCGTGCGCTCCGGCGGCCTCGATCCTGCCGTCGGCGATGACGAGGATCTGGTCCGCGCCGCGGATGGTGGCGAGCCGGTGGGCGATGACGATCACCGTGCGCCCGGCGGCGAGCTCGGACAGGGCCGCATGCACCCGCTCCTCGCTCTCGGCGTCGAGCGAGGCCGTAGCCTCGTCCAGCACGACGATCGGCGCGTCCTTCAAGATCGCCCGCGCGATCGCGATGCGCTGCCGCTGACCGCCGGAGAGAAGCGCGCCATCTTCGCCGATGCGGGAGTCCAGCCCGTCGCTCAGTTCGTCGAGAAAGTCCGTCACGCAGGCGCGGCGCGCCGCCGCCTCGATCTCGGCGTCTGAGGCCTCAGGCCTGCCGACGCGGATGTTGTTGCGGACGGTGTCGTCGAACAGGAAGGTCTCCTGGAACACGAAGGCGACCCGGCTCATCAGATCGTCCGTGGCGATCCGGCGGACGTCGACGCCTCCGACCGACACCGCTCCCGACGAAACCTCGAAGAAGCGCGGCACGAGCTTGGCGATCGTGGACTTGCCCGCGCCCGAGGGCCCGACCAGCGCCGTCACCTCGCCGGGCCGCGCCTCGAAGCTGACGCCGTTCAGGATGACATGGCCGTCGATTTCCAGACGCACATCCTCGAACCGGACGCCGTTGTCGCGCGGGGTCTGCGGCGCGGCGGGCTCCGCAAGCGGCGGGATGGCGAGGAGCCGCTCGATCTCGGCGCTGGCGATCTTGATCTTCCAGAACGCATGCCCGGCCGAATAGGTGAGCTTCGCCAGGGGCGGCGTGACGCCGATGCCGAGCAGCAGCGCGAGGATGACCGCCTCAGGCGTGGTCCACCCCATAGCGAGGAGCAGCGCGCCCGTCGGCAACACGGTGAGAAGCGTGCTGCGCAGCAGGACCAGCATCACCGCGAAGGGCTTGAGCGCCGCGACCGCGTAAGCCTCCGACGACCTGGCGTAGGCGTCGATCGCATCGGTCAGTTCGGCGAAGGAGCTGTTCGCGCGCGTGAAGGCCTTGATGACCTTCATGCCCGCGACATACTGCACGACCACGCTGTTCAGCGCCACGTGGCTCATCATGTGGCTCATGCGCTCGCTCTTGCTCGCCCGCAGCGTCACCCAGTAAGCGAGACCGATCAGCGGCATCGGAGCGAACAGGGCCAGGGCCAGCCGGACGTCCACGAAAGCGAGAAGCGCGAGCGCCGCCAGCGGCGCGACCAGAGCGCTCGCGATGTCGGGAACGGCGTGGGAGAGAGCGCTTTCGATCTGCTCCACATCGTCGTGCAGGACCTTCTTGGTCGCGCCGGTGGTCCGACCGCCGAGGGCTCCGAGCGGCAGTGACGACAGATGCCGCCCAAGCGCGACGCGGATGTCGTAGAGGATGTCGTAGGCCGCCACATGCGCCACATGCGCGCTGACCGACTGCAGCGCCGCCTTGGCGATCACCGCCAGGACGGCGCCGGCGAGCAGCCACCCCAGGCCGTCGGCGGCGGCCGCCGCGCCCCCCGCGAGCATCGTGGCGGTCATCTGATAGATCACCAGCGCCGGAACGAGGCCGAGCAACGCCGCCGCGACGGAGAGCGCCGCGCCGACGCCAAGCAAGCCGGCGCGACGGCGGATCAACTGCAGAACGGTCAGATGTGCGGACATTCGTTTTCCCACCACGGCTTTGCTTCGCAGGTCCGGATCAGGCCCCGCCGCTTAGGCTCGCGCCCCGACGTAAGGCGCGACCAGTTGGCTCCAATCGGTCTTCGGACGATCGATGGGGCGCGACACCCATGTGTAGTTGAGGAAATTCCGCCAGTTGACATTCTCGCCAACCAGGCTTCCACCCCATGTTCCGCAGGATAGCGTCGTCGTGAACGGCATGCCATTGGAGAAGCTTCCGCTGTTTCCAGCTCCTGTCGATTGATTCACCATCAATCTGCTGGTCTTGACGGCTCGCGCAAGATGGCAAATCTGCTCGGGTCGGTTGGTGTGAATGCCGCAGCTATGGCCCCGTCCGAACTGCCCGGTGAGGCGGCACACCATCTTCACCGCATCCTCGAAATCCCGCACATGCGCCATTCCAAGGATCGGCGAGAGCTTTTCCCGGCACAGCGGATCCTGCTCCGACGCGGCGAGGACCGAGCAGACGAGAAGGCGCGTGCCCGGCTTGACGTCGACGCCGGCCTGTTCGGCGATCTCCGTGGCGCTGCGCCCGACGACCGAACGCGCCAGGACGCCGCCGGGCCACACCGCCGCCCGCAGACGACGCCCCTCTTCGGCGGTGCAGAAATGCGCGCCGCGGCGCTGCAGTTCGCGGCGCAGGCTGTCCCGCAGGCTTTCCACCGCCACCACGCAGCTTTCGGACGAGCACGACGTGCGGCGGCACGACAACGCCGTCCGTCTACACTCGGCGCTCGGTTACAGGCCGCCCGCGCCCGAGGTCGCGTTGTGGCCGGTGACGTGACCCTTCAAGGCTCAGTCCTTTTTCCAAATTCTGATCGACGCGCCAGCTCGTCACCCAAGTCGTTCGGTCTTTAAGGAGATAATACCCACGGCCTGCGGCTGTGACGCGCGTGGGATTTCCACAACGTCGGGGGTGATGACCCTCTACATCTGGGAGGATTCGCGCCATGGCGTCAGCGATTTCGCTTCGCGGGGACTATTCCGCCGCCGAGCTTCAGCGGCTTGCTGCGTCGAGCCGCCATGCCAACCGGAGCCGCCGCCTGCTGTCGCTGGCCGCTGTCTTCGACGGCATGAACCGGACCGAGGCGGCCCGTATCGGCGGCATGGACCGTCAGACGCCGCGCGACTGGGTCCATCGCTTCAACGAACACGGCCCGGACGGGCTGAAGGACAGTTGGGCCAACGGCTCCGTCCCGCGACTGTTTTCGGCGCCACTCGCGGAACTCGCCACGATCGTCGAGACGGGCCCGGACCGGGCCGTTGACGGCGTCGTGCGCTGGCGGCGGATCGACCTGAAGCGGGTGATCGAGGAGCGCTTCGGCGTCGCCTATCACGAGCGCACGATCGGCAAGCTCCTGAAGCAGATCGGCTTCTCGCACGTCAGCGCCCGGCCGCGCCATCCCGGCCAGAAGGCCGAAGTCATCGCGGCGTTCAAAAAAACTTCCCGGCGACGCTGAGGGCGCATGTCGGCCACCTGCCCAAGGGCAAGCCGATCGAGATCTGGTTCCAGGACGAGGCTCGCATCGGCCAGAAGAACGGCGTCGTGCGGCAATGGGCGAAGCGCGGGACGAGGCCACGCCAGCCGGCCGACCAACGCTACCGGAGCGCCTATCTGTTCGGCGCGATCTGCGCCCCGCGCGCGGCGTCGGCGCGGCTATCGCCATGCCGCTCGCCGACAGCCACGCCATGCAGACCCATCTCGAGGAGATCGGCCGGACCGTCGCGGGGTCCCCATGCCTGCGTGCGATGGCGGCGATCCGTCCGGCGAGCCGCAACGCCTCCGGCCGGCGCGCCTCCGGAACGCCGCTCGCGTCGAGGCGCGCCCCGGCTCCATCGGCGAGGATCAGGAGACCGCCGTCCCCGACGCGAAGCCCCTGATCCACGTCGGGGCCCTTGACGACGACGCCTGGAACGCGTCCGCGCCGCTCCTCGGACGCCGGGCCGCGAAGCTGAGCTTCAACATCGCCGGCGAGATCAGATAAGGTCTTATCAAGATCAACCCTGCGACGAACGCCGCGAGCCGCGCCTTTCGAGAGCACAAGGCAGACGGGATCCTCTTCGCCGCCGATCTCGATGGCCTGCAGCGCGATCGCCGCCCACCAGGCGTCCGCCCGCATTCCAGCAGGCAAACCTCGTGAGAAAAACAGACTGTCGTCCATGATACGAGCACATCCCGCTATAAGCGCATAATAATCCGGCCGTCGAACAACGGTTCCGGCCCTTATTGCGCGGCGCTGAGACGGAAAATATCGACGCATCGCCAGCTCGGGATTGAGTTATTGGCGCGCCATGAAAATCGTCAACACATCTCGTTACTGAGAGAAAATATTTGATTCATTCCATTAAATCTTCGAACCGCCCCGTTCCTCAACGGCCTCGTCTCAAAATATGTCGGTTGTTTTTCAGACTGTATCATTTTAACGAAAAGCGAAAAATGATCGATCTACCAGCAAATTATACGTCGAAAACAAAAATTCATCGTACTATGGTCTACACCACCACGAAGCCTTTATTTAAATAACAATTCCATTTTTGTCACGGACTAGTGACTCTGAAATCCCTTGACCCTCACGCAGAAGATATTGTTGTGGGACCCGGCGCTGAATGGATGCGACTGAATTTCGCCGGCCTCTTGGCCCAGAAATCCGTTCACTCCCGCAAGGAACGAGTATTCAGATGGCGACTCTTGTAGGCGGACAGGCGGTAGAATTTTACGTCATCAACACCAGAAACCCTGAACCGGACAGCTATTGGCCAGACGTCAAAAATATCACTGCGCTGTCCGATCGTTTCGATCTCGACGGAATTCTTTGTTTTTCGTCGAACGACACGCTTGTGGACCCCTGGCTGACCGCGCAACATGTTCTTGCCAGCTCACGCCGCCTGACCCCGATCATCGCGGTGAATCCGGTCTATCAGCACCCGATTACATCAGCCAAGATGGTGTCGTCTTTGGCCTATATGTACGGTCGCCAGGTGGCCCTGAACCTGATCACCGGCGCGGCCGCGCGCGACCGCGAGGTTCTTCACGACGACGTTGCGCATGACGATCGTTATGTCCGGCTGACGGAATACGCCGAACTGATGCGCTCTCTTCTCTGGAACGCCTCGCTGACGAGCTTTTCCGGCGATTTCTACAATGTTTCCGCGGCGAAGATACTTCCGCATCCGCCGGCGCACCTTCTGCCGACGTTCATGGTGGCAGGCCATTCCGCGGCGGCGGAACGCACCGCCGCCGCGGTCGACGCCGTGAGGATGAGAATGCTGGCTCCGGACCTCGCCGACGCCACGCCCGCAGGCCCGCATCGCAAGGGCGTGCACCTCGGCGTCGTGACCCGCAAGACCGCGGCTGAGGCCTGGACCGCGGCGAGGACCCACTTCCCTCCGGAGCCGGACGGCGAAGGCGTCCTCGAGATGACGATGGAGACCTCGGACTCGGCCTGGAAGCGCAAGCTCTACGATCAGCTCAGGCAGCGCCAGCCGGCCCATGACGGGTTCTGGCTCGAGCCCTTCGGCCAGTTTCAGGCCGACTGCCCCTATTTCGTCGGATCCCACGACGAGGTCGCGGAAATGCTGTCATCGCATGTGACGCAAGGGGTTCGATGGTTCATTCTCGACATGCCCTCCCATGAGGAGGAGTTCGAGAATCTGGACATCGTTCTGAACGTTCTCGGCGCGCGATCATGACGACCGGATTGGGGACAGACATCCCCGTGGGGCCTCGCAGCCATGTCCGTTGAGAGCCTCGGCGACTATCACCCCACCGATCTCTACCGGCTGTCCGCGGCCCGCAACATCGATCTCGACCTGTCGGCCTCGCGGCCCGTCGGGGCGAACGGACCGGTCCTGAGCGGGCGCATCCTCTCGGCCCCGGTCCAGCGCGGCCTCGACTGCGTGGCCTACGACGTCGCCTATCTGTCGGACATGAAGATGCGACAGCGCTGCGGCCGCACGCTGCTGCTCGCCATTCAGGTCTCGGGCGAGGCGGAGCCGATGCGCGTCGAAGGCGCGGAAGCGGCCATGTTCCGTCCCGGCCTCGTCGTGGCGGTGGCGACGGGCGAGGGAGCGGAGTGCCTTGGCTCCTGCCGGGCCGGCCAGCGCTGCGCCACGGTGGCCGCAGCCGTCTCGCCCGAGTTCTTCGATCGTTTCGACGAGGACGATGGCGACGACGGCCTCGATCCGTTGCAGGCCATGGTCGAGGGCGGCGCGCGGGTCCGTGAACTGGGCGCGTCGTGGCGCCTGTCCCATCTCGCCGCCGAAACGCTCGCAGACCGCTATGACGGGCGCCTGGCGCGCCTCCATCTCGAAAGCGCCACCCTGGCCTTCGTCACCGAGGCCGCGCGCCTCGCCGGGCGATCGACCGCAGAGCCCCACGCGCTCAGCGCCCGCCAATACGAGCGGATGGTCGAAGTGAAACGCGCCATCGACGCGGACGCCTTCGCCGTGCCGACCATGGCGGCGCTGGCGCGGCGCGCGGGCGTCAGCGCCAGCACCCTGCGCTCGCACTACCGCAAGGCGTTCGGAATCGCCCCGTTCGATTACGTCCGGACGCGCCGGCTCGAACTGGCGCAGGGGCTGCTGCGCAACCGGGAGCTGTCCGTCGCGGAGGTGGCCTATCGCGTCGGGTTCACCGATCAGGCCGCCTTCGCCACCGCCTATCGCCGCAGGTTCGGGTATCCCCCGAGCCGCGAGGCGAACCGCGCCTGACGCAATCGGCGGAAAACACAAAAGCTTTGGCGTTCTACAAAATCCAGGGGATCGCAGAGATGCGATAAGGCCCTGCTCTATCTCTGACTTTGGGGGAGACGATGGTTCGACGGGGTGCGGTTGCGCTGGGCGCGGCGATGTTCGGCTTCAGCGGCGCAGGACTTGCTCAGGACGGTCCCGACGGCGCCGTCATGCTCGAGGAGATCACCGTCACCGCGCGCAAACGGCCCGAAAACGCTCAGGACATCCCCATGAGCCTCACGGTGATCAACCGGGAGGCCGTGCCGTCCTTCTCCGCCGATCCCGGCGCGGACATCGCGCGGTCGACGCCGAACTTCAACTTCACCGATTTTTCGGTGCCCGGTCAGAACTTCAGCCAGATGCGCGGCATCGCGCCGCTCGGCAGCCCGTTCAACTCGCTCGACAACACCGTCGGCTATTCGCAGGACGGCGTGCCGACCAGCGCCTTCGGCTCCTTCTCCAGCCTGCTCGACGTGGAGCGGGTGGAGGTTCTGCGCGGCCCGCAGGGCACGCTGTTCGGCCGCAACGCCCTCGGCGGCGCGGTGAACGTGATCTCGACGCCCGCCGACGGCCGGCGCGAGTTCACCACCTCGGGCGAGATCGGTTCGGACGGGCATCGCGTCGCCCAGATGGTCGCCGGCGGATGGCTGGTCCAGGACAAGATCGCCGGGCGGCTTGCGCTGCGTTATTCCCATGTGGACGGCGACATCCGCAACTCGGTGATCGGCGGCCGGGAAGGCGGCGCCGAGCTCGCCTCCGGCAAGACCACCCTCACCTTCACGCCCAACGACACGCTGGACGTGACCGTGCGCGGCGGCTTCGACCGCGACCACCGCGACAATCCCATGCTGCTGCTCGCCGAGCATCCGGACTTCCCGCGCAGCGGGCTCGACGAGCATCCCTCGGGCAAGCGCGACATGGAGAACCTGGGCGTCGAGGTGAACAAGAGCTTCGACAGCTTCAAGTTCACCTCCATCTCCAGCGTCCAGAACATCAAGATCCGTCAGAGGTTCGACGACACCGACGCCTTCCTGTTCAGCAGGATTTATGGGGGATCGGTCGGAGATTACAACGATACTCTCAACGACAAGAGCCGGCAGGTGGAGCGGGAGCGCATCTATTCGCAGGAGCTCCGCGTCAGCTCGCTTGAAGGCGCCAACATTTCATGGGTGGCGGGCGCCAGCTACTTCCGGTCCGAGTACGACACGGTGCGCGACCAGACCAGCACCGTCAGCGCCTACACCAACGGGATCAACGACACCCAGATCGTCAGCCAGACCTGGGCGGCGTTCGGCGACGTTTCAGTCCCGGTGACGGATCGGCTGACGCTCTCCGGCGGCCTGCGTCTGGCCAACGACGACCAGAAATTCACCAGTCTCTATGTGGGCAACGGCAATGCGCCGCTGCTCGATCCCCGCGCCGTCGACCGGTTCGGCCAGAGGCGGAACTACTCCGACACCTATCTGACCGGCCGCGCCGCGGCCTCCTGGCGCTGGACGGACGGCGTCTCCACTTACGCCTCCGTCGCGCATGGCTACGTTTCGGGCGGGTTCGAGCGCTACTCGATCGACGCCGTTTTCGGCATTCCCACCAGCCCGTATCGGCCGTCCAAGGGCTGGACCTACGAAGCCGGGCTGAAGAGCCGCTTCCTTGACGATCGCGTCACGCTGAACGCCGCGGCGTTCTACAACGACATCAAGGACGGTCAGCTTACGACCTTCGACCCGCTGACCTTCTATGTCGAGTACGACAATCAGGACTACAAGTCCTATGGCTTCGAGGTTGAGTCGACCGTCAAGATCAGCGACCGTCTCTCCGCGCGCGGCGGCTTCGGCTATACGAAGAGCAAGATCGTCAACGTCGGGGGCAACGCCTCCGCGCTGCAATCCACGTTCAACGGAGCCCGCGTTCCCAACGTGCCGGAATACACCGCCAATTTCGCGATGACCTATGTTCTTCCGGGCGAGGCGGTCGGCGTGCAGGGCGCGTTCACGGCCACCGGCGAGGTGCAATATATGGGCTCACGCCAGGCCGACACCGGAAACTCCTACAAGCTCGATCCCTACACGTTCCTGAACGCGCAGCTGGGTTGGGGCGACGACAAGACGAAAGTGTACGGTTTCGCACGGAACATCCTCGACAAGCGGCCCCAGTACTTCGGCTCGACCTACGCGCCCAACACCCATGGACTGATCATCGGGCGCGGACGCCTTCTCGGCGTCGGAGCGAGTTACACGTGGTGACGAGGGCCGCGGCGGAGAAGCAGCGCAGGCGGCCCTGCGGTTCATGGAACGCCTGACGCTTCCGCCGGGACGGATCGACGTCTGGCTCGCCCGGCCCGACGATCTCGACGCGGCGCAGGAGCGATCCTGCCTCGCGCTCCTGAGCGAGGAGGAACGAGGGCGTTGCGACCGTTTCGTGGCGTCCGGCGCGCGGCTGCAGTATCTGGCCGCCCACGCCCTGCTGCGCCTGACCCTGTCGCGCTATGCGGATGTCCTACCCGAGGACTGGACCTTCGGCGCGAACGCGTTCGGCCGGCCGCATGTGGAGACGACGGCCGGCCTGGGGCTTCATTTCAATCTCAGCCACACGGACGGTCTGGTCGCCGTCGCCGTCGCCGCCGATCCGCTGATCGGCGTGGACGTCGAGAGCATGAGGCGCGCCAAGGACCTGGAAGGCCTCGCCCGCTCCGTGTTCTCGGGGCACGAACTGGCGGCCTTCTCGGCTGGGCCAGACGAGGCGGAACGGCGGGACCTGTTCTTTGCGCTCTGGACGTTGAAGGAGGCCTACATCAAGGCTCGCGGCCTTGGGTTCTCGCTCGACCTCGACAGCTTCGCTTTCGAGGTGTCAGGCCCGTCGCCCTCCATCCGCTTCAGCGAAAGATGTCCCGACGATCCGGCGCGATGGCGTTTCTGGCGTTTCCGCCCAACGCCCGACCATTTTCTCGCCATCGCAGGATCAGTCCGAAGCAATGCCCCCAACCTCATCTGGCTGGATAAGCGCATACTTCAAATACATACAGGATCATGACCCGCCAATTTGGGTCAATGCGCTATTTATTTAAGGCTTATCCCCTTGGCTCAGGTCCCCCTAGATGTGGTGTCTGTCCTGTTTTGTCGTAACCAAGCGAACGCGTTGAAGTTCGAAGCGTAGATTTTGAACCTCATTTCGAAGCTCAGTGACCAGTCGATAAAGCCATAGGGCTACGGCGACAGTGACGCCGGTCACACTGCAAAGGACAAAAACGGACAGAGTCGTCAGCATCACAATTCTCCACCGCGTCGCGAGAGCGGCGACGGTCACTATAGTGACTGGAACGGGTTAACGATCGCTTGCGTCATGCGCGCATGCGCTTGGCTGAGACCTTCGGTAAGAACGTGCGGAAAGCCCGCCTCGACAAGGGCATGACCTTGGAAGGCCTGGCGCACGAGGTCGGCTTGGCTTACAGCTACGTTGGCGGCATCGAGCGTGGTTCGAAGAATCCGACTCTCGATGTGGTTGAAAAGATCGCCTCTGTCCTAAAAGTATCTCCCTTACATTTACTTTCTGACAGTGGATGAAATGGCGCGGCATTTGCTCGTGAGCCGGCATGAGCGCGCGCTGGACCCATGATCGTCCCATTTCACTACAAGCCTTTATGGCTCTGTTCCCGGATGACGCGGCTTGCGCCGAGCATCTGATCCGGAAGCGCTGGCCTGATGGCTTCCGCTGCCCTGCATGCGCTTGCGTCAAGGGATGGCGGCTCGCCACGAAGCCGTGGACCTATGAGTGCGCTGGCTGCGGCAAGCAGACGTCCGCTACGGCGGGCACCATCATGCACCGTACGCATCTGCCGCTGCGAACGTGGTTCCTCGCCGCACACCTTGTGGCGACGCATTCCAACGGCATCTCAGCGCTCCAGCTTCAGGCCAAGCTCGGGATCGGTTCATACAAGACCGCGTGGTTCCTACTGCATCGCCTGCGCAAGGCCATGGTCGATCCCGATCGCGGCGCGCTGGAAGGCGTCGTGGAGGTGGACGAGTCGTCCATGCCCTATCACGCCAAGAGCGACTCCCGACGCTTCGGGACGCAAGGGCGAAGCCCGGTCGGCAAGCTGATCGTCCTTGGCGCGGTCGAACTCAAGGATGGCGGCAAGGGTCCGGGACGCATTCGCCTGAAAGCCGCCAGCGATTTCCAGGGCGCGACGCTGCGCGCCTTCGTGGAGAGCGTTACCGTTCCAAAATCGACCATCTCAACGGATGGCAACACCGGCTATCGCGGGCTGAAGGACCGGGAGCACAAGGAGCGGGTCATTGGCATGATGCCCGCGCACGTCTTCATGCCCTGGATTCACCGCGTGTTTTCGAACCTCAAGCGCTGGGGCATGGGCGTCTATCACGGTTTACGCCGCTGCTACCTGCAAGCCTATCTTGACGAGTTCGCGTTCCGCTGGAACTTCCGACGCCGTTACGCCGAGGCGTTCGACGTCCTGCTTGGGATCGGGATGGCGGTGGGGCCGATGTCGTTGAAGGCGTTGAGGGAAGCTTACAAAAACCCATTGCCTCGGCAGCAGCCTTAGGGCATTGAGCCACTGTCGCCCCTGCGAGAGCCGATAAGCTTCATCGCGCTTCTCGCAGGGACTCAGCGGCAACCCACGGCCTCGATTGAACTGTGTTCACACGAAGCCACGGTGACGGAGTCACTGCGGCTTCTAGAGGGAAGCACGTGGGACCGCTAACGGTGGTCATGAACACCGGAAGCGGGCCGATGCACCCATGAACGGCGGCAAAACCGTTCGATGGGGGCCGTAACCTCAACCTTTTGGGTCGAGGCGCGCCTGACCCGGAGGTCATGTCCATGAATCGGACAAGCATCCGTGTCGATGTTACAGTGAAACTTGACGTCGCCAAAGTACTAAACACACTCTTGGTAGCCGTCTTAATTTTACTGTAGCTCGGGCGGGGATCGCTTAAGGCGATCCCCGCTTTTTTTGTTTTCCCAATCATCCTTTAAAAAAAAGAGACGACATTTATAGGCTTTGCCCCTAATCAGGGTACGTATTTATTATAGTACATATCAACATATAGGCCAACCTTAATCAACGGGATAAGCCTTATTTATTTTCGTTCCACGAAGTGGGATTGGAATGGGTTCGTTAATTACGATGGGAGCCTATTCGGCGGACGCCCGCGCGACATCTATCCTCTTCACACATGGCGCGCCGCCTCACCTCACCGGAAACATCACGCCGGTGAGTTCCTCGGAGACGGTCCACAGTCGCCGCTGCACGGCAAGGTCGTAGGAGTCGGCGCTGGAGGTGACCAGTTTTGGATATCCGCGCACTTCACCCCACCCGCCGGGGCCGTAATATTGCCCGCCGAGAACCGCCGGATCGGTGGCGGCGCGCAGCGTCGGCAAGGCGCCCATTTCAGGCTTTTGGGTCAGCAATGGCGCAAGCCAGCTTATGGGACCACGAAACGCGGACGGCAGGTTTCGGATCAGTTCAGTGTTGGACACACCGGGATGGGCCGCCACCGCGACCGTCGCGCCATGCCGGGCGAGGCGGCGCTGAAGTTCATAGGTGAACATCAGGTTGGCCAGTTTGGACTGGCCGTAGGCGCCAGCGCGGCTGTACGAACGCTGCCCCTGCAGGTCGTCGAAATGGATGGCGGCCTGAATGCGGTGGCCGGTGCTGCTGACCGTCACGACGCGGGAGCCGGGAACCGGGAGAAGGCCGTCGAGCAGGAGACCCGTCAGCGCGAAGTGGCCGAGGTGGTTGACGCCGAACTGCAGTTCGAAACCGTCCGAGGTGGTCTGCCTCGGCGTGTACATCACCCCGGCGTTGTTGATCAGAAGATCGATGCGCGGATAGGCGGCCCGCAGGTCGGCCGCCGCCGAGCGGATCGAATTGAGCGAGGCCAGGTCGAGCGCCTGGACGGCGACCTCGCCGGCGATGCGGGCCGCCGCCTGCGCGCCCTTCGCCACGTCGCGGACCGCCAGAACCACTTTCGCTCCATGCGCGGCAAGCATCCGCGCCGTCTCAAAACCCAGCCCGGTGTTGCCGCCGGTGACGATCGCGATCCGTCCGCGCTGGTCGGGGATGCTGTGCTCGGTCCAATTGCCACTCACGGAACGCCCCTATAGAACCATCGGTCTGTAATGCTGCACATTAGAGACCGGCGGTCTTACGTCAAGAGACCATTGGTCTTTAGCGGGAGCGAGAGCGTGACTTTTCAGCGTGCGCGAAACGAGGAGCAACGTGAGGCCCGGCGCAGGGCGATCCTGGATACGGCGGCTGCGATGCTCGGCGAGATGCCTTTGGCCGAGGTCAGTCTCAACGAGCTCAGCCGGCGGGTCGGCTTGGCCAAGTCGAACGTCCTGCGCTATTTCGAATCGCGCGAGGCCGTGCTGCTCGAACTGCTGGACGACTTTCTTGGACGCTGGCTTGCCGATCTGGCGGCCGAACTGGCCGACGGCATCGACGCGCGGGCGACGCCGGATCAACGAACCGCTGAACTAGCGGAGATCCTCAGCCGCTCGCTGGCGCGCCGACCGGCGCTATGCGACCTCTTCGGCGCGCAGGGCGGCGTCCTGGAGCGCAATGTCTCGATCGAGACGATAAAGCGGTGCAAGCGGTCCTCGCTCGACCGGCTCGCGAACATGACTGAACTCATGCGACAGCATGTGCCGGAACTTGGCGACGGCGCCCAACTGTTCTGCCTGATGAGCCTCCTGTCGGCGGGCGCCCTGTCGGCCTACGCCCCGCCGCCGCCCAGCCTCCTCGCCGCCTATGCGGACGAGCCCGCTCTTGGCGCGCTTCACATGGACCTGCGCGATGCGCTGCGGGCCTCGTTCACCTCGATGCTGCTGGGCGTGCTGCCGCGCACCTGACCGGGCGTCGATCGACCAGCGCGGCGGCTCGTTGATGGCCGGCGACCCGATCCTGCTTCGGCGGCATGCGCGAGTGACATTGACTTATCCGCCGGAGCCCAAGATGGCGGCGAGAACTCCGAACGGCCCAACGGCGTCCGGACCCGGGCAACAACAGGTGACATCGCCGCTGCGCCCATGAGCCCATTTGCTCAAAAATGATGGGCCGATATGGCGGCCCTGATCTCGGTGGCGGGCCGGAGAGGATGAAACGGAGCGCTACGTCTACGCCATAGCCCTCCATAATCACGACTGAATTGGTCGACCCAATGTTGAGCCGCCAAGGCGTTGTTCAGATTAATCGCCGCGCGCTTTGCGGGCCATGTCGCTGAGCGTCGCGATGGTCGCATCGAAACGCCCTTCCGCCTCGGCGAAACGCTGGAAACGGGCGCGGGTGACGATGATTTCTGCTGGCGTCGGCTGCTGGGCAAACAGGGCCATCACCTCGTCAATGAACTCACCGAGCGGCTGGTAGCCCGCGCGGGTTTCCTGTCCGGGCGTCAAACCTGTCTGCACGGCGGGCGGCGCAAGCTCAATGACCTCAACCTCGCCCTTCAGGGCCTCGCGCAGCGAGAGGCTGTAAGAATGGATCGCGGCCTTGGTCGCGTTATAGGTGGGGCTGGTGTACAGCGGCACGAAAGCCAGACCGGAACTGACATTTACGATCGCCGCATCGGGCCGGGCGACGAGGTGATCAATCAGCGCGTTGGTCATCCGGATCGGGCCAAGCAGATTGGTGGTGATTGTCGCCTCGGCGTCGGCAAGGTCACGGCGAGTTTCCAGACGCTCCGAACGCATGATGCCGGCATTGTTGATCACGATGTTCAGCGCCGGAAATCTGGCGACGATATCTTTGGCGAATTGGTCGATTGCCGCCGCGCTTTCGATGTCGAGCCTGAGAGCATGCATGTTCGCCCGCCCTTCGCAGGTGCGATCCAGCGCGTCCTGCCGCCGGCCGGCGACGATGATGGTGTTGCCCAGATCGTGGAAGCGCTGCGCAAGCGCCGCGCCGATGCCGGAGCCGCCGCCGGTGATGAGGATGGCGTTGCCGGAGAGTTTCATCGGGAGCTCCATAATTTGTTATGGGTCTCAACTGGGCCGGCGCAGGCGTGATAGAAAGTAGGCGCTCAAAAGATTTATACTTACCGAAAAGAGAGTATTGGAAAATGCGCAGCCCTCAGACCGTTCAGGCCGCAACCCACAACGCCGGCGGGGACGTTGACGGAGAAACCGATCCGAAGGTCGAGGCATTGGTGAACGACCTGATCGGACGCGTGGCCGATAAATGGACAATGATCGTTCTCGAAGTCCTGAACGATCATGAGGAGTTGCGCTTCACCCAGCTCGCGCGAAATGTGCCCGGCATCAGCCAGAAGATGCTGACACAGACCCTCAGGCAGATGGAACGCGATGGCATGTTGACCCGCACCGTGCATGCGGTGGTTCCGCCAAGGGTCGACTATCGCCTGACAGATCTTGGAAAAAGCTTGGGTGCGGCGTTCTGCAGCGTGTGGATATGGGCCGAGCAAAACCTCGACAGGGTCGAGACCGCACGAGAAAATTTCGACGGCGCAGTTCGATAGGCAGCGCTGCTGACGGGCGATTACAGACTACGCTTTAAAGCTGAACGCCGTGGGACGTGACGTGCTCCCCTGAGTTCCCGCCACGGATAAGTTGGGTCCTTCGATCAGGAGAAGGATCATGCGGCGGAGCCGTTTCACCGAGGAGCAGGTCATCTCGGTGCTGAAGGAGCACGAGGCGGGGATGAAGACCGCCGACGTGCGCCGCAAGCACGGGATCTCGGACGCCACGCTCTACAAGGGGAAGGCTCGGTACGGCGGCATGACGGCCTCCGAGACGGCGCGGCTGCGCACGCTCGAGGAGGAGAACCGGCGGCTGAAGAAGCTTCTGGCCGAGCAGATGCTCGACAATGCGGCGCTGAAGGATCTGCTGGGAAAAACTGATCTCGCCTGCGGCGCGGTTCGCGACGGTGAAGCGCGTGATCGACGATCACGGCTACTCGGAGCGCCGGGCCTGCAGGCTGATCGGAGTGGATCGGTCGAGCTTCCAGCGCCGGCGCGAGGCGGATGGCGATGCCGCCGTCCGCACGCGCCTGCGGGAGCTTGCCGATGAGCGCCGCCGGTTCGGCTACCGGCGGCTGGCGATCCTGCTGAGGCGGGAGGGATTGAGGATGAACCTGAGGAAGGTCTACCGCCTCTGCCGGGAGGAGCGGCTCGTGGCGCGTCGACGCGGCGGGCGCTCGGCGCCAGGGCGCCAGGGCGCCGGCGACATCGCAGTAAGTTTCCACTTTGGTATCTGAATGATAGTCAGGCCTACAATACTAAGAAAATTTTAATTCGTAGGAGTCTTTTCCAGCGCGCTTGCATATGGCTTTAGGATGCGCGTACTCTGGAACGTCCTGAGCTTCAATTGCATCCAAAAACATGGAAACATTACCAATATCGTCAGCTAGGATGCGAATATCCTTTTCCCACCAACGGCTCGAAATTAGCCTTTCAACAGTATGTTCGTCAAATCGCATTCTCTTTATTGTAGCCGGAGATCCGGCTACGACAGCGTATGGCGGCACATCATGCACAACTACAGAGTTTGCGCCGACAATCGCGCCCGTGCCAATGGTCACGCCGCTGCGAATAAAAGCGCCATCACCCACCCAGACGTCATGGCCCACGTAAAGGCGCGGTCTATTTTTGACCTCACGCTCCCGCACAGCGATCTGAAAAAACTGGTTATTAATGAATAATGAGCGCGGGTTATACGCTATTGGATGGGTAGTGACGTAGTCCGTCGGGTGTTCAACTTGAGCGCCGCGCACACGGCGCCCGAAAGAGCAGTATCGGCCTATTTCACCTCGGCGAATGTCGCAATAAGGTCCAAAATACGAAAATGCGCCAACAGTGAGGTGCTTGCTCGCTAAGTCTGATAGCCTGCAAGGTAGTTCTACCTGAAGCGAATCAGGAACATTGAACGATTTGGCGCAGGACATGCCATTGTCCAATAATTGCTTTAACGCCTCGTCTTTTGTGTAAATTGGCATAGATCCAAAACCATTCTTCAATCTGATAATCTATATTCATATAGCCTTTATGCAATTTCAATTGCAATGGATCGCGGCGGCGAGAAGCACGGCCCCCCAACTGGGCCATCGCGGGTCCGCTCATCATCGCCCAATGGCCGCAGCCGCCCTTCCTCATGACGCCTGTTCTTTTTTCGTTCTCATGGAATCCATGATCCCAATCAGACCGGGAGACGGGACCATGACACGACTGGCGGAGGCCGCCGAGCCGGCCGATGATCTGTTTCTTGACGAGCGGCTGGCCGCGGAGGCGGCGGAGATCGAGGACCTGATCGCCCGCGCTCACGGCGATCCGCGAGCGGCGATCGGCGCGCTGCTGGTCCAGCTCGCTGAGATCGAGCGGGCGCGCGCGGAGGCCGATCGCGCGGCCTCCCTGGGCTTCCGGCGCGGGCTGCAGCCGGAGCGGCCGGCGTGAGGCGCCCGGAACAGGTCGAGCGCCTGCATCTCGACTTCGGCGGCTTTTTTTGGCGAGCTGCGAGCAACTGGCGCGCCTGCCCGCGGCGGTCGGATCACGCGTGGCCGGTGTGGCGGGGTTTGGGGTGACGCTCATAATGAGCGCAGGCCCGCCCGGACGGGCCGGGCGAGCCGTAACGCTCCTGAACGGTGAGGCGCGTCAGCCGAACAGAAGATCCGTCGTGTCGTTCAGCAGGCCGCCGAGATTGCCGAGGTCGTGCGCGTCAAGCTTGCCGCCGGTGATGTCGTCGACAAGCTCCTCGACCAGCAGGTCGCCGTCTCCGTCGCCACCTTCGAGTGTGTTTTCCAGAAAGCCGGTCAGCGCGCTGAGCCCGTCGGTCTGAAGCCCGTCTAACAACTGCTCCACCACGAAATCGCCGCCGTGCACAGATCCTGTAAGCAGGAATTCGGTGACGCCGTGAACGACTCCGCTGCGTCCGCCCTGTTCGCCGAGCAAATTGGGGATCAGGCCGTCGTCATCGTTCAGGAGGAAGTCTAAAGCGGGCATGTGAAACTCCACGGTTCTAGGTGTCGGTTCTGGTCCTTATTCGCGAGGGGGCCAAAGGGCGCCGCTCGGCTCGCATAAATTCATCGAGCGATTACTGATCTAGAGTCGAGATCGTGGGGTTTCGACCCAAATATCGATAACATAATGCATTTTGGTTCAGTTATTTCGGCTGATGGTTAGCCAAAGCTGTACCTTCTCGCCGGCGGGAACACTGAAGTCGTCCCGCGCGCGGGGCTCATCGGGCCATGGCGGCGCCGGGGCAGGCGCTTGACGAAGGTCACCTTCCGCTCCTTCGCCCGCGAACGACGTCCTCCAGCGGCCACCATCAGCAGGTCTGCCCAGAGCTGCGCCAGCTCGCACCGGCGGGCGGCGTGCAGCGCCCGTTATAGGAGGCTTCGACCTCGTCCTTCGGCCCGTGGCTCAGCATCATGTCGATCACCTCCCGGTCGGGACGGAAGCGCTCGTTCATGATGGTGCTGAAGGCCGTCCGCCAGCCGTGCGGGACGTGCCGGCGGTGGTATCCGGCGCGGTTGAGCAGGTAGCCGAGCGCGTTCTCCGACATCGGTTTCGAGACGTGCCGATCGTTCGGGAACAGGAATGGGCTGCGGCCGGCGCAGCTCTGGCGCGTCGATCGGGCCGGCTTCCGAGCGCAGGCGGATGCGCTCGCCATCCGAACGCAGAGTGTCGCCGTCGATCACGGTAATTCCGGGTCGGTCATTACCCTGTTCCGCAACGGCCGGGCTTGCGGGCGCCAGCAGCGCGGCGAGAGTTAGGGTGATGCGGGTATTCCGAGCGGCCCGCCGCTGCCGGCTGCGGGTAACATCACCGCGGCGCAAACAAGTCAATTTGCTGAAAAATGAGGGGGCTGACTGGCGGCCCTGATCTCGGTGGCGGAGGGGGCGGGATTCGAACCCGCGATACGGTTGCCCGCATACACACTTTCCAGGCGTGCGCCTTCAACCACTCGGCCACCCCTCCGTCGGAGGCCGCAGGGATTATCAAGCCGCGACGGCGGTGACAAGCGCGGGATGGGGATCAGCGCACGATAACCTGCTTTGCGCATTGCCGGATGGCCTCCGGGAGCCCATCTTTCGGCGGCGAACGCGGTTTTCGCCCGCGCGCCATGCCCTTCCGCCGTCCTTGAGAGGCCGACGACCCTCATGATTCGCTTCCTGTTCCGCCTGCTCGGCTTCCTGGTGCTCGCGGCGGGCTTCGTCGCGCTGGTCGCGGACGGCGCCCGTTCGATCGCCGCCGGCGCGCTGCGCCTCACCTCCACCGAGCAGGCCTGGGCGCTGGCGTCCGCGGACGGGCTCGCAAGCGCGAAGACCGCGATCGCGGGGCTTGGCTCGCCGGGCGTCGCGGATCCGGCCTTCGCCTGGACGCTGGCGACGCCCGCCTGCGCGGCGCTGATCGTGATCGGCCTGCTGCTGATGATCGTCGGGCGGCGGCCGCGGCCGCGCGTGGGCGTCGCACCCTGAACCGACCGCGCTGAAGGCCCGAGGGGGATCGGGTCGGGGGCGTTTTTCGTGAAACGCGAACCGATGGAGACCCGCATGTTCGGCCTCGCCCGCAAGCCTCTCGACCTGCCCTCCGCCGCCACGGCCCTGCCGGGACGCGGCAGCCCGCTGCCCACGGCGGACACCCATCTGGTGTTCGGAACCCCGCTGAAGGGGCCGTTTCCGGACGGAACCGAACTCGCCCTGTTCGGCCTCGGCTGCTTCTGGGGCGTGGAGCGGGTGTTCTGGAACGCGCCGGGCGTGATCTCCACCGCCGTCGGCTACGCCGGCGGGCTGACGCCGAACCCCACCTATCATGAGGTCTGCACCGGCCTCACCGGCCACAACGAGGTGGTGCGGGTGGCGTTCGATCCGGCGAAGACCTCCTACGAGGCCCTGCTGAAGCTGTTCTTCGAGACCCACGACCCGACCCAGGGCATGCGCCAGGGCAACGACGTGGGCACCCAGTACCGGTCGGGGATCTATCCGGCGGACGCCGCGCAGCGTGAAACGGCCGAGGCCGCCCGCGCCGCCTATGGCGAGGCGCTCTCCGCCCGTGGCCTGGGCCCGGTGACCACCGAGATCGTCGACGCGCCGGAGTTCTATTTCGCCGAGGACTATCACCAGCAGTATCTGGCCCGGAACCCGGACGGCTATTGCGGCGTGCGCGGCCTTGGCGTCGCCTGCCCCCTGCCGCCGCGCGCGAAAGCGTGATCGGCCGCACGGTCCTGTGTCCTGGCGCCGGGACTTGCCCCGGTCCCGGCGCCGTGCCATGGCCTCCGCCGGTTTCGCCGCTCAGGTTCGCGGCCGGGGATTGCTGACCATGATCTCACGCACGCTCGAGCGCGCTTTGTTCGCCAGCCGCTGGCTGATGGCGCCGTTCTATGTGGGCCTCGTGCTCGGGCTGGTGGTCATTCTGATCAAGTTCCTGCAGGAGCTCGTTCATTTCGCGGAAGGCGTGCTGCACGCCACCGAGAGTCAGGTCATCCTGGGCGCGCTGTCGCTGATCGACCTGTCGCTGACCGCCAATCTGGTGCTGCTGGTGATCTTCTCCGGCTACGAGAACTTCATCTCGCGCATGGACCTGAAGGACCAGAGCGTGCGGCCCGAATGGATGGGCAAGATCGACTTCTCGGGCCTGAAGCTGAAGCTGATCGCCTCCATCGTGGCGATCTCGGCGATCCAGCTGCTGAAGTCCTTCATGGACCTCGGCGCGGTCAGCGACCGCGACATCTACTGGATGACGGTGGTTCATGCGGTGTTCGTGCTGTCCGGCGTGTTCCTGGCGCTGACCGACTGGCTGACCGACGACGCCCACGGCAAGGAGGGCGACAGCCACGCCCCCAATCCCGAGGGCGAGGACACGGACGAGCATCGCGCCAAGGAGCAGGCGGAAAAGTCCGGAACGCCCCGCGCGTAGTCCCACGGTCCAAGGGGTTCGGGCCCGCGTGGGACGCGGCGGCGCGGGGCGGGCGGCGGCGGATGGTTGCGAAGCGCGCGCCGCGGCTTACCTGATGAGCGGTGAGGTTCCGGCGGTCGTTTCGGAACGTTTGCGCCGGGAGTTCGGGGCCGTGGTCCTTCGTTTCAACTGCGCCGCCGTTTCGCGTGTCGACGAGCAGGCGCGGGTCGCCGCGTCGTCCCTAAGCGCGCGCTGATCCGATGGAGCCTCTTCTCGTTCTTCCGGCGATCATGCTGGTGTGGAGCGTCGCGTTTCTGGCGCAGGTGATCCCGGCGAGCCGCAGGCTCGGCGTCGGCGCCGCCGCCTGGGTCGCGAAGGCGGCGCTGGCACTGGTCGCGGTCGGCGTCGCCGTCGCGCTGGAGTGGGAGGCCGCGGTCTATGCGGTCGCCGCGGCCTGGGGGCTGCTGCTGGTGGCGCCGTCCTTCGCGGCCAACGCCCATGCCCGTGCGCTGACCGCGCAGGACTACGCCAGGGCGCGGCGCTTCGCGGCCGTGGTCCGGCTGCTGCACCCCTTCGGCGGCTGGCGCCGCGAGCCGGGCCTGATGGCCGCTCTGGCGCGGGTCCGCGCAGGCGACGGCGCGGCGATTGCGGAGGTGCGGCGGACGCTCGCGGAGCCCGGCCTGCTGCCGTCTTCGCGCGCCTGCGCCATCGCCGAACTCGCCCGGCAGACCGGCGACTGGCGCGGCGTGGTCTCAGGCTCCATGCCGCCGGGCGGCGACAGCGTGCGTCTTCGGGCGCTGGGCGAGCAGGGCCGGCTGGCCGAACTGGTCGACGCCTACCGGGCGGCGCCGGTCGATCCCGCCTCGGACCTGATGCTGCTCGCCTTCGGCGGCCGGGCCGACGCCGTGGCCGCGCTGCTCGATGCGGCGCCCTTCGCCGCGCTCACCCCCAACGCCCGGCGGTTCTGGCTGGCGACCGCCGCGCTCGTGCGCGATCCCTCCAACCGGGAGGCGCGGGAGGCGGTCATGGCCGGCGCCGAGGGGCCGCAGCGCGAGGCGCTGATCGCGCGCCGTCTTCGGGTGGGGAGCGCCGACGGGCTCGGTTCGCCCCAGGCGCTGTCGCCGGAGCGGCGCGGGGTGATCGACCATGTGGCCCGCGCCGTGCTGGAGGCGAAGGCGGAGGGGCGCCTGCCCGCCGCGGAGCCGCCCGCGCCCCGGCCGGTCGTCACGCTGGCGCTGATCGCGGCCAATGTCGCCGCGTTCGGGCTGGAGCTCTGGACCGGCGGCTGGGGCGGCCCGACCGATCTGGAGACGCTGTACGAGCTCGGCGCGCTGTGGCCGCCAGCGGTGCTTCAGGGCGGCGAATGGAGCCGGCTGTTCACCGCGCTGTTCCTGCATTTCGGCGGCCTGCATCTCGCGCTCAACATGCTGGGGCTGCTGGCCTTCGGCCGCATGGTGGAGGCGCGCGCCGGCCGGCTCGGCATGATCGCCATCTACGCGGTCTCCGGCCTCGGCTCCATGGCCGGCGTGCTGGCGCTGGAAACCGCCTTCGCCGCCGAGCCGACGCTGCTGGTGGGCGCGTCCGGCGCCATTTTCGGCGTGGTCGGCGCCTTCGGCGGCCTGCTGCTGCGGGACGCGGCGCGGGGCGCGCCGGAAGCGCGGCGAGGGCTGACCCTGCTCTCGGGCATCGTTGTGGCGCAGGTCGCGTTCGACCTGATCGTGCCCCAGGTCAGCTTCGCCGCCCACGCCTTCGGCTTCGCCATCGGCGCGGCGGTCGGCCTGCTGCTCGGCGGCCGGAAACGGCGCTGACGCGACGGCGCCGCAGCGCTCGCGTCAGCGGTCTCCGCAAGGCCCGCTCGTCAGGGCGTCTGGTCGTCGGCGCCGATGGCGGCGAGCGCGGCGCGGGCGACGATCACGTCCTCCGCGCCCGTGCCGGAGCCGACCCCGACGCCGCCGACGCAGACGCCGTCGATCACGATCGGCAGGCCGCCCGGCAGGTTGGTCAGCCGGCCGCCGGAGGCGACCGCCAGCTTCATCTCGGCCGCGCCGTCGAGCCGGCCGGTGGGCTGGCGGTGGGAGGCGGCGGAGATCGCCTTGGACAGCGAGGTCTCCCGCGACAGCAGCCTGGCGCCGTCGGTGCGCACGAAGGCGAGCAGGTTGCCGCCCTCGTCCACGATGGAGACGTTCTGGGGCACGCCGATCTCCTCCGCCTTGGCGGCCGCGGCCGCCAGCGCCTTCAGCGCGCCGGCGTGGGTGAGCTTCAGGGAGCGGGCGGTCACGGTCATGGCGTCCTCGTCGGGTCGGGCCGTCACGCGGCGCGGATCGCCTCGGGGGCGACGGCGCGGGCCGCGATCGGCGGAAGCGCGCGCCCTTCCGGGCCGATGTATTCGGCGGTCGGGCGGATGATCTTGCCATCGGAGCGCTGCTCGATGACATGGGCGCACCAGCCGGCCGTGCGCGCCATGGCGAACAGGGCGGTGAACATCGACTGGGGAACGCCCAGCAGGTGATAGACCAGCGCGCTGTACCAGTCGACGTTCGGGAACATGCCCTTGGCGTCGGCCATCACGCTTTCGATGCGCTGGGCCACGTCGAACAGGCGGGAGGGGGCGCCCTCGGCCACCAGCCGGGCGGCGACCGCCTTGATCACCCGGTTGCGCGGATCGCCCGACACATAGACCGGATGGCCGAAGCCCATCACCACCTCCTTGCGGGCGACGCGTTCGCGCACGGCGGCCTCGGCTTCGGCCTCGTCCACATAGCGGCACATCTCGATGAAGGCCTGCTCGTTGGCGCCGCCATGCTTGGCGCCGCTCAGCGCGCCGATGGCCGCCACCACGCAGGAGTACAGGTCGGCGCCCGTGCCCGCCACCGAGCGTGCGGTGAAGGTGGAGGCGTTGAACTCGTGCTCGGCGTAGATCACGAACGAGGCGTGCATGGCCGCGACCTCCGCCTCCGAGGGCGGCGTGCGGCGCATGAGATGCAGCAGGTGCCCGCCCACGCTGTCGTCGTCGGTCTCCACCTCGATGCGGCGGCCGCCATGGGCGTAATGGCGCCAGTAGGCCAGCATGGAGCCCATGCTGGCGATCAGCTTGTCGGCCACGTCGGCGGCGCCGCGGGGCTGGCTGCGGGGCGGCTCCGGCAGCACGCAGCCCAGCGCCGACACGCCGCTGCGCAGCACGTCCATGGGATGGGCGGAGGCGGGCAGCGCCTCGAGCGCGCGGCGCACCGCGTCCGGCAGCCCCCGCGACGCCTTCAGCCGCGCCGTGTAGGCGGCGAGTTCGGAGGCGCTGGGCAGGTCGCCATAGACCAGAAGGTAGGCGACCTCCTCGAAGGCGCAGGAGGTGGCGAGATCCACGACGTCGTAGCCCCGGTAGCGGAGTTCGGCGCCGCCGACGCTGGACAGCGCGGTGCGGCCGGCGACGACGCCGGACAGGGCGACGGACTTCTTGGGCGCGAGGCGCGGAGAGGCGGCGACATCGGTCAGGGCGAGGGCCATCACACGTCTCCAGGTTCTGGGGATGAGGAAAAAGGGCGAGACAGGCGGCGCGGGTCGGGAGAATCCCGCGCCGCCCTGGCGCGTCAGCGTTTGCCGGGCGCGTCGCGCACGGTGGGGACCATCTGGTCGCCCCAGCTTCCCGAGCCGTTATGGTAGCGGGACACCCGCACCATCTCGACCGACAGGCCGGCTTCGACCGCCCGGATGACGGTCTGGTTCAGGCGGTGGACGGCGTCGGCCACGCGGCGCAGCGCCTTGTCCTGTTCGGTCTCGTCCGTGGGGCGGACGCGGCGGAACTCGCCGGGCGGGGTGGGCTCCACGGCGCTGGGGGCCATGAAATCTTCGACGTCGAGGCTCATTCCGCCGCCTCCGCGTGGGAGGGCGCGTCGAACTGGTCCGCCTCGGTGGATTCGCCCAGCGCCGTGGTGGAGGACAGGCCGCCGGTGATGGCGAGCGAGATGGCGTCGAAGTAGCCGGTGCCGACCTCGCGCTGGTGGCGGGTGGCGGTGTAGCCGTTGGCCTCGGAGGCGAACTCCGCCTGCTGCAGCTCGGAGTACGCCGCCATGCCGCGGTCCTTGTAGCCGCGCGCCAGCTCGAACATGCTGTGGTTGAGCTGGTGGAAGCCCGCCAGCGTCACGAACTGGTACTTGTAGCCCATGGCGCCGAGCTCACGCTGGAACTTCGCGATGGTCTCGCGGTCGAGGTTCTTCTCCCAGTTGAACGACGGCGAGCAGTTGTAGGACAGCAGCTTGCCGGGGAACCTGGCGTGGATGGCCTCGGCGAAGCGCCGGGCCTCCTCGAGGTTCGGCTTGGAGGTCTCCCACCACAGCAGGTCGGCGTAGGGCGCGTAGGCGAGACCGCGCTGGATGCAGGCCTCGACGCCGCACCTGTAGCGGAAGAAGCCCTCCGGCGTGCGCTCGCCCTCCTCGATGAACGGGCGGTCGCGCTCGTCGATGTCGGAGGTGATCAGCTTGGCGGATTCCGCGTCGGTGCGGGCCATGACCAGCGTCGGCACGCCCATGACGTCGGCCGCGAGCCGCGCCGCGACCAGGTTGCGGATGTGCGCCTGAGTCGGGATCAGCACCTTGCCGCCCAGATGGCCGCACTTCTTCTCCGAGGCGAGCTGGTCCTCGAAGTGGACGCCGGCCGCGCCCGCCTCGATGTAGGACTTCATGATCTCGAAGGCGTTGAGCGGGCCGCCGAAACCGGCTTCGGCGTCGGCGACGATCGGGGCGAACCAGTTTTCCACCGAGCGCTTGCCCTCGGAATGCTCGATCTGGTCGGCGCGCTGCAGGGTGCGGTTGATGCGGCGGCAGAGCTCGGGGCCGGAATTGGCCGGATAGAGGCTCTGGTCCGGATACATGGCGCCGGCGGCGTTGGCGTCGGCCGCCACCTGCCAGCCGGAGAGGTAGATCGCCTCAAGCCCGGCGCGGACCATCTGCATGGCCTGGTTGCCGGTGACCGCGCCGAGCGAATGCACGTAGGGGCGGGTCTTGAGCAGGCGCCACAGGCGGTTCGCGCCATGGGTCGCGACGGTGTGGCGGATGTCGAGCGAACCGCGCAGGCGCTCCACCTCCTCCGCCGCATAGGGACGCTCGACCCCCTCGAAACGACCTTCCGGGGTGTTGGGGACGAGCTGTTCGAACGTGGCCATGAAATCCTTCCTTCCAGCGAAGGGCGCGCTTGCGCCGTCGGGTGACGGACGCAATATTCGCAATCGGATTTCTGCGGAAAACCACTGAAAATGCGAAGTTTTGCAAGCGAAGCAGGCACAGTTTGCGAAGTTTGCGAATGCGAAGGATCGGGGCACGACGCGGCATGCGCAAGACCTTCTCGGGAGTCCGGCTGAAACGCCTGCGCGAGGAGCGGGGCATGACGCAGGCCGCTCTGGCCAAGGCGTTAGACCTTTCTCCAAGCTACCTGAACCAGATCGAGAACAACCAGCGGCCGCTCACGGTGGCCGTGCTGCTGCGGCTCAACGCGGCGTTCGGCGTCGACGTGCAGCTGTTCGCCGAGGACGACGAGGCGCGGCTGATCGGCGAGCTGAAGGACGCGCTGTCCGATCCGGCGGTGTCCGACCCGATCGCCACCAGCGAACTGCGGGAGATCGCGAGCGCCATGCCCGCCGTCGGGCGCGCCATCGTCACCCTGCACCGGCGCTACCGGCAGGCGGCGGAGCGGGCCGAGGCGCTGACCGCGCGGCTCGCGCCCGGCGCGGAGGCGGCGGGCGTGCTGCCGCTGCTGCCCTACGAGCAGGTGCGCGATTTCTTCTACGCCAACCACAATTACTTCCATGAGCTCGACGCGGCTGCGGAGCGGCTGGCGGCCCGGCTCGGCGGCGGTCCGGGCGCCGCGGCGGCGCCCGCCTTCGCCGCGCGGCTCGAAAGCGCCCACGGGGTGCGGGTGACGGTGGACGGCGAGGCGGACCGGCTCTACCGCCGCTCGGGCGACGCGCTGCGGCTCTCGCCCCGCATGCGGCCGGGGCAGCAGGCGTTCCAGATGGCGACGCAGCTCGCCTTTCTGGAGGCGGGCGACAGCCTCGAGCGCCTCGCGGACGAGGCGGCCAAGGGCGACCGGGAGACGCACGCTCTGGCCCGCATCGGCCTCGCGCATCACTTCGCCGGCGCGCTTCTGATGCCCTACGCCGGCTTTCTCCAGAACGCCGAAGACCGGCGCTACGACATCGAGCGGCTGGGCCAGCTCTACGGCCTCGGCTTCGAGACCATCTGCCACCGGCTCTCCACCCTGCAGCGTCCGAACGCCCGCGGCGTGCCGTTCGTGTTCGTGCGGGTGGACCGGGCGGGCAACATCTCCAAGCGCCAGTCGGCGACCGACTTCCATTTCTCCCGCGTCGGCGGCGCCTGCCCGTTGTGGAACGTGTACGAGGCCTTCGCCCAGCCGTCGCGCATCCTCACCCAGATCGCCCGCATGCCGGACGGCCGCGCCTATCTCTGGGTGGCGCGCACGGTCAGCCGCCCCGCCGGCGCCTATGGCGCGATTCCCAAGACCTTCGCCATCGCGCTCGGCTGCGACCTGCGTCACGCCGACCGGTTGGTCTACGCCAAGGGCCTCGACCTCGCCGATCCGGACGCCGCCACCCCCATCGGCGCCGGCTGCAAGGTCTGCGAACGGCCGGCCTGCCCCCAGCGGGCCTTTCCGCCCGTGGGCCGGAAACTCACCATCGACGAGACCAGCCGGGCCTTCGCGCCCTATTCCGCAGCCTGATCGCCCCGCCAACAGGACGACGACCCCGCATGACACCGACCACCGCCGTGGCGCTCTACGGCCGCGCCGCGTTCGACCGCCGCCAGTCTCTCTCCGCCGTCCGCGACGCGCTGCTGGCGCAAGGCGCGGCGACCCGGATCGAGATCGCCTTCGCCGATCTCTCCGGCCCGTCGCTGCCGGACGTGCTCTCGCGCCTGGCGGACGAGGGCGTCACCCATGTGACCGTCGCGCCCTGCATGATCCCGACCGATCCGAGCCTGTCGGTCTGGCTGCCCGGCGCGCTGAGCGCGTGGCGCAGCGGCCGCGCCTCCGCCCCCGAGGTCCGGATCGCGCCGGCGATCGAGGCCTTCGCCGATCTGGCCGCGCTGGTCCGCGCCGCGCTCGCCGCAGGCGACGAGGCCCGCGACGTGGCCGGGGCCGCGCCCTCCATGGGCAAGCCCGGCTGGAGCGAGATTCCCGAGCATGGCCGGCAGGCGTTCTTCTGCGTCGGCGCCCGCTGCCTCCATCGCGGCGCGGACGCGCTCTACCAGCGCCTGCGCGACGCCATGAAGCGCGAGCGGGCGCTCGCCAAGGGCCCGAAGCGCGTGCTGTGCGCCCGCACCTCGTGCCAGTTTCCGTGCAACCGCGGCCCGCTGATGACGGTTTACCCGGACGGTCTGTGGTATGGCGATCTGGACCCGCAGGCGATCGACCGCATCGTGCGCGAGCATTTCGTGGGCGGCCGCCCGGTTGAGACCCATGTGATCACGGCGGGCGCGACGGACCCGGCATGACGCGCGCGGCGCACGGCGAAAAGAGAGTCCTTCGGGGATTTCCTTTTCCAAGTTATATTTCTCCCCCTGAAAAATGGAGCGGTTCCAATATTTGACGGCAGGCGCCATTCGATGAGGTTGAAGTCGGAACATCTCGATGGACGCATGCAGTTGGTGTCCGGCGCGGAGACGTTTTCAGACGGCGCGCATGTGACGGAGCCGGTGCGCGACGGGCTGCGGGTGATCGTGGTGCTGGACGGCGCCATGACGCTCTCCGTGGGCGACCAGCCGGAACTCGTCGTCGACCGCCCCACGGTGTTCGCCGTGTTCAGCGAGGGCGAGAGCGCCCGCGACCAGCGGTTCGCGCCCGACCTCACCTTCCGCTACGTGCTGGTGTGGCTCGACTCCGACCTGATCGCCCAGGAGCTTGGGGCCCCGCCCACGGCGCTGTTCGCCACAGTGGGGCGCTCCTCGTCGGGCGGCGCCCTGGCGCTCGCGGCGCAGCCGGCGGACGCCGGGCTGCAGGCGGTGGCGGGGCAGATCATCGCCTGCCCGGAAGGCCCGCAGCACAACCTGTACCGCTCCGCCAAGGCCATGGAGCTGCTGGCGCTGTCCATCGACGCGCTGCGGCCGGCGGAGCGCCGGCCTTCGATCAGCCGGCTGACCGCCGCGGACATCACGAGGGTGGAAGCGGCGCGCGAAGCGCTGATCGCGGTGATGCAGCGCCCCCCCGACATCGACGCCCTGGCGGCGCAGGTGGGCTTCACGCCCCGCCGGCTGAACGACGCCTTCCGCGCCCGTTTCGGCTCGACCCCTTACGCCTATCTGCAGGAGCACCGGCTCCAGACCGCCTACCGCGCCCTGTCCAGCGGCGCGCGCGGCGCCGCCGAATGCGCCTATCTCGTGGGCTACACTCCGGCCCACTTCGCCACCCTGTTCCGGAAGCGCTTCGGCATGCCTCCGAGCGCCCTGACCCGGCGCGCAGGCGCCCTGCGGACGACCGGCAGTTTGGAACGCGCCTAAGCGCGATCGCAAGCATCAGCCGCTCGCGCGAAAGCCTAAGTTATTGTCCAGAAAAGATATTGCATTGTACCTCGACCCTTGTGCTTGACGCTTTTCGCAAAGGGGCGACGCCATGCGGCGCAGGTCTGCTCTTCTCGCCGGTTCCTCCCTCGCGGTTCTGACGGTGACTGCGGTCGGCGCGGCCTGGGCGCAGTCGCCCGGCGACGCCATTCCGCTTGAGGAAATTTCCGTCCAGGGACAGGGCGCGGCGGCCGAGCGGGCCGACGGGCCGGTGAACGGTTTCGTCGCGACCCGCAGCGCCACCGGCGCCAAGACCGACCTGCCGCTGAAGGAGACGCCCCAGTCCATCAGCGTGGTGACGCAGGACCAGCTTCGGGCGACAGGCGCCCAGACGCCGAGCGAGGCGCTGCGCTACGTGGCCGGCGTGCAGGCGGAGCGCTACGCGTCCGACGCCCGCTACGACTGGATCAAGATCCGCGGCTTCGACGCGCCGGAATACCTCGACGGCATGCAGATGCCGAAGGGCCTCTACTCGTGGCCCCGCTACGAGCCGTTCGGGATCGAGAGGCTCGAGGTGCTCAAGGGCCCGGCCTCGGTGCTCTACGGCCAGACGCCGCCCGGCGGCCTGCTGAACTTCGTCTCCAAGAAGCCGCTGGATGAGGCTCAGGGCGAGGCGCGGCTGTCCACCGGCAGCTACGGCCGCCTGCAGGGCGCTTTCGACGTCACCGGCCCGGCCAATGCGGACGGAAGCGTGCTTTACCGCATGGTCGGTCTCGGGCGGCTCTCGGACACGATCGTCGACTACACCGACAACGATCGCGTCTTCCTGGCGCCGAGCGTGAGCTTCAAGCCTTCCGACGACACCAAGCTGACCGTTCTCGCCCACTACATCCGCGACGAGAGCAAGGCGGTGCAGTTCCTGCCCGCCAATGGCGTGCTCTACGACATTCCGGGCTACGGCAAGCTGCCGCGCAGCCGCTTCATCGGCGAGCCGGACTATGACGATTTCAAGCGCCGCGAATGGGCGATCGGCTACGAATTCGAGCATCGGTTCCAGAACGACGTCACCTTCCGCCAGAAGGCGCGCTACATGAGCGTCGACATCGACATGCCGGTCGTGCGCAACGGCTTCGCCGTCAGCGCCGACCCGCGCTATGTGGACCGGCTCGCGGTGCGCTTCGACGACAAGGCGACGGGCGTGACCGTCGACAATCAGCTTTCCTACGATCTGCGGACCGGTCCGGTGAGCCACAGCCTGCTCGCGGGCTTCGACTACCGCGACTTCGACCTGGATTATGTGGGCAAGAGCGCGCTTTTCGGCCGGCCGGCCGGCTATCCGGGGTTCGACGTCACCGATCCCACGTACGGAACGCCCGTCCCGGCGCTCGGGCCGCAGGGATCGTTCCGCCAGACGCTGAAGCAATCCGGCCTCTACGCCCAGGATCAGATCAGGTTCGACCGCTTCGTTCTGCTGTTGAGCGGGCGCTACGACTGGGTGTCGAACGACACCCGCAACCGCCTGAACCACACGTCGCTCGATCGCGACGACGAGAAATTCACTTGGCGCGCGGGTCTGCTCTACGCGTTCGACAACGGGATTGCGCCTTACGTCAGCTACTCGACCATGTTCCAGCCGGCCGCGGGCTTCAGCTCGGCGGCGGGATCGATCGGCACCGGGGCGGGTCCGGACGGAAAGCCCTACGCGCCGACCACCGGCGACCAGATCGAGGTCGGCGTGAAGTATGAAATCCCCGGCACGCGCAGCCTGCTGACCGCGGCGGTCTACGACATCACCCAGAAGAACGTGCTGGTGGCGAACGCCCTGGGCGGCCCGCAGGCTCAGGTCGGCGAGGTGCGGATGAAGGGCTTCGAGGCCGAGGCGAAGATCGGCCTCGCCGAGGGCTGGGACGCGGTCGGCGCCTTCACCTATGCGGACTCGGAAATTTCCCGCGCCTCGGTCGCGGGCGTGGCGGGCAACCGCTTCCCGCAGACGCCGAAGTATCAGGCGTCGGGCTTCGTCACCTACGCCCTTCAGTCCGCGCCCCTGCAGGGACTGACCCTTGGCGGCGGCGTGCGTTATTTCGGCGCCCACTACGGCGACCAGCTCAACGCCCTGCGCATTCCGTCCAACACGCTGTTCGACGCCATGGCGCGTTACGACTTCGGCGCGCGCAACCCGCAGCTCAAGGGGGTTTCCGCGACGATCACCGCCACAAACCTGTTCGACAAGACCTATGTGTCGAGCTGCGTCGACAGGAACAGCTGCTACTGGGGCGCGGCGCGCACCGTCATCGGCACGCTGTCCTACCGCTGGTGACGCCCACGGCGCCGGCCCTGACGCGCCGCGCGGCGCTGCTCGCCGGGGCGGGCCTGCTGGCGGCGCCTGCGCTCGGCCGCGCCGCGGAGGCGATCGAGATCCGCGACGTGGCGGGCCGGACGGTCCGGCTCGACCGCCCGGCCCGCCGCATCGTCCTGAGCTCCTGGGTCAGCCTCGACGCGCTGGCCCTGCTGCATCCCGAGCCCGTGTCGCTGCTCGCCGGATGGCAGGGCGCGCCGGGCGCGGTGCTGGACGAAGGCTTCTACGAGGCGGTGCTCCGTCGCTTTCCCGAAGCGCGGGCGCTGCCCGCCATCGGGCGGTTCTCGCTGGACGGCGGCGCGGTGGAGACCGTGCTCGGCCTCGAGCCGGACCTGCTCGTGCTCAGCATGTTCGACGCGTTCGGCATGGGGGGCGGCGCGACCAATCCGCAGATCGCCGCCTTCGAAGCCGCGGGCGTGCCGGTGCTGATCGTCGATTTCTTCCTCGATCCTCTGGGCCGCTCGGAGGAGAGCCTGCTGGCGCTCGGGCGCGCCATAGGGCGCGAGGAGGCGGCGGCCGCCTACAACGCCTTCTATCGCGGACGGCGGGAGCGCGTGACGCGGACCGTCGCGGCGAAGGTCGGGGACGGCGCGCGTCCCGCGGTCTTCATGCACGTGCATGCGGCCTCGCCCGACTGCTGCTACTCGCCGGGCCACGCCACGCTGAACGCGTTCATCCGGCTCGCCGGCGGCCACAACATCGGCGCCGACGCGCTGCCGGGCGCCACCGGCCAGCTCAGCCTCGAATATGTCCTCTCCCGCGATCCGGACGTCTATGTGGCCACCGGCGGCTATCAGGCCGAGCCGGGACGTTTCACCCTCGGCCGCGGCGTGTCGGACGAGCGGGCGCGGGCAGGGTTCGCGTCCGTGACGGCGCGTCCCGGGCTGTCGGGGCTGAGGGCCGTCGCGTCCGGGCGGGCCTACGGGCTGTGGCACTCCTTCGCTCATTCCCCGGCCCACGTGGTCGCGATCGAGCTTCTGGCGCGCTGGTTCCAGCCGGAGCTGTTCTCGGACATCGACCCGAAAGCGACGCTGGACGAGATCAACGCGCGCTTCGCCGCCCTGCCTCTCACGGGCGCGCTCTGGGTGGAAACGGGTCCTTCATGACGAAACTGCTGACTGAGGCCGAGATCGCCCTCGCGGAGCCGGAGAGGATCGCAGAGCTGGTCTGCGCTCATCTGACCGAGCACGGCGCGACGGCCGGCCGGGACGCCGAAGGCTGGACGCTGACCTGGCCCAGGGCGACCGCCCGGATGAGCGCGGCGGCGGGAAGACTGCGGATCCACGCCGAGGCGGAAGACTTCGAGGCGCTGTACTGGCTGCGGCTCGGCCTCGCGTCCCATGTGGCCGAGTTCGCGGGCGCAGCCGCCCCGACCATCCTCTGGTCCGGCGACGGAAACGACATCCTGACGCCGCCCAACTTCCGGCTCGCGCGCGTGGCCGGCGTCACGCAGATCACGCCGAACATGCGCCGGGTGACGCTGACCGGCGACGATCTCGCCCGCTTCATGACCGACGACGCCCTGCATGTGAAGCTGCTGGCGCCAACGGTCCCGGGGCGGCCGGCGGGCGTCCCGACGATCGGGCGGGACGGCGTGGTGGTCTGGCCGCAGGGCGAGGGCGCTCCGGCCCGCCGCACCTACACCGTGCGGCGCTTCGACCGCGCGCGGCAGACGCTCGACATCGACGTGGTCGCCCATGACGCGCCGGGACCGGGCGCGCGCTGGGCGCTGTCCGCCCGTGCGGGCGACGAGATCGGCGTCATGGGGCCGGGCGGCGGCGGGATTCCGCAGGCGGCGGAGCTGCTGATCGCCGGCGACGAGACCGCCCTGCCGGCGATCGCGCGCATCCTTGAGGCGCTTCCCCGCGCGGCTCGCGGCAGGGCGATCGTGGAGGTCGCCGACGTGGACGAAATCCAGCCCATCGCCGCGCCCGACGGCGTCGAACTCGTATGGCGCGATCGTTCCGCGCCGCAGGCGCCCGCAGGCGAAACCCTCGCGGACGCAGTGGCGCGGGCCGCGCCGGCGCGCCCGCAGGACGATGTTTTCCTGTGGGCGGGCTGCGAGTTCGAGGATTTCCGGGCCATCCGGGCCCACGCCCGCAAGACGCTCGGCCTTCCGAAAGCCCGGCATCTGGTCGCAGCCTACTGGCGCCGGGGCCGCAGCGAGAGCGCCCGGGAGGAATGATCCCCGCGCCGTGCAGCCGGGACGTCCCCCCGCGCGATGTGCTATCGGCGGCGCCGGCCTGCGCTCATGCGGGATCGAGGGAGACGGATCGGCCATGCCGGAGGAAACCGCCGCGGCTTACGCCCGCGACCGGACGCTCGACGCCTATCGCCGGCTGACCCGGCGTCGCGCGGCGCTGGCGGCGGCGCTGGCGCTGGCGGCTTTCGGGGCGCTGCTGCTCGACATCGGGTCGGGCGCGTCCAGCGTGACGGCGCCGGACGCGTTCCGGGCGCTGGTCGGCTGGGGCGAGGTTTCGCGTTCGCTCGAGGTCATCGTCTGGCAGGTGCGGCTGCCCGCGGCCCTGATGGCGCTGCTGGTGGGCGCGGCGCTGGCGCTCGCCGGCGCCGAGATGCAGACCGTGCTGGGCAACCCGCTGGCGGAGCCGTTCACGCTCGGCGTGTCGGCGGCGGCGGCGCTGGGCGCGGCGCTCGCCATCGTGCTGGGGATCTCGGCCTTCGGCGTTCCGGCGGAATTCGCCGTGCCCGCGAACGCCTTCCTGTTCGCGCTCGGCTCGCTGCTGCTGCTCCTGCTGCTGTCGCGGGTCAGCGGCGCGGGGCCGGACACGCTGGTGCTGTTCGGCATCGCGCTCGGCTTCGCGGCCCAGTCCCTGCTGGCGCTGGTGCAGTTCGTCGCCACCGCCGACAGCCTGCAGCAGCTGGTGTTCTGGAGCATGGGCAGCCTGTCCCGCGCCAGCATGACCACCGTCGGCCTGCTGGCGGCGGCGCTGGCGCTGGTGGCGCCGTTCTCCTTCGCCGCCTCCTGGCGGCTGACGGCGCTCAGGCTCGGCGACGAGCGCGCCCGCAGCTTCGGCGTGGACGTGGCCCGGCTCCGCTTCGCGGCGCTGGCGCGGGTCAGCCTGCTCGCGGCCTGCGCCGTGGCCTTCGTGGGCGTCGTCGGCTTCGTGGGGCTGGTGGGGCCGCATGTGGCCCGCATGCTGGTGGGCGAGGACCACCGCTACCTGCTGCCCGCAAGCGCCCTGTGCGGCGCGCTCGCCATGTCGCTGGCCTCCGTGCTCAGCAAGATGGTCGTGCCGGGCGTCATCCTGCCCATCGGTCTGGTGACGGCGCTGGTGGGGCTGCCGGTGTTCGTGGCGCTGATCCTCCGCCGGGGCCGGCGATGACGGAGGCGGGCGCGCTTCTCGTCTCCGGCCTCGCCGTCGGCTACGGCCGGCGCATGGTCGCCCGCGACCTCACCCTGCCGCCGCTCGCGCCCGGCGAGGTGACGGCGCTGGTCGGCCCCAACGCCGCCGGCAAATCCACCATCCTCAAGGCGCTGGCGGGGCTGGTTCCGGCCGAGGGAAGCATCCGCCTCGGCGACGTGGACCTGCGGGCGCTGTCGCGGGGAAAGCGCGCGGAGCTGGTCGGATTCATGCCGCAGACGCTGCCCTCCTCCAGCGACCTGACCGTGCTGGAGGGCATGATGGCGGCGCTGCGCGCCGGCGCCGCGCCGGCGGGACACGGCGCGCTGGAGGAGCGGGCGGTGGCGGCGCTCGACAGCCTCGAGGTGGGGCCGCTGGCGCTGAAGACCTTCGCCGAGCTCTCCGGCGGCCAGCGGCAGATCGCGAGCCTCGCCCAGGCGGTGGCGCGGAGGCCGCGCCTGCTGCTGCTGGACGAGCCCACCAGCGCGCTCGATCTGGCGCGCCAGCATCAGGTCATGGCGCTGGCGCGCGCTTACGCCCGCGAAGGCCGCATCGTGGTGGCGGTGCTGCACGACCTCGCGCTCGCGGCCTCATGGGCCGACCGCATGGTGGTGCTGTCCGAGGGGCGGCTGCACGCCTTCGGCCGCCCGGACGAGGCCCTGACGCCCGGGACGCTCGCCACGGTCTATGGCGTGGAGGCGCGGGTAGAGCGCTGCTCCCGCGGACGGCTGCAGGTGATCGTGGACGGCCTGATCGGCGGCGCAGCTTAGAATGACTATAAAATATTGATATTGCACGATATTTCTTGTCACGGCATAGTGAGGTTCTCCTCCTCGTGACATGGCGCCTCGCAGAATGGGTTCCGACCTCTCCGGGCGGGCCGAAGCGTTCGGCCAGCTCTACGCCGAACACAGCGACCAGTTGGAGCGGGCGGTGCGCCGCCGGCTGGGCCATGGCGCGGGCGCCCGCGACGTGGTGCAGGAGGCGTTCCTGAAGCTGTGGGAGAAGGCGATCGACGCCGCCCGGCTCACGCCCGCCTATCTGCACAAGGTCGCCCGCAACGCCGCCATCGACCATGCGCGGGCCAAGACGGTGCGGCGGGACGCGGTGCGCGACCTCGCCGAGCTTGCGATCCCGACGTCGCCGCCGACGCCATACGACGCCATGGCCTCGCGCGAGGCGCTGGAGACGGTGGAGCGCGCGCTGGAGGCGCTGCCGTCGCGCACCCGGCTGATCTTCCTGCTCAACCGCATTCATGGCCGCACCTTCGTGGAGATCGCGGGCGGCCTCGGCCTGTCCGAGCGCGCGGTGGCCAAGCACATGGCCAGGGCGCTCTCCGTCTGCGAGCGCGCGCTGCCGCGCGACTGAACGGCCCTTGCCGAAACGTCTCCCATGGCGCACGTCTTGGGCGCGCCGCCTTTCGCGACCCGACCGCCCATGACCTCTTCCGCCGACGATTCCGACCTCACCCTGCGCGACGCGGCGCGCGCGCTGTTCGTGCGCCTCAAGGATCGCGAGACGCCCCGCCGCCGGCGCGCGGCCGAGAGCTTCCGCAGCCAAAGTCCGGAGCATGAGGCGGCGTGGCTGGCGGTGGAGGGGGCCTGGCGCGACGCGCAGGGGCCCGCGGCGCGGCTCGCCGCCAGGGACGAGGCGGATGTGCGCGACGCGCTCCGGCGCATCGACGCGGCCAAGGGGGCCAGGCCGCCCAAAGGCCTCGTCGTCGCCTGCCTCGCGCTTGGCGCGGCGCTTGCGGGCGGGCTGTGGCTGGAGCGGCCGCATCTGATGCAGGACCTCGTCGCGGATCATGTGGCGCCCCGGGGCGAGCGGCGGCTGGTGACGCTCGCCGACGGCTCCAGCGCGCTGCTCGACGCCGACAGCGCGCTGGACGAGGACTTCGGCGCCGGGCGCCGGGTGCGGCTGCTGCGGGGCGCCGCCTATTTCGAGGTGAAGCCCGCCGCCGCGCCCTTCGTGGTGGAGGCGGACGGTGCCGAGACGCGGGTGCTCGGCACCGGCTTCGAGGTGCGGCTGCTGGAGACGGGCGGGACAGTGACTCTGGCCCACGGCGCGGTGGCGGTGCGCGGGCGCGCCGGCGGCGAAGCGCGGCTCGCGCCCGGCGAGGCGGTCGCCTTCGGTCCCGCAGGCGTCGGCCGCGCGGCGCCGGCGGATGTGGACGGCGCGCTCGCCTGGCGCGGCGGGCGCTTCGTGTTCTACCGCATGCGGCTCGCCGACGTGGCGCGGGAGATCGAGCGCTACCGGCCCGGCCGGGTGGTGGTGGCCTCCGCCGACCTCGCCGACGAGCGCATCACCGGCACGCTCGACCTCGCTAAGCCCGACGCCGCGCTGGAATCGCTGCGGGCGAGCGTGGGCTTCCGCGTCACCGCCCTCGCCGGACGGCTGGTCGTTCTCCGGCGCTGAAAAAAATCCGTCCGCGGCGGTTCAGTGAACGCGCGTGGCGGCCGTCATCCCCATGAGACCCGCCAGACGCCGGCGGGCGCGTTACGGGGATGTTCAAAATGGCGATGAAGAGCGTGTGGCGCGCGGGCCTTGCAGCCGGTGCGCTGGCGGCGGCGGTGGGGACGGCGGGGGCCGATCCGGCGGACGCGCGGCGGGTGCGGATCGACATCGCCGCGAAAGCCGCCCCGCAGGCGCTGAACGAACTCGGCCGGGCCATGGGCCTCGCAGTGGTGTTCCGCGAGAACCGCCCCATCACCGCCAGCACCAAGCCGGTCAAGGGCGAGATGACCGCGCGCGAGGCGCTGGGACGCATGCTCTCCGGCACCGGCTACGCCTACCGCTTCGTGAACGAGGGCACGGTCTCGATCTTCAACCCGGCGGCGGACGCCGCGCCGGTGGCGCTGGAGGAGACGGTGGAGCTGCCGCCGCTCTCGGTCGCCGGCGAGGGCGAGACCGCCACCGGCCCGGTGAACGGCTTCGTGGCGAAGCGCTCCGCCACCGCCTCCAAGACCGACGCGGCGCTGATCGAGACGCCGCAGTCGATCTCCGTCATCCCCCGCGACCAGATGGACGCCCAAGGCGCCACCACGGTGGGCGAGGCGCTGCGCTACACCGCGGGCGTGGTGGCCGGCACCGCGGGCCTGCAGAGCCGGCGGTTCGACCCGGTGTTCCTGCGCGGCTTCGGCGGCTTCTCCGCCGACGCCAGCTACGCCTCCTATCACGACGGCCTGCGCTGGAACTTCCCCGCCCGCACCGCGGTGCAGATCGACCCGTTCCTGCTGGAGCGCGTGGAGGTGTTCCGCGGCCCGTCCTCGGTGCTCTACGGCCGCGCCCAGCCCGGCGGCTTCGTCAACCTGGTCAGCAAGCGCCCCACCGACACGCCGGTGAACGAGGTCTTCGCCCGCGTCGGCGAGCACGCCTATCTGGAGACCGGCGTGGACGTGGGCGGCAAGGTCGACGACGCCGGGACGCTCACCTACCGCATGATCGCGCTCGGCCGGCTGGCCGAGACCCAGATCGACTACCAGAAGGACCAGCGCATCCTGCTGGCGCCGTCCTTCACCTGGCGGCCGGACGACCAGACCACGCTCACCGTGCAGGCGGCCTACCAGCACGACCCGCACACCTCCGACGCCGGCTTCGTCTCCCCCCGCGGCACGATCCTGGGCGTCCCCGGCCACGGCAAGCTGTCCAACAGCTTCTTCCAGGGCGACAAGAACTGGAACCGCTTCGACCGCACCGAAGCCTGGGTCAGCGCCCAGTTCGAGCATGAGTTCAACGACAGCCTGACCTTCCGCTCCAACGCCCGCTACGGCAAGATCAAGGACACGTTCAAGAGCGTCGATTTCTTCCAGCTCGCGGATGACAATAAGACACTCTATCGCACCCCCACGATCTCGAAACATGACGTAGACAATTTCGCGATCGACAATCAGCTCGAAACGAAGTTCGAGACCGGTCCGTTCTCGCACACGACGCTGGTCGGCCTCGATTACCAGTGGATGGATGGACCTTGGGATTACGGTTGGTCGTCCATAGATCCTATCGATATCTTTGACCCCAACAACAATATGTCGTTCGTCAAGCCGAAGCCGATCGTTCGCAACACCAACGAGATCGAGCAGGTCGGCGTCTACGCGCAGGACCAGATCGCCTTCGACAAGTGGCGGCTGTGGCTGTCGGGCCGGCGCGACTGGTCCAATATCCACACGAAGCAAACGATCATCGCGACGGACTTCGTCCGTAGCGACATTCGGGCGAAGGACGCGGCATGGACCGGCCGGGCGGGCCTCGTCTATCTGTTCGACAACGGTCTGTCGCCTTACGTCAGCTATTCGACCTCGTTCGAGCCGACGCTCGCTACAGCCTCGGATCAGGGTCCCTACAAGCCGACCACGGGCAACCAGTGGGAAGCAGGCTTCAAGTATCAGCCGACTGGCTACAACGCCTTCATCACGGTGGCCGCGTTCGACATTCACAAGGAGAATGTCGTGAGCTCGGCCCTGGTGGGAACGGACACCGTGTATCGGGTTGACGGTGAAGTGCGATCACGGGGTTTCGAGGTCGAGGGTAAGGCAAGCCTCGCCGAAGGGCTCAATCTGACTGCAAGCTACGCCTACACCGACATGAAGGTGCTTGAGACCTCCGAAAGCACCACGCTAAAGGACGATGATGTAATCTCGCACAAGGGCAAGCGTCCTGTCGCCGTGCCCGAGCACACGGCGACGATCTGGGCCGACTACGCCTTCCAGCCGTCGAACGCGCTCAACGGCCTGACCGTTGGCGGCGGCGTCCGATACATCAGTTCAACCTTCGGCACGGCGTCGAACGTGTGGAACGAACCTGGCTATATCCGCAAGCCCTCAAAGGTGCCCGGCTTCACCCTCGTGGACGCCGCCGTCACCTACGACTTCGGCAAGCGCAATCCGCGGCTTGACGGCTTCAGCGTGACGGTCAACGCCAAGAACCTGTTCGACAAGGACTACATCGCCGCCTGCAACGGCTTCGGCTCCTGCACCTTCGGCGAGGGCCGCATGGTGCTGGCCACGGCCCGCTACCGCTGGTGAGGCGGCGGGAGGTCCTGCTCGGTTCGCTCGCGCTTGGCGCCCTCGGGGTTCCGGCGCGGGCGCGGGCGGCGGCGATCTCCGTGGTGGATCAGGCGGGCCGGACGGTGACGCTGGACCGGCCGGCCCGCCGCCTCGTCCTCTCGGACGGGATCGACCTGATCGCGCTGGGGCTGATCCACGACCGGCCGGTGGAGCTGCTCGCCGGCTGGAACGCCACCTGGCTCGACGCCGACACGCTGGCGACGCTCGAGGCCGCGGACCCCCGCCTCGCCGCGGTCCCGAAGCTCGGCGCGTCCTCCCCGGACGCGCTGCCGATCGAGAAGCTGATCGCGCTCTCCCCCGATCTGGTGGTGCTCAGCCCCTATTTCGCCTCCCACGCCGCCGGCGTCGCGGCGCTGGAGCGGGCGGGGATCGCGGTGGCGGTGCTGCAGCCCTCGCCGTCCTTACGCGACGGCGCGCAGGGGCTCGCGCTGCTCGGCCGGCTCATCGGCCGGGACGCGCAGGCCGACGCCTACCTCTCCTTCTTCCGGGCGCGCAGCGGGGCGATCCGCGACCGGCTGGCCAAGGCCGGCGGCCCGCGTCCGCCGGTGCTGCTGGAGGCCCATGCGGGCGCAGGCCCGTGCTGTATGTCGCCCGGCCGCGGCCAGAGCATCGGCGATCTGGTGGACGCGGCCGGAGGCCGCAACATCGGCGAGGACGTCATCGCCGGCATGGCCGGACAGCTCTCGCTGGAACATGTGCTCGCCGCCGAGCCGCAGATCTATGTGGGCACCGGCGGCGCCTATCTCGCGGCCCGCGGCGGGCTGGTGCTGGGCCCCCGCCGCACCGTGGACGAGGCGCGGGCCTCGCTCGCCAGGGCGCTCGCCCGGCCGGGCCTGTCCGAAATCCCCGCCATCCGCCACGGCCGCGCCTATGGCCTGTGGCACGATCTCGCCCGCTCCGCGCTCAATCTGGTGGCGCTGGAGGCGCTCGCCCGCTGGATCCGCCCGGACCTGTTCGGCGACCTCTCCCCGCAGGCCATGCTCGACCGCATCAACGCCGAGTTCTCCGCCTTCCCCGTCACCGGCGCGCTGTGGGTGGAGGCGCGGCCGTGAGCCCCGGCCGGCTGCGCGCGGAGGCGGCGATCCGCCTGCCGGACGCCGGGCGTTACGTGGAGCCGATCTGCGCCCATCTGGAGGGCCACGGCGCCCGCCGCCGGCGCGAGGGAGGCGCGGAGGAGATCGCCTTTCCGTTCGCCCGCGGCCGGTTCGAGGCGACCGGCGACCATCTGCGGATCACGGCCGAGGCCGAGGACGCCGACCTGCTGTTCGAGCTTCAGCAGGAGATCGAGGAGCATGTGGAGGAGTTTGCGGGCCGGGCGGCCGGTCCTCTGGTCTGGACCGGCGACGCGGCGCCCAGGCCGGAGAGGCCGCCGAATTTCCGGCTGGCCACCGTGGTCGGCGCATGCCTCCTGTCGCCCGGATTCCGCCGGGTCACGCTGCGCTGTCCCAATCCGCTGCGGTTCACCAGCCCCAACGACCTTCATGTGAAGCTGCTGGTCCCGCCCGCAGGAAGGCCACCGGAATGGCCCGCCTTCGGACCCGACGGCGGCTTCCGCTGGCCCAGCGGACCGGGCCGGCCGGAGGTGCGCAAATACACGGTCCGGAGCTACGATCTTGGCGCTGGAACGCTGGACGTGGACTTCGCGCTGCATGGCGATCCGGGGCCCGGCGCGCGCTGGGGCGCCGAGGCGCAGGTCGGCGACCAGGTGGGACTCGTCGGTCCCGGCGGACGCGCGGCGCCCCCGGCGGACTGGCTGCTGCTGGCGGGGGACGAGACCGCGCTGCCCGCCATCGCCCGCATTCTGGAAAACGCCCGTTCCGGGACGCGGGGCGTCGCCGTGATCGAACTCGCCGACGCCGCCGACCGGCAGGAGATCGCGAAACCCGCCGGCGTGGAGCTGCGCTGGCTCACCCGCGGCCGCGACGCGCCGCTCGCGCAAGCCGTGCGCGACGTCGTCCCGCCGCCGGCCGGAAGCTCGCGCTTCTTCTGGGCGGCCGCCGAGCATGCCGTGTTCAGGGCGATGCTCGCTCAGGCGCGGCGGGACGGCTGGGGCAAGGCCGAGCGCCTGATCGTCTCCTACTGGCGCCGCGGCGTGGCGGGGGAGGAGGACGGCGCTCTCGGCTCCCTGCTCCGGGCGATCGCGGGCTGACCGCCTGAACGCGAGAAGCCGGCTAATCTTCGGCCTTTCGAAACCTGGGGCGTTTCAGTACGCCATCTCCCGGAACGCCGGATCGACGCTTTCGCCCCAGGCGCCGTGGTACTTGCCGAGCAGGGTCTCGGCCAGCGTGCGCTCCTCCTCCACCACCCGCAGCAGCGGCGCGATGTGGATGCGCTCGTCGTCGCCCATGAGGTTGGCGCGGCCGCGGCGGGCGAGGCCGTCGGAGGCGAGCGCCACCGTCTCGCGGGCGAGATCCAGCACGCTGCGGCCGGCGATCTCCGCCTTCAGGCCGAGGCGCGGAACGTCGTCGCGCAGGCGCTGCCGCTCCTCCGCGCTCCAGCCCTTCACGATCTCCCAGGCCGCGTCCAGATTGGCCGCGTCGTAGAGCAGGCCGACCCAGTAGGACGGCAGCGCGCAGATGCGGCCCGTGGGGCCGGAGTCCGCGCCGCGCATCTCCAGATAGCGCTTGAGCCGGACCTCGGGAAAGATGGTGGTCAGATGGTTGGACCAGTCGGCGACGGTGGCGCGCTCGCCGGGAAGCTGGGGCAGGCGGCCCTCAAGGAGGTCGCGGAACGAGGCCCCGGCCACGTCGTGGTAGCGGTCGCCGCGCTTGACGAAATACATCGGCACGTCGAGCGCGTAGTCCACGTAACGCTCGAAGCCCATGCCGTCCTCGAAGGCGAAGGGCAGCATGCCGGCGCGCTGGTTGTCGGTGTCGCGCCAGATCTCCGAGCGGGCGGAGAGGAAGCCGTTGGGCCGCCCCTCCATGAACGGCGAATTGGCGAACAGCGCGGTGGCGATCGGCTGCAGCGCGAGGCTGACGCGCAGCTTGCGCACCATGTCCGCCTCGCTCTCGAAGTCGAGATTCACCTGCACCGTCGAGGTGCGGTACATCATGTCGAGGCCGCGGGTCCCCACCTTGGGCATGTAGCGGGTCATGATGCCGTAGCGGCCCTTGGGCATCACCGGCGTCTCCGCCAGCGTCCATTTCGGGCTCATCCCGAGGCCGAGGAAGCCGAGGCCGAGCGGGTCGGCCACCTGCCGCACCTGCGCCAGATGGGCGTGCAGCTCGGAACAGGTCTGGTGGATGGTCTCCACCGGCGCGCCGGACAGCTCGAACTGGCCGCCCGGCTCCAGGCTGATGGCGCCGCCGCCGGTCACGTCGTAGAGGCCGATGATCCGGCCGTCCTCGAGGATCGGATCCCAGCCCAGCAGAGCCTGCATGCCCTCCAGCAGCGCGCGGATTCCGTCCGGCCCCTCGTAAGCCACCGGCGACAGGTCGGCGCGGCGGAACGGGAACTTCTCGTGCTCCGTGCCGATGCGGAACTGCTCGACCGGCTTGCAGCCGGCTTCGAGCCATCCCACGAGCTCCGCCCGCGACGAAATGAGGTTGGGGTCGATCTGGTCGCGGGCCATGACGGCTCCTGATGAAGGCGAAGCCGCAGACCGTTACGGGGTCGGACGACAGCCGTAAAGCGGCGCGTCGAACGTCAGGAGGTGACGCCGAGGGTCCGGCTGGGTGGCAGCACCACCACCTGGGTGCCGGTGGGCACGCGCTCGTAGAGGTCGATGATGTCGTGGTTGAGCATGCGGATGCAGCCCGACGACAGCGCGCGGCCGATGGAGCGCGGCGCGTTGGTGCCATGGATGCGGTACATGGTGTCCCGGCCATCCTGGTAGAGGTAGAGCGCGCGGGCGCCGAGCGGGTTGTCGAGGCCGCCGGGCATGCCGCCCGCCCATTTGGCGTTCAGCTCCGGGTCGCGGGAGATCATGTCGCGGGTGGGCGTCCAGGTGGGCCACACGCCCTTGCGCTGGATGGTGGCGCGGCCGTTCCACTCCATGCCCTGCTTGCCGACGCCGACGCCGTAGCGCATGGCGCGTCCGCCTTCGAGCACCAGGTAGAGCAGGCGCGCGTCCGGATCGACCACGATGGTTCCCGGCGCCTCGCCGGTGGGGTCGGACATGGTCCGGCGCAGCACCGCCGGATGCAGCATGCGCCAGTTCACCGCCGGCATCGGATGCGCCTCGTCCGGGCGGGCGCCGTAGATCTCGTCGTAGTTGGCGCCGTCCGGGTCGATGAAGGCGCGCATGTCGGTCAGCGGGCCGCCGCCGGCGCAGGCCGCGAGACCGAGAGGCATCGCCGCCACGAAGGCGCGGCGCGTCATGCGGACGGGGGCGTTACGCGACATGGGCATGCGATCCGATTCTGGAGAGGCCGGCGAGGCCGCGCGGGGGCGCCGCGGCGCTCCGCCGGGGAAGGCGGGCGGGTTAGAAACGTCGGAACCGCGCGGCCGTTCCAGCGTCGCCGCGCGCCCCCGCGCTGGTTAAGAGCGGACCACGACGCGCGTGCCGATCGGCACGCGGCTGTAGAGGTCGATCACGTCCTGGTTGAGCATGCGGATGCAGCCGGAGGAGACCGCCTTGCCGATGGAGTAGGGCTCGACCGTGCCGTGGATGCGGAACAGGGTGTCCTTGTCGCCCTGCCACAGCGCGAGCGAGCGGGCGCCCAGCGGGTTGCTCGGGCCGCCGGGCATGCCGCTGGCGTAGGGGCGCGCCTTGGGGTCGCGGGCGACCATCTCCGCCGGCGGATGCCAGTCCGGCCATTCCAGCTTGCGGCGCACATAGGCCTGTCCGGACCAGGCGAAGCCTTCGCGGCCGACGCCCACGCCGTAGCGGATCGCGGTGCCGTCGTCCTGCACCAGATAGAGATGCCGCTCGTGCGGGTCGATGACGATGGTGCCGGCGGGTTCGCCGGTGGTGTTCGGGACCGTCTGCTTCAGGAAGCGCGGGTCGATCTTCTGCAGGTTGACCGGGCGGACGGGATAAGGCTCGTCGGCGTCCGCGCCGGCGCCGTAGCGGGCGTCGTTCGACGGCTCGGTGATGTCGGGCAGGCTCGGCAGCACGGGCAGCACCGGAACCGGCGCCGCGGCGTAAGGCATGGCGGTGGGCGGCGGCAGCGGACGCGAGGCCGAACAGGCCGCGAGCGCCAGCGGCAGCGCGGCGAGGGCGAGACGGCGCGACCACAGGGCGGCGCAGGAGACAGTGTCGTGCAGACCAGATGACATGGAGGTGTTCTTCGACAAGACCCGCTAGAGCCGCCCGAGCCGGCGGCTTCACTTAACGCCTATACGCCTCTCGCCGCCCTCGCGGCATGCCGACTTCGCGAGAACGCCGCGATGCCGCGGCGGTGCGTCATTTCCGCAACGCCGCACAGCGCAACGCCTTTTGTTCGGCCGAGAGAATCTAGGTGGAATTAAGTTAACAACTGGTCAATTCGGCGGCGGCGCGCCGTCCCGCGCCGCCTGCACCAGCGCGAGCGCGGCCACCGCCGCGGTGTCCGCCCGCAGGATGCGCGGCCCGAGCGAGATTCGCGTCACGCCGGGAAGGCGCAGCAGCGCCGTGCGCTCCGCGGGATCGAAGCCGCCTTCCGGCCCGATCAGCACGGCGAGCGGGCCGGCCGCGATCGGACGCAGCGCCGCCATGGGGTCGGCCTGCTCCGCGGCCTCGTCGCAGAACACGAGCGGAAGCGCCTCCGGCCAGCGCGCCAGCGCGCGGTCCAGCGGCTCCGGGTCCAGCACCTCCGGCACGGCCAGCACGCCGCATTGCTCCGCCGCCTCGATCACATTGGCGCGCATGCGCTCCAGATTGACCCGCGTCGCCTGGGTGCGGCGGGTGAGCACGGGCCGGAGCCGTCCGGCGCCCATCTCCGCCGCCTTCTGGACCATGTAGTCTAGCCGGGCGTGCTTCAGCGGCGCGAACAGATAGTCCACGCCGGTGGGCGGGCTCTGCTCGCGGGTGCGGCGCTCCACCGCCACCTGAACGCGCTTCTTCTCCACCGCCTCGACGCGCCCGGCCCATTCGCCGTCGCGCCCGTTGAACAGCAGCAGCGCCTGTCCAGGCGCGACCCGCATCACGTTGCGCAGGTAGTTGGCCGGCGCGTCGGTCAGCGTCAGCGCCCCGCCGTCGGTCAGGGCCTCGTCCACGAACAGCCGGGAGGAAAGGAAATCGTCGTCCGCCATGCGCCCCTTTTAGCCGAACCGGCGGGCGAGGCCAGAGGCGGGCGCGCTTCCGCCGGTTAACGAAACGTTAAAAAAGCGGCGCGGCTACGTGGAAATCCGGTTGGCCGCCGCCTGGGTCCGGGCTATCCAGCCTTCCGACGAGGTGGGGACCTTGTCGGGGGATGCCGCGGTGGACAAGAGCCTGCTCAAGACGGCGGCGATCGGCTTTCTCGCGCCGGTCGTGCTGCTGGCGCCGTTCCAGAATGCCCGCGCCGGATTTCTGGACTGGCTGTTCGGGCGCAGGCCCGCGGCCGTCAGCGCGCCCGCGCATCCCGAGGTGACCGTTTCCGCCGCGTCCAAGCGGCCGAAGAAGAAGCGCGCGGCTGCGCTCAAGGCGCCGCCGGTTCCGGCGCTGACGCCGCAGGAGCAGCTCGCCCGCACCATTGATCCGGACAAGACGCCGGACTGGCATCTGGTCGATCCCACCCTGCGCCGGGGCGACGTGCTGTTCCTGAAGGACAGGGTCGTGGTTTTCATGGGCGGGGAGCCCGGCAAGCCCGGCGCCTACATGCCCGTCAGCCAGACGCGGCTGTTCACCGCCAGGGAACGCCGCCTGTTCGCCGCCATGGCGCGCGACCGCGCCGGCCCGCCGCGCCCGACCCGGATCGCGCGGGCGCGCTGAGGACCTGCGCGCGGACCTCGCCGGGTCGTGAGAGGCCCGAGCGACCGGTTTTCGTTGGTCGCGGGCGAGCATCCCGCTAAATCGGAGCGGCCCCGTTCCGATCCAGCGAGATCACGATATGCCCAACCGTTCCGCGCTGACGGCCGCCGCCGTGGCGATCCTGTGCCTTGTCTCGTTCTTCGGCGCGGACCCGGCGCGCGCGGCCGAGACGGCGCATGTGGACGGGGCGGAGCTCTCGCTGCTGTGGACGCTGCCGCTCGTCGGGCTGCTGCTGTCGATCGCGATCCTGCCGCTGGCGGCGCCGCGGCTGTGGCATCACCACTATGGCAAGATCGCCGCCGGCTGGGCGCTGGCGCTGATGCTGCCCTTCGCTCTTGTTCAGGGGGTGGGGCCCGCGGCGGCGGAGCTGACCCACGCCGCGCTTGCGGAATACATCCCCTTCGTGGCGCTGCTGTTCGCGCTGTTCACCATTTCCGGCGGCGTGCTGGTGACGGGCAACCTCAAGGGCTCGCCCGGCGTCAACACCGCGCTGCTCGGGATCGGCACGCTGCTCGCCAGCGTCATCGGCACCACCGGCGCCTCCATGGTGCTGATCCGGCCGTTGCTGCGCGCCAACGACCAGCGCAAGCGCAACGCCCATGTGGTGGTGTTCTTCATCTTCCTGGTGTCGAACATCGGCGGCTCGCTCACGCCGCTTGGCGATCCGCCGCTGTTCCTCGGCTTCCTGAAGGGCGTCGATTTCTTCTGGACCACCACCCATCTCGGCAAGGAAACGGCGGTTCTGGCGGCGATCCTGCTGCCGCTGTTCTATCTGGTGGACCGCTTCTTCTGGTCGAAGGAGGGCTTCATCCCGCCGTCCGACCCCACGCCCGACAGCCGGGTCGGCCTTAAAGGTCTGCAGAACCTTCCGCTGCTCGCGGGCGTCGTCGGCGCCATCCTGATGAGCGGGCTGTGGAACCCCGGCGTGGCGTTCGCCGTGCTCGGCACGGAGGTGACGCTGCAGGCGATCGTCCGCGACGTGGCGCTCCTCGGCCTTGCGATGGTCTCGCTTGCGATCACGCCCGCCGGGCTGCGCGAGCGCAACGGCTTCGACTGGGAGCCGATCCGCGAGGTGGCCAAGCTGTTCGCCGCCATCTTCGCCACGCTGATCCCGGCGCTGCTGATCCTGAAGGCCGGCGCGGACGGGGCTGCCGCCCCGCTGGTCGGGCTCGTGAGCCGTCCGGACGGAACGCCCCACGAGGCCGCCTACTTCTGGCTGACCGGCATCCTGTCCAGCGTGCTCGACAACGCGCCGACCTATCTCGTGTTCTTCAACCTCGCCGGCGGCGACGCCGCCGAGCTGATGGGACCGCTGGCGGGCACGCTGGCGGCGATTTCCGGCGGCGCAGTGTTCATGGGCGCGATGACCTACATCGGCAACGCGCCCAACTTCATGGTGCTCGCCATCGCCCGCAACCGCGGCGTCGCCATGCCAAGCTTCTTTGGCTACATGGCGTGGTCCTGGCTGATTCTGGGACCGTGCTTCGCCCTGCTGACGCTGCTGTTCTTCCTCTGACGCCGTCGGGAGACGTCGCGATGTCCCGCAAGATCGTCCTCTCGCTCGCGCTGCTCGCCGGCGTCGCCGCCTTCGCGGCCTGGACCGGCTGGAGCCGGACGCACGAGCCGCGCGGAGGCGCCGGACTGTCCGGCGAAGGCCGGGCCACCTTCGTCAGGGCGGCGGAGGACGCCTGCGTGGCGGCGCAGGGGGCCGGCGGCGACGGCGCGCCGTCTCGGGAAGAGTTCCGAACGTTCTGCCGCTGCTACGGCGAGGCGATCGCCGACGCCATGACGCCGCAGGAGGTGGAGCGGCTGTCGCGCCTGCCGCGGGAGCAGATTCTCGCGGCGCAGGAGGATCAGGCCGCCGAGGCCTTTCAGGCCTGCTCCGGCGACGCCAGAGAGGAAGCCGGCGCGCCGCGCTGATTGAACGTCGAGCGCGCTGCAAGCCTGTTTGGAAACTGCCGAGGCGAACCGTTCAAGCCGACGTCCCGCCCGCGCCTTCGCGCGGGCGGGACGTCGGCTAAGCAAGGATATCAGCGGCGGACGAAGCCGACGATGTCCTTGACGTGGTTCATGGTCACGGCCGCGATGGCCTCCGCCCGCCCGGCGCCCTCGCCCAGCACCCGGTCGATGTGGCCGGGGTCGGCCACGAGGCGCTTCATCTCGGCGTTGATGGGGCCGAGCTTCGACACCGTGAGGTCCACCAGCGCCTGCTTGAAGGCGGAGAACTGCTGGCCGGCGAACTGCGCCACCACGGCCGACGCGTCCGTGTCCGACAGCGCGGCGTAGATGCCGACGAGGTTCTCCGCCTCGGGCCGCGTCTTCATCTCCTCGACGGTTTCAGGCAGCGGCAGCGGATCGGTCTTCGCCTTGCGGATCTTGGCGGCGATCTGGTCGGCGTCGTCGGTGAGGTTGATGCGGGAGGCGTCGGACGGGTCGGACTTCGACATCTTCTTGGAGCCGTCGCGCAAGGACATGACGCGGGTCGCCGGCCCCGAGATCAGCGGCTCCGGCTGGGGGAAGAACTCGGGCGCGAGCCCGTTGGCGGCGATCGAGACGGCGAAGTCGTTGTTGAACTTCTGCGCGATGTCGCGGGCGAGCTCCAGATGCTGCTTCTGGTCCTCGCCCACCGGCACATGGGTGGCGCGGTAGGCCAGGATGTCGGCCGCCATCAGGTTGGGATAGGCGTAGAGCCCGACGCTCTTGTTCTCGCGGTCCTTGCCGGCCTTCTCCTTGAACTGGGTCATGCGGTTCAGCCAGCCGAGGCGGGCGACGCAGTTCAGCACCCAGGCGAGTTCGGCGTGCTGGGGCACCTGGCTCTGGTTGAAGACGATGTGCTTCGAGCCGTCGACGCCCGCGGCGAGGAAGGCGGCCGCCACCTCGCGGATGGAGCGCTTCAGCTCCACCGGATCCTGCCACACGGTGATCGCGTGCATGTCGACGACGCAGTAGACGCAATCGTACCGGTCCTGCATCTCCACGAAGCGCTTCACCGCGCCGAGGTAGTTGCCGAGGTGGAGGTTGCCGGTCGGCTGGACGCCGGAGAACACCCGCTGGGACATCGCATTTGCCTCATGAACGAGGGCGCGTTATGGCCTTCGCGCACCCCTCGCGCAAGGGCCTGCGCGGCCGCGCGAACCCCGCACACCGGAGCACCCTTCCATGTCTGACGCGCGTTACGACGTTCTCGGCATCGGCAACGCCATCGTCGACGTGATCGCGCGCACCGAGGACGATTTCCTCGTGGCCGAAGGGCTTGTGAAGGGCTCCATGGCGCTGATCGACGAGGCGCGGGCGGAGACGCTTTACGCCCGGATGGGACCGGCGATCGAGGCCTCCGGCGGCTCGGCCGCCAACACGGTGGCGGGCGTCAGCTCCTTCGGCGGCCGCGCCGCCTTCGTCGGCAAGGTGAAGGACGACGCGCCGGGCGGCGTGTTCGCCCACGACATCCGCGCCATCGGGGTCGATTTCAGCGCGCGGCCCGCGGGAGACGGCGCCGCCACCGCCCGCTGCTTCGTGCTGGTGACGCCGGACGGCGAGCGCACCATGAACACCTATCTGGGCGCCTGCCAGGCGCTCGGCCCGGACGACATCGACGCCGAGATGGTGGCGGCGGCGAAGATCACCTATCTGGAAGGCTATCTCTGGGACCCGGCGGAGGCCAAGCTCGCCTTCCGCAAGGCCGCCGAGATCGCCCATGGCGCCGGCCGCAAGGTGGCGCTGTCGCTGTCGGATTCGTTCTGCGTCGACCGCTACCGGGCGGAGTTCCTGGAGCTGGTCCGGAGCGGGACCGTGGACCTGCTGTTCGCCAACGACAGCGAGCTGAAGTCGCTCTATGAGACCAGCGACATCGAGGCCGCGCTGCAGGCGGCGGCGAAGGACGCCAAGCTCGCCGCGATCACGCTCGGCGCCGACGGCTGCGCGGTGATCGCCGGCGAAACCCGCCTCGCCGTGGCCGCGGCGCCGGTGGACGGCGCGATCGTGGACAAGACCGGCGCCGGCGACCTGTTCGCCGCCGGCTTCCTGCTCGGCCACGCCCGCGGCCTCGACCTGACGCGCTCCGCGGAGCTGGGCGGGCTCGCCGCGGCCGAAGTGATCTCCCATGTGGGCGCCCGGCCGCTGGTCAATCTGCAGCAGCTCGCCACGGAGCGCGGGCTGCTCTGACCCCGGCCCGGTTGCGCCTGCGCCCGCCGTCCGGCCATCCTTGCGCCCCATGACCGACGCGCCGCGGATTCCCGTCTTCGACGGCCACAACGACACGCTGCTCCGGCTCTACGAGCGGCGCGACCCGGACCGGGGCGCCGCGGCCTTTCTCGAGGGCGGGGTCGGCGGGCACATCGACCTGCTGAAAGCGCGCGCGGGCGGGCTCGCCGGCGGGCTGTTCGCCATCTTCACGCCCTCGCCCCACCTCGGCGGCGACTATCTGGAGATGATGCGGGCCGCGGCCTATGACGTGCCGCTGCCCGATCCGCTGCCGATCGCGGAGGCCCAGCGCGCGGTTCTCGGCATGGCCGCCACGCTGCTCGCGATCGAGAAGGCGTCCGACGGCGCGGTGGCGGTCTGCCGCAGCGTGCGCCACATCCGCGCCGCTATGGGTCGGGGCGCGCTCGCCGCCGTGCTCCACATCGAGGGCGCGGAGGCGATCGGGCCGGACCTCGACGCCCTGCATGTGCTGCACGCCGCCGGCCTGCGTTCGCTGGGGCCGGTGTGGAGCCGGCCCACCATCTTCGGCCACGGCGCGCCGTTCCGCTTCCCGTCCTCGCCGGACACCGGGCCGGGCCTGACCGAGGCGGGCCGGCGGCTGGTCCGGGAATGCGACGCGCTGCGGGTCGTGATCGACCTCAGCCACCTGAACGAGACCGGCTTCTGGGACGTGGCGAGACTGTCGGCCCGGCCGCTGGTGGCGACCCACTCCAACGCCCACGCCGTGACGCCCCACGCCCGCAACCTCACCGACGCCCAGCTCGACGCCATCCGCGACAGCGGCGGGCTGGTGGGGCTGAACTTCGCCACCTGCTTCCTGCGGGAGGACGGCCGCATGACGGCGGACACACCGTTCGAGGCCATGACGCGGCATCTCGACCACCTGATCGGACGGCTCGGCGTCGACCATGTGGGCTTCGGCTCGGATTTCGACGGCGCGATCGTGCCCGCCGCGCTCGGCGACGCCGCCGGCCTGCCGCGGCTGATCGCCCATCTCCTCGCCCACGGCTACGACCGCGACACGGTGGAGAAGCTCGCCTTCCGCAACTGGCTCGGGGTGCTGGAGCGGGTCTGGGGCGAATAGGCCGGCGGAGCTCAGCCCTCGATCGGGCGGGCCTCGTCCGGCAGCATGATCGGGATGCCGTCGCGGATCGGATAGGCGAGCTTGGCGGGGCGGGAGATCAGCTCCTGCCGCTCCGCGTCGTAGGTCAGCGTCGCCTTGGTCAGCGGGCAGACCAGGATTTCAAGCAGCTTCGGGTCCACGCCGGCGTGGCGGCGGGAAGCGTCGTCGTGAGCGTCGGTCATTGCAGGGAGGAACTCGCGTCGCCGCGCGCGCGGGCCAGCTCCATTTCGGTCACGGCGACCAGGATCTCCGCGCGGGCCTTGAGATCCGGAGCTTCGAGCAGGGCTTGCTTCTCGCGCGGGCCGAACGGGCTCATCATGGCGAGCGCGTTCACCAGCGCCTCGTTGGGCGCGCGGCGGATGCCGTCCCAGTCCGCCTCCAGTTCGTTGGCGGCGAGATAGTCCTTCAGCGTCCTGAGCAGCGCCTCCCGGTCCACCTCGTCCTGCCCCTCGCCGGGGGCGAGGTCGAGCGCGAACTCGTCATAGGACGGGCGCGCCTGGCGGTAGGGCGTGGTCGCCACCAGCTCCTCCGCCACCCGGAAGCGGGCGACGCCGGTGAGCGTGATCAGGTAGCGCCCGTCGCCGGTCTCCGCGAAGGCGGTGAGACGCCCGGCGCAGCCGATCTGCACCAGCGCGGGGCGCTCGGCGTCCTCGTCCGCCTCGGGGTCGGGCTGGATCAGCCCGATGAGGCGGTGGCCGCGGATGGCGTCCTCGATCATGGCGAGATAGCGCGGCTCGAAGATGTTGAGCGGCATCTCGCCCCGGGGCAGCAGCAGCGCGGCGCGCAGGGGGAACACCGGGATCACGGCCGGCAGTTCATCGAGCTTGTGGTAGATGACGTTGGAGGCCATGGCCGCCTTATCCTGTCACGAGAACAGCAGCGACGACAGGCGCTTTCGGCCCGCGACCGTGTTTTCGTCCTTGGGGCCCCAGGCCTCGAACAGCTTCACCAGCTCCTTGCGGGCGCCGTCCTCGTTCCAGCTCCGGTCGCGCTTCACGATCTCAAGCAGATGGTCCAGAGCCTCGCGGGCGTAGCCGGCGGCGGCGAGCCCCACCGCCAGATCGAACCGCGCCTGATGGTCGGCGGGGTCGGCGGCGATGCGGGCCTCCAGCGGGGCCAGGTCGCCCACGGCGGCGGCCTTCTCCGCCAGCGCGATCTGCGCCAGCGCGGCGGCGATGGCGGCGTCCTTCGCCGCCGCGGCGGGCGCCGAGGCGAGGGTGGCCTTCGCGGCGTCGATCGAGCCGGCCGCGAGCTGGGCGCGTGCGAGGCCGGCGATGGCGGCGGCGTTCTCCGGCTCCTCCGCCAGCAGCCCGGCGTAGAGCTGCGCCGCGCCGGCCGCGTCGCCGGCCTCGAGCGCCGCGTCGGCGTCCGCCAGCAGATCGCCGACGCCGCCGTCCTCCTCCACCGCGCCGCCGGTGAGGCGCTCGATGAAGGCCTTCACCTGCGCCTCGGGCAGCGCGCCCATGAAGCCGTCCACCGGCTGGCCGCGGGTGAAGGCGATCACCGCCGGGATCGACTGGATGCCGAGCTGCTGGGCGATGGCCGGATGCTCGTCGATGTTCATGGTGGCGAGCTTCACCGCGCCGCCGGCGGCTTTCACCACCTTCTCAAGCACCGGGGTGAGTTGCCGGCACGGCCCGCACCAGGGCGCCCAGAAGTCCACCAGCACCGGACGGGTGAGCGAGGCCTGCACCACGTCGGCCATGAAGCTCTGGGTGGTGGTGGCGACGATCAGGTCGTCGGTCGCGGGCTTGGCGGCGTCGGCCCCGGCTGCGAAGGTCATGCGAACCCCTCGGAATCGTCGCGGCCGCGTCGTCGCGGCGGCGTTCCACGTCGGCGAGAGAGATGGGGGAAGCGGGGCGGGATTGCAAACGTCGCCGCGCGGGCGGCCGAGGACGGCGCAAAGGGCAGATGGTCGCGGCGGCGTGATAGGCCGCAACTTTTCCTGAATGATGCTAGACAGGTGCTCAGCTTAACCGAAAGGACGAGACCGCAGATGGCCGAAGCGACGACCGTGTCCTCCCCCAAGCCGCGCCGCAAGGTGGTGATCGTGGGCGCCGGCTTCGGCGGCCTCACCGTGGCGCGCGACCTCGCGAAGGCGGACGTGGACGTCACGGTGATCGACCGGCACAACTACCACTGCTTCCAGCCGCTGCTGTACCAGGTCGCCACCGCCGAGCTATCCCCCGCCGACATCGCCTGGCCGATCCGCCACGTGCTGCGCAAGCAGGCCAACGTGCAGGTGCTGCTGGGCAAGGTGGAGGCGGTGGACACCGAAAACCGGCTGGTGAAGGCGGACACCGTCACGCTGCCCTATGACGAACTGGTCATCGCCACCGGCGCCACCCACTCCTATTTCGGCCGCGACGACTGGGCGCCGGTGGCGCCCGGCATGAAGCGCATCGAGGACGCCACCGTCATCCGCCGCCGGCTGCTGATGGCCTTCGAGCGCGCCGAGCTCGCCAACGACCCGGCCGAGCGCGAGCGGCTGCTCACCTTCGCCATCGTGGGCGCCGGCCCCACCGGCGTGGAGCTCGCCGGCGCCATCGTCGAGGTGGCGAAGAAGGTGATGCCGGCCGAGTTCCGCCGCATCGACCCGCGCACCGCCCGGGTGATCCTGATCGAGGCCGGGCCGCGGGTGCTGCCGGCCTTCCCCGATGACCTGTCCGACTACACCAAACGCGCGCTGGAAAAGATGGGCGTGGACGTGCGCGTCAACACCCGCGTCACCAACTGCGACGCCGCCGGCGTCGATCTGGAGACCGGCCGGCTCGACGCCGCCACCATCGTCTGGGCCGCGGGCGTCGTGGCCTCGCCGGCGGCGGAGTGGCTGGGGGTGGAAAGCGACCGGGCGGGACGCGTGGTGGTGGGTCCGGACCTCAGCGTGCCGGGCCATCCCGACGTGTTCGTCATCGGCGACACCGCCTGCGCCATTCAGGAAGACGGCAAGCCCGCGCCGGGCGTGGCGCCGGCCGCCAAGCAGATGGGCGCCTACGTGGCGGACGTGATCGCCTGCCGTCTGGACGGGCTCGTGCCGCCGCCGCACTTCGCCTACAAGCACGAGGGCGACTTCGCCACCATCGGCCGCAAGTCCGCGGTGGTGAAGATGCCCTGGATGCAGATGCACGGCTTCCCGGCCTGGCTGCTGTGGTGCGTGGCCCACATCTACTTCCTGATCGGCACCCGCCACCGCATCGCCGTGGCGTTCAAATGGGCCTGGGACTTCGCCACCTTCCAGCGCGGCGCCCGGCTCATCACCGACCAGAAGGACCAGCTCTGACAAGGGTGTCCGAGCCCGCAGGCGGCGCGTTTCAAAGCGCGTCATGCCCGGCGCACGCCGGGGCACCGGCGATGTGTCGCGTGATGAAAGCTGAAACCTTCACGTCGGAAATGCACGATGGCCACGCTCGGGCGTGACGGATGTCCGGGACAAAGGTTTCGGCTTCCCAAAGCCGCGTTCTGAGCGTGGGAGAGCGCCTTTCATGACCGACGCCCCAACGACGCTCGACGCGCTGTTCGCCGCCGCTGTCGCCGCGCGGGAACGGGCCTACGCCCCCTATTCCGGCTTCACGGTGGGCGCCGCGCTCATCACGCCCGACGGCGCGATCCATGCGGGCTGCAACGTGGAGAACGCGGCCTATCCGGTCGGCGCCTGCGCCGAGGCGGGCGCGATCTCGGCCATGGTCGCGGGCGGCGGAAGGCGCATCGCCGCGATGCTGGTGGTGGCGGGCGGCGAGGGCCTGTGCACCCCCTGCGGCGCCTGCCGACAGCGCATCCGGGAGTTCGCCGCGCCGGACACGCCGGTCCATGTGGCGGGGCCAGAGGGCCTGCGCCGCAGCTTCACGCTGGAGCAGCTGCTGCCGGCCTCCTTCGGACCCGACGTGCTGGACGCCGCCCGGAGCGCGCCGTGACGGAGGCCGCCGCCCGGCTGCGGGCGCTCGGCGGCGACGAACCGGCGACCGTCGGCCTGGTGCTCGGCACCGGGCTCGGGCCCGTGACCGACGCCTTCGAGGACGCGGTCGCCATCCCTTACGCCGACTTGCCCGGCTTTCCCTCCGGCGGCGTCAGCGGCCACGCCCGCCGCGTCGTGGTCGGCCGGTTCGGCGGACGGCGCGTCGCGGCGCTGGACGGCCGGGCGCACGTCTACGAGAGCGGCGACCCGGCGGCGATGCGCGCGCCGCTGGAGACCCTGAAGGCCATCGGCGTCGAGACGCTCATCCTTACCGCCGCGGTGGGCGCCTTGGACCCCGGCCTCGCGCCCGGATCGCTCGTCGCGGTCGCGGACCACATTAATTTAGCCGGCTACAATCCGCTGATCGGCGTCGCGGGCGACGGCCGCTTCGTGGACATGGTGGACGCCTATTCGCCCCGTCTGCGCGCTGCGCTGGCGCGGGCGGCGGCGGTGGAAGGCCTTGACCTTCCCGAGGGCGTGCTGATGTGGTTTCCGGGTCCGAGCTTCGAGACGCCGGCCGAAATCCGCGCCGCCCGCGTGCTCGGGGCCGATCTGGTGGGCATGTCGCTGGCGCCGGAGGCGGTGCTGGCGCGCTGGCTGGGCTTCGAGCTGGCCGCGGTCGCGACCGTGGTCAACCTGGCGGCGGGTCTCGCGCCCGCAGGTCCGAGCCACGCCGAGAGCAGGACGGTCGCGGGCCAGGCCGCCGACCGCCTCGCCCGTCTGCTGGCCCGGGCTATCGAGCGTCTTTGAGCGGCCTCACGCCGCTTCCCTGTGCGCGGTCTCGGCGATGCGCACGATGTCGGACATGATCGAGGTCAGGTCGAAGTTCTTCGGCGTGTAGACCGCGGTGACGCCCATGGCCTTGAGCTGGACCTCGTCCTCCGGCGGGATGATGCCGCCCACGATCACCGGCACGTCGTCCAGCCCCTCCTTGCGCATGCGCTCCAGCACGTCGCGCACCAGCGGCACGTGGCTGCCGGACAGGATCGACAGCCCGACCACGTGCACGCCCTCTTCGAGCGCGGCGTTGACGATCTCGGCCGGGGTGAGGCGGATGCCCTCGTAGACCACCTCGAAGCCGCAGTCGCGGGCGCGGACCGCGATCTGCTCGGCGCCGTTGGAGTGGCCGTCGAGGCCGGGCTTGCCCACCAGCAGCTTGAGCCGGCGGCCGAGCCGGGCGGAGGCGGCCTCCACCTCCTCGCGCACGCGGGCGATGTCGTCGCCGCCAGCCTCGGCGCGCACCGCGCGGCCGACGCCGGTCGGCGCCCGGAACTCGCCGAAGATCTCCCGCAGGGTCGCGCCCCATTCGCCGGTGGTGACGCCCGCCTTGGCCGCGGCGATGGAGGGCTCCATGATGTTGCGGTCTTCCTTGGCGGCGGCGGCGAGGTCGGCCAGCGCCTTGTCGACCGCCTTCTGGTCGCGCTGGGCGCGCCAAGCGTTCAGGCGCTCGATCGCCTCCACGCCCACGCTTTCCGGCACCACCTGGATCGCGCCCGAGCCGGTGGAGAGCGGCGACGGCTCGGTCTCCTTCCAGCGGTTGACGCCGACCACGATCTGCTCGCCGCTCTCGATGGCCGCGAGGCGCCGCGCGTTGGACTCCACCAGCCGGCCCTTCATGTAGCCGGACTGCACCGCCGCGATGGCGCCGCCCATCTCGTCGATGCGGGCGAGCTCGGCGCGGGCCTCCTCCTTCAGCGCCTCCACCTTGGCGTTCATCACCTCGGAGCCGTTGAAGATGTCGGCGTAGTCGAGGATGTCGGTCTCGTAGGCCAGGATCTGCTGGGCGCGCAGCGACCACTGCTGGTCCCACGGCCGGGGAAGCCCGAGCGCTTCGTTCCACGCCGGGAGCTGCACCGCGCGAGCGCGAGCGTCCTTCGACAGCGTGACGGCGAGCGTCTGCAGCAGGATGCGGTAGACGTTGTTCTCGGGCTGAGGCTCGGTGAGGCCGAGCGAGTTCACCTGCACGCCGTAGCGGAAGCGCCGGGACTTGGCGTCGGTGACGCCGTAGCGCTCACGCGTGATCTCGTCCCAGAGGTCCACGAAGGCGCGCATCTTGGCGATCTCGGTGATGAACTTCATGCCCGCGTTCACGAAGAACGAGATGCGCTGCACCGTCTGGGAGAAGGCCTCTTCGCTCGGATTGGTCTCCTTGACCTCGTCCAGCACCGCGATGGCGGTGGCGAGCGCGTAGGCGAGCTCCTGCACCGGCGTCGCGCCCGCCTCCTGCAGATGGTAGGAGCAGACGTTCATTGGGTTCCACTTCGGCATTTCCGTCGTGGTGAACAGGATGACGTCGCGGATCAGTCGCAGCGACGGCGCGGGCGGGAACACATAGGTGCCGCGCGACAGGTATTCCTTGATGATGTCGTTCTGGGTCGTGCCATTCAGCCTGGAGCGGTCCGCGCCCTGCTCCTCCGCCTGCGCCACATAGAGCGACAGCAGCCAGGCCGCCGTGGCGTTGATGGTCATGGAGGTGTTCATCTGCTCGAGCGGAATGCCGTCGAACAGGGTGCGCATGTCGCCGAGATGGGACAGCGGCACGCCGACCTTGCCCACCTCGCCGCGGGACAGGACATGGTCCGGGTCGTAGCCGGTCTGGGTCGGCAGGTCGAAGGCGACGGACAGGCCGGTCTGGCCCTTGGCCAGGTTCGACTTGTACAGCTTGTTCGACTCCACGGGCGAGGAATGGCCCGCATAGGTCCGGAACAGCCAGGGTTTGTCGGCCATGTCAGATCGCCTCGCGCAAACGCGGGCGGCGTACTCCGCCCGCGCCAGTGTTTAACCCACCGATGCTGCGCCGCAATGAGCCGATCGTCGAGGGGTTCTAACCCTCACGCTCGTCGAAACAGACCGATGATCAGCAGCAGCACGATGGCGCCGATGGTGGCGCCGATGATCTGGCCGAGCACGCCGGGGCCGACGAAGATGCCGAGCTGCGCCAGCAGCCAGGCGCCGATCACCGCGCCGAGGATGCCGACCACGATGTTGCCGAGGACGCCGAGGCCGTAGCCGCGGACGACCAGCCCCGCGAGCCAGCCGGCGACGCCGCCGATGATGAGGATGGCGAGAATGCCGTAACCGGCGAACACTTCCATGCGGAGCCCTCCGAGGGGCGCCGCGCGGGACCGTTTCCCGCGCCGCAGCGCCCATGGGACCAAAGATGGAGCGCGACTTGGTTCCGGCCATCTCGCGCCGCAGCATGAGGCCATCGTCGCATTGCGCCGGTGAGCGGCCCCGTCATAGTGCCGCGACCAAACGCCACTTTTTCCCTATCGCGAGGGTGCGCCCGCCATGGCTTCGACGGAAGAACGCAAAGACCTCTACGAACTCGGCGAGATCCCGCCGCTCGGCCATGTGCCCGCCAACATGTACGCCTGGGTGGTGCGCAAGGAGCGCCACGGGCCGCCGGAAAGCGCCAACGAGGTCGAGGTGGTCCCCACCTGGGAGATCGGCGACGACGAGGTGCTGGTCTACGTCATGGCCGCGGGCGTGAATTACAACCACGTCTGGGCCTCGCTCGGCGAGCCGATCTCGCCCATCGACGCGCACAAGATCCCGATCCACATCGGCGGTTCGGACGCCTCGGGCGTCGTCTGGGCGGTGGGCCGCAAGGTCACCCGCTGGAAGGTTGGCGACGAGGTCATCATCCACTGCAACCAGGACGACGGCGACGACGAGGAGTGCAACGGCGGCGATCCGATGTTCTCCTCCAGCCAGCGCATCTGGGGCTACGAAACGCCGGACGGCTCCTTCGCCCAGTTCTGCCGGGTGCAGTCGCGCCAGCTCATGGAGCGGCCGAAGCACCTGACCTGGGAGGAGGCCGCCTGCTACACGCTGACGCTGGCCACCGCCTACCGCATGCTGTTCGGCCACGCGCCGCACGCGCTGAAGCCGTCCGACAACGTGCTGGTCTGGGGCGCCTCGGGCGGCCTCGGCGTGTTCGCCGTGCAGCTCATCAAACAGTCGGGCGCCAACGCCATCGGCGTGATCTCCGACGAGTCGAAGCGCGACTATGTGATGAGCCTCGGCGCCAAGGGCGTCATCAACCGCAAGGACTTCGACTGCTGGGGCCAGATGCCCAAGGTCAACAGCCCCGAGTACAACACGTGGGTGAAAAGCGCCCGCGCCTTCGGCAAGGCGATCTGGGACATCACCGGCAAGGGCGTCGACGTGGACATGGTGTTCGAGCATCCGGGCGAGGCCACCTTCCCGGTGTCCTGCCTGGTGGTGAAGCGCGGCGGCATGGTGGTGTTCTGCGCCGGCACCACCGGCTTCAACATCACCTTCGACGCGCGCTACGTCTGGATGCGGCAGAAGCGCATCCAGGGCTCGCACTTCGCCCATCTGAAGCAGGCCTCGGCCGCCAACAAGTTCGTGCTCGACGGCCGGGTGGACCCCTGCATGTCGGAGGTGTTCAGCTGGGCGGAAATCCCGCAGGCGCACACCAAGATGTGGAAGAACCAGCACGCTCCGGGCAATATGGCGGTTCTGGTCAACGCGCAGCGCCCCGGCCTGCGCACCGTGGACGAGGTGCGCGCCGGCGGAACCGTGCCGGCCAAGGCCACGGTCCCCGCGTAACAAGGACAGCCGATGCAACGCTACGTTCGGGCGAAGCTCCATGGGATCCGCGTCACTGGCGCGGATCTCAACTACCACGGCTCGATCACCATCGACGCCGAACTCTGCCGCGAGGCGGGGCTGGAGCCGCTCGAATTCGTGGAGATCTGGAACAAGAACTCCGGCGCCCGCATCGCCACTTACGTTCTTTACGGCGAAGCGGGCTCCCGCTGCTGCATCCTGAACGGGGCCGCGGCGCGCACCTGCCAGGTGGGCGACGAGGTCATCATCGCCTCCTCCGAATGGGGCGCGTTCGACGACATCGCCGCGCTGAGCCCGAAGGTGCTCACCTTCAAGGACGGCAACGAAATCGACGAGCGCATCGTCTACCGGGTGTTCCGCAACGCCCGGGGCGAGTTCGACATGGCGATCGAAACCGACGCCGGCGCGCCGCTCGACGTCAGCAGCCTCGTCGGCGGCTGATCCCTATCCCCCTGCTCCGCCCGTGATCGACGCCCGGCCACGCGCCGGGCGTTTCGCGTTTCAGCGCGGCTTGATCGCGCCGCGCCGCTCGTCCATCACCGCGTAGCCCAGACCCTGCGTGAGGCCGAGCCCCATGACCGACGCCGGCGCCCCCTCCCCGTCCGCCTTCAACGCCGCGCTTCGGCGCGACAGCATCGTCGCCGTCTCCACCGCGCCCGGCCGGGCGGCGATCGCCGTGATCCGGCTGTCTGGCCCGGAAACCGGCGCGGCGCTCGATGCGCTGGCGGGCGCACGCCCTGCGCCGAGGCGCGCCTCGCTCCGCCGCATCCGTGATCCGCGCGACGGTGAGACGCTGGACCGGGGGCTCGCGCTGTGGCTGCCTGGGCCGGGCAGCCCCACCGGCGAGGACTGCGCCGAACTCCATATCCATGGCGGCCGCGCCGTGGTCGCCGCCGTGCTGGACGCCGCGCTCTCCTTGCCCGGCGTTCGCGCAGCGGAGCCCGGCGAGTTCGCCCGTCGGGCCTTTCTCGCCGGCCGGCTCGATCTGGCGGAGGCGGAGGGCCTCGCCGATCTGATCGACGCCGAGACCGAAGGCCAGCGTCGGCAGGCGCTGCGCCAGAGCGAGGGCGCGCTCTCCGCCCGGGCGCAGCAGTGGCGGGACCGGATGATCGGCGCCATGGCGCTGATCGAGGCCGGGATCGACTTCGTGGACGAGGACGACGTGCCGGCCGAGGCTCGCGCTCAAAGCTACGGCCCCGTGGCGGCTCTGGCCGAGGACCTGCGCGCGGCGCTTGCCGACCAGCGCGCCGAGCGGCTGCGCGATGGCTTCCATGTGGCGATCGTCGGCCGCCCCAACGCCGGCAAGTCCTCGCTCCTGAACTCGCTGCTCCGGGAGGACGTCGCGATCGTCGCCGACACGCCCGGAACCACCCGCGACGTGCTGGAGGCGCGGCTCGATCTCGGCGGTTATCCGGTCGTGCTCGCCGACACCGCGGGTCTGCGCGAGGCGGAGGACGCCGTGGAACGCGAGGGCGTGCGCCGGGCGAGACGCCGCGCGGCCGAGGCCGACCTGACCCTGTGGCTGCGCGACGCCTCCGCCCCCGACGAGGACGAATCCGCGCCCGAAAGCGGCGGGGCGCTGTGGCGGATCGCCAGCAAGACCGATCTGGCGCCGGCGCCTGCGGACGCCGATCTCGCGCTTTCGACACGCACCGGCGCGGGGCTCGACGCCCTGCTGGCCGCGCTCACCGAGGCTGTGCAGGATGGGCTTGGCGGGACCGAGCATGCGGGCCTGACCCGCGCCCGCCATCGGGAGGTGGTCGCCGCCGCGCTCGACGATCTGGACGCCGCGCTCGGGCGCTGGGCGCATCTGCCCGACGAGGTGCTGGCGGAGCTGCTGCGCCGGGCCGCCGGCGCCATTGGCCGCATCGTCGGCGGCGTGGATGTGGAGGACGTGCTGGACCGGCTGTTCTCCTCCTTCTGCATCGGCAAATGAGTCAGGCTCGGCGCTCCATGTTTCACGTGAAACACGGGCGGCGCGTTGCGGGACGGAGGCCGCTCCGCTATTCAGGACGCTGACTTCTGAACAGACGGAACGAGCGACATGCGGACGTCCTTCGACGTCGTCGTGGTGGGAGGCGGCCATGCGGGCTGCGAGGCGGCGGCGGCTTCGGCGCGGTTTGGCGCGCGCACGGCGCTGGTGACCCACCGGGCCGACACCATCGGCGCCATGTCGTGCAACCCGGCCATCGGCGGGCTCGGCAAGGGCCATCTGGTGCGCGATCTGGATGCGCTCGACGGCTTGATGGGCCGCGTGGCGGACGCAGGCGGCATCCAGTTCCGGGTGCTGAACCGGCGCAAAGGGCCCGCGGTGCGCGGCCCCCGCGCCCAGCAGGACCGCAAGCTCTACGCCGCCGCCATGCAGGCGGCGCTGGCGGCTCAGGCGAATCTCACCATTATAGAGGGTGAGATCGACGACCTCGTGGTGGAGGACGGCCGCGTGACCGGCGTCACGCTCACCGACGGGCGCGGCCTCGGCGCCGGCGCGGTGGCGCTGACCACCGGCACCTTCCTGCGCGGACTGATCCACATCGGCGAGGTGAGCTTCCCCGCCGGCCGCATGGGCGAAGCGCCCGCGCTCGGCCTGTCCAAACGGCTGGGGGCGTTGGGCTTCGCGCTCGGCCGGCTGAAGACCGGCACCCCGCCCCGGCTCGACGGCCGCACCATCGACTTCGGCGCGCTGGAGGAGCAGGCGGGCGATGAACCGCCGGAGCCGTTCTCGACTCTCACGGCTGCGATCACGACGCCCCAGATCGCCTGCCACATCACCCGGACCACCGCGGAGACCCATCGGGTCATCCGGGACAACATCGCCCGCTCGGCGATGTACTCCGGCCGGATCGAGAGCCGCGGCCCGCGCTACTGCCCCTCGATCGAGGACAAGATCGTCCGCTTCGGCGACCGGGACAGCCATCAGATCTTCCTGGAGCCGGAGGGGCTCGACGACCCCACCATTTACCCGAACGGCATCTCCACCTCTTTGCCGGAGGACGTGCAGGGCGCCGTCATCCGTTCCATTCCGGGGCTGGAGCGCGCGGCGATCCTGCGACCGGGCTACGCCATCGAGTACGACCATGTGGACCCGCGCGAGCTCGATCCCACGCTGGAGTCGAAGCGTCTGCGCGGCCTGTTCCTCGCCGGCCAGATCAACGGCACCACAGGATATGAGGAGGCGGCGGCGCAGGGGCTGCTGGCCGGCCTCAACGCCGCCCGCCGCGCCGCGGGCCAGGACGGCGCCGTCTTCGACCGGGCCGAGGCTTATCTCGGCGTGATGGTGGACGACCTCGTCACCCGCGGCGTCAGCGAGCCCTATCGCATGTTCACCTCGCGCGCCGAGTACCGGCTATCGCTGCGGGCGGACAACGCCGACCTGCGCCTCACTCGCCGCGGCATGGCGCTCGGTCTGGTGGGCGGGACGCGGGAGCGCGCCTTCGCCGCCAAGGCGGAGGCGCTGGCCGCGGCGGAGGCTTTCGCCCGCGGGGTGGCGCTGACGCCGAACGAGGCCGCGGCCCACGGCGTCACGGTCAACCGCGACGGCCGCCGCCGCACCGCCTTCGAGCTGATGTCGCTGCCGGACGTGGGCGTGGAGCGGCTCGCCGCCATCTGGCCGGAGCTCGCCCGTTTCGGCGCCTCCACGCTGGCGCAACTGGAGATCGAGGCGTCCTATGCGGTCTATCTGGACCGGCAGGACGCGGACATCCAGCGCTACCGGGCGGAGGAGAGCGCGTCGATCCCGACGGATATGGATTACGCCACGCTGCCCGGCCTGTCGGCGGAGCTGAAGGCGAAGCTGGACGCCGCCCGCCCCGCGACCCTCGGCCAGGCCGGGCGCATCGAGGGCATGACGCCGGCGGCGCTGACGCTGATCGCGGCGCGGGCGCGCAAGCTCGCCAGCCAGGCGGCCTGAACCGGAGAACCAACGCATGGCGGGTTTCGATCCGGCGAACCGCGCCGCCGACCGCGCGGCGGCCGAGCGGCTGATGCATGTTTCACGTGAAACATGGGCCAGGCTGGACGCGCTGGTGGCCACGCTGGACCGCTGGCAGGCCACGACCAACCTCGTCGCCCCCACCACCCTGGCGCAGGTCTGGACCCGTCATGTGGCGGACAGCGCCCAACTTGTGAATCTGGCGCCGGCGGACGCCGAAGTCTGGGTGGACATCGGCGCCGGCGCCGGTTTTCCGGGGCTGGTGGTGGCGGCGCTGCTCGCCGGCCGCACGGAGGTGCATCTGGTCGAGAGCAATCTGAAAAAGGCCGCCTTCCTGCGCGAGGCCGCCCGCGCCATGGGGTTGACGGTGGCGGTGCACGGCGTGCGGGCGGAGGCGGCGCTGGGCTCCGCCATCCCCCACGCGGACGTGGTGAGCGCCCGCGCGCTGGCCTCGCTGTCGGACCTGCTGCGCCTCGCGGCGCCGCTGTTGAAAACCGGGGCGGTCGGCCTGTTTCCCAAGGGCGAGAAGGCGGCCGATGAATTGACCGAAGCGCAGGAATCCTGGAACATTAACGCATCGTTTCATGCGAGCCGGACCGACCCTGCCGCCAGCGTCATTCGTGTGGAGGGATTGTCCGATAAACGCTTCGGCTGACCGTTTTCGCGCCCGTTCGCGCGCTGGAGCTTCCGCCCATGCTGTCCTCCGCTTTTCCTGAAGGCGCGCGCCCTCGGGTGCTCACCCTCGCCAACCAGAAGGGCGGCGTCGGCAAGACCACGACCGCCATCAATCTCGGCACCGCGCTCGCCGCCATCGGCGAGACGGTGCTGATCATCGACCTCGACCCCCAGGGCAACGCCTCCACCGGGCTCGGAGTCGATCGCCGGGCGCGGCGCATCTCCACCTACGACGTGCTGGTGGGCGAAGCGACGCTGGCGGAGACCATCCATGAGACCGCCGTGCCACGGCTGCATCTGGCGCCCTCCACCATGGACCTGCTGGGCGTGGAGCTGGAGATCGCGTCCGAGAAGGACCGCGCGCTGCGGCTGCGCGACGCCATCGCCGCGCTGCACGACGCCAAGGTGGGCGGCCGGGCCTACACCTATGTGCTGGTGGATTGCCCCCCTTCGCTCAACCTGCTCACCATCAACGCCATGGCGGCGGCGGATTCCATCGTGGTGCCGCTGCAGTGCGAGTTCTTCGCGCTGGAGGGCCTGAGCCAGCTGCTCAAGACCGTGGAGCAGGTGCGCGGCGCCCTGAACCCGCACCTCACCATCCATGGCGTGGTGCTGACCATGTTCGACCCGCGCAACAACCTGTCCAACCAGGTGGTGGCGGACGTGCGCCAGTTCATGGGGCCGAAGGTCTACGACACCATGATCCCGCGCAACGTGCGGGTGTCGGAGGCGCCGTCCTACGGCAAGCCGGCGCTGCTGTACGATCTGAAGTGCTCCGGCTCGCAGGCCTATCTTCGGCTGGCGTCCGAGGTGATCCAGCGCGAGCGCGCGCTGCGGGCGGCCTGACGCCGCCGTTGGTTTTGGAGACATGAGCATGGCGGACGAGCCCCAGCGGTCGCGTCTCGGGCGCGGCCTTGCGGCCCTGATCGGCGACGTGGGCGACGAGACCGCGGTGGTGGAGCGCTCCCGCGGGCAGCGCCGCGCGCCCATCGCCCATCTGAAGCCTTCCGCCGCCAACCCCCGCCGCCGCTTCGCGGAGACCGATCTGGACGACCTCGCGGCCTCGATCCGCGAGAAGGGCGTCATCCAGCCCATCATCGTGCGCCGGCTGGCGGGCGAGGCGGAGCGGTTCGAGATCATCGCCGGCGAGCGGCGCTGGCGCGCGGCCCAGAAGGCGGGCGTGCACGACGCGCCGATCCTGGTGCTCGACGTCACCGAGCGCGAGGCGCTCGAGATCGCCATCATCGAAAACGTCCAGCGCGCCGACCTCAACGCCATCGAGGAGGCGGTGGGCTACGAGCAGCTCATGGCCCAGTTCGCCTACCGGCAGGAGGATCTGGCCCGCGTCATCGGCAAGAGTCGAAGCCACATCGCCAACACCATGCGGCTGACCAAGCTGCCGGACGACGTGAAGGAGCTGGTGACCGAGGGCGCGCTTTCCGCCGGCCACGCCCGCGCGCTGCTGGCGCTGCCGGACCCTTCCGCCGCCGCCCGCAAGGCGGTGGCCAAGGGTCTGTCGGTGCGCGAGGTGGAGGCCATGGCCCGCGCGCCGGAGATCAAGTCCGTCGAGGGCCTGCGCAAGCCGAAGCCGGAGAAAGACGCCGACACCGCGGCGCTGGAGCAGGCGCTGTCCGAGGCGCTGGGCCTTGCGGTCGCGATCAGCCCCAAGGGCGAGGGCGGAGAGCTGTCGATCCGATACCGCAGCCTCGACCAGCTCGACATGGTGTGCCGCCGCCTGAAGGGCTGAGCACGCGGCGTCAAAACCTCGCGAAAACCGCCCTGCCCTTCCAGGCGACTCTGAAGCCCCGCAGGCGGCCGCGCCGTTTCGCGCAGGCCATCACAGGCGCCGCCTTCGCGAACGCCGTCAGCGGCCATTTGTGAGGGTCGGTTTTTTCGGCGCGGGCAGCCGTTTTGCGCAAGCGTTCAGCCGGCCGGCCGGCGCACCGAAGTGACGGGGCCGTCGGTGAGCGCGATCCGGGCGATCGCCTCGTGCAGCGGCTCCAGTGCGGTCGCCATGTGGAAGGCGTTGGCGTGCAACAGCGTGCGCTCGTCTTTCAGCATGGCCACATGGCCCTTCCAGAACAACAGGTCGCCGCGTCGAGCCTCGTCGAGGGCGATCGGGCGGCCCAGCTCGCGCTCCTGCAGGTCGGCGTCCCGGGGCGCGGCGATCCCGCAGGCGGCGAGCGCGATCTGGACCAGACCGGAACAGTCGAGCCCGAGGCTGGTGCGGCCGCCCCAGAGATAGGGCGCGCCGACGAAGCGCTCGGCCACCGCCGCCGCGTCGTCCTCGACGGCGTCAAGCGGCGCCAGATGGCGGGCGATGGCGAATGCGCCGGTGTCGAGCGCGGCGAAGCGGCCGTCCACGTTCACGACGCCGACCCGCGCGCCGGTGGAAAGCGCGTCCACGGGCGGAACCTTGAACGAGGGAGCCGGGAACAGCAGCGTGCGCAGCGCGGCCACGCGATGGGTGGCGCCGGGGCCGAGATCGGCGCTCAGCGCAGCGGAGGGCATGTAGCCGACATAGGAGTCCAGCGCGAGCTGGACCCAGGCCCAGCCGTCCAGTTCGTCGTAGACCGTGACCTCCTCGCCGAACAGCGCCTCGGTCTCCAGCATGGCGTCCGGCTGGGGCGCGCGGCGCAGCGGCGCATGGCCCACGGCGACGCGGCGGCGTTCTCCGGTTTCGAACCGTAACGCCTCCACCTGCCCCCGAAGATGGGCGGCGGCGACGTCGGGGCGGGCGGGAGTGAGGCGGCGGTCGGCCATGGAACGCTCCGGGCGGCGGGCGGCGCGGGACGCGCGCCGTCAGCGGAACAGGTAAGGCGCGGCGACGAACCCGAGGACGACCAGCGCAAGCGAGATCCAGAACACCTGGGTCAGGCGCGTGTCCATCAGGCGTTTGGCCTGCGGGCCATAATAATAGAGCAGCGCGCAGGGCAGGAAGAACCGCACGCCGCGCGCCGCCACGCTCGCCAGCACGAAGGTGACGAAGTCGAGCTGGGTCAGGCCGCTGGCGATGGTGATCACCTTATAGGGGATCGGCGTTACGCCGCCGCCGATCAGCACCATCAGCCAGCCGTATTCGTTGTATTTGCCGGCGACGCTCTCGAACTCGTCCCCCATGCCGTAGAGCGCGAGCAAGGGCTGGCCCACCGCCTCGAACAGGAAATAGCCAATCAGATAGCCGGCTATCCCACCGAGCACGGAAGAGATGGTGCAGATGGCGGCGTAGCGCCAGGCCTTGGCCCGGTCCGCGAGGATCATGGGCAGCAGCATCACTTCCGGCAGCGCCGGCACGAAGGAGCTTTCCGCGAAGCACAGCGCCGCGAGCGCCCGCTCGGCGTGCCGGTGGCGCGCCATGCGCAGGGACCAGTCGTAGACGCGTTGCAGCATGCCGTCCGTCAGGGTTCGGGAGGTGGAGGGCGTTATGCCAAGCCTCGGGGCTCGCGTCCCGTCTAGCGGAAGCGCTCTGACCGTTTCGTGAACGTCTGGCCCACCCAGGCGCCCGCTCTAGGATTGCCGAAGCGCACGATTTGAACCCGTCATGCCCGCGATGCTCGGGTAGCCATGACTTGGCCGCGCCGAACCGTGAACCGCTCAGGTCGTGGAAGCCCGAGGCGAGCTCGGGCATGACGGGTGGCGGATTTTCCCAATCGGCGCCCTCAGGTCGAATAGCGCTCGGCGAGCATGGCCGCGAGCGCGCGGGCCCCCTGCACCTCACCGCCCTCGGGCCGGCCGGGCTTGGGCGAGGGCGCCCAGGCGAACACGTCGAGATGGGCCCAGGATCGGGCCCGGCCCACGAAGCGGCGCAGGAACAGCGCGGCGGTGACCGAGCCGGCGAAGGCGCCGCCGGAGATGTGGTTCACGTCGGCGATCTTGGACGACAGCAGATCGTCATAGGGGTTCCAGAGCGGCATGCGCCACAGCGGATCGTGCTCGGCGGCCGCATGGCGCAGCAGGTCGGCGGCGAGCGTCTCGTCGTCGGTGTAGAGCGGCGGCAGGTCCGGCCCCAGCGCCACGCGGGCGGCCCCGGTGAGCGTCGCGGCGTCGACGATCAGCTCCGGCGCCTCCTCGTCGCCGAGCGCGAGGCAGTCCGCAAGCACGAGGCGGCCTTCCGCGTCGGTGTTGCCGATCTCCACGCTCAGGCCCTTGCGGCTCGGGATCACGTCGCCGGGGCGGAAGGCGTCGCCGGAGATGGCGTTCTCCACCGCGCCCACGATCAGCCGCAGCCGCACCGGAAGTTTCGCGCCCATCACCATGTCGGCGAGCGCGATCATGGCGGCCGCGCCGCCCATGTCCTTCTTCATCAGCAGCATGGAGGCGTCGGGCTTGATGTTGAGCCCGCCGGTGTCGAAGGTCACGCCCTTGCCCACCAGCGTCACCTTGGGCGCGTCCTCCGGCCCCCACAGCAGATTCACCACCCGCGGCGCGTGATGGGGCGCGGCGGCGCGGCCGACCGCGTGAACCAGCGGGAAGTTCGCTCCCAGCAGGTCGTCGCCCACGATGGCGCTCACCGAAGCGCCATGGCGCTGGCCAAGGGCGCGGATCGCGGCTTCGAGCTCCGCCGGGCCGAGATCGTTGGCGGGCGTGTTGACGAGGTCGCGGCCGAGCGTCACCGCCGCCACCGTGCGCTCCAGCTCCGCGCGGTCGACGCCTTCGGGCGTCGCCACCCGCGCGGCCGGGACCGGGAGCTTGCCGTAGCGGGTGAACCGGTAGGCGCCGAGCGCGAAGCCGAGCGCGGCGAGGCGGGCGTCCCGGACGGCGCCCTCGAAGCGGTAGGTCCCGGCGGGAAGCGCGCCCACGAGGCGGCCGGCGAGGAACGGGTTGATCTGGCGCGCGTCATCGGACTCGACGCCGAACAGGACGCCGGCGAGGCCGCCCTTCTCGTCCGGGGTCAGCAGCGTCTTGCCCGGCCCGTTCTCGAAGCCCGCGGCCTCCGCCCAGCGCCTGGCCTGCTCCGGCAGCGGCGCGCCGCCGGGCGTGAACCACACCGGCGTGGCGGCGTCGGCGGCGTCGGCGAAGACGGACATGGGCGGCTTCCTCGAAGGCTTCAGGCGGATGTGACGCCCCGTCATCGCATATTCGGGGCGCGGCGCCACGTCCGGGAAGGCTTGCCCTCAGACGCGGGGCGCGCCAAACCATGCGCCCAAGACACGGCAAGACCACACGCCCTCAAGGACCGGACGCCCCATGACCCAGCTTCCCGCCGACATGGCCTTCATCCGCGCCGAGGGCGCCGGCGAGCCCGACGTCCTCGCGCTCGCCCGCGGCCCGCTGCCGGAGCCGAAGGAGGGCGAGGTGCTGGTGGAGGTGGCGGCCGCCGGCGTCAACCGGCCGGACGTGATGCAGCGCAAGGGCATGTATCCCGCCCCTCCCGGCGCGCCGGAGACGCTCGGGCTCGAGATCGCCGGCCGCGTTGCGGCGCTCGGCGCAGGCGTCGAGAACCTGAAGGTCGGCGACGCGGTCTGCGCGCTGATCGCCGGCGGCGGCTACGCCGAATACGCGGTCGCGCACGCCTCCAACTGCCTGCCGGTCCCGAAGGGCCTCTCCATGGTGGAGGCCGCGAGCCTGCCCGAGACCTTCATGACGGTGTGGTCCAACGTGTTCGACCGGGCCGGGCTGAAAAGCGGCCAGAGCTTCCTGGTGCATGGCGGAACGAGCGGCATCGGCGTCACCGCCATCCAGCTCGCCGCCGCCCGCGGCGCCACCGTCTACGCCACCGCCGGCGGGCCGGAGAAGGCGGCCTTCTGCGAAAAGCTCGGCGCCAAGCGCGGAATCGACTACCGCGCCGAGGACTTCCAGGCCGTGCTGAAGGAGGAGACCGGCGGCAAGGGCGTCAACGTCATCCTCGACATGGTCGGCGGCGAGTACACCGCCAAGAACCTGAAGTCGCTGGCGGCGGACGGCTTCCTGGTCCAGATCGCCTTCATGCAGGGGCCGAAGGTCAGCATCGACCTCACGCCCATCATGCTGAAGCGGCTCAACCTGACGGGCTCCACCCTGCGCGCCCGGCCCGTGGCCCAGAAGGCGGCGATCGCCGAGGCGCTGGTCCGGGAAGTCTGGCCGCTGATCGAGGCGGGCAAGATCAAGCCCGTGGTCCACGCCACGTTCCCGCTGGCTGGCGCCGCCGACGCGCACCGGCTGATGGAGGCGAGCAGCCACATGGGCAAGATCATCCTCACCACCGACAAAGCGGCCTGAGCGGAAGTCTGGCTGCGTCTTCGCCGGGATGGCCGGAGCATGCCGGCCATCCGCGACGCCGGCCATTCAAGGGCTCATGCGCTTCAGGCGAGGCCCGCCCGAGATCGGCTCGGGCGTCCGCGCGGTCAGCCGCGCTCCTGCACGGAAGCGCCGCCGGCGATCAGCCAGTTGACGTCGAACCAGCGGTCGGCCGGGCCGTCATAGGGCAGCCGGTTGATGTCCCAGTGCCGGATGTACGGCGCATAGGCGCCCCAGGCCACCGGGCCGCCGCCCACATAGACCACCCGGTCCGGGAAGCGGGCCAGCACGTCGCGCGGGTCCATGCCGCGGTCGGTGATGAACAGCGTGCGGTCGCCCCGGGCGAAGTCCGGGATGGCCTCGATGGTCTTGCGGCCCGCGACCAGAACATGGCCGCGAGTGATGTCGAAGAACCGGGCCACGTCGTCCACGAACGCCTGGCGCGGGTCGCCCTCCCACGGCAGCACGCCGTTGAGGCCCATCTGGCCGCTGAGGCCGATGGCGCAGATCGAGCGGACGTCGGGCATGGGAAGGCTCCTGTTGCGGTTCGCCGAGCCCTAGCCCGATCCGGCCCGCACGGTCAAAGGCGCGGGGCCGCTCACGCCTCGCCGTTCGCGACCTTCGCCTCATAGGCCGGCAGGTCGAGCAGGCCCTCGCGCTCGGCCGCGCGGCGGTCGCCCTCGGGCAGCGCCTCCTGCACGAAATCAAGCCGCTTCCATTCGGCGAGCGGCGCGGAGCCGTCCGCCGCCGGCACGTAGCGCGAGGTCCCGACCCGCTGGTGGCGGTGGATGTAGCGCGGGCAGTTGACCCAGGTCTTGTCCAGAGCCACCCGGACCACGCACTGGGCGCCCGGCCATTCGCCCTTCAGCGGATCGTCCACGGACAGCGTGGCGATCCCTTGCGCGCGCAGCCGATGCGGCGTCTCGAAGTCGATGAACAGCAGCCCGACCTTGCCCTGCCCCTGCAGATTGCCGAAGGACAGGAACATGCCGTTGCCGTCGAAGCCCGGAAACGCGATCGTGCGCGCGTCCAGCACCCGCACCAGCCCCTCCGGTCCGCCCTTGTAGGACACGGAGGGCATGCCGTCCGGATCGACGGTGGACAGGAAGAAGAAGTCGCGCGAGGCCACGAAGGCCTGATCCGCCTCGCTCAGGTCGTCCCGCACATGATGCGCGTCGAGGAAATCGGCCAGCGGGCGCGAGCCGAACGCCTCCTGCAGCGCGCGGTGCGTGTCGGAATAGAGCGAGGTCATGAGGCGTGTCTCCCGAAGCCTTGTTCCAAGGTCTTTGGGCGTATGACGGCACGGCCGGCCGCGCCTGTCCATGGGCGAAGGGCGGTTTGCGCCCTTGCGATCGACACGCAAAATGCGTATATCTCACTCCATCACTGACATCGTCGACTGGCTTCGATCGAGGCTTTTCGAGGGTGGGTCCCGAAGGGGCCCGCTCCAAACCCGCTTAAACGCTCCCAGGATTTCATGACCGACGGCATCGCGACCGAGATCGACAGCCCCCTCGACGAACCCCGCCTCGTGACCGAGAGCGGCGTCGACGCGCGCGTGGCGGCGATCGTGGGTCCGACGCTGATCGACCTCGGCTTCCGTCTGGTGCGGGTCAAGTCCTCGGGCCGCGACGGCTACACCCTGCAGATCATGGTGGAGCGCGCCGACGGCACCTTCACGGTCGACGACTGCGAGGTCGCCTCCAAGGCGGTCTCGCCGGTGCTCGACGTGGAGGACCCGATCGACCGCGCCTACAACCTGGAAGTCTCCTCCCCCGGCATCGACCGCCCGCTGGTGCGCGTGTCCGACTTCGCGCGCTGGGCCGGCCATCTCGCCAAGGTGGAGATGGAGGTGGCCGTGGACGGCCGCCGCCGCTTCAAGGGCGTGCTGGAGGGCGTGGACGGCGACCTGGCGCTGCTGCGCCGCGACGACGCCGGCAAGGACGAACCCGCCAGGGTGCGCCTGCCCATCGCCGACGTGGCCGAGGCCCGCCTGATCCTCACCGACGAGCTGATCCGCGAGGCGCTGCGCCGGGCCAAGGCCGCCGGCCGCGCGCCGGACGACGAGGACGGCGACGAGACGTTGACCGACGACGGCGCGGCGCCCGCGTCCGCCGCCGATGACGAGACCGCCGCGGCGCCCGAGGGCGCGCGGCCGGCCCGCCGCTGGAGCGGCGCAAAAGGGGGAGCCGGCAAGGCCGCCCCCAAGGCACGGAGGTAAACCCCAATGGCGAGCGCCAACCGGCTCGAGCTTCTCCAGATCGCTGAGGCCGTCGCCCGCGAGAAGGTCATCGACAAGGGCATCGTGCTCGAGGCGATGGAGGACGCGATCCAGAAGGCCGCCCGGTCCCGCTACGGGCTGGAGACGGAGATCCGCGCCGAGATCCATCCCAAGACCGGCGAGATCCGCCTGTCGCGCCTGATGCTCGTCGTCGACAGCGTCGACAACGACAACATCGAGATTTCCCTCGACGACGCCCGCAAGCGCAACCCGGCCGCCCAGCCCGGCGACTACATCGCCGACACGCTGCCGCCGTTCGACTTCGGCCGCATCGCCGCCCAGTCCGCCAAGCAGGTGATCGTGCAGAAGGTGCGCGACGCCGAGCGCGACCGCCAGTACCAGGAGTACAAGGATCGCATCGGCGACATCGTCAACGGTCTGGTGAAGCGCGTCGAATACGGCAACGTCATCGTGGACCTCGGCCGCGGCGAGGCCATCGTGCGCCGCGACGAGCTCCTGCCGCGCGAGCAGTTCCGCCCCGGCGACCGCGTGCGCGCCTATGTGTACGACGTGCGCCGCGAACCGCGCGGGCCGCAGATCTTCCTGTCGCGCACCCATCCGCAGTTCATGGCGAAGCTGTTCGCCCAGGAGGTGCCGGAAATCTACGACGGCGTGATCGAGGTGAAGGCGGTGGCCCGCGATCCGGGCTCGCGCGCCAAGATCGCCGTGATCTCCCGCGACGGCTCCATCGACCCCGTGGGCGCCTGCGTCGGCATGCGCGGCTCGCGCGTGCAGGCGGTGGTGCAGGAGCTGCAGGGCGAGAAGATCGACATCATCCCCTGGTCCACCGACAACGCCACCTTCATCGTCAACGCGCTGCAGCCGGCGGAAGTGGTGAAGGTCGTTCTCGACGAGGACACCAACAAGATCGAGGTGGTGGTTCCCGACGACCAGCTCTCGCTCGCCATCGGCCGCCGCGGCCAGAACGTGCGCCTCGCCTCCCAGCTCACCGGCTGGGACATCGACATCATGACCGAGGCCGAGGAGAGCGAGCGCCGCCAGAAGGAGTTCCAGACCCGGTCGCAGGAGTTCATGGCGGCGCTCGACGTGGACGAGACCCTCGGCCAGCTGCTGGCGGCGGAAGGCTTCGTCTCCGTGGAGGAGATCGCCTATGTGGAGCTCTCGGAGCTGGCCTCGATCGAGGGCTTCGACGAGGACACCGCGCAGGAGATCCAGAACCGCGCGCTGGACTATCTGGCCCGCATCGAGGCCGAGCATGACGCCCGCCGCGTCGAGCTCGGCGTGGAGGACGCCCTGCGCGAGGTGCCGGGCGTGACCACGGCCATGCTGGTGGCCTTCGGCGAGCACGACATCAAGACGGTCGAGGATCTGGCCGGCTGCGCCACCGACGACCTGATCGGCTGGATCGACCGCAGCGGTCCGGAGGCCCGCCGCGAGAGCGGCGCGCTCGACGGCTTCTACGTCTCCCGCGACGAGGCCGAGGGCATGATCATGCAGGCGCGCGTCAAGGCGGGCTGGATCGACGAGGCCGACCTCGCCGCGCCCGAGGAGGAGGCCGTGGAGGCCGACGAGACGGTCGAGGCGGAGCCGGCGCGGGTCTGACGGCGCGTCGGATGGCGGGCGACCGCGACGACGACCGCGCCGCTCCGGAGCGCACCTGCGTCGCGACGCGCGCGACCAGGGCCGTGGACGAGCTGATCCGCTTCGTCCGCGCGCCGGACGGAACCGTGGTTCCCGACCTGAAGCGCGAGCTTCCCGGCCGGGGCGTGTGGGTGACGGCCGAGGCCGAGGCGGTGCGCCTTGCGGTGAAGCGCAAGGCCTTCGCCCGCGGCTTCAAGGATCAGGCGAGCGTCGATCCCGCGATCGACGCCGTGGTCGACGCGCTTCTCGAGCGTCAGGCGCTCGCGATGCTTGGCTTCGCTCAGAAGGCGGGGCGTGTGACCTGCGGTTTCGCCAAGGTGGAGGCGGCTTTCGTCAAGGAGCCCGTCATCGCTCTGGTGGAAGCCGAAGACGGGGGCGCCGACGGCGCCCGCAAGTTACGGCAGGTTCTGACGCGGCTGAACAAGCTGTCGGCGGTCCGTGTCATCAAGTTGTTTCGCTCCGCTCAATTGGACTTGGCGTTGGGGCGGATGAATGTGGTACATGCAGCGCTGCTCGCAGGCCCCGTCAGCGCCGCCTTTCTCGCGCGATGCGACCAGCTCGCGCGCTACCGAGGCGTGAAGGCTGATGGGCCCGTCTCCGCGAAGGCCGCGGAGACGATGGGTGTTGGGGCAGGCGAGCCGCCTGCAGGAACGGACAGGGCATGACGGACACGAAGAATACCGGCGACAAGACGCTCACCGCATCTCCGAAGACGCTCACGCTGAAGCGTCCGTCGGAGACGGGCGTCGTGCGCCAGAGTTTCAGCCACGGACGCACGAACGCCGTGGTGGTTGAGAAGGTGAAGCGCCGCACCGTGACCCCGGGTGACGCCAAGGGCGCATCCGCCGCACCCTCCCCGTCCGCCGCGTCCACGGCTCCGGCGCCCGCTCCCGCCCGGCCCGCCCCGCAGCAGCCTGCGGCGCCCCAGCGTCCCGCCGCCTCCGGCCAGCCGCAGCGTCCGGCCCCCGCCGCGCCGCGCGCAGGCGGACGTCCCGGCGGCGTCGTGCTGCGCACCCTGACCTCCGACGAGATGGGCGCCCGCGCCCAGGCGCTCGCCGGCGCCCGCATCCGCGAAGCGGAAGACCGCAAGCGCGCCGAGGCTGACGCCCGAGCCCGCGCCGTGCGCGAGGCCGAGGAAGAGCGCGAGCGTCTGGCGGCCGAGGCCCGCAAGCGCGAGGAGGACGCCCGCCGCCAGCAGGAGGAGGAGGCCCGACGCCGCGCCGAGATCGAAGCCGCCAAGCGCGCGCAGGATGCGGCGACCATATCCACGCCGCAGACCGCCGCCCCCGTCGCGGAGCGTCCGGCCGCGTCCGCGCCGCGTCCGCAGTCGTCCGCCCCCTATTCCGCCCAGCGCCCCGCCGGTCCGTCTTCGGCCGGCCCGCGTCCGGCCGGCCCGTCCTCCACGGCGCCGCGCCGGCCGGGCGCGCCCGCGCCGATCGGCGGCGTGCGCCGTCCGTCCGCGCCGATCGAGTCCGAGGAGCCCGTGCGCGCTCCCGTGCGCCGCGCCGGCCCGAGCGCTCCCGTGCGCGCCCCGGCCCCGGCCAAGCCCGAACGCGCCAAGGCCGCCCCGACCAAGGAGCGCGGACGCCTCACCATCGCCACCGCCACCGGCGGCAGCGACGAGGAGCGGTCGCGTTCGGTCGCGTCCTACCGCCGGCGCGTGCAGCGCCTGTCCGGCAAGGGCCATCAGGAGCCCAAGGAGAAGCTCGCCCGCGAAGTGACGGTCCCCGAGACCCTCACGGTGCAGGAGCTGGCGAACCGCATGTCGGAGCGCGCGGTGGACGTGGTGCGCCTGCTGATGAAGCAGGGCGTCATGAAGAAGATCACCGACCTGATCGACGCCGACACCGCCCAGCTCATCGCCGAGGAGCTGGGCCACACCGTGCGCCGCGTGGCCGAGTCCGACGTGGAGGAAGGCCTGTTCGACGCCCCCGACGCGCCGGAGAGCCTGAAGCCGCGCCCGCCGGTCGTGACCATCATGGGCCACGTGGACCACGGCAAGACCTCGCTGCTGGACGCCATCCGCCAGACCAACGTGGTCAAGGGCGAGGCCGGCGGCATCACCCAGCACATCGGCGCCTATCAGGTGACGTCGCCGCTCGGCGGCAAGATCACCTTCATCGACACGCCGGGCCACGCCGCCTTCACGGCGATGCGCGCCCGCGGCGCCAAGTCCACGGACATCGTGGTGCTGGTGGTGGCGGCCGACGACGGCGTGAAGCCGCAGACCGCGGAGGCGATCAACCACGCCCGCGCGGCCGGCGTGCCGATCATCGTGGCGATCAACAAGGTCGACAAGCCCGAGGCCAAGCCGGAAAAGGTGCGCAGCGAGCTGCTGCAGTACGAGATCCAGGTGGAGTCGCTGGGCGGCGAGACCCTGGAGGTCGAGGTCTCGGCCAAGGCGCGGACCAATCTCGACAAGCTGCTCGAGATCATCCAGCTCCAGTCCGAAATCCTCGAGCTGAAGGCGAATCCCGACCGTCCGGCCGAGGGCACCGTGATCGAGGCCAAGCTCGACCGCGGCCGCGGTCCGGTAGCGACGGCGCTGGTCCAGCGCGGCACGCTGTATCAGGGCGACATCGTGGTGGCCGGTTCCGAATGGGGCCGCGTGCGCGCCCTCGTCACCGACCAGGGCGACACCACCCCCGAGGCCGGCCCGTCCATGCCGGTGGAGATCCTCGGCTTCAACGGAGCGCCGGAGGCCGGCGACCGCATCGCAGTGGTGGAGAACGAGGCCCGCGCCCGCGAGATCGCCGACTACCGCACGCGTCAGAAGCGCGAGCAGGCGGCGGCCCGCGCCGTGGTCCGCGTCTCGGGCCTCGAGCAGATGATGTCGCAGATCAAGGTGGCGGGTAAGAAGGAGTTCCCACTCGTCATCAAGGGCGACGTGCAGGGCTCCGTGGAGGCGATCGTCCAGGCGCTGGAGAAGGTCGGCAACGACGAAGTCGGCGTGCGCGTGCTGCTGTCGGGCGCCGGCGGCGTGACCGAGAGCGACGTGATCCTGGCCTCGGCCTCGAACGCGGTGGTGATCGGCTTCAACGTCCGCGCGCTGAAGGAGGCCCGCGACGCCGCCGAGCGCACCGGCACCGAAATCCGCTACTACAACATCATCTACGATCTGGTGGACGACATCAAAGCCGCCATGTCCGGGATGCTGTCGCCGGAGCGGCGCGAGGACTTCCTCGGCAACGCCCAGATCCGCGAGATCTTCGCGGTGTCCAAGGTCGGCAAGATCGCCGGCTGCCTCGTCACCGAGGGCGTGGTCCAGAAGGGCGCGAGCGTGCGCCTCATCCGCGACAACGTCGTCATCCACGAGGGCAAGCTCGCGACGCTCAAGCGCTTCAAGGACGACGTGCCGGAAATCCGCGCCGGCACCGAATGCGGCATGTCGTTCGAGAACTACCAGGACATGCGCGCCGGCGACGTGATCGAGTGCTACCGCGTCACGGAAGTGAAGCGCACGCTCTAAGCGCGTCCGACGTTCGAACCATTTGCGACCCGCGGCTCACGCCGCGGGTCGTTCGTTTGTCCGCTCACGGCCGGTCCGATCCCGGCCCTGACGGCGCTCCGGCGCAGGTCCGGACGCCGCAAAGGCGAAGAAGGAACACAGAATGTCCCGTTCTTCTCAGGGCTCCAAGGCCCCGTCGCAGCGCATGCTGCGCGTCGGCGAACTCGTGCGCCACGCGCTGGCTGAGGTGTTCCAGCGTGGCGAGGTGATGGACCCGGTGCTGGAGAAGCACGTCATCACCGTGCCCGAGGTCCGCATGACGCCGGACCTGAAGCTCGCCACCGCCTATGTGATGCCGCTCGGCGGCAAGGACGTCGCCAAGGTGCTCAAGGCGCTGGAGGCCAACCGCAAGCAGATCCGCATGCTGGTGGTGCAGCGCCTCGCGCTGAAATCCGCGCCGGACCTCCGCTTCCGCGAGGACGAGAGCTTCGCCGAAGGCGCCCGCATCGACGCGCTGCTGCGCTCGCCGCAGGTCTCCCGCGATCTGGACGAAGACGCGCCGGAGGGCGACGACCGATGAGCCGCGCGCTCTTTTCCGCAGCACGCGCGGGCCTTCACCTCTCCCCGGCGGGGAGAGGTCGCCGCGCAGCGGCGGGTGAGGGGGCGCTATCGCCCCGAAAGCTGAGCGCTGATCGCCTCGAGAACGCCCTCCAGATTGTCGTACACGTCGGCGTTGGAGACGCGCATCACGAAGAAGCCGTCGCGTTCGAGCCGCTCCGTCCGCGCGCGATCCCGACAGATCTCGGCGTCCGCGCCATGCGTGACGCCATCCACTTCGACGATGAGCTTTCCGGCGAGCGTCACGAAGTCGACGACGAAGCCGTCGATCGGATGCTGCCGTCGAAACTTCCGGCGCTCCAGCCGCCGGCCGCCCAGCGCCTGCCAGAGCGTCGCTTCCGCGCTCGTTTGAGTATTCCTCAGCGCTTTCGCGCGGGCTTTGAAGCGTCGCATCCCCCTCACCCGCTCGGCATGCGCCTCGCGACCTCTCCCCGCCGGGGAGAGGTGACGGCGCGCGCGTCCCGCACCGATTCTAGTCCGAAAGAGCTTTCCCATGTCGCGCCGTAAGAAGGGTCTCGACATCTCCGGCTGGCTGGTGCTCGACAAGCCGGTGGGCGTCGCCTCCACCCAGGCGGTGTCCAAGTGCCGCTGGATCTATCAGGCCAAGAAGGCAGGGCATGCGGGCACGCTGGACCCGCTCGCCTCCGGCATCCTGCCGATCGCCTTCGGCGAGGCCACCAAGACCGTGCCTTTCGTCATGGACGGCCGGAAGATCTACCGCTTCGAGGTCACCTGGGGGGTCGAGACCAACACCGACGACACCGAGGGCGAGGCGGTGGCGACCTCCGACGTGCGACCGTCGCAGGAGGCGATCCTCGCGCTGCTGCCGTCGTTCCGGGGCGCGATCGAGCAGGTCCCGCCCCAGTTCTCGGCCATCAAGATCGACGGCCAGCGCGCCTACGACCTCGCCCGAGACGGCGAGGAGGTGGAGCTTGCGGCCCGCACGATCGAGGTGCACCGGCTCGACCTGATCGAGGCGGATGCGGACAAGGCGGTGTTCGAGGCGGAGACCGGCAAGGGCGCCTATGTGCGGGCGCTCGCCCGCGACATGGGCCGGGCGCTCGGCACGCGAGGCCACGTGACGGCGCTTCGGCGGACCGCGGTCGGCGGCTTCACCGAGGACGACGCGATTTCGCTGGACGAACTGGAGCGTTTGCGACAGGGTGCCGGCGGCGAGCAGGAGCTCGCGGAATGCCTCCTTCCGGTTGAGACGGCGCTGGACGACATCCCGGCGCTCGCCGTCAGCCAGGCGGAGGCGGCACGGCTGCTCAACGGGCAGCCCGTGCTGCTGCGCGGACGGGATGCCCCGACCTATCAGGGCTCTGTCTCCGTGACGGCCGGCGGCGCGTTGATCGCGCTCGCCGAGATCGACCGCGGCGAACTCCATCCCCGACGCATTTTCCACCTCGACCGGGCGTGACGCCTGGCCGGGACCCGACAGTCTGATCGAACGAAGAGAGACCCCGATGTCGATCACCGCCGAACGCAAGAAGCAGCTCGTCGCCGACTACGCCACCAAGCCCGGCGACACCGGCTCCCCCGAAGTGCAGGTCGCCGTGCTCACCGAGCGCATCAACAACCTGACCGGCCACTTCAAGAGCCACGCCAAGGACAACCATTCCCGCCGCGGCCTGCTGAAGATGGTGAGCGCCCGCCGCTCGCTGCTGGACTACGTCAAGGGCAAGGACGTGGCCCGCTACCAGAGCCTGATCGAGCGTCTCGGCATCCGCCGCTGACGCTTTCCGGCGCCGCCGTCCCCCTCACCCGGCCCTTCGGGCCGACCTCTCCCCGCCGGGGAGAGGTGCGCAGGCGGCGCCGTTCTTCACCTTTCCCCGGCGGGGAGAGGTCGGATGACGCAGTCATCCGGGTGAGGGGGCGGCTCGACAGAGCCGTTTAGCGAGATCATGGCCGCCGGCGCAATGAGGCGCCGGCCGCCGCACTGTTGAGGATCCGGGACGCCATCGGGCCCCGGACGTCATGGGGCAGGATCGCAGGGCGCTTTTCCGACGCCGCGTCGAGACGCGGGCGTCGCCACGCCGGAGACGGCGTGGACCAGCGGAGAGCGCCGCGCCGTCTTGCCCATGGCTTTCAGACCGCCCGACGGTCGTCCCACGGTCCCGTGACCGCCAGGACGAACGAAGACATGTTTGAGATTCATCGCGAAAAGATCGAGTGGGCCGGCCGGACGCTGACGCTTGAGACGGGCCACGTGGCCCGCCAGGCCGACGGCGCCGTGCTCGTGACCTACGGCGAGACCACCGTGCTCGCCACCGCCGTGTCCGCCAAGGCCCCGAAGGCCGGCGTCGACTTCTTCCCGCTCACCGTGAACTACACCGAGAAGTACTACGCCGCGGGCCGCATCCCCGGCGGCTACTTCAAGCGCGAGCGCGGCCCGACCGAGAAGGACACGCTCACCTCCCGCCTGATCGACCGCCCGATCCGCCCGCTGTTCGCGGACGGCTACAAGAACGACACCCAGGTGGTCGTCACCGTTCTCTCCTACGACCTCGAGAACGATCCGGACATCGTGGGCATGATCGGCGCCTCCGCCGCGCTGACGCTCTCCGGCGTGCCGTTCATGGGCCCGATCGGCGGCGCCCGCGTCGGCTACATCGACGGCGAATATGTGCTGAACCCGGTCGCCGACCGCATGGAGGGCTCGGACCTCGACCTCGTGGTCGCCGGCACCCAGGACGCGGTGCTGATGGTGGAGTCGGAGGCCAAGGAGCTGTCCGAGGAGACCATGCTCGGCGCCGTGATGTTCGGCCACAAGGGCTTCCAGCCGGTGATCGAGGCCATCATCCGCCTCGCCGAGAAGGCCGCCAAGGAGCCCCGCGACCATCAGGTCGAGGACGTCTCCGAGCTCGAGAACAAGCTGCGCGAGCTGGTCGAGGCCGACCTGCGCGACGCTTACAAGATCAAGGCCAAACAGGACCGCTACGCCGCGGTCGGCGCCGCCAAGAAGAAGGCGCTCGCCGCCCTCTCCGGCGAAGGCGTCGAGAACCCGGTCGACGCGCTCAAGCTCGGCGCGGTGTTCAAGGAGCTCGAGGCCAAGATCGTCCGCTGGGGCATCCTGGACGACAAGATCCGCATCGATGGCCGCGACCTGACCACGGTGCGCCCGATCCTGGCGGAAGTGGGCGTGCTGCCGCGCACCCACGGCTCGGCCATCTTCACCCGCGGCGAGACCCAGGCCCTCGTGGTGGCGACGCTCGGCACCGGCGAGGACGAGCAGTTCATCGACTCGCTCGGCGGCACCTACAAGGAGCGCTTCCTGCTCCACTACAACTTCCCGCCCTATTCGGTGGGCGAGACCGGCCGCATGGGCGCGCCCGGCCGTCGTGAAGTGGGCCACGGCAAGCTCGCCTGGCGCGCGATCCACCCGATGCTGCCCAAGGCGGACGAGTTCCCCTACACGCTGCGCATCGTGTCCGAGATCACCGAGTCCAACGGCTCGTCCTCGATGGCCTCCGTCTGCGGCGCCTCGCTCTCGGCCATGGACGCCGGCGTGCCGCTGAAGCGGCCGGTGGCGGGCATCGCCATGGGCCTGATCCTCGAAGGCGAGAAGTTCGCCGTGCTGTCCGACATCCTCGGCGACGAGGACCACCTCGGCGACATGGACTTCAAGGTGGCCGGCACCGAAGCGGGCGTCACCGCGCTGCAGATGGACATCAAGATCGCCGGCATCACCGAGGAGATCATGAAGGTCGCCCTCGGCCAGGCGAAGGACGGCCGTCTCGGCATCCTCGACGAGATGTCCAAGGCGATCGCCGCCGGCCGCACCGAGCTCGGCGAGTACGCGCCGCGCATCGAGGTCATCAAGATCCCGACCGACAAGATCCGCGAAGTCATCGGCACCGGCGGCAAGGTCATCCGCGAGATCGTGGAGAAGACCGGCGCCAAGGTGAACATCGAGGACGACGGCACCGTGAAGGTGGCCTCCTCCGACGGCAAGGCCATCAAGGCCGCGCTGAACTGGATCAAGTCCATCGCCTCCGATCCGGAAGTGGGCGTGATCTATGAGGGCACCGTGGTGAAGGTGGTCGAGTTCGGCGCCTTCGTGAACTTCTTCGGCGCCAAGGACGGCCTCGTGCACGTCTCCCAGATCTCCCGGGAGCGGGTGGCCAAGCCCTCCGACGTCCTGAAGGAGGGCGACAAGGTCAAGGTCAAGCTCATGGGCTTCGACGACCGCGGCAAGACCCGCCTCTCCATGAAGGTCGTGGACCAGGAGACCGGCGAGGACCTCGAGGGCAAGGGCGCCGAGGGCGGCGACGCCGCCTCCGAGCCGTCCGAGGGCGGCGAAGAGCGTTCGGGCGGCCGTCGCGGCGGCCGTCGCCGTCGCGAGGACGCGGCCGAGTGATCGGACGCCCCTGACATCCGGTCCCGCCGCCTCGGGCGGACGGCATCGTGACCTCTCACGGAAAAGGCGGCCCTTCGCGGGGCCGCCTTTTTTATTGGCGTCCGAAAAGAAAGACTCGGCTTCGGCGGAACGTCGCCTCAGGTGTCGCGTTGGAGTCGCGAAACCGTGAGAGGAAACGCCATGAGCGACAAAGGTCTCGACATCCTATTCCACGAAACTCTGAAGGACATTTACTACGCGGAACGCAAGATCCTCAAGGCGCTGCCCAAGATGGCGCGCGGCGCGCAGGATCCGAAACTGAAAGCGGCCTTCACGAAACACAAGGACGAGACCGAAGGTCAGATCGAACGTCTGCAGAAGGTGTTCGAGATCATCGGCAAGCCCGCCCGCGGCAAGACCTGCGACGCGATCGAGGGCATCCTCGCGGAAGGCGAAGAGATTCTCGAGGAGTTCAAAGGCCAGCCCGCGCTCGACGCCGGCCTCGTGGCCGCGGCGCAGGCGGTTGAGCATTACGAGATGGCCCGCTACGGCGCGCTGAAGAGCTGGGCCACGGCGCTCGGCCTCACAGAAGCCGCGACTCTGCTCGACGAGACCCTGTCGGAGGAGAAGAAGACCGACTCCGACCTGACCAAGCTCGGGCAGGGCGTGGTGAACGAGACCGCCAAGAAAGCCGCCTGACGCCGCCGGCGCTCCCTCCGGACGCAGGCCTTCACCCATCCGCAGAGCGTCAACGCGGGTTGGGAGGCAGATGCCGTCCTGTCTGGTTGCAGGTTTACGCCTGTCTGGTTCCGCCGCCGCCGGCGGCGGCGCTTGATCTTGACGCCGTTTCCGCTTCATCCGGATGAGTGCCTCATCCGGATGAAGCGGCGATGAGCGCGGTCAGGACCTCACGATCAACGAAAGACCAGATCGGACGCTCGCGCGCCTCGCGCGGGCCTGACGGCCGTTTGAATGGCAGGTTTCTGCACCTTCAAAGCGGCCGCTCACAGCTCCCGCTCATAGATGCGCCAGACCTTGGTGAGTTCGGCGGGCATGCCAGCCACCAGATTGATGACGTTGCGGTTGTCCTTGAGCATCCAGCTCACCTCCATCCGCTCCGCGCCGGCCTTGCGGGCCTTCTCCACCGCGTCGGCCAGCAGCGCGGCTGCGGCCATCGCGCCGACCCGGGTGCCGCGCCAGCCCCGGCGCACGCCGATCACCGGCACGCGCACCCGGTTCAACCCGGACACCTTCAGCCGCCACAGCATCTTCGCCCAGCCGAAGGGCGCGAGGCGGCCGCCAAGGTCGTGGATCGCCTGGTTCACGTCCGGCGCCATGGTGAGCACGCCGATGGGCTCGCCGCGCCAGTCGGCGATCACGGTCCAGTCGCGCGGCAGGATCGGCTGGGCAAGTTCGGCGAGGAAGCGCGCCTCTTCGATCGAAACCGGCACCGCCCCCCAGTTGCCGGACCAGCCGTCGTTGTAGACGTCGTTGATCTGCGCCACCGCGTCCGGCCCCACGGCGCTGCGCAACGTGAGGTCGCGGGAGCCGCGCCATCTGGCCCGCGCCCGCGCCACCCGCTCTGGGAGGCGGCTCGCGTTCACGTCGCCCTCGTAGCCGACGATGTCCTTGGCGGGGCGGAAGCCGAGCTTTTCCAGCCGGGCCGCGTAATAGGGCGGGGCGTAATTGGTGTGGGTTGTGGAGGGCGTGCCGTAGCCCTTCACCAGCAGGCCGCATTCGTGGTTGACCGAGGCGCTGTAGGGGCCGGTGACGCGCGTCAGTCCGCGCCCGCGCAGGAAGCCGAAGGCGGTCTCGAACAGCGCCTCCCACACCGCGTCGTCGTCGATCGCCTCCAGGAAGCCGAACTGGCCGGTCGCGTCGCCATGGGCGGCGAGGTGGGCGTGGTTCTTCACCGCGTAGATGCGGCCCACAGGCTCGCCGTCCCGGAACGCGGTCCAGGCCTGCCCGTCATTGGCGCGGGCGAAGGGCGTGTTCCGCGGCGTGATGGTGACGTTCAGCTCGTGCAGCAGCGGCGGCGCGTAGTTGGGGTCACGCCCCTGCGCCGCGAGCCCTGCACGCCAGAACGCCTTGACGTCGCGTTTCGACGTCAGCGGCCGTATCTCAACCATGGAACGCCGTCCCCCCGGACCGCTCAAGCCATAAGGTCCTATCTCGTGGCTTTGGCGAGAGCCGCCGCCATCTTCACGCCGAACCCGGCCTTGGCGAGCGCCGCATGCTCCTCGGCCGTGATCGCCACGGCCTCGTCGATGTCGGCGTCGGAATGCTCGCTGGTGAGGAAGAAGCGCAGCCGCGCGGCCCGCTCCGGCACGGCGGGATGCACGATCGGCAGCGCGTTGACGCCCCGCTGCAGCAGGCGGTCGGCCAGATAGACCGCGCGCAGGCTGTCGCCCACCATGACCGGCGAGATGGCGAAGCCGGCGCTGTCGCCCACGTCAAGACCGGCGGCCTTCGCCTTCTCCACGAAGCGCAGGCCGTTGGCGCGCAGCTTCGCCACCCGCTCCGGCTCCCGCTCCAGCACGTCGAGCGAGGCGATGGCGGCGGCCGCCACCGGCGGCGGCATGCCGACAGAATAGACGAAGCCGGGCGCGGTGAACTTCAGGAACTCCACCAGCGCGCCGGAACCCGCGATGTAGCCGCCGCAGCCGGAAAGGGTCTTGGAGAGCGTGCCCATCCAGATGTCCACGTCGTGCGGGTCGACGCCGGCCTCCTCCGCGATCCCGCGGCCGGTCTTGCCCAGCACGCCCAGCGAATGGGCCTCGTCCACCATCAGCCACACGCCGTAGCGCTCGCGCAGCGCCACCGCGCGGGCGAGGTCGGGAATGTCGCCGTCCATGCTGTAGAGGCCCTCGATCGCCACCAGCACCCGGTCGTGGGCGTGGGCGTGGGCCGCCAGCAGCTCCTCCAGCTTGTCGAAGTCGTTGTGGGGGAACATGCGCCGGGTCGCGCCCGAGAGCTGCGCGCCCATGACGATGGAGTTGTGCGACAGCGAATCGTAGAGGATCAGGTCGTTCGGCCGCAGCAGGTGCCCGATCACGCCCACATTGGTGGCGTGGCCGCTGACGAAGACCAGCGCCGCCTCCGCCCCCACGAAGCCGGCGATGCGACGCTCCAGTTCCCGGTGCACCGGCCGCTCGCCCGCCACCAGCCGGCTGGCGGAGGCGGAAACGCCGTAATGGTCCACCGCGGCCTTGGCGGCGGCGGAGACCTCCGGATGGCCGTTGAGGCCGAGGTAGTTGTAGGAGCCGAAGTTCAGCAGGCTGCGGCCGTCGATCTCGGTGCGGGCCCCGGCCCGGCCGTCATGGACCCGGAAGAACGGGTTCTCCACCTTCAGCAGGTCGGCCACCGCCCGCTGGGTGTGGATGTCCTTCAGCTCCGGCAGATCGGCGAAGCTGTTGCGCTTGCGCCGAAGCACGGGGCGCGGCCGGGCGGGTTCGCCGCCGTCCTCGTCCTTCGCCGGCTGCGCGGCGCGCAAGGCGCCGAGCACGCTGTCCTTGGCGGCCCGCGACAGGCCGCCGATGCCTCGACCGCGCCCGCTCACGCGCCGGCCCGCCCGAGCGCGGCGCGCCGCTCCTCCACCGCCGCGCCGAAGGCGGCGAGGTCGTCCGCCTCCACGTCGTCGGCGATGTGGCGCTGGGCGAGGTCGGCGTTGACCGCCCCCGTCTCCGCGCCCGCGTCCGGATCGTGGATGCGCGCCACCACCGACTGGGCGATGGTGATCAGCGTGGTGCTGTCGCCGATCGCCACCAGCGGCAGCTCCACGTCGAAGCGGCGCTCCACGCTCATGCGCAGCTCGAGGCCCATCAGCGAGTCCATGCCGAGCTCCGCCAGCGGGCGCTGGGGCGAGATCTCCTTGGCGGGCAGCTTCAGGATGCGCGCCACCTCGCCGGCGAGGATCTCCGCCACGATGTCGCGGGCCTCGCGGGCGTCCTTGCCGCGCACCAGCGCGGCGAGGTCGATCTGCTCCACCGAATCCTGCGGCCCCATCTCGGCGCCCGCCAGAACCTCGGCGAAGGTGGGGGCGGCGAGGAAGGCGAGGTCGCGCCGGGCGGCGGCCCAGTCGAGCGGAGCGATGGTCACCACCGCGGTCTCGGGCCGCAGGTCCGCCTCCGCCAGCACGGTCCCGAGTCCGGCCAGCGCCTCGGCGCCGGAGAGCGTGGCGTGGCCGAGCCGGCGCTGGATCTTCTCCTTCACCTCGCCGGTGCGGGCGAGATAGCCCACGTCGCCGAGCGCGCCCCAGGCGATAGCGAGGCCGGGCAGGCCCTCACGGCGGCGGTTGCGCGCCAGCGTCTCGAGCCAGGAGTTGGCCGCCACGTAGTTCGCCTGCCCCGGATTGCCGATCACGGTGGTGGCGGAGGAGTAGACCACGAACTGCTTGACCGGATCGCCCCGCGTCAGCCGGTCGAGCGCCTTGCCGCCGTCGATCTTGGGCCGGAGCGCCTTGGCGAAGCGGTCCGCGTCCAGATTGGCCAGCAGCGCGTCCTCCAGCACCATGGCCACGTGCCAGGCGCCGCCGATGGGGCCGAGCGCCGCGCGGGTCTCGTCCAGCGCTTTCGCCAGCGCCGTCTCGTCGGCGGCGTCGCAGGCGAACGCCTTCACCTGTACGCCGGCCTCCTCAAGCCGCTTCACGCCGGCGGCGGCCGCGGGCGACGACGCGCCGGAGCGGCCGATGAGCGCGAGCTTGGTGGCGCCGTTCGCCGCCAGCCATTCGGCGGTGGCGAGACCGAAGCCGCCGAGGCCGCCCACCAGCACATGGACCCCCTCCGCCGCGCGGAAGGCGCGGGCCGGGGCGGGCAGATCGGCCGGGCGCGCCGGCCGCACCACGATCTTGCCCACGTGGCCGGACTGCTGCATCAGCCGGAAGGCGTCGCTCACCTCATGGCCCGCGAAGGCGCGGTAGGGCAGCGGCGCGAACACGCCCTTGGCGAACAGCGCCAGAATGTCCCGGAACAGCCGGCGGCCGAGCTCCGGCCGGTGGATCAGCAGCTGGTCGGCGTCGATGCCGAAATAGGACACGTTGCGGCGGAACGGGCGCAGGCCGAGCCGGCTGTTGGCGTAGTAGTCGCGCTTGCCGAGCTCCAGGAAGCGGCCGAACGGCTTCAGCACGCCGACGCTGCGCTCCATCGCCTCGCCGAACAGCGAGTTCAGCGCCACGTCCACGCCCTCGCCGCCGGTGAGGCGCTTCACCTCGTCGGCGAACTCCAGCGAGCGGCTGGACAGCACATGGGTGGCGCCCAGCGTGGTCAGCAAGTCGCGCTTCTCGTCGGTGCCGGCGGTGGCGATGACCTTGGCCCCCTTCCACAGCGCGATCTGCAGCGCCGCGAGGCCGACGCCGCCGGCGCCGCCGTGGATCAGCACCCATTCGCCGCGGCGGATGCGGGCGAGCTCCACCAGCGCGTAATAGGCGGTGAGGAAGCACACCGGGATGGTGGCGCCCTCCTCGAACGACACGCCCTCGGGCAGCGGCGCCACCGCGATCTCGGGCACCGTGACGTGGCTGGCGAAGGCGCCCGAGGCGAAGGCCACCGCCCGGTCGCCGGGTTTCAGATGGGTGACGCCGGCGCCCGCGGCCGTGACGACGCCCGAACATTCGATGCCGAGGCCGGGGCCGGCGAAGCCGTCCTCCAGCGCCTCTTCCGGCAGCAGGCCAAGCGCCCACATCACGTCGCGGAAGTTGAGGCCGACCGCCTCCACCGCGATCGACACTTCGCCGGCGCCCGGCGCCCGGCGGGGCTTCGCCGTCCAGGCCACGTCGTCGAGCCCGCCCTCGCGGCCGGTCTCCAGCGCGGCGGCCACGTCGGCGGCTGGCCGGGCGGAGGTCGCCCGCTCCGGCAGGCCGTGGCGCAGCCGCGGGGCGCGCAGCGCGTCGGCCGCGATGGCGATCTCCACATCGGCGTGGGGCGCGGCGATCTCGCGGGCGATGGCGGCGGCCGCCGCCTCCGTGTCCAGCGACGGCGCGGCGTCGATCAGCCGGATGTCCTGCCCGCGGTGCTCGTTGCGCACCACCCGCAGGAAGCCGGCGAGCGCGGCCTGGTCGGTCCGCTCCGCCCCGTCGAGGCCGAGCGCGGCGGGAGCGACCACGAACAGCCGCGCCTCCGCCGCCTGCGCGGCGCGGATCACGCCCAGCAGCCGCCCGGCGCGGGCGGTGGCGCTTGCGGCGTCGTCCGGCGTCGGCGCGTCGAACACGGCCACGATGTCCGGGCGAGGGGCGTTCTTCGCGGGCGCGGGCAGGTCGAGCGCGGCAGGCGCGCCCCAGTCGCCGGAGACGTCGTCGAGCGCCACGGCGCGCACCGTCCGGCCGCCCGCCGCGAGCGCCTGTTCGAGCGCCGCGCCAAGCGCGCCGCTCCCCTCATGGACCAGCACCAGCTCGGCGACCGGAGCGTCGGCCGTCTCCGCCGGCGCGCGTTCGGGACGCACGGCCAGCACGAGGTTGGCCGGCGCGCGCACGCCGTCGAGCGGTGCCACCACATGGTCGGCGAGACGGGCGTCGGCGAGATCATGCGCCCAGTCGTTCGCGTCGCGGGCCACGCCCACGGGGAAGTCGTCGGTGGCCGAGCGCTCGAACCAGCTCGGATCGAGCCCGAAGGTCACGTCCAGCAGCGGCTGCGGCGCGAGCGCCGCCAGCATGAGCGCGCCGCCGTCGGCGAGCGTCGCGCCGAGGCGGCGCAGCGCGTCCGGGCCGGACAGCGCATGGCCCCAGCCGAGCGCGCCCACCACCAGATCGTAGGTTCCGGGGGCGTCGCCCTCGGCGGAGGGATCGAAGGCGGCGACGCTCAGCCCCGGCTTTCCGGCGAAGGCGAAGCGCAGGCGCTCCGCCGCGGTGGCGTCGGGGTCGCTGACGGTCAGCGTCACCCGCGGGTCTTCGCCCAGATCGGCGAGGGCGCGGGTCAGCGCCCCGGAGCCGGCGCCGATCTCGAGAATGCGCAGCGGCCGGTCGGCGGCGGCCGCCGCCACATGGGCGCGCACGAACCGGGCCAGCGCCGCCACCGCGTCCGAGACCAGAGGCGCGGCGGCCCCGAGATGGGCCAGCGTCGCCGCGCCGAACGGCGCGCGGGACGACGGGCCGTCCACAAGCGTCTTCGGCAGCAGCGCCAGCGCGCGCGAGGCCGCCACGCATTCCGCGCCCCGGTCCGGGCTGTCGGCCAGCACGGTGCGGATCAGCTCCGCCGCGGCGGGCAGGCCGGTGGAGGCGGCGAGCGTCCACACGTCGCCGTCGCGGGCGGCGTGGCCGCGGGCGGCGAGCAGGTCGAGCAGGCTGCGGGCGAGCCGCGCGGAAGCGGGCTTGAGCCGCTTGCGCGCCACGAGATCGGCGAGGCGGGCCGGCTTGCGGCCGCGGCCGAACACCGCCGAGAGCGCCTGATGCGCGGCGGCGACGGCGAAGGCTTCCAGCAGCAGGTCGTCGTCCGGCCGCTCGGGGCTTGCGGCGGTCAGGCCGAGCGAGGCCGCGCGGGCGGCGAGCATGGCCGCGGACAGCGGCTCAACCGCGGCGGCCTCGGGGCCGGGGCCGATCAGCGCGGGCGCGGCGTGGTAGGATAGCCGCTCCAGCGGGGTGCGGCGGGCGAGCGTCACGGCGCGGAACCGGGCGTCGGTCAGCGTGGCGATCACCGCGCCGTCGGCGTCGAACAGCGTGAAGGCGGCGTCGATGGAGCGCGGGCTGAAGCGGCGGATCACGATCTCCGCCCGGGCGATGGCCGCGCCCGGCGCGTAAAGCCGGAGCGCGCCGAACCGCATGGGCAGATAGGTCACGTCCGGCCGGTCGCCGGCCTCGCCGAACAGCGTCAGCAGGCCGTGGAAACAGGCGTCGAAGTCCGCCGGGTGCAGGCCGTAGCGGGCGTCGCGGGGCCCACGCTCCGCTTCCGGCTTCAGCGTCACCCGCAGCCGGTTCTCGGACAGCCGCTCCACATGGCTCGCCGCCTGGAAGGCGGGGCCGAAATCGAGCCCGTAGGCGCCGGCGAGGGCGTAGAGCCCGGCGCCCTCGGCGCGGAGGGCGCTCGCGGGCGTCACGGCCTCCTCGATCGTGGGCCTCGCGACGGGAACCGGGGCGACGCGGCCGATGGCGTGCAGCGTCCAGTCCTCGGAGCGCAGCCGCGGCCGGCTGAGGATCTCCACCGTGCGGCTTTCGGGCGAGATGCGTGTGCGCACCTCGGCGATGGCGTCGGCGTCCAGCGTCAGCGCGTGGCTGATCTCGAAGTCGGACAGTTCCACCGCCTCGACCTTCAGCCAGGCGCGGCCGGCGGCGAGCGCCATTTCGGCGAGCGCCGCGGCGGGCGCCACCACCCGGCCGCCCACCTTGTGGTCCGCGATCAGCGGCGCGACCGCCGGGTCGAGATGGGCGTTCCACTCGTCGCCCTGCGTCTTCAGCCGGGCGCCGATCAGCGGATGGCGGTCGTAGCCCTGGTAGAGCGCCTGACCGTCCGGCGTCACGCCCACCGCGAAGCGGGCGTTCTGCCACGGATAGGTCGGCAGGCGGACGGCGGGGCCGTTGAGCCGGCCGAAGGCTGCGTCGCGGGCCACGCGGCCGCCCTTGGCGACGAGCTTCGCCAGCGTGCGGCGCACGGGATCGTGCTCGCCCGCGCCGTGGTCGTCGCAGTTGACCACGCCGGCGGTGATCTCGGCCGCGGCCAGCACGTCGGTCATGTAGGTCTGCAGCACTGGCCGCGGGCCGATCTCCACGAACACGCGGGCGCCGAGCCCCGCCGCGGCTTCCACCGCGTCGGCGAACAGCACCGGCCGGCGCACGTTGGCCCACCAGTAGTCGGCGTCGAGCGCCGCGCCGTCGGTCGCCTGGCCGGAGACGCTGGAGACGAAGGGAACCCGCATCGCCCGCGGGCGCAGACCCGCGAGATCGTCCAGCAGGGGCGCGCGCACGCCCTCGATCAGGCCGGTGTGGAACGGATAGTCGATGTCGAGCACCCGCACCGCCACCCGGCGGCCGCGGGCGAAGCGGCTGAGCTCGCGGATCTCGGTCTCCGGGCCGGACAGCGTGATGGAGCGGGCGCTGTTGATCGCCGCGATCTCCACGCCGCCGAAGCCGCCGGCCGCGATCAGGTCGCGCGCCTCGTCCGCGGACACGAGCACGGCGGCCATGACGCCGGCCTTCCAGGCGATCTCCTGATGCAGGCTGCGGGAATGCACCACGGCGCAGGCCTGCTCCAGCGTCAGCGCGCCGCTCGCGAGAGCGGCCGCCACCTCGCCCACCGAATGGCCCAGCGTCACGTCCGGCGTCACGCCCGCCGCGGCCAGCGCCGCAGTGGTCGCTTCCTGGGTGGCGAACAGCAGCGGCTGGGCGAACTCGGCCCGCTTCAGCTTGTCGGCGAGATCGTCGGCGAACAGCGCCTGGATCACCGACCAGCCGGCGACCGCGCCGAAACGCTCGTCGATCTCGGCGAGCCGCGCCCGGAACGCGGCGTCGTGGGCGTGCAGGCGGCGGCCCATGCCAGCCCATTGCGAGCCGTTGCCGGCGTATGCGAAGGCCACCGGCGCCTCGCGGCCGACCGCGCCGTCGAGGATCACGCCGTCGGCGGCGCCGGTCTCGGCGAAGGCGGCGAGCGTCGCCTCCCAGCTGGTGGGATCGTCGCTCTCCAGCACGAGCCGCTTCGGCAGCAGGTCGCGGGTGGCGGCGACGCTGGTGGCCACGTGCCGGGCGCGGGCGGCGTCGCGGCCGGCGAGCGTCTTCGCATAGGCCGCGGCGAGATCGGTCAGCGCCTCGCGGCTGCGGGCGGACAGCGCCAGAACCGGGGTCGGGCCACCGGCGTCGATGGCGCGCGGCGCGGAGCGCCCGGCCCGGTCCTCGGGCGTGGGGTCGCTCAGCACCACATGGGCGTTGGCGCCGCCGAAGCCGAAGGAGTTGACGCCGGCGTAGCGCGGCGCGGACCCGCGCGGCAGCGGCACGGGGCGGGTCGCCACCGCGAGCTTCAGCTCGTCGAACGGGATGTCCGGGTTGAGTTCGGTGACGTGCAGCGAGGCCGGCAGCAGGTCGTGCTCCAGCGCCAGATCCGCCTTCAGCAGCCCGACGAGGCCGGAGGCCGGCTCCAGATGGCCCACGTTGCTCTTGACCGAGCCGATGGGCACCGGCCCCGCCGTGCGGCGCTTCAGCAGGCCGCCGACGGCGTTCGCCTCCGCCGGATCGCCCACGCGGGTGCCGGTGCCGTGGGCCTCGATGAAGGCGAGCCGGTCGAGGTCGATGTCCGCCTGGGCGTAGACGCGCTCCAGCAGCGCGAGCTGGGCGTCGGCGGAGGGCAGCGACATGCCGACGGTGCGGCCGTCGGAATTGACGTCGCAGGCGGCGATCATCACCCGCATGCGGCGATGGGCGGCGCGGGCGGCGTCGGCGCGCTCGATCACCAGCGCCACGCCGCCTTCGGAGCGCACATAGCCCTCGGCGGAGGCGTCGAAGGCCCGGCACAGGCCCTGCGGCGACAGCATGGTCGCCTGGGCGAAGGAGATGAACGGGAACGGGCTGGCGAGGATGTTCACGCCCACCACGATGGCGCGCTCGATGCGGCCGGCGTTCAGCGCCGCCACCGCCTCGTTCAGCGCCACCAGGGAGGACGAGCAGGCGGTGTCCACCGTGAAGCTCGGGCCGCGCAGGTCGAACAGGTAAGAGATGCGGTTCGAGACGATGGAGAGCGTGTTGCCGGTGGCGAAATAGGGGTCCGCCGAGGCCGGGTCGAAGATGATGCGGTTGCCGTAGTCGAGCGCGGAGGCGCCCACGAACACGCCGGTCTCGCCGCCGGCGATGGAGGAGGGCGGAATGCCGGCGTCCTCCAGCGCCTCCCACACGAGCTGCAGCGACAGCCGCTGCTGCGGGTCCATCTGCTCGGCCTCGCGGGGCGAAACGCCGAAAGCGGCCGGATCGAAGGCGTAGATGTCGTCCAGCACGCCGGCCGCGAAGGTATAGCTCTTGCCGGGCTCCCCCTTGCGCGGGTGCAGGTAGCGGGCGGAGCTCCACCGCTCCTCGCCGATGGAGGTGACGGCGCAGCGGCCCTCGGACAGCAGACGCCAGAACGCGGGAACGTCGGGCGCGCCCGGAAGCCGGCAGGAACGGCCGACGATGGCGAGAGGCGTGTGTTTTTTCATGGATGCTGCTGCTTGCCGGCGCCCGCATGACGACGAAGGCGGCCGAGCGCCGCCCGGCGCGCCGCTTCGGAAGGGCGCTGGCGCGGCGGCGTGATCACGCGCGGCCGCGAACGGAAGGACGAATGAGGATGAGCACGACGAAGGTGTACCTCCGCCTTACGGGCGCCTGTCAAGCGCGCCGCGGGTCGAGCCGCGGCGGATGCCTGAGAGCGCTTAGGCCAATGGCGAACCATGCGTTCCCCGTTGCGTGCGATCCGACCACGGATCGCGAAGCCCCAAGGGCGCAGGCTACACGACTTTTGGCTGCTTCGCCTACAGGCTGGCGTCGGGGAGGCGCGCGCGAAGGTCAGCGCCCCGTGCGGGACAGGCGCCGGGCGTTCGCGCGCAGGCGGCGGTTCGCCGGACGGATCGCCGCTTCGCCGGCCGCGACCATCAGGCCGGCGGCGGCGATCGGCGTGGTGGCGCAGGACATGCGGGACAGGACCCGCCCCGCCGCGACCCCGCCTTCGAACGCGGCGGACATCTTTTCGGAGACCATGCGCTGCGCCTCCGCCACGCCCGCCGGCGTGGGAGCCCCGGCTTCGCGCGTCATCTGCGCGATGCGGGTCGCCATCACGAAGCCGGCGAACGGACCCATGGCCGCGAACCCGTTGGCCAGAGCCATCTGGCGGCGCCACAGTTCGAAAAGATCGGTGGTCATACGCTGGGTCGATCTCCGGGACCGACGCCGCGGGGACCGCGGCTGTTCTCGATCACACGAATGAGATTAGCGCGCGCAGGCCATGCGTCCATCCGGCCGAAAGACGCAGGAGGCGCCCTCCGCGCGCATGGAACGCGCGGCGGGCGCCCTAAGTCGCGGACCGGTCAGGCGATGCCGTCGATCACGCCGTCGTCCAGCAGGCGCATGTTGACCGAGGCCGGAACCTTGGGCAGGCCCGGCATGGTCATCACCTCGCCGCAGATCACCACGATGAAGCCGGCGCCGGCGGACAGGCGCACCTCGCGGATCGGCAGCGTGTGGCCGGTCGGCGCGCCGATGGCGGTCGGGTCGGCCGAGAACGAGCTCTGGGTCTTGGCCATGCAGACCGGGAACGAGCCGTAGCCGGCCGCCTCCCAGTCCTTGAGCTGCTTCTTGACCGCCGCGCTCGCGGTCACCTTGTCGGCGCGGTAGAGCCTCTTGGCGATGGTCTCGACCTTCTCCAGCAGCGGCAGGTCGTCGCCGTAGAGGAACTCGAAGCTCGCCTTCTCGCGCTCCACCAGATCGACCAGCGTGCGGGCCAGCTCCTCGGCGCCGGCGCCGCCCTCGGCCCAGTGCTTGCAGACCACGGCGTCGACGCCGAAATCGGCCTTCACCCGCCGCTTCAGGGTCTCCACTTCGGCGTCGGTGTCGGAGACGAAGTGGTTGATGGCCACCACCACCGGAAGGCCGAAGCCCTTCATGTTCTCGATGTGGCGGCCGAGATTGGCGAGGCCCGCCTCGAGCGCCGGCACGTTCTCGGACGTCAGCTCGCTCTTGGCCACGCCGCCGTGCATCTTCAGCGCGCGGATGGTGGCGACGATGACCACCGCGTCCGGCGACAGGCCCGACTTGCGGCACTTGATGTCGAGGAACTTCTCGGCGCCGAGATCCGCGCCGAAGCCGGCCTCGGTGACGGTCCAGTCGGCGAGCGCAAGCCCGGTCTTGGTGGCGATCACCGAGTTGCAGCCGTGGGCGATGTTGGCGAAGGGGCCGCCGTGGATGAAGGCGGGCGTGCCCTCGATCGACTGCACCAGGTTCGGGCGCAGCGCGTCGCGCAGCAGCACGGACAGCGCGCCCTCGGCGTCCACGTCCTTGGCGGTGATCGGCTTCCGGTCCGGCGTGTAGGCCACCACGATGCGGCCGAGACGCTCCTCCAGGTCCTTCAGGTCGTTGGCGAGGCAGAAGATCGCCATGATCTCGGAGGCGACGGTGATGTCGAAGCCGGCCTCGCGGGTGTAGCCGTTGGCGGGCGCGCCGACGCCGGAGATGATCTGGCGCAGGGTGCGGTCGTTCATGTCGATCACGCGGCGGAACACGATGCGGCGCGGATCGATGTTGAGCGGGTTGCCCCAGTAGAGCGAGTTGTCGACGAGCGCCGCCAGCAGGTTGTTCGCCGAGGTGATGGCGTGGAAGTCGCCGGTGAAGTGCAGGTTGATCTGCTCCATCGGCAGCACCTGCGCGTAGCCGCCGCCGGCCGCGCCGCCCTTCACGCCGAACACCGGCCCGAGCGAGGGCTCGCGCAGGCACACCACCGCCTTCTTCCCGATGCGGTTCAGGGCGTCGCCGAGGCCGACCGTGGTCGTGGTCTTGCCCTCGCCCGCGGGCGTCGGGTTGATGGCGGTGACGAGGACGAGCCTTGCGCCGTCCTTCTTCGGCAGGCTGGCGATGAAGCGGTCGTCCAGCTTGGCGATGTGCTTGCCGTGCAGGTGAAGCGCGTCCTCGGGGATGCCCACCTTGGCCGCGACCTCGACGATCGGCTTGAGTTCAACGGAACGAGCGATCTCGATATCGGTCGGCATGTACGGATTCCCCAGATTTTCCCAGATGAGGAGACGGCCCATCGGCCGGGCGCTGTTGTCTCTTGTCAGACGCGCGCGCGCAACCGGGACGGAGGACCGCAGACGAAGGTCTTATGTGATGAAGGAATGAGGCGCGGAAATCCCTACCGCGCGTAAGCGGCGGCGAGGTCGGCCGCGAGCGCGACCAGCGCGGAGTCGCAGGTGGCGAACAGCAGGGCGAGCGCCACGGGGGCGAGCGCGAGCAGCCGGGCGCCTCTGGAAAGGCTCCCGGCGCGGGCGAAGGCGATCAGCCGCGTCGCCGGAGCCGGCATGGCTTACTTGCCGCCGACGCCGCCGGAGGCGAGGCCGGCGCGCTGGGCGATCTGGGCGGCGGCCGCCTCGAACGCCTCCTTCTCGTCGCCGACGGCGAGCACCGGCTCGCAGCTGGGCGTGCAGGACAGGCTCTCGCGTTTGCCGGCGCGCTGGACGGTGACCACGCCGTCGAGGGCGCGGCGCACGTTGACGATGGTCTCCGAGACCACGTCGCCCGCGCCGTTCAGCAGCATGATGTTGGTGGAGCCGAAGCTCTTGCCGGTGACGATCATCACGCCGTTCTTCTGGACGGTGGCGTCTGCGATCATCGGGTTGCCGATCACGATGGTGGCCGTGCCCTCGGGCGCGCGCATGATGCTGGCGCGGTCGACGGTGACGTCGACGGAGCCGTTCGCGCCTTGCGCCGCCGTCGCGGCCAGAGCCGCGCAGGCCGCAGCGACCATTCCGCCCATGCGCAGCGTCGCCGCGATCCCCGAACCCATGACGTCGTCCCCGAAGCTGAACCGGGGAGCATTCAAGCGAAGAACGGTGAATGAACTGCTAACGCCGACGGACTCCGTATTTTCGAAACCGGCCGCACCCACAAGCCGAAGGCCGCATGGCCCTTAACGGAATCTTCCAGGCGCTCCGGAATTCAAGAAGTGATCAAAATTATACCTTAACCACGAAAGGATCGGATTTAATTCAGGTTGGTTTCATCGATCGGATTAACTCAATCGCAACAGGGCGGCGCCTATGTTCAGGACGTTCCGGCGCACCGACGAGCTTAGCCAAGGACGCGGGACTGGAGCTGTCGCAAATTCTCAAGTGTTCGGGAGAACTGACATGAGCATCCTCAAGCGTTTCGCCAAGGACGAGTCCGGCGCCACCGCGATCGAGTACGGCCTGATCGCCGTCGGCATCGCCATCGCCATCATCACCACGGTTCAGCTGGTCGGCACCAACCTGACCACCGCCTTCAACAAGGTCGCCACCAACCTCACCAAGTGATCCGTTCGCTTGAAGAGTGACTGTCGACGCTCCCTCGCCGACCGTTCCGGCCCGCCGGGCCGGAACGGGGCAGGGGTGATGCAGACCGCCGATCTCCGTCGCGGGAGACGGCGGTTTCGTCGTCTTCGGCCCCACGGAACGTATAGGCCATGACCGGATCGGTGACTCTGGACGTCTTCGTGCTGGCGGTGCTGCCCGCTCTGGTGGCGGTGGCCGCCGTGTCCGACCTTCTGACCATGACGATCCCGAACCGCCTCGTGCTGGCGGTGGTCGCAGCCTTCGCGGTGGCGGCGCCGGCCGCGGGCCTCGGCCCGGCCCAGATCGGCATGCATCTCGCCGCCGGCGCTCTGGTTCTGGCCATCGGCGTCGCGCTTTTCATTCCGGGCTGGATCGGCGGCGGCGACGCCAAGCTCGCCGGCGCGCTCGCGCTGTGGCTGGGCTTCACGCCGCTGCTGGAGTGGTTCGTCCTGTTCGCCCTGTTCGGCGGCGCGCTGACCCTGGCCGTGCTGTGGTATCGCGGCGTGCCTCTGCCGGCGCGGCTTGTGGGCGTGGACTGGCTCGCCCGCCTGCACCACCCGCGCTCGGGCGTGCCCTATGGGGTCGCGCTCGCCGCCGGGACGCTGCTGCTGCTGCCCGCCACGGACTGGTTTCGGCTGCTGTCCTGACGAAGCGGCGGCCACGCATGGCGCCGCGCGTAAGTAAAAGCCCTTAACCACGTTTGAAAATCCAGCATTAACCATGAATTGACGAATGCCTGCTTGAATCTCCCGAACGCCTCCGACGTCCGAGGCGGGGTCGGGGGAGACAGACGGGATGAGAGCCGCACGCATCGTCGTTTTGGGCGTCGCGCTGGTCGCGGGCCTTGGGGCGGCCATGCTGGCCGGCGGTGGCGGCGACGCGCCTGAGGCGCCCGCTCCCGTGGCCCAGGCCCCGGCGCTCGAAGTCCTTGTGGCCGCGAAGGATGTGGCTCTCGGCGGCGTGGTCCGCGCCGAAGACCTGCGCTGGCAGGCCTGGCCCCCGGAAGCGGGCAATCCGGCCTTCGTGACCCGGCAGGCCTCCCCGGACGCCATGACCGAGAACGCCGGCGCCATCGCCCGCTCGCCCTTCGTGGCCGGCGAGCCGATCCGCGCCGACAAGCTGATCAAGGGCGGCGGCTCCGGCTACATGGCGGCGATCCTGCCGGCCGGCATGCGCGCCATCTCGGTGGAGATCTCGCCCGAGACCGGCGCCGGCGGCTTCATCCTGCCGAACGACCGCGTCGACGTGGTGCTGACGCGCCGCTCCAGCGGCGCCGGCGGCCGGGACGACAGCTACTCCGAGACCATCGCCGCCAATGTCCGCGTCCTGGCGATCGACCAGACCATCGAGGACAAGGAAGGCGAGAAGGTCGTCGTGGGCAAGACCGCGACGCTGGAGCTGTCCCCCGCCCAGACCGAGACGCTGGCGCTCAGCCGCCAGCAGGGCGTGATCGCGCTGGCGCTGCGCTCGCTCGCCGACTCCGCCGCTGGCCCGATCGATCCCAACGCCCTCAGCTCCACGCAGCGCGACCGCGTGACCGTCGTCCGCTTCGGCGTCGTCACCCAGGGAGGCGCGCGATGAGCCCCGATCGCGCTCCCGCCGCCGTTCCGCCGTTCCCCACGGCGTCTCTCAAGCTCCGCCGTCAGGACTGGACCTCCATGCCCGCTCGCCTCGTTCCCGACGCCCGGCGCACGCTCGTCTCCGCGCTCGGCCGCAGCCTGCGCTCCGTGCTGGTCGCCGTCTGCGCCCTCTCGCTCGCGGCGCCGCTGCCGGCGGCGGCGGCCGACAAAGCCTATTTCTCGCAGGCGTCCGGCGTGGACGAGACGCGGATCGATCTCGGCATCGGCAAGTCCTACGCCGTCACGCTGCCGCAGGACGCCAAGGAGGTGTTCGTGGCAGACCCCACGGTCGCCAACGCCGTGGTGCGCACCGCCCGCAAGGCCTATCTGATCGGCGCCGGCCCCGGCCAGACCGACGTGAAGTTCCTCGACGGCGAGGGCCGCGAGATCGCCTCCTACGAGGTGTCGGTCTCCCGCGACGTGGGCTCGATCCGTTCCTCCATCGGCCGCTCCATCGACGGCGCCAACGTGCGGGTCGAGGGCGTCGGCGACGGCGTGGTGGTGACCGGTTCGGTCAAGTCCGCCCAGGAGGCCCAGACCGCGATCGACATCGCGGCCGGCTACATGACCGATCCCAAGAAGGTGGTGAACGCGCTGAAGATCGACGGGCAGGACCAGGTCATGCTCAAGGTCAAGGTCGTGGAGATGCGCCGCGACATCCTCAAGCAGCTCGGCTTCGACTACGCCGCCAATGGCCTCGACGTGTTCGGCGCCAAAGTCGTCGGCTCCACCTTGTTCCCCTACAGCGCCTCCGGCGCGACTCCCAGCAACCTGTTTCCTCCGATGATGGCGGGCGGCGAGGCCAAGGGCCTGCTGAACGCCCCTGTGATCGGCGGCTTCAACAAGGCGAACACCTTCGGCGCCCAGCTTCAGGCGCTGGAGCGCAACGGCGTGGCGCGCACGCTGGCGGAGCCGACCCTGACCTCGATCTCGGGCGAGAGCGCCCGGTTCCTGGTCGGCGGCGAGTTCCCCATCATCACCGGCTTCGACCGCGACACCGGCACCGCCCGCGTCACCTTCAAGGAGTTCGGCGTCGCCCTGAACTTCGTGCCGCTGGTGCTGACGAGCGGCCGCATCAACCTCAAGATCGCGACCGAAGTCAGCGAGATCGACACCACCACCGCGATCCAGGTCAGCGGCACGTCGGTTCCCGGCCTGAAGACCCGCCGCGCGGACTCGACGCTGGAGATCCCGTCGGGCGGCTCGCTGGTTCTGGCCGGCCTGATCCAGCAGAGCACCAAGCGGGCGGTCAACGGGCTGCCGGGGCTGATGCGCATTCCGGTGCTCGGCACGCTGTTCCGCTCCAACGACTTCCTGCGCAACGAGACCGAGCTCGCGATCTTCGTGACGCCCTATCTCGCCAAGCCCACCGCGCCGGCCAAGTTCGCTTCTCCGGACGCCGGCTTCGCCGAGCCCTCCGACCCCTCCGCCATGCTGCTCGGCCGCCTGAACCGCCTCTATGGCGTGCCGGGCAAGATCGACCCCAACACCGTGAGCCACCGCCGCGGCGGCTTCATCATCGACTGAGGCCTTAGGCGCTCATGGAGTTTCCTGCGATGAACGGCACGCTTTCCCTTGCGGTCCGCGGGCGCCTCGGCGCCGCGCTGATCGCGGCCACGGCGCTCACCCTCGGCGGCTGCCACGCCGACCGCATCGTCGGCGAGCCTTACCCGACCTCCTACGAGCAGCGGCACCCCATCGCGCTGAGCGAGGGCGCCGCCCGGCTCGACCTTCCGGTCGGCGCCGGCCGCGACGGCCTGACGCCGCGCCAGAAGGAGGACCTCCGCGCCTTCGCCGCCGAGTGGCGGCGGGACGGCCGCAGTCCGATCGCGATCATGACGCCGCAGGGCGGCCCGAGCGGCGCGGCCGCGTCCTATTCGATGGCCGCCGTCCGCTCCACGCTGGTGGGCGCCGGCGTTCCGGCGACCGCGATCCGCGCCCAGCGCTACGCCGCCGACGACCGCGAAGGCCCCGCGCCGATGCGTCTCGGTTTCGTGAAGCTCAAGGCCGGTCTGACGCACCAGTGCGGCCTGTGGCCGGAAGACCTCGGCTATGGCGCGGACTTCCGCGGCGGCGCCGCCAACGAGGACTACTGGAACTTCGGCTGCGCCGCCCAGCAGAACCTCGCGGCCCAGGTGGCCGATCCGGAAGACCTGGCGCGTCCGCGGGCGGAGACCGGCATCTACGCCGCTCGCCGTCAGACCGTGATGGAGAAGCATCGCATCAGCGAGATCACCTCCGCACGTTACAAGATCGAGGGCGCCTCGGTCAGCGCGGTTGGAGGGAAGTCCCAGTGAGCGACCGCACCCACACCGGCGACGGCGGGCCGTCGCACGTGTCCGACATCATCGCGCCGCTGCCGCGCGTCTCGATCCAGGCCTTCTGCGAGACGGTGGAGATCGCCCGCCTCATCGAGCAGGTGACGGCCGACCGCCGCATGGAGAAGGCGCACGTCAAGGTGCAGATGGGCGGCGGCGCCGCCGCCACCGAGGCCTACAAGACCGCCCCCACTCCCAACGTCATCATCATCGAGGGCGACGCCAGCCGCGCCCGCCTGCTGGAGACGCTGGAGAAGCTGGCGGAGGTCTGCGACGCCGGCACCAAGGTGGTCGTCATCGGGCAGGTCAACGACGTGCCGCTCTACCGCGAGCTGATGCGGCAGGGCGTCAGCGAGTATCTGGTGCCGCCCTTCGGCGTCATCGACATGGTGCGGGCGCTGTCCGAGATCTTCCGGGCGCCGGGCGCGGATCCCGTCGGCCGCACGGTGGCCTTCGTGGGCGCCAAGGGCGGCGTGGGGGCCTCGACCGTGGCGCACAACGCCGCCTGGGCGATCGCGCGCCAGCTCAAGCTCGACAGCGTGGTGGTCGACCTCGACCTCGCCTTCGGCACCGCCGGCCTCGACTTCAACCAGGACCCGCCGCAGGGCATCGCCGAAGTGGTGTTCGCGCCCGACCGGCTCGACTCCGCGCTGGTTGACCGGCTGCTGTCGAAATGCACCGAACAGCTCAGCCTGCTGGCGGCGCCGTCGACGCTCGACCGGGTCTACGACTTCCACGAGGACGTGTTCGACCCGCTGCTCGACATCCTGCGCGCCAACGCGCCCTGCAGCGTGCTGGACGTGCCGCACATCTGGACGGCGTGGTCCCGCCGCGCCCTGATCGCCGCCGACGAGGTGGTGATCGTGGCCGGCCCCGATCTCGCCAATCTGCGCAACGCCAAGAACCTGATCGACCTGCTGAAGGCGGCCCGCCCCAACGACGCGCCGATGCGGCTGGTGCTCAACCAGGTCGCGGTGCCGAAGCGGGCCGAGATCAAGGTCGCCGATTTCTGCAAGGCGCTGGATGTGGAGCCCTCGGCCGTCATCGCCTTCGATCCGGCGCTGTTCGGGGCGGCGGCCAACAACGGCCAGATGATCGCGGAGGCTTCGCCCGGCCACAAGGTCAACGAAACCTTTACCGATCTTGCGCGCAAGATCACGGGCCGGTCCGAGGCGCGGGCGACCAAGCGCAGCCTGCTCGAGCCGCTGAAGGCGCGGATGAACTGGAAGAAGGCCGGCTGACAAGCTGAAGGCCCAAGGAGCGCGACGCATGTTCGGAAAACGGGGCGGTTCGCCGTCTGCTCCCGCTCAGCAGGGATTCACCCGCGCCGCCCTCGGCGCGGGGCTGGGGGCGCAGGTCATCGACATCGCGCCGATCTCCATCGCGGACGAGCCCCGCGTCGCGCCGGCGGCCGCCAGCGACGGACGCCGCTCGGACGACTACTACCAGACCAAGAGCCGCATCTTCGGGGCCCTGATCGAGGCGATCGACCTGGCCCAGCTCGCCCGGCTCGACACCGAGAGCGCGCGCGAGGAAATCCGCGACATCGTCAACGAGATCATCGCGATCCGGAACGTGGTGATGTCGATCGCCGAGCAGGAGGAGCTGCTCGACGACATCTGCAACGACGTACTGGGCTACGGCCCGCTGGAGCCGCTGCTCGCCCGCGACGACATCGCCGACATCATGGTGAACGGCGCGGACAGCACCTACATCGAGGTCGCCGGCAAGCTGCAGCCGACCTTCGTCCGCTTCCGCGACAACGCCCAGCTCCTGAACATCTGCCAGCGCATCGTGAGCCAGGTCGGACGCCGGGTCGACGAGGCCTCGCCGATCTGCGACGCGCGCCTGCCGGACGGCTCCCGCGTCAACGTCATCGCGCCGCCGCTCGCCCTCGACGGGCCGACGCTGACCATCCGCAAGTTCAAGAAGGACAAGCTGACGCTCGACCAGCTCGTCCGCTTCGCCTCCATCAGCCCGGAAGGGGCCGAGATCCTCAAGATCATCGGCCGCGTCCGCTGCAACGTGCTGATCTCGGGCGGCACGGGCTCGGGCAAGACCACGCTGCTCAACTGCCTGACGCGCTACATCGACGAGGACGAGCGCATCATCACCTGCGAGGACGCGGCCGAGCTGCAGCTGCAGCAGCCGCATGTGGTGCGGCTCGAAACCCGCCCGCCGAACCTCGAAGGCGAGGGCCAGATCACCATGCGCGATCTGGTGAAGAACTGTCTGCGCATGCGCCCCGAGCGCATCATCGTGGGCGAGGTGCGCGGGCCTGAAGCCTTCGACCTGCTGCAGGCCATGAACACCGGCCATGACGGCTCCATGGGCACGCTGCACGCCAACTCCCCGCGCGAGGCGCTGTCGCGCCTGGAGAGCATGATCACCATGGGCGGCTTCACCCTGCCGTCCCGCACCATCCGCGAGATGATCTGCTCGTCGGTGGACGTGATCGTGCAGGCGTCGCGCCTGCGCGACGGCTCCCGCCGCATCACCCATGTGACCGAGGTGATGGGCATGGAAGGCGACGTGATCATCACCCAGGACATCCTGCTCTACGACATCCTGGGCGAGGACCAGAACAAGCGGCTGATCGGCCGGCACCGCTCCACCGGCATCGGCCGTCCGCGGTTCTGGGAGCGCGCCCGCTACTTCGGCGAAGAGAACCGCCTCGCCGCCGCGATCGACGCCATGGACGTCGACACGCCGCGCAGCGCCTGATCCGGACCGGACCCTTCAGCCCATGGACATGGATCGCCTTCCCTTCATCCTCCTCGCCGCGGTCGCTGCGGGCGGGGCCACCTACGCGCTGTTCTATCCGTGGCTGTCCGGCGAGAAGAAGCTGGAGCAGCGCCAGAAGCTGATCGGCGTCGACCGGCGGCGGGTGGCGACGGAGGCCGCCGCCGAGAGCCTCCGGCGCGGCCAGGTGGCCGACAGCCTGAAGGCCCTGGACGAGCGGCAGCGCCGCATCAACCGGCCGAACCTCGAGATGCGGCTGGCGCAGGCGGGTCTGAACGGCTGGAGCAAGGGCCGGTACTACGCCTTCAGCGGCGTCCTGGCCGCCGTTCTGGGACTGGCCGTCATGCTGGCCTCGGGCAGCCCGCTTGCGGGGCTGGGCGGCGCCTTCGCGGGCTTCTTCGGCGCGCCCACATGGATTCTCGGCTTCCTGAAACGGCGGCGCATCGCGCGCTTCCTGGTGGAGCTGCCCAACGCCGTGGAGGTCATCCTGCGCGGCCTGAAGGCGGGCCTGCCGCTCGGCGACTGCATCCGCATCGTCGCCAACGAGACGCAGGAGCCGGTCAAGGGCGAGTTCCGCGCCATCGTCGAAGCGCAGGCGGTGGGCATTCCCCTGCACGAGGCGGTGGGCAAGCTTTACGAACGCATGCCGGTGCCGGAGGCGAACTTCTTCGGCATCGTGATCGCGATCCAGAGCAAGGCCGGCGGCAGCCTGTCCGACGCGCTCGGCAACCTCGCCCGCGTGCTGCGCGACCGCAAGCGCATGAAAGCAAAGGTTCAGGCCATGTCGATGGAGGCCAAGGCCTCGGCCGCCATCATCGGCTCGCTTCCGATCATCACCGTCGTCGTGATCTCGGGCCTCAACCCCGGCTACATGAACCTGATGTGGACCACCGATCTCGGCCGCATCATGCTCGTGGGCTCGGCGCTCTGGATGATCACCGGCATTCTGGTGATGAAGAAGATGATCAATTTCGACATCTGAAGGCGTGGGGACCGTCGTGTTCAGCGAAATCTTCAAGGCGGCGACGGACTTTCACACCGCGGCCACCATCCTGGCGGGGCTTGCGGCCGCAGCGACGGTGATGTCGCTCGCCATGCCGCTGCTGGTGGACGATCCGCTGCAGAAGCGCATGAAGTCGGTCGCGACCGAGCGCTCCCGCATCCGCGCCCGCGAGCGCGAGCGCCTGATGGCGGCGGAGCGCAAGGGCATCCGGCGCGAGCCCAAGGCCTACATGCAGTCGGTGGTGAGCCGCTTCAATCTGGCCAAGCACCTCGGAACCGACGACGCCAAGCAGCGCCTGCAGATGGCCGGCTATCGCGGCCCGAGCGCCATGACCACCTTCCTGTTCTTCCGGCTGGTGGCGCCGCTCGGCTTCATGGTGTTCGCGCTGTTCTACCTGTTCGTGGTCAACGATCTCGGCCAGCCGGCGCTGATCCGCCTCGGCGGCGTGGTGTTCGCCACCTATGCGGGCATCAAGGCGCCGGAGCTTTACCTCAAGAACCAGATGGCCAAACGTCAGGCCGAGATGCAGCGCGCCTTCCCGGACGCGCTAGACCTGATGCTGATCTGCGTGGAATCCGGCATGTCGATCGAGGCCGCCTTCCGCAAGGTGGCCGACGAGATCGGAACCCAGTCGGTGGCGCTCGCCGAAGAGCTGACGCTCACCATGGCCGAGATGTCCTATCTGCAGGACCGGCGTCAGGCCTATGAGAACTTCGGCGCCCGCACCGGGCTCGAATCCGTCAAGTCGGTGGTGACCGCCCTGATCCAGGCCGACAAATACGGCACCCCGGTCAGCCAGGCGCTTCGGGTGCTGGGCCAGGACAGCCGCGACATGCGCATGGCCGAGGCCGAGAAGAAGGCCGCCGCGCTGCCGCCCAAGCTGACGGTGCCGATGATCCTGTTCTTCCTGCCGGTGATCTTCGTGGTGATCCTCGGCCCGGCCGTCATCCAGGTCATGAACCTGAAGTGAGGCCCGCGGCGGCCGGCGGCCGCTCCAAGCGCGGATCGGACGTCCGCGCTCTTCGCCACGCGCCGAGAGGCCTTCACCCGTCTGCGGGAAGGGTTTCGTCCGGCTCGATGTCCGGCTCCGCCGGCTCGATGGTCTGGTGCGGGAAGCCCTCGATCGAGCCCACCAGCTTGGCGTCGCGCTTGATGTCGATCGGGCTGGTGGCGTAGGCGGTCAGCAGTTCGGCCAGCGAGCGCAGCGCGTGCATGTGGATGCGCTCGTAGCCGTGGCTGGCGTCCACGCCGAAGGTGACGAGCGCGGTGCGCACGTCCGCCCCCGCCTCCAGCGCCGAGGCGCTGTCCGAGCGGTAATAGCGGAACACGTCGCGCTGGTGGCGTATGTCGTTGTCGCGGGCGAGCCGGATCAGCTCGTGGGTGAGGTGGTAGTCGAACGGCCCGGTCTGGTCCGCCATGGCGATGGTGACGCCGAACTCGTCGGAGGCCTGCCCCGGCGCGGTGGTGCCGTTGTCCACCGTCACCATGGCCGCCACGTCATGGGGCAGCACGGCGGCGGCGCCGAGCCCCACCTCCTCCGCGATCGAGAACACCCACCAGGTGTCCACCGGCGGCGTCTTCCCGCTGTCGACCATGGCTTTCAGCGCCGCCAGCAGGATGGCGACGCCCGCCTTGTCGTCCAGATGGCGGGAGACGATGAAGCCGTTGTCGAGAAACTCGGTCCCGGTGTCGATCGCGACGACGTCGCCCACATGGAAGCCGAGCCGGTTCAGGTCGGCGGCGTCCCGCGCCAGCGCGTCGACCCGCACCTCCACATAGGGCCAGCCGGTGGGCTGGGTGTCCACCTCGTCGGCGTAGGTGTGGCCGGACGCCTTCAGCGGCAGGATGGAGCCGCGATAGGCGCCGTGTTCGGTGAACACGGTGCAGCGGGCGCCTTCCGCGAAGCGGGCCGACCAGTTGCCGATGGGCACCAGCTCCAGCCGTCCGTTCGGCTTCAGGTACTTCACCTGCGCGCCGAGGGTGTCGAGATGGGCGATCAGCGCTCGCGACGGATCCTTGACCCGGCCCTTCAGCCGGGCGCGGATGGCCCCGCGGCGGGTGACCTCGGGCTCGACGCCGAGCCGCTGCAGCTCGTCCACCACCGCATGGGTGATGGCGTCGGTGAAGCCGGTGGGGCTCGGAATGGCGAGCAGCGCCTTGAGCTGATCGCCGAGATAGTCGATGTCGACGTCGAGACGGGGCATGAGACCTCAGCGCAGGCGAAGAAGGTGTCGGGGAGACGGCCGCGGCCATCAGGATAGGGCGGCGCGGCCCGGGGACGATAGGCGCGTCGCGCCGGTCAGAGGTGGCGCCGCCAGTCCCGTGTGGCGTGGAGCACGCGCAGGATCAGAACGCCGCCGTCGGATTCGACGCCGTAATAAATCGCGTGCAGGCGGTGAAACAGCACCCGACATGGCGGGTCGAGCTCCGGCCGGGCGACGCCGACGCCAGGGGCGTCGCTGACGAGATCGAGCGCGTCCAGGAGATCGGAAAAGTAAGCGTCGGCTTTTGCGACGCCGAAGTTTTCGACGCCGTAGCGGAAAAGAGCGAACAGGTCCGCCTTGGCCGCCGCCGTCGTCCTATAGGCCATCGCGCGGCGCCACGCCCGCCCGGGCGCGCGCCTCCCGCAAAAGCTCGTCCCGCGTGATCGTCGAGACCCCGCTCGCGCGGCCCTCGTCGATCAGGCGCTGAAGCTCGGCGATGCTGGCCTGTTTCTCCTGATCGCGGCGGATCAGGTCGCGGATGTAGTCGCTGGCGTTGCCGTAGCGGCCGCTTTCCGTCTGGCCCTCGACCCATTTCTTCATCAGGTCGGGCAGGGACACGTTCATCGTCGCCATGTTCGCCTCCAAAAGTCCTCCGAGGATGGCATGGATTGGCAATCTTCGCCAACCACGCAGTCCGCCGGAACTGGAGTCCCTTCCGGCCTTCGCGGCCCGGTCCGCGACGCCCGTGTCAGGTTGCGCCCGCCTGCCGGGCCGCATAGGCCTGCATGTGGGCCAGCGCCACGGCGAGAACCGGCGTGGCGAGGCCCGCGGCGCGGGCGCGGCGGCGCATGTCGCCCAGGATGTGCTCGTGCTCGGTGCGGAAGCCGTTCTCCGTGTCCCGCAGCATGGAGGCGGTGGCGGCCGAGCCCTTCGCGGTCAGCATGCCGAGGCTCTGGTCCAGGAACGGCTGGCGGGGCGGATGGCCGTTCGCCGCCGCGACCGAGGCGCATTCGCTAAGCAGGGCGCCGGCGAGGGCCTCGCCCTCCTCCGCCTCCATGATCTGGCCGACCGAGGCCCGCATCACGCAGGTGAGGCCCGCGAAGGTCGCGAGCATGGTGAACTTCTCCCACATGTCCTGCATCACGTCGGCGCTGAACTCCGGCCTGAAGCCGCCCGGCTCCAGCGCCGCGTGCAGCCGGGCCGCGGCGTCCTGCTGCCCGGCGGAGCGCGCGCCCATGACGAAGCGCTGCAGCCTGTTGAGATGGCGGATGGTCCCGTCGGCGGCCATGGTCACCATGATGTGGACCGAGCCGCCCAGCACCTTGTCCGCTCCGAAGCGGGCGTCCAGCGCGTCCAGATGGCGCACGCCGTTCAGGAGCGGCAGCACCACGGTCTCCGGCCCGACCGCGGGGGCGATCGCCTCCACCGCGCTGTCAAGATCGTACGCCTTGCAGGACAGCAGCACCGCGTCGAACGGCTCGGCGATTGCGGTGACCGCGGCCGCCTTTTGCGTGACGTCGCCATAGGGGCTCGTGATCACGAGGCCGTCGCGCGCGAGCTGCTCCGCGCGCCGCTCGCGCACGAGAAAGGTCACGTCCGCGCCGGAGGCGGCGAGCCGGCCGCCGTAATAGCCGCCGATGCCGCCGGCGCCGAGGATCAGAAGACGCATGACCGGATGTCTCCGCAGGAACCGCGTTTCACGAGGCCTTGTCCTATACCCGCGTGGCGCTCCCCGCCCAAGCCGCGCCTTTCGCCGCCCCGCGTTCCGGCCGGGCGCTTAGCCTTAAGACCAAGTCAGCGCTGCTGACGCGCCACGTGCGCCGCACCAAGACCTTGTCCCACATGCGTTTTTTAAGCGGCGAAATGGTGTCAGGCGCTGCAGTTCCAAGTATTCCCGAAGTGCAAGGGAAGTTTTGCCATTGATAAAGGCGCGACGGTAAGCCCCCGTTGCGGGGCCGCCAAAAAAGGCGGCCGGTCGTCGCGTGCGCACGCGGCGAGCGATAAACGCATAAGGGAGAAAACGCCATGACCAAGACCCTGGTCGCCATCGCTTCGGCGCTGCTTCTGTCCGGGGCGGCCGCCGTCGCCGCCGAATGGGCCGATTTCAAGTCCCTCGACACCGACGGCAGCGGCAAGATCAGCCGGGTGGAATGGGACAAGAACGTGGGCAAGCTGAAGCTTGATCCCGCGCCTGTCTTCTCGGCGATGGACACGGACGACAACAACGGCATCGACGAGGACGAGTGGGCCGCGGCGGAAAAGCTCGCCAAGGGCTACACCGAGCGCTGCCGCGAAGCCTCCGCCTCGTGGTGCAAGGACGCCAAGTGATCTCGTTCTCGTGACCGCGATCACGAGACGCTAGGCTCCGATCCGACGCCCGGAAGACCTGCTCCGGGCGTCGGACGACCGCCCTCCGGAAACCCCGCGAGGCCTTTTCCGCACGAAAATTTGGGGTTCCGGGCCGCCTAAGCGCGGTTCTTCCGCAGCGCGCCGCGCGCGAACCATGTATGACGCGGGCGGACACTCTGGCGTCGGCGCCCGCCGCGCGGTTCGTGCGGATGGACGGTGATGACCGGCGTTCTGCTGCTCACCCTGCAGGCCCTGCTCTATTTCGGCGTGATGGCCGCGCTGCTGCGCGCCCGGATCGCCTATGGCGTCGGCCTGTTCGTGTGCGCTCTCGGAGTGATGCACTTCCTCGAGACCTACCTGGCGGCGGTGTTCTTCATCGAACTGCCGTTCGGGCTGCTGTCGCCCGGCTCCACGGTGCTGTTCTCCGGCAAGCTGATGATGTTCCTCCTGCTCTACATAAGGGAGGACGCCGAGACCGTGCGCCAGCCGATCTACGGGCTGATGGTCGGCAACCTGCTGCTGGCGGCGCTGGCGCTGCTGCTGCGCCAGCACGAGCATCTGGCGCCGCTGCCCGGCTACCAGGCCGACATGCGCTTCATCGACCAGATCGGCGTGCTGATGATCTGGGGCACGGTGCTGCTGTTCGTGGACATCATCGCGCTGATCCTCGTCTACGAGCGCCTGCTGCGGGCGTTCCGGCGCCACGCGCTGCCGGCGCTGATGGCGAGTTCGGCGCTGGTGCTCACCTTCGACCAGATCGCCTTCTTCCCCGTGCTGCACTGGCTGACCGGAACGCCGCTCGGCGCCCTGACCGGCGGCTGGGCGGCGAAGATGGGCGCCGCCGCGCTCTACAGCCTGCTGATCGCGGGCTATCTCGCCCTGATCGAGCCCACGGCGCGGCCCTCGCCCTCGCGCCGGCGGATCTGGGACGTGTTCGACGCGCTCACCTACCGCACCCGCTACGAGGACCTGCTCGCCCGCTCCGCCGTGGACAAGCTGACCGGCGCCGGCGCCCGCAGCGCCTTCGAGGACTGGCGCCAGCAGCGCATGGAGCGGACGTCGGTGGATCCACGGGCGGTCAGCGTGCTGATGGCGGACGTGGACCACTTCAAGGCCGCCAACGACCGGCACGGCCATCAGGCCGGCGACGAAATCCTGATCCGGGTGGCGCGGGCGCTGATGGACGGGGTGCGCGAGGGCGACCGGGTCTACCGCTACGGCGGCGAGGAGTTCGTGATCCTGTGCGAGGGCCTCGACGACGCCGGCGCCCTGAGGCTCGCGGAGCGCCTGCGGACCGCGGTGGCCGCCGCCTTCGCGACCGATCCCGACCGGCGCGTCACCATCAGCGTCGGCGTCGCCACCTCGACGCCCGGCGCGGGCGACATCGGCCCGACGCTGCGCGCGGCGGACGACCGGCTCTACGCCGCCAAGCGCGCCGGCCGGGACCGGGCGGTGGGCGCCGGCTGAAACGTCAGCGCAGCGCGCCCGCCTTGCGGATGCGCACATAGAGCGCGCCCGCGCCGCCGTGGACGGCGTCCGCGGTCTCGAACCCCACAACCAGCCCGCGGGCCGCCGGCGAGGACAGCCACATGGGCACCGAGCGGCGCAGCACGCCGCGCTCCGGCCCGTACCAGTCGCCCACCTCCTGCCCCGGCCGGCCCTTGCCGGTGATGACCAGCACCACCCGGCAGCCGGAGACCTGCGCCGAAGCGAGGAAGGTGGCGAGCCGCCGGTGCGCCTCGTCCTGCCGCAGGCCGTGCAGGTCGATGCGGGCGTCGATCGCGACCACGCCCCGGCTGAGGCGGCGGCGCAGCTTCGGCTCCAGCGGCGCGAGCGGCGGCGCGGCGGACTTGCGAGGAGGCGCAGGGGCGGCGGGAGCGGGCGACGAAAGATCGGCGAAGGGGAGGGGCGCCGGCTTCGGCTCCTCCTTCGGCGCGGGCTCCGGCTCCTCGACGCGGGCGCGGGGCGCAAGCGGGGTCACCGTCTCCACCACCTTGTCCCACAGCGCGCGCTCGGCGGCGGAGAGCTGGCGGCGGCGGCGACTCCCGCCGCCCCGCCCGATCATGGCCGGTCCGCGCGCGGGAGCAGAACGACGAATTCGGTCTGCTCCCGCATGCCTCCGGCGATCGCGCCCGCGGCGTCGCCGGAGCCGACGAAATAGTCGCCGCGCGCCTGGCCAAGGATCGCGGAGCCGGTGTCCTGCGCGATCACGAGCCGGCGCAGAGGACCCCCGCCGCCCGCCGGCGGAAGCCGGCCCTCGATCCAGAAGGGAAGGCCATAGGCCCAGCGGGTGCGGTCGACCGCCATGCTGCGCCCGTCGGTGAGCGGCGCGGCCTGCGCGCCCCTCGGGCCGTCGGACGGCTTCAGCGCCGTGTCGACCTTGAAGAAGATGTAGGACTGGTTCTCGCGCATCACCGCGCGGCCCTCCGCCGGCCGGGCGGCGAGCCACGCGCGCAGCGCCTGCATGGAGGCCACGTCCTTCGCCATCTCGCCCCGCTGCACCAGAAGCCGGCCGATCGGCGTGAACGGCCGGCCGTTGCGGCCGTCATAAGCGATGCGGATCACCGCGCCGTCGTCAAGCCGGACCCGGGTGGAGCCCTGGATGTGGACGAAGAAGGCGTCGACCCGCTCGAGCCAGACCAGCGGCTTCGCGTCGGGCCCGAGCGCGCCGTCCTCGATCTCGGCGCGGGTGGGGAAGGGGGCGTGGCCTTGGGCGGTCCTACGCGCCGCCGTCAGCTCCGCCGGCACGCCCGCGGGGCGCGGCGCGCCGTCGGCGAGGTCCACCAGATCGGCCGGGCGCGCCAGCAGCGGCGTGTCGAAGCGGGCGGTGCGGTGGAGCGAGCCCCGCGCCTCGGGCTCGTAATAGCCGGTGAGGATTCCACGTCCTGCCCGGTACGGCCGGAACCAGCGCTCGAAGAAGGCGCGGGCGGACGCGGGGTCCGGGCGCGCTTTGGCGAGCGCGGCCTCGCACACGGGCGTGAGGGCAGGGGGCGGGGGAAGCGCGGCGCGCAAGGGCGGCGCGCCGGCCAGCATGGTCCGGCAGGAGACGCGGAAGGCGGCGAAGGCCCGCGAGGGATCGTCCTGGGCCCAGCCGTTCAGATCGGCGAAGCGGACGGGCTCGAGCCCCCGCTCGAACGACTGCGCGCCCGCGGGCGAAACGCCGGCGAGCGCGAGAACGAGCGCCACGGCGGCGCGGACGGACATGGGACGCGGCCTCCGGTCGTCGGATCAGACCGCTTCGGTCGCCACGAGACGCCAGTTCGGATCGCGGGCGTTGAGGTCGCGGGCGAAGGTCCAGACGTCCACCAGATCGGCGATCTCGGTCGGGCTGCCGTCGATCACCTCGCCGGCGCGGTCGCGGGTCGCGCTGATGACCTGGGAGACGAACCGCACCGTGAGCTGGGCGGCGCGGCCCGAGGTCTCGGCGGCGGTCAGCTCCGCCTTCTCGATCGCCACGAAGCGGGATTCCACCGTCTCGCCGCGGGCCTCCCGGGCGGAGATGGCGGCGTCGAACCCGTCGAACACCTCCTTCGCCAGCAGCGGCTTCAGCGCCTTGCGGTCGCCGGCGGCGAAGGCGGTGACGATCATCTCGTAGGCCGCGCGGGCGCCGGCCAGGAACTGGCGCGGATCGAAGTCCCGCTCGCTCTCGGCGATCTGATCGAGGCCGCGGGCCACCGCGCTGTCCGGCGCGGCGACGCCGGCCCAACGGTCCGCGGGGGGCGCGTCGTCCAGCGGATCCGCGTCCCGCACGGGCTCGGACGGCCGCTGGGGCTGCAGCGTGGGCCGGTCGTTGGCGGGCGGGGCGTCCGGCTGGGGTCCGCGGGACAGGTCGGTGGGGCGCCGCTCGTGGCCGGTCCGCGTTCCGAGCACGGAGCGCAGCTTGAAGAAGATGAAGACCGCCAACACGAGGATGATGATCGTGTAGATGTCGATGCCGTCGTTCATCTGGTCTCGCAACTGGTGTCGTGCGCGGCCCGTCGCCGCCTGTCCGTCATGGTCTATATGTGCCGCGCCCGCGCGTCGATCCAGTCGGATCGTCGCCGCGCGGGAACGGAACGCCTCCCGGCCCGACGCGAAGCCGTGAAGCGCGAGGGCCTTGCGGGCGCCCTGCGCCTCCCCACATGGAGCATGGCGGCCTGTTTCGCCAAGCTCGTTCACGGACACGTCAATGCCGCGCATCCTTACTCTGCTTCTGGCCCTGCCGATCCTCGAGATCGTCGCCTTCGCCCTGGTGGCCTCGGCCATCGGCGTCGGAAAGGCCATCCTGCTGCAGGTCGCGATCTCCGCGATCGGCATCGCCATGCTGGGTTCGCTGATCCGCGAGGCGCGGGCCGAAGCGCGGCGCGGCGGCGGCGTGCTGTCCATGGCGCTCGACGGCTCGCGCGGCATGCGCGGCCTCGCGGGCCTGCTGTTCGCCGTTCCGGGCTTCCTCACCGACGCGCTCGGCCTGCTGGCGCTGGTTCCCGAAGCCCGGCGGCGCATCCGCTGGCTGTTCACGGGCGAGATGGCTCCGGCCGCCGCACGGCCCCAGAGGCCGCGTTCCGCCGCGAAGCCCGAGATGGTCGACCTGGACGCGCGGGAATGGCGCGAGGTCGAGCCCGCCGCGCGCACCGAACGCTGAGCCGGAGACGCGCCCGTCTTTTCGGAGGACGGGACTTCCGACGCGCGCGGCCCTGTGTTACGCCGCGCGCGAACATGGGCCTTGGGCGCGGATGCGCTTCGCGGCCCGGCCGCGACCCTTCCGTCAGCGAAAGATCCTAACCCATGGCGAACACCAACGGCGCCCCGGACCCCAGCACCCTGCCGGCGATCAACGTCCTCGCCCAGTACGCCAAGGACATCTCGTTCGAGAACCCGAACGCGCCGCGCTCGCTCGCGCCGCGCGAGACCTCGCCGCAGATCGAGATCCGCGTGAACGTGAACGCCCGCAAGGTCGGCGAGCACGATTTCGAGGTCGAGCTGGCGATCGAGGGCCAGGCCAAGGACGGCGACACCCAGATTTTCCGCGTCGACCTGCTCTACGGCGGCGTGTTCCACATCGTGAACATCCCGGAGGATCAGCTTCACCCGGTGGTCATGATCGAGTGCCCCCGGCTGCTGTTCCCGTTCGCGCGCCAGATCGTGGCCGAGTCCGTGCGCAACGGCGGCTTCCCGCCGCTGATGATCGACCCGGTGGACTTCGCCGCGCTCTACCGCGCCCGCGCCGCCGACGAGGCCGCCCGCCAGCAGCAGGGCGCGCCGAACTGATCCTTTTCCGTTCGACGGAACCGAAAAAGGCCGCCGGGAGCGCATCCCGGCGGCCTTTTTCATGCGTCCTGCGGCGAGCCCGTCATTCTGCGGCGGCGGCGGCCTCCGGGTCTTCCAGGTACTCCCGCCAGGCGGGCGATCCGCCTCCGAGCGTCGCGATGAAGGCGAGGTGGGCGGCGTTCTCCTCGGCGGTCAGGCGGGGCGGCAGCGGAACCGGCCGCTGGGGCGTGCGCACCCGGCCGCGGGCGTTGAGGGCGTCCAGCGGCGACAGGCCGAGCGAGGCCTGCCGGCCGCCCAGCAGCTCCAGATAGACCTCCGCCAGGATTTCGCTGTCGAGCAGCGCGCCGTGCTTGGTGCGCTTGGAGTTGTCGATGCCGTAGCGCTGGCACAGCGCGTCGAGCGAGGCGCCGCCGCCGGGGTTGCGCCGCCGCGCCAGAGGCAGCGTGTCGACGATGCGGTCGGAGTACAGCTCCTCCCGGCCGCAGCGCTTCAGCTCCATGTTGAGGAAGCCCACGTCGAAGGCGGCGTTGTGGATCACCAGCGCGTCTTCGGCGATGAAGTCGAGAAAGCCGTCGATCACGTCGGCGAAGACCGGCTTGTCCGACAGGAACTCCGCCGAGAGGCCATGGACCCGGAACGCCTCGTCCGGCATGTCGCGCTCGGGGTTGATGTAGACGTGGTAGTGGCCGCCGGTGGGGATGCGGTTCAGCAGCTCCACGCAGCCGATCTCCACCACCCGGTCGCCCTTCAGGGGATCGAGGCCGGTGGTTTCGGTGTCGAGCACGATCTCGCGCATGGACGTCAGCCTTTGTGGGTCAGCGCCGCGATCAGGGCGCGCACCTGATCGCGCGCCGCCTCGATCCCGCGGGAGGTGTCGATGACGCTGTGGGCGCGGGCGCGCTTTTCGGCGTCGGGGGTCTGGCGGGCCAGCACGGCGGCGAAGGTCTCCTCGGTCATGCCGGGCCGCGCCAGCACCCGGCGGCGCTGCTCGTCCTCGCCGGCGCTGACCACGGCCACATGGTCCACGGCGCCGGCGCGGCCGGTCTCGAACAGCAGCGGCACGTCCAGCACCACCAGCGGCCGGCCCCCCCCGCGCTCCCGGGCCAGAAAGTCGGCCTCGGCGCGGCGCACCAGAGGATGAACGATCGCCTCCAGTTTCGCGAGCTCTTCGGGCCGCCCGATCACCCTCGTCCCCAGCTCCCTGCGGTCGACCACGCCGTCCCGGATCACGCCGGGAAAGACGGCCTCGATCAGAGGCGCCGCCTCGCCGGCGTAGAGCCGGTGCACGGTGGCGTCGGCGTCGTGCACCGGCACGCCTTCGTCGGCGAACAGCCGCGCGGTGGTGGACTTGCCCATGCCGATGGAGCCGGTGAGGCCGAGGACGATCACGCCGCCACGCCCGCGATGTCGGCGACGACCCGCGCCCGCAGCTCCGGCGTCACCTCGGGCCGCGCGCCGAACCAGCGCTCGAAGCCCGGAACCGCCTGATGCAGCAGCATGCCGAGCCCGTCCACCGTCCGCACGCCCCGCGCCTTGGCGTCCCTGAGGAACGGCGTCTCCAGCGGCACGTAGATCAGGTCGGTCGCCACCGCCCGCTCGGGCAGCTCGCCCAGATGAACCTCGAGCGCGCCCTTGCCCGCCATGCCGAGCGAGGTGGCGTTCACCACCAGATCGGCGTCCGGCAGCACGCGCCACAGCTCGTCGAAGCCGAAGGCCCGCCCGGCGCGGCCGGCGAGCGCGGCCACCGCCTCGGCCTTGTCGCGGGTGCGGTTGACCACCGCCACCCGGTCGAAGCCGCGGCGCCCGAGCGCATGGACCACCGACCGCCCCGCGCCGCCGGCGCCGATGACGACCGCGGTCTGACGTTCGCCCTCCCAGCCTGGGGCGGCCTCGTCCAGATTGGTCAGGAAGCCGAAGCCGTCGGTGTTGGCGCCGTGGAGCCGGCCGCCGTCCAGCCACAGCGTGTTGACGGCGCGAAGCGCGCCCGCCTCGCCGTCGGCCTCGTCCACCAGCGCGAAGGCGGCTTCCTTGTGGGGCGCGGTGACGTTGCCGCCCACGAAGCCGTTGGCGGCGAAGGCCCGCACGAAGGCCTCGAAATCCTCGGGAGCCACTTCCGCATGCTCGTAGGAGCCGGGAAGGCCGAGCGTCGTCAGCCAGTGGCCGTGGATCATGGGCGAGCGGGACTGACGCACCGGCCAGCCCAGCACGCAGGCGCGGGGAGCGCTCACGCCGCCACCGCGCCGGCCCGGCGCAGCGCCGCAAGCAGCGGCAGCAGGGGCAGGCCGAGGATGGTGAAGAAGTCGCCCTCCACCGCCTCGAACAGATGGGCGCCCACGCCCTCGAACTGGTAGCCGCCGACGCTCAGGCGCGCGCCGTCGCCGGCCGCGTCCAGATAGGCCTCGATGAAGGCCGGCGACAGCGTCCGCATGGTCAGGCGCGCCTGCTCCACCTCGGTCCAGAGCGCCACGCCGTCGATGGCGAGCGCCACGCCGGAGGACAGCACGTGGGACCGCCCCGACAGCCGCTCCAGCTGGCGGCGGCCCGCCTCCCGGTCCGAGGGCTTGGTGAAGCGTTCGGAGCCCAGCGCCAGCGTCTGGTCGGCGCCCGCCACCAGACGGCCGGGGAGATGCAGCGAGACCTCCACCGCCTTGGCGGCGGCGAGCGCCCCCGCCACGTTCGCGGGCGAGGCGCCGTCGCCGGTCAGCTCCGCCTCCACCGCCCGCTCGTCGATGTCGGCGGGCCGGGTCTCCACCGGCAGGCCGGCGCCGGTGAGGATGCTGGCGCGGATGGCGCTCTTGGAGGCGAGCGCGAGCGGGTGGGGCAGGGTCCAGAGCGTCATGTGGTGGCGATGTGTTCGGCGAAGCGTTTGGCGCGGTGCTCGCTCAGCATGGAGAGCACGGCGGCGGCCGTCTCCTCGATGGAGCGGCGGGTGACGTCGATGGTCTGCCAGCCGTAGCGGGCGCAGAAGCGGCGGGAGGCGGAAATCTCGGCCGCCACCGCCTCCGGGTCCACATAGGCGTCGTCCTGCAGCCGTCCCTCCATGCCGCCCTCGAGCCCGAGGATGCGGTTGTGGCGGATGGCGACGATCCGCTCGGGCGTGGCGATCAGGCCCACGATCAGCGGCTTGCGCAGCTTCTCCAGCCCGTGCGGCGGCGGCAGATCGGGGATGAGCGGGATGTTCGCGGTCTTCACGCCCCGGTTGGCCAGGTAGATCGAGGTCGGCGTCTTGGAGGTGCGGCTGACGCCGAGCAGGATCACGTCCGCGTCGGCCATGCCCTCGGTGAACTGGCCGTCGTCATGGGCCATGGTGAAGTTCAGCGCGTCGATGCGCTTGAAATAGTCGGCGTTGAGGGCGTGCTGGGCGCCCGGCAGCTTGGTCTTCTCGGCCCCGAGATAGGAGCGCAGCAGCGCGAACACCGGCTCCAGCACATGCAGGCAGGGGCAGCCGAGCGCCCGGCAGCGGGTCTCCAGCCGCTCGATCAGCTCCTCCTCCACCAGCGTGTAGAGCACGATGCCCGGATCGTCGGCGATCTCGCCCAGCACCCGGTCGAGCTGCCGGGCCGAGCGCACCAGCGGATAGACATGCTCGACGCCGGCGACGTCCTCGTATTGGGACACCGCGGCGCGGGCCACCGCCACCAGCGTTTCGCCGGTGGAGTCGGACACCAGATGGAAATGGAAGGCGCGAACGGGCATGGCGGTTCAGCGGGACCGGACGGGGAAAGGCGGGCGAGGCGCGGGACAGGCCGTGAATCCCGCGGTGGACGGCTGTGGACGACGGAACGCCCGAACGCCGCTTCGGGGCGGACAGTGGCCGAAGGGGCGATTTTCATCAACATCGATCCGCGCCGGGACAGGATTCCGGCGCCGGTGGACGGAATGAGCGGACAACCCCTCGACTCCTTCAGCTTCGAAGCGCCGCCACAGGCGTTAACGCATGGTTAACGATGCATGTTCTGTGGACGCCTTGTGGACCCCTTGGAATGGATGTAATCGGCCCCCCTAGAAAAAGAAGCAGAAGAGTCGATTCAGGATTCTTAGAGAAGGAGCCTTCGTGGTGAGCCAGCAGGGGACGGCAGGTCCGGATCAGGGCGACACGGCGCCGTTCCTGAGGGCGCTCGCCGGCGAGACGCTGCCGACGCCGCCCATCTGGCTCATGCGGCAGGCGGGACGCTATCTGCCCGAATACCGCGAGCTGCGCGCCCGCGCCGGCAGCTTCCTCGACCTCTGCTACACGCCGGAGTTCGCCACCGAGGTGACGCTGCAGCCGATCCGGCGCTACGGCTTCGATGCGGCGATCCTGTTCTCCGACATCCTGGTGGTGCCGCACGCGCTCGGACAGGACGTGCGCTTCGTGGAGGGCGAGGGCCCGCGCCTCGATCCGGTGACGACGCTCGCCCAGTTCGACCGCCTGAAGCCCGAGATCGACCTGGGCTTCCTGTCGCCGGTCTACGAGACCGTGGCGCGGGCGCGGGCGGCGCTGTCGCCCGAGACCGCGCTGATCGGCTTCTGCGGGGCTCCCTATACCGTGGCGACCTATATGGTGGCCGGACGGGGCGGCGACGAGCAGGCGCCGGCGCGGCTGCTGGCCTATGGCGAGCCGGAGACCTTCCAGGTTCTGATCGACCGGCTGGTGGAAGCCTCCGCCGCCCATCTGGTGGCGCAGCTTCAGGCGGGCGCGCAGGCGGTGCAGATCTTCGACAGCTGGAGCGGCGACCTGCCCCCGGCCGAATTCGAGCGCTGGTCGACGAAGCCGATCGCGGCGATCTGCGAGCGGGTGCGGGCCAGGGTTCCGGGCGCGCCGATCATCGCCTTCGCCCGCGGCGCCGGCGCCAAGTTCGGCGCCTTCGCCCATGCGGTGCCGGCGAACGGTTTCGGCCTCGCCACCGCCGAGGACCGGGTGGCCGCCCGCGCCGCGGCCCCTGCGGGCGCGGCGCTGCAGGGTAACGTGGACCCGCTGGCGCTGATGGCCGGCGGCCCGGCGCTCGACGCGGCCGTGGACGCCTGCCTCCGGGACCTTGGCTCCGGCCCGTTCATCCTCAACCTCGGCCACGGGGTGCGGCAGCACACGCCCCCGGAGCATGTGGCCCAGCTGGTGGCGCGGGCGCGGCGGACCGGTTAAAAGCCGTCAAAGCCGTTTGAAATTGGAGCTCTCCGTCATGCCCGAGCTTGTCTCGGGCATCCACGACTGGAACGCTCAGGCCTGCGTTCCACCAAAAAATCGTGGATACCCGCGCTCCGCGCGGGCATGACGAAATCTGGACAGCGGCTCTGGCAATTTCCAGACAGGCTCTTGAAGCCTCAAAGCCGGGACGGGGCGCGCCGATGGATCTCTACGGCTGGATCAAGACCCTGCATGTGGTCGCCATCATCTCCTGGATGGCGGCGATCCTCTATCTGCCCCGGCTGTTCGTGTACCACTGCGCCGCCGCGCCGGGATCGGAGACCTCCGAGACCTTCAAGGTGATGGAGCGGCGGCTGCTCAACGCCATCGGCCGGCCGGCCATGGCCGTGGCCTGGGTCGCGGGCCTCGCGATGATCTGGATGGCGGGCTGGTGGTCGTCGGGCTGGATGCACGCCAAGCTGGCGCTGGTGGCGGCGCTTTCGGCCTACACCGAGGTTCTCGGCCGCTGGGTCAAGGATTTCGCCGCCGACCGCAACGCGCGCAGCCACCGCTTCTACCGGTTCATGAACGAGGTTCCGACCCTGCTGATGATCCTGATCGTCGCGCTTGTGATCCTCAAACCGTTCTGATCTTGCTTTTTCGTGGGCCTCGCCTCTTGTCGGGCGCGTCCCCGATGGTTTATGTGAAAGCCACTCCCTACGCAGCGCCATAGCGTTCCGGCCCGTTCGAGGCTGGAGCCGGCTCCGCCTTCGGACGGTTTCGTCCGGCGCGCGACGCTCAGGAGGCGACGGGCGGCTCGCCCCAATCGAGCCTTCCGCCCCGCCTGCGAACGACCCTCCCCCCCTGCCCGATCGATCCGATTTTCTCCGTTCGATTCCGGACTCCATCTCCCGAAGGCTGCCGATGCCCGAAGTCAGGCTTTCCGATCTCAAGGCCAAGTCGCCCACCGAACTGCTCGTCCAGGCCGAGGAGCTCGAGGTCGAGAACGCCAGCACGCTGCGAAAGCAGGAGCTGCTGTTCGCCATTCTCAAGCAGCTCGCGGCGCGGGAGACCGACATCATCGGCGTCGGCGTGGTGGAGGTGCTGCAGGACGGCTTCGGCTTCCTGCGCTCGCCGGACGCCAACTATCTGCCGGGGCCGGACGACATCTACATCTCGCCCTCGCAGATCCGCCGCTTCTCGCTCCGCACGGGCGACACGGTGGAGGGGCAGATCCGCAGCCCCAAGGAGGGCGAGCGCTACTTCGCCCTGCTGAAGGTCAACACCATCAACTTCGAGGAGCCTGAAAAGGCCCGGCACAAGGTCCACTTCGACAATCTGACGCCGCTCTATCCGGACGAGCGGCTGAAGATGGAGGTGGAGAACCCCACCAAGAAGGACATGTCGACCCGCGTGATCGACATCGTCGCCCCCCTCGGCAAGGGCCAGCGCGCCCTGATCGTGGCGCCGCCCCGCACGGGCAAGACGGTGATGATGCAGAACATCGCCAGCGCCATCGCCCAGAACCACCCTGAATGCTACCTCATCGTGCTGCTGATCGACGAGCGGCCGGAAGAGGTCACCGACATGCAGCGCTCGGTGAAGGGCGAGGTCATCTCCTCCACCTTCGACGAGCCGGCCCAGCGCCACGTCCAGGTCGCCGAGATGGTGATCGAGAAGGCCAAGCGCCTGGTGGAGCATGGCCGCGACGTGGTCATCCTGCTGGACTCGATCACCCGCCTCGGCCGCGCCTACAACACCGTGGTGCCGTCCTCCGGCAAGGTGCTGACCGGCGGCGTGGACGCCAACGCCCTGCAGCGCCCGAAGCGCTTCTTCGGCGCGGCGCGCAACATCGAGGAAGGCGGCTCGCTCACCATCATCGCCTCGGCGCTGATCGACACCGGCAGCCGCATGGACGAGGTGATCTTCGAGGAGTTCAAGGGCACCGGCAACTCGGAGCTCATCCTCGACCGCAAGGTGTCGGACAAGCGCACCTTCCCGGCCATGGACATCACCCGCTCCGGCACCCGCAAGGAAGAGCTCATCGTTCCGCCGGATCAGCTCAAGAAGATGTATGTGCTGCGCCGCATCCTCAATCCCATGGGCACGGTGGACGCCATGGAGTTCCTGCTGGACAAGCTGCGCTCCACCAAGACCAACGCCGATTTCTTCGACAGCATGAACACCTGACGCGTCCTCACGCGCAGGTTTCAGGGTCCGCTGAACGAAAAAGGGCGCGACGGAGATCCCCGTCGCGCCCTTTTTTCGTTTCAGCCGTCTTCGCGCCGCTCCAGCGAGCGGGCGGTTCGGAGGCCCGGAAACCACCACGCCCACAGGCCGGCCACCGCCATGGCCCCGACGCCGCCCGCCACGATGGCGGGCATGACGCCGATGATGGAGGCCATGGCCCCGGCGCGGAATTCGCCGAGCTCGTTGGAGGCGCCGATGAACAGCATGTTCACGGCGTTGACCCGGCCGCGCACCTCGTCCGGCGTCCAGAGCTGGAGCAGCGTCTCGCGGATGGTGACGCTCACCATGTCGGCGGCGCCCATCACGCCAAGCGCCGCCACCGACAGCCACACGGTCTCCGACAGGCCGAACACGGCGGTGGCGAGCCCGAACAGGCCGACGCAGGCGAACATGATCCGTCCCGCATGGTCGCGGATCGGCGCGACGGACAGCAGCACCGCCATGGCGATGGCGCCAACGCCGGGCGCGGCCCGCAGCAGGCCGAGGCCCCAGGGTCCGACGTCGAGCACGTCGCGGGCCACAGCGGGCATCAGGGCGACCGCGCCGCCCAGCAGCACCGCGAACAGGTCGAGCGAGATCGCGCCGAGAACGATCTTCTCCTTCGCCACATAAGCGAAGCCCGCCACCAGCGTGCGCCAGCTGGAATCCAGCGTCCGGCGGGGCTGGTCCACCCTGAGCAGCGCGATCGCGCCGAGGCCGACGCCGAGCAGGACCGCGGCGCCCATATAGGCCGCCTGGGGGCTGAAGCCGTAGAGCAGGCCGCCGGCCACCGGGCCGACGATGCTGGCGAACTGCCAGGACGACGACGCCCAGGTGATGGCGTTGGCCAGCGCCTCCTTCGGCACGAGGCTCGGGATCAGCGCGGCGCTGGCGGGGCCGAAGAAGGCCCGCGCCACGCCGAAGGCGAACAGCGCCGCGAAGATCGGCCCGGTGTCGACGTTGCCGACGAGCGTCAGCCCCACCAGCGCCAGCGCGCCGACCGCCTCCAGCGCCACGCACAGGCCCATGATGATCCGGCGCGGGAACCGGTCGGCGGCCGGGCCGGTGACCAGCACCAGCGCGAAGGCCGGCGCGAACTGGACGAGGCCCACCAGACCGAGGTCGAACGGGTCGCGGGTGAGGTCGTAGACCTGCCAGCCGACCGCCACCGACACCACCTGCACCGCGAAGGTGGCGCAGAGCCGCGCCGTCCAGAACAGCACGAAGTTGCGGTGGCGGAAGGCGATGGGGGAGGCGGGGGCGGGGGGCATGAACACGGTCTCGTGACAAGTGAGCGGGTCTTCATCGCGCATGGCGCCGGTTTCGTCGAGCGTGGCGCTTAACCGAATGTTCGCTCGCGCCGCGTCATGCTGGGGAACTGTCCTCAGGCCGCGACGCAAAGATTTCCCCGTGACGATACTGGCGCCGGACGCATCGCGGAGCGAACTGCTCGAGCTCACCGCCGCCCGCGGCTTCGCGGCGCTGATGGTGGTGATCTTCCACATCGACGCCTATGCGCAAGGGGTCGTCTCCAGCCGCGTCCCGCTCGACGTGCTGGGCCTGCTCGCGGTGGATTTCTTCTTCGTGCTCAGCGGCTTCGTGCTGGCCCATGTCTATGAGGGGCCGTGGCGGAACGGGACTTACGACCACCTCCGCTTCCTGATCCGCCGCTTCGCCCGCATCTGGCCGCTGCACATGGCGGGCCTCATCGCGGTGGCGGCCATCGTGTTCGGCGGCCGGGCGGTGGGGCTCACGCCGCCGTGGTCGCCCACCGCCTCGTCCTTCGCAGCCCATGCGGCCATGCTGCACGCCACCGGGATCACGCCGGAGCTCGCCTGGAACCAGCCGTCCTGGTCGGTGGGCGCGGAATGGACCGCCTATCTCACCTTCCCGCTCTATCTGATGGTGTCCTCCCGGCTGCGCTCGCCGCTCGCGAAGCTCGCCGCCGCGGCCGCGCTGTTCGCCCTGTGCTGGGCGATCGCCAAGCTCTGGCTCGGCCGGGACCTGATGACCCTGATGCACGACGGCGGCGCGCTGCGCATCGTGCCGTCCTTCTTCCTCGGCGTCGTGCTGCGGGAGATCTTCGGCGTCCTGACGAAGCGGCCGGGGCCGCTGACGCTCGCCGGCCTGTTCGGGCTGACGCTGGGCGCCGCCGGCGCGCTGCTCGCCTTCGGCGCCGGCGGCGCGGCGCTGTGGCCGCTGGTGGGGGCGCTGGTGCTGCTGCTGGCGCTGCGGGCCGTCGCGCCCGAGCCCGGCCTGCTGAGGGCCCGGCCGCTGACCTGGTTCGGCGAAATCTCCTACGCGCTCTACATCGTCCACGCGCCGGTGCTGATGGTGACCTTCGGCGTCGCCGGCAAGCTGCTCGGCCTGACCTCGCCCCTGGGGCTGATGATGGTGGGCCTTGCGGGGCTCGCAGCCGCCGTGATCGCGGCCGCCATCGCCCATTACGTGATCGAGAAGCCCGCCCGCGACCGCATCATCGCCTGGGGCGACGCGGCGCGAAGCGTGCGCCGCCGCCCGGCCTGACCTTTCGGCCTGATTCTCCCGCGCGGGTGGCGTTTTTCCCGCCGTTGCGGCATATCCGCGGACCATGGGACCCGAGATCGTCACCTTCGGCTGCCGGCTGAACGCCGTGGACAGCGAGGCCATCCGCGCACATGCGCGCGGGCGGGACGATATCGTCGTGGTCAACGCCTGCGCGGTCACGGCGGAGGCCGGCCGGCAGGCCCGGCAGGCGGCGCGACGCGCGGCCCGCGCCCGGCCGGACGCGGAGATCGTCGTCACCGGCTGCGGCGCCCAGATCGAGCCCCAGACCTACGCCGCCATGCCGGAGGTGAGCCGCGTGGTGGGCGCGGCCGCGCGCCAGAGCCCCGAGACCTGGGCGCGCCGCGCCGGGCCGGACGCGCCCCGCGTCGCGGTCGCGGACGTGTTCGCGGAGCGCAGCCCGCCGCCTCCGCCGCCGGCCGCGGCCGACATCCTTCTGCCGCGCGCCTTCGTCGCCGTGCAGACCGGCTGCGACCACCGCTGCACCTTCTGCGTCATCCCCTTCGGCCGGGGAGCCTCGCGCTCGACGCCGAAGGCGCAGGTGATCGCCGAGGTGCGGCGCGTGCTGGCGCTGGGCGCGCGCGAGGCGGTGCTCACCGGCGTCGACCTCACCTCCTGGGGGCACGATCTCGGCGGCGGGGAGGAGCGGCTGGGCGATCTGGTCCGCGCCGTGCTGAAGGCCGTGCCCGAGCTGCCGCGGCTTCGGCTGTCCTCGCTCGACGCGGTGGAGATCGACCCCGCGCTGATGCGGGCGCTGGCGGAGGAGGAGCGGCTCGCGCCCCATCTCCACCTCTCGCTGCAGTCCGGCGACGACCTGATCCTGAAGCGAATGAAGCGCCGCCATTCCCGCGCCGACGCGGAGCGCTTCTGCGACGCGGCGCGGCGGGCGCGGCCGGACATCGCCTTCGGCTGCGACGTGATCGCGGGCTTCCCCACCGAGACCGAGGCCATGGCGTCGAACACCCGCGCGGCGCTGGAGGCCTGCGGGATCGCCTACGCCCATGTGTTTCCGTTCTCCGCCCGGCCCGAGACGCCGGCCGCCCGCATGCCGCAGCTTGCGCCCGAGGTGGTGAAGGCCCGCGCCGCCGCCCTGCGGGAGCTGGGCGCGGCGCTGCTCGCGCGCCACCTGGACGCCCGGCTCGGGCGCCGCATCGCCGCGCTGTCGGAAGGCAAGGGCCTCGCCCGCGCGGCCGATTTCACCGCCATCCGCCTCGCCCGCGCCGTGCCCCGCGGCGAGACCGTCATCCTGCGCGCCGCGACCCACGACGGCCGCGCTTTGATCGCCGCCTGAACGCCCGCCAAGGACAGACGCCATGACCGACGACGCCCAACCCAGGGACTGGTTCTCGCGGCTGCGCGCGGGCCTCGCCAAGACCTCGAACCAGCTCACCCGCGGCATCACCGAGCTGTTCACCAAGGAGAAGCTCGACGGCGCCACGCTGGACGAGTTGGAGGACCTGCTGATCCAGGCCGATCTCGGCGTCGGCGTGGCCGAGCGCATCACCGCCGCGGTGGGCCGCGCCCGGCACGAGCGGGCGCTGGACGGCGCCGGCGTGCGGGCCATCGTGGCTCAGGAGGTGGCGAAGACGCTGGCGCCGGTGGCGGCGCCGCTCGATCCGCCGGAAAGCGCCCGGCCGGCCGTGATCCTGGTGGTGGGCGTCAACGGCTCGGGCAAGACCACCACCATCGGCAAGCTGGCGGAGACCTACCGCACCGCCGGCATGTCGATCGTGCTGGCGGCGGGCGACACCTTCCGCGCCGCGGCCGTGGAGCAGCTCGGGGTGTGGGCGGAGCGCACCGGCGCCACCTTCGTCTCCAAGGAGACCGGCGCCGACGCCGCGGCGCTCGCCTACGAGGCCTTCGTCAAGGCCCGCGAGCAGGACGCCGACCTGCTGATCGTCGACACCGCCGGCCGGCTGCAGAACAAGGCCGGGCTGATGGCGGAGCTGGAAAAGATCGTCCGGGTGCTGAAGAAGTTCGATCCGGACGCGCCCCACGCCTGCATGCTGGTGCTGGACGCCACCACCGGACAGAACGCGCTGTCGCAGGTGGAGGCGTTCCAGCGCACCGCGGGCGTCACCGGCCTCGTGGTCACCAAGCTCGACGGCACCGCGCGCGGCGGCATTCTGGTGGCGGTGGCGGAGAAGTACGGCCTCCCCGTGCACTTCATCGGCGTGGGCGAGGGCGTGGACGACCTTGAGCCCTTCGACGCCGACGATTTCGCCCGCGCGCTGGTGGGCCTGCCCAAGACCGAGAAGTTCTGGGAGTTCTGAGACCCCGTTTGAAAATTCAGGCAGGCCGTCATGCCCGAGCGTGTCTCGGGCATGACGGCAGTTTGAATCGCGCGCTGCGGCGCCGCCCGACAGGCTCTGAGGACGCCGCCCTCACGGCGTGAGCAGGCGCTCCAGATAGTCCAGCTCCTCGCGGGGGCGCTCGCTTTCGCCGATGCGGCGGCGCAGCTCCTCCAGCACACGGCGGGCGCGCTGGGCCTCGATCTCGCCGGGCACCTTGGTGCCGGTCCCGTCGCTCTCGCGACGGCGCACGGGACGGCCGAGCGGATCGTCGCGGCCGTCGGCCTGTCCGTTCTCGGCGCCCTGCTGGCCCTGTCCGGGCTGCTGCCCCTGCTGCTCGGCCTGCTGGCGCATCTGCTCCGCCAGCGCCTGCGCGCCCTTGCGCAGGTTGTCGAGCGCCCGGCTCTGATCGTCCAGCGCCTGCCCCGTCCGGCCCTGTCCGAGCGCGCCACGGGCGTCGCCCATGCTGCGCCCGGCCTCGCCCAGCGGATCCTGACCTTGGCCTTGGCCTTCGCCCTGCGCCTGACGTCCCTGACCTTGTCCCGGCTGCCCCTGTCCCTGTTGGCCCTGCCCCTGCCGGCCTTCGCCCTGCTGTCCCTGTCCGCTCTGGCCCTGCTGCTGTTGCTGCTGGCCCTCGCCGCCGTTCTCGCCCGGTCTTTGGGGCTGGTTCGGCCGGTCCGGCTGGCCGCCGGGCGACATCTCCTGCATCAGCTCGTCCAGCTTCTTCTGCAGCTGGCGCTGCTGCTCGGCGAGCGCCTGCATGTCGCCGCTCTGGCCCTGCCGGGGCTGGCCGTCGCGGCCGCGCTGGTTGCGCTCCGCCCGCTCCTGCTGGCGGTACTGCTGATAGGTCTTGTCCCGGAGCTGGTTCTGTTCGCGGATCATGCCCTGCAGCTTGTCCATCTGCTGCTGGTTCTGGGACTGCTGGGGATCGCCCTGCTGCTGCTGGCCCGGCTGGGCGGTGCGCAGGTTGTCGAGCATCTCGCGCAGCTCGTTCAGCGCCTGCTGGGCCGCCTCGCGCGAGCCGCTCTTGGCCATCTGCTCCATGCGGTCGATCATCTTGCGCAGGTCGTCCGGCCGGATCGCCTGCGCGCCGTTCGGCGGGGTCTGCGCCTGCTGGCCCGGCTGCTGCTGCGCCCGCTGGGCGAGCTCCTTCATGAAGGCGTCCAGCGCCTTGCGCAGCTCCTCGGTGAGCTTGGCGATTTCCTGCTCCGAGGCGCCGTTCTCCAGCGCCTCGCGCAGCTCCTGCTCGGCCTGGCGCAGCTTGCGCTCCGCGTCCGGCAGGTCGCCGTCCTCGAGCCGGAGCGCCATCTCCCACAGATGGTCGGCGACGGCGCGCAGCTCGTCGTCGGTCTGGGCGATGTCGAGCCGGCGGTAGGCGGTGCGCAGGCCGAGATAGACCGAGGCTCTGGGCGTGAACTCCTCCGGATAGAGCATCAGCGCCTGCAGCGCGCGCGCCACCTCGGGCTTGGCGTTGGCGTCGAGCGCCAGCGTCCGCCGCTGCTCCACCAGCGCCCGGGCGAGCGGATTGACGAAGGGGCGGCCGGGCAGCCGCAGGGTCTCGGGCGCGCTCAGGCCCTCCTGTCCCGCCTCGTCTTTGGCCACGAGCGTCATCACCGCCTCGGCGCCGGCGAACGGATGCTCGGCGAGGTCGAGCGAGGTCTGGCCCTTGCCTTCCCGCGCCCGCTTGCGGGGCAGGGTCAGCGCGATCTTCGGCGCCTCGTAGAGCGGGCGGCGCTCTTCCGCCTGCCCGTCCTTGGGCGTCTCCGCCGGCTTCAGCGCGAAACGGGCCTCGGCGGCGACGACGCCGTAATCGTCCGTCACCTCGTAGCGCAGCGTCGCGCCGCCGCGGGCGTTGCGCTGGGGCGGTTCGCTCAGGCGGATGGTGGGCGGCGCGTCGGGGATGGCGGCGAAGCGCCAGGACCGCGGCGCGGCGTCGCCGTCGCCGGCCACGCGCAATTCGCTTGCGCCGGTGAGCCGGAAGCGGTGCTCCGTCAGGCCCTCGGGGCGTTTGGCGTCCTCGGGCGTGGCCTGCTCCAGCCCGCCGGTCGCGGTCACCTCGGCGGTTCCGCCGGCGACCCGCACCACCAGCAGGGAGCCCGCCGGCGCGCGCGTCACCTCGGGCGCGGCCTCGCCCTGCGCCTTGGCGGCGGTGAGGAAGATCGGCGGCCGGCCGGTGTAGGGCGGCGGCGTCAGCCAGGCGTCCACCCGCACGGGCGGAACCTCGGCCCGGGGCGTCGTCCAGTCGAAGGCGGCGCGCAGCCGCGCGTCCCGATCCGAGCCCGCCGCCACGAAGGCGACCACGGCCACGAGCGCCGCCAGAAACCGCAGGGCGTAAGGGTCGCGGGCGGCGAGGCGGGGGCGCGGCGCGGCGGCGCGCAGCCGCGCGCTCTCGGCCTCGAGCCGTTCGCGATGGGCGGCCCAGAGCGCGCGGGTGAGCGGATCCTCGCCCGCCTCCGCGAGGCGGTCGTCGTAGCTGGTGGCGGGGCGGTGGGCGAGCGCCGAGTCCCGGTCGACGCGGGCGAGCGCCGCCCGTCGCCCTTCCGGCCGCAGCCGGACCAGCGGCGCCAGCGCGGCGAGCGCCGCCAGAGCGAACAGCGCCACGCCCGCCATGCGCGCCCAGACGGGCAGGGCGTCCCACAGGCCGAGCCAGGAGGCGCTCAGGAACACGAGGCCGACCACCAGCGCCGAAGCGAGCGCCGGCCAGGCCTTCTCCCAGACGAGGGCGAGCGCCGCGCGCCGGGCGAGGCGGTCGATCAGGGACCCGCGCGACGACGGCGGGATCGGATGGGTGTCGTTCAAACGCCGGTCTCCCGTGCGCGCCCGTCTCCCCTCAAGGCGTTTCGCGCGTTGAAAGGGGGAGACTAGCACGGGACGGCGCAGGCGCTACCCCGGGACCGGAAGGCGGCCTCACTCCGGCGTGAGGCCTCAGCCGTTCGCGAGCCAGTCCGGCACGCGGTCGAGCGCGATCAGGTCGTCCAGCGAGGGGCGCGGGCGCACCACGGCGTAGCGGTCGCCGTCCACCAGCGCTTCGGGCACGAGCGGGCGGGAGTTGTAGGTGGTGGCCTGCACCGCGCCATAGGCGCCGGCGGACATCACCGCCAGCAGATCGCCCGCCTCGGGCGCCGCCATCTCCCGGTCGAGCGCCAGATAGTCGCCGGTCTCGCACACCGGGCCCACCACGTCGGCGCGGATGCGCGGCGCGTCGGGGGCGGGCGCGGCCACCGGCCAGATCTCGTGATGGGCGTCGTAGAGCGTCGGGCGGATCAGGTCGTTCATGCCCGCGTCCACGATCACGAAGGTCTTGGCGGCGCCCTGCTTCACATAGATCACGCGGGTGAGCAGCACGCCGGCGTTGCCCACGATGAGCCGGCCGGGCTCGAACACCAGCGTCGCCTTCAGGTCGGCGGTCAGGCGCTTGACCACGGCCGCGTAGGCGTCCGGGTGGGGCGGGGGCTCGTTGTCGTCGCGGTAGGGAATGCCGAGCCCGCCGCCCAGGTCCACATGCTCGATGGCGTGGCCGTCGGCGCGCAGTTCGCCCACGAAAGACACCAGCCGGGCGATGGCGCTGTCGAACGGGTCGAGCTCGGTGATCTGGCTGCCGATGTGCATGTCCACGCCGGAGACCTTGAGGCCCGGCAGCCGCGCGGCCTCCGCATAGACCCGGCGGGCGTCGGCGATGGGCACGCCGAACTTGGTCTCGGACGAGCCGGTGGAGATCTTGGCGTGGCTCCTGGCGTCCACGTCCGGGTTGACCCTGAGCGCGACGTGGGCGGTCGCGCCCTTGTCCGCCGCCACCTGCGACAGCAGCCGCAGTTCGGGCTCGCTCTCCACGTTGAAGGCGAGGATGCCGGCCTCGATCCCGGCCGCCAGCTCCGCCGCGGTCTTGCCCACGCCGGAGAATGTGATGCGCTCGCCCGGCACGCCGGCCTTCAGCGCGCGATGCAGTTCCCCGCCGGACACCACGTCCATGCCGACGCCGAGCCGCGCCAGCGTGGTCAGCACCGCCTGGTTGGAGTTCGCCTTCAGCGCGTAGCAGACGAGGTGGTCCACGCCGGCGAAGGCCTCGCGGAACACGCGCACGTGCCGGGTCAGCGTGGCGGTGGAATAGACGTAGACGGGCGTGCCCACCTCGTCCGCGATGCGGGCGAGGGGCACGTCCTCGGCGCGGAGCGCGCCGTCGGCATAGGCGAAATGGTGCATGGGTCGGTCCGGGTGGGGCGCTGGGCCGCGCCCGTCAGTTCAGGAGACGGTCGAGCACGAAGGGCCGGTCGGGCTTGGCCGGCTTCTCCTCCACCGTGCCGTCGGGCCGGGTGACCTTCACGGTCGGGGCGCCGGGGGGCGGCTCCGGCGGGCCCTTGCGGCCGCAGCCGGCGAGGCCGAGAGCGGCGATGAGGGCGACGGCGGCGCAGACGGCGCGGGTTGCGGGGCTCGACACGGGGTCTGGTCCTTGGGTCTCGGATGAGAGGCGCGCTCAGGCGTCCGTGGGCGTGTTGTCGAAGGCCTGCGCCTCCTTGGCAAGCCTCTTCCGCCAGCGGACGGCCTGCGCCTTCACGTTGGCGGGCGCCGCGCCGCCGTAACTGGTGCGGCTCGCCACCGAGCGACGCACGCCCAGAACCTCGGACACCGCCTCGGTGATGCGGGGCTCCACCGCCTGCATGTCGGCGAGCGCCAGCCGCTCCAGCGGCAGCTTCTTCTCCGCCGCCACCGCCACGATGCGGCCGGTGACGTGATGCGCCTCGCGGAACGGCAGGCCGAGCACCCGGACCAGCCAGTCGGCGAGGTCGGTGGCGGTGGCGTAGCCGGCGCCGGCGGCGTTGGCCATGGTGCGGGCGTTCACCGTCATGTCGAGCACCATGCCGGTGGTGGCGGCGATGTTCAGGTCGAGCGTGTCGAGCGCGTCGAACAGCCCCTCCTTGTCCTCCTGCATGTCCTTGGAATAGGCGAGCGGCAGGCCCTTCATCACCGTCAGCAGCGCCACCAGCGCGCCGATGACGCGCCCGGTCTTGCCGCGCACCAGTTCGGCGGCGTCCGGGTTGCGCTTCTGGGGCATGATGGAGGAGCCGGTGGAGAAGCGGTCCGACAGGCGGATGAAATTGAACTGCGGGGTCGACCACAGCACGATCTCCTCCGCGAAGCGGGAGAGATGGCCGGCGCAGATGGCGGCGAAGGACAGGGTCTCCAGCACGAAGTCCCGGTCCGACACGCTGTCGATGGAGTTGGCGGTCGGGCGGTCGAAGCCGAGGCCGCGCGCGGTCATCTCCCGGTCGATGGGGAACGAGGTGCCGGCGAGGGCCGCGGCGCCGAGCGGGCATTCGTTGAGCCGGCGGCGGGCGTCGGCGAGGCGGCCGCGGTCGCGCCCGATCATCTCCACATAGGCGAGCAGGTGGTGGCCGAAGGTCACCGGCTGGGCGCTCTGCAGATGGGTGAAGCCCGGCATCACCGTGCCGGCGTTGGGGGCGGCGCGGCTGACCAGCGCCTGCTGCAGCCCGTGCAGGCTGCGGTCCAGCCCGTCCAGCGCGTCGCGCACGAACATGCGGAAGTCGGTCGCCACCTGATCGTTGCGGGAGCGCGCGGTGTGCAGCCGGCCGGCGGCGGGGCCGACGATCTCCGTCAGCCGGTTCTCCACGTTGAGGTGGATGTCCTCCAGCGCGCGCGAGAAGGTGAAGCGGCCCTCCTCGATCTCGGCCAGAACCTGGTTCAGACCCTTGAAGATCGCCGCGGCGTCCTCCCGCGCCACGATGCCGGTGGCGGCGAGCATGGCGATGTGGACCTTGGAGCCGCGGATGTCCTGGGCGTAGAAGCGGCGGTCGAAGTCGATCGAGGCGTTGATCGCTTCGAGGACGGCGTCCGGCTTTTCGGAGAACCGGCCGCCCCACATCGAGTTGCTCATCTGATAAAGGTCCCGTCGCGCGGCGCCCGCGCGGGCGCGTTCATCGAGGTCGAACAAGCATGCCAGAGCCCACGGTCCGACAGAGCCACAGCCTCTTGGGGAGGCCCTGGGTCCGCAGGGGCCTGCTCGGCGCGGCCGCCGTCGCGGGGCTCGCCGCGCTCGCCCTATACGGGATCGGCGGCGGCGACAAGGCCCAAGCCGCCTGCGCCGCCTCGTCCGAGACGCTCGCCGCCATGGCGAAGGCCGCCCGCGGCGAGGTGGCGGGGGTGGTGGTCCCGTCCGCGCCGCGCCCGCTGCCGCCGCTCACGTTCCAGGACGCCGCCGGCGCCGCGACCGGGCTCGACCGGTTCAGAGGCAAGGTGACGCTGCTGAATCTCTGGGCCACCTGGTGCGCGCCCTGCCGCAAGGAGATGCCGGCGCTGGACCAGCTCGAGGCGGAGCGCGGCGGCGCGGAGTTCGAGGTGGTCGCCGTGTCGCTGGATTTCGGCGGGACCGACAAGCCCAAGGCGTTCCTGAAGGAGATCGGGTCGCGGAACCTCGCCTTCTACGCCGACCCCACCAACAAGCTGTTCCGGGATCTGCGCGCCGTCGGCCGCGGCTCGGGCATGCCGACCACCCTGATCCTCGACCGCGCCGGCTGCGAGATCGGCTTCCTTCCCGGCCCGGCGGAGTGGGCGAGCGCCGACGCGCTCAAGCTGATCGACGCGGCGCTCGGGCGCTGACCTAGACCTCGCCCCGGAGCGCGGCGGCGGTCATGCGCCGCACCTCGGCCTCGGCGGAGCGGGCCACCGCCTTGCGGTCGGTGGCGGCGTCCACCCGGATCGGGGCGCCGAAGCTGACGGTGACGTCGATCGCGCCGCCCCGCAGGATCGCCCACATGTGCGGCAGGATGTCGAGGTCGCCGTACCAGGCCACGTCCTGCCGGCCCCGGCGGCCGAGCGGCAGGCCGTTGCGGTGGGTGTAGGCGATGGAGACCGGCTGCACGAAGGCCTCCTCGCCGCCGCCGGAGACGATGGCCGCGCGGGCCGCGCCGATCAGGGCCGAGCGGAACGGCAGCAGGCGCACCCCGTCGTTAGAGGTGCCTTCCGCGAACAGCACGATCGGATCGCCCGCCACCAGCCGCTCGCTCATCTCGCGGCTCACGGCGCCGGTGGCCCCGCGCCGCTGGCGGTCCACGAAGATCGAGCGCTGCAGCCGGGCGAAGGTGCCGAACAGCGGCCAGGACGCGATCTCGGACTTGGCGACGAAGGAGACCGGGGCGGTGGCGCCCAGAACCACGATGTCGAGCCAGGAGGCGTGGTTGGCGGCGATCAGCAGCGGCCGCGCCTCTCCCGGAACGCCCACCACCCGGCGCCGGACGCCGATGGCCCCGAGCGCGAAGCGGTGGAACAGCACCGGGATGCGCCGGGCGGCGGGGCTGCCGAGCTTCAGCGCCACATGCTGGATCGGCAGGCCGACGAGGGTCGCGGCGGCGAGCGCCCCCACGGCGAGGCCTGCGCGAACGGAACGGAGCGGCAAGGGGGGTCAGTCCTCGCGGTCGTCGAGCGGCACGGCGTAGAGCTCCAGCCGGTGGTCCACCAGCCGGTAGCCAAGCCTACGGGCGATCTCCGCCTGCAGCGCCTCGATCTCCTCGTTGCGGAACTCCACCACCTTGCCCGAGCGCAGGTCGATCAGGTGGTCGTGGTGCTCGTCCGGCGCCGGTTCGTAGCGGGAGCGGCCGTCGCGGAAGTCCACCCGGGCGATCACGCCGGCGTCCTCGAACAGCTTCACCGTGCGGTAGACGGTGGAGATGGAGATGCGCGGGTCCAGCGCCGAGGCGCGGCGGTAGAGCTCCTCCACGTCCGGGTGATCCTCGGCGCCTTCGATCACGCGCGCGATGGTGCGGCGCTGCTCGGTCATGCGCATGCCCTTGGAGGCGCAGAGCCGCTCGATCGTTTCGGTCTTGAGCGCTGTCGTGGCCATGGCGGCCGCCTCCCTTGCGCGGGCGGGGGTGTTCGGGAGCTTATAGGAGCGCCGGGGCGAGCCGTAAACGTGGGCCGGATCAAACCTCGGACGGCGGGGCGCTCACGCCATGTCGAGCGCGAGCACCAGCGCCGAGGCGCGGCCGCCGTCGGCGCGCTGGTAATAGGCGGCGCGCCGCCCGACCCGGCGGAAGCCGAAACCCTCATAGAGCCGGATCGCGGCGGCGTTGTCCTCGTCCACCTCCAGCGCCACCCGGCGCGCGCCGGCGGCCGCGAGCTGGCCGAGATGGCGGCCGAACAGCGCCTTGCCGCCGCCTTGCCCGCGGCGGCGCTCGATGACCGCCACCGACAGCACCTCAGCTTCGTCGGCGGCGATGCGGGACAAAGCGAAGCCCTTCGGCTTCGATCTTCCTTCGCGGTAGAGCGCCGAGGCCACCACCGCCCGGTCGCGCAGCAGCGATTCCATTTCCTCCACGCTCCAGCCGCGGGCGAAGCTCGCGGCGTGGATCGCGGCCAGTTCGTCGGCGTCGCCGGCGTCCGCCGTCGTCACCGCCCAGTGTGGCGCGCGTCCGAGGAGCGCGTCCCAGTACCAGAGCCAGAGCATGTCCGTCCGCCACGGGGCGTTCACGCCCCGGTCCTCCCGTTGGCCTCGCGTCACCGCCGCGCGATGCGTCCCGACGTCTGCGGATGCGCGTCCGCGGCCTTGAGGTAGAGCGGCCGCGGCGGCGCCCGGTCAGGATCGCACGCCGCCCCGAGGCTCGCCAGCCGGATCGGGGCCGGCGCGTGGTGCGGGCCGTCCGCCTTGCGGAGCCGGCCGTGGCCCGCCGCGATCACCGCATCCGCGCCCGAGCCCACGACCTGCGCCGGGCCGTCGCAGAGAGCGCCGGCGGCGTCCTCGGCGGCGAGCAGGCGCGCCGGCGCCAGCGCCTCGCCGTCCGGGCGGAAGGCCTGGAAGAACACCCGGCCGTGGCGGGCGTCGATCGCCGCCGCCACCGGCTCCGTCGCGGCCTCGAGCGCGGGCGCGGCCAGCGCCTGAAGCGTCGAGACGCCGACCACGGGAATCCCCCAGGCCAGCCCAAGCGCCCGCGCGCAGGCGAGCCCGACCCGAAGGCCCGTGAAGCTGCCGGGCCCAACCGTCACCGCGATGCGATCGACGGCGCCGAGCCCGCCGGCCTCGCGCAGGACGTCGCGCACAAGCGGCATCAGCGCCTCGGCGTGGCCGCGCGCCATCGTCTCCGACCGCGCTGCGGGCCGCGCGGAGCCGTCGACCGCGACCACCGCCGCGGTCGCGGCGCCGAGCGCCGTGTCGAGGACGAGAATGCGCATGGCCCGATCAGACGATGCGGCAGAACTCGTCGAACTCCGGCCGGGGCAGACGCTCAAACAGGTTCGCGCCGTCGCCGTAGCCTAGATTGACGAGGAAGCTCGACTTCCAGGTCGTGCCGGCGAGGAAGGCCTCGTCCACCGCCTTGGCGTCGAAGCCCGCCATCGGGCCGGCGTCGAGGCCGAGCGCCCGGGCGGCGAGGATGAGATAGCCGCCCATGAGCGAGCCGTTCAGCTTCGCGGCGCCCTCGATCGCGGCGTCGTTGCCCTCGTACCAGGACTTGGCGTCCGCATGGGGGAAGAAGCGCGGCAGGTGGTCGATCCAGCGCAGGTCGTGGGCCACGATCACCGTCACCGGAGCCGAGGCGGTCTTGGCGCGGTTCGAGTCCGACAGCGTCGGCAGCAGCTTGGCCTTGCCTTCCGGCGAGGTCACGAACAGGAAGCGGCCGGGCAGGCCGTTGGCGCTGGTGGGGCCCATCTTCACCAGCTCGAACAGCGCCCGGAGCGTCACCTCGGACACCGGCTCCGGCTTGAAGCTGTTGTGGCTGCGCGCGGCGCGGAACAGCGTGTCGAGCGCGTCGTCGTCGAGCGGGGAGCGATGGGGGCCGGTCACGGGCGTCTCCTGAAAGAACGGTTCCCGCTCCGGCGCGCCGAGGCGGGGACGCCCGTTGTAATCCACCCGGCCCGCGCGGCGCGAGCCCGTTTCACGCCCCCGCGACCTTGCGTCAGAGCACGACGTCGCCCGGAGAAGGGCGACCTGGCCGGGTCCCCTGTCAGGCGAGGGCGTCGACCACGCCGCCGTCGACGCGAAGCGCCGCGCCGGTGGTGGCGGAGGCCTGTTCGGAACAGGCGTAGACCACCATGTTCGCCACCTCCTCGACGGTGGCGGCGCGCTGGATCAGCGAGGTGGGGCGGTGCTCCCGCACGAAGGCGACGGCGGCCTCCTCCACCGTCTTGCCGGTCTTCTCCGCCTCCTCGCGCAGCATCTCCTCCACCCCTTCCGACAACGTGGGGCCGGGCAGCACCGCGTTGACGGTGACGCCCGTGCCCGCGAGCCGCTTGGCGAGGCCGCGGGAGACGGCGAGGTTCGCGGTCTTGGTGAAGCCGTAATGGATCATGTCGGCGGGGATGTTCAGCGCGGATTCCGACGACAGGAACACGATGCGCCCCCAGCCGCGCTCCACCATGCCCGGCGCGTAGAGCCGCGACATGCGCACGCCGGACATGACGTTGACCTCGAAGAAGCGGGTCCATTCCGCGTCCGGGATGTCGAAGAAGTCCTGCGGGCCGAAGATCCCCACATTGTTGACGAGGATGTCCGCCTCCGGCACGGCGGCGTGGAGCGCCGCGGCGCCGTCCGCCGCTCCAAGGTCGGCGGCGACGCCGATCAGCGTGGCGCCGGGGACGGCTGCGCCGATGGCTGCGATCGCCTTGTCCACGGCCTCCGGCCTGCGGCCGTTGACGACCACGGTCGCGCCGGCGCGCGCAAGCCCGAGGGCGATGGCGTGGCCGATGCCGAGGGTGGAGCCGGTGACGACGGCGGTCTTGCCGGTGAGATCGATGCGCATGGGCGGATGTCCTGTGGCTCGCGCCGCGGATCGGCCCACGGCGGCTGGCGTGTCGGGACCGGAAATGGCGTCCGGGCCGCTTACGTAAACCCGCCGCCCCGTCAGGCCCCGGCGGCGTCCAGCGCGCGGGTCTCCTCCTCGGTGAACAGGCGCGAGCGGATGTGGAACCGCACCTCGCGGCCGTTCTCCAGGCTGAACATGCCGCCCCGACCGGGCACCACGTCCAGCGTCAGCGCCGTGTGGCGCCAGTATTCGAACTGGGACGGGCTCATGTGAAAGCCCGCGCCGCCCACCTCGCCCAGCTTCACGTCGGCGTCCGACAGCAGGTAGTCGCCGACCGCGTAGCACATGGGCGACGACCCGTCGCAGCAGCCGCCGGACTGGTGGAACAGCACCTCGCCGTGTTCGGCCCGAAGCTCCTCGATCAGAGCGAGCGCCGCCTCGGTGGCGGTCACGCGCAGGGGGATGGTCGAGCTCATGACGGTCGTACCCTCTTGGTCGCGCCGGTCCCTGGTGGCCGGGCGTCGTTGTCACAGGCCGGCGGATGAGACGTTCTACCGCCCGCGCCCATCATGCGGCAGGACGCCGCCAAGCCAGACCCGCCTAAAGTCATGAATCATATCGATGTATAAAATCGAAGGCATGCGTTGGACTGATTTTCTGCGGCGCATCATATTGCCGGTCAAGACAGCGCGGAACGTTCCGCGCGCATCGCCAAAAAGGGTTCTGACCATGTCCAATCGTGTTGTCGCCGCCGCCGGCGCCGCCGCCGTCGCCACCTACGCCGCGGTCGCGGCGTCGCTGCTCGCCCTGCCGCCCTTCGTCGTGGAGGCGCCCGCCGTTCGCACGGCGCAGGTCCAGCCGCAGGCGGTCCCCCTCTCGGGGGCCGTTCCGGTTCGGGCCATGGAAGCTCCGGCGGTCGATAGGGCGCCGGCCGGGGCAGGCCGGCTGCCGCCTGCGTGATGCGGAACCCTGCCCCGGCGCCGCGCCGGGGCAGGGTCTAACAGGTTCAATGGAGGAGCAGCGCCCCGGCTGCGATCAGGATCACCAGAAAGGTGACGATCACCGCGCCGCCTCGGAACGCGAACTGGGTCCAGTGGTTCGCGGGCGTGAACATGCCGTAAGGATGCGACAGCCGGGCCAGCAGAAGCGCGATCAGCAGGCCGCGCGTCAGGCCGTGCGATCCGCCGCCGGCTTCGTAAAGCCCGATCAGCAGCAGCGCGAACGGGACGTATTCGGCGAAATTGCCGTGCGCGCGGATGCGTTTGGCGAGGCTGTCGTCGCCGCCGTCGCCGTGGAGCGCGTTGGCGTTGACGCGGCCGGCGACCACCCAGCCGGACAGGGCGACGAACAGGATCGCGAGCAGGGCGCCATAGAACGCGGTGAGCGCGGGAAAGACGAGCGGCGCCATGGGAGTCTCCGGTTGCGGGCGGCGATCGCGCCATGCCTGCGGGTGAACCGCCGCAACCCTATATCGTTCCGCAAGGTCTGAAGATGGGTGAGGCGGCCGCGGCCGGAACCTGACGCTCCGGCCACGGCCGCCTCGGGCGTTCGCCGCGGCGCCCTCTTGCCTGATCCGCGTGACGGGCATGCGACGGAAGGTGGAGAAGGGCGGCCGGCCCCGTTTCCCATCGTGGTCGCGCTGCCGTAAAAGCCAGGGGGCTGGCGTGCCCCGGTCGTCCTTTGGCCGGGAAACGCAGGGGAGCTGCGGGCGACGTTGGGGGACGCTTGCGCCGCCGCCCGCAGCTCTTAGCCCCGTCGTCGGGCCGGGATTTGGGCCCGGCCCGACGACGGAGACCGTGCGCGGCGACAGCGCTTGCACCGTCGCCGCGAAATCTTCAGGCGGCGTCCGTCACGCCGCGGCCTCCTGCGCCGGCGCGGGCGAGGACGCCAGCGCGGCGACGAAAGCCTGGACGATCGCGCAGCCGCGGGTCGTCAGGTCCATGTCCTCGGGCGCCTCCAGCCAGCGCCGCAGCAGGCCGAACACCAGCGCCCGGAACGCGCCCTGCGCCAGTTCGGGCGTGAAGGCGGCGTTCAGCCGGCCGCGCTCCCGGGCGAGCGCGAACAGAACCCCGAACTGCGCGTCGAGCGAACAGTCGGCCTCGTCCTGCCGGCGGATCGCGTCCGCCATCTCGTCGGTGTACTCGCAGCGCATCAGCAGGATCGCCAGCACGCGGGTCTGGCTCTCGTCGGACGCGATGGTGCGGAAGATGTCGCACACCCGATCGCCGGCCTCGCGCAGCGGGTCGAGGTCGGGGCACTGAGCGATGCAGGCGCAGAGCTCCTCCTGCGGCAGGCGCGCGCGCTCCTGCATCGCGAGGAACAGGTCCACCTTGTTGGTGAAGTGCCAGTAGACCGCGCCACGGGTGACGCCGGCGGCGCGGGCGATGTCGTCCAGCGACGACCGGGCGACCCCGCGCTCGAAGAACACGCGCTCGGCCGCGTCCAGGATCTGGTCCCGGGTCTTCTCCGCCTCCGCCTTGGTCTTGCGCATGCGCCGCGCTCTCCGTGACGGGACGAAGCTACATCCATGTATGTATGTATGTAAAGCCCATGGCGCCGGGTTCGGCCCGATCGGTCGCAGGCCGGCCGTTTCGGCTGGGAAGGAGGGCGTCGGACCTGTGACAGGCGGTGGACGACGCGCTTCGACGGGAGGGCGGAAAGCGTCCGGGCGGGCCGGGCCATCGGCCATCGCTCCCGTGTGCGCTCGGAGCGGAGCGGCGCGCGGAACGCATGAGAGCGCTAAACGGGCGGCCGAAACGATAAGGGCGGCCCGAAGGCCGCCCCAACCGTCGCCGTTTGCGGGCCTAAGCCTCAGAAGAAGCCGAGCTTCTTCGGGTTGTAGCTGACCAGCATGTTCTTGGTCTGCTGGTAGTGGTCCAGCATCATCTTGTGGGTCTCGCGGCCGATGCCGGACTGCTTGTAGCCGCCGAAGGCCGCGTGGGCCGGATAGGCGTGGTAGCAGTTGGTCCACACGCGGCCGGCCTGGATGGCGCGGCCGAAGCGGTAGGCGCGGGTGCCGTCGCGGGTCCAGACGCCGGCGCCGAGGCCGTAGAGCGTGTCGTTGGCGATCGAGAGCGCCTCGTCGTCGTCCTTGAAGGTCGTGACCGAGAGCACGGGCCCGAAGATCTCCTCCTGGAAGATCCGCATCTTGTTGTGGCCCTTGAACACCGTCGGCTTGACGTAGTAGCCGCCGGCCAGTTCGCCGTCGAGTTCGCTGCGGCCGCCGCCGGCGAGCAGCTCGGCGCCCTCCTGCTTGCCGATGTCGATGTAGCTCAGGATCTTCTCGAGCTGCTCCGACGAGGCCTGCGCGCCCACCATGGTGGACGGATCGAGCGGCGAGCCGAGCTTGATCGCGTTCACCCGCTGCACCGCCCGCTCGATGAAGCGGTCGTAGATCTTCTCATGCACCAGCGCGCGGCTCGGGCAGGTGCAGATCTCGCCCTGGTTCAGCGCGAACATCACGAAGCCTTCGATCGCCTTGTCGAAGAAGTCGTCGTCCTCGGCGGTGACGTCGGAGAAGAAGATGTTCGGCGACTTGCCGCCGAGCTCCAGCGTCACCGGGATCAGGTTCTGGGAGGCGTACTGCATGATGAGACGGCCGGTGGTCGTCTCGCCGGTGAAGGCGATCTTGGCGATGCGCGGGCTGGAGGCCAGGGGCTTGCCGGCCTCCAGGCCGAAGCCGTTGACGATGTTCAGCACGCCCGCCGGCAGGATGTCGGCGATCAGCTCGGCCACCACCAGGATGGAGGCGGGGGTCTGCTCGGCCGGCTTCAGCACCACGCAGTTGCCGGCGGCGAGCGCGGGCGCGAGCTTCCACACCGCCATCAGGATCGGGAAGTTCCACGGGATGATCTGGCCGACGACGCCCAGCGGCTCGTGGAAATGGTAGGCGACCGTGTCGTGGTCGATCTCGGACAGCGCGCCTTCCTGCGCGCGCACGCAGCCGGCGAAATAGCGCCAGTGGTCGATCGCCAGCGGAATGTCCGCCGCCATGGTCTCGCGGATCGGCTTGCCGTTGTCCCAGGTCTCGGCGGTGGCGATCAGCTCGAGATTGTCCTCCATCACGTCGGCGATCTTGAGCAGCATGGCGGCGCGCTCGGCCGGCGAGGTGCGGCCCCAGGCGTCCTTGGCCTTGTGGGCGGCGTCGAGGGCGAGCTCCACGTCCTCCTTCTGGGAGCGGGCGATCTCGCAGATCTTCTGGCCGTTGATGGGGCTGGTGTTCTCGAAGTAGCGGCCGCCGACCGGGGCGACGAACTTGCCGCCGATGAAGTTGTCGTAGCGCTCCTTGAAGGGGGCCTTCGTGAAGGCTTCCATGCGTTCGGGCTTGTTCATGGCGTCTCTCCCAAGACTTGTGTTCTGTCCGTCCCGCGTTTCGCAGGGTTCGTGCCAGTTGGGGCGTCGTCGGGCGTTTCGTTGTTGTGCGCCGCGGTAACGGCCTGACTTTCCGGGACTGTGGCCGATTCTAGGGCGTCTCCGCCGATGACGAAGGTGGACGCGGCCGACGATGTCGTGAAACAGTGTCGGGGAACGCGACGGCACGGTCGCGACACATGTCGCAAAACGCGACGACAGGGATGAGCCGCCATGGAGCGATCCGCTCCCACCGCCGACGTCGCCGTGGCGCGCCGGCAGTTCTTCGATCTGGGCGCCGAGCCCCAGGGCGCGGTGTCGCCGACGATCCTGAACTCCTGGGCCCGCTGCCGCGCCCGCGGCTTCGACAGCCACGGCCAGCCGGCGCTGGAGCCGGTGCCGTCCTCCACCCTCAAGGAGCATCACGACCGCTCCGAGCGGCTGATCCGCGCCAGCCGGCGGGAGCTGGTGGCGTTGCGGGGCGAGGCGCGGGGCGCAGGCGCCATCGCCATCCTCACCGACGGCGCCGGCCTGGTGCTGGACGCGGCCGGCGACACGGGCTTCGCCGGCAAGGCGGCGCGCGTGGCGCTCCGGCCGGGCGTCGCCTGGAGCGAGGCGGCGAGCGGCACCAACGCCATCGGCGCCGCGCTGATGGAGCGCCGGCCGGTGGAGGTGCGCGGCGGCGAGCACTACTTCGAGCCCCACCGCTTCCTCACCTGCGCCGCGGCCCCGATCTTCAGCCCCACCGGCGATCTGCTCGGCGCGCTCGACCTGTCCGGTCCGGCGGGGGCTCCGACCGCCGAGGCGCTGGAGCTGATCGGCCGCGGCGTGGACCAGATCGAGCGCCGGCTGTTCGAGGCCGCCTTCCGCTCGGAGGACGTGGTGCGGCTGCAGACCGATCCGGACCGCTTCGGCGGCGCGCAGGACGGCCTGCTGGCCTTCGAGGGCTCCCGGCTGGTGGCGGCCAACCGCCATGCGCTGCGCATGCTCGGGCTCGACTGGAGCGCGCTCGGCCAGCGCTCGTTCCGGGACCTGTTCGAAGCCCCGCGCTCCGCCTTCGTGGACGGCGTGGCGCGCTCCGGTCCCTGCGGAACGCTCTACGCCCGCGCCGCCCGGGCTCCGGCGCTCACGCCCGGGGCGGCGTTCGAGTCCGCCCGCACGCCTGCGGAGGCGCGCCCCGCGTCGGAGCCCGGCCCGGTGTTCGACGCGGGGACGCGGGCGGATCTGGCCCGGGCGGTGCGCCTGATCGAAGGCGACGTGCCGGTGCTGATCTGCGGCGAGACCGGATCGGGCAAGGAGGTGTTCGCCCGAGCCGCGCACGCCGCCAGTTCCCGCGCCCGCAAGCCGTTCGTGGCTGTGAACTGCGCCGCGCTGCCCGAGGGGCTGATCGAGGCCGAGCTGTTCGGCTACGAGGAGGGCGCCTTCACCGGAGCGCGCCGGTCGGGCTCGAAGGGCCTGCTGCGGGAGGCGGACGGCGGCGTGCTGCTGCTGGACGAGATCGGCGACATGCCGCTCGCGCTGCAGGCGCGGCTGCTCAGGGTGGTGCAGGAGCGGGCGGTGACGCCGCTCGGCGGCGGCAAGCCCCATCCTGTCGACCTGCGCCTGCTCTGCGCCACCCACCGCGACCTGCGCGCCATGACCGAAAGCGGCGGCTTCCGCGCCGATCTCTATTACCGCGTGGCGCAATACGCTGTGGCTTTGCCGCCGCTGCGCGCCGCCCCGGACCGCCGCGCCGCCGCGCTCGCCTTCTGGGCCACGCTGCGGACGGAGGGACGGACGCTCGGCCCCGCCACGCTGGAGCGCATGGCGGCCTATGACTGGCCTGGCAACCGCCGGGAGCTGGTGGGCGCCATGAAGGCTCTGATCGCCCTGTCCGAGCCGGGCGACGAGATCGGCCCGGAACTGCTGCCCGCGCCCCTGCGCGGGCGCGCGTCGGTTCCGTCCGCCGTCCCGGCGCCGGAGGGCCCGGCGGAGCGGACCGCCGATCTCGATACGGTGGCGCGCGCGGCGATCGCTTCGGCGCTGGACGCCGCGGGCGGCAACGTGGCGGAGGCGGCCCGCCGGCTCGGCGTCAGCCGCAGCACGCTCTACCGGCGCGGGGTCGCCCGACGGGCGTCATGACCGCGGCGTCAGCTTTCGCCGCCGTTGTGCAGGAAGCGGTCGGCGTCCATCAGGATGCGCTCGTCGGCGCCGCCAATCGCCTTCAGGTCGCGGCCGCGATAGGGAATGTTCAGCAGCAGGTGGCGGATGACCGCGAGCCGCAGGCGGCGCTTGTCGTTGGCGTGCACCACCGTCCACGGCGTGTCCTTGGTGTGCGTCGCGTGCAGCATGCGCTCGATCGCGTGCGAATAGGCGTCCCACAGGTTCAGGCCGGCGTAGTCGATCGGCGACAGCTTCCAGCGCTTCAGGGGGTCGTGCCGGCGGGCGTGAAGACGCTTGATCTGGGTCTCGCGCCCGATGGTGAACCAGAACTTGAACAGGCGGACGCCGTCCTCCACCAGCAGGCGCTCCACCTGCGGCGCCTCGTGCAGGAAGCGGGCGGTCTGCTCGGCGGTGCAGAAGCCCATCACCGGCTCCACCGCGCCGCGGTTGTACCAGGAGCGGTCGAACAGCGCGATGTCGCCCGCGGTCGGCAAATGCTTGAGGTAGCGCTGGAAGTACCACTGGCCCGCCTCGACCGGGGTCGGCTTGGCGAGCGCGATCACATGCACGCTGCGCGGGCTGAGGTGCTCGGTGACCCGCTGGATCACGCCGCCCTTGCCGGCGCTGTCCCGGCCCTCGAACAGCACCACGACCCGCTCGCCGGCCTCCTGCGCCCAGGACTGCAGTTTCAGAAGCTCGATCTGGAGCAGGCGCAGGCTCTGCTGGTAGGGTTCGTCGGCGAGCTTCTTGTCGTAAGGAAAGCCGCCGCTGGTCAGCGCCGCCTTGTCGATGGCCTCCGGCAGCTTTTCGTCGTCGAGGTTCACCTCGAGTCCGTCGATCGCCACGATCGGCGTGGCGTCGAGACCGGCCGGCGACACCTGTTCCGGCGCGGACGCGTCATCCTTCGGGCTCGACTTGGATTTCCGGCCATGGGCGGCTTTGGACACGACGCTGCTCTCCCTGCTGGCGCGACCGTCGCGCCGTCGTCACGAAAGTGGAGTCCTTTGCCGGTTTCTCCAATGCGCGCGTTGTCGATCCATGGCTGACACCCCCGCCTCACCGGACACCGACTCCCGCCGCGCCGCCGGCCGCCTGCGCGGCGCGGGCTGGGCGCTGGCCGGCGTCGCGCTGCTGCTGGCCGCCTTCGCGCTCGTGGGGCGGATCACCCCGGCGGAGGCCGGGCTCGGCTTCGCCGTGGTGGCGCTGCTGGCGGCGGTGGCGCCCCGGCCCCGATCGGTTCTGACGCCCCGCCGCATGACCGGCGCCGACGATGTGGTCAGCCCGCAGACGCTGGCGCTGCTCTCGGGTCTGCCGGACCCGACGCTGGTGCTCGACCGGCGCGGCCTCGTGCTCGCCTTCAACGCCCGCGCCCGCGCCACGCTGCCGGCGCTGCGCACCGGCGATCCGCTGTCCTTCGCGCTCCGGGCGCCGGAGGTGCTGGACGCGGTGCGCGCCGCGCTCGGCGGCCGCGCGCCGACGGTCACGTCCTACGCTGAGCGGGTGCCGATCGAGCGCTGGTTCGAGGTCAGCGTGACGCCGATCGTGTTCGACAAGGTGGGCGCCGGCGCCGCGGTGGTGACGCTGCGCGACCTCACCGAGCAGCGCCGGTCGGAGCGCATGCGGGTGGACTTCATCGCCAACGCCAGCCACGAGCTGCGCACGCCGCTCGCCTCGCTGCTGGGCTTCATCGAGACCCTGCAGGGCCCGGCCCGCAACGACGTGGACGCCCGCGCCCGCTTCCTGGAGATCATGCGCACCCAGGCCGCCCGCATGTCGCGGCTGATCGACGACCTGCTGTCCCTGTCCCGCATCGAGCTGAAGGCCCATGTGCGGCCGGATTCCGCGGTGGAGATTTCCGGCATCGTCCGCTCCGTCATCGACGCCATCGGGCCGCTGGCGCAGGACCGGAACGTGGAGCTGGCCTTTACGCCGCCCGCCGCGCCGGTGTGGGCGCTGGGGGATCGGGACGAACTGATCCGCGTGGTCGAGAACCTGATCGAGAACGCGGTCAAATACGGAGCCTCCGGCGGCCGGGTGGAGACCTCGGTCACCGCGGGCGAAGGCCCGCAGGGGGTGCGCGTCACGGTGCGCGACTTCGGTCCGGGCATCGCGCCCGAGCATCTCCCGCGCCTGACGGAACGCTTCTACCGCGGCGACGCCCAGGCCTCCCGGGACGCCGGCGGCACCGGCCTTGGCCTTGCGCTGGTGAAGCACATCCTGCAGCGGCACGGCGGCCAGCTCGCGATCGAGAGCCGGCTCGGCGAGGGCGCGTCGTTTGTCGTGACGCTCGACCCGGCGCCGAAGGAGCTGGCGGCCTCCGCGTCGCCCGCCCTGAAAGCCGCCGGCTGACGATGCAGACGAAAGAATGATCCGGCGATCAAAAGCCTTCGCGCGCTCGGGAGCGGCGTGTCACACAACTGTCGTCCAACTTTCATAGAAGCGTGACGACGGGCCTCTAGGGTCCGCCGCATTCCCGCCGGTCGAACCGGGGGGCGATGACGGTCAGGCGACCGCGCCGCCGTTTTCGATGACGGCGAATTAACGACGATCACATGAAGGAGAGGCGCGTGAAGCTCTTCACGATGTCCAGCACCATCGCGCTCGCGTTCGCGGGCGTGCTCGCGGCCGGCGCCGCCAGCGCCCAGTCCCGCGACCAGATCCGGATCGTCGGCTCCTCGACGGTCTATCCGTTCACCACCGCCGCCGCCGAGCAGTTCGGCAAGGCCGGCCAGTTCAAGACCCCGGTGGTCGAGTCCACCGGCACCGGCGGCGGCTTCAAGTTGTTCTGCGCCGGCGTCGGCGCCGGTCACCCGGACGCGGTGAACGCCTCGCGCGCCATCAAGAAGTCCGAGTTCGACGACTGCAACAAGAACGGCGTCTCCGAGATCATCGAGCTGAAGGTCGGCTTCGACGGCATCGTGCTCGCCAACTCCAAGAAGGGTCCGGACTTCAAGCTGACCCGCCAGCAGCTGTTCCTGGCGCTCGCCAAGGAAGTGCCGGGCGCGGACGGCAAGCTGGTCGCCAATCCCTACAAGTCCTGGAACGACATCGACCCGTCGCTCCCGGCCGAGAAGATCGAGGTCCTGGGCCCGCCCCCGACCTCCGGCACCCGCGACGCCTTCCTTGAGCTGGTGATGGAGAAGGGCGCCGAGAAGGTCGAGAGCTTCGCCGCGCTCAAGAAGTCGGACAAGAAGGCCTTCGACACCGCGTGGAAGACCGTCCGCGAGGACGGCGCCTACATCGACGCGGGCGAGAACGACAACCTGATCGTGCAGAAGCTCGAAGCCAACCCCAAGGCGGTCGGCATCTTCGGCTACTCGTTCCTCGAAGAGAACGCGTCGCAGATCAAGGGCGCCAACATCGAGGGCAAGGCTCCGACCTTCGAGGCCATCGCCGACGGCTCCTACAAGGTCTCCCGCCCGCTGTTCGTCTACTTCAAGAAGCAGCATGTGGGCGTGATCCCCGGCCTCAAGGAGTTCCTCGCCGAATACGCCTCCGACAAGGCCATGGGCGAAGAGGGCTACCTGTCCGAGAAGGGCCTCGTGCCGCTGCCGGAAGCCCAGGCCCACGAGGCCGAAGACGCCGCCAAGAAGCTCGTGACGATCTCCGCTCCGGCGTCCTGATCCGTCCCGACCACGCCGAACGGCGCCGCGGGGCGAACCTCCGCGGCGCCGTTCGCCCGTCTCCGCTCCCGGAGCGGGCGTGAAATCCAGTCCCGGCATCGAGCGGAGCGCTCAGCGGATGACGTTCATCTACATTCTCGGCATCGCGCTGGTCGCGATCGGCGCCTATGTCGCCGGCCGCCAGCGCGGCATGTCCTTCGCGGTCGCAGGCGCGGGCGGCGGCGCGGCCCGCATGCACTCGCTGCCCAGCTATCACGGCTTCTATCTGGCGGTGGCCGCCATCGCCCCCATGCTGCTGTGGCTGTTCGCCTGGCAGGCGATCGCCCCCAAGGTGGTCGAGGCGCAGGCGATCGCGGCGCTGCCGTCGGACCTCACGCCGACCGATCCGCTCACCTACGGCGCCCGCCTGCGCGAGATCATGACGCTGGCCCAGGGCGGCCAGGTCCCGGACGCGTCCGACGGCCTGCGCGCCGCGGGCCAGACCTTCGCCGGCTGGAGCATGGCCGCGGACTGGTCGCTGCTGGTCGTCGGCTTCGCGCTGGCGCTGCTCGGCTTCTTCTGGGCGTCCCGCCAGCTCTCCCCCGCCTTCCGCGCCCGCAACCGGGTCGAGAAGGTGGTGGGCGTCCTGCTGCTCGCCTGCTCCGCGGTCGCGGTGCTGACCACGGTCGGCATCGTGTTCTCGGTGCTGTTCGAGACGCTGCGCTTTTTCTCCAAGTACCCCTGGTACGACTTCCTGTTCGGCCTGCAGTGGTCGCCCCAGACGGCGATCCGCGCCGATCAGGTCGGCGCCTCCGGCTCCTTCGGCGCCGTGCCTCTGTTCGCCGGCACCACGCTGATCATGCTGATCGCCATGCTGGTCGCGGGCCCCATCGGCCTGTTCTCCGCGATCTACATGGCCGAGTACGCGAGCCCGCGGGTGCGCTCCATCGTCAAGCCGGTGCTCGAGGTTCTGGCCGGCGTGCCCACGGTGGTGTTCGGCTTCTTCGCGGCGCTGACCGTCGCGCCGCTCATCCGCTCCACCGGCGAGGCTCTCGGCCTCAACGTGGCGTCAGAGAGCGCGCTGGCGGCGGGCCTCGTCATGGGCGTGATGATCATCCCCTTCGTGTCGTCGCTGTCCGACGACGTGATCAACGCCGTGCCGCAGTCGCTGCGCGACGGCTCCTACGGCATGGGCGCCACCAAGTCGGAGACCATCAAGAAGGTCATCCTGCCGGCGGCGCTGCCGGGCATCGTCTCGGCCTTCATGCTCGCCATCTCCCGCGCGGTGGGCGAGACCATGATCGTGGTGATGGCGGCGGGCCTCGCCGGCAACCTCACCTTCAACCCGCTCGAGGCGGTCACCACCGTCACCGTTCAGATCAAGACGCTGCTGGTCGGCGATCAGGAGTTCGACAGCCCCAAGACGCTCTCCGCCTTCGCGCTGGGCTTCGTGCTGTTCTTCTTCACGCTGGTCCTGAACTTCATCGCCCTCCGTATCGTGCAGAAGTATCGAGAGCAGTATGACTGACATGACCGCAACCGCCGCCGGATCCCCGTCGCGCCGTCGGGCCGTCAGCGACGAAGCCGCTCGCGCGCTGGTGCGCAAGCGCTACCGCTCCGAAGCCCGCTTCAAGGCCTACGGCATCGCCGCCATCCTGTTCTCGGCCGCCTTCCTCGTGGTGCTGCTGGCGGACATCGTCGTCAAGGCGACGCCCGCCTTCACCATCACCCACCTGACGCTGCAGACGCAGCCGACCGCCGATCAGGTCGATCCGGCCGGCGACCGCTCGGCGGCCTCGCTCGCCCGCGGCGACTACACCGCGGCGGTGCGCGCCTCCTACCAGGCGCTGTTCCCGGAGGTGTCGGGCCGCGCCGAACGCCGCCAGCTCAACGGCCTGCTGTCCAGCGGCGCAGCCGACGACCTGCGCGACGACGTGATGGCCAATCCGCGCCTGATCGGCCAGACCGTCGAGACCCGCTCCGCCTTCTCGGACGATGCGGACCTCTATTACAAGGGCGCGGTGACGAAGGTCGCCGAGGAGATCGGCGAGGGCGTCGCGACCCCCTCCGCGACCACCGGCGACGTGACCATCGTCACGTCGAACCCGGCCTTCGCCAACGATCTCGCCGACATCAAGAGCGACCTTTCGGAGACCGCGCGCTCCCGCCGCTTCGAGGTGGAGCGGATCAAGACCCTGCGCGACGGCGTCCTGGCCGACCGGCCGGGCGCCGAGCGCGAACTCGCCAACGCGGAAGGTTCGGGCGACGCCGCCCGGGTCACCGTGGCGCGCAACACGCTCGCCAAGATCGACTCCGACTCCGACAGCCTGCGCTCCCAGATGGAGACGCTGGCCGGCGAGGCGGCGGACTTCGAGACCCGGTTCAGGAACCAGAGCGGCGCCGAGACTCTCGACGAGAAGCTGCCGAGCCGTCTCGTCGCCATCAACGGCGGTCTGGTGAAGGTGACGAGCCTCGCCGCCGACCGCGTCGAGGGCCGGGTGCTTGTGCCGCTGCAGAACCCGAACGCGGCCCAGGCCGGCCAGTGGAAGGTGCTGACCTACGAGACCCCGGAGAACTCCCGCCGGCTGAACGACCAGCAGATCGCCTGGCTGGAGTCGCTTGAGGAGAAGGGGCTGGTGACGTCCGGCTTCAACACCGGCTTCTTCACCACCGGCGACTCCCGCGAGGCCGAGCAGGCCGGCATCCTCGGCGCCCTGGTCGGCTCGCTGCTGACCATGGCGGTGACGCTGCTGATCTGCCTGCCGATCGGCGTTGGCGCCGCGATCTATCTCGAGGAGTTCGCTCCGAAGAACCGGATCACGGACATCATCGAGATCAACATCAACAACCTCGCGGCGGTGCCCTCCATCGTCTACGGCCTGCTCGGCCTCGCGGTGTTCCTGAACTTCTTCGGCATGCCGCGCTCGTCCGCGGTGGTCGGCGGCTTCGTGCTGGCCCTGCTGGTGCTGCCCACCATCATCATCGCGAGCCGCGCCGCGCTGAAGGCGGTGCCGCCCTCGATCCGCGAAGCCGCGCTCGGCGTCGGCGCCTCGCACCAGCAGGCGGTGTTCCACCACACCCTGCCGCTGGCGATGCCGGGCATCATGACCGGCACCATCATCGGCATGGCCCACGCCCTCGGCGAGACCGCGCCGCTGCTGCTGATCGGCATGGTGGCCTTCATCGTCGACGTGCCCACCAGCCTGTCCTCGGCGACCACGGTTCTGCCGGTGCAGATCTATCTCTGGTCCGACCTGCCCGAGGTCGCGTTCCAGGCCAAGACCTCGGCGGCCATCATCGTGCTGCTGCTGTTCCTCTTCCTCATGAACGGACTTGCGATCCTGCTGCGCAAACGCTTCGAGCGGCGGTGGTGAGCGTGACCGAAGGAGTTTCGACCATGGACGCCAACGTGAACGCCCAGACCCAGACCCAGGGCGCCGCCTCCGCCGATCTCGGCGGCGATCCGAAGATCGTCGCCCGCAACGTGAACGTCTATTACGGCGAGAAGCACGCCCTGAAGGACGTCTCCATCGACATGGCCGAGCGTTCGGTCACGGCCTTCATCGGCCCGTCCGGCTGCGGCAAGTCCACGTTCCTGCGCTGCATCAACCGCATGAACGACACGATCTCCATCTGCCGGGTCACCGGCAAGATCACCATCGACGACTACGACATCTACGATCCCTCGCTGGACGTGGTGCAGCTGCGCGCCCGCGTCGGCATGGTGTTCCAGAAGCCGAACCCGTTCCCGAAATCGATCTACGAGAACGTGGCCTACGGCCCGCGCATCCACGGCCTGGCCCGCTCCAAGGCGGAGATGGACGAGATCGTCGAGGACAGCCTGCGCAAGGCGAGCCTCTGGAACGAGGTGAAGGACCGCCTCAACGACGGCGGCACCGGCCTCTCCGGCGGCCAGCAGCAGCGCCTCTGCATCGCCCGCGCCATCGCGGTGAGCCCCGAGGTGATCCTGATGGACGAGCCCTGCTCGGCGCTCGACCCCATCGCGACCGCCAAGATCGAGGAGCTGATCGACGAACTGCGCCAGAACTTCACGATCGTGATCGTGACGCACTCCATGCAGCAGGCGGCGCGCGTGTCCCAGCGCACGGCGTTCTTCCATCTCGGCGTCATCGTCGAGACCGGCCCGACCGAGCAGATCTTCACCAGCCCGAACGACCGCCGCACCCAGGACTACATCACGGGCCGCTTCGGCTGACCGGGACGGGGAGGGAGACACCCACATGACCACCACCACCATGCCCGACCACATCGTCAGCGCCTTCGACGCCGACCTGAAGGAGCTCGGCGACAAGCTCGCCGAGATGGGCGGCCTGGCCGAGAAGCTCGTCGCCGAATCCGTCGACGCGCTGCTCACCCGCGACAGCCCGCTCGCCCGGCGGGTGATCGACTGGGACCGCTCCATCGACCGCCTGCAGCAGGAGATCGAGGAGCGCGCCATCCTCACCATCGCCAAGCGCGCGCCGGTCGCCATCGACCTGCGAGAGGTGGTGGCGTCGCTGCGCATCGCCAACGACCTGGAGCGCATCGGCGACCTCGCCAAGAACATCGCCAAGCGCGTGATCGCGCTCGACGGCCAGTTCCAGCCGCCCAAGCTCGCCCACGGCGTGGCGCACATCGCCAACCTAACGCTGGCGCAGCTGAAGGAGGTGCTCGACGCCTACACCCAGCGCGACGAGGCCCGGGCGCTCGAGGTGTGGAAGCGGGACGGCGAGATCGACCAGCTCTACACCTCGCTGTTCCGCGAGCTGCTGACCTACATGATGGAGGATCCGCGCAACATCGGCTTCTGCGCGCATCTCCTGTTCTGCGCCAAGAACGTGGAGCGCATCGGCGACCACGCCACCAACATCGCGGAGACGATCTACTACCTCGTCAACGGGACGCCCCTGACCGAGGACCGGCCCAAGGGCGACACCTCGAGCTCGACCAAGATCGAGTTCCCGCAGGGGTGAGCCGATGACGCCTCGGGTGATGATCGTCGAGGACGAGGAGCCGCTGACGCTCCTCCTCCGCTACAACCTGGAAGCCGAGGGCTACGCCGTGGAATCGGTGGCCCGCGGCGACGAGGCCGAGACGCGGCTGCGCGAGTGGACGCCGGACCTGATCCTGCTCGACTGGATGCTGCCGGGGCTGTCGGGCATCGAGCTGTGCCGCCGTCTGCGGACCCGGCCCGAGACCGAACGTCTGCCCATCATCATGCTCACCGCGCGCGGCGAGGAGGCCGAGCGCGTGCGCGGCCTCGCCACCGGCGCGGACGACTACGTGGTCAAGCCGTTCTCGGTGCCGGAGCTGGTGGCGCGGGTGCGGGCGCTGCTGCGCCGGGCGAAGCCCGAGCATGTGGCGACGGTGCTCAAGGCCGGCGACATCGAGCTCGACCGCCAGTCGCACCGGGTGCACCGGCAGTCGCGGGAAATCCATCTCGGGCCGACGGAGTTCAAGCTGCTGGAGTTCCTGATGCAGTCGGCGGGGCGGGTGTTCTCCCGCGAACAGCTGCTCGACGGCGTCTGGGGGCACGACGTCTACATCGACGAGCGCACCGTGGACGTGCACGTGGGCCGCTTGCGCAAGGCCATCAATCGCGGGCGGCAGCTCGATCCGATCCGCACCGTGCGCGGCGCGGGTTACTCGTTCGACGAGACCTTCGCCCGCACCCAGTGAGGTCAGGGGGCGCCTGACCTCACCTCACGCCGCGACGCCCCGGACCCGATGACGGTCCGGGGCGTCGTGCGTTTGGGCGCATGAAAAAGCCCCCGGCGCGAGGGCGCGCCGGGGGCCGAGTGGCCGCGGACGGGGCGATGGGAGCGCGACCCCGTCAGGTTCGCGGCGAACTCACTCCGCGGGAGCGGCGTGGCCGGCGGGCGCCGCGACGTCAGCCTTGGCGCCGGCGACGACGCGGCGGCGCCAGGGCTTCAGCAGGGCGATGGCGAGCACCGAGGCGAGGATGTTGGCGCCGGCGGCGATCAGGAACACGCCGTCCCAGGAGCCCTGGCCCTGCTGCAGATAGTTCGCGAACGGCACCAGCAGCGCGGCCGTGCCCTTGGCGGTGTAGAGCATGCCCGCGTTGGTGGCGGCGAACTTGGAGCCGAACGTGTCGGTGCAGGTGGCCGGGAACAGCGAGTAAATCTCGCCCCAGGCGAAGAACACGAAGCCCGAAAGCAGCACGAACCACAGCGGATCGTGGCCCCACAGGTAGAGCATGTAGATGCCGACGCCTTCCATGGCGAAGGCGACGAACATGGTGTTCTCACGGCCGATCTTGTCGGAGATCCAGCCGAAGAACGGGCGGGTGAGGCCGTTCAGCACGCGGTCGATGGTGGCGGAGAAGGTGACCACCGTCATGGTCAGGCCGAGCAGGGTGACGGGCACCTTGTCGATGTGCAGGTCGGCGGCGATCGGCTTCAGGTTGGCGGTGATCATCAGGCCGCCGGCGCCGACGATGACGAACATGAAGTACATCAGCCAGAAGATCGGCTGGCGCACCACCTCGGACGGGCCGTAGTTGCGGCGGCTCTGGATGTTCGCGGCGTTGACCGTGACAGCGGGCGTCTGGCCGGCCTTCGGGCCGCGCAGCAGCGTGGACATCACGCAGATCACCACGGCCTGGCCGATGCCGAACCAGATGAAGGCGGCCTGGTAGCCGGAATTGGCGATCATGGACTGGATCGGGGCGACGGTGAGCGCGGCGCCCGCGCCGAAGCCGGCGGCGGTGATGCCGGCGGCGAGGCCGCGCTTGTCGGGGAACCACTTCAGCGCGTTGCCCACGCAGGTGCCGTAGACCGCGCCGGCGCCGACGCCGGCGATGACCTGGCCCACATAGAACCCGGTCAGCGAGGTGGCGTAGCCGTTGATGACCCAGCCGACGCCGCAGAGCACGCCGCCGAAGGCGACCACCACCAGCGGGCCGTACTTGTCCACGAACCAGCCCTCGACCGGCACCAGCCAGGTCTCGAACAGCACGAACAGCGTGAAGGCCCACTGGATCGCGGCGCGGTCCCAGCCGAACTTGGCCTGAATGTCGGGAACGAAGAAGGTCCAGCCGTATTGCAGGTTGGCGATCATCACCATGCAGATGACGCCGACGACAAGTTGCGTCCAGCGATAGGCGTCGCTGACGCGGTGGCCGGGGTCGCCGGCCTCAAGCGCAGAGTGCATTTCCTACCCTCATGATTGGTCTTGTTGCGTGGGGGTCATCACGGGACACTCACGGATTTGTCATATTGGTATTCAAGATGCCAATAAGGCAAGCGACGAAAGTTGTAGACGCTGAATGATGCTGCGTCGCAAAATGCCCGGAGCCCTTATGAGCGACCCTAAGGAGGAGAGGGCATAACGTCGCAGGAGCGCGCGGCGCGACCCGATATGGAGCCATCCTAAAGTATAAGCGTTTCTGGCATGTGGCATACCAAAATGCCTATCGTCGCCGCTCCAGCCCCGCGAAAACCGAAGAGCTTCTTGCGTCGCAGCAAAAAACTCCGCCCCTCGCTCGGTGAGGTTTCGTTGACAGCCTTGTATCTGGCATGCCAGATTTGCGGCGATCAGAGGGTCGGCGCGACCGGCCCGGGCGCCGGCGGACGCTGCGACCAAAGCGCGCGACGTTCGCCGGCACGAGCGCGCCGCACGCGCGGAAAGGGAAAGGCCAAGGGGCCGAAGAGCCCACGTCACCCGAGCGTCAAAGGCCGCGGAAGCCGTCCGGACCCGTTCCGGAACGCGCCTTCGGAGCGGACCGCAAAAGCAAAAAAGAAATCTGGAGGATTACGCCCATGTCGAGCGCCGCATTGAAGATCCAAACCCTGTCCGAAGAGCAGACCGCCGCCCCCCTGCTCGATCCGCAGATCGCCGCCGAGCCCGAGCTCACCGACGGCTTCCATCTGGTCATCGACGCCCTGAAGCTGAACGGCATCGAGACCATCTATGGCGTGCCGGGCATTCCGATCACGGATCTCGGCCGCATGGCCCAGGCGGAAGGCATCCGCGTCATCTCGTTCCGCCACGAGCAGAACGCCGGCAACGCCGCCGCCATCGCGGGCTTCCTCACCAAGACGCCGGGCGTCTGCCTTACGGTCTCCGCGCCGGGCTTCCTGAACGGCCTGACGGCGCTCGCCAACGCCACCACCAACTGCTTCCCCATGATCCTGATCTCCGGCTCGTCCGAGCGTGAGATCGTCGACCTGCAGCAGGGCGACTACGAGGAGATGGACCAGCTCGCCATCGCCAAGCCGCTGTGCAAGGCGGCCTTCCGCGTGCTGCACGCCGAGGACATCGGCATCGGCGTCGCCCGCGCCATCCGCGCAGCGGTCTCGGGCCGTCCGGGCGGCGTCTATCTGGACCTGCCGGCCAAGCTGTTCTCCCAGGTGATCGACGCCGCCAAGGGCGAGGCCTCGCTGGTCAAGGTGATCGACGCGGCTCCCGAGCAGATCCCGGCGCCGTCCGCGGTCAAGCGCGCGCTCGACCTGCTGAAGTCCGCCAAGCGTCCGCTGATCATCCTCGGCAAGGGCGCGGCCTACGCCCAGGCCGACGACGAGATCCGCGAGCTCGTGGAGCGTTCGGGCATCCCCTACATCCCCATGAGCATGGCCAAGGGCCTGCTGCCCGACACCCATCCGCTGTCGGCGGGCGCGGCGCGCTCCACCGTGCTCAAGGACTCCGACGTGGTGCTGCTGCTCGGCGCCCGCCTGAACTGGCTGCTCAGCCACGGCAAGGGCAAGCAGTGGGGCGAGCCCGGCTCCAAGAAGTTCATCCAGGTGGACATCGAGCCGCGCGAGATGGACTCCAACGTCGAGATCGCAGCCCCGCTCGTGGGCGACATCGGCTCGGTGGTGAAGACCCTGCTCGCGGGCATCGACTCCAGCTGGCCGGGCGTGCCCGCCGAGTGGACCTCGACGATCAACGCCAAGAAGGACGCCAACATCGCCAAGATGGAGGCCAAGCTCGGCAAGAACGCCGCGCCCATGGACTTCCACGGCGCCCTCGGCGCGCTGCGCGAGGTGATCAAGGAGCGGCCGGACGCCATCCTCGTGAACGAGGGCGCCAACACGCTCGACCTCGCCCGCGGCGTCATCAACATGTACCAGCCGCGCAAGCGCCTGGACGTGGGCACCTGGGGCGTGATGGGCATAGGCATGGGCTTCGCCATCGCCGCCGCGGTGGAGACGGGCAAGCCGGTGCTGGCGGTCGAAGGCGACTCGGCCTTCGGCTTCTCCGGCATGGAGGTGGAGACGATCTGCCGGTACAACCTGCCGGTCTGCATCGTGATCTTCAACAACAACGGCATCTACCGCGGCACGGACACCGATCCGACCGGCCGCGATCCCGGCACCACCGTGTTCGTGCCGGGCGCCCGCTACGACAAGATGATGGAGGCCTTCGGCGGCGTGGGCGTGAACGTGACGACCCCCGACGAACTGAAGCGCGCGGTGGACGCGGCCATGGACAGCGGCAAACCCACCCTCATCAACGCGGAGATCGACCCGGAAGCCGGCAGCGAGAGCGGCAACATCGGAAGCCTTAATCCCCAGAGCGTGGTCAAGAAGAAGAAGTGAAGCGACGATCCGCCGCCGACCAAGGGATTAGGCGGCGGCGGTCGGGTTTCATGTATAAGTAATGCCAGCGTGTCCCATTGACGGCGGCCCCATCGCGCCGTCAATGGGATGGGGATATGACGCCGCAGGCCCGTGAGGGGCCCGCGGCCTGGGGCTTCCGGAAGGATTGGAGCGACATGAGCAAGGCTCTCGAAGGCGTCCGCGTGCTGGATTTCACCCATGTCCAGTCGGGCCCGACCTGCACCCAGCTTCTCGCCTGGTTCGGCGCCGACGTGATCAAGGTGGAGCGCCCGGGCGCCGGCGACGCCACCCGGCAGCAGCTTCAGGACATCCCTGACGTGGACAGCCTCTATTTCACGATGCTGAACCACAACAAGCGCTCCATCACGCTGGACTCCAAGAGCGCCAAGGGCAAGGAAGTGCTCTGGCGGCTGGTGAAGGAATGCGACGTGCTGGTGGAGAACTTCGCCCCGGGCGCGCTCGACCGCATGGGACTGACCTGGGAGAAAATCCAGGAGGTCAACCCGCGCATGATCCTGGCGTCCGTGAAGGGCTTTGGCCCCGGCCGCTACCAGGACTGCAAGGTCTATGAGAACGTCGCCCAGTGCGCCGGCGGCTCCGCCTCCACCACCGGCTTCCGCGACGGCATCCCGATGGTGACCGGCGCCCAGATCGGCGACAGCGGCACCGGCCTGCACCTCGCGCTCGGCATCGTCACCGCCCTGTTCCACCGCACCCATTCCGGCCGCGGCCAGAAGGTGGACTGCGCCATGCAGGACTCGGTGCTGAACCTCTGCCGCGTCAAGCTGCGCGACCAGCAGCGCCTGGAGCACGGCCCTCTGCGCGAATACAGCCAGTTCGGCGAAGGCATCGACTTCGACGACTACGTGCCGCGCGCGGGCAACGACTCCGGCGGCGGCCAGCCGGGCCGCATCCTGAAGTGCAAGGGCTGGGAGCACGACGCCAACGCCTATCTGTACTTCATCACCCAGGCCCCGGTCTGGGAGAAGATCTGCGACGTCATCGGCGAGCCCACCTGGAAGACCGATCCGAACTACGCCACGCCCAAGGCGCGCCTGCCGCATCTCAACGAGATCTTCACGCGCATCGAAGCCTGGACCATGACCAAGACCAAGTTCGAGGCCATGGACATCCTGAACAAGTTCGACATCCCCTGCGGTCCGATCCTCTCCATGAAGGAGATCATCGAGGACGAAGGTCTGTACGACACCGGCACGCTGGTGAAGGTCGACCATCCGACCCGCGGCGAATACGTCTCGGTCGGCAGCCCCATCAAGCTCTCGGGCAGCCCGGTCGAGGTGGAGCGCGCCCCGCTGCTGGGCGAGCACACCGACGAGATCCTGCGCGACGTGCTGGGCTACTCCGACTCCGAGATCGCCGAGATCGAGGGCTCCGGCGCCGTCGGCGTCATCCAGAAGCTCGCAGCCGAATAACACCGCTCCTTGCGGCCCGCCCGCCGGCGGCTCACAGAAGGGACGCGCGCCCCGCGCCCCCGACGTGACCCCCCGGCGGGCGGTTTTTTTATGTGGACCGCGCGGCGTTCGTCGGCGTCCTGCGCGTTCCGCACCGAACGTCATCTGGGAGGACAAGCGCATGCGCATCGTGGTTCACGGCCAGCAGGCCTTCGGCAAGGCGGTGCTTGAGGCGCTGCTCGCGCGCGGCGAAAACGTCGTGGCGGTCTATGTGGCGCCCGAGAAAGAGGGCCAGAAGGCCGATCCCCTGAAGGAGGCGGCGCTGGCCGCGGGGCTGGAGGTGCGCCAGCCCGCCTCCTACCGGTCGGACGAGGTGGCCGAGCAGTTCCGCGCCCTGAAGCCGGACCTTCAGGTGATGGCCTTCGTCACGCTGTTCGTGCCGTCGAGCTTCCTGAACATCCCGACCCACGGCTCGATCCAGTACCACCCGTCGCTGTTGCCGGCCTATCGGGGCGCCTCGGCCATCAACTGGCCGATCATCAAGGGCGAGACCGAGACCGGGCTGTCGATCTTCTGGCCGGACGACGGCCTGGACACCGGCGACGTGCTGCTGCAGAAGACCACGCCCATCGGGCCGAAGGACACGCTGGGCTCGGTCTATTTCGACCGGCTGTTCCCCTTGGGCGTCGAGGCCATGCTCGAGGCGGTCGATCTGGTGAAGGCCGGAACGGCGCCGCGGATCAAACAGGACGAGGACAAGGCCACCTATGAGGGTCTGTGCCGCGCGGCCAACGCCAGGATCGACTGGGGCAAGCCTTGGAGCCAAATCGACCGGCTGATCCGCGGCTGCAACCCCTCGCCCGGCGCCTGGACGACGCTGGATGGCGCGACGCTCAAGGTCTTGGACGCGACCCCGCTGCCGGCCAAGTCCCCCAAGGACATCGGAGGCAAGCTCGGCGAGGTGGTTGCGGTCGGACCGGAGGGCATCACCGTGGTCTGCGCCGACGGGCGTTTCCTGATCACCCGCGTTCAGCCCGAGGGCGGCGCGAAGCTCGCGGCCGGCGAACACGCCGCGTCGTCTGGCCTCGCCGTCGGCGCGCGCTTCAGCGTGTGAGCCGAACGTCCGGGAGCCGAGCCCGCGCGTAAAGACTCCTCCACGTCATGCCCGCCGCATGGCGGGCATCCAAGATGTGGACGCCGGGGTTTCGCTCAAGGGAAGTCGTGGATGCCCGAGACAAGCTCGGGCATGACGGTGTGCGGACGTCAGCGTTAGGGCAGCGTCGTCCGGCGCAGCAGGTAGCTGTCCATGATCCAGCCGTTCGCGGCGCGGGCCTCCGTCCGGCGGCGGACGATCTCGTCGGCGACCTCGCCGACAGGCCCGGTGATCCGGATCTCGTTGGCGGCCCCCACATAGGCGCCCCAGTAGATCTCGACGGACGGGTCGTCCCGGAACGCCAGAAAGCTGTTCTCCGCGTCCAGCATCACCGCGACGCTGTCCGTGTTCGTCGGAAACCCGTCCGCCGCAAGCCGTCGCCCGGTGGTGATGAGCACCGGGCGGCCGATGCTGTTCAGCGTCACCTTATGGCGCGCGGTCAGCGCCTGCAGGCTGCTGACGCCGGGGATCACCTCCCAGACGATGTCGTGACGCCCGCTCTCCGCAATCGTGCGGATGATGCGGATGGTGCTGTCGTAGAGCGCGGGATCGCCCCAGGCGAGGTAGCCGGCGCATTCGCCGTCCGCCATCTCCTCGGCGATCAGCCGCTCCACCGCGGCGCCCTTGCGATCGTTCAGGTCGTCGACGGCGGCGAGATAGTCCGCCGCGCCCCGGTCCCGCTCCGGCGTGGTCCCTTCCGCGAAGCGGTAGGTCCGGTCCGCCCGGATGTAGCGCCGGCACACCTCGCGGCGCAGCGCCAGCAGATCGTCCTTGGACGGGCCCTTCTCCATCAGGAAGAACACGTCCACCGTATTCAGCGCCTCGACCGCCTGCAGGGTGACGTGGGACGGATCGCCGGCCCCGATTCCGATGATCTTGATGGTCTTGGCCATGGGCCGCCTCCCCGTGACGAACGGGCTTCCCTTTACCGGCTTCGGCGGGCCGGCGCACGCGGCTTCGTCAGCCGCGCGCGGCTTGCGCCCTCAGCCCGGCGACGGTCGCGGTCGGACTCAGCGCTTCGGGATCGAGCGCCACATGGATCAGCGCCGGGCGCCCCGAGGCCCGCGCCGCGGCGAAGGCGGTGGCGAACGCGCCGGCCTCCGTGACCGAGAATCCCTCCGCGCCATAGGCCCGCGCCAGCGCCGCGAAATCCGGATTCGCCAGCGCCGTGCCGAAGGGGCGGCCGGGATAGGTCCGCTCCTGATGCATGCGGATGGTGCCGTACTGGCCGTTGTCGATCACGATCGTCACCACCGCGAGATCGTGCTGGACCGCGGTGGCGAGCTCCTGCCCCGTCATCAGGAAGCAGCCGTCGCCGGCGAGCGCCACCACCTCGCGCGCCGGATCGAGCCGCTTGGCCGCGATCGCCGCCGGCAGACCGTAGCCCATGGAGCCGGAGGCGGGCGCCGCCTGGCTTCCGTAGCGGGTGAAGCGGTGGAAGCGGTGCAGCCAGCCGCAGTAGTTGCCCGCGCCGTTGCAGATCACCGCCTCGGGCGGCAGCGCGCGCAGCGCAGCCGTCACCTCGGCCATCTGGACCGGGCCCGGATGCGGGGGGACGGTCTCCGACCAGGCGAGGTAATCCGCGTGCGCCGCGTCCGTCTCCGCCTCCCAGGGCAGGGCGTTCGGCGGCTGCACGCCTTCGAGCGTGGCGGCGAAGGCGGTGGGCGACGCCACGATCCCGAGCGCCGGCTGGTAGACCCGGCCGATCTCCTGCGGATCGGGATGCACATGGATCAGCGTCTGCCGGGGGGAGGGGACGCCGAGCAGCTCGTAGCCCTGGGACGGAACCTCGCTCAGCCGGTCGCCGATCAGCAGCACGAGGTCGGCATTGCGGATGCGCGTCGCGAGCTTCGGGTTGGGCGCGATGCCGAGGTCGCCCGCGGCGCACGGGTGGTCGGCCGGAAACAGCATCTGCCGGCGGAAGGTGGTGGCGACCGGAAGCCGGAACCGGTCCGCGAATCGGGCGAGGCTCTGGACCGCGCGCGCCGACCAGCGCCCGCCGCCCACGACCGCGATCGGCCGCTTCGCCGCCCACAGCCGCTTCTGGAGCTCGGCCATGTCGGCGAGGCCGGACCAGCTTTCCGCCGGCGCGACGGCGGGGGCGTCCGCGACGGAGGCCTGATCCGCCAGCATGTCCTCGGGCAGGCCGATCACCACCGGGCCGGGCGCCCCTTGCGTCGCCGTCCGGATCGCCCGCGCGATCAGCTCGGGGATGCGCGCCGCGTCGTCGATCTCCACCACCCATTTGGCGATGGAGCCGAACACCGCGCGGAGGTCCAGCTCCTGAAACGCTTCACGCCCCCGGACGCCGCGCGCCACCTGGCCCACGAACAGCAGCAGCGGGTTCGAATCCTGCCGCGCCACATGCAGTCCGCTCATGGCGTTGGTCGCGCCGGGGCCGCGGGTGACGAAGCACAGGCCCGGACGGCCCGAAAGCCGGCCCCAGGCGTCGGCCATCATCGCGGCGCCGCCCTCCTGCCGGCAGGTGACGAAGTCGAACCCGCCTCCCGCCGCCCGCATGGCCTCCAGCACGGCGAGATAGCTTTCGCCCGGCACGCCGAAGCCGGTGGTCAGCCCGTTCGCCACGAGCGCGTCCACGAGGATTTCGGCGCCGGAGCGCGGGCGAAGGTCGGTCATCGCGGTCGGGTCCGGAAGAGCGGCGAAAAAGCCTGATTGGAACGTCAAGATTTTCGTCATGCCCGATGGGCAAGCTCGGGCATGACGAAGTTTAGATCGCGCCCTTCAGCGATGTCCAAGCAGGCTCAATGAGGGAGGCGAATCAGCCGCCTTCGCTGGTCGCGGCGCGGGCGGCGGTGGTGGAGCCGCGCCCGAGCAGGCCGTCGACGCGCTCGCGCTCGCGCTGGAAGCTCGCCAGCGTCTCGCCGTCGAGCTCGCGGCCGCGCGGAAGCTTGATCTTCATGGGGTTCACGAAGCGGCCGTTGATCAGCACCTCGTAATGCAGATGCGCTCCGGTGGAGAGCCCGGTGGAGCCCACATAGCCGATGACCTGTCCCTGTCGCACCCGCGCGCCGGGCGTGACGCCGCGGGCGATGCCGGACATGTGGTTGTAGGTGCTCTCGTACCCGTTGGCGTGCTTCAGCACCACCTGCCGGCCATAGCCGTTGGACCAGCCGGCCTTCTCCACGTCGCCATTGCCGGAGGCGACGATGGGCGTGCCGGTGGGGGCCGCCCAGTCCACGCCGGTGTGCATCTTGGAGTAGCCCAGCACCGGATGCCGCCGGAAGCCGAAGCCCGAGCGCATCACGCCGCCGCTCATGGGCTTGCGCATCAGGAACTGCTTCGCCGACTTGCCGGTCTCGTCGTAATAGTCGGCGACGCCGTCGTCCTCGGTGGTGAAGCGGTAGAAACGCCGGGCCTCGCCGCCGGCGGTGAGCGCCATGAAGGCCACCTCGCCGGCGCCGTTCAGCTCCTCGTCGGCGGCGTAGAACACCTCGAAGCTGTCGCCGGGCCGCACCGGGCGGTTGAAGTCCACGTCATAGGAGACGATGCGCACCATCTCGTCGATGATGGCGGGCGGCACGTCGTTCTTCAGCGCCGCCTCATAGAGGCCGTTGTAGAGCCGCATGCGGCCGGAGGCGACGGGCGCGCTTTCCTCGGCCAGCTCCTCCGCCGTCGGCTCGTCCGACATGTCGCCCACATCGGCGATGGCCACATAGTCGCCCACGTCCGACAGCGCCACCGAGCCCACATGGTCGCCGTTGGCCTCGAACAGGCTGACGCGCACCGGCTGCAGCCGGTTGAGGCCGGGCGCGGCGGAGCGGCCCATCAGCACCTTCAGCTTCTGCCCGGTCTTCACCGTGGCGAGGCCGTAGCCGTCGCGGCCGCCGAATCGCTGCGCCACGGCCCGGGCGTCCTCGGGCAGAACCCCCGCCTCCTGCTCCAGCGCCGCCTCCAGCGCGCCATCGGCCGTGATGGCGATCATGCGCTCGCCGGGGCCGGCGGGGTTCAGCGGTTCGGTGGCGGACTTCGCCACCAGGGTGACGTTGGCGACCGGCGGAGCGTCGTCGCCGAACGGCGCTGCGAACCCACCCGCGCCCGGCTCCGGCGCGTAAGCGAGCCGGCTCTGGGCGCCGGGGGTGAGCTGGGTCGCCGCGGCGTAGCGGGACGCGATCTCGAACGCCGCGGCCTCGCGCACCCGGGCGCGCACCTCGGTGGGCGGCACGGTGGGGCCCTCATCCGGGCCGATGGCGTGCTTGGACAGGTCGCTGACCACGAAGGACAGGTCGCCCTCGCCGTCCGCGTCCGGCTGGGGCGGGGGATTCTTGTCCGCCGCGGCCTGCACCTTCAGCGGATCGAACGGCGGCACGTCGCCGGCGCGGTCGGTCGGCCCCTGGGCCAGCGTCGCGCTGACGCGCACGAAGGGCCGCATCTTCACCACTTCGCGGTCGCCGTGCCGGGTGCTGGCGCTGACGCGGATCAGCGCGCGCGCCGACACCTGCTCGGCCTCCGCCGACAGCCGGTCGCCCTTGCGCAGGCCGGCCGAGCCGGTCTCCTCGGGCGCGGGGCGCAGGGCGGCCAGCAGCCGCGGCGCGCCGATGACCCCGGCTTCGCTCTCCAGCGTGGAGTAGATCGCGCCCGCGAGCAGCCCGGCCCCCGCCATGCCCGTCAGCACCGTGCCCACGAACCACCGGAGGCTGACCGCGCGCGGGTCCGGCGGGCCGTCGCCCTGTCCGTCGACGCGCAGCGGCGGCTCCGAGCCGAGGGCGATCGGCGGCCGCATATGCGTGGAACTGCGGGGAACGCGACGGGGGGACACGTTGTCGGGCGGCCTCGACCTGTGAAGCGAATGTTAAGAACGCAGGGCAAGCTACCCCCGTCGCTCCCGAACGCCAACGTTCGGAGGCGCGCGGCGGCATGTTTTCCGCTCGCGTCCTGTGCGAACAGGGATTCGCGAGCAGTGTGGCCCCATTGGGGCGCACCTAAAAAGAACGCTCAGGCAAGGGGTTAAGGGATCCGGCTCTCCCGGATGCGCGGAAACGCGTCGATGGGGTTTGCCTGACGGGCCCATCCCCTGCGCGGGCCGGAATGACCGGGGAATGACGTTTTTTTGGAGCGTTTAAGACGGCTCAAACCGCCTCATTCTTGAGCGGAAAGCCGTCCTGATGGGCAGGGGCTGGCGACCGAAAGGGCGAAAAAACCGAAAAACCGTCGTTGACACCTTGGTTGGGTGCTGCCTATAAAGCGCCACACCGGACGACGGGGCGGCCAACAGCG
>NZ_BSFK01000015.1:343-559 GCF_027922305.1 Methylopila jiangsuensis | reverse complement strand
CAGTGTGACCCCATAGACGGCAGCCCACCAGGCTCCCCCGTCCCTGGGATTCTCCAGGCAAGAACACTGGAGTGGGTTGCCATTTCCTTCTCCAATGCATGAAAGTGAAAAGTGAAAGTGAAGTCGCTCAGTCGTGTCCGACTCTTTGCGACCCCATGAATCGCAGCACGCCAGGCCTCCCTGTCCATCACCAACTCCCGGAGTTCACTCAGACTC
>NZ_BSFK01000015.1:0-332 GCF_027922305.1 Methylopila jiangsuensis | reverse complement strand
GCCATCCAGCCATCTCATCCTCTGTCGTCCCCTTCTCCTCCTGCCCCCAATCCCTCCCAGCATCAGAGTCTTTTCCAATGAGTCAACTCTTCGCATGAGGTGGCCAAAGTACTGGAGTTTCAGCTTTAGCATCATTCCTTCCAAAGAAATCCCAGGGCTGATCTCCTTCAGAATGGACTGGTTGGATCTCCTTGCAGTCCAAGGGACTCTCAAGAGTCTTCTCCAACACCACAGTTCAAAAGCATCAATTCTTCGGCGCTCAGCCTTCTTCACAGTCCAACTCTCACATCCATACATGACCACTGGAAAAACCATAGCCTTGACTAGACAGA
>NZ_BSFK01000014.1 GCF_027922305.1 Methylopila jiangsuensis | reverse complement strand
ACACCACGGTGGCACGTGGGACAGCCCTGTGGGAAAGCCTCGTGGGAAAGCCTCGTGGGAAAGCCTCGAGGGAAAGCCACAGATCCCTTGATCCACGCGAAGGGAAGCGTGACACTGCTGCTACAGCTCGGGAGGAAAGCGCACGTGCATGCCCCCACTCGAGACGAGGACTGACTCCCCTGGGGAGACTCCAGAAGTACCCCAAGATCCATGTCAGCACTGGAGAGGAATCCTCAGGTTCCGGCACCGACTCCACACAAGGTCTTAGGCCCCGGCATCGACGGGAGAGGAATCCCGAGAGGCCCCCGAGCAACTCGCATGGGGACTGGCCTTTCCTGAGGCCACCAGAGCGGGTCCCTGAGGTCCCCGTCGTAAGTCGAGAGCACCTGCCGCAACTCGAGAAAATCCAGGAGGTTCTCCCCTCCAGGCGAGATGAGGCCCATTTCCGCTGAGGCGTCTCGAGGCTAATCACACCTAACCTCTGGAACTTCCAAAGGGTCCTTCACACCCTTGCTGCAACTCAAGAAGTTCCCCGACATACCCGTCTCCACTCGAGAGGAAGCACGAGAGTCCCGCCCACATCCAGAGGAGCCCCGTTTCCGCCTCCTAGCTCGAGAGGAGGGATCCTTTCCCTGCGTGGTCGGGAAAGAATTCCCGGCGTTCCCGTCGCATCTCAAGAGGAGGCGCTCTCCACAGGAAAGGCGAGAGGAACTCCAGGGTCGTGCCACCATTCCCAGAGTCCCCCAGATGTCTCAGTCCATTCCAGGGAAACCTGTTTTCCCTGCACTGCCTCGACTTTCAAGCCGAGGATCGACTCACACCACGGTGGCACGTGGGACAGCCCTGTGGGAAAGCCTCGTGGGAAAGCCTCGTGGGAAAGCCTCGTGGGAAAGCCTCGGATCC
>NZ_BSFK01000013.1 GCF_027922305.1 Methylopila jiangsuensis | reverse complement strand
CCGGAGGCGATCATGACCCACAAGCTCATCCTTGGGTTCGACGTGTCGAAGGACTGGATCGACGTCGGTCGCCACGGCGCGGCGGCGGTGACGCGGCTTGCGAACGAAGCGGACGCGATCGCCGCCTTCCTGAAGGCCTGAAGGCCGAGGGCCCGATCGGGCTCGCGGCGTTCGAGCCCACCGGCGGCTACGAGCGGGCCCTGCGCCGGGCGCTGGTGGAGGCCGGGGTTCCGTTTGCGCGCGTCCATCCGAACGAGGTGGCGGCGTTCCGGGCCCGGCGCGGCGTGAAGGCCAAGACCGACCGGATCGACGCCCGGCTGATCGCCGACTTCGCCGCGCTCGAGCTCGACGGACGCGGGCTGAAGCCGCTCGTCGAGGGCGACGGGGTCTTGCGCGAACTCGTCGCCCGCCGCCGCCAGCTGGTCGACGCGCTCCACGCCGAACGCTGCCGTGCGGCGCTGGCCGAGAGCCGCCCGGTGCGCGACAGCCTCGCGGCGGTCATGGCGGCGCTCGAGGCCGCGCTCGCCGGGCTCGAGACCGAGATCGCGGCCCGCATCGCGGCCGATCCCGACCTCGCCGCCATGGCGCGCCGTCTCGCCAGCCTCAAGGGCGTCGGCCCCGTCACGATCATGACGCTGATCGGCGCGCTGCCGGAGCTCGGCCGCCTCACCGGCAAGGAGATCGCGAGCCTGGTCGGGCTCGCGCCCCGGACCCGCGACAGCGGCAGGACCGGGGCCGGGCCGCCACAGGCCACGGCCGCCCGGACGTGCGCCGCGTGCTGTTCAACGCCGCACGCTGCGCCATCCGCCACAATCTCACGATAAAGGCGTTCTACGACCGCCTCGTCACACAGAACCGCAGGCCCGGAAAGGTCGCCCTCACCGCCGTCATGCGCAAAATGCTCGTCACCCTCAACGCCATCGCGCGAGACCGACAAAACTGGAAACACGCACCTCACGCTTGATCGCAAACACGGAAGATGCCCGAGACAAGCTCGGGCATGACGGCAGTGCGAACTTCCAAACAGGCGCTCAACGCTCCCGGCGCAGCAGGGCCACGAAGAACAGGCCGCCCACGACGCCGGTGACGACGCCGATCGGCATGTCATCGGGCGCGATCACCGTGCGCGCCGCCATGTCGGCCAGCACCAGCGCCAGCGCGCCGAGGAGCGCGCTCGCCGGCAGGACCAGCCGGTTGTCTCCGCCGAGCAGCATGCGCGCGGCGTGGGGCGTCATCAGCCCCACGAAGCCGATCATCCCCGAAACCGACACCAGCACCCCGGTGACGAAGGCGCCGACCACCATATGCGCGAGCCGCGCGCGCTCCACCGGAACGCCCAGCGTGGCGGCGGTCTCGTCGCCCATGGACAGCGCGTTCAGGTCCCGCGCCTTCATCAGGAACCACGTTCCGCCGAGCGCCAGCGCCAGCGCCGGAACCGGGATGGTCGACCAGTCGGAGGCGCCGAAGCCGCCCAGCGTCCAGAACACCACATTCGCCGCCGAGCGCTGATCGGCGAACAGGATCAGCATGTTGGCGCAGGCCGTCACCACGAAGGCCACCGCGACGCCGGTGAGGATCAGCCGGTCGGCGGTCCCAGGCCCCGTGACGCGCGCCACCGCCAGCACCGCGAGCGTGGCGCCCAGCGCGCCCAAGAAAGCGAACAGCGGCGTGGTGGCGGGGCCGAAGGCGTCGCCCACATGCAGGATCGCGAGGTTGGCGCCGAAGGCTGCGCCGGCGGCGACGCCGAGCAGATGGGGATCGGCGAGCGGGTTGCGGGTCGCGGACTGCATCGCCGCCCCCACCATGCCGAGCCCCGCGCCGACGATGGCGGCGAGCACCGTGCGCGGCGCGCGCAGCTCCCACACGATCGCCGCGCGGCCCGGCGCCACGCCGGACGCGGCGCCAAGCCCGAGCTTCTCCATCGCCACCGCCCAGATCTCCTGCGCCGGAAGGCGCGCCGGGCCGATCAGCAGCGAGAGCGCCATGGCGGCGACGAGCAGCAGCATCGTCGCGGCGCCGAGCCCGACGAAACGCGCCCGGGGCGACGCGGCCATGGGGCGGCGGTCAGCGGTCGCCATGCAGGAACTCCGCGATCTTCTCCAGCGCGATCAGGTTGCGGGGTCCGGGCGTCAGCTCGTCGTAGCTGAGCGCCAGCACCTTTCCGGCCTTCAGCGCCCGGAGGTCCTTCAGGCCCGGCCGCGACTGCGCGTAGCGCAGCTTGCGCGCGGCCCCGCCGGCGCCGTGATCCAGAATGACGATGGCGTCCGGGTCGCGCTCGATCACGCTTTCCCAGCTCATGCGCGTCCAGTTGCCGGGAACGTCGTCGGCGATGTTGCGCCCGCCCGCCGCCTCGATCAGCGCGGTGGGCATGGCGTAGGCGCCGCCGGTGCCGGCCACCCGGCCCTCGCTGTCGTAGAGGAACACCTTCGGCCGCATGGGCGCGCCGGCCACCCTGGCCCGCACCGCCGCCTCCCGCGCGCGATAGCCGGCGACCAGCGCCTCGGCGCGGCCCTCCACGCCGAAGATGCGGCCGAGATTGAGCAGATCGCGGTAGAGGAAGTCGAGCGTCGGCTTCTCCCGCCGGCCGATGCGGATGCAGCTTTCGGTGAGCTCGTAGACCGGAATGCCGAGCCGGCCGAGCGTGTCCGGCGTCACCTCGCCGCCGGCGCGCATGCCATAGCTCCAGCCGGCGAAATAGAAGTCGACCCCCGCCTCCAGCAACGTCTCGCGGGTGGGATACTGTCGCTGGAGCTGGCGCAGGGCGGCCGCCTTGGGAAACAGGTCCACAGCCGCCGACACCCGCGCCTGCGAGCCGATGTAGCCCACCATGCGGTCGGTGAGATCGAGCGCCAGCATCATCTCGGTGAGGTTGGAATCGTAGGACACAGCCCGCTGCGGCGGCCGGTCGTAGGTGGCGAGCCGGTCGCAGCTCCGCACCGTGACCGGATGGGCGGAGGCGGGCGCGGCGCAGAGCGCGAGCAGCAGCGCGGCAAGAAGACGTCTCCGCGTCCGTCCAGGACCCCGCTTACCCGTCATGCCCGAGCGTGTCTCGGGCATCCACGACTTGAACGCTGAAGCCATCGCGCTGGAATAAATCGTGGATGCCCGCCTTCGGCGGGCATGACGGCGGCCGGAGGGACGCGCCTCGACACGGACGGGACAGGCTCTCACGCCCCCTCCTCCGGCAGCCGGTAGGCGAAGCGCAGCGTGCCGCGCCAGGGCGTCACCTCCGCCTCGACGCCGAAGCTCCGACGGATCAGCGCCGGCGCCAGCGTCTCCCGCGCGGGGCCGAAGGCGACGGGGCGGCCGCCTTCCAGCGCCAGCACGTGGTCGGCCATGTCGGCGGCGAAATCCAGATCGTGCAGGGTGGCGACGATGGTGAGGTCGAGCCCCTTCAGCAGCTCGATCGCCTCCAGCCGGTGGCGGATGTCGAGGTGGTTGGTGGGCTCGTCCAGCACCAGCAGGCCCGGCTGCTGCGCCAGCGCGCGGGCGATGAGGGCGCGCTGCTTTTCGCCGCCGGAGAGCGTGGCGAAGCGGCGGGCGGCGAAGGCTGAAATCTCCATGCGCGCCATGGCGTCCTCCACCACCGCCGCGCCGCCGGGATCGCCGAAGGCGCCCGCGTGCGGCGTGCGCCCCGCCTCCACCATCTCCCGCACGGTGAAGGCGAAGTCCGGCGGCGTCTCCTGAAGCACGGCGGCCACCCGCCGCGCGGCCTGGCGCGCGGGCAGCGCCCAGAGATCGTCGCCGTCGAGACGCAGCCTCCCCGCGGTCGGCCGGTTCACCCGGTAGAGGCAGCGCAGCAGCGTGGACTTTCCGGCGCCGTTGGGGCCGACCACCGCGAGCCGCGCGCCGGGCGCGAGCGCGAAGCTCACGCCCGAGAGCACCGGCGGGCGCCCCGGAGGGCCCCACGCCAGATCCTCGACCTCCAGACGGACGGGCGCGGCCACGGGCGTCAGAACTTCAGGTGCAGAGCGAGCTCCGCGGTGCGCGGCGCGCCGAAGTACCACTGGGAGTCGCCGCCCGTGTAGGCGTAGGTCTTGTCGAACAGGTTCTTCACCCGGAGGTCGAGCGTGGCGTAGGCCGTCGGCTTCCACTGCAGCCCGGCGTTGACCAGCGCATAGGCCGGCCGTTTGTGGTCATTGCTGGCCGAGGTGTAGGTCTTGCCGACGTATTGCAGGCCGGCCTGCGCCTTCCAGTCCTCCGCGAAGCGCCAGGTCGCCCAGACATTGGCGAGCGTTTCCGGCACGGCGTTCGGCGTGTTGCCCTTGTAGTCCACGTTGCCCGAACCGAAGAATTCGTCGTAGCGCGCATCCAGAATCGTGGCGTTGGCGTCGACCCGCCAACCGTGCCCGAGCTCCACGCCGACGGAGGCCTCCACGCCGCGGGAAGACTGCTTGCCGATCTGCTCGGAGGGTGAGCCGGGCTTGTTCGGGTTGGGCGCGAGCAGGTCCTTCTTCTCGATGTAGAAGGCCGAGAGCGTCCACTCGAAGCGGTCGTCCCACAGGCTCTGCTTCACGCCGGCCTCGACCTGCCGACCCTTGGAGAGCTTGTAGCCGGACGATCCCGGCGGCAGCGACAGGATCGACGTGACGGGATCGGCGGCCTCCGAATACTGCGCGTAGACCGCGAGGTTCTTCACCGGCTCGTAGACCGCGCCCACGCGCCACGACAACGAATCCAGGACCGTTTTCGAGCGCGGCAACGCGCCGTTGACCAACCGATATCCACGGAAATCCACTTCCGGATGGTCGTAGCGCAGGCCTGCGACCAGCGAGATCTGGTCGGTGAGCTTCAGGCGGTCGTCGATGAAGAAGGAATACTGCGTGGTGATCGCCTTGTAGTCCTTGCCGTAGGAGCTCGCGCTGCCGTACTCGCCCGGATCGAAGCCCTTCGGCGGCAGCGACGGGTTGAGGTCCGGGGCACGGTAGCCGCCATTGTTCAGACGCCGGAAATCGAAGCGGTTGACGTCGAAGCCGACCACCGCCTCGTTCGCCATGCCGAACAGCTCGGTGCGGATGGTGGCGTCGGCGCGCGCACCGATCTGCTCCTGCTCCTGCTTGATGGCGATGAAGCTTGAACGGTCGACCCGTTCGGTCCCCTCATTCCATTTGTAGCCCTCAGCGTTGCGCCACAAGCGGTTGGCCGTGACGTAATAGCCCACCGCCCGCAGCGTCACGGTCTCGTTCGGCGTCCATTCCGCCTTGAGCTGGGTGATGTTGTCGTTGAAGCGGATCACGCCGTCGCGGACGTTGTAGTTCTCGCCGATCCAGTCCTTCTCCACATTGCCGGAGCCCTTCAGCGGCGTGCCGAAGTAGCGGCTCGGCTGGTTGTGGCCGCCGTCATGGGTCAGGGTGACGGAGAGCTCGTCGGTCGGGCGCCAGTTCAGCGCGCCGGAGAAGGCGAGGTTCTTGTAGTCGCCCCGGTCCATCCAGCCGTCGCCGCGGCTGGCGGCCACGTCGAAGCTGTAGGCGAATTTCTCGTTGATCGGCCCGGCGCTGCCGGCGGCGAGGCCCACCTGCCCGTCCGTGCCCACCACGGCGCGCGCCTCGTTGCGGCGCTCCTCGTAAAGCGGCTTCTTCGGGATGATGTTGATGGCGCCGCCGATGGCGCCCTCGCCGTAGAGCACCGAGGCCGGGCCGCGCAGCACCTCGATCCGGTCCACCGTCCAGGTGTCGAACGGGAAGGTGACGGTGCCGTTGCCCGGATAGAGCCGCACGCCGTCATAGAGCGTCGTGACCGAGCTCACGCCGGTGAAGCCGCGCGACGAATAGGCCCCGAAGCCGTTGCCGGGCGTGCCGATGAAGCTGAAGCCGGCCGCGTTCTGCGTCACCGCCTCGGCGATGGAGGCCTGACCGCGGTCGCGAACCACGTCGCCGGAGACCACGTCCACGCTCGCGGGCGTCTCCAGCGGCGTCAGGCCGAGCCGGCTGCCGGCGCCGGTCTTCACGGACAGGTTCGGGCCGGACGACGGCTTGCCGCCCTTGCCGCTGACGGTGATCTCGTCAAGCTCCACCGGGCTTTCGGGCGACTGGGCGCGCGAAGGAGAGGCCAGCGCCGCGGCGCAGCAGGCGCCGAGCAGCGCGACGCGGAGAGACCGGGGCGTGGAGCGCCGGAGGCGAGAGGCGGAGACGGAACCGGACATCGAGACCCCGAGCGGGACGTGTTGCGCCGTCACCGCGAACAGGAAGTCTCCCCGATCGAACCAGACATGCGTCCGCCCGATGGTTCGCCCACCATCGGTGCACCCCGCCCGACGCGTTCGCGTGTGACCACACGGCTGACGGCAGGTCTCCTGGCTCGCGGGTCAATGCGCCGTTCGCCGCCTTCCCGGACCTAGAGAGGTCCAGTGGCCGATGACGAAGCGCTCGCCGCTCACAGTTGCGGGGGCAGCCACGGCTTCGGGCCGAAGCCCGCACCGCGTTCCCTTTTGATCCCCGAAGGGAACCGTCCCCGCCCGATTACGGCGCTGCGGCGCCGAAGGCAAGGCGGTTTCGGGTCACACCTTTGCGCCATTCGTCATGGGCGAGGCGGTCGTCGGTCGATGAGCCCGGTCCTCGCGGCCGGGCTCCCTCGCGTCGTCAGTACTTCACGACCAGCGGGGCCTCGGCCTTGGCCGGCGTCCACAGCGGGAAGCTGAGGTTGGTCCAGAGGATCGTGTCCTTGAAGCCGCGATTCTTGGAATAGACGTCGCGGGTCAGCTTCACGTTCAGGTTCGCGCCGCCGAAGTCGTAGCCGATCAGGCCGCCGATCGCGAACTGGGACTGCTTGCCGTACCAGGAGATCGGCTTGCTGACGTCGGCCTCGAAATGGGCCACCGGCCCGATCTCGAACTTGCCGAACTTCTTGGTCGCGGTCAGATCGGCGATCACGTAGTTCGGCGCGAGGTCGAGCTTCTTGTCGCCCACCGGCGTGCCGAACATGAAGTTGCCGGTGAGGTTCCAGCCGTCTCCGAGATAGCTTGCGCCGACGCGGTGCTCGATGGTGCCGTAGTCGAGCGAGAGCTTTTCGTCCTGCGGGATGTAGCCGCCGAGGCGGTAGCCCACATAGAGGTCGTCGCCGAGGTCCCAGCTCAGCTGGGCGGCGAAGTAGGTGTTGAACAGGCCGAAATCGCTGCCCGCGCCCTCGATGGAGACGTCGGCGATGGTCGGCGCAGCGATGAGGCCGATGTCGGCCCCCAGAAACTTGGCCCCCGTCTGCCAGAAGAAGAAGAAGGTGTTGTAGTTCGAGCGGATGTCGACGCCGCCCACCTCCCGGAAGCCGGAATAGGTCTGGTTGAGGTAGTAGAGTCCCTCCGGCGCCACGGCCCAGACCGGGATGCCGGTGGTGTAGCCCGGCGCCGTGGTGCCGGCGGCGCCGGCCGGCGTTGCGGCGAAGGCCAGCCCGATTGCGGCGCCGGCGGCGACGCCCTTCATGGTCATGCTGATGGTCATCGCGTCATTCTCCCCGAATGCGCCCGCCATGGCGGGCCGTTGGGCGCGCGAGCTTCCTTCCGCCGGAACGAGGTTCCGGCGGCCGCACCGCTCTTGCGCTGGATGACGGCGCCGGATCGCTTCCGGCGCCGGATGCGTCAGGCCGCGGCCTCGGGCGGCGCGGCGAAGGCCAGCCGGCCCTTCTCCATGTGAAGGACCCGGTCGGCCAGATCGGTCATGAACTTGAGGTTCTGCTCCACCAGCAGGATCGAGAGCCCGAGCTCCCGCCTGAGCGTCAGCAGCGTCTCCACGATCTCGTCGCGGATCGAGGGCTGGATGCCCTCGGTCGGCTCGTCCAGCAGGATCAGCGACGGCTTCGCGCAGAGGCAGCGCGCCAGCGCCAGGATCTGCTGCTCGCCGCCCGACAGCACCCCGCCCGCCCGGTCCACGATCGGCTGCAGCCGGGGAAAGCGGGCGATCATCTCGTCGACGATCACAAGCGGCGCGCCGGACGCGCGGGCGGCGAAGGCCATGTTCTCCCGCACGGTGAGGCCCGGAAAGATCTGGCGCCCTTGCGGCACGTAGCCGAGCCCGCGCCTTGCGCGGCGGTGGGGCGGCTCCTGGGCGATGTCGGCGCCGGCGAACAGGATCGCGCCCGCGCTCGGGAGGATGGCGCCGCTCAGCGCCTTGAGCAGAGTGCTTTTCCCCATGCCGTTGTGGCCGAGGATTCCGAGGATCTCCCCCTGCGCGATGTCGAACCCCACGTCGCGCAGCACGCCGATGGCGCCGTAGCCGGCGGCGAGGTTGGAAACGGCGAGGATGCTCATGCCGCGTCCTTTCCGAGATAGACGTCGCGCACGCGGGCGTCGGCCATCACCTCCGCCGCCGGGCCTTCCGCCAGCACCTGGCCCCGGTTGAACACGGTGACGGTGCGGGCGATGCGGCGGATGAAGGCCATGTCGTGCTCCACCACGATCACCGAGCTGGACCGGGCCAGCTCCACGATCAGATCGCCAAGCCGGTCGACCTCGACGCCGGTCATGCCGGCTGCGGGCTCGTCCAGCAGGATCAGGTCCGGCGCCTGCGCCACCACCATGGCGAGCTCCACCAGCTGGCGCTGGCCGTGGGCGAGCAGCCCCACCGTCGCGCCGGCGAGATGGGGGATGCGCATGCGCTCCAGCGCCTCGTCCGCACGGCGGCGGGCGAGCTGGGGCGGCAGAAGCGCGTCGGTGGCGATCCGCACGCTCTCCATCACCGTCAGCCCGTCGAACACGCTCGGCGTCTGGGTCTTCACGCCGACCCCGAGCCTCGCGATGCGCGACGCCGGCAGGCCGACGATGCTGCGGCCGCGCAAGGCGACCGCGCCGGAGGTGGGGCGGAGCTGGCCGGACAGCATCTTGAAGAAGGTGCTCTTGCCGGCGCCGTTGGGGCCGATGAGGCAGCGCAGCTCGCCCTCCCCCACCGTCATGCTGACGCCGCCCACCGCCGTCACGTCGCCGAAGCGCATGACGAGGTCGCGGGCTTCGAGCAGCGGAGCCGCGGCGGTCATGGCCGGTCCTCCGCCGCGCGCGGCTCGCCGAGCTTGGGCGCGCCCATGCGCTCCCTCGCCACGGCGAACAGGCGCTCGCCGAGCCCGAGCGCGGTGGGCAGCAGGCCCTTGCGCAGCGCCACCACGCAGAACGTCAGCACGACGCCCATCACGAGGTTCGGGTCGGTCCAGCCGCCGCCGTCGAGCGAGCCGAGCCAGGTGGAGAGCGACAGCATGGCGAAGCAGCCGATCACCGGTCCCGCCAGCGTGCCGAGCCCGCCGACGATGACCCAGATGATGACCTGCCCGTTGGTCTGCAGGTTGAACATGGTGGGACTCACGAACACCGAGTTCGCGAAGGCTACGCCGCCCACGCCCGCGATCGCGCCGCCGAGCGTGAAGATCCCGAGCTTGTAGAACCGTGTGTCGTAGCCGAGCAGTTCGGCGCGGACCGGGTTCTCCCGGATCGCCACCACGGCGCGGCCGAAGCGGGTCGCGATCACGAGGCGGCAGATCAGATAGCAGACGACCAGCGCGCCCACCGACAGCGCATAGATCTGCTCCGGCATGAGCGTTTCGTCCGGCTTGCCGAGCGCCGTCATGATGGGCGTCGAGGGGATGCCGTTGAAGCCGCCCAGCGGGGCCGCGCCGATGGTCCATTCCTCGCCCGCCGTCTGGTTGATGAAGCGGTAGAGGATCAGCGAGACGGTCAGCGTGATGACGCCCAGATAGACGTCCGACACCCGGCCCCAGAACATGAAGTAGCCGAGCAGGGCCGCGAAGGCCGCGGCGCTCGCAACCGCGATCAGGGCCGCCAGCGCCGTGTCGCCGAGGTTGAGCCCGGCGACCGCGTAGACATAGCCGGCGAGGCCGAAGAAGGCCGCCTGCCCGAAGGACAGCACGCCGCCGTAGCCCCAGATCAGCGCCAGCGACAGCGCCAGAATGGCGTAGCTGGCGTAGATCGAGCCGTTGATCATGGTGGTGAGATCGCCGCCCTGGGGCACGACCACGAGCGCGTAGAAGGCGGCGGCGGCGATCGCCGCGAAGCCGAGCGCGGAGCGGAGCGAGACGGTCACAGCGACCTCCGGAAGAAGCGGCCGGTGACGCCCTGGGGCAGCAGGCGCAGCAGCAGGACGGCGCAGGCGAGCAGCGCGACCTCCCCCAGCACCGGGCCGGTGAGGAAGGAGAAGGCGGCGTTGACCGCGCCGAGCAGGCCGGCGGCGCTGAGCGTGCCGGCGAGGATGGCGGCCCCGCCCGAGATGACGGTGATGAAGGTCTTGGCGATGTAGGCGGCGCCGATGGTGGGCGCGACCCCCGCGATCGGCGCGATCAGCGCCCCGGCGAGGCCGGAGATCGCGGCCCCGGTGACGAAGGTCGCGGCGTAGACCCTGGCCGGATCGACGCCGAGCGCCGCCGCCATGTCGCGGTTCTGCATCGCCGCGCGGGCGATCAGCCCGACGGGAGTGCGGGCGAGAACCCACCAGCCGGCCGCGAACAGCAACGCGGAGACCCCGGCCACCAGCAGCTCGTAGCGCCCGATGGCGTAGGCGCCGATCTCGAGGCTTCCGAGCGGCGGCGAGACGCCGGCCACCGTGTTGCCGAAGATCACGGTGATGAGCCCGACCAGCGCCAGGCTGACGCCCCAGGTGGCGAGCATGGTGTCGATCATCCGGCCATAAAGCCTGCGGATGACCAGCCGCTCGATCACGGCGCCGACCAGCCCCACCACCAGCGGCGCGACCACGAAGATCGACAGCCACAGGTTCAGCCCGGCCTGGTGCGAGACCAGCGCGGCGTAGCCGCCCAGCATCAGGAACTCGCCATGGGCCATGTTGATGATGCGCATCATGCCGAAGATCACGGCGAGCCCGGCGCTGATGAGCGCGAGGTTCGCGATCGTGACCACGACCTGAAGCAGCACGATGATCGCGTAATCCATGCCGGTCTCCTGACCTGCGAACTGACAAAGGGGCGGGCGCGCGAGGGGACGGCGCGCCCGCCCGGCCGTCGCCGACGTCAGACTTTGACGTCGATGACGAACTGCTTGGTCTCGTTCGGGTTCTTGGTCAGGTCGCAGACCGCCGCCGTGTCCGCCGGCGTCTGCTGCGGGAAGCTCTCCAGCACGTGGTAGGCCCCGCCCTTCACCTCGGCGATGTAGACGTCGAGCGTGTCGTGATGGGTCGCGGCGTCGATGGTGGTCTTGCCCGCCGGTCCGGTGAAGGACAGCCCGGTTTCGAGCGCCGCGATCACCTTGTCGCGCTCGACGGAGCCCGCCTTCTTCGCCGCTTCCGCCCAGAGGTTCACGGCGTGGTAGGTCATGGCCGCGCCCTCGGTCACCGCGTCCGCCTTGGCGCCGAACCGGGCCTTGTAGCGCGTGATGAAGTCGAGGTTCTCCGGCGTCTGGATGCCGTCGAAATAGGCGTAAGAGACGATGATGCCGTCGTGTTCCTCCGGCGAGGTCAGCGCCTGCTCGTTGCCGATGCCGAAGGTGGTGGAGGCCATGGGGATCTTGTCCTTCATGCCGGACGCGACCCACTGGCGGTAGAACGAGTTGTGGGCGGCGCCCACCAGCACCGACATGATCATGTCGGGCTTCGCCGCCTGGATCTTGCGGATGGTCGGGCCGAAGTCGTTCACGTCGAGCGGGAAGAAGTCCGCCTGCGCCACGTCGCCGCCGTTCTCGGTGGCGAACTTCTTGATCCACTTGGCGGTGATCTGGCCGTAATTGTAGTCCGCCGCCAGAACATAGATCGTCTTGGCGTTAAAGCGCTTCATCGCGAAGGGCGTGAACTTCTGAAGCGTCTGGGCCGGCGTCGAGCCCATGCAGAACACGTTGCGGTCGCAGACGCCGCCTTCGTAGAGCAGGCTGTAGAAATAGGGGACGCGGTAGCGGCGCAGCGCGGGCCGCATGGCCTCGCGCGACGCCGAGATGACGCCGCCGAACGCCACGGCCGCCTTCTGCTTGGTGGCGGCCTCGGTGGCGTACTGGGTGTAGAGCTGCATGTTCGACTGCGGGTCGTAGTTCTTGAGCGCGATCTCGCGCCCCAGCACCCCGCCCCTGGCGTTGAGCTCCTCCACCGCCAGCGTCAGGCAGTTGATCATCGGCCGGCCGTAGATGTCGATGCCGCCGGAGGCGTCGTGGATGCCGGCGATCTGGATGGCGTCCGCGGCGCTTGCGCCCCGAATGTAGGCGGGCGCGAGCCCCAGCGCCGCGCCGGCGGCGGCGGTCTTGAGAAGCGTGCGGCGGTTGAAGGCGGTCATGTCGATCCCCGAAACGTCGTCGGATGGGTGGCGTCCTTCGCCGGGTGCGGCCGGCGGCCGTATCGATGCGCCTTGCGTTTCCTCAAGAGGACGATGGCCCGGCGGTCTTGGGCGCCGCCGTCGCCTGTGGCGCGGGCGCGCGGCCGGGAAGAGCCCTCCCCGGCCGCCGCCCGGCCTGCGCTCAGGCGACCTTGAGCGAGACGCTCGCCTCGGAGCCCGGCTTCAGCCGCCTGCTCCAGTAGGGCGCGGCGCGGCGCTTCAGCATCGCGCGGAACTGCGCGGTGGTTTTGGGCAGCAGCGCCCCCGAGCCCCAGTTCACGATCACGCCGTACTGGCGGATGAGGTCGAGCATGGAGAGCTCGCCCGCCCGGTACTTCGCGGCGATCGCCTCGGGGTCCTCGTCGAGCCATTTGGCGCGGTTGGCGCGGATGTAGGCGCGCTTGGCCAAGGTGGCTTCGCGGTCGACCTCGTATTCGGCGAGGTCGGCGTCGATCTCCTTCACCACCACGCCGTAATCGAGGGCGGCGCGGGCGATGGAGACGTAGCCGTCCGCCACGTCCTCGCAGACGAGCTGCGGGTCGCGCTCCAGCGGATCGCCGAGGCCGCCGCCGCCGGCGGAGGGGCGGGTCACATGGTCGCCGGCCGCAAGCGGCTCGTTGGAGAACATGGAGCCCAGGTAGCGCTCGTTCTCCAGCCCCTCGTTCACCCACACGCCGTGCGGGATCGACGGCAGGCCGCCCCACAGACCCCAGGTGATGGAGCGCTCGCGGTCGCAGCAGTAGGAGACGACGGTGCGGTCGACCTCGGTGAGGATCACGCCCTTGTCGACGCCCATGCCGCCGCGGGACTCGCCGGGGCCGCCGGAATCCACCCGAAGCTCGTGGGCGGTGGTGAGCACCGGCGCCAGCCGCTCCTGCCCCTCGAAGGGCTGGGTGCCGAGCTGGACGCCGAACACCGGGCCGGTGGCGCCCCAGCCGTCGCGGCCGTTGCGGGCGCCCCAGCCGCCGACCATCCAGTCGTACCACATGAAGTGCTTCTGGCCGGTCCCGCCCTCGCGGTTGTCGCGGCCGCCGATCAGCAGGTAGTCGAGGTTGAAGGTGCAGGCCATGGCCCGCTCCGGCATCACTTCGGCCCACAATTCGAAGATCGAGTTCATGATCTTCTCGAACGGACCGGAGCAGAAGCCGGCGACCGGCGTCGGCCACGCGGCGTTGACCACCGAGCCTTCCGGTCCGAGATCGACGGTCACGACGCGGTAGAAGCCGGAGTTCAGCGGGATTTCCGGGAACTGCATCTTGGTGCCGGCGACGATGGCGGCGAAGGAGCCGCCGAAACAGGCGTTCAGGAAGCAGCGGATGCTGGTCGGATGGGATTTCGACAGGTCGTAATGGACCGTGTCGCCCTTGATGGTCATGCGCACCCGGATCGGGATCAGGCCCTCGCCCACGCCCGGATCGAGGTCGATGTAGTCCTCGGTCTCCCACACGCCGTCCGGCAGCGCCGCGACGCGCTGGCGGGTCAGCACCTCGACGTAATCCTGCACCGCGGTGAAGGAGGTCTTGATGACGTCGAGGCCGTATTTCTCGATCAGGCGGCAGACCTCGGTCTCGGCCACCTTGGTGGCTTCGGCCTGGGCCTCCATGTCGCCGATGATGTCGGCGGGGGCGCGGGTGTTGGAGGCGATGAGGTTGCAGACGTCCTTGAGCTGCTCGCCCTTGCTCCAGACGCGCACCGGGGTGATGCGCAGGCCCTCGGCCATGTGGTCGAGCGCGTTGACGTTGAACGAGCCCGGCGTCGCGCCGCCCACGTCCGCCCAGTGGCCGTTGGCCTGGGCGAAGCCGAGCAGCTCGCCCTTGTAGAACATCGGCCGCACGATGCGGGTGTCGTTGAAGTGGGTGCCGCCCTGGTAGACGTCGTTCACCACGAACACGTCGCCGGGATGGATGTCGCCCTTGAAGGCGTTGATCACCGCCTTCGCCGTGTAATGCAGCGTGCCCACATGGGCGGCGATGTCGCCCGAGCCCTGCATGATGGTGTCGCCGTTCACGTCGCAGAGCGCGGACGAGAAGTCCCGGGACCAGATCACGAAGGAATAGCAGGTGCGGAAGATCTGCTCCGCCATCTGGTCGACGATGTTGACGTAGGCGTTCTTGAGGACCTCGAAGGTGACCGGATCGAGGCCGTTGTCCATGGTCTTGGAGGACATGGGGTGCTCCTGTTGCTGGGGCGCGGACCGGTCAGGCCAGCGGGATGCGCATGACGAGGGTGAGCGAGCGGTCGACCTCGGCCGTGACGCCGGGCGGCACGATCACGGTGGAGTCGAGCTGGTCGATGACGGCGGGGCCTTCGACCGTCATGCCGGCCTTGAGCGCGTCGCGGAGGTAGACGGGCGTGTCGACCGCGGCAGGCAGTTCGTCGAACCGCACCATGCGGGAGCCGGAGGCGGCCGGCTTCTCGTCCACCGGATCGAAATCGGCGAACTTCGCCTTCGGCGTCACGCCGGTCGCGGTGACCGAGACGCGGTAGATCTCCACCGGCGCGCCCGGACGCGAGTAGTTGTGCTCGCGGCCATGCTCCTCGTGGAAGTGGGCGATCGCCTCCTCGAGCGACGTCACCGGCGAGGCGATGTTGATGGCGAGCGCGCGCCACTGGCCGTGGTAGCGCATGTCGATCTTGCGCTGGAACACCATGTTCTCGGGGGCCACGCCCTCGGACTTCAGGCGTTCGGCGCCTTCCACCTCCAGCTCCCGGAAGGTGGTCTCCAGGTCCATGACGTTCACGTCGTCGGCCTTGGAGAGGTACATGCGCGTGATGTCGTGCTGGATGTCCACCAGCAGGCAGCCGAGGGCGGAGGTGACGCCGGGGTTCGGCGGCACCAGCACCACCGGGATCGCCAGATCCTTGGCGAGCGCCGCGCCGTGGAGCGGGCCGGCGCCGCCGAAGGCGACCAGCGCGAAGTCGCGGGGGTCGTAGCCGCGCCGGATGGAGAGCAGGCGCACCGCGTCCGACATGTTGGCGTTGGCGACCTTGATGATCGCGATCGCCGCGTCCTCCACCGACATGCCGAGCGGCTCGGCGACGCCCTTGCGGATGGCTTCGGTGGCGAGCGCCTTGTCGAGCCCGACCTTGCCGCCGGCGAGCCGGTCCGACAGGCGCCCCAGCACCACGTTGGCGTCGCAGTTGGTGGGGTTCTCGCCGCCGCGGCCGTAGCAGGCCGGTCCGGGCGTGGAGCCGGCCGACTGCGGGCCGTTGCGCAGCGAGTTCGCGGCGTCGAGCCAGGCGAGCGAGCCGCCGCCGGCGCCGATGGTCAGCACCTCGATCGAGGGGAAGCAGATCGGGTAGCCGTATTCGACGAACCACTCCTTGGTGACGTTGATCTCGCCGTTGTCGCAGAGCGACACGTCGGTGGAGGTGCCGCCCATGTCGAGGCCGATGGAGTTCCTGAACCCGGCCTGCTCGGCGACGAAGCGGCTGGCGATGGCGCCCGCGGCGATGCCGGAGGCCGAGAGCCGCGCGGCGTAGCGCTCCGCCATCTTGGCGGTCATGACGCCGCCGCCAGAATGCAGCAGCATCACGTCTTCCTTGTAGCCGCCTTCCTTCATGCGGCTTTCCAAACGGCTGGCGTAATTGCCCACCACCGGCGCCAGCACCGCGTTCGCGACCGTGGTCGAGAAACGCTCATGCTCGAAGATCTCCGGCATGATGTCGCTGGAGATGGAGATCACCGCCTCGGGCACGGCCTCGGCGAGGATGTCGCGCATGCGCTGCTCGTTCGCTGGGTTGATGAAGGCGTTGGCGAAGCAGATGGCGATGGTCTTCACGCCGCGCTTCTTGATGACGCGGGCGAGCTCCAGAGCCTCCGCCTCGTCGAGCGGCGTCACGACCTTGCCGGAATAGTCCGTGCGCTCGGAGACCACGAGACGGTCGCGGCGCCGGATGTAGGGCTTCGCCATCTCCTTGTAGGTGTCCCAGAGGTCGTCGCGGTTGCCGCGACGGATCTCGATGGTGTCGCGGAAGCCCTTGGTGGTGACCATCACCGCCGGGGGAAAGCGGCGGGTGATCAGCGCGTTGGTGGCGAGCGTGGTGCCGTGCTTGAACAGCAGCAGGTCGTTCAGGTTCACCCCGCCCGCCTCGATGCCGGCCAGCACGCCGTCGATCGGGTCGGGGGTGGTGGGCACCTTGGCCACGTGCATGCGGCCCGTGGCCTCGCTCAGCACGCAGATGTCGGTGAACGTGCCGCCCACATCGCAGGCGACGCGGACCTTGCGATCCTCCGTCCCGGTTCCTTGAGTCATTTTCGGCTCCTTGGGTCTGGCCTGAGCCGCCGCGCGGCATGCAGGCCGGAAAAACAAAAAGCCGCCGCCAGCGGTGAAGCTGGCGACGGCTCTCTTAGCCATGACCCGGTGGCGGCGACCTTTGGCGCTCCCGGATCGATATGGAGACGGATCAGACGCGCACGGCGGAAACCGCCGGGGTCAGAGTCCGATGAATTCGTCAGCGTCTATGATGGTCGCGCACACGACATCCATAGACACGCGCGCCGACATTGCGCGCATACGGATCGTATCGTAAGCCTCCTGCTCAGAAAAACCCTTGCGCGATATCAATATCGCCTTGGCTTTTTCCATGCGCCTGAAGCCTTCTAACTTTGACTCAAGCTTCCTCGCCCTGTCAATAAGGTTTTTTTCTTTTGCGGAAATTGTCCGCGAAAGAACCAGGCTGGTGAGCAGACCGAAGGCGCGGATGGGCTTGGTGACGATCGACACCGCGCCGGCGCGGGCCACCGCCTCGATCACCGCCGGGCTCTCGAACTCGACGATGGCGATCAGCGAGGCCTGGGAGCCGCTCTCCGCCAGCGCCTTCAGCAGCACATGGGTGAAGCCGTCCTGCCGGAACAGCATGAACACCACGTCCGCGTCCTGGCGCAGCTTCTCGGGCGGCGGCCACACCGCCTCGACCTCGCAGCCGATGCGGCGGATCTGCGCCACCAGTTCGTCCCGCTCCCGGTCCTTCGGGTGGTAGATCACGACGCGGAGGGTCCGGATGTCGCGGAGCGCCTTCAGCATGGGCTCACAGTCCCGACGCGAGCGGCAGGACCTCGGGCGGCGTGGCGCCGTCCCAGTCCTCGAGGGTGTGGTTGATGAGATAGGGGTCCGGCTTCACCGGGGCGGCGGCCTCGGCGATGATCTGGAACTGGCCGTCCGCCTGCACCCTGCCGATGCGCGGCCAGAGGTAGAGATGGCTGTTCTCGGGATCGAGCCGGATCTCGCCTTGCGGCGCGCGGAACGTCATGTCCGCCAGTTCCCGCCGCACCGCCTCGGGCGCCGCCGAGCCCGCCCGCGCCACGGCGGCCAGCGTCAGATGGGTGACGGCGTAGGCGGTCTCCGCCATGGCGTTCAGGCGCTCGCGCACCCCGAACCGCGCCTGATAGGCCCGGACGAAGCGCCGGTTCTCCGGCGTGTCCACCGACTGGAAATAGGTGGCGGCGGTGAGATGCCCCTCCGCGAGCCGCGGCGGCATGGCCGCCACCTCCGCCTCCGTGATGGTGAGGCTGGCGAAGGTGGTGTCGGCGGTCAGCCCCGCCTCGGCGCAGAGCTCGTAGAAAGCGGAGGCCGCGCGGCCGACCACGGTGCAGAACACCACATCCGGCTTCTTGCGCCGGATGTCCTGCACGATCTGGTCCAGCTCCCGGCGCGTCACGTCCAGCGGCACGTAGCGCTCGGCCAGCGCGTGGCCCTTGCGCTCGGCGATGAGCGTCAGCAGCACCCGGTGGGATTCGATCGGGAAGGTGTAGCGCGTGCCCACCAGATAGAAGCGCTTGCCCGGCTCGTTCATGAGATGGCGGGCCAGCATCAGGATGTGCTGGTTCGGCACCGCGCCGCCGTAGATCACGTTGGGCGAATATTCGAAGCCCTCGTAGCAGGCGGCGTAAGCCAGCAGCGCGCCGCGGCGCTCCGCCACCGGCACCACCGCCTGCCGGGTGTTGGTCATGTAGCAGCCGATCAGCAGGTCGGCGCGCTCCTCGTCGAGCAGGGCCTCGGCGAGGCTCGCGAAGCGGGCCGGGTCGGACTGGGCGTCGTGGGAGACCAGCACGACCTCCCGCCCGTCGACGCCGCCGCTCGCGTTGATCTCCTCGATCGCGAGCCGGGTCGCGTTGAGCTGGGTGCGCTCCACGAAGGCGGTGGCGCCGGTTTCGGAATAGAGCGCGCCCACCACGAGGGGCCGGCGCGTCGCAGCACGTAAGGTCATCGCTCGCCACAAACAAAAAGGGAGCCTCGCAGGACCGTGGACCGGTCCGGCGAGAGCTCCCTTGCTCCTGACGCAAAGGTTAGGGACGAACGCCCGCGCCCGTCAAGCGCCTTTGTCGCGCCGCAGCATATGGTATGGCGGAGGGGCTGTGCGGCGGGCCGAGCGCGAGCGCGCCCCTCACCCGGAGGGCTGACGCCCTCCGACCTCTCCCCGCCGGGGAGAGGTGACGCGCGCGGCGCCGTCGCCTCTCATCCAGCATCCGTTGGGCGTCAGGGCCGGTCCAAACGCGTCAACCGCGCGCCGATCGCACACCGTCATGCCCGAGCTTGACTCGGCATCCACGACTTCAGGCCGCTCGCGGGTACAGGAAGTCGTGGATACCCGCCTTCGGCGGGCATGACGAAGAGGGCGAAAGCGCGGGCATGACGGCGAGGTAGGCCTCCCGCCCCGCACGTCGCCCCGCCCGGCGGCCGGCTCAGAGGCCCTTGAGGCGGCGCGCCACCGTCGGCGCGAAGTAGGTCAGCACGCCGTCGGCGCCGGCGCGCTTGAACGCCAGCAGGCTTTCCAGCATGGCGGCCTCGCCGTCGATCCAGCCGTTCTGGGCGGCGGCCTGGATCATCGCGTATTCGCCGGACACCTGATAGGCGAAGGTCGGCAGGCGGAAGCGCTCCTTCAGCCGCCACACCACGTCGAGATAGGGCAGGCCCGGCTTCACCATCAGCATGTCGGCGCCCTCGATCACGTCGAGCTCCGCCTCGCGCAGCGCCTCGTCGCCGTTGGCGGGATCCATCTGATAGGTGCGCTTGTCGCCCACCAGCGTCTTTTTGGTGCCGATGGCGTCGCGGAACGGGCCGTAGAAAGCGGAGGCGTATTTGGCGGCGTAGGACATGATCTGCACGTCGGAGCGGCCGGCGGCGTCCAGCGCCTGGCGGATCGCCCCCACCCGTCCGTCCATCATGTCGGAGGGCGCGATCACGTCGGCGCCCGCCTCGGCCTGGGTCAGCGCCTGCCGCGCCAGCACGGCGACGGTAGCGTCGTTCAGCACCCGCTCGCCGTCCAGCAGCCCGTCATGGCCGTGGCTGGTGTAGGGGTCGAGCGCCACGTCGGTGACGAGACCGATGGTCGGGACCGCGCGCTTGATGGCCCGCAGCGCCCGGCAGGTGAGGTTCTCGGGGTTGAGCGCCTCGGAGCCGAGCGGATCGCGCAGGCCCGGCTCGGTGTAGGGGAACAGCGCCAGCGCCGGGATGCCGAGCGCCGCCGCCTCCTCCGCCGCCCGCACCGCCTCGTCCACCGACAGGCGCTCCACCCCCGGCATGGCCGCCACCGGCTCGCGCCGGTTCTCGCCCTCGATCAGGAAGATCGGCCAGATCAGATCGTCGACCGTGACCGCGTTCTCTCGGGTCAGCCGGCGCGACCAGTCGGCGGCGCGGCCACGCCGGGGACGGCGGGTCAGCGCCAGAGCGTTGTCCTCGAGCCGCACGTCCAGCCCGCGCTCGCGCAGTTTTCCGATCGTCTCGCGCATGTCCGGCGCCTTTGTCCTGTGTCGCCCGTCGCCTGGCGCGGGCCTCCGCTCGTCCGGCCGCCCCTATAGCACCTCCGCCGGGCGCCCGAGAGAGCCGAGAGGCATGTCAGGGACATGAATTCGTCATGGACGCCTCCGTTTGCGCTTCGGACGCGAACGGGCGACAAGCGGGCGGCCCGCCCGACAGGAACGCCCCCATGACCGCACGGATGACCGCCGCACGGACGCCCGCCGCCCTCAGCTCCCGGACCCGCACGGCGTGAGCAACCCGGACGATCTCGCCCCGATCGCGCTGCGGGACAACCGCCTGCGCGGCGACCGCTACGCCCGCCCGTGGACGTGGCGCCTGACGCTGCTGCTGCGCGCGCTCGCGGTGCTGGAGCTGGCGAAGGGGCTCTACCACTGGGCGCTGCTGCTCGGCCTCGGCCCGACCCCGTTCCCGGACGGGCCGCTGGTGCAGCGCATCGGCGCGGTGTTCTTCGCGGTGGCCGATCCGGTGGCCGCGGTCGGCCTGTGGCTCGCGGCCGCCTGGGGCGTGGTGATCTGGCTGTGCGCCGCCTCGGCGCAGCTGATGTTCTCGGCCCTCGTCCCCTCCGGCGCTCTCAACCTCCTCGTGACGCCGGTCTGGGCGCTCGCCATGGCGGTCTATCTGGCGCTGTCGCTGAAGGCCAAGCGCGAGGAGGACTGAGCAGCCCGGCGGGCGCTTACAGTCGTTTAACGATGAACACGGCGTGAATTCGGATTTCGTCAGGACAAATGAAAATCGATTTACGCAAACCTGCGTAACCACTTGTTGACGAAGCCCAGCAACGTTTCATTGAGCTTGAAAACTAAATAGAATTTTCAGCACGTCACTTAAACGCATTTTCATCTCCCCCGACCTATTTTCAGATCAAGGAACGCGGGACAGGACGACGTTCCAAGATCAAATGGCATACGGGAAGGCGTCAGACATGAAGAACGTTGCGCGCAGCACGGAAAAGCCCGCCGCCGATCCTCGCCAGGTCGAGGTCCGCCCGCTTTATCTCGAAGCTCTCACGCTGGTGGAGCGCCTGCACCGCCGCCTGCTCGACGTCATCAAGGACGAGTTCGACCGTCGCGGCCGTTCCGACATCAACAGCGTCCAGGCGCTTCTGCTGTACAACATCGGCGACAGCGAACTGACCGCCGGCGAGCTGCGCACCCGCGGCTACTATCTCGGCTCCAACGTCTCGTACAACCTGAAGAAGCTGGTGGAGATGGGCTTCCTGCACCACCAGCGCTCCCGCATGGACCGCCGCTCGGTGCGCATCAGCCTGACCGAGCAGGGCCGCGAGATCCACAACATCGTGGAGGAGCTCTACGCCAAGCACATCCGCACCATCGAGCAGGTGGGCGGCGTGAACGCGGAGGACTTCCGCACCCTGAACGTGGCGCTGGTCCGCCTCGAGCGCTTCTGGACCGACCAGATCCGCTTCCGGCTCTGACCGCCGGCCAAGACTCAAAAACTTCTCATCCTGTCGAAACAGACGAAGGGCGCGACCTCCATGGCCGCGCCCTTCGTCGTTTCAGAATGTGTCCGGGACGCTCAACCGACCGTCATGCCCGCGCAACGCGCGGGCATGACGGGAGCATCTGGAGCGCGCTTCGGCGACATCTCCGAGGTTTCATCACCCGCGGGAGCGGCGCCGGAAGCCCGCGTTCACTCGAATTCGAGGATCACTGCGTCCACCGCCAGGCTGTCGCCGGGCTTGGCGTTGATCTTGGAGACCACGCCGTCGCGCTCGGCGCGCAGCACGTTCTCCATCTTCATGGCCTCCACCACGGCCAGGGTCTCGCCGGCCTTGACCTCCTGGCCCTCCGTCACCGCGATCGACACCACAAGGCCCGGCATCGGGCACAGCAGCTGCTTGGAGGTGTCGGCCACCGCCCGCTCGGGCATCATGGCGAGCAGTTCGGCGATGCGCGCGCCATGGATGCGGGCGAGCACCGAGACGCCGCGATGGGCGAGGTCCCAGCCCGCCGGCGGGTGCTTGCGCACCTGAACCGAGACCGGCCGGCCGTCGATCTCGCCGCGCCACACCGGCTCGCCCGGCTTCCAGTCGGTCTTCACCCTGAGCGTGGCGGCCTCGGAGCCGTCCTCCGCCAGCACGCGCACGGCGACCGCGCCGCCGTCGGCGCGGGTCTCGGCGCGGGTCGGCTCGCCGTCCAGCAGGATGGTGCGCAGCAGCTCCTTGGTGGCCGCGCCCCGACGCAGCTGATGCGAGATGGCGCGGCGGCGCTCCATGGTCAGCCAGTCGATCTGGGCCGCGACCGCCACCAGCGTGCGCGCCACCTCGCCGTCGGGCTTGCGCGGCGCGAAGCCGTCCGGGAACTCCTCGGCGATGAAGCCGGTGGAGAGGCGGCCCTCCTGCCAGCGCGGATGCTCCATCAGCGCGGTGAGGAACGGGATGTTGTGCTGGATGCCGTCGATGGCGAAGGCGTCCAGCGCCTCGCCCTGGGCCCGGATGGCGGCGAGCCGGTCCGGCGCGTGGGTGATGAGCTTCGCGATCATCGGATCGTAGTGCAGCGAGATTTCGCCGCCCTCGGTCACGCCGGTGTCGTTGCGCACCGTGACGCCGCCTTCCGTCCGCTCCACCGGCGGACGATAGGTCTGCAGCCGGCCGATGGACGGCAGGAAGTTGCGATAGGGGTCCTCGGCGTAGATGCGGCTCTCCACCGCCCAGCCGGTGAGCTTCACGTCGGCTTGCGTGATGGACAGCTTCTCGCCGGCCGCGACCCGGATCATCTGCTCCACCAGATCGATGCCGGTGACGAGCTCGGTGACGGGATGCTCCACCTGCAGGCGGGTGTTCATCTCGAGGAAGTAGAACGACTTGTCCTGCCCGGCGACGAACTCCACCGTACCGGCGGAATCGTAGCCCACGGCCTTGGCGAGCGCGACCGACTGCTCGCCCATGGCGCGGCGGGTGGCCTCGTCCAGCAGCGGCGACGGGGCCTCTTCGACCACCTTCTGGTTGCGGCGCTGGATGGAGCACTCGCGCTCGCCCAGATAGATGACGTTGCCGTGCTTGTCGCCGAGGAGCTGGATCTCGACGTGGCGCGGATTGACGATGAACTTCTCGATGAAGACGCGGTCGTCGCCGAAGGAGGACTTGGCCTCGGACTTGGACGCGCGGAAGCCTTCCGCCACGTCCTCGGCCGAATAGGCGATGCGCATGCCCTTGCCGCCGCCGCCGGCGGAGGCCTTGATCATCACGGGGAAGCCGATCTCCTCGGCCACCTTCACCGCGTCTTCCGGGGTCTCGATCACGTCGAGGTTGCCCGGAACGGTGGAGACCTTGGCCAGCGCCGCCGCCTTCTTGGATTCGATCTTGTCGCCCATGGCCTCGATGGCCTTGGGGTTCGGACCGATGAAGACGATGCCCGCCGCCGCCAGCGCTTCGGCGAAGGCCGCGCGCTCCGAGAGGAAGCCGTAGCCCGGATGCACCGCCTCGGCGCCGGTCTGCTTGCAGGCGGCGACGATCTTCTCGATCACCAGATAGGACTGGGAGGCCGAAGGCGGCCCGATGTGGACCGCCTCGTCGGCCATCTCCACATGCAGCGCGTCCTTGTCGGCGTCGGAATAGACGGCGACCGTCGCGATCCCCATCCGCCGGGCGGTCTTGATCACGCGGCAGGCGATCTCGCCGCGGTTGGCGATGAGAATTTTCTTGAACATCGAGGGAGGGCTCCCGGAACCGCAGGGGCGTGAACTCACGAACGCTTTTAGGCGCCGCAGCGCAGCGCGTCCATTAAACCGAAGGACGACGACGACGGCGAGAGCCCATGCCGGCATCGTCGTCTGAAGATCAGGCGGAGGCGCCGCCCTCGCCCCTCCGGCCCGCGACCTGCACCGCCGAGAGGATGGCGGCCCGCGCCTCCGGCAGCCGCGCCATCGCCTTCTCCCGCAGCGCCGCATCGGTCTGCTTCAGCTTGCGGACCGCGCGGGCGTTGTTGGCTTTCGCGAAGTCCACCGTCTCCGCGACGATGTCCGCGGCCTCCTTCGCCTCCACCGCCCCGCCGCCCAGGGCGCGGCGCGCGATGATGGCCTTCAGCCCGTTCTCGAGCGTCCGGTACAGGCTTAGCGCCAGATCCCGGTCGCGAGCGGCGTTCAGCGCCTCCAACGCTCGGGCCGCCACCAGCGTCAGAAGCGCAGCGCCGACGGCCACCGCCGCCTCAACCACATGGGGCCTCAGGCCGGCCCAGATCTCGATCAGCAGGTCCATACGCGAGCTCCTTGGGCGCTTCCCTTGCGCTGATTTCAGACGGAATGGCGACAACCGGATCAGGCCGGATAGCGGGCCCAGGGCAGCTGGAAGTGGGGGCCGTCTTTGAAACTTGACCAGTCGCCGCCCCATTCGAGCGGCACGTCTTCGTCCTGCGCCGCCTGTTTCATGGCGGCGGCGAGGCGCTCGTAGAGCGGCCAGTCCCAGCGGATCGCGCCGCCCACCTTGGCCGCGAGATCGACCGCATGGGCGAGATTGAGGCCGCCGCCCGGAATGTGCCGGGAGCGCAGCGTCTGGCTGGCGCCGGACGCCACCAGCCGCTTCTGGCGCGCGAGCGTCCGGGCGCCTTCCGTCACGGTGAAGGCGACGCCCGCGATGGCCGCGGCGCGATGGACGACCCTGACCAGATCCGGATGCACGCCGGCGAGGTTGCGCTCCGAACGCGCATCCAGACGGACTTTGGAGGCGGAAGCCGGGGCGTCGGCCGCCTCCAGCGCCGCGCGGGTGTTCGGCCCTGCGACGCCGTCGACACTGAGTCCGCGCGCGGTCTGAAACAGACGGATCGCGGACTCGGTGCGCGGGCCGGAGCGGCCGTCGAGCGGCCCCGGATCAAACCCGAGCGCCTGCAGCCGGCGCTGGATTTCGAGCGTCGTCATCGCTGTCTCCCTGACGCCCCCGGAGCCAAGCGGCGCCGGGCCTCTCTCTTGTTGAGAACAAAAAGAGAATATCAGGGCATCCCCGCCCCATCAAGGATTAAATTCCTTAATGAGGACGCATGGGAAAGAACGGCGAGGAGCGATGCGCAAAAAGGGGGCGTGAACGACGACGGGCCGGCCCTCGAAAGGACCGGCCCGTCGTCGTTCGCGCCCTGATGGGACGCTGTATCTCTGTGGTGATCCGCGGCCGCCTCAGGCGACCTTAGCGGATCACGCCTCCTTCGGCGTCAGGATCTGGCGGCCGCGGTACATGCCGGTCTTCAGATCCACATGGTGCGGGCGGCGCAGCTCGCCGGAGTCCTTGTCCTCGACATAGGTCGGGGCCTTGAGCGCGTCGGCCGAACGGCGGTGGCCGCGCTTCATCGGGGAGGTCTTTCGCTTCGGAACGGCCATGTCAAAAACTCCGTCGGATCGGGCCGCAGCGCTCACGCGCGCGCAAAAGGATTTGGGAGAACGTCGCCGCCCTCCGTCAAGCGTGGGCTTATAGAGGCATCGACCCGAAAAATCCAGCGCAATTCGGTTCAGCGCGTCACGGCCCCAGACAGCCCGTCAAAACCGCGGCCCCGCGCATGCGCCGCAGGATCACGCCCGCATGGGCCGCCGCCCTCCGTCCGGGCTTGCGGGCGTCCCGGGTCACCGGATTCGGCAGCGCCGCCGCCATGATGGCCGACTCGCGCGCCGACAGCGCCCCGGCGCCCTTGCGGAAGGCCCGGCGCGCGCCCGCCTCGGCGCCGAACACGCCGTCCGGCCCCCATTCCGCGATGTTGAGATAGACCTCCATGATCCGCCGCTTGGACCAGACCAGTTCGATCCAGTGGGCGAGCGCGATCTCCAGCGGTTTGCGCAGATACGGCGCGCCCTGCCAGAGAAAGAGATTCTTCGCCACCTGCATGGTGATGGTGGAGGCGCCGCGCGACGGCCCCCCCTCCCCGCCCTGATCCAGCACCAGCCGGACCGCGCCCCAGTCCACGCCGTGGTGGCGGCAGAACTGCGCGTCCTCGGACACCACCACCGCGCGGGGCAGGTGCGGCGACATGCGGTCGAGCGGAACCCATGTGCGGCTGACAGGCTGCAGCGTCAGCCAGCGCCCGATCATCAAGGTGGAGGGCGGCGGGATCACGGCGTAGACGAGGGTCAGCGCCAGCGGCGCGGCGACCATCGCCGCAAGGACCCACAGCGCGAGACGCGCTAAGCCGAAACGGCCCGTGCGCGACGACGGCCCGCCGAAGGAAGACGACATGGGCGCGTCCGCTGTCTCGGTCACGGCCGGCACCTTAGCAGAGGCCGCGCGCAGGACGCCACGCGGGGCGGCTCCCGATGACGCCGACTTGACGGGCGCGACCGCCTCGGGCACGGCCAGAGGGCCCCGTCAGGAGACCCGAGCATGGACGCGCCCACCCTCGAAGCCCGGCTGTCGGCCGTGGCCGCCGCGGTCGAGACCGCGCTCGACGGCGTGCTTAGCGGCGAACCCGGCCCCGGCGAAATCGCCCGCCCGGCGCGCCTGCTGGACGCCATGCGCTACGCCATGCTCGGCGGCGGCAAGCGGCTTCGGCCGGCGCTCGCGGTGATGACCGGGGCGCTGCTGGCGGTCGATCCGGTGCGGTCGCTGCGCGCCGGCCTCGCGGTGGAGTGCGTGCACGGCTACAGCCTGATCCACGACGATCTGCCTTCCATGGACGACGACGCGCTGCGCCGCGGGCGGCCGACCCTGCACCGCGCCTATGACGAGGCCACCGCCATTCTCGCCGGCGATGCGCTGCTGACGCTCGCCTTCGACCTGCTGGCCGACCCCGCCACCCATCCGGACGCCGGCGTGCGCATCGCTCTGGTGACGGCTCTCGCGCGCGCCGCCGGTCTCGGCGGCATGGTGGGCGGACAGATGCTCGACCTCGCCGCGGAAGGCCGGTTCTCGGACGGCGTGGCGCACGCCCAGGACGAGACCGCGGTGCTGCGGATGCAGTCCATGAAGACCGGAGCTCTGATCGCGGCGCCCATCGCCATGGCGGCGGAGCTCGCCGGCGCCGCCGCTGACGAGCGCGCGGCGCTCAGCGCCTATGCGTCGGCGCTCGGCGCGGCGTTCCAGGTGGCGGACGACCTGCTCGACGCGGAAGGCTCGGAGGCCGCGGTCGGCAAGGCCACCGGCAAGGACGCCGAGGCCGGAAAGGCGACGCTGGTCGGCCTGCTGGGGCCGGAGGGCGCGCGGGCGCGGCTCGCGGCCCTCGTCGACGCCGCCGTGGAGGCGCTGACGCCATTCGGGCTGCGCGCGGCGGAGTTGCAGGCGACCGCGCGCTTCGTCGCCGAACGGAGCCGCTGACGGAAACGCGGCGTCGCGACGGCCTCAAGACATTGAAATCGTTATAATTACGATCTGCTCGGCCACCCTTGACGCCGGCCTGCCTTATGGCCGAAGCCACGAGGCGAGCGGCGGGCGTCGCCGCCCACGCATCGCCTCCGGAGAAGCGCCGTGAACAGACTGGTCGCCGAAGCCGAATTCGAACTGGCCGATCCCGTGGCCGTGCTCGACCCGCTGTGCGAACATCTGATCGAGCACGGCGCGGACGTGCGCCGCGAGTCCGACGCCTGGGACGTGACGCTGCCGATCGGCGTGGTCCGTCTGCGCCGCGCCGGCCGCGCGACGGTGGCGCGGATCGAGACCGACAGCCTCGAACACCTGTATCTCCTGAAGCTGAGCGCCGCGTCGCATCTCGAGGAGTTCGCCGAAGGCGAGAAGGTCGACATCGTCTGGCGCGGCGACGGCGCGGACGTCACCACCCCGCCGAACTACCGCCGCCTGACCGTGGCCTCCGCCGTGGAGATCACGCCCCATATGCGCCGGCTGACGCTGACGGGGCCGGACATCGGCCGCTTCATGACGGACCAGTCGTTCCACGTCCGTCTGGTGATCCCGCAGGCCGATGGACTGCCTACGCCGCGGGTGGGGCCGGACGGCAAGATCGCCTGGCCCGAGAACGAGCCGAAGCCGGCGCTGCGGGTCTACACCATCCGCCGCTACGACCGGGACGCCGGCACGATTGACGTGGACGCGGTGATCCACGCCGACCCCGGTCCGGGCGCGGCCTGGGCGGCGGCCGCGAAGGCCGGCGATCTGATCGGCATGGTGGGCCCTGGCGGCGGCGGCATGCCGCCCGAAAGCGACTGGCTCCTGTTCGCGGGCGACGAGACCGCCCTGCCCGCCATCGGCCGCATGCTGGAGACTCTGCCGGCCGACGCGCGCGGCGAAGCCCTGCTGGAGATCGAGGACGACGGCGAGCGCCAGACGCTGACGGCGCCGGCGGAGGTCTCGATCCGCTGGCTCAGCCGCGCCGCCGGCGCGCCGACGCTGGCGGAGGCCGTCCGCGCCGCGGCGATTCCCGAGAACGCGGCCAGCCCTTACGTCTGGGCCGCGTCCGAGTCCGCCGCGGCCCAGTCCATGCGCGAGCACCTGCGCGGCGAGCGGGGGCTGCCGAAGGACCGGCAGCACGTGGTGGCCTACTGGCGCAAGGGCCGCGCCGACTGAGGCGCGGCCTTCGCCTCACACCGCGATGACCTCCGCCTCGCGCGCCCCCTCGCCCGCCTGCCGCTCGAACAGGCGGCGATAGGCCCCGCCTTCGCGCGCCACCAGATCGTCGTGCGCGCCCTGCTCGATGATGCGGCCGCGGTCGAACACCAGGATGCGGTCCATAGCGCGCACGGTGGACAGGCGATGCGCCACCACGATGGTTGTGCGGCCCACCATCAGCCGCTCGATCGCCTGCTGGATCGCGGCCTCCGATTCCGAATCAAGGCTTGAGGTCGCCTCGTCCAGAATGAGGATGGGCGCATCCGCGAGGAAGGCGCGGGCGATGGCGACCCGCTGGCGTTCGCCGCCGGAGAGCTTCACGCCGCGCTCGCCCACCAGCGTGGCGTAGCCCTTCGGCAGCGCCACGATGAAGTCGTGGGCGTTGGCGAGCCGCGCCGCCCGCTCGATCTCCGCCATGGAGGCGTCTGGCCGGGCGTAGGAAATGTTCTCGGCCAGCGAGCGGTGAAACAGCGTCGGCTCCTGCGGCACGATGGCGATGTTCGCCCGCAAGCTCGCCTGCGCCGCCCCGCTCACGTCCTGCCCGTCGATGGCGACCCGGCCGCCGGTGGCGTCGTAGAGCCGCTGGACCAGCTTGATGAAGGTGGTCTTGCCGGAGCCCGAGCGTCCGACGAGTCCGACGCGCTCGCCCGCCGCGATGATCACCGACAGGTCGCGATAGAGCGGCGTGGCGTGGCCGGCGTAGTGGAACGTCACGGTCTCGAACGCGATCCGCCCCTCCGTCACCGCGAGCGGCCGCGCGTCCGGACGATCCTCGACGCCGATCGGCACGTCGTTCAGCTCCACCAGCTCCTGCAGGTCGTTCACCGCGCGCTGCAGGTCGGCGACATGCATGCCCACATCCCGGAGATAGCCGTGGATGACGGCGAACATGGTGAGCACGAAGGCGGTGTCGCCGGCGGTCGCCCGGCCTTCCCACCACAGCCACACCCCGACGCCGAGCGTCGCCGCGCGCAGCAGCATCAGCACCAGATTCTGGATGACGCCGTTCCAGGTCCCCCGTTTCCACATGCGGGTGGTGCGCCGGCTCCATTTGCCGAGCGTCCAGCCGAGCCGGCGATCCTCCCGCGTCTCGGCGCCGAAGGCCTTGACCACGGCGTTGCAGGTCACCGCGTCGGCCATGACGCCGCCGAGCCGCGTGTCCCAGGCGTTGGAGAGCTGCGCCGCGGGCGCGACCCAGAACAGCGAGATGCTCACGGTGAGCGCGATGTAAAGCGCCGAGCCTACGAAGGTGACGAGCCCCATGATCGGCCAGTGCGCGCCGAGCACGGCGGTCGCCCCCACCAGCACCAGCAGCGACGGCATCAGCGCGATCAGCGCCAGATCGTCGAACTGGTCGATGGCCCACATGCCGCGCGAGATCTTGCGCACGGTGGAGCCGGCGAAGCTGTTGGCGTGCCAGTCGGTGGACAGCCGCTGCACCCGCGCGAAGGCCTCCGCAGAGGCCTCGCGCATGATGATCTGCGTCATCGGGATCACGGTCATGAAGGCGACGCCGCGAAACAGGGCGATCGCCCCCGACAGCGCCACGATGACGGCGAAGGCCCAGAGCGCGGCGTCAAGGGCTGCGGCGCGCTCCGTGACGGCGAGCGCGTCGATCAGCCGGCCGGCGAACAGCGGAATGGCGAGGTCGGCCACGGTGGCGAGGGCGATCGCGCCCGCCACCGTCGCGACGCGGGCCGGCTGACGGGCCCAGTGCGACAGGACGAAGCGGACGACTTTCGCGAACGGCGCGTCGCGGAACGAAACGGAGCGGAAGGACATGTCGGTCTCCGGCCGCGCCGCGGCGGTCCGGCCCCAAAGAATGGTCAGAAAAGGCGCGACGGCGCAAAGCCGCAGTCCGCCGCGGGAGGCGGCGCGCGCATGGACATCAGGGAGATCACGGCTGTCGCGCGGCGGTCCGCGCGAAAAGCGGGCCTAGCGGCGCGCGGGACCGGAGGGCGTGGTCGCGACGGTCAGCGTCATGCGTGTCCCTCCATGTCTTTGGGGTGAGCCGGGAGATACGTAATTAAACGGATGACGCCGTCCAGGCAAGCGCGGGACCGCGCTTTCGCAGGCGTCGAGATCAAAAAGACACATTCAAAATAGAACGCCGCCGACCTTGAAGGCCGACGGCGCAAGATCGCCCTCAAAGAGGATCGGTCGTCCGATCAGTGCACGGTGTGGCCGGGCTTGGCCAGGCGCACGATCTCATCCTTGATTTGCAATTTCTTGCGCTTGAGCGACGTCAGCTTGACATCGTCGGTGTTGGCGTGCGCGAGCTCCAGCTCGATCTCACGCTCGATCGCTTTATGCTTCTTCTCCAGCTCCACAAGATGCGACTCGATGGACATGATGCACGTCTCCTCGTTCGTTCTTGACGTCATGAGCATGTCACGAGACGCACGCCCTGTCGAATGGTCTTGAGCGTCATTTTTGGATCACAGTGGCGCGAGTCGGGCCGCCCCTTGCCCGCGCGGCGGGCGGCGGCGATACTCCCCGCGCTTTGAGCTACGGGTGGCGTTGGACGGGCGGGCATGGCGATACAGGACAATGACGCGCGAACCGACGAACGGGAGGCGCAGGAAGAACTCGCCCGGCTGAAGGAAGAGCACCGCGACCTCGACACCGCGATCGAAGCGCTGGAGCGGGTGGGCGCCGGCGACCGGCTGCAGATCCAGCGGCTGAAGAAACGCAAGCTCGGCCTCAAGGACCGCATGTCCTACCTGGAAGACCAGCTCACCCCCGACATCATCGCCTGACCGAAGAACGCCGCCATTTACGCGCTCTTGCGCCGACGCCTACACTGCGGCGACGACGGGGGGCTTGAGGGGGCGTCCGTGAACTGGTTCGCGAGGCTGCGCGAGCGCTTCGGCGCGAGGATCCTCGCGACCGGACGGCTGAACGATACAGTGACGCTGCATGTGCTTTCGTCCGACAACCGAGGCCTCCGGCTGAAGGCCCGGATTGCGGAGGGCCGCGTCACGGACCCGACGGCGCGGCTGTGGCGACGGGCGCAGGCGACCCTGACCCCGGCGCTCAGCCTCGACGTGGGCGCCAACTACGGCGAGATATCGCTGCCCGCGCCTTACGCCCCGGACCAGCGCCTCATCCTGATCGAAGCCAATCCCGACCTCGTCCGGGCGCTTGAGGCCAGCGTCGCGACTCACGCGAGCGGCGACCGCATCACGATCGTGAGCTGCTTCGCCGGCGAGGAGCCGGGCGATGTGGATTTTCATGTGGACCTGAAATGGTCCGGCACCTCCTCCGCCTTCTTCCGCAGCCCCGACGCCGGCTACAAGGGCGCGGGGCGCCAGCGCCACCGCACGCTCCGCCTGCCCGTCCGGACCATCGACGACGTGGTCGGCGCCGCGGGCGCCGCCGGCGCGGAGCGCGTGCTGATGAAGCTCGACGTGGAGGGCGCGGAGCTCGCCGCCCTGCGGGGCGCGGAAGCCACCATCGTCGGCGCCGAGCTCTCCCTGCTGATCGTGGAGTGCAACGCGCGCGTGATCGCCCGCACGGGCGGGACGCTGGAGGACTGGCTGGCGGAGCTCGGACGCTATGGCGAGATCTTCCGCATCCGCCGCCGCAACCTCACGCCGCTCGACGCGGACGGCGCGGCGGAGCTTGGCTCCGGCAAGCACGATCTGGCGGTGATCCGGGACGCCTCGCCGGACGGCGCCCGTCTCGGGCGGATGCGCGCGCTGCGGTTCTGACGGCGCGCCTCGGCGCATGCGACCGAGGATGCAGTGCGCATCGGCTTGCGCCGGCGGGCCCCGGCGCCTATCGTTCGGCCTCTTTTTCAACCCCCGCTTGACGCAGGAGACACGATGGTCGCGGAACGCCGCGCCGAGCCGGCGCCCGTCGCCATCGTCATGGGCAGCCAGTCGGACTGGAGCACCATGACGCACGCCGCAGAGACGCTGACCAGGCTCGGCGTCGCCCATGAGGCGCGCATCGTCTCGGCCCACCGCACTCCGGACCGGCTGGTCGCCTTCGCCAAGGCGGCGCGGGACGACGGCTTCAAGGTGGTGATCGCCGGCGCCGGCGGCGCCGCCCACCTGCCGGGCATGGTGGCCGCCATGACGCCGCTGCCGGTGTTCGGCGTGCCGGTGCAGTCCCACGCCCTGTCCGGGCTCGACAGCCTGCTGTCCATCGTGCAGATGCCGGCCGGCGTGCCGGTGGGCACGCTCGCCATCGGCCGCGCCGGGGCGGTGAACGCGGCCCTGCTCGCGGCCTCGGTCCTGGCGCTGAACGACCCGGCGCTCGCCGAACGGCTCGACGCCTGGCGCGCGGCCCAGACCGATTCCGTGGCCGAGGCCCCTTCAGGAGACCTGTGACGATGACGACGCCCCTCGCCCCCGGCGCCACCATCGGCATTCTCGGCGGCGGCCAGCTCGGCCGCATGATCGCCCTCGCCGCGGCGCCGCTCGGCCTGCGCGCCCATGTCTACGCGCCGGACGCCGACAGCCCCGCCTTCGACGTGGCGGCGGAACGCACCCTCGCGGCCTATGACGACGAAGCGGCGCTGGCGCTGTTCGCCGAGCAGGTGGACGTGGTGACCTACGAGTTCGAGAACGTGCCGGCCGCGACCGCCCGGCTGATCTCCGCCCATCGCCCGCTGTTCCCGGACGCGCGCGCGCTGTCGGTGACGCAGGACCGGCTGACCGAAAAGGCGTTCGTGCGCGACCTTGGCCTGCCGACGCCGGCCTTCGCCCCGGTGGACGATCGCGCCAGCATGGCGGCGGCCGTGGGCGCCATCGGCCGCCCCTCGGTGCTGAAGACCCGCCGCTTCGGCTACGACGGCAAGGGGCAGGTTCTGGTGCGCGAAGGGCTCGGGCTCGATCAGGCGCTCGCCATGATGAACGGCCAGCCCGCGATTCTCGAAGCCTTCGTGCCGTTCCGGGCCGAGGTGTCGGTGGTGGCCGCCCGCGGCCGCGACGGCGCCTTCGCGGCCTATGACGTGGTGGAGAATCGCCACGAGAATCACATCCTGCGCTCGTCCCACGTTCCCGCCGCCATCAGGCCGGAGACGGCCGCCTCGGCGGTGGCCATCGCCCGCAAGATCGCCGACGCCTTCCAGTATGTGGGCGTGTTTGCGGTGGAAATGTTCCTGGTCGCCGGCCCCACCGGCGAGAAGGTGGTGGTCAACGAGATCGCGCCGCGGGTGCACAACTCCGGCCACTGGACCATCGAGGGCGCGGAGACGAGCCAGTTCGAGCAGCATGTGCGCGCCATCGCCGGCTGGCCCCTGGGCTCCACCCGGACCCGCGGCCAGGTGGAGATGACCAACCTGCTGGGCGCCGAGGCGAACCGCTGGCGCGAGCTGCTGGCGGAGCCCGGCGCCGCCGTCCACCTCTACGGCAAGGGCGAGCCCAAGCCGGGCCGCAAGATGGGCCACGTCACCCGCGTGCGCTGATCCCCACGGTCGGCGCAGGCCTTATCCGCCGGCCGCCCGTGGACAAGGGCCGCGCGCTCTGGTAAACGCTGCGCCACGATGGCGGCGCGCGCAGTCCAGCGGGCGACCACCTTTTTTATTTTTCAGCCGCCGCCTGATGGCGACGGTCCGCCCAGAGACAAACGCAAATCGAGGCGTTCACGTGCAGGTTCTCGTTCGCGACAACAATGTCGACCAGGCCCTCAAGGCTCTCAAGAAGAAGATGCAGCGCGAAGGCATCTTCCGCGAAATGAAGCTCCGGGGGCATTACGAGAAGCCGTCCGAGAAGAAGGCGCGCGAGAAGGCCGAGGCCGTCCGCCGCGCCCGCAAGCTGGCCCGCAAGCGCGCTCAGCGCGAGGGCCTGCTGCCCATGAAGAAGAAGTGATTCGCCGCTAAGGCGACGTTTCCTTCGCGGCGCGCCGAGCGCGCCGCGAGCGCAGGCTGATGCGAGGCGCCCGCAGGGACACACCGGCGGGCGTTTTTGCGTGTCGGGGCGCGGCGGACGGCTTCAAGCCGTTCCCACGGCGCCCTCACCGCAATCTCGCCGCAATCCGCCTGTGTCTGACAACCTTTCGGCTGGCGGCGGCAGGATGGTGGGACCCATGCGGAAATCGGTTGTGCAGACTCGCGTCTCGCTCGGAGCGCTCGCGGCGGTGGTCGCGCTGGCGCTCGCCGGCTGCGAGTCGGTCAACCCGTCCGCCGCCTCGCTGGAGCCCGAGGCCTACGCCGCGCGCCAGACCGACCTCGGCTCGCTGACCCAGGTGGTCGAGGCCAATCCGGGCGACGCCGAGGCGTGGAACATGCGCGGCTCGGCCTACGCCCGCCTCGGCCAGTACGACAAGGCGGTGGGCGACTTCAGCCAGGCGGTCCGCATCAACGCCGGCATGGCCAAGGCCTACGCCAACCGGGCGCTCGCCTACCGCTCCATGAACCGCACCGGCGAGGCGCTGGCGGACTACAACCGCGCCATCGAGGTCGACCCGTCCTACAGTCAGGCCTTCGTGGGCCGCGGCAACCTCTACCGCGGCTCCGGTCAGGTGGATCTGGCGCTCGCCGACTTCGACCGCGCCATCCAGCTCGACCGCAACAACGCGCAGGCCTGGCACAACCGCGGCCTGATCCATCAGGCGCAGGGGCGGCATGACGAGGCCATCGACGACTTCACCAAGTCGACCGCGATCGCCGTCACCGCGCCGGAGCCCTATGTGGGCCGGGGCATGAGCTATCTCGCCCAGAACGATCCGGAAGCGGCGCTGGACGACTTCGACACCGCCCGCACGCTGAACCCGAAATACATCGACGCCTGGATCGGCCGCGGCCTCGTGTTCGAGCGCAAGAACGACCTGATGAAGGCCCGCGCTTCCTTCGCCCAGGCCATGCAGATCAACCGCAACGACCCCCGCGCCAGCGACGGGTTCAAGCGGGTCGGCGGCAAGCCCGGCGCGGTCTACAGCGAAGGCTGACCGCCCCGCTCAACCGGGTCTCGGACATCTGCGTTTCGAGTGCGAAAACGTCTGGCGCGCCGAACGTCATGGATACCCGCGCGAAGGCGCGGGCATGACGTGGAGGGCGACGCGCCCAAGCCGTTACTGAGCAGGCTTGAAGCGTCAGCGTGAAGACCGCCTCAACCGTCATGCCCGAGCTTGTCTCGGGCGTCCACGACTTGAACTTCGACGTTTGCGTTGAAGGGAAGTCATGGATGCCCGCGCGAAGGCGCGGGCAGGACGGAAACTCAAGCCTTGCGTCCCCGCGACGCCGGACAGGCCCCGGGCGCCGCCCGTCAGTCCTCGTCCGGCCCGGCTTCGGTCTCCCGGCGGGTCTCGCCGCGGAAGCCGGTCGCCAGCACGTAGAGCTCCGACGAATCCTTGCGGCTCGCCGGCGGCTTGACGTGGATCACCTTGGCGAAGTCGCGCTTGAGCTGCGTCAGCAGCTCGCCCTCGGTGCCGCCCTGGAACACCTTGGCGAGGAACGCCCCGCCCGGCGCCAGCACCTCCGCCGCGAACAGCGCCGCCGCCTCCACCAGCGCGATGATGCGCAGATGATCCGTCTTGTGGTGGCCGATGGTGTTGGCCGCCATGTCGGACAGCACCAGATCGGCTTTGCCGCCGAGCTTGGCCTTCAGCAGGTCCGGCGCCTCGTCGGCGAGGAAGTCCAGCACCATGAAGTCGACGCCGGGGACCGGCTCCATCTCCAGGAGGTCGATGGCGACGATGCGTCCGCGGCCGTCCTCTGCGCCGATCTTCCTGGCGGCGATCTGGCTCCAGCCGCCGGGGGCGGCGCCCAGATCCACCACCTTCTGTCCCGGCTTCAACAGCCGGTGGCGGTCGTCGATCTCGATCAGCTTGAACGCCGCGCGGGAGCGGTAGCCCTCGCGCTTGGCGGCCTGCACGTAAGGATCGTTGAGCTGGCGCTCCAGCCACAGGGTCGAGGCGTGGCTGCGCTTGCGCGCGGTGTGCACCCGCACGCCCAGACTGCGGGCGCCGCGGCCGGACGAGCCCTTTGCCCCTCCCCCGCCGCCTTTGCCGGGCCCCTTGGACCCGCCGCCGCCTGCGCTCACGAGCGCCGCCCCCCGCGCCGGCGGGAGCCGCGGCCCCGCCGCCAGGCGCCGTCTTCGCGCATCATCTCCACCAGAATGCCCTCGCGCAGTCCCCGATCCGCGACCCTGAGCCGCGCCACGGGGAAGGCGCGCCGGATGGCCTCCAGAACAGCGCAGCCGGCCAGCACGAGATCCGCGCGGTCCGGCCCGATGCACGGGTTCTGGCAGCGCTGGTCGTAGGACATTTCCTTCAGCGACTCCACCACGCGGGTGACGTCGGTGGTGGCCATCCACTGCCCGTCCACCAGCCGGCGCTCGTAGCGCGGCAGGCCGAGATGCACGCCCGCGATGGTGGTGACGGTGCCCGAGGTGCCGAGCAGGTGCACGTCCGACAGCGAGGCCGCCAGCGTCTCCCGCTCGGGGAACGCCTCCAGCATCGCCTCCACCTCCCGCACCATGTCCTCGAACGACTGGGTGGTGACCTTGCGCCCGCCATAGCGCTCCGCCAGCGTCACCACGCCCACGGGGAGCGACACCCAGGCCCGCATGGCGAGCGCGCCGGGACCGCCGCCGCCCTTGCGCTCCAGCCACACCACCTCGGACGACCCGCCGCCGATGTCGAACAGGATGACGCCGCCGGCGGAGGGGTCCGCCAGCGAGGCGCAGCCGGCGGCCGCGAGCCGCGCCTCGGTGGCGCGGTCGATGACCTCGAGATCGAGCCCGGTCTCGTCCCGCACGCGGGCGAGGAAGTCGCCGCCGTTCTCCGCCTGCCGGCAGGCCTCGGTGGCGATCAGCCGGGCGCGGGTGACGCCCCGCGCCGCCATCTTGTCCCGGCACACCGCGAGCGCGGAGACCGCGCGCGTGATGGCGCCTTCGCCGAGCCGCCCGGTGTGGGCCAGCCCCTCGCCGAGGCGCACGATGCGGGAAAACGAATCCACCACCCGGAAGCCGCCGTCCCGGTCGGGCCGGGCCACCAGCAGGCGGCAGTTGTTGGTGCCGAGATCGAGCGCGGCGTAGACCGGAGGAGCCGGGCGCGGCGCCTCAGCGGGCGCGACGGCGCGCTCTTCGGCGCCGTCGGCCGGAGCAAGCGCGCGAGAGGTGGCCGGGCGTTCCGCGATGTCCATGACCCGACGAATGTAACAGCCGGACGCGCCCCCGCAAGAAGCGCGCCGCGTGTGATATCTTTCCGCCCCCTCCTTGTACCTCTCGGCGGCGTGAGGTCATCATCGGATCATCCGTGCAACAGCCGGCCGCCTCAGAGCCGGCGTCGGGAGGATGCAAGCGATATGATGTGGTCCCAGGTCTACGACCCGTTCGGCAACGCCGTCTTGTCCACACTGGTGGCGGCGATTCCCATCGTGGTGCTGCTCGCCGGAATCGGCGTGTTCCATATGAAGGCGCACACCGCCGCCATCGCCGGCCTCGTGGCCGCGCTGCTGATCGCGGTGCTCGCCCACGGAATGCCCGTGGACAAGGCCGGCATGACCGCGATCTACGGCGCGGCCTACGGCCTGCTGCCCATCGGCTGGATCATCCTCAACATCATCTTCCTGTACCAGCTCACCAACGAGAAGGGGTACTTCAAGATCCTGCAGGACTCGATCGCGGGAATCACCGGCGACCGGCGCCTGCAGCTTCTGCTGATCGCTTTCTCCTTCGGCGCCTTTTTCGAGGGCGCGGCCGGGTTCGGCACCCCGGTCGCGGTGACGGGCGCGATTCTCATCGGGCTGGGCTTCTCGCCGCTCGCGGCCTCCGGCCTGTCGCTGATCGCCAACACCGCCCCGGTCGCCTATGGCGCGCTCGGCACGCCGGTGATCGCGCTCGCCGCCGTCACCGGCCTGCCGCTGCTCGACCTCTCGGCGATGATCGGGAGGCAGTTGCCGTTCTTCTCCATTCTGGTGCCGTTCTGGCTGATCGCCGCCTTCGCCGGTTTCCGCGGCATGGCGCAGATCTGGCCGGCGATTCTGGTGGCGGGCGTCGCCTTCGCCGTGCCCCAGTTCCTCGTCTCCAATTACCACGGCCCCTGGCTGGTGGACGTGGTGGCGGCCATCGCCTCCATCGTCTGCCTGACGCTGTTCCTGCGGGTGTGGAGTCCGAAGCTCGCCTGGACCTCCGCCGACGGCTCCGCCCCCACCGGGGCCGCCGCGGCCGCGACGGAGCCCGCCTTCCAGCAGCACCCCACGGGGCTGGTGGTGCGGGCCTGGATCCCCTGGCTGATCCTGTCGGTGGTGGTGTTCTGCTGGGGTATCCCTCAGGTGAAGGCGGCCCTCGACGGCGTCTCCATGCTCGCCTTCGAGGTGCCGACCGTCCACAATCTGATCGAGCGCGTGCCGCCGGTGGTGGCCGCCGCCAAGGCCGAGGCCGCCGTCTACAAGCTGAACTGGCTGTCGGCCACGGGCTCGGGCATCTTCCTGTCGGCGGTGATCGCCGGCTTCGTCATGGGCTTTTCGCCGCTCGCCATGCTGAAGACCTACTGGCGCACGCTGGTGCTGGTGCGGTTCTCGCTGCTCACCATCGCCGCCATGCTGGCGCTCGGCTTCGTCACCCGCTACTCGGGCGTGGACGCCACGCTCGGCCTCGCCTTCGCCAAGACCGGCTGGCTCTACCCGTTCTTCGGGGCCATGCTCGGCTGGCTCGGCGTGGCGCTGACAGGCTCGGACACCTCGTCCAACGTGCTGTTCGGCTCGCTGCAGCGCATCTCCGCCGAGCAGCTCGGCCTGTCGCCGACGCTCATGGCCGCCGCCAACTCCTCCGGCGGCGTGATGGGCAAGATGATCGACGCCCAGTCCATCGTGGTCGCCTCCACCGCCACCCGCTGGTACGGCCACGAAGGCGACATCCTGCGCTACGTGTTCTTCCACTCGCTGGCGCTGGCCGCGCTGATGGGCCTGCTGGTGATGGCGCAGGCCTACATCCCGCCCTTCACCCACATGGTGATCGGCGCGCCCTGACCCCTGCGCGAAGGGGCGCGGCCGACGCCGCGCCCCTTTGTTTCCCAAGACCTGAGAGGCGGGAGCCGGATGGCCGGCCCCGCCTCTCCTTCAGATCACGCCAAGCGCGTTCATCGCCTCGGCCACGCGCACGAAGCCGGCGACGTTGGCCCCGAGCACGTAGTCGCCCGGGGCGCCATACTCTTCCGCCGTGCCGGCGCACTGGTCATGGATGTCGCTCATGATCCGGGCGAGCCGGCGCTCCGTCTGCTCGAAGGTCCAGCTGTCGCGGGAGGCGTTCTGCTGCATCTCCAGCGCCGAGGTGGCGACGCCGCCGGCGTTGGCGGCCTTGCCCGGCGCGAACAGCACGCCGGCCTCCTGGAACAGCCGCACCGCATCCGGCGTGGACGGCATGTTGGCGCCCTCGCCCACCGCGATGACGCCGTTCTTGATCAGCGTGCGGGCGTCCTTTCCGGTGAGTTCGTTCTGGGTCGCCGAGGGCATCGCCACGTCCGCCGGCGTGTCCCAGACGCAACCGCCGGGGATGTAGTGGCTGCCCGCGCCCTTCAGCCGCGCGTATTCCGAGATGCGCTCGCGGCGGACCTCCTTGATCTCCTTCACCAGGTCAAGATCGACGCCGCTCTCGTCGACGACGTAGCCGTTCGAGTCCGAGCAGGCGACGACCACGCCGCCGAACTGGATCACCTTCTCCATGGTGTAGATGGCGACGTTTCCTGAGCCGGAGACGATGACTTTCTTGCCCGCGAATCCGTCGCCGCGGGTCTCCAGCATGCGCTGGACGAAATAGGTGGCGCCGTAGCCCGTCGCCTCCCGACGGGCGCGCGAGCCGCCGTAGAACAGCGCCTTGCCCGTCAGCACGCCGGCCTCGTAGCGGTTGGTCAGCCGCTTGTATTGGCCGAACATGTAGCCGATCTCGCGGCCGCCCACGCCGATGTCGCCGGCGGGAACGTCGGTGTACTCCCCGATGTGCCGGTGCAGCTCCGTCATGAACGACTGGCAGAACCGCATGATCTCGCCGTCCGAGCAGCCGCGGGGATTGAAGTCGGACCCGCCCTTGCCGCCGCCGATGGGCATGCCCGTCAGCGCGTTCTTGAAGGTCTGCTCGAACCCAAGGAACTTGATGATGCCGGCGTTGACCGACGGGTGGAAGCGGATGCCGCCCTTGTAGGGCCCGAGCGCGGAGTTGAACTGAACCCGGAAGCCCCGGTTGATGCGCACCTGGCCGCGATCGTCCGTCCACGGCACGCGGAAGATGATCTGCCGCTCCGGCTCGCAGATGCGCTCGATCAGGGCGTTGTCGGCGTAGGACGGATGTTTGGCGACCACACGTCCCAGGCTTTCCAGAACCTCCCGCACGGCCTGATGGAACTCCACCTCGCCCGCGTTTCGCCGGATGACCTCGTCAAGTATAGGCTGAAGTTTCTCGTCGATTTTCATTTTCTTGAGCCTGAATTTACGAACGGCTCATCGCCATTCGTCACCGCGACAACGAGGAGCGTACGCTGCTTCCCCGACACATCCCGCCACGGCATGGTCTGGTTCGGGCGAAGCCCCAACAGCGCAATGCCCACAGGCGACAGAATGGAGACATCGCCCGCGTCGATGTTTGCGTTCGCGGGATAGACGAGCCGGATCGTTTTGCTTTCTCCGTCTTCGATCCTGTAGGTGACGCTCGAGCCGGGGCGCACGGCGTCAGCCGGAACCGCCGCGTCCTCGACGACCGCCGCGCGGATCAGTTCGTCGCTCAGGAAACGCGCGCTTTCCGGATGCGACCGCTCAAGCGTCTCCGAAAAATTGAGCAGGATGTCGTGATCCGTCCTCGACAGGACGATCCGCGGCTTGCGCGGAGATGCAGGCTTCGACACGTCAGTGGGCTCCTGGAGGCGATCGGACTCGTGGCCGACGCCCCGGCGCAGCGCAAAATGAAATGAATCAGCTTTGAAAGCAGGTCGCCGCGCGGAAGCGCGCGTTCATGGTTCAGAACAGACTAGCCGGGAACCATGCGTCGCAATGGGGATCCGCCGCGAAGGGCGCTCCTGAAAAGGGACTCGCAAACCTAGCGCTTCACATAGGTCGAGCGGACGACGTTCGTCAAATCGATACGACCATGCTTTGAAAAATCGCTCCGAAGGACGCGGCGCTGCGGCACAGGCGCGACGGCGAACGGCCTCTGTTCGCCCGAGCGTGAGAGACGGCGACGCGTCCTCGCGCCGCCGTCTCGTTTCATCTCACTTGATCGCGGCGCAGGCGATGCGGGCGCCGGCGTTGCCGATGGGCTGGGACATGTGGTCGTCCTTCTCGGCGTGGATGATCAGCGCCCCGCCGTCGGCGTCCTTGAGCTGGTCGAGCTTGATCAGGCCTGTGAACAGCGCCGCCTGCGCCGAGCCGTCCGAGAGCACGATCAGGTTCGGGAGGTCGCCGGGCTCCGGCCCGTTGGGGTTGAGCAGGCCGTGCTTGCCCTCGCCGTGGCCCGCATGGGAGCCGGCCTTCTTGTACTCGCCCACGTCCGAACAGTCGGCCTTCTCGTGCAGGTGCAGGCCGCGCTTGCCCGGCGGCAGCGAACCGCGCTCCACCACGATGTCGATCAGCACGCCATGGGGGGATGCGGCGAGCGCGACTTCGCCAATCTTCTTGCCCTCCTTTCCGACGATCTCGTAGGTCTCGGTCGGCGTCTGCGCCGTTTCAGCCTTGGCGGCCTCCTGGGCCACCAGCGTCTTGGCGGTGGGTTCGGCGAAGGCGGCGGGCGCGGCGAGGACGCCTGCGGCGATCAGGCCGGCGGCGGCGAAAGGAAGGTTCATGAGGCGTCTCCATGGTGGGCGCGGCCGGCGTCCGTCCGGTCCTGTCGCAGGGTCAATGGTCCGCCGGCCGCCTTTGTTCCCGCAGGAGGAGGTCGCATGCCCGTGATCGACCTGAGCCTCCCACGCGTCGAAGCGACGCTCGGCGGCGCGTTCGAGGCCTCAGGGATCGGGCTGCACACCGGCCGGGTGTCCCGCCTGAAAGCCTTGCCCGCGCCGGAAGGGCACGGGGTGCGCTTTGTCCGCGCCACGAAGCGTGGGCCGGCGGAGGTTCCGGCGCTGTGGCCGAACCGGCGCTCGCGGCCGCTCTGCACCGCGCTGCAGGTGGGCGACGGGCCTCTGGTGCGCACGGTGGAGCATCTGCTGGCGGCCCTGTCGGCGCTCGCCATCGACAACGCCCGCATCGAGCTCGACGGCGAGGAAGTGCCGATCCTCGACGGCAGCGCCGCGCCCTGGTGCGACCGCATCCTCGCCGTGGGCCGCGCGGAGCAGGCGGCGCCGCGGCGCTACCTGAAGGTGCGCAAGCGGGTCGCCTATGCGGAGAAGGCGCACCGGCTGCGGATCGACCCGGCCGAGCGGTTCGAGCTGGAGGTGGCGATCACCCTGTCCCATTTCGGCCAGCTCAAATGGATCGGCCGCCCGACGCCGGACGCGTTTCCGCGGGAGCTCGCGCCGTCGCGCAGCTTCGGCCGCCTGAAATGGGCGCTGCCGGCCAAGATCCTCGGCGTCTTCCTGCGCTTCGGCGAGCCGGTGCTGAGGGGCGCGAGCCCCGAGAACGTGGTGGCGCTTTACGGCGCCGGCGCGATCGGCGGCCTGCGCATGCCCGACGAGCCGGTGCGCCACCGGGCGCTCGATCTGGTGGGCGATCTGGCGCTCGCCGGTCATCCGCTGCTCGGCCGCGTGTTCGCCTCCCGGCCCGGCCACGACCCGAACTTCGGGCTGCTTTCGGCGCTGATGCGCGACCCGGAGGCGACCGAGCTGGCGACGGTCGGCGAGGACGGCGCGCTGCGCCGGGCCTGAGCGCGGCGTCAGTCCCGGTCGCGGGCGTCGGTCACCGGGTCGGGCGAGGGCAGGCGGTGGCCCGAGACCTCCATGCCGTCGGACGGCGTCAGCCGCGCGAACAGCAGGATGGCGGCCGCCGAGATCACGCCGATGGCCACGAAGGCGAGCGGGAAGTCGCCCGCGGTCAGCGTCTCGGCCCCGCTCCACGCCAGCTGCGCCTCCAGCAGGCTCGCGGCGACGGTGACGCCGAGCGCCAGCGACACCTGCTGCGCCACGCTGGCGAGGCTGGTGGCGCGGCTCATGTGGGCGCTGTCCACGTCGGCGTAGCCGAGCGCGTTGATGGCGGTGAACTGCAGCGAGCGGAAGAAGCCGCCGATCAGCAGGGCTGCGAGGATCAGGCTTGCCGGCGTCTCGGCCGAGAACCACGCCGGCAGCGTCATGAAGCCCGCGGCGAGCGCCGCGTTGCCCACCAGCACCGCGCGGAAGCCGAACAGCCGCAGGATGGGCTTGGCCGCGAACTTCATGGCGAGCGCGCCCAGCGCCGACGCAAAGGTGAGCATGCCGGACTGGAACGCGCTGAGGCCGAAGCCGACCTGGAACAGCAGCGGCAGCAGGAACGGCGCCGCCCCGACCCCGATCCGGAACAGCGAGCCGCCCAGAACCGAGACCCGGAAGGTGCGGCTGCGGAACAGGCCGAGGTCGAGGATCGGATGCGCCATCCGCCGCGCGTGGGCCACGTAGAATCCGAAGGCCGTCGCGCCGCCCGCCAGCAGGCCGACCGACCAGAGCTTCGGGATCATGTCGATGCCGAGCGTGGCGGAGCCCGCCACCAGCGCCGCGAGCCCGACCCCCGACAGCAGGAAGCCGAGGCCGTCGAACGGCGTGCGCTCCTCCGCCCGGACGTCGGGAATGTAGAGCGTGGCGAGCACGAGCCCGAGCGCCGCGATCGGCAGGTTGATCCAGAAGATCCAGCGCCAAGAGAACCAGGTGGTGATGAAGCCGCCCACCGGCGGGCCGAGCACCGGGCCGATCAGCGCCGGGATGGTGAGCCAGGCGAGCGAGCCCACCAGCTCCGACTTCGGCACCAGCCGCAGGATCACCAGTCGGCCGACCGGGGCCATCATAGCGCCGCCGATCCCCTGCACGATGCGGGCGGCGACGATCTCGCCCATGCTGGACGACAGCCCCGCCAGCAGGGAGCCGAAGGCGAACAGCACGATCGCGCCCCGGAACACCAGCCGCGCGCCCAGCCGGTCCGCCATCCAGCCGGAGACGGGGATGAACACCGCGAGGCTGAGCAGGTAGGAGGTGAGCGCGAGCTTCAGGTCGATGGGGCTGACGCCCATGTCCGCCGCGATCGCCGGCAGCGAGGTGGCGAGCACGGTGGAATCCAGATGCTCCATGAACAGCGCGCAGGCGACGATCAGCGGCACGAGAATGCGGCTGGGGACGGAGGCGGGCGCGCGGCTCGGCATGATGTCCTTTGGGCTGTGGGCGTGGGCTGCAAGGCAGGTAATGAGCGGGGGACCATTTATGCGCGCGGGGGCTTGGAGGCGAGAGGCGTTCCCGCACGGCCGCTCTGCCGGCTGGGCAAGGCGCGGCGGCGGAGACGCCGGCGACGCCCGCGCCCGTGGTTTTTCGCCGTTTTGCGTGGGAACGGATTGCGCGCCTCATCCAAAAGCCTAATCATTCACGAATGACGGCGCATCCGGCCGCGAGAGCCGGGACGCGGACGAACCAGCGGGAGAACGGCGGTGGGCGCCTATCGCAGCGACGTGGGCGGCGAACGTTATGTGTTCGCCGATCTGAAGGAGCTTCTGGCCAAGGCCTCGCCGCGCCGCTCCGGCGACGAGCTGGCCGGGCTTGCGGCCGAGACCGACGCCGAGCGGGTCGCGGCCCGCTACGCGCTGGCGGACCTGCCGCTGAAGACCTTCCTGTCCGAAGCGCTCGTGCCTTACGAGGAGGACGAGGTCACCCGTCTCATCGTCGACGGCCATGACGCGGAGGCGTTCGCGCCCGTCGCCCATCTCACCGTGGGCGGCTTCCGGGACTGGCTGCTGAGCCACGAGGCGGACGCCGCGGCGCTGGCGACGCTGTCGCCGGGCCTGACCCCCGAGATGGTGGCGGCCGTCTCCAAGCTGATGCGCAATCAGGACCTGATCGCGGTGGCGAAGAAGCGGCAGGTGGTCACCGCCTTCCGCACCACGCTGGGCCTCCCCGGCCGGCTCGGCTCGCGGCTGCAGCCGAACCACCCCACCGACGACCTGCGCGGCATCGCGGTGTCGGTGCTGGACGGCCTGCTCTACGGCGTCGGCGACGCGGTGATCGGCATCAACCCGGCCACCGACAACGTGCCCAACGCCATCGCGCTGATGGAGATGCTGGACGCGCTGCGCCAGTCCTACGACATCCCGGCTCAGACCTGCGTGCTGACCCATGTGACAAACGCCATCGAGATCATGAACCGCCGCGCGCCGGTGGACCTGGTGTTCCAGTCGGTGGCGGGCTCCGAGGCCGCGAACCGCGGCTTCGGCGTGGATCTCGCCGTGCTGAAGGAGGCGCATGAGGCGGCGCTGGCGCTGAAGCGCGGCACGGTCGGCCAGAACGTGATGTATTTCGAGACCGGACAGGGCGCCGCGCTCTCCGCCGACGCCCATCACGGCGTCGACCAGCAGACCATGGAGGCGCGGGCCTACGCGGTGGCGCGCGCTTACGATCCCATGATCGTCAACACCGTGGTCGGCTTCATCGGGCCGGAATATCTTTACGACGGCAAGCAGATCATCCGCGCGGGGCTGGAGGATCATTTCTGCGGCAAGCTGCTCGGCCTGCCGATGGGCTGCGACGTCTGCTACACCAACCACGCCGAGGCCGACCAGGACGACATGGACGGCCTGATGACGCTGCTCACCGTCGCCGGCGTCACCTTCCTGATCGCGGTGCCGGGCGCGGACGACGTGATGCTGAACTACCAGAGCCTGTCGTTCCACGACATGCTCTACCTGCGCTCCACGCTCGGCGTGAAGGCCGCGCCGGAGTTCGAGGCCTGGCTGGAGCGCATGGGCATGGTCGGCCCGGGCGGCCGCATCAACGAGCTCACGCTCTCCGATCCGCGCATGTCGCGGCTGCTCGACCAGACGCGCCGCGTCGCGTGAGGGAGCGCGCCATGACCGACGACGCCGAAAGCCCGGCCGCAGGCCCCAGGGTGGCCGATCTCTGGACCCCGTTGCGCGCCGCCACCAGCGCGAGGGTCGGCCTCGGCCGCAGCGGCGACACGCTGCCGCTCGGCGCGGTGCTGGAGTTCCAGCACGCCCACGCCAAGGCCCGCGACGCGGTGCACACGCCCCTCGACGCCGAGGCGCTGGTCGAGGGCCTGAAGCCGCTTGCCGTGATCGAGGTGGCGAGCCAGGCCGCGGACCGCTCCTGCTATCTGCGCCGCCCCGATCTCGGCCGCAGGCTCGACCCCGCCTCGAAGCCCGCGCTCGAAGCTGCGGGCGACGGCTTCGACATCGCGTTCGTGATCGCCGACGGCCTGTCCGCGACGGCCGTGCAGATGCACGGCGCCGCCATGGCCCATGCGGCGGCGGAGCGGCTGGCGGGCTTCGCCATCGCGCCGGTGGTGGTGGCGCGGCAGGGGCGGGTCGCGCTCGGCGACGAGATCGGCGAGGCGCTGGGCGCGAAGCTGTGCGTGATGCTGATCGGCGAGCGGCCGGGGCTTTCGGTGGCCGAGAGCCTCGGCGTCTACCTCACCTACGAGCCGCGCAAGGGCCGGCGCGACAGCGAGCGCAACTGCATCTCCAACATCCACGGCAAGGGCGGCCTCACTTACGCGCTCGCCGCCGACAAGCTGGCCTGGCTCGCCCGCGAGGCGCTGCGCCGGCAGGTGACGGGCGTGAAGCTGAAGGACGACATGGCGCTCGCCGCCCCGGACGCCGCCAGCCTGATCGAAGACGTGGGCTGAGGGGTCAGGGAGACGCGCGAACGGAACCCCGGCCTCGACGAGCGCCCGGCGCAAGGCCCGCCCGGCGCCGCCGGAGGGCTCGAACGCGAGCGCGATCAGCCCCTCGGCCTTCGGAAACGCGGGCCACCGCCCGCGCCTCGCCGGACCGGCTGTCAGGCGGCGCGGATGCCGGCGAGGAAGCGGTCGACCTCCTGCCCGAGCCGCGCGGACTGCCGGGCGAGGTCCGCCGCGGCCTGCTGCACCTGGGAGGCGCTGAGGCCGGCGTGATCGGCGGCCGAGCGCACCTGCCCCATGTCTTCGCTCACCCGCTGGGCGCCCTGAGCGGCCCCGGCGACGTTGCGGGCGATCTCCTGGGTGGCGGCCTGCTGCTCCTCCACCGCCGCCGCGACGCTGGTCGCGATGTGGCTGAGGTCGCCGATCGTGCCGCCGATGTCCTCGATGGAGCGCACCGTGTCCCGGGTCGCCGCCTGGATGGCGTTGATCTGGGCGGTGATCTCCTCCGTCGCCCGTCCGGTCTGGCCGGCGAGCTGCTTCACCTCGGAGGCGACGATGGCGAACCCGCGGCCGGCTTCGCCCGCGCGGGCGGCCTCGATGGTGGCGTTCAGCGCCAGCAGGTTGGTCTGTTCGGCGATGCCCTGAATGAGCGCCGCGAACTCGCCGATCTTGATGGAGCCGGCGGCGAGCTGCTGCACCCGGCCGCGCGCCTGCGCCACATGCTCCACGGCGTCGCTCGCGGCGTTGGAGGTGCGCGTCACCTGCGCGCCGATCTCGGCGGCGGTGGCGGCGAACTCTTCCGCCGAGGCCGCGACGGCATTGACGTTCGCCGCCGCGTCGCTCGCCACCGCCAGCACCGTCGAGGACTGGGCGTTGGTCTGCGCCGCATTGGCCGCGAGCGAGCGCGAGGTCGCCTCAAGCTCCTGCGCGGCCGCGGCGAGAGCCTGGATCAGTTCGCCGACGCTGTCCTGGAACGCGTCCGCCATCGTCTCCCGCTCCCGTCGTCGCGACAGGGACGCGGCCTTCTCGCTGTCGGCCTGCAGGGCGCGCAACTCGTCGCCCTCCCTCAGCGCCTTGGAGAGAACCTCGACGTCGGCGGTGATCTCGCCGATCTCGTCGTTGGTGCGCCGGCGGGCCGACAGGGCGTAGTCGCGCGCCGCGAGACGACGGATGTCGGCGGCGACCTCCTGCAGCGGTCGCGCGATCTGGCGCTGGGCGATCACCGCGGCGATGGCGAACGCCAGGATCGAGCCGCCGAAAGCGAGGATGAGCAGAAGGCGCAGCCGCTCGGCGTAGAGCGCCTCGGAGGCGAGGCGGCGCTCGTTCGCCTCCTGTGCGACGCCGGCGGTGACGTCCTCGATCTTTTTCTGCAGCTCCGCCCGGTTGCGGCGGTTGGCGTCGGTCGCGCCCTGCGCCGCAGCCGCCTGCGGCGAAACCTCCACCGCAAGCCGGGCCGTTTCGCGGCGGAAGCCGTCGAACGCAACGAGTTCGGCGGTCATGGCGTCGAAGATGGACCGCTTGTCCTCGGGTACGAGGGGACGCCATTTTTCGATGACGGACTTGATCTCGTCCAGACCGCTCAGCAGGGCCGGGGCGAACTTCTTCGCCTCCGCGACGTCGTCCGCGGCGTAGATGCCGCGCGACTCCATGACCACCGTGGTGATGAGCCGGTTCACATGCTCGCTGAAATAGACGCGGTCGGCCTCGCGGTTCAGCCCGCGCACGGTCTCGTCATAGGCCGACATGGTCGACAGGCCGACGCCGGCGACGGCGAACGACACCAGGCTGAGCCCCCCGACGAGGGCGATAATCTTTGTCCGAATGCGCACGACCGTCTCCTGCAGGCCTCAGGCCTCGCCACGTCCCGGAAACAGTGCCGTTCCCATGGTTGATGAACCTTGAAGCCTCGGAGCCGCGCACGAGATTTCGCCGCCCCCTTTCGGTCCGCGCGCGAACCGCCTATATTCGTCGTCGCCGGGGCGACCCGGCTATGGCGATAAACGTTTGCCGCAATAAACCCTTCGGACCCGGGGGCAGCACCCGGCGCCTCCACCGAAGCCCGTCCGAGCGGCGGGTTTCGGCGGGGGCGAAACAGGATCGACGGGGGCGTAAAGGGCGTGCTTTCGCTCGGCATGGTTCCGCCGTCATCGGGCCTTTTTATAGTTGCCAACGACAACTATGCTCCGGTTGCTCAGGCCGCGTGAGCGGTTTGAAAGACCAAATTAAAGTCCTAGAGGGTTAGCTCTTTTAGGCGGGGTTCGGAGGTACCTGGCAACAGAAACCTCCACTTCATTCCCTTGCCGGTCTGCGCGGCGTCCTGTCGCGAGCGTTGAAAATCCTGTCGCGCCGCAGTGTTCCTGCGGGCGAATCCGCTTTATGTAGTTCGCCATGACGACGACCGAGCCGCCCACCCCGCCCGCCGAAGACTTCATGCGCTACGACCTTCTGACGCAGAAGGCCTTACGCGGCGTCGTGCGGGACGTGCTGACGCGGGTCGCGCGCGAAGGCGCGCCGGGCGAGCACCACTTCTACATCTCCTTCCGCACCACCGACCCGGACGTGAAGCTGTCCACGCGCCTGCGCGAGCGCTATCCGGCCGAAATGACGATCGTGCTGCAGCACCAGTTCTGGGACCTGATCGTCTCCGACGTCGGGTTCGAGGTCGGGCTGTCCTTCGGCGGCGTGCCGGAGAAACTGGTGGTGCCGTTCGATTCGGTGACGGGCTTCTTCGATCCGTCGGTCCAGTTCGGCCTGAAGTTCGACAATCCCGACGAGATCGAGGCGGTCGAGGACGACGCCGAACCGGAGATCGCCGACGAGGCCCTCGCCACGGCGAACGCCGCCGACGAGGCGCCCTCCGAGGGCGGCGCCCAGGTGGTGAGCCTGGACAAGTTCCGCAAGAGATAAGCGCCTTTGGTCGGGGGCGACGCCCGTCGCGTGGCGGGCGGCATGCGCGCGTGCTAAGCAGCGCGCCGGATGGAAACCGCTTCCAAGCCGGAGAGCGCCCGATGACCACGACCCGCACCGAAACCGATTCCTTCGGCCCGCTCGAGGTGCCGTCCGACAGGTACTGGGGCGCGCAGACCCAGCGCTCGCTCCAGAACTTCAAGATCGGCGGCGAGACCATGCCCAAGCCGCTGATCCGCGCGCTCGGCGTGGTGAAGCGCTCGGCCGCGCTCGCCAACCGCGAGCTCGGCGTGCTCAAGCCCGAGCTCGCCGACGCCATCGCGAGCGCCGCGCAGGAGGTGATCGACGGCCGCTTCGACGACCACTTCCCGCTGGTGGTGTGGCAGACCGGGTCCGGCACCCAGTCCAACATGAACGCCAACGAGGTGATCTCGAACCGGGCGATCGAGCTGCTGGGCGGAGAACTAGGCTCCAAAAAGCCGGTTCATCCCAACGACCACGTCAACATGAGCCAGTCGTCGAACGACACGTTCCCGACCGCCATGCACATCGCCGCCGCCGAGCAGATCGTCCGCTCGCTGATCCCCGCGCTCGAACATCTGGAAGAGGCGCTCGACGCCAAGGCCAAGGCCTTCGCGCACATCATCAAGATCGGCCGCACCCACACCCAGGACGCCACCCCGCTGACGCTCGGCCAAGAGTTCTCCGGCTACGTGGCGCAGGTGCGGTTCGGCGTCGCCCGCGTGAAGGAGGGCCTGCAGCACCTCTATCCGCTGGCGCAGGGCGGCACCGCGGTCGGCACCGGCATCAACGCCAAGATCGGCTTCGCGGAAAAATTCGCGGAGAAGGCCGCGGAGATCACCGGCCTGCCCTTCGTCACCGCGCCGAACAAGTTCGAGGCGCTGGCCTCCCACGACGCCTATGTCTACGCCCATGGCGCGCTGAACGCCGTCGCCGCCGGCCTGTTCAAGATCGCGAACGACATCCGCTTCCTCGGCTCCGGCCCGCGCTCGGGGCTCGGCGAGCTGATGCTGCCGGAGAACGAACCCGGCTCGTCCATCATGCCGGGCAAGGTCAACCCGACCCAGTGCGAGGCTCTGACCATGGTCTGCGCCCAGGTGTTCGGCAACAACGCGGCGGTGACCTTCTCCGGCAGCCAGGGCCATTTCGAGCTGAACGTGTTCAAGCCGGTGCTGGCCTACAACATGCTGCAGTCGATCCGCCTGCTGGCGGACGCCAGCGTCAGCTTCGCCGACAACTGCGTCGCCGGCATCGAGGCGGACGAGAAGCGCATCGCCGACCTGATGGGCCGCTCGCTGATGCTGGTGACGGCGCTCGCGCCGACCATCGGCTACGACAACGCCACCAAGGTCGCCAAGACCGCGCACAAGAACGGCACCACGCTGAAGGAGGAGGCCGTGCGCCTCGGCTTCGTCACCGCGGAGGAGTTCGACGCCGCAGTGCGCCCCGAGACCATGATACGCCCGAGCTGACGCCTCCCGCGGACGCGGTCCCGACCTGTTCCCATGGGCCTCGCCGAACCCTCGGCGGGGCCTATGTCGTCTCCGACCCGCCGCGTCCCCGCGAATTGACATGGGCGGCGCAAAGCGCACATTTCGCATGTGCAACATGGAACGTCGTGGAGAGCAGCGCCGATGACGAGCCGCATCGTGGCCGTGGACCCGTTCGATCTCGTCGTGTTCGGCGGCACCGGGGATCTGGCGCACCGCAAGCTGTTTCCGGCCCTGTTCCGCCGCGACCACGACGGCCAGCTCACCGACCCCACCCGCATCATCGGCGTCTCGCGCAAGGAGCTGGACCGCGACGCCTTCCGCGCGGAGGTGCGCGAGGCGCTCACCATCTTCGTGCCGAAGAGCGAGCTTGAGGACGCGGCGCTGGAGCGGTTCCTCGACCGGCTCGACTACGTCACCATCGACGCCGTGGGCGACGCCGGCTGGGACGACCTGAAGACGCTGCTGGCCGAGGGGCTGGACCGGGTGCGGGCGTTCTACCTCGCCACCTCGCCGGAGCTGTTCGACGCCATCGCCCACAATCTGAAAAAGCACGACCTGATCAGCGGCCGCACCCGCGTGGTGCTGGAGAAGCCGCTCGGCAAGGATCTCGCCTCGGCGCAGGAGATCAACGCCGCGGTGGGCGACGTGCTGGACGAAAGCCAGATCTACCGCATCGACCACTATCTCGGGAAAGAGACGGTCCAGAACCTGCTGGCGCTGCGCTTCGCCAACGTGCTGTTCGAGCCGGTGTGGGATTCCGCCCATGTGGACCATGTGCAGATCACGGTGGCGGAGAAGATCGGCGTCGGCTCCCGCGGCGGCTATTACGACACCTCGGGCGCGCTGCGGGACATGGTGCAGAACCACATCCTGCAGCTGCTGTGCCTCGTCGCCATGGAGCCGCCGGGAGAGCTGAACGCGGACTCGCTGCGCGACGAGAAGCTGAAGGTGCTGCGCGCCCTGAAGCCCATCGACGACGCGACCGTGCGCACGCTCACCGTCCGCGGGCAGTACCGCTCGGGCGCCGTCGACGGCCAGTCCGTGCCCGGCTATCTGGAGGAGCTGGGCGACGGCGCGGAAAGCGCGACCGAGACCTATGTGGCGCTGAAGGCCGAAGTGCGCACCTGGCGCTGGGCCGGCGTGCCGTTCTATCTCCGCACCGGCAAGCGCCTGCCGTCGCAGGTGTCGGAGATCGTGATCCAGTTCCGGGAGACGCCGCTGTCGATCTTCGGCGCGGCGGGCGGCTTCCTGGCGCCGAACCGGCTCGTCATCCGCCTGCAGCCGGACGAGGGCGTGAAGCTCTACCTGATGATCAAGGATCCCGGCCCCGGCGGCCTGCGATTCCGCGAGGTGCCGCTGAACCTCTCCTTCGCCGACACGTTCAAGGTGCGTAACCCCGACGCCTATGAACGGCTGCTGATGGACGTGATCCGGGGCAACCAGACCCTGTTCATGCGGCGCGACGAGGTGGAGGCGGCCTGGGTCTGGGCCGATCCGATCCTCGAGGCGTGGTCGCGGCTCGGCCAGCCGCCCGCGGCCTACACCGCCGGCACCTGGGGCCCATCCGCCGCCGTGGCGCTGATCGAGCGCGACGGCCGCACCTGGCATGAGGAGGCGTCGTGACGCCGGAACGCCGCATCGATCTGACCGCTTACGACAGCCGCGACGCGCTGGCTGCGGCCCTGGCCCAGCGCACCGCCGACGCGCTGCGCTCCGAGATCGCGGACGGCGGCGCGGCGACGCTCGCGGTGTCCGGCGGCTCCACGCCCAAGCTCTATTTCCAGAAGCTGTCCCGCGCCGATCTGGACTGGAGCGCCGTGACCGTGACGCTGGTGGACGAGCGCTGGGTGCCGGACACCGAGCCGCGCTCCAACGCCAAGCTCGTCAAGGACAACCTGCTGCAGAACGCGGCCGCCGCCGCGAGCTTCGTGCCGCTCGTCACCGACGCCGCCTCGCCCGAAGGCGGGCTTCCCGAAGTGACGGAGCGGGCTGCGGACCTGCCGGCGCCGCTCACCGTCGCCATTCTCGGCATGGGCGGCGACGGGCACACCGCCTCGTTCTTCCCAGGCGGCGACCGGCTGGAGGACGCCATCGACCCCACCGGCCGGGCGCTCGTCATCCCCATGCGCGCCGCGGCCGCGATCGAGCCCCGCATCACCTTCACTTTGCCGGCGCTCATTTCCGCCAAGCTGCTCGTCCTCCACATCGAGGGCGAGGACAAGAAGCGCGTGCTGGACGAGGCGCTGGTGGGCACCGACCCGCTCGCCATGCCGATCCGCGCCGTGATCGACCACGCCCCCCGGCCGCTCGACGTGGTGTGGGCGGCCTGAGACGGGACCAGACGAAGAGGAGCGCAGTGGCATGACCCTCGACGCCCGCATCGCCGACGTCACCGACGCGATCGTGACGCGCTCCCGCGACAGCCGCGCGCGCTATCTGGACGGCGTCGCCGAACAGGCCGCCGCCGGTCCCTACCGGGCGGCGCTGTCCTGCGGCAACCTCGCCCATGGCTTCGCCGGCTGCGGCGCGACCGACAAGGAAGCGCTCAAGGGTCAGGCGGTCCCGAACATCGGCGTCGTCACCGCCTACAACGACATGCTGTCGGCCCACCAGCCCTACGAGCGATTCCCGGAGCTGATCCGGGCGACGGCGCGCAGGGCCGGCGCCGTGGCGCAGGTGGCGGGCGGCGTGCCGGCCATGTGCGACGGCGTCACCCAGGGCCGCCTCGGCATGGAGCTGTCGCTGTTCTCCCGCGACGTCATCGCCATGTCGACCGCGGTGGCGCTCAGCCACGACATGTTCGACGCCGCGCTCTATCTCGGCATCTGCGACAAGATCGTGCCGGGCCTCGTCATCGGCGCGCTCGCCTTCGGGCATCTGCCGGCGGTGTTCGTGCCCTCGGGGCCGATGCCCTCCGGCATGTCCAACGACGAGAAGGGCCGCATCCGCGGGCTCTACGCCGAACGCAAGATCGGCCGTGCGGAGCTGCTGGAGGCGGAGAGCGCGAGCTACCACTCCCCCGGCACCTGCACCTTCTACGGCACGGCCAACTCCAACCAGATGCTGATGGAGATCATGGGCCTTCACCTGCCGGGCGCGAGCTTCGTGCCGCCGAACACGCCGCTGCGGGACGCGCTCACCCGCGCGGCGGTGACTCAGGCGCTCGCCATCACCCGCTCGGGCAACGGCTACGCTCCCATCAGCCAGATTCTTGACGAGAAGGCGTTCGTGAACGGCATCGTGGGGCTGAACGCCACCGGCGGCTCCACCAACCACGCCATCCATCTGGTGGCCATGGCCAAGGCGGCCGGCATCCAGCTCACCTGGGACGACTTCGACCGGCTCTCCGCCGCCACCCCCCTGCTCTGCCGCATCTACCCCAACGGCTCGGCGGACGTGAACCACTTCCACGCCGCCGGCGGCATGGGCTACCTGATCCGCGAGCTGCGCGGGGCGGGCCTGCTGCACGACGACGTGCTCACCGTGATGGGCTCGGGGCTCGCGGATTACGAGAAGGAGCCGGCGCTCGTCGGCGACGAGGTGGTGTGGACCGACGGCGCGCCCACGAGCGGCGACGCCACCGTGCTGCGCCCGGCGTCCGAGCCGTTCCAGGCCGACGGCGGGCTCCGGGTGCTGACCGGGAACCTCGGCCGCTCCGTGATCAAGGTGTCCGCGGTCGACCGCGACCGCTGGGTGGTGGAGGCGCCGGCCCGGGTCTTCACCAGCCAGGACGATCTGGAAGCCGCCTTCCGCGCCGGCGAACTGGACCGGGACGTGGTGGTGGTGGTGCGGTTTCAGGGGCCGAAGGCCAACGGCATGCCGGAGCTGCACCGGCTGACGCCTTCGCTCGCGGTGCTGCAGAAGCGCGGCCACAAGGTGGCGCTCGTCACCGACGGCCGCATGTCGGGCGCCTCGGGCAAGGTGCCGGCGGCGATCCATGTGACGCCCGAAGCCGCCCATGGCGGCCCGATCGCGCGTCTGCGCGACGGCGACGTGGTGCGGCTCGACGCCGAGGCGGGGACGCTCGCCGTGCTCACGCCGGCGGAGGAGTTCGACGCCCGCGAGGCGGAGACGCGGGCGACCGAGCCGCAGTTCGGCATGGGCCGCAACCTGTTCGCCGCGTTCCGCGCCCGGGTGGATTCCGCCGAACAAGGCGCGACTCCGTTCTGACGTCCCAGCCGCGCCGTCCCATTTTGACGCATAAGCCGAGAGTCGCCGCTCGCGCCGCGCCCGAAACGCCCTATCTTGCCCGCGATTCTGACGCTCCCGCGCCGCCCGTCCTGACGACGTCCCTCCCCCGGAGACTTCGATGACCACGACCACCGCAGTGTTCGACCGACTCGCGGAGCATCGCCGGTCGCTGGAAGGCGCGTCGCTGCGCGCGCTGTTCGAGGCCGATCCGGAGCGGTTCGAGCGGTTTTCGGTCACGCTGGACGACCTGCTGTTCGACTACTCCAAGACCCAGGTGACGCCGGAGACCCTGGCGCTGCTGGTGGAGCTCGCCCGCGCGGCCGGCGTCGAGGCGCTGCGCGACGCCATGTTCCGGGGCGAGAAGATCAACCTGACCGAAGACCGCGCGGTGCTGCACACGGCGCTGCGCGCGGCGCCGGACGCCCGCGTGTCGGTGGACGGCCATGACGTGATCCCGGAGATCCAGCGCGAGCGCGCCAAGGCCTACCGCTTCGCCAACGGCGTCAGGAACGGCGCGCTGCTGAGCGCCACCGGCGAGACCTTCACCGACGTGGTGAACATCGGCATCGGCGGCTCGGATCTCGGTCCCGCCATGGCGGCGCTGGCGCTGTCGCCTTACGTGCAGAAGGGGCTGAAGGGCCATTTCGTCTCCAACGTGGACGGGGCCCATCTCGCCGACACTCTGAAGGATCTGGAGCCGACACGCACCCTGTTCCTCGTCGCCTCCAAGACCTTCACCACCCAGGAGACCATGGCCAACGCCCGCGCCGCCCGGCGCTGGCTGGCGGGCGCCCTGGGCGAAAGCGCCGTCGGCGCCCATTTCGCGGCGATCTCCACCAATGTGGAGGCGGTGGAGGCCTTCGGCGTCAGCGAGGAGCGCATGTTCCGGTTCTGGGACTGGGTCGGCGGGCGCTACTCGATCTGGTCGGCCATCGGCCTGTCGCTCGCCATCCTGATCGGGCCGAAGAACTTCGACGCCTTTCTCGCCGGCGCGCGCGAGATCGACGACCATTTCCGCGAGGCGCCGCTGGAGGCGAACATCCCGGTCCTCATGGGCCTGATCGGCGTCTGGCACCGCAACGTCTGCGGCTACGCCGCCCACGCCGTGCTGCCCTACGACCAGCGCCTCGCCCGCTTCCCGGCCTATCTGCAGCAACTCGACATGGAGTCGAACGGCAAGTCGGTCACGCGCCACGGCCATGCGGTCGCCTCCGCCACCGGGCCGCTGGTCTGGGGCGAGCCCGGCACCAACGGCCAGCACGCCTTCTACCAGCTGCTGCACCAGGGGACGAACGTGATCCCCGCCGACATCCTGATGGCGGCGACGCCCCATGAGAGCGTTGGCGACCAGCACGCCATGCTGCTCGCCAACGCGCTGGCGCAGGGGCAGGCCTTCATGCGCGGCCGCACCGAGGGCGAGGCGCTGGAGCAGCTTCTCGCCGCAGGCATGGACGCCGAGCCGGCGAAAGCGCTCGCGCCGCACAAGACCTTTCCCGGCGACCGGCCGACCTGCGCCCTCGCCTACCGCACGCTCGACCCGCGCACCCTCGGGCGCCTGATCGCGCTCTACGAGCACAAGGTGTTCACGCAAGGGTCGATCTGGAACATCAACTCGTTCGACCAGTGGGGCGTGGAGCTGGGCAAGGAGCTGGCGAACCGGCTGATCCCGATCGTGAAGGGCGAGACGCCCGCCGCCGGGCTCGACGGCTCGACGCGCGGGCTTGTGGCGCATCTGGAGCGGCTGCGGAGCCTGTGACGCTGGAAGCGCTCGAAACCGCGCTTTCGCATCCGGGTTCAAACGAACCTTGACTTCACCTCTTCGCAAGCGCACATATGCTCCATCGCTTTACTTAAGCGAGACATAAGCGCCTTGGCCGCGTGACGCCGGCCCTCGCCGGACCTGCCGGGCGCATCCAGCATTCATCGACAGCCCAGATCACGCGGGGCGCGTCTCAACGCACCCGCCGTCGCCGCGCCTTCGCGCCCGCGAAGCTGCGCCCGCGCACGGCTGCACGAAAGATTTTTCACACGTGACGACCTTCAAAGACCTCGGCCTTTCGGAGCCCATCCTCAAGGCGCTCGCGGCGGACGGCTATGAAACGCCGACCCCGATCCAGGCCCAGGCCATTCCGTCCTTGCTCGCGGGCCGCGACCTGATGGGAATCGCCCAGACCGGCACCGGCAAGACCGCCGCCTTCGCGCTTCCGATCATCGAGAAGCTGGTGGCCAATCCCCGCATCGCGCCCCGGCGCGGCTGCCGGACGCTGGTGCTCTCCCCCACCCGCGAGCTCGCCAGCCAGATCGCGGACTCGTTCCGCTCCTACTCCAAGAACCTGAAGCTCTCCATCGCGGTGGTGTTCGGCGGCGTGGCCGCCGGCCCGCAGGTGCGCAAGCTCGCCAACGGCGTGGACATCCTCGTCGCCACGCCCGGCCGCCTGCTCGACCATGTGGACGGCAAGATGCTCCGCCTCGACCAGGTGGAGTTCTTCGTGCTGGACGAGGCCGACCAGATGCTGGACCTCGGCTTCATCCACTCCATCCGCCGCGTTGTCCCCATGCTGCCGCACCGCCGGCAGACGATGTTCTTCTCGGCCACCATGCCGAAGACCATCAAGGACCTCGCCGACACCATGCTGACCGATCCGGCGACCGTGGCGGTGACGCCCGTCGCCAAGACGGCCGACCGGGTGGAGCAGAAGGTCATCTTCGTGGAGCAGAGCGGCAAGAAGGCCGTGCTGGTCGAGCTGCTGAGCGACCCCGCCATCGACCGCGCGCTGGTGTTCACCCGCACCAAGCACGGCGCCGACAAGGTGGTGCGCCAGCTCGAGGAGGCCGGCGTCGGCTCCGCCGCCATCCACGGCAATAAGAGCCAGTCCCAGCGCGAGCGCGCGCTCGGCTCGTTCCGCACCGGCCACATCAAGATCCTGATCGCCACCGACATCGCCGCCCGCGGCATCGACGTGGACGGCGTCACCCATGTGGTGAACCACGACATCCCGAACGTGCCGGAGTCCTATGTCCACCGCATCGGCCGCACCGCCCGCGCCGGCGCGGAGGGCGTCGCCTATTCGCTGGTCGCCAACGACGAGCGCATGTACCTGCGCGACATCGAACGCCTGATCCGCCAGTCGATCCCGGCCGAGGATCGCCGCTCCGACGCCGGCAAGGCCGAGCCGGAAGGCGACGGCGCCGCCTCCCAGAAGGGCCGCCAGCAGCAGCGCCAGCCCCGTCCGCAGGGCCAGCGCCCGGCGCAGGGCCAGGGCAAGCCGCGTCAGGCCAACGGCTCGCGTCCGAACCACGGCGAGCCCAGCCGGGCCCATGAGCAGCGCCGGCCGCAGGGCCATTCCGCCCAGCACGGCGCCCGCGCCGAGGGCGGCCGCCGCGGGTCGGACGGCGACATGGCCTCCGTCGGCTTCATGAAGCCGTCCGGCGAGCGTCCCGCGCGCCGTCCCCGCCGGGGCGGCGGCGGCGGTGACCGTCGTCAGGGCTGACGCCGCGTCTCAAGGCTGAACGGAAGCGCGCCGCGCAGGCCCCACTCGGGCGTGCGCGGCGCGCTTTGCGTTGCGGTCCCCGACCTCGAGCCAGGACGAGGCGAGGACGGGAGGAAACCCGTGTGTCCCGCGGGCTGACGTGAGCCCGAGGGTCTCACGTCAGCGGCGTTCCGGCGGGCCTCAGAGCCCTGCGCCGAGCGGGCGCACGTAGACCCGGTCGCCCTGACGCACGATTTCGAGCGCGGCGACGGGCTGCCCGAGCCCCTGCGGCGACAGAGCCAGCACGCGCTGGTCGCCCGCGAGCGTGGTCTCGAACCGCAGCGGCGGAACGTCCTTGCCGCGGGCGAGGCCCGCGACGACCCGGTAGCCCGCCGGCTCCACGGTGTAATAGACGACGCCCTTGCGGTCGCCGATCTCGATCCGGCTCGCGGAGCCGGCGTTGAGCTCGACCGCGCCCGCCGAGGCGACGGAAGCGACGAGGGCGACAGAGACGATTGCAGCGCGCAGCGACATGGTGAAACTCTCCGGAAGCGATGTCTCCGGGGCTGATCCCCGTGATCTGCGCCCAAGATACTTATCCCTTCGTCATTGATCAAAACGATCGGATTCATATTGAATATCGACCACGCCAATTTAAGTCGGCTCGACCTCAACCTGCTGGTGGCGTTCGACGCGCTTGTGACGGAGCGCAGCGTCACCCGGGCCGCGGCTCGGGTCGGCCTCGGCCAGTCGGCCATGAGCCACGCGCTGGCGCGGCTGCGGACCATGTTCGGCGACGAGCTGCTGATCCGCGGGCCGCAGGGCATGCGCGTCACCCCGCGGGCGCAGGCGCTGATCCAGCCGGCGCGGGCGGCTCTGGCGCAGATTCAGGAGATGGTGGCCCGGCGGGAGGCGTTCGATCCGGCGACCGAGGAGCGCACCTTCACCATCGGCATGCCGGACAGCACCGAGGTGCTGCTGATGCCGAAGCTGATCGCGCTGCTCAGGAAGGAAGCGCCCGGCGTGCGGCTGCTGCTGCGCACCATCGACCGCATCCGCATCCTGCAGGATCTCGACCAGGACCGGGTCGATCTGGGCATCGGCCTGTTCGAGGACGGGGAGCTGCACCACAAGCGCCGGCTGCTGCAGCGGGAGAGCTATCTCTGCATCTTCAACCCCGAGCTGATCGGCGTGACGCCGCCGATCTCGCTCGAGGACTATGTGCGCCTGCCCCATGTTCTGACGAGTCTGGTGGAGACCCCGCACGGCGTGGTGGACGACGCGCTGGCGAAGATCGGCCTGTCGAGGGACATCGCGCTCACCTCGCCGCGCTTCACCGCCGCGCCCTTCGTGGTGAAGCAGGCGCCGGTGATCGCCACCATGCACGCCCGCGTGGCGCGCTATTTCGCGGAGGTGCTGGACCTCGCCGTCAGCCCCGCCCCCGTGCTGCTGCCGGACGTGGCGATTTCCATGCTCTGGCACGCCTCCTATGACGCCGATCCCGGCCACCGCTGGCTGCGCGAGACCATCCTGAAACTGAGCGATGAGCGGCCGCCGAGCCTCAACCTCTGGCTGAGCAAGGCGGATGACGAAGGGGGTTGAAGAGCGGAATGCGTCCCAAATCGGGCCACAGGTCACGGAATGGCCTCAATTGGGCGTGATCCAGAACCTTCGTCGCCACGGCCAGGGACCGGACGCGTGAAAGCAGGGCTGTTCGGGATCGCCATGGCGGTCGTCATCACGCACGGGGCCGCGGCGCAGAGCGCCTCCGGCCCGGCGCAATACGACGCCATGATCGCCCGCCATGCGGCCGCGAACGGAGTGCCGGAAACGCTGGTGCGGCGGGTGATCGTGCGGGAAAGCCGTTACAATCCCAAAGCTTACAATCGCGGCCATTACGGCATGATGCAGATCAAGCACGCCACCGCGAAGGGCATGGGCTATCAGGGCGACGCCGCCGGGCTGCTGGACGCCGACACCAACCTCACCTACGCCGTGCGCTACCTCGCCGGCGCCTACAGGACCGCCGGCGGAAACCACGACCGCGCGGTGCAGCTTTACGCCAGCGGCTATTATTACGAAGCCAAGCGCAAGGGCCTGCTGGACCAGGTGGGCATGGGCCGTCGCGGCTCGGCCGTGTTCGCGCAGGCGATCGAGATGGCGCCGCACGCCCGCGCCAAGGCCCCGGCGCAGGTCGTCGCGAACGCCGCAAAGCCTGCGACCGTCGTCACCACCACCGTCGCCACGGCCGAGCCCCGTCAGCCGCGCGTGATCGCGGTGAACGCGGCGCCGGCGCTCGCCTCCGCGGCGCCGCTGCCGCCCACGCGCCCCGCGACGACGATCGCCGTCGCCGCCGCACCGCAGATCGCCGCGCAGCCCGCGACGCCCGGCGTCATGCCCTCGACGGTGGCCGGTTCGCGCATCGCCGCCGCGTCGGACGCCATCGGCGGGTTCGACCGCACCGCGCCGGGCGCAGCCCCCGCAACGCCGGTCGCCACGGCGTCCGCCTATTCCAACGGCCGCGACGACGCGACGGCCGCCTTCGCCAAGCTCACGCCGCCCGCGAACGCCGCCGCCGTGCCGCTGCCGCCGATCGCGCCGCGCGCCACCGCAGCGGCCGCCGCGAAGCCCGGCGCGACCGTCGCGGCGAAACCCGCGCCGGTGGACGCGCCGAAGACCGTGGCGATGGCCGCAGCGCCGCTGCCGCCGGTCCGCGAGCCGGCGGTGGAGACCACCGCCGCCATTTCCCAACCGGCCGCGAAGCTCGCGCCGCCGCGCGACCGCCGCCCCTTCGCCCGGAAGTGACGGCGTCGCGCTGATCGCGCGGCCGCGCCTCAGACGACCGTGGTCAGCTTCACGTCCAGATTGCCGCGGGTCGCCTCCGAGTAGGGGCAGACCACATGCGCGCGCGCGACCAGATCCTCCGCCGCCGCCCGCTCCATGCCCGGAAGCGAGACCTCCAGCGCCACTTCGATGCTGAAGCCCGTGCCGTCGTCGCGCGGGCCGATGCCGACTGACGACGTGACCGAGGCGTCCGCCGGAACGGCGATCCTGGCCTTGCCGGCGGCGAAACGCAGCGCGCCCAGGAAGCAGGCGGCGTAGCCGACCGCGAACAGTTGTTCGGGGTTCGTCCCGTCCCCGCCTGCGCCGCCAAGCTCCTTCGGCACGACCAGACTGACCGCGAGATTGCCGTCGGTGGTGGCGGAGCGGCCGTCGCGGCCGCCGCCGGTCGCCGTCGCGGAAGTGGAGTACAGCGTCTTCATGGTCATCTCCTCGGATTGGACGGCCTCCCTCGGCCGCCGGTCCATATTCTTTTCGCACACGATCATGTCGTCCACGATATAAATTTACGCATGACAGGCATCTTCGTCACGCATACGATCCTGTCGCACGCGATATGATCGCCGTGCTAACCTCCCGCGATGACCGACGCCGCCCCCCGCCTCGACCAGATGCTGTGCTTCGCGCTCTATTCCGCGAACGGGGCGATGAACCGCGCCTACAAGCCGGCGCTGGACGCGCTCGGCCTGACCTATCCGCAATATGTGACGCTGGTGGCGCTGTGGGAGCGGGACGGCCGCACCGTGGGTCAGCTCGGCGAGGCGCTGTTCCTCGAATCGAACACCCTGACGCCGCTGCTGAAGCGCATGGAGGCGGCGGGGCTGGTGCGGCGGCAGCGCGATCCAGAGGACGAGCGGCAGGTGCGCGTGTTCCTCACCGACGACGGCCGGGCCATGCAGGCCCGCGCCGCGGACGTGCCGACGCGCATGCTGAAGGCGCTCGGCTGCGACGCGGAGGCGATCGCGGCTCTGGCGACAGAGGTGACCGCTGCGCGGGACCGCGTGGTGGGCGCCAAAGCCGCCTGACCATCAGGCTCAGCGAGCCGACATAGAAAGCCGTTCACCGCCGCTCAGTAGCGGGGAGCAGCGCGCCCACCGACGCGTGACGCAATGTCTGAAAGCCTAGGACCGGCGTGAACGTCCGGATCGCCCACATCCCCGCCGGCCGTCAGCCGGCGCGCGCCTCGTGGGCGGCCAGGCCGATGCGGTCCATCTCCGCCTGATCGCGGGCGGCCTCGGCCTGGCGCTCGCGTGCGCTGTCGCGCTCCTCCAGGATCTCGATCTTCTTCAGCTCCTCGAACGCCTCGGCGAGCGCGCCCTGGGCGTCGGCGAGCTGGCCGCGGAGTTCGTCCGCGGAGCGCATCAGGTTGTCGCGCCGCCCCTGCGCCGCCTTGGCGTAGGTGGGGTAGGCGTAATGCGCCGTGTCGTGGATGCCCGCTTTTTCCTGCTCCTGCAGGATTTCGCGGTCGAGGTCGGTCGCCATGCGCTCGAATTCGGCGATCATCGTCTCGATCTGCACGACCTGACGACGTTTATCGTCGACCTGAAAGCGCTTGAGCTTGAGGAGAGTGTCTCGGGATTTCATGTCCGACATGGAAGCACACGCGGGTTAGCGGCCGGTTTCGCCGACGCTTAAAATCGAATCCAGTTGGGCGTAGCCTTCTCCGAGACGCGTTGCTTCTTCCTTACCTTGCGCAAGAAACCGCTCGAACGGCCCGTTCAGGGCGATGGCCTCGTCCACCTCCGGGCTCGATCCCGGGCGATAGGCGCCGAGGCGGATCAGCTCCTCCATGTCGCTGTAGGTGGCCATGGCGCGCCGCGCCCTGGCGATCAACGGCCGGCGCTCCTCCGGCGTCGCCTTGGGCATGGTGCGTGACACCGATTTCAGGATGTTGATGGCCGGGTAGCGGCCGCGCTCCGCGATGGCGCGCTCCATCACGATGTGGCCGTCGAGGATGCCGCGCACCGCGTCGGCCACCGGCTCGTTGTGGTCGTCGCCGTCCACCAGCACGGTGAAGATGCCGGTGATGCTGCCCTCCCCCACCCCGGGGCCCGCCCGCTCCAGCAGGCGCGGCAGCTCGGCGAACACGGTCGGGGTGTAGCCCTTCGTGGTGGGCGGCTCGCCGGTGGAGAGGCCGATCTCGCGCTGGGCCATGGCGAAGCGGGTCACGCTGTCCATCATGCACAGCACGTCCGCGCCCTCGTCGCGCAGCGCCTCGGCGAGCGTAAGCGTCAGATAGGCCGCCTGCCGCCGCTTCAGCGCCGGCTCGTCGGAGGTGGCCACCACAACGATGGAGCGGGCGAGCCCCGCCTCGCCCAGATCGTCCTGCAGGAACTCCTGCACCTCGCGGCCGCGCTCGCCGATCAGGCCGATCACCGCGGCGTCGCAGGCGGTGTTGCGGGCCAGCATGGCGAGCAGCACCGATTTGCCCACGCCCGAGCCCGCGAAGATGCCCATGCGCTGGCCGGCGCAGCAGGTGACGAAGGTGTTGAGCGCCCGCACCCCCAGATCGAGCGGCGCGCCCACGCGCTTGCGGGCGTGGGCCGGCGGCGGCGGCGTGCGGTAGGGGTAGAGCGCCGGCCCCTCCTTCAGCGGGCCCTTGCCGTCGATCGGCGTTCCCATGGCGTCCACCACCCGGCCGAGCCAGCCCCGGCTCGGCCGCACGCCCGGCGACGGCTGGCCGACCACGGCGCGGCAGCCCCGGCGCACGCCCTCCAGCGGCGCGAACGGCATCAGCAGCGCCCGGTCGCCCTGGAAGCCCACCACCTCGCATGCGGTGGCGCCGCCCGGCCCGGCCTCGATCGAGACCCGGCCGCCGATCGCCATCATCCCGAGCGGCCCGGCCACCTCCACCAGAAGGCCGCGCACGCCCACAACGCGGCCATAGACCTCGCGCTCCGGCGTCTCCTCCACGGCCTCGAACAGCCCGCGCATCGTTTCCATCCTGTTATCCCCAACGAATCATGACCGGGGACCACCTCAGCGTAACCCTTCGTTTACCCCTTCGCCCAATCATGGCCCCAGCGCTTAAGGGGACGGAAACCGTATCGGCGGCTCGAAAGTCGGAGTCGCAAGAGTCGGTTATCCGGACTTCTTAAGGTTTTGGCTGAGCGTTTTCGAAAGCGTGTTTCCCTTGCCGTCCAAGGACTAAGGCGAAATACGGGCATGAATCAGAACGAGCTTGCGACGCAGAATCATCTTCTGTTAACTAATGGTCGTTAAGCTTGAATCGGACTGGAAACGATCGGTTCACCGTGCCGGGCCCGGCGTTGTCGGGGCAGGCCACGCGGGCATCGGTGGAGGATTCGCATGCGCGTTCTTCTTATTGAAGACGATAGCGCCACGGCGCAGAGCATCGAGTTGATGCTCAAGTCTGAAAGCTTCAACGTCTATACGACAGAGCTTGGAGAAGAGGGCATCGACCTCGGCAAGCTCTACGATTACGACATCATCCTACTTGACCTGAACCTCCCCGACATGTCGGGCTACGAGGTTCTGCGGGCGCTGCGTCTGGCGAAGATCAAGACCCCGATCCTGATCCTCTCCGGCCTCGCCGGCATCGAGGACAAGGTGCGCGGTCTCGGCGTCGGCGCCGACGACTACATGACCAAGCCGTTCCACAAGGACGAGATGGTCGCCCGCATCCACGCCATCGTGCGCCGGTCGAAGGGCCACGCCCAGTCCGTCATCACCACCGGCGACCTGATCGTGAATCTCGACACCAAGACGGTCGAGGTGGGCGGCGCCCGCGTCCATCTGACGGGCAAGGAATACCAGATGCTGGAGCTGCTGAGCCTGCGCAAGGGCTCGACGCTCACCAAGGAGATGTTCCTCAACCATCTCTACGGCGGCATGGACGAGCCCGAGCTGAAGATCATCGACGTCTTCATCTGCAAGCTGCGCAAGAAGCTCGCCAACGCCACCAACGGCAAGAACTACATCGAAACCGTCTGGGGCCGCGGCTACGTGCTGCGCGAACCCAACGAGGACGAATCCCGCGCCATCGCCTGACGCGGCGCTGCGGCGCTCGCAACGAAAAAGCCCCGGCCATCGGCCGGGGCTTTTCTCGTTTGCGCCGACGTCAGGGCCTGAGGCAAACGCCGCGGCCCAATGCGGCTTTCGGGTCGCCCTCGGCGACGACGCAGGAGTGGCCGGACGCGCCTTTCGGCCGCGGCACGCCCGGCGCCAGCGAAAAGCGGACGGCATGCGCGCCGCTCAGCCCGGCCGGAAGGCGCGGAATCGGCTTCACGATCCGGAATCTCCCGCCAGCGCGTTCGATCGCGCCCTCCCCCACGAGCTTCGCGAGCCCGATCTGTTGCGGCAGAACCTCGTAGGAGACCGCAGGCGCGCCTGAGACCACTGCGGCCGGGTCGATCTCGACCACGCCACCGGGCGCGAAGCGCACAGCGTCGCGCCACGTCTGAGGATCGAAACCTGCGGGCGCGTCGTCGGGATCGCTCGACGTCTTCGCTTTCACCGCCGTCATTGCCGGAAGCGTCACGGTGATGGCGTCATAGGCGCCGGCGATGGCGTCGGGCGTTCGCCCGGCAGCCTGCCGGATCGCCGCCCGCACGGAGGCCTCTTCAGCCGATCCGGCCTCGTGAAACGACCCGAGGCAGCCGTGGGGCGCCACCGTCACCTTTTCCGCGGGCAATCCCACGGCGCCGGCGGCCGACGGCCGTGGGGAATTCTGCTTTTTTGCGGGATCCGACTGGGAGGACGAGAGCACGAGCCGCGCCACGCGGTCTTTCGCGCCCGTCACCCGCCAGATCATCGCGTCATAGGACGTGAGGACGAGATAGAGCGGCGTATCGCCCTCCTCGATCACCACCTCCGCGGTCGTGCTCTCCGTGTCCTGTCCCACGACGGTCGCGCTCGGCACGGCGTCGCCCTCGTACAGTCCGAAAGCGACGATCTGCTGATCGGCGCCCGCACGCGGAAGCTCGCAAGTGGCTGCTTGCCGAACGGGCTTAGCCGCCTGGCTGAGCGCCACGCCCTCGTCGAAGTCGATCAGCCCGTCGCCATTGGCGTCGAAGTCGGCGAATATCCTCCGCAGCGCGGTCTCCGCCTCGATGGCCGTGACGCGACCGTCGTTGTCGGCGTCGAAGGTCATGAACACCTCCAAAACGCTCTCTCTGGAGGGGGATTGCGGCGGGACCGACGCGGCGAGCGCCTCCTGAAGCGTGACGCGGCCGTCGCCGTCGCCGTCGAACCGGGCCAGCACGCCGTCCTCGGCGCGCGCCGTAGGCAGGCGTCTGAACGGCGGCGTCGCCAGCGCCCGCTCCTCAGCCGTGACGACGCCGTCGGCGTCGAGATCAGCGGACATGAAGATCGACGCCCGAGCCCCGCGATCGCGCGCCTCGACCTGACGGCGCGCGATCGTAAGGTCGCCGGAGTCCAGCCCGTCCATGTCCACATCGGCCTGCCGGAACGGCTGCATCGCCTGCGCCACGAACTGCTCGACATACACGTTGAGCCTCATGTTCCGGGAGAAGGCTTCCATCTGCCGGGGAGTCGTCGTCTGTTGCTGCGCGGCGGCCGCTCCCGGCGAGAGCGCCAGGACGGCGGAGAGAGCGACGATGGAGGATGATGGCCTGACAATCACAAGACGAGTCTCCGGCGGACAACGCTGGGGAAGTAGCAGCCCGCCAGGCCGATCAGCCAGCGCGCCCTCGCGTCATGGTTGACGGTGCCCGCCTCACCGGACGACGGCGAAGCGGGCAGCTGACGACGCGGGCGCCGCGGCGCCGGAGGCGGGGGTGGGCATGAACAGCCCGCGATGGCTGGGGTGCGGCTTGAACGGGCTGCGACCGCCGAGCACGGTCTCGGCCGCGCCCAGCAGCAGGAAGCCGTCCGGGGCCATCTGGCGGCCGATGCGGGTCAGCACGTCGGTCTTGGTGGCCTCGTCGAAATAGATCAGCACGTTGCGGCAGAACACCACGTCGAAGCGGCCGAGCGGCGAGAAGTCCCTGAGCAGGTTCAGGGTGCGGAACTGCGCCATCTCCCGCAGCTTGGGCGCGATCCGCCAGCGGTCGCCCTCCTGCGTGAAGTGCTTCAGCAGCAGGCGGATCGGCAGGCCGCGCTGCACCTCGAACTGGGTGAACAGGCCCGAGCGCGCCCGCTCCAGCACCTCGTTCGAGAGGTCGGTCGCCACGATCTCCACCTTCCAGCCCGCAAGCTGCGCGGCGCGGTCGGCGAGCAGCATGGCGAGCGAATAGGGCTCCTGGCCCGTGGAGCAGGCGGCGCACCAGATGCGGATGGTCTTGGTCGCCGCCCGCGCCGCCATGAGCTGCGGCAGGATGACGTCCGTGAACTGGGTGAAGGGCGCGCCGTCCCGGAAGAAGAACGACTCGTTGGTGGTCATGGCCTCGACCACGTCCTGCGCGAGCGCGCTATCGACGCCCGAGCGCAGCCGCGCCACCAGCGCCGGGAGCGAGGCGAGGCCCGCCCGCCGCACGATCGGCGCCAGCCGGCTCTCCAGCAGGTAGCGCTTCTCCTCGCCGATCGCGAGGCCGGAGCGCTCCTTCAGGAAGCGGGCCAGGAACTCGATGTCGGCGGGCGTCATGCGCGCTCTCCTGCGACGAGACGGGTGATCTTGGGAGCGATGGCGGCGAGCGGCAGCACCGCGGAGCAGGAGCCCGTGGCCACCGCCGCGCCCGGCATGCCCCAGACGACGCTGGAGGCCTCGTCCTGGGCGATGATGGAGCCGCCGGCGGCCGCGACCGCGCGGACGCCGCAGGCCCCGTCCGAGCCCATGCCGGTCAGAACCACCGCCAGCAGCCCGGCGCCGTAAACGGAGGCGGCGGAGCGGAACATCGGGTCGACCGCAGGCTTGCAGTAGTTCTCCGGCGGGCCGTCGTCGAGCCGGGCGCAGGCCTGCGCGCCCCGCCGGGCCACCACGAGATGCCGGCCGCCCGGCGCCACATAGATCACGCCGGGGGCGAGCGGCTCGCCGTCCGCCGCCTCACGGCAGGGCCTCCGGCTCGCGAGGCCCAGATGTTCGGCGAGCGCGGCGGTGAAGGTCGCCGGCATGTGCTGGGTCACCAGAACCGGGATCGACCCGAGGGCCGGGCTAAGCCCAGACAGCAGCGACGCCAGCGCCTGCGGGCCGCCGGTGGAGGCGCCGAGGGCGAGCGCCCGCACCGGCGCCGCCGAGAACGGCCGCGCGCGCGCCGCGGGCTGCGGCGTCGTCGAGGCGGCGATCACGGCCGCGCGCACCAGCGACGTCGTGGAGCCGCGACGCGTCCTGCGCCGCACATGATCGCCGAGCACGCGCACCTTGGTCAGGAGATCCTGACGATAAGCCGCCTGGTCGACGCCCTGCCCCGGCTTGGCGATGACGTCGGAGGCGCCGAGCGCGAGCGCCCGGATCGACATCTCGGCGTTGCGGCGGGTGAGCGCCGACGCCATCAGCACCATGGCGTCCGGCGCCGCCTTCAGAAGCAGCGGCAGCGCGGTGATGCCGTCCATGTCGGGCATCTCCACGTCCAGCAGGATGACGTCCGGCCGCAGCCGGCCGGCCTGCTCCACGGCCTCGCGGCCGTTGCGGCACAGTCCGGCGAGCGCGAGATCGGGCTCCGCCTCGATCCAGCGGGAGGTCAGGGTGCGGACGACGGCGCTGTCGTCCACCACGAGGACGCGCAGCGCCTCCGCCGGCGCCGCGGCGGCCGACGTGGGCATGGGAGGCCTTTCCGGAGAGATCAGAGCAGTCCGACTTCCGCGAACTTGGAGGTGATGATCTCGCGGTCGAACGGCTTCATGACGTATTCGTCGGCCCCGGCGCGCATGGCGCGGGCGATGTGCGACACGTCGTTTTCCGTGGTGCAGAACACCACCTTGGGCGCGTCGCCGCCCGGCAGCGAGCGCAGCTTGTTGAGGAACTCGTAGCCGTCCATCACCGGCATGTTCCAGTCCAGCAGGATGCCGTCGGGCATCGCCTGCTGGCACAGGGTGAGCGCCGTCTGGCCGTTCTCCGCCTCGGAGATCTTCATGTCGAGGCCTTCGAGGATGCGGCGCGCCACCTTCCGGATGACGCTCGAATCATCCACCACAAGACAGTGCTTCATCGGGGGCTCCCATTCCCGGCTCAAATTCCGGGGGTCCACTCTGTCCGTCTCATTCTCAAGATCAGGTAAAGGCGTACCCGCTCACGCCGCCTGGGCCACGGCGCGGAACTCCAGCGCGCGATCCACGTCCAGCACCAGCATGAGGCCGCCGTCGAGACGATGCACCCCGGTCGCGATCTGCGACCAGCGCGGGTCGAGCGTCGGCGGCGCGTCCTCCCGCGAGGCGGCCGACAGCGCCAGCACGTCGCCGACGTGGTCCACCAGCAGCGCGAAGGCTTCGTTCTGGTAGTCCACGCCGACCGCCATGGCGCCGGCCTCCACGGCCTTCGCCGGCAGGCCGAGCCGGGTCCGGAGGTCGATGGCGGTGACGATCCGGCCGCGCAGGTTCAGCACGCCCGCGATTTCGGACGAGGCCAGCGGCACCCGCGTCAGCCGCTCCAGCCCGAACACCTCCCGGACCCGGGAGATGGCGATGCCGAACATCTGCCCGCCCACGTCGACGGTGACGTAAGTGATGTGATCGTCAGCGCTCATGCGGCGAGCCTCCAGCGCGGCGCGAAGGTTTCGAGCGCGCCGAGCAGGCCCGGCCGGTCGAACTTGGCGATGAAGTCGTGGAATCCGGCGTCGGCGGCGCGCTCCGCCATGAAGGAGCCGACCAGCGACGACAGCGCCAGCAGCGGCGCACCGTGGTGCAGCCCTTCGGCCTTCAGCGCGGCCGCGAAGGCGAAGCCGTCCATCTCCGGCATCTCGATGTCCGAGACGATGACGTCGAAGCGCCGGCCGGCCCGCAGCAGGACGAGCGCCTCGGCGCCGCTCGCCGCCAGCGTCGGGCGGTAGCCGGCGGCGGTCAGCACCGGCGCCAGCATGTTGCGGAAGAAGGCGCTGTCGTCGACCAGCAGCACGGCCGGGCTCTCGATCTTCTCGTGCGGCCGGTCGGTGCGCGTCAGCCAGTCGTCATAGGCCATGGTGAGGTAGTGGGCCACGTCCATCACCTCGGTGGCGCTGCCGTCGATCACCGCCGCGCCCAGCACGCCCGGCGTGTAGGACGAGGCGGAAATCTCCATGGCGTGCTCGACGATGTCGACGATCTCATCCACCACCAGACCGACCGAGCGGCCCTCGTTGGTGAACACCAGCAGCGGCTGCGGGCCGCTCGGCTTCAGCGCGGCGCCGTCGCCGGCCGGCACCAGCGGCATCAGGCCGCCGCGGTACTGCACCAGCATGCGGCCGCCGGTGAACTCCACCGTCTCGGCCTCGATCACCTCGAGCCGGGTGACGAGCGCCAGCGGCACCGCCTTCGGCGCCTGGGAGCCGGCCCGGAACAGCAGCAGCGACATGCGGTTGTCGCTCTCGTCCGCGGGCGCCGCCGCTTCGGCGGTGAGCGCCGCGTCGTGGCTCGCAGAGGGGCCGACCGCCGCCGCGACGCCGTTCGGGTCGAGGATCAGGATCACCGAGCCGTCGCCGAGGATGGTGGTGCCGGAGAACAGCCCGATGTGGTTCAGCCGCGAGGCCATGGGCTTCACGACGATCTCCTCGGTGTGGAGCACCTCGTCCACCACGATGCCGAAGATGTCCTCGCCCACCTGGGCGATCACCACATAGACGTCGTCCGCCTTCTCCGCCGGCAGCGGCTCCAGGCCCAGCATGTTGCGCAGCGGCACGATCGGCAGCAGCCGGTCGCGCAACCGCAGCAGCGCCACGTCGCCCACGCGCTCGATGACGTGCTCGCCGCCCCGCCGCGTGCGCACCAGCTCCAGCACCGAGAGCTGGGGGAAGGCGAAGGTCTCGCCGCCCGCCGTCACCATCAGCGCCGAGACGATGGCGAGGGTGAGCGGGATGCGGATCACCACCGCCGAGCCCTTGCCCGGCGTGGAGCGCAGGTCGATGGCGCCGCCGATCAGCTCGATGTTGGCGCGCACCACGTCCATGCCGACGCCGCGGCCGGAGACGCTGGTGACCGCCGCGGCGGTGGAGAAGCCCGGCGCGAAGATGAAGCGGTGGATCTGGGCGTCCGACATCTTCTCGACGTCGGCCTCGGTGGCGAGCCCGTTGGCGACCGCCTTCTTCCTGATGCGCTCCACGTCGAGGCCGCGGCCGTCGTCGCCGATCTCGACGATGATGCAGCCGCCCTGATGATAGGCGGACAGCCGGATGACGCCGGTCTCGGGCTTGCCGGCGGCGACGCGCTCGGCGGGCGATTCGAGCCCGTGGTCCGCGCAGTTGCGGACCATGTGGGTCAGCGGGTCCTTGATCAGGTCCAGCACCTGCCGGTCAAGCTCGGTCTCGGCGCCTTCGGTGACCAGTTCGATCTTCTTGCCGAGGTCCGCCGCGAGGTCCCGCACCAGCCGCGGCAGCGCCCGCCAGGCGGCGCCGATCGGCTGCATGCGGGTCTTCATCACCCCTTCCTGCAGCTCGGCCGTCACATGGCTCAGGCGCTGCAGCGAGGGTCCGAACTCGCTGTCGCCACGCCGGCGCACGGTGTCGAGCAGCTGGTTGCGGGTCAGCACCAGCTCGGAGACCATGTTCATCAGCCGGTCGAGCGTGTCGACGCCGACGCGGATCGTCTGGCCGGCGAGCGCGCTCTCGCTTCGGGGCCCCTCCTCCGCCGCGGGCGCGGGCGCCGCTTCGGCATGGACGGCCGCGGCGGGCGCCGTGGCGACGGGCGCGGACGGGGCCGCCGCGACCGGCTGCGGTTCCGGCGCGATGTCCTGATCCGGGCCGGGCGCCTCGCGGAACGCGCGCTCCAGTTCGTCGAGGGAGACTTCGCCCGGCCGCAGCTCGCGCCCGAGAGCGGGATCAATCACGGGCTCGGGAGGACGCCGCGCCTCCAGGGCGGCGCGCTCCAGCTCGGTCACGAGATCGAGGTCGTCGCCCGGCGGCTCCTCGCCGGTGCGCTCCAGATCGCCGAGAATCGCCTTGATGCGGTCGATGGTGGCGAGAATCATCGTCACGGCTTCGGGCGTCGCCAGCGCGCCGGCGCGGAACTCGCCCATCAGCGTCTCGGCCGCGTGCGCCAGCGCCTCGAGCCGCGTGAGGCCGAGGAAGCCGCAGGTGCCCTTCACCGTGTGGACCAGCCGGAACACGTTGGCCAGGATCTTGGCGTTGGCGGGCTCCTGCTCGAACCGGACGAGCTCCACGTCGACCTGATCGAGGTTTTCGGCGGTCTCGGTGAGAAAATCCCGAAGCAGGTCGTCCATTCTCATGCCCCCGCGGAACGCGCGACGGCTGCGCTCCGAACGGAGCTGATCCTGCTCAAAAATGAATAACGGATCGTTGAGGTGAAACGGCGCTCAGCCGCGGCGGCGCAGCGCGACCACGTTGCCCGCCGCCACCAGAGCGGCCCCCGCGAACGACAGCGCGGTCCAGCGGTAATCCTCGAACAGGCTGGAGATGACGAGCGCCACCACCGGGAACAGCACGGTGGCGAAGCCGGCGCGCGCCGCGCCCACCCGCTTGATCAGCGCCAGATAAGCGAGGAACGCCGCCACCGACGATCCGGCGGCGAGCCAGACCAGCGAGACCAGATAGGCCGCCGTCGGCTCGATGACGAAGGGCGCGCCGGACAGCGTCGCCAGCAGCGTCAGCCACAGCGTCCCGTAGAACATGCCCCAGGCGGCCGCGGAGACGTCCGGCGCCGAGCGCTGGATCACGCTCGACACCATGTTGCCGAGGCAGAAGCACAGGGTTCCGCCGACGCTGAGGCCGAGCCCCGTCAGCGCCTCCACGTCGAAGCCCGCCGCCGCGATCTCGGGGGCGTAGAGCAGGCCGACGCCCGCCACGCCGAGCGCCGCGCCGGCGAGCACCCGCATCTCCGCCGGGCGGCGGAAGATCAGCGCGCCGAGCGCCAGGTTGATCGGCGAGGCGAGCGCGAACACCACCGCGAGCAGGCCGGACGGCACCCTGGCGCCTGCGTGGTAGAACAGCACGAAGTTGGTCGAATACATCAGCACGCCCGCCAGCAGGAACCCCGCGTGCCGGCGCAGGGGGAAGCGCAGCGTCTCCCGCCGCGCCAGAGCGAGGCCGAAGGCGATGGCGGCGGCGAGCGCGAAGCGCCAGACCAGCGACACCTCGGGCGACACCACGCCGAGCTGGAGATGGAGCGCGATCCAGCTCGTGCCCCAGACCAGCGCCAGCACGCCGTACAGCCCGAGATCGGCGGAGGGCGCGCGGGGCGTTTCGACGGCGAGGGGCGCGGCGCGGTGCATGGGGCTTCGTCGTGGTGGCGGATGGCCGCGTTATCGCGCCCTTCCCGCCTCGGAGGGAAACGCCAATCCGTGATGTCCGCCATCGCGATCGGTTATGACCGCCGCCTGCGGGCTTGACGGCGCGCGCGCCGGGGCGGCTTCTGGACGCAGCCACGCCATGTCCGCGGGGAGATCCGGCATGCACCTGACCGAGGAAGGCCGCCGCGCCTTCGCCCACGATCATCGTTTCCTCGGCGCGGAGCACGCCCGCAACGAACGGCGCACCCTGATCGTGGTGGCGATCACCGCCGCCATGATGGTGGTGGAGATCCTGGCCGGCTGGGCCTACGGCTCCATGGCGCTGCTGGCGGACGGCTGGCACATGGCGACCCATGCGGGCGCGATCGGCCTCGCCGCTTTCGCCTACCGCTTCGCCGCGCGGCACGACGCGGACCCGCGCTTCTCCTTCGGCGCCGGCAAGGTGGGCGACCTCGCCGGCTTCTCGAGCGCCATCGTGCTCGGCGTGATCGCGCTGGCGATCGGCGTTGAATCCGTGGTGCGCCTCACCGCCCCCCAGCCGGTCGCCTATGCGGAGGCGACGGCGATCGCGGTCATTGGCCTCGCCGTGAACGTGGTCTGCGCCCTGCTGCTCGGCCATGACCACAGCCATGGCGGCGGGCGCCATCACGGTCATCATCACGGCCACGGGCACGATCGCCACGACCACGCCGACGACCATGACCATGACGGCCACGCCCACGACGACCACAACCTGCGCGGCGCCTACGTCCATGTCCTGGCGGACGCGCTGACCTCGGCGCTCGCGATCGGAGGGCTGCTCGCCGGCTGGCGCTTCGGCTGGACCTGGGTCGACCCGGCGATCGGCGTCGTGGGCGCCGGCGTGATCGGCTGGTGGTCGATCTCGCTCGCCCGCGACACAGGGCGCGTGCTGGTGGACGCCACGCCGGACGCGCGTCTGGCCGCCCACATCCGCGCGACGCTGGAGACAGGCGACGTGCGCGTGACCGACCTTCACCTGTGGCGGATCGGCCCCGGCCACATGGCGGCGATCGTGTCGCTGGTCACCCATCGCCCGGAGCAGCCGGCGGCCTACAAGGCCCGGCTCGGCGCGCTCGAGGGGCTGAGCCACGTCACGGTGGAGGTGAACCTCTGCGAGGGCGAAACCCGCCGCTACGCCACGGCGTAACCCGTCCTCAGTCGTCCCAGAACGACGGCGTCGCCTGCTCCAGCGCGCCGCCCACGCGCACGGCGGCGACGCGGGCGGCGAGGCCGTCGGGGCCGACCTCCACCGCGAGGCCTGAGAGCGTCGCCACGCCCTCGGACGGCTCGAACCGGCCGGAGGGCAACTTGCGCAGGAAGCGCTGGATCGGCTCGTCCTTCTTCATGCCGAGCACGCCGTCGTAATCGCCGCACATGCCGGCGTCGGACATGTAGGCGGTGCCGCCCGGCAGCACCCGGTGGTCCGAGGTCGGGGTGTGGGTGTGGGTGCCCACCACCAGCGTGGCGCGGCCGTCGAGGAAATGGCCGAAAGCCTGTTTCTCGCTGGTGGCCTCGGCGTGAAAATCCACCACCGCCGCGTCGCAGGCGAGCCCGAGCGGGCAGGCCTCCAGCGCCGCGTCCGCGGTGCGGAACGGATCGTCCAGCGCCGTGCCCATGAACACATGGCCCATGACGTTCACCACCAGCACCCGCGCGCCGTTCCGAGCCTCGATGAGCTGCGCGCCGCGACCGGGCGTGCCCTTGGGGAAGTTCGCCGGCCGCACCAGCCGGTCGGCGCGCTCGGCGAACACCAGCGCCTCCCGCTGGTCGAAGGCGTGGTTGCCGAGCGTCACCGCGTCCGCGCCCGCGTCCAGCAGCTCCTCGTAGATGGTCTCGGTGATGCCGAAGCCGCCGGCCGAGTTCTCGCCGTTGATCACCACCACGTCGAGCGCCCAGCGGCGGCGCAGCTCCGGCAGCCGCTCCGCCACCGCCGTCCGGCCGGCGCGGCCGACCACATCGCCCAGAAACAGCAGCCGCATCAGATTCCGTCCCCGATGGTCGTGAGCCCGCGCTCGGTCAGAACGCCATCAAGCCGCTGGTCGTAAGCGTCGATCGGAACCCGCTCGACCCGCTGCTCCGCGAAGGCGAGCCCGATGGCGACCGCCCGGCCGCGCGCGCGCAGCCTCTCCAGCGTGCGGTCGTAGAAGCCGCCGCCGTAGCCGAGGCGATAGCCCCGGTCGTCGAAGGCGGCGAGCGGCACGAACAGCAGCCCGGGCGCGATCTCCGGCGCGGAGGCCGGCGGCTCCATCAGGCCGAAGCGCTTTTTCTCCAGCGCCTCGCCCGGCGCCCAGGCGCGGAAGACGAGCGGGGCGTCCTTCTGGACGATCACCGGCAGCGCCAGCGCGACGCCGCGGGCGGCGAGCCGCGCCATCAGCGGCCCGGCGTCGATCTCGCCCCGGACGGAGAAGAACGCGGAGACCGACGCCGGCTTCAGCCGGGCGACGAGAGCCTCGCCCTCGCGGGCGACCGCCGCGGCGGCGGCGGCGCGGGCCTTGGGCGGGATGGCCGCGCGGCGGGCCAGAATCTCCGACCGAAGCGCCGCCTTCTCGGCGGCGGCTTCGGTGTCGGGAACAATCGGCTGGGTCATGAAGAAAAGCGCGGAGCCACGATGGCCGTTGGAGGTTCGATCCCGGGACACCTACAGAGTAGGTGGGCGCCGTTTTGGCCAAGACCACGGTCGAGGCCAGGGACAGCTCCCGTTCGAGATCGTAAGGGCCCGGGGATTCAAGTTTCCTGACGCGCCCCGCAGCACCGCGAAGCGGAAGATAGTCGACCACGCTTCCCGGCGCCAGTGGTCTCGAACGAAGAGCGCGGATGCGCCCCGGCCCGGAGCGCGCCAGACTTGCGTCCAGCGACGACCGCGCCCCGGATACGGACCGGCGAATGCGCGGCGCTCCGGGGGGACACGTCATGCGCTTCATCCGCCGCCTGCTGCTCGCCATCGTGCTTGGAGCCCTCGCCGGCCCGGCTCTCGCCGACACCGCCGCGCCCACCAAGGACGTCAAGGGCGCCAAGGACAACCCGCTGCTCAAGCGCTACGAGGGCTCGTTCATCGTGTCCTACGAGCGGCAGGCCTTCACCGACTTCTCGATCCCGCTTTCGAAAATCGAGAAGAACCCGGACGGCGAGCGCGACGCGAAGCTGAACAACTACGTCTTCCGCCCCGCCAAGAAGCTCGACCTGGAAGGCGCCCGGACCCGGCTGGTCTATGTGCTGCCCGAGGACCGCTCCCCGCTCGAGGCGCTGCGCAACTATCAGGACGAGGTGGAGGCCGCCGGCGGCGAGGTCCTGTTCGCCTGCAAGGGCGCCGACGGCTGCGGCGGCGACAGCACGCGCGCGGCCTCCGGCGGCGGAGGCGACATGAGCTTCATGATGTACTTCGTCACCTCGGAGGACCTGAAGGACGAGGCCTTCTCCAACGGCTCCTGCGCGCTGAACTCCGGCATCGGGGACCAGCGCTTCTTCGCCGCCCGGCTGCCGACCGCCGACGGCGACGCCCACGTCACGGTCCACACCTTCCAGATGCACGACACGCTGTACTGCAAGGCGCTGAACGGCCGCACCATCGCGCTGGTCCACGTGATCGAGCCGAAGGGCCGCGACCGGAAGATGGTGACGGTGAAGGCCGAGGACATGGCGAAGTCCATCGACAAGACCGGCCGCGTCGCGCTCTACGGCGTGTTCTTCGACACCGACAAGGCGGAGCTGAAGCCGGCCTCGGAGCCGACGCTCAAGGAGATCGCCGCGCTGCTGAAGGGCGACCCGAAGCTCGCGGCGCTGATCGTCGGCCACACCGACAACCAGGGCGGCTTCGACTACAACATGGACCTGTCGAAGCGCCGCGCCGAGGCGGTGGTGAAGGCGCTGGCCGCGAGCCACGGCGTCGATCCCAAGCGCCTCAGGGCCGCCGGCGCCGGCATGATCGCCCCCGCCGCCCCCAACGACAGCGAGGACGGCCGCGCCAAGAACCGCCGGGTGGAGGTGGTGCGGCTGAACTGAGGGCGAAGCGCTAAGCCTGTTTGGAGATCGTCGCGGCGCGCGATTCAAGCTCCCGTCATGCCCGGCGCAGCCGGGTATCCATGACTTTTCGACGAGCATGTCTTAGTCGTTCAAGTCGTGGATGCCCGAGACAAGCTCGGGCATGACGCCAAACGCGATTTCCAGACGGGCTCTAAGGCGTCAATCCCGCCGCACACCGTCCGAGAGCTCGTCGGCGAGGCGCTCCAGCCGTTCGGCGGCGACGGCGCATCCAGGTCTGAGTTCGAGGAGTTGGCGCCGGACGGCGCGATGCGAAGCCACGAATGGACCACGAACTCCCAGACCGCGCCCTCGATCGACGCCTGAGAAACAGGCTCATGGAGGCGATCGAGACACTGGCCGAAGGCGACGATGGCGTGCGCAGCGCCGGCCCCATCGAGTATTTCGAAACCTTTTACGACTGGATCCCCCATCGCGACGACGGTGAGATGAGGCCGAACACCGCCGTCACCGATCGGGAGCGCGCCGCGCTGCTGGAGCTCAGCCGCATGCTGGACGACGCCTGCGACGCCACGCCAAGGCACATGACCATCGAAGACCTGATCGCGACAGGCTGGCCGACGCGCATCCAACCCTTCGCCATCACAGCGCGGGACGTCATGAACGAGCGAGGCCGGCTCAGCGAAAACGATGACGCGCTCCCCGAGTGATCGGTGGGGCAAGCGCGACGCCGGCGGTCCAAACACCGCCGCCCGGCGCCCTCAATCCCGCCGCGCGCCGTCCGTCAGCTCATCGGCGAGGCGCTCCAGCCGTTCGGCGGCGGCGGCGATGCGGCCGGCGGTTTCGGCGTGGCGGCCGTCGGTGGCGGAGGCGGCGTCGGCCTGGGAGTCCCGCAGGCGCTCGATCTCCTGCTCCAGCGCGGCGTGGCGGCGCTTCGCCTCGTTGAGCTCGTCCGCAATCATGATGGCGGTCATGACCGAGAGGCGCACGTCGCCCACCTCGCCGAAGGAGCGCTTCAGCTCGCCGTGGCGCTCGTCCACCAGCCGGCCGAGCGCCAGCAGGTGCTCCTCCTCGCCGTCGCCGCAGGCCATCTTGTAGTCGCGGCCGCCGATGGTCACCGTCACCTGGGGCATGGGGTCAGCCCTCCGCTTCGGCGAGCGTGCGCGACACCGCCTCCATGGCGGCGTCCACCCGGCGCAGCAGCTCGCGGTCGCCCTCGCTCGCAGTTTCCGCGCGCGCGGCGGCCTGGTCGAGCAGGTCGGCGAGGCGCAGCCGGTCGTCGGCGAAGGCGGTCAGCTCCTCCTCCCGGGCGCGGGCGGCGTCGGCGGCGTCGAGCGCGCGCGTCACCGCGGCTTCAGCCGCGTCCAGCGCCGCATCGAGCCGTTTCAGCGCCGCATCCAGTTCGCCTGCCGCCACGTGGCCTCTCCTTCGGGATCGCCCCGGCGCCAGGGAAAACGCCAAGGCGACGCGCCGTGTCTCGAGCGGTCATTTTACCGGCCCGCCCAAAACAGCGTCAATCGAGCGCCTCGCGCCGTCCACCGCCGCGTTTTCCCTCGCGGAGGAACCGCGGCGAGGGATAGCGCGTATTGACATGCCCCGGCGCCCCTTTAAACGTCCCGGCGACCTCTGACGGTCTCCGCGGTCCCGAGGGCTTCACGCTCGCAAGGCTCACGGGCGGCCGGCGACACCTCCCCGGCGCGGCCGCGCCTTCTCCACGGCCTCGCCCCGAACGATCGGATCCGCGCCCATGACCGACACCCAGCACACGCGCCGGCTCGCCAACGCCATCCGCGCGCTCGCGATGGACGCCGTCGAGCAGGCGAACTCCGGCCATCCCGGCATGCCCATGGGCATGGCCGACGTCGCGACCGTGCTGTTCACCAAGGTGCTGAAGTACGACGCCTCCGCCCCGCACTGGCCCGACCGCGACCGCTTCATCCTCTCCGCCGGCCACGGCTCGATGCTGCTCTACGCGCTGCTGCATCTGACCGGCTCGAAGGAGATGACGATCGACGAGCTGAAGCGCTTCCGGCAGGTGGGCTCGCGCACGCCGGGCCATCCGGAGCGCGGCCACACCGAGAGCGTGGAGACCACCACCGGACCGCTCGGCGCCGGCATCTCCAACGCGGTCGGCCTTGCGCTCGCCGAGCGCATCCTCGCCGCCCGCTACCCGAGCATCACCGACCACCGCACCTTCGCCATCTGCTCCGACGGCGACCTGATGGAAGGCATCAGCCAGGAGGCGATCGCGATCGCGGGCCACCTGAAGCTGAACCGGCTCGTGTTCCTGTGGGACGACAACGGCATCTCCATCGACGGCGAGCTGTCGCTGTCCGACAGCGTGGACCAGCTCGCCCGCTTCAAGGCCTGCGGCTGGAACGCGGTGCGGGTGGACGGCCACGACCCGGAGGCGATCGAGGCCGCGCTGAAGGCGACCGAGAACGCCGACAAGCCGACGCTGATCGCCTGCAAGACCGTGATCGGCTTCGGCGCGCCCACCAAGGCCGGCTCGGAGAAGGCCCACGGCTCGCCGCTCGGCAAGGACGAGATCGCCGGCGCCCGCAAGGCGCTCGGCTGGGAGTACGGCCCGTTCGAGATCCCGGACGACGTGCGCTCCGCCTGGGCCGAGGCCGGCCTGCGCGGCAAGGCCGCGCGCCGGGCGTGGGAGGACCGCTTCGAGGCGCTGGAGCCGGCGGTTCGCGACGAGTACGAGCGCCGGCTGCACGGCGACCTGCCGGAAGGCTTCTCGGACGCCATGGCCGCCTACAAGGCCAAGCTCTACGCCGAGCCCAAGGAGGTCGCGACACGCAAGGCCGGCGAGGCCGCGCTCGCCGTGGTGTCGCAGGCGCTGCCGGAGCTCGTGTCCGGCTCGGCGGACCTGACGCCCTCCAACAACACCTTCACCAAGAACATGAAGGCCATCACGCCGGGCGACTACTCCGGCGACTTCGTGCACTGGGGCATCCGCGAGCACGGCATGGCCGGCGCGGTGAACGGCCTCGCCATCCATGGCGGCGTGCTGCCGGTGGGCTCCACCTTCCTGGTGTTCTCGGACTACTGCCGGCCGTCGCTGCGGCTCGCCGCGCTGATGAAGCTGCGGGTGGTGCAGGTCTTCACCCACGATTCCATCGGCGTCGGCGAGGACGGCCCCACCCACCAGCCGGTGGAGCATGTGGCCTCCCTGCGCGCGATCCCGAACCTGAACGTGTTCCGCCCCGCGGACGCGGTGGAGACGGCGGAGGCCTGGGAGATCGCCGTGGCGAGCAAGGAGCGGCCGAGCGTGTTCGCGCTCACCCGCCAGAACCTGCCGCAGCTGCGCCTTCAAGACCGCGGCGAGAACCTGACCGCGAAGGGCGGCTACGAGCTGGCCGCGGCGGAGGGGACGCCCGCCGTCAGCCTGTTCGCCACCGGCTCGGAAGTCAGCCTCGCCATGGAGGCCAAGGCCGCGCTCGACGCCGCCGGCCTGCCGACCCGCGTGGTGTCGCTGCCCTGCTTCGAGCTGTTCTTCGACCAGCCGGCGTCCTATCGCGCGGAAGTGATCGGCACGGCGCCGGTGAAGATCGCCATCGAGGCGGCCATCCGCATGGGCTGGGACGCGATCGTGGGGTCGGACGGCGGCTTCGTGGGCATGCACGGCTTCGGCGAGAGCGGCCCCTACAAGGAGGTCTACAAGACGTTCGGCATCACCGCAGATGCGGTGGTCGAACTGGCGAAGGCCCGCAGCGCCTGAAACGGCGTGAATGGGGGCGTTCAACCATTGTCATGAGCGCTTTCCCGCCCGGCGCCCCATAACGGCGGCGCGCCGGACGCGGAACGCGCGAACGGACGGACTTTCATCAGACCCAGGGCCCCGGCGTGTCCCGCGCGGGGCCTGAAGCAGGCGAGGAACGACAGAAAATGGCGGTCAAGGTCGCGATCAACGGATTCGGGCGCATCGGACGGCTGGTCCTCCGGGCGATCGTGGAGTCGGGGCGCAAGGACATCCAGGTGGTCGCGATCAACGACCTCGGCCCGGTTGAGACCAACGCCCACCTGCTGCGCTACGACAGCGTGCACGGCCGCTTCCCGGCCGAGGTGACCGTCAACGGCGACGTGATCACCGTCGCCGGCCACGGCGACATCAAGGCCACCGCCATCCGCAACCCGGCCGAGCTGCCGCACGCCGCGCTCGGCGTCGACATCGCGCTGGAATGCACCGGCATCTTCACCAGCAAGGAGAAGGCCGCCGCCCATCTCGAGGCCGGCGCCAAGCGCGTGATCATCTCGGCGCCCGGCGACGGCGTGGACCTGACGGTCGTGTTCGGCGTGAACGACGACAAGCTGACGAAGGACCACATCGTCATCTCCAACGCGTCCTGCACCACCAACTGCCTGGCGCCGGTGGCCAAGGTGCTGAACGACGCCATCGGCATCGATCATGGCTTCATGACCACGATCCACTCCTACACCGGCGACCAGCCGACGCTGGACACCATGCACAAGGACCTCTACCGCGCCCGCGCGGCGGCCCTGAGCATGATCCCCACCTCCACCGGCGCCGCCAAGGCGGTCGGCCTCGTGCTGCCGGAGCTGAAGGGCAAGCTCGACGGCGTGTCGGTCCGCGTGCCGACCCCGAACGTCTCGGTGATCGACTTCAAGTTCGTCGCCAAGCGCGCCACCTCGGTGCAGGAGGTCAACGACGCGGTGAAGGCCGCCGCCGCCGGCAAGCTGAAGGGCGTTCTCGACGTGGTGGACGCGCCGCTGGTGTCGTCCGACTTCAACCACAACCCGCACTCGTCGAGCTTCGCCCTCGACCAGACCAAGGTGCTCGAGGGCACCTTCGTGCGCGTGCTGAGCTGGTACGACAACGAGTGGGGCTTCTCCTCCCGCATGTCGGACACGGCGGTGGCGCTGGCCAAGTTCCTCTGAGGCGGCGGTGGGGGACGCCGCGCCGGCGCGCGTGACCAGCGCGCGCTGGCGAAGCCTCGACGGGAGCGGGCTCGACCATGTGACGCTCGCGATCGACGCCGAGCGCGTCGTCGCGCGCGGCGTCGTCATCGGCGAGCAGAAGGGCGTCCGCTACGGCGTCTATTACCGGGTCGATCTCGACCCGCTCTGGCGCGTCCGCGAGGTCGCGCTCGGGGCCGCGGACGGCCGCGGCCTCCATCTGCTGTCCGACGGGCAGGGCCATTGGGCCACCGGACAGGGCGCGCCCCTGCCCCAGTTCGACGGCTGCTTCGACGTCGATCTCTCGGCCACCCCCTTCACCAACACGCCGCCGATCCGCCGCAACGCCTGGAAGACGGGCGAGCGCGCCGAGCTGCGCATGGTCTACGTGCCGTTCGACAGCTTCGAGCCCTTCGTGGACGGCCAGATCTACACCTGTCTCGAACCCGGCCGGCGCTTCCTCTACGAGGCCGCCGACGGCTCGTTCACATCCGAACTGACGATCGACGAGCACGGCCTCGTGGTCGACTATCCCAGTCTCTTCGCCAGGGAACCCTGATGACGACAGCCTTCAAGACCCTCGACGACGTGGATGTCGCCGGCAAGCGCGTGCTGGTGCGCGTGGACCTCAACGTGCCCATGGACGGCGACCGGGTGACCGACGACACCCGCCTGCGCGCCATCGCCCCCACCCTGCGGGAGCTGGCGCAGAAGGGCGCGCGCACGATCCTGCTGGCCCACTTCGGCCGGCCCAAGGGCAAGCGCGATGAAAGCCAGTCGCTGAAGGTGGTGGTTCCGGCGCTCGAGAAGACGCTGATGCAGGACGTGGGTTTCGCCGACGACTGCGTGGGCGAGACGGCCGCGGCCGCGATCGCCCGCATGACGCCCGGCGACGTGCTGCTGCTGGAGAACGCCCGCTTCCACCCCGGCGAGGAAAAGAACGACCCGGCCTTCGCCGCCGAGCTCGCCAGGCTCGGCGACCTCTACGTCAACGACGCCTTCTCGGCCGCCCATCGCGCCCACGCCTCCACGGAAGGTCTGGCGCGGCTGCTGCCGGCCTACGCCGGCCGCTCCATGCAGGCGGAGCTGGACGCGCTGTCCAAGGCGCTCGGAAACCCGGAACGCCCCGTGGTCGCGGTGGTGGGCGGCGCCAAGGTGTCTACCAAGCTCGACCTGCTCGGCAATCTGGTCGGCAAGGTGGACCATCTGGTGATCGCCGGCGGCATGGCCAACACCTTCCTGTTCGCGGAGGGCGTCGATATCGGCAAGTCGCTGTGCGAGAAGGACCTCGCCGACACCGCCCGGGAGATCGTCGCCAAGGCCAGGGCCGCGGGCTGCGCCATCGTGCTGCCGAGCGACGGCCGGCTGGCGAAGGAGTTCAAGGCGGGCGCCGAGAACCGCGTGGCGCCTGTGGGCGCGGTCGCCGCCGACGAGATGATCCTCGACGTGGGGCCGGACGCCATAGCCAAGGTCTCCGCCGTGCTGGAAGGCGCGAAGACGCTGGTCTGGAACGGGCCGTTCGGCGCGTTCGAGATCGCGCCGTTCGACCAGGGCACGGTGGCCATCGCCCGCAAGGCGGCGGAGCTGACCCGCGCCGGCAAGCTGCTGTCGGTCGCCGGCGGAGGCGACACGGTGGCGGCGCTGAACCACGCCGGGGTCGCCGGCGACTTCACCTATGTCTCGACCGCGGGCGGCGCCTTCCTCGAATGGCTCGAGGGCAAGGAACTGCCCGGCGTCGCGGCGCTGTCCGCGACAAGCTGAACGTTTCCATCTATACCAACGCCATCCGCGAACCGGACTTCCCGAGAGGACGATGAACGCCAAGACCCCGATCACCGCGCCCCGCAGCCTCATCACCCCCCGGGTGAAGGAAATCCTCTCCTGGTACGAGAGCGACAATCCAGGCACCAAGGGCAACCTCTACCGCCTTCTGATGACCGGCCGCCTCGCGGGCACCGGCAAGCTCGTCATCCTGCCGGTCGACCAGGGCTTCGAGCACGGCCCGGCGCGCTCCTTCGCGCCGAACCCGGCGGGCTATGACCCGCACTACCACTACCAGCTCGCCATCGACGCGGGGCTCAACGCCTACGCCGCGCCGCTCGGCATGCTGGAGGCGGGCGCCGACACCTTCGCCGGCCAGATCCCGACCATCCTGAAGATGAACAGCGCCAACTCGCTGTCGCGCCTGAACGAGGACGCCGACCAGGCCGTCACCGCCTCGGTCGCGGACGCGGTGCGGCTCGGCTGCTCGGCCATCGGCTTCACCATCTATCCGGGCTCCGACGCGGCCTACGACCAGTTCGAGGAGATCCGCGAGCTGTCGGCCGAAGCCAAGTCGGTTGGCCTCGCCGTGGTGGTGTGGTCCTACGCCCGCGGCGGCACGCTGACGAAGAAGGGCGAGACCGCGGTCGACGTGATCTCCTACGCCGCCCACATGGCGGCGCTGCTCGGCGCGCACATCATCAAGGTGAAGCCGCCGACGGACCATCTGGAGCTGGACGCCGCCAGGAAGGCCTACGACAAGGCCGGCATCCCGGTGTCGACGCTGACCGAGCGCATCCAGGACGTGGTGAAGAGCTGCTTCGGCGGCCGCCGCATCGTCATTTTCTCGGGCGGCGAGACCAAGAACGACACCGACGCCCTGCTGAAGGAAATCGGCCAGATCGCCGCCGGCGGCGGCTTCGGCTCGATCATGGGCCGCAACGCCTTCCAGCGTCCCCGCGACGAGGCGATCGCCCTGCTGGACAAGATCATCGACATCTACGCCAAGGCGTGACGTCGACAGGCGGGCGCTTTCGAGCGCCCGCCTGAAACTCTATCCGGGCCAGTCCAGCCCCGCCCGTCATGCCCGCCGAAGGCGGGTATCCACGACTTCGAGCGCTCACAGCGTTTGACGTGCAAGTCAGGGATGCCCGAGACAAGCTCGGGCATGACGGGCTGGTTGAGCTTCCGGGGGGCGTCAGCGCCCGCTCGCACGCCCCGACGCCGCCGGCCCTTCCCCGCTTCGGGGACGGTGCCGGCGGCGTCGCCGTTTTCGAGGCCCTTCGCCCCGTTTTCGCCATCTGGGCCGCGCCATAAACGCAGCCCGCCGCGCCCTTGAGACCCCGTTTCGAGCTCCGCCCGCCATGTCCGACGATGCGCCCACCACCCGCCTGACGCTGGTCACGCCGGAGCTTTCCGAAACCGACGCCTTCCTGCCGGCGCTGGAGGCCGCGCTCGCCGCCGGCGACGTGGCGGCGGTGGTGCTGCGCCTCGCGCCCGCCGACGACCGCACGCGGGCGGCGCGGGCCAAACCCCTGATCGCCGCGGTTCAGGCCGCGGGCGCCGCCGCGCTCATCGCCGGCGACGGGGTGGAGGACATCGTGGGCAAGTCGGGCGCCGACGGCCTGCATCTGTTCGGCGCCGGCGGCGTCGCCGACGCGATCGAGCGGTTCCAGCCCGAGAAGATCGTGGGCGTCGCCACGCCTCCGTCGCGCGACGACGCCATGACGGCGGGCGAACTCGGCGCCGACTACATCCTGTTCGGCCTCAGCCCTTCCGGCGCGGCCTGGGAGAGCGATCGCACGCTCGACCGGGTGGCGTGGTGGGTCCCGATCTTCGAGACCCCGTGCGTGGGCTTCGCGGGCTCCATCGACGACGTCTCCGCCATCGCCGCCGCCGGCGCCGAGTTCGTGGCGCTGGGCGACGCCGTGTGGCGGGCGGAGAACGGCCCGGCGGCCGCGGTCGCCTCCGCCATGGCCATGATCTCGCTGGCGAGGACGCCCGCGCCGTGAACCGGGGACGGCGCGCCGCGACGCTTGCGCTGACGCTGGCGCTCACAGGCGGAGCTCTGGCCGCGGAGCCGCGCCCCGCCGCGCCGCGGACCGACGTGCCGAGCTTCCGGGACATGATGACCCTGCCGACGCCCGGCTCCGGCCCCGCGCCGCAGCCGGCGGCGAAGCCCCAGCCCGCGCCCGAGGCGCCGCCGGACCCGCGCGCCGACCTCGCCTACGGCGCCTACCAGCGCGGGCTCTACATCGAAGCGTTCAACCTCGCCAAGGCGCGCGCGGAAGGCCCGCGCCTGAACGCCCCCGCCATGACGCTGCTGGGCGAACTCCACGCCAAGGGCCAGGGCGTGCCCCGCGACATGAAGGCGGCGGTGGGCTGGTACGAGCGGGCGTCGGACCTCGGCGACCGGCAGGCCATGCTGGAGCTTGGGCTGCTCAAGCTGCGCGGCGAGGACGGCGTGGAGCGCGACCCGAAGGGCGCGGTGGAGCTGTTCCAGGCCGCGGGCGAGCTGAACCAGCCGGCCGCGCTCTACAATCTGGCGCTCTTGAAGCTGCAGGGCGAGGTCACGCCCGAGGACGCCAAGAGCGCCGCAGCCGACATGCGCGCCGCCGCCAAGCTCGGCGAGCCCGACGCCCAGTACGCCTACGCCGTGCTGCTGAAGGAAGGCCGCGGCGTCGAGGCCGATCTCGACCAGTCGGTGGCGTGGCTCGCCCGCGCCGCGGCGCAGGACCAGCCGGCGGCGCTGGTGGAGTACGGCATCGCCGTGTTCAACGGCAAGGGAATCCCCAAGGACGAGGACGAGGCCGCGCGCCTGTTCCGTCGCGCCGCGGATCGAGGCAACGCCATCGGCCAGAACCGGCTCGCGCGGCTCTACGCCCATGGTCGCGGCGTCGCCCGCGATCCCGTGCGCGCCGCCGCCTGGCACCGCATGGCCGCGGCGCAGGGGCTGGTGGACACCTGGCTTGAGGGCTACGTGCAGACTCTGTCCGACGCCGACCGCAAGGCCGCCGACGCCCTCTACGCCACATGGAGCACGGGCTTCGGGCCAGAATTCGCCGCCGCGCCGGCCGCCCCGAGCCCGCAGGCCGCCGGGAAACCTTGACGTCCGGCGGCTCCGGGGGCAAACGAGCGCACCCGCTTTCAATCTAGCCCCACGAACGCCGCGCCGCGGAGCGTCGGCTCCCGCGCGAGAGACAGACCGATGAAGATCAACGGCAACCAGATCACCCCCGGCATGGTCATCGAGCACCAGGGCGGCCTCTGGGCCGCGGTGAAGACCAACGCCGTGAAGCCCGGCAAGGGCGGCGCCTTCAATCAGGTGGAGCTCAAGAACCTGATCGACGGCCGCAAGCTCAACGAGCGCTTCCGCGCCGACGAGACCGTGGAGCGCGTGCGTCTGGAGCAGAAGGACTTCCAGTACCTCTACGCCGAGGGCGACGATCTGGTGTTCATGGACACCGATTCCTACGAGCAGCTCACGCTGGCTTCCGACTTCGTGGGCGAGCGCGCCGCCTTCCTGCAGGACGGCATGACCGTGACGGTGGAGATGCACGAGGATCGCCCGATCGGCATCAAGCTGCCGGACCAGGTGGTGCTCGAGATCGTGGAGGCCGATCCGGTGGTGAAAGGCCAGACCGCCGCCTCGTCCTACAAGCCCGCCAAGCTCGAGAACGGCCTGCGCGTGCTGGTGCCGCCCTTCATCGCCTCCGGCGAGCGCATCGTGGTCGACACCAACGAAGTCACCTACCTCCGCCGCGCGGACTGACGACACGCTGTCCGGCGGCTTCACGCCCCCGGACATGAAGATGGGGCGGCGCATCACAGCGCCGCTTCGATGATCCCCGCTCCACGCGGGGTCGCCGCACGAACCCGAAAGCTGACGCTCCCATGGCCCGCTCCCCCGTCCTCAACGTCATGGTCCAGGCCGTCATGAAGGCGGGGCGCGGCATGCGCCGCGACTTCGGCGAGGTGGAGAACCTGCAGGTCTCCGCCAAGGGGCCGGGCGACTTCGTCACCGCCGCCGACCGCAAGGCCGAGGAGACGCTGTATCAGGAACTGGCGCGGGTGCGTCCCGGCTACGGCTTCCTGATGGAGGAGCGCGGCGTGGTGGAGGGCACCGACCCCGACCACCGCTGGATTGTGGACCCGCTCGACGGCACCACCAACTTCCTGCACGGCATCCCCATGTTCGCCATCTCGGTCGGACTGGAGCGGGCCGGACAACTGGTCGCGGGCGTGATCTTCAACCCCGTCACCGACGAGCTCTACACCGCCGAGCGCGGCGGCGGCGCCTTCCTCAACGACCGGCGCCTGCGGGTCGCCGGCCGGCGCGACCTCGTGGACGCGGTGGTCGCCTGCGGCGTGCCCCACCTCGGCCGGCCGCGGCACGACCTGTTCCGTGAGGAGCTGTCGCGGGTGCAGGGCCGGGTCTCGGGCGTGCGCCGCTTCGGCTCCGCCGCGCTCGACCTCGCCTATGTGGCCTCCGGCCGGCTCGACGGCTTCTGGGAGCGGGACCTGAAGCCGTGGGACATCGCGGCGGGCCTGCTGCTGGTGAAGGAGGCCGGCGGCTTCGCCACCGACGCCGAAGGCCAGGACGCCGCGCTCGCCCGCGGCTCGGTGGTCGCCGGCAACGAGCACATCCACGGCCAGCTTCTGAAGCTCGTGAAGGGCTGAGCGAAAACCGTCTTTTCGCATGGCTTTTACGGCGGGGCGGGCGTGCTTTATGGTCGCCGCACCCGAAGCCGCAAGCCGAGCGCCCTCGTCGATGTCCCTCTCCGAACTCGACCCCTACAAGCTGTCCTCGCCGCGGGTGTTCCTGCTGCGCATGGTGATCTTCCTCGCGCTGGCGGGCTTCGCGGCCCTGATGCTGCACGAGCCGATCGCCAAGGCCTTCTTCGCCAACGCCGGGCTGAACGGGCTCATCTTCGCGGTGCTGTTCATCGGCATCCTGCTCGCCTTCCGGCAGGTGGTGCGGCTGTTCCCGGAGGTGCGCTGGGTCAACGGCTTCCGCATGTCCGAGCCCGGGCTCGCGCTGCGCGACCAGCCGAAGCTGCTGGCGCCCATGGCCTCGCTGCTGGGCGACCGGGTGGGCCACAAGCCCATCGGCCCGGCGCTGATGCGCTCCATCCTCGACTCCATCGGCACCCGGCTGGACGAGGCGCGGGAGATCGGCCGCTACCTCACCGGCCTGCTGGTGTTCCTCGGCCTGCTCGGCACCTTCTGGGGCCTGCTGGAGACGGTGGGCTCCATCTCCAACGTCATCTCGTCGCTCGGCGGCGGCGGGACCCAGGACACCGGCGTGCTGTTCGAGGAGCTGAAGACCGGCCTCGCCGGCCCGCTCTCCGGCATGGGCACCTCGTTCTCGGCCTCGCTGTTCGGCCTCGCCGGCTCGCTGATCCTCGGTTTCCTCGATCTGCAGGCGGGGCAGGCCCAGAACCGCTTCCACAACGAGCTGGAGGACTGGCTCGCCGCCGCGGTCGCCGTGGCGGATTCCAGCGACGCCGCCGCCCCGCTCGCGGGGCCCCTGCCCGCCTCCGGGCCGGACGTGGCCGCGGCGCTCGACCGTCTCAACCGCACCCTCGCCGACTCCGGCTCGGGCTCCGGCAAGGCCGCGGCGCAGGCCACCGCCCATCTGGCCGAGGGCATCCAGGGCCTCGTCAAGCACATGCGCTCCGAGCAGCAGATGATCCGCGACTGGGTGGAGGCGCAGTCCGCCCAGCAGGAGCAGATCAAGACGTTGCTGGACAGGCTGCTCGCCGAGCGCGGACCCGCGGGCTCGTGAGCGCCGAGGCCCGCCCATGGCTCTGAGCTCCCGCCGCCGCTACCGGCCGGTCGACTACTGGCCCGGCTTCGTGGACGCGCTGTCCACGCTGCTGCTGGTGATCGTGTTCCTGCTCACCGTGTTCATGGTGGCGCAGTTCCTGCTCGGCCGGGAGGTGGCGGGCAAGGACGACGCCCTGTCGCGGCTGAACGCCCAGATCTCCGAGCTGACCGAGCTGCTGGCGCTGGAGCGCGCCACCGGCCGCACCACCCGCGACCAGCTGTCCTCGCTGACCGCGAGCCTCGACGCCGTGGAAAGCGAACGCGACCGCCTGCGCGCCGCGGCCCAGTCCGGCGACGCCCGCGCCGCGGAGGCCGGCGGCCGGGTCGGCGAACTGCAGGGGGCGCTGGCGCGGGAGCGCGACCTTTCCGCCCAGGCCCGCAGCCAGGTGGAGCTGCTGAACCAGCAGATTTCGGCGCTGCGCCGCCAGATCGCCGCGCTGGAGGACGCGCTCAACGCCTCCGAGAAGCGCGACCGGGAAAGCCAGACCAAGATCGCCGACCTCGGCTCGCGGCTGAACGTGGCGCTGGCCCAGCGGGTGCAGGAGCTGACGCGCTACCGCTCCGACTTCTTCGGCCGCCTGCGCCAGATCCTCGCCGACCGGCCGGACGTGCGGGTGGTGGGCGACCGCTTCGTGTTCCAGTCCGAGGTGCTGTTCGACGTGGGGCAGGCGGAGCTGAGCGAGGCGGCTAGGCCCGACCTCGACAAAGTGGCGACGGCGCTTGTGGAGCTGACCCGCGACATCCCCACCGACATCGCCTGGGTGATGCGCGTGGACGGCCACACCGACAACCGCCCCACCCGCGGCGCCTACCGCTCCAACTGGGACCTCTCCGCCGCCCGCGCCATCGCGGTGGTGCAGTATCTCGTCTCCCGCGGCGTGCCGCCCCAGCGCCTGCTCGCCGCCGGCTTCGGCGAGTTCCAGCCGCTGGACACGGCCGCCACCGAAGACGCGTACCGCCGCAACCGCCGCATCGAGCTGAAGCTGACGGAGCGGTAGGACGGGACGCGCGTCGCCTTTACGCCGCGTGGGGAGACAGACTTGACGTCACGCCCGGCGCACGCCGGGCGTCCACGACTTGACGCCTCTCCACGGCTCGACGGCTCACTTCGCGGATGGCCGAGACACGTTCGGACCAGACACGATGACGCCTCGGACGACGCGGGGACGAGGAGCCTCTCGTCCGCCCTTTACTCCGCCGCCTGCGCGCCGGCGTAGCCGAGGCGCTCGTTGAGCTGGGCGATCAGGCCCTTGGCGGCCTCCGCCACCACGGTGCCGGGCGGGAAGATGGCTGAGGCGCCGAACTCGCGCAGCGCCGGATAGTCCACCGGCGGGATGACGCCGCCCACCACGATCATGATGTCCTCGCGGCCTTCCGCCTTCAGCGCGTCGCGCAGCGCCGGCACCAGCGTCAGATGGCCGGCGGTGAGCGACGAGATGCCGACGATGTGGACGTCGTTCTCGATCGCCTGCCGGGCGCACTCCTCCGGCGTCGCGAACAGCGGGCCGATGTCCACGTCGAAGCCGAGATCGGCGAAGGCGGAGGCGATGATCTTCTGGCCGCGGTCGTGGCCGTCCTGACCGACCTTCGCCACCAGGATGCGCGGCCGGCGCCCGTCCGCCCGCTCGAAGTCGGCGACGAGCTTCTGCACCTCTTCGATGGCGCCCATGTTGCGGGCCTCCCGCTTGTAGACGCCGGAAATGGAGCGGATCTCCGCCTTGTGACGGCCGAACACCTTCTCCATGGCGATGGTGATCTCGCCCACGGTGGCCTTGGCGCGGGCGGCGTCGATGGACAGCGCCAGCAGGTTGCCGTTTCCGCGCGCGCCGTTCTCGAGCGCGGTGAGCGCCGCCTCCACCGCCTTGGGGTCGCGCTCGGCGCGCAGGCGCTCCAGCTTGGCGCCCTGCGCCGCGCGCACCTCGGCGTTCTTGATCTGGCGGACGTCCAGCGTCTCGTTCTTCAGCACCTTGTAGGCGTTCACGCCGACGACGGTCTGCTCACGCGAGTCGATGCGGGCCTGGGTGGTGGCCGCCGCCTCCTCGATGCGGAGCTTCGGCACGCCGGCCTCGATCGCCTTGGCCATGCCGCCCAGCCGGTCGATCTCCGCGATGTGGACCAGCGCCTTGGCGGCGAGGTCGTGGGTCAGGCGCTCCACATAGGCCGAGCCGCCCCACGGGTCGATGAAGCGGGTGGTCCCGCTCTCCATCTGCAGCACGAGCTGGGTGTTGCGGGCGATGCGGGCTGAGAAGTCGGTGGGCAGCGCCAGCGCCTCGTCGAAGGAGTTGGTGTGCAGCGACTGGGTGCCGCCCTGGGTCGCCGCGATCGCCTCCAGCGTGGTGCGGGTGACGTTGTTGTAGACGTCCTGGGCGGTCAGCGACCAGCCGCTGGTCTGGCAATGGGTGCGCAGCGGCAGCGACTTCGGGCTCCGGGCGCCGAGGTCGGTCATGAGCTTCGTCCAGATCAGGCGCGCGGCCCGCATCTTGGCGATCTCCATGAACACGTTCATGCCGATCGCCCAGAAGAACGACAGGCGCGGCGCGAAACGGTCGATGTCGAGGCCTGCCGCCATGCCGGCGCGCACATATTCCGCGCCATCCGCCAGCGTGTAGCCGAGCTCAAGATCGGCCGTCGCCCCCGCCTCCTGCATGTGGTAGCCGGAGATCGAGATCGAGTTGAACTTCGGCATATGCTGGGAGGTGTGCGCGAAGATGTCGGCGATGATCCGCATCGAGGGCTGCGGCGGGTAGATGTAGGTGTTGCGGACCATGAACTCCTTCAGAATGTCGTTCTGAATGGTCCCGGCCAGCTTCTCCTGCCCCACGCCCTGTTCTTCCGCCGCCACCACGAACAGCGCCAGAACCGGCAGCACCGCGCCGTTCATGGTCATGGAGACGGTCATCTTGTCGAGCGGGATGCCGTCGAACAGCGTCCGCATGTCGTAGATCGAATCGATCGCGACGCCCGCCATGCCCACGTCGCCGGTGACGCGCGGATGGTCGCTGTCGTAGCCGCGGTGGGTCGCGAGGTCGAAGGCGACCGAGAGGCCCATCTGGCCGGCGGCGAGGTTCGCCCGGTAGAAGGCGTTGGAGTCCTCGGCCGTGGAGAAGCCGGCGTACTGCCGGATGGTCCAGGGCTGGGCGGCGTACATGGTCGGGTACGGGCCGCGGATGAAGGGCGCGAGGCCCGGCCAGGTGTCGAGGCCCGACACGCCGGCGAGATCGGCCTCGCCATAGAGCGGCTTGACGTCGATGCCTTCCGGCGTGGTCCAGGGCTCCGCGCTGGGCGCGGGCGGGGCGAGGTCCGGCCGGCGCCACGCGACCTTGGCGAAATCGGGCAGACGGGCGGTCATCGGGCGCCTCCGGCGGAAGCCGCGGAGGCCTCCTTCAGGGTGGTCAGCATGTCGTCTCCGGCGGCGACGAAGCGGGCGACGCCCGCCGCCTCCAGCGCCTCGCGGCCCTCCTTCGGCCGCCCGGCGAGCCACACGGCCGCGCCGCGGGCGGCGAGCGCTTTGGCCAGCGCCGCACCCTCCTCCGCGTATCCGTCGTCGGAGCCGCAGAGCACGGCGAGCTTCAGGCCGCTCTGGGCGAAGGCCTCGGCCACGTCGTCCGCCGAGCCGAGGATGGGCCCGTCCACGGGCTTGAGTCCGCCCGCGACGGTCAGGTTGCGGATGAAGCCCGCCCGCGCCGAATGGCGGGCGATGGGACCGAGCAGCGCCAGGAACACGCCCGGACGCGGCGTCGCCGCCTCGTTCTCGGCGCGCAGGCGCTCGAAGCCGGCCGCCAGCCGCTCCGTGTCGCAGGGGCGCACCGTCAGCGTCGGCGCTGTGGCGGTCGCCGCGGCAAGATCCGCGAGCGAGGCCCCGTCGAGCGCAGCCGCGACCAGCGCGTCGTATCCAGCCTCGTCCTCCCCGACGGGCCCGGCCAGCGGCCGCCGCGACGGCGAAGCCTCCACCGCCGGACGGGGGTCGAGCGCGATCGGAGCTTCGTCGGCCTGCGGGAACTCGCTGACGCCGACGATGGGGACGCTGCGCTTGGCCACCGCCGCCTCGCGCGCGGCTCGGCTCTCCATCAGCCGGTCCTGCCACGAACCGTTCGCGAGCGCGGCGAGGAAGCCGCCTTCGGCCTCCACCTCCCGGAACGCGGCCCAGCCGGCCTCGGCCAGATCGTCGGTGTAGGCCTCGATCGCGCCGGCGCCCGCGGCCGGGTCGGCGACGCGGTGGGCGTTGGTCTCTTCGAGGATGATCGCCTGCGCGTTGCGGGCGATGCGGCGGGCGTCGGCGTTGATCCCGCCGAGCGCGTCGGTGAAGGGCAGCACGACGATCGAATCCGCCCCGCCGACGCCGGCCGCGAAGGCGGCGATGGTGGAGCGCACCATGTTGGTGTGGGCGTCGCGCCGGGTCAGCATGCGGCGCGACGTCTCGGCGTGGATGTGGACCGGCGCCTCGGGCAGCCCCGCCTCCCGCCGCCAGGCGGCCCACAGCAGGCGCGCCGCGCGCAGCTTGGCGATGGTGGTGAACTGCTCGGCGTCGCAGGCGAAGGCGAAGGACACCGCGTCGGCGGCCGTCTCCAGCGGCAGACCGGCGGCGACGAGGCCCCGCACCTGCTGGGTGGCGGAGCCGAGCGCCGCGCCCAGTTCCTGCGCGTCGGTCGCGCCGGCGCCGTGATGCTGGCGGGCGTCCACCGACAGCACCGGGCTCGTGAAGCCGCGGCGGCGCATGCCGGCGATCGCGCCGGCGAGCCGGGCGCACATCGCTTCCCAGCTGCGCGGCAGCGCGCCGGTGCGGGCGAGGTCGCGCAGCAGGTCCGCGCCGAACAGCACGAACACGGACGCGGGATCGAGCTTGCGACGCTCCACCAGCGCGGTGACCAGCGCAGCCGTGGCGCGGCCATGGAACGCCGGCAGCTCGAGATGCAGCGGCGCGAGGTCCAGCAGCACGCCGTCCAGCGCCCGGTCGAGCCGGTCCAGCGTGTCGGCGACGAGGCCATGGGTCTCGCCCGGCCCGGCGAGCTTCAGCGACAGGCCGGAGGCGCCGTTGTTCAGGTCTTCGAGCGCCTGCGCGTTGGCGGCCTCGGGATCGGCGATGTCGATGACGGTCATGGCCGTCCAGCGCCCGCCGGCGGGGCGGCCCGCCACCACGCGCGGCGTCACGCGCTCCAGCAGCGCGTTCACCGTCACGCCGTCCATGGTGCGGCGCCGGATCACCGGCTCGAGCGGACGGCCCTTCAGCGCGGCCTCGGCCGCCTTCAGCCAGTCCTCCCGCGTCGCGGTCGCGAAATCGTCGGCGAACGCAGTCGCCGCGGGGCTCGTCAAAGGTTCCGTCGTCATTCGGCTCTCGCTCGGGCAGGCGGCGAACCTGCCACAGGCCATGCTTCACCACCATCATGGACATTGGAACAAGTCGAGCGCGCGGCGAAAAGCCCGCGCGCCCGATCCCCGCGCCGGCCCTCGGGGACCGCGCGTCCAAAGCCATAATGCGCCGCAGCATTTGGAGCAGGATCGTTGGGCCGCCGACACCCGTCAGATAGTCTATGCGCCGAAGCGCGGAGGCGGGAGCCTCAGAACGAGACGCCGAGGCGGCCCCGCCCGGCGTGGGTGGCGAAGCCGTCGCGGGAGCCGTAGTCGTAGCTGAACTTGAGGTCTACGCCCTTGGCGAGCTCCGTGCCGAGGCCGAGGCCGCCGACCACGCCGCGCCCGGTGGGCGAGCCGCTCCACGACGCCCGGATGCGGTCTCCGGCGGCGTTCGAGGCCCGAAGCGGTGTGGAATCGAACGCCAGCATCTCGTCCGCGCCGACGAAGGCCTCCAGATTCAGGTCGTGGGTGGCGTCGAGCTTGAAGCTGCGGGCGGCTTTCAGCCGGAACGAGCCGATGGCCGCCTGCGCCAGCCGCGAGCGGTAGGCGAAGGCGTTGGCGCCGCCGCGCTCCCGGTAGCCGGACAGCGCGTTGGCGTAGAGCCCCACGCCCACCGACGGCGACACCTTCACGCCGCGCACGACGATGTCGCCGCCCGCCTGCGCCGCGAGCCGCAGGTTGCGGCTGATGGCGCGGGCCGAGACGCGGTCGGCGTCCGGACCGCGGTCGATGGCGCGGAAACCCACCACCGAGCCGCCGAACAGCAGCTTGGCGAAGGCCGAGCCCTTCTCCACCCGGCCGTAGACGTCCACATGCTGGGCCAGCGTGCCGCCGCTGAGATCACCGGAGGACACCGAGCCCGCGCCCATGGCGGTCATGGCGCCCACCACCACGCCGCCGCCGATGTCGCGGTCGATTCCGACCCGGAGCTGGGAGGTGCCGCCGCCATAGCCGAGCCGCTCGCCCCGCTCCGCCTGTCCGAACGAGGCGCCGCCCACGTCCACGAAGGTCTTGGCCTGCGTGACCACCGCGCCCTTCTCCTTCCGGTCGGCGTCCAGCCGCGTGAAGGCGGCTTCGGCTTCCGAATGGGCCAGGAACACGCCGGTCTCCACCAGCGCCTGGTTGGTTCGCAGGTCGTCGGCCAGAGCCGGCGCGGCGCACAGCGCCAGCGTCACGCCGAGCGCAAGCCCGGCGCGGGACAAAGTCCGCGATGTCATGTCGTCACTCCGAAAATCCGCTCGCCGGCCCGCACGACGCGGCGACGCGTCTGTTTCGCAGTCGCAATATGAACGTCCGTTCAGCTTCACGCGACCCTCGGCGGGTCACGAACACGTCAGGCGGTATTTAGGGACGGATTCCGATACGACTGAAGTCGCACGTCTTTTCGCGGTCGGCCGCGCCCGGCGCAGGTCAGCCTTGCGCGGGACTCAAGGCCCGAACGCGCCGCGTCGGCGAGCTCTGATGCGGATTGGTCACGTCCGATTCGCGAAAACGGCCGGAACGCGGCGTCAGAACGCCTTGCGCAGGAAGAAGCGTTCGCTGCCCCTGGGGTGTCCCGGCAGCGAGCCGAACACCTCGAAGCCCTGCTTCTCGTAAAAAGCGCGCGCCTGAAAGCCGAAGGTGTCGAGCCAGACGCCCGCAAGCCCGGCTTCGCGGGCGTAGGTCTCCGCCTTGCCGATCAGTTCGGAGCCGAGCCCGGTTCCGCGCAGGGCTGCGGGCACGACCAGCAGCTCCACGAACAGCCAGTCGTAGCTCGCCTTGCCGTAGAGCCCGCCGACGGTTTCGCCCGTCTCCGGATCGCGCAGCAGGAAGGCGAGCGTGCGAAATCCGGACGGGCCATAGGTTGCGTCATTGAACGCGACGAGCGGCCGCACGATGGCGTCGCGATCGGCGGCCGTGGGCGCCTCCGCGAAGACGATCTCGGCGCGGCTCACCGCGCCGCGGCCAGCGGGCGCGCGTGGTCCGACGCGCCGAATTGCAGCTCCGCAAGCCGGGCGTAGAGGCCCCGGCGGGCCAGAAGCTCGGCGTGGGAGCCCTGCTCCACGATGGCGCCGCCGTCGAGCACCAGGATGCGGTCGGCGGAGACCACGGTGGCGAGCCGGTGGGCGATCACCAGCGTGGCGCGGCCGGACGCGCCTTCGGTCAGCGCCCGCTGCACCGCCGCCTCGCTTTCGGCGTCGAGCGCGGAGGTGGCTTCGTCCAGAAGAAGAATCGGCGCGTCCCGGAGCAGCGCGCGGGCGATGGCGATGCGCTGGCGCTGGCCGCCGGACAGCGTGACGCCCCGCTCGCCGAGCGGCGTGTCGTAGCCCTGCGGCAGCGCCGCGATGAAGCCGTCCGCCCCCGCGAGGCGGGCCACGGCCTCCACCTCGGCGTCGCTGGCCTCCGGCCGGCCGAGGCGGATGTTGTCGCGGGCGCTGGCGGCGAACACCACCGGCTCTTGCGGCGCCAGCGCCATGCGGGCGCGGAGATCGGCGAGAGACGCCTCGCGCAGGTCGACGCCGTCCAGCGTCACCCGGCCGGACTGGGGATCGTAGAAGCGCAGCGCCAGATCGAACAGCGTGCTCTTGCCCACGCCCGAGGGGCCGACGATCGCCACCGTCTCGCCGGGCTCCACATGAAAGGAGACGTCGCGCAGCACCGGGCGGTCCGGCGCGCCGGCGTAGGCGAATCCCACGCTCTCGAAGGCGAGGCGGCCGCGGGCGGGGACCGGCAGGGGCTTCGGCGCGGCGGGGTCGCGCACCTCGGAGCGCTGGTCCAGCAGTTCGCCCAGCCGTTCGGCGGCGCCGGCGGCCTGCGCCAGCTCGCCCCAGACGTTGGAAAGCTCGCCGATCGCGCCGGCGGCGAACACCGCGTAGAGCACGAACTGGCCAAGCGTGCCGGGCGTCATGGCGCCGGTCAGCACGTCAGTGGCGCCGAGCCACAGCACGCCCACCACGCTCGCGAAGATGAAGAAGATGGCGACGCCGGTGAGCAGCGCGCGGGCGGTGATGGAGCCCTGCGCCGCGGCGTAGGCGCTTTCGACCGCCATGCGGAACCGGCCGCCAAGCCGCGCCTCGGCGCCGTTGGCCTGCACCGCGCGCATGGCGCCGATGGCCTCGCCCGCCAGCGCCGAGGCGTCGGCCAGCGTGTCCTGGGCGGCGCGGGAGCGGCGGCGCACCGAACGGCCGAAGCCCACCAGCGGCAGCACGATGACGGGGATGGCCACCAGAACGAGGCCCGACAGCTTCGGGCTCGTCACCACCATCATCGCCAGCGCGCCGAGGAACAGGAACAGGTTGCGCAGCGCCTGGCTCGCGGTGGAGCCGAACATGGCCTTGATCTGGGTGGTGTCGGCGGTGAGCCGCGACACCAGCTCGCCGGAGCGGGCCTGATCGTAGAAGGCGGGCGACAGCGTCACCAGCCGGCGGAACACCGCGTCGCGCAGGTCCGCCACCACCCGCTCGCCGAGCGTGGTGACGAACCAGTAGCGGGCGGCGCTCGCCACCGCCAGCACCGCCGTCACCGCCAGCACGGCGGCGAAATACTGGTCCACCATGCCGGGGTGATCGGCGGAGAAGCCGAAGTCGATCAGCCGGCGCACGGCGGCGGGAATGGCGAGCGTGGCGCCTGCGGCGAGGGTCAGGAACAGCAGCGCGCCCGCGATCCGGCCTTTCCGTCGCGTGGCGTAGGGCAGCACGGCTTTCAGCGGCTTCAGCGACCGCCGGCCGGCGCCGGACGGATCAGCGGCGGTACGGCGCGCCATCGCGGATGCTCTTTCGTATCGTTCCAGACGTCATGGGCGCCTTATAAGGAACGCGGGCGAAAAGCGCGACACCTCCGATGGGCCGGGCGGCCCCGCCCCCGGTTGTTCCCCGGGCGCGTTTGCGGTATAGGCTCCCCGTTCACGAGATCGTCGCACGTTCCGCAAGCGCTCGACCGGGCGCGCGCTCAACCGGCATTAACGACAGAGACCCGAAATGAAGGCCGACATCCATCCCGACTACCACTCCATCAAGGTCGTGATGACCGATGGAACCGAGTACTTCACGCGTTCGACCTACGGCAAGGATGGCGACACGCTGCAGCTCGACATCGACCCGAAGACCCATCCGGCGTGGACCGGCGGCTCGGCCCAGCTCACCGACCGCGGCGGCCGTCTCTCGCGCTTCAACAAGCGCTTCGCGAATTTCGGCATCACCGGCAAGTAAGGCTCGGGCCGCGCCCCCCGGCGCGCCGCCTTCTCCGACGACCGCCTCCGAAGGCCCCGGATCCCGCGATCCGGGGCCTTCGTCGTTTCCGGCCGCGCCTGTTAACCCTGAGTCGAAGCTCCCGGCCCTGATCCGCCACGGTTTACCGACCGTTATGAAAATGGGCCAAGGTTGAGGGTTCAAAGCCCCGGGCGCGCGGCCCGGCGGGCCGTCGCGGCGTATCTCGCGTCCGGCCCATGAGCCTCCGCGCGCCGTCCCCGGCCGCCCCCCGCGCCGGGCCGGGGCCTGCGTGGAGTGAACCCTATGCGTGGAGCGTCGCGGAACGTCCTGGCCGTCCTTCTCCTGTCCGCCGCCGTGGCGGGCTGCTCGACCGGCGGCAAGGTCCGCAAGGTGAAGACCGGCTCGGTCTCCTACGCCACGGTGAGCCTGATGCGCGACATGGACATGCCGCGTCAGGCGCCGATCCTGATCCGGGTGTTCAAGGAGGAAGGCGAGCTCGAGGTCTGGAAGCAGGAGCGCAACGGCCGCTACGGCCTGCTGCGCAGCTATCCGATCTGCCGCTTCTCCGGCAAGCTCGGCCCCAAGATCCGCGAGGGCGACCGGCAGGCGCCGGAAGGCTTCTACGCCATCGACGGCGGCAGCCTGAACCCGTGGTCGCGCAACCATCTCGCGTTCAACATCGGCTTCCCCAACGCCTTCGACCGGCAGATGGGCCGCACCGGCAGCCATCTGATGGTGCATGGCGGCTGCAAGTCGGTGGGCTGCTACGCCATGACCCACAAGGGCATGGAGGAGATCTACGGCCTCGTGCGCGAGGCGCTGCAGAACGGCCAGGGCACGGTGCCGTTCCAGGCCTTTCCGTTCCGCATGACGGAGGCCAACATGGCCCGGCACGCGGACAACCCCAACATGCCGTTCTGGCGCATGCTCAAGGACGGCCACGACATCTTCGCCGCAACCGCAAGGCCGCCTCAGGTCGCCGCCTGCGGCGGACGCTACGGCTTCGCCCGGCCGGCGCGCCCCGGCGAGCCGCCCGCGAGCGCGGAGTCGATCTGCGCGGCGTCGTCTTATGCCGCCGCGCGCTGGGAGCAGGAGACCGCCGCGGCCGCCTCTTACGCGCCCATGTCGGCGCCTTACGACGACATGGCCGCCGCACGCTGACGTCACGACTTCAGGCGGTGGCGCTCCACCGAAAAAAGGGGTATACGGGCGCCGCATCCCGATCAGGCTGAACAGCCGAGGCTTCGCAGACGCCGTGGACGGCTTCCGTCCGCGGCGTCCGTCGTTCCAGGCCCGCAGAAAGCGCTCCCGACCCGTGACGATTCCCGCCCTCGCCGCCCCGCTCGCCCGCGCGCTCGACGCCCGCGGCTACGCCGAGCTCACGCCCGTGCAGTCCGCCGTTCTGGCGGAGGGGCTCGGCGCCCGCGACCTGCTGGTCTCCGCCCGCACCGGCTCGGGCAAGACGGTCGCCTATGGCCTCGCCATGGGCGAGACCCTGCTCGACGGCGCGGAGCGGCTCGGCGAGGCCGGGCGTCCGGTGGCGCTGGTGGTGGCGCCGACCCGCGAACTCGCCATGCAGGTGGAGCGGGAGCTGCGCTGGCTCTACGCCGAAGCCGGCGGGCGCGTCATGGCCTGCGTCGGCGGCATGGACCCCCGCGCGGAGCGGCGCCGGCTGGAGCTGGGCGCCCACATCGTGGTGGGCACGCCCGGCCGGCTGAAGGACCACATCGAGCGCGGCGCGCTCGACCTGTCGGGCCTCAAGGCCGCGGTGCTGGACGAGGCCGACGAGATGCTCGACCTCGGCTTCCGCGAAGACCTCGAATTCATCCTCGAGGCCGCGGCGCCGGAGCGGCGCACGCTGCTGTTCTCCGCCACCCTGCCCCCGGACATCGCCGACATCGCCCGCCGCTTCCAGCGCGACGCCGAGCGCATCGCCATCGAGAGCGACGGCCGCGGCCATGCGGACATCGAGCACCGCGCCGTGCGCGTGCATGTGCGCGAGATCGGCCATGTGGTGGTGAACCTGCTGCGGCAGGCGGATTCGGAAGCCGCCATCGTGTTCTGCTCCACCCGCGAAGGCGTGCGCCGCCTGCACGCGACGCTGGCCGAGCGCGGCTTCGACGCGGTGCTGCTGTCGGGCGAGCTCAGCCAGAACGAGCGCAACCGCGCGCTGCAGGCCCTGCGCGACAGCCGGGCGCGGGTGTGCGTGGCGACCGACGTCGCCGCCCGCGGCATCGACCTGCCCAATCTCGGGCTCGTCATCCACGCCGAGCTGCCCCACGACGCCGAGACCTTCCAGCACCGCAGCGGCCGCACCGGCCGCGCGGGCCGCAAGGGCGTCTCGGTGATGCTGGTGCCGCCGTCGCGGCGCCGCAAGGCCGAGACCATGATGGTGGACGCGGGCGTCGTTCCCGCCTGGGGCGGCCCGCCCACGGCGGAGGAGATCCGCGCGCTGGACCAGGAGCGCATGCTGGCCTCGCCGATGCTGACCGACCCCGCCAGCGACGAGGACATGGTTCTCGCCCAGGCGCTGGCGGAGAAGCTGAGCCCGGCCCAGATGGCGGTGGCGCTCGCCCGCCTGCACCGCGCCCAGATGCCCGCGCCGGAAGAGGTGAGCGACCCCGGCGAGCGGCCGACCCGCAAGCCGGTGGGCGGCGACCGATTCGAGCGTGGCGAGCGTTCCGACCGGTTCGAGCGCGGCGAACGGCCTGAGCGCGCGCCCGCCGCCCCGCGGGAGAGCTTCGGCGCCGGCGTGTGGTTCCGCCTCGCCATCGGCCGCAAGCAGAACGCCGACCCGAAGTGGCTGCTGCCTATGCTGTGCCGCCGCGGCGGCGTGGAGCGCGGCGACATCGGCGCGATCCGCATCTTCGACACGGAGACCAAGGTGGAGATCGCGGCCGAGGCGGCCGAGCGTTTCGCCGCCACGGCGCTGCGCGCCGAAAAGGGCGACGTGACGATCTCCTACGGCGACGCGCCCGCGCCCCGCGGCCCCAAGCCTCAGGGCGAAGCGAAATACGAGCCCAAGCCGTGGAAGAAGGCCGCGCCGAAGCCTTACGGCGACGCCCGTCCGTTCGAGGGCAAGCGCGACGGCAAGCCGGCCCGCCCGAAGGCGCCCTTCGCCGGTCCGCGCAAGGACCGCGCCGAGCGCCCGGCCAACGCCCCGCGCAAGCCCCAGCGCCCCCGCCGCTTCGCCGAGGGCTGAGCGGAGAGGTCGGGCGCCCGCCCGACCTCCGTTTTCGGGAAAGCGGACAGCGGCCTCAGAAGCCGCCGACGGTCCCGCCGCCGTCATGCCCGAGCTTGCGCTAGGTATTGAGATACCCGCAGGCGCCAAACGCTCCGGCCCCCTCACCCGGATGACTGCGTCATCCGACCTCTCCCCGCTGGGAAGAGGTGACGCGGTTCAATCGCCGCGCTCCACCACAAAGCCGGATAAGGCGCGGAAGCCCCCCTTTCACCTTTCCCCGGCGGGGAGAGGTCGGCGCGAAGCGCCGGGTGAGGGGGAGATCGACGTCAAGATCAAGCTGTTCCGCCAAAGCTGCGGAATTGAACAGACGTAAGCTTGTTCATCGGACGTCATGGCGTTTTTCAACCGGCGCGATCGAAAGCCGCCTGCGCCTCACACCGCCAGAGAATGGCGGGCGGCGGAGCCGAGATAGGCGTCGAAGGCGCTCGCCACGATCCGGGCGAGCGCCGGACCGTCGCGGACGATCGTCAGGCGGCCGTCGTCGGCCAGCTCCACGAAGCCCTGCCGCCGCAGCGCCTCCAGCTCCGCGAGCGCCGGCGCGAACGCCTCCAAAGAGGCGCCATGGCGTTCGCAAAGCGCCGCCAGATCGGCCTCGAAGAAACAGAGCAGGCTTTCGATCACCGCCCCGCGCAGACGGTCGTCCGGCGTCAGCGCCCGGCCGCGGACCACGGGCAGGCGTCCCGCGTCCACCGCCCGGCCCCAGCCGGCGATGTCGGGGGCGTTCTGCACATGGCCTTGCGGAAGCCGGCCGATGGCGGTGGGGCCGAAGCCGAGCAGGACCGGCGCCCGGTCGGTGGTGTAGCCCTGAAAATTGCGGCGCAGCGTCCGCGCCGCCAGCGCCCGCGCCAGCCCGTCGTCGGGACGGGCGAAATGGTCGATGCCGACGGGGACGTAGCCGGCGACGATCAACGTCTCCCGCGCGGTCTCCGCCAGTTCCGCCCGGAGCGCCGGATCGGGCAGCGCGGCCTCGTCCATCAGCCGCTGGTGCGGCCGCATCCACGGCACATGGGCGTAGCCGAACAGCGCGATCCGGTCCGGCCCGAGCGCCGCCGCGCGGGCCGCCGTGTCGCGGATGGAGGCCTGCGTCTGGCGCGGCAGGCCGTAGATCAGATCCATGTTGAGGCCGGAAAGCCCCGCGGCGCGAAAGCCCTCCACCGCCGTCCGCACCATCTCGAACGGCTGCACCCGCCCGATCGCCTTCTGCACGGCCGGATCGAAATCCTGCACCCCGAGGCTGACGCGGGTGACGCCGCCGTCCATCAGCGCCGCCACCGTCTCCGCGGTGAGGTGGCGCGGGTCGATCTCCATGGCGTGCTCGGCGTCCGGCTCCAGATCGAACCGCGCGTGGATGTCGTCGAGGATGGCCCGGAACAGGTCGTTCGGCAGCACGTTCGGCGTGCCGCCGCCCCAGTGCAGATGCGTCACCCGCAACGGCCCGGTGCGCTCGGCCACCAGAGCGATCTCGCGCCGCAGGCGGGCGGCGAAGGCGATGAGCGGCTCGTCCCGCCGCGTGGCCTTGGCGGCGCAGCCGCAATAGCTGCAGATCGAGCGGCAATAGGGCACATGGAGATAGAGCGAGGCGGGCTCGTTCCCTCCCGCCTGCGCCTCCAGCCAGCCGGCGTAGACGGCGCCGTCCACCCCCGCCTCGAACTGGGGCGCGGTGGGATAGGAGGTGTAGCGCGGGGCCGCGCGGCCGGCGATCTCGGAAAGGCGCAAGGGCAGCATGGCGGAACGCTGGCGCGGCGCAGACGCCGCGTCCTTGATCCGGGTCAATGCGCCTAAGGACACGCGCTTACGGGCAACCCCTTAAGCGCAGCATCGGAATGGCGCAGAACGGCGGCGGCGGCTATCCCGAGGACGACGCCTGAACGTCGGCCCCGTCTTCGAAAGCCCCTCCGATGACCCCCGCCCTCGCCCCCGCCCTTCTCCCCACGCCCGCGCTTGGCCAACGGCTTCGCCCCCACGCCGCCGCCACGCCGCTGACCGGCTGCGACGGCTGCCCGGCGCGGGCGCTGGCCGTCTGCCAGGCGCTGGCGGACGGGGAGCTGGACGCCTTCGGCGACATCGGCGACCAGCAGCGCTTCGCGCCCAAGGAGACGCTGTTCCGTCAGGGCGACGACGCGGACGCGGTCTACACCATCACCAGCGGCATGGTCCGGCTCTACCGCCTGCTGTCGGACGGAAGGCGACAGATCCTCGGCTTCCTGCTGCCGGGCGACTTCATCGGCCTCGCGCCGGACGCGCGCTACGCCAGCACGGCGGAGGCGGTGACGCCGGTGGGCGTCTGCCGCTTCGACGCCCACGCCTATGCGGCGCTCGCGGAACGCAAGCCCCATCTGCTCGCCAGCCTCCGCCGGGCCGCGGCCGACGAACTCGCCGCCGCTCAGGACCACATCGTGCTGCTGGGCCGCCGGTCGGCGGAGGAGCGCGTCGCAGCCTTCCTGATCGCCCTGCGCGGCCGTCTCGCCCGCCGGGGCGGCGGCGCGGTCACCATCGCGCTGCCCATGAGCCGGCAGGACCTTGCGGACCATCTCGGCCTCACCATCGAGACGGTGAGCCGGGTGATCTCCCGCCTCGCCCGCGAGCGGACGCTGCTGGTGGTGCCGGACGGCGTGCGCGTGCTGGACGCCCCCCGACTGCAGGCGCTCGCGGCGGCCTGAACGCCGCGCGTCGTCCTTCCACCGTCCGCCGTCGAGACCCGCCAGAGCACGGCGGGCGTCGCGCGTTTCCGGCGTTCAAGGTCGGCGTCGCAGTTCACGCCCTCGTCATGCCCGCGCTTGCCCTCGGGCGTCCACCACCGGAACGCTCGAGCCTCGCTTCCGCCAGCCGCTCAATGAATCTCGCGCGCGAGCTCCGAGCGGATCGTGTCCATCAGCGCGCCGTCGTCGAGCGGCTTCTCCAGCACGCAGGCGAAGCCGGCGCGGCTGGCGCTCTCGCGCAGCTCCCGGCTCGAACGTCCCGTCATCAGGATCGCGGGCAGCCGCACGTGGCGACGTCGCAGGCGGCGCACCAGATCGACCCCGCTCATGGCGGGCATGAACTGGTCGATCAGCAGGCAGGCGTGGCGCGGCAGCTCGGCTTCGGCGAGCAGTTCGCCGCCGTCGGCGTAGTCCCGCACCTCGAGCCCCTCCTGCTCCAGCGCGAAGCGCAGCGCCTGCCGCACCGCGGCGTCGTCGTCCACGACGATGACCAGATCCTGCTGTGGCGGCATGGTGCGGGCGCCCGGCTGAGTGAAGAGGTTCCGTCCGCCGTCATCCCTAGCGCAGGACGCAAAGCGGACCCTTGACCTGCCTCAAGCCCGAAGCCGCCGCCACTCCGGTCAATTCCTTAAGGGCGCCGCGCGGAAGGTTCAGTCGGCCATTTCGGCCAGCAGCGCCAGCCGCACCAGCTCGGACAGGCTGGCCGCGCGCATCTTGGTCATGACGTTGGCGCGGTAGATCTCCACCGTCCGCGGGCTGATGCCGAGATCATAGGCGATCGCCTTGTTGGCGTGGCCGGCCACGAGCCCGTCCAGCACCTGCCGCTCCCGCTCGGACAGGGCGGCGATCCGCCCTTTGGCCTCCGCCGCCCGGTCCTGCCGGCCCGCGACGTCCGCCTGCCGATCCAGCGCGCCGCGCACGGCGGCGAGCATGGCCTCGTCGTCGAACGGCTTCTCCATGAAGTCGACGGCGCCCGCCTTCATGGCCTCCACCGCCAGCGGCACGTCGGCGTGGCCCGTCATCACGATCACCGGCAGGTGGACGCCCTGCGCCTTCAGCCGGCGCAGCAGCTCGATGCCGTCGACGCCGGGCATGCGCACGTCGGTGACGACGCAGCCGTCGATGTCGCGCGCCACCGCGAGCAGGTCGGCGGCGCTTTCGTGGGTCTGGACCGCCAGTCCGTCGGAAACCAGCAGGAAGGCCAGCGACTGGCGCACCGCCGCGTCGTCGTCCACCACATGCACCACCGCGTCAGCGCGCATCCCGAAGCTCCTCGTGACCGATGGCCCTTAACGTGAAGGCGAAGCACGCCCCGCCGCCCGGCGCCGGCTCCGCCCAGATTTTTCCGCCGTGGGCCTCGACGATCGTGCGGCAGATCGACAGTCCCACCCCCATGCCCTGCGCCTTGGTGGTGACGAAGGGCTGGAACAGCCGCTCCGCCACGTCCGGGGCGAGGCCGGGCCCCGTGTCGGTGACGCGGATCATGGCGAGCCGCTCCGGCTTCAGCGCGAGGCTCTCCACCGTGAGTTCGCGGGTCTCGCTGTCCTGCATGGCCTCCACCGCGTTGCGGATGAGGTTCAGCAGCACCTGCTGGATCTGGATGCGGTCGGCGAAGGCCAGCGCCGCGTCCGGCGCGAGCCTGTAGGTGACGCGCACGCCCTGCTCCTTGGCGCCCACGAGGGCGAGCGCGCTCGCCTCCTCGATCAGCCGGGGCAGGTTCTCGATCCGGGGCTCGCTCTCGCCGCGGGCCACGAACTCCCGCAGGCGACGGATGACGTCGCCGGCCCGGAGCGCCTGCGCCGCCGCCTGCCCCACCGCGTCGCGCAGCGTCGGGGCCTCGTCGCCCTCCATACGGTTGAGGATGCGGCGGCAGCCCTTGAGATAGTTCGCGATCGCGGTCAGCGGCTGGTTGATCTCGTGGGCGAGCGTGGACGCCATCTCGCCGAGCGCGGTGAAGCGGGACATGTGGACCACCTCGGACTGCAGCTCCTGCATCCGGGTCTCGGCGCGCTGGATCTCCGTCAGGTCGCGCACGAAGCCGGTGAAGTAGCGCTGCCCGGACGAGGTGGTCTCGCCGACCGCCAGCTCCATGGGAAAGGTGTTGCCGTCCTTGCGCAGGCCCACCGCGATGCGGCCGACGCCGATGATCTTGCGCTCGCCGGTGGCGAGGTAGCGGGAAATGTAGCCGTCGTGCTGGCTGCGATAGGGCTCCGGCATCAGCAGGCTGACGTTGCGGCCCACCACCTCGTGCTCGGCGTAGCCGAACTGGCGCACCGCCGCGGCGCTGAAGGAGCGGATCCGGGCCTGATCGTCGATCACGATCATGGCGTCCGGCACGGTCTCGAGGATCGAGCGCAGATGGGCGCGGCTCACCTCCGCCGGAAGCCCGGCGTCGGACAGCCGGAAGGCCGCGGCGAAGCCGATGGGCGAGCCGCCCGGCCCCGGCGTCGGCAGCACCGCCATATGGACCCGAACCGCGGAGCCGTCCCGGCGCCGCGCCTCGGCCTCGCCCTCGAACCGGCCGTCGGCCAGCGCCCGCTCCAGCGCATGGGCCGGCGCGCCGAGCGCGCGGACGTCACGCCCCACCGCCTCGGCCGCATCCCATCCGAACAGGCGCTCGGCGCCGACGCTCCAGGCCGCCACCCGTCCCTCGGGATCGAGCGTCGCCAGCGCCAGCGGATCGGGCGCCGCCGTCAGCATGACTGTCGGGCCCGATCGGCGCGCGGGGCGAGCGACGTGGAGGGAGAAAAGGGCGGCGTCAGATCGGTTTCCCCGGCGAACACTGTGAAACGCATCCCTGTTCTTGACCGAAATCAAGGAGCCGCCGCAAGGCCCGCGCCATGCTCTGGCCACAGTCGGAACGCGACGGAGGCCGAAATGGCTTACGCATCGAACGGCATACCGGGGCTTGCGAGCGTGCTGGTCCATATGGACCTCGGCCCCTACGCGCTCAACCGCGCCAGGCTCGCTCTCGGACTGGCGGACCGTTTCGGCGCCCGCCTCACCGGCGCCGCCGCCCAGGCCATGCTGACGCCGGTCTACGGCGACATGACGCCTAATGTCACAGTGTTCGCCGCCGACGAGGAGCGCAAGCGCGTCGAGGACGACATCGCCGCCGCCAAGCGCGCCTTCGATCAGGCGACCGCCGGCCGCAACGACGTGCGCTGGACCTCGGACATGGCCGATCCGGATCGCCATCTGGTGCAGGCCGCCCGTTCGGCGGACCTGATCGTGCTGGGCCGCCGCGCCACCTACGACGTGGTCGATCCGGCGCTCGGCGTGTCCCCCGGCTATGTGGCGCTGGAGGCCGGACGGCCGATCCTGGTCGTGCCGCCGGAGCGCGACGAGCTTCTCGGCCGCCGGGTGGTGGTGGCGTGGAAGGACACGCGCGAGGCCCGGCGCGCGGTGCGCGACGCGCTGCCCGTGCTGAAGGCCGCCGACGAGGTGCTGGTGGTGGCGGCGGGCGAGACCTTCCGCGACGAAAGCGCCGAGGACGTGGCCTCCTATCTCCGCCTCCACCAGGTGGACGCCCGCCCCACGCTGCGCACCGGGGAGCTGAACTCCATCGCGCAGGAGCTGCTCGACGTGGCGTCCGACTTCGGGGCGGACCTCATCGTCTCCGGCGCCTACGGGCACAGCCGGACGCGCGAGTGGTTCTTCGGCGGCGCGACCCGCGACCTGCTCGAGACCTCCGACATCTGCCTGCTGATGTCGCACTGACCTTGCGCCGCCGCGCGCCTTGCGGCGGCCGACCGTTCCACGGGGAGTTTCCTGAAATGACCGCTCTGAGAGCCGCGGCGCTCGTTCTCGCCGCCTCCGCCGCCCTTGCGCCCGCCGCCTACGCCGCGGACGCGCCGATCGACGAACCCGCGCAGGCGGTCTCGGTTCCGGCGGAGCCCTTCACCGGCTTCATGCTGCGCGCCCGCGCCATCGCCGTGCTGCCCAACTCGTCGGCCAAGTTCAACACGCCGGGCAGCGCCCATGTGTCGAGCCGGGTGATGCCGGAGGTGGACCTCAGCTACTTCTTCACGCCGAACTTCGCGGTGGAGACCATCTGCTGCGTCAGCACCCACGCCATCAAGGGCCGCGGCGCGCTGAGAGGCGTGAACGTGGGCGACACGTGGGTGCTGCCGGCGACGGTGATGGCCCAGTACCACTTCACCAATTTCGGCGCGTTCAAGCCCTATGTGGGCGTCGGCCTCAACTACTCGATCTTCTTCGGCGAGGACGCCGCCGGCGGCGTCGTGCGCAAGGTGAAGCTGAAGAACTCGGTCGGCCCGGCCGCGCAGGTGGGCTTCGACTACATGATCGACGAGCACTGGGGCGTGAACTTCGACGTCAAGTACATCCACATGCGCCCGAAGATCGACATCGCCACCGCCGGCGGCGGCTCGATCCGCGGCAAGGCCAAGATCAACCCCTGGGTCGTGGGCGCCGGCGTGACCTACCGGTTCTGAGGGTTCTCCGGTAGGCGACGAGGCCCGCCGCTCCGCTCCTCCAGGCGGACCGGCGGGCCTTCGCGTTTTCGCGGGCGCGCCGACCGGCCCGGAGCGCTCCCGCGCGGAGGCCTGAAGCTCAATCCTCTCCGCACGGAACACCTGTCGCCAGCGCCGGCGCGCTCACTGGGTCGAGGTGGTCGGCGCCGCCGCCACGCCGGACGCGCCGCAGGTCGGGTCGATGCGGGTTCCGAGCCAATCCAGCGCCGGGCCGAGCTCCCGCCGCCACAGCGCCCATTCATGCCGGCCCGGCGCCACCGTGAGCTTGCTGTCCACCCCTGCACGCAGCAGCGCCAGATGCATCTCGGTGGAGCCCTGCACGATTCCGCCGGGGTCCCTGTCGCCGGCGTTCAGATACACATCCGGCTTGTGGCGGCGCAGGGCGAGCCGCCGCGCCTTGGGGAACAGGTTCCAGCGGTTGAAGCGCTTCACGTCGAACGGCGCGCCGAAGGCGCCGTCGTAGAAGGTGCGGGCGCGCTTCAGCCGCTGGGTCATCTGCGGCGCGATCGGCTGGGTGATGGAGCCGGACAGGCTGATGGCGTAGCCGTACCGGCCCGGCTTGTCGAAGGCGAACAGCAGCGCGCCGTAGCCGCCCATGGAGAGGCCCGCCACCGCGCGGCCCTCGCGGCAGGCGGCGGTGGGCAGACGGGCGTCGATGGCGGCGACCAGATCGCGGGTCAGCGCGGTCTCCATGGCGCCCTCGCCGCCGATGTCGGTGTTGTCCACGTACCAGCTGTTGCCGGCCTGGGGCATCACCACCACCGTGGGCGGCATGCGGCCGTCCGAAATCGCGCGGTCCATGGTGGCGGCGAGACCGCCGGCGTCCAGCCAGTCCGCCTCGCCCGGCCCGCCGCCATGCAGCAGGTAGAGCACCGGCCAGCGCTGGCCGAGCGTCGGCGGCGTCGCCGGGCGATAGAGGCTGTAGCGGATGGGCTTGCCCAGCGCCGGGCTCGGGGCGGTCAGGTTGCGCTCCACCACGCCGGACGCCGCGGGGGCGGCCCCGAAACTGAGAACGGAGGCGGCGACAAGGCTGGCGAGAAGGCTGAGCTGCGGCGTCATGGCGTGGCTCGCGGGCGCGATCAGGGCCGCGCGCCGTGCGCGGCCGTAACGGAAACGTTACGCTGCGACGCACACAGCGTCACGCCCGAAAGCTGGGCGCTCAGCGCAGGGCGGCGCCCTCATGGGAGGCGATCTCGCCGCCGCAGCCGGGATCGAGCCGCGGGCCGAGCCATTCCAGCGCCGCGGCGAGATCCCGCTTCCAGACCTCCCAGTCGTGCCCGCCCGGGCCGACCCGAAGCGAGCTGTCGACCCCCGCGCGCGCAAGCTGCGCGTGGAGAAGCGCCGTGCTCTGCAGCAGCCCCGCCCGGTCGCGGTCGCCGATCGCAAGGAAGATCGCGGGTGTCTCCCGCGCCTGCCGCAACGCCTCGGCCTTGCCGAACAGGTTCCAGGCGTTGAAGCGCTCCCGCGCCAGCGGCGCGCCGAACGCCCGGTCGTAGAACCGGTCGGCGCGGACGGCGCGCGCCTCGTCCTCCGCCGCCATCGGCGGCGCGATCGCTCCCGACAGGCTGACGCCAGCGCCGAACACATCCGGCTCGTCGAGGGCGAACAGCAGCGCGCCGTAGCCGCCCATGGACAGCCCCGCGACGGCGCGGGCCTCGCGGCAGCGGGCGAGCGGGAAGCGCCGCTCCAGCGCGGAACGCAGGTCGCGGGCGATGGCCGTCTTCATGCGCCCCTGCCCGCCGGGGTCCGGATTGTCCACGTACCAGCTGTGGGGCGCGACCGGCATCACCACCAGCATCGGCGGGATCACGCCGTCCGCGATGGCGCGGTCGAGGATGTTCTGCACGTCGCCCTGATCGAGCCAGTCGGTCTCGCTCGGCCGCCCCTCCAGCAGGAACAGCGTCGGCCATGTCTCGCCGTCGCGGGGCTCGGCGGCCGGGCGGTACAGGCTGTAAGCGATGTCGCGCCCGAGCGCCTCGCTGTGGGTGAGCAGGCGGCGCTCCACCAGCCCGCCGACGATGTCGTTCGCCCGCACGGCTGCGGGCGACAGGGCGAAGAGGGCCGAGAGGCAGGCGGCCTTGAGGGCGGAGATGGGGCTCATCGTTCGCGACATAGGAGCCGGCGCCGCGAAGTCTCTAGCCGGCGCGGCTCAAAATCCGTCGTTCGCCGCGTTTTCCCTTGCGCGCGGCGGCGGCGCGCCGTGATCTGGCGGCCGTCGAGTTCAGCGAGCCCGCGCGCCATGGCGATCGAAGATCTGGTCCTCAAGTTTCGCGCCGCGCTCGACGCCACCGAACGCCTGCCGCGCGCGGAGCTCGCCGCCTATCAGGGCGGGCTCGCGGCGAAGCTTCTGGCCCATGCGGCGGCCCACACCCGCGCCTATGGCGCGCGGCTGCGCGGACGCCGCCTGTCCGGGGCCTGCGACGCCGACTGGCTCAGGCTGCCGCTCCTCACGTGGGCCGACCTGCAAGACGCTCCCGAGGCCGTGTTCGCGGACGCCGTTCCGCCGTTCTGCGGCCCGGTGGAGACCGGCTCCACGTCCGGCTCCACGGCCGCCCGCTGACCTACCGGCACGAACGCCTGCTGGACGTGGCCTCCGCCGCCCAGAGCGACCGGGCCTATGACTGGTGGCGCCTCGACGGCGCGAAGAGCCTCGCCAGCTTCATGTCCACCTACGAGCCGTCCATGCGGGAGCGCGGGTCGACGCGGGGCGGCTGGCGCATCGGTCGCCCGGATTCCACCCGCCACGTTCTGGAGCTGATCGCCGACATCGGCGCCCAGGTGGACTGGCTGGCGCGGGTCCGCCCGGCCTATCTGTTCGCCCGCGGCGGCGCGCATCTTCAGGCGCTGGCGGAGGAGGCCGCGCGCCGCGACGCGCCGCTGCGCTTCGAGCGCATCCTCTCCACCGGCACGGCCATGACGCCCGAGGCGCGGGCGGCGGCGCGGCGCGCGTTCCGCTGCGACGTCCTCGACCTCTACGGCGCCTCGGAGACCGGGCTGATCGCCGCGCAGTGCCCGGATTGCGGGCTGATGCACAGCTGCGACGAGACCATGCGGGTGGAGGTGCTGCGGGACGACGGAGCGCCCGCCGCCGAAGGCGAGCTCGGCCGCGTGGTCGTCACCCCGCTCTACGCCTACGCCATGCCCATGATCCGCTACGCCATCGGCGACTACGCGATCCGCGGCCCGGAGACGGCGCCCTGCGGCCGGTCGCTGGGCTCGCTGCGCGCCGTGGTCGGGCGCGCGCGCAACCTGTTCCACCTCGCCGACGGCCGCGTGCTCGCGCCCTACGCCAACGCCTCCGGCTTCCGCGCCTTCATCGACTACCGCCAGATCCAGCTCGTCCAGACCGCCCTCGACCGGATCGAAATCCGCTACGTGGCCGCGTCCGACCGGCCAGTGGACGCCGAGGGCGCCGCAGCCTTCGTGCGGGAGCGCTTCGACCCCTCGCTGGAGGCCGAACTGGTGCGCGTGGACCATATACCAGCCGGACACGGCAAATTCGAGGAAACGCTCTCGATTTTGGCGCCATAACTGAAGCCCAATACTGTCACAAGACTCGCACTTCACCCGCCGACGCCTTGTCGTTAACCTTTGATTAAGCACGTTCGTCGATCGTTACTCCGCGCCGCCGCATCCGGCGCTTGGGGAACGACCGGACATGACCAGAACAACCGCAGCCGTCGCCGCGCTTGCGACGCTCACTCTTTTCGACATCGCGTCGGCCTCCGCCGCCGACCTCGGCGCCGCTTACGCCGAAGCCCCGAGCTGGACCGGGTTCCATGTGGGCGTGCAGGGCGGCTACCGCTGGGGCGACGTGAACGGCGAGGCCCGCTTCGACAGGGTTCCGCTGACGCCGACCACGCCGGTGAGCACGGTCACCGCGGCGGCCGTGGCGTTCAATCCAGGCTCGGCCGGCCACTCCTTCGACGTCGACAGCTTCACCGGCGGCGTGCGCCTCGGCTACGACTATCAGGCCTCGTCCTCGATCGTGGTCGGCGTCCTCGCCGACGCGGCGTGGGGCAAGGACAGCTCATCCTACGCCGTGTCCTCGCCCGTCGCCATTCCGACGCTCGCCGGCTTCGACGGCTCCTTCATCGCCTCCGGCGGCGCGCGGGTGAAGCACACCTGGGACGGCACGATCCGCGCCCGCGTCGGCTATCTCGCCACCGATTCCGTGCTGCTTTACGCCACCGGCGGCCTGGCGCTGCTGCGCGAGCAGGTCTCCGGCTTCTACGACAACGGCGGCGTCTCCGGCTCGGTCTCCAAATCCAAGACCCGCGTCGGCTGGACGGTGGGCGGCGGCGTCGAGGCCGCGCTCACCGACAACTGGCGCGTCCACGCCGAATACCGCTACGCCGACTTCGGCTCCAAGACCTACGGCTGGGACGCCGCCGGCATGAAGGCCAGGGTGGACACCAAGACCCACACCGTGCTCACCGGCGTCAGCTACCGGTTCTGACGCTCGCCCGACCCGCCGCGACGGCCCGGCGTTTCCACGACGCGGGGCCGTCGCGCGCATCCAGCCTCTTGCCTCCGGGCGGCGCGGCGCCTCCATTAGCGCCATGCGCGACTCCCGCCTCGATCCCCTGTTCGCGGAAGCGACCGCCCTGCCCGGCGTCGGCCCCAAGGTCGCGAAGGCGCTGACGCGCCTGCTCGGCGCGCCCCCCGGCGGCGACGTCCCGCGGGTGATCGACGTGCTGTTCCATGCGCCGACCGGCGGCGTGGACCGGCGCACGCGCTCGACCATCGCCGACATGCGCCCCGGCGAGACCACGCTGGTGGAGGCGGTGGTGGAGCGCCACCAGCCGCCGCGCAGCCCGCGCGCGCCCTACCGGGTGGTGGTGGCGGACGGCACCGGCGCCATGACGCTGGTGTTCTTCCGCGCCAAGGCGCCTCTCCTCGAGCATCTGCTGCCCGTGGGCGCCACCCGCTGGATCGCCGGCGCGCCCGAGATGTTCGACGGCATGCCGCAGATGGTCCATCCCGCCCATGTGCTCGACGCGGACGGGCTCGCCCGGCTGCCGCCGGTGGAGCCGACCTATCCGCTGGTGGAAGGGCTGACGCACAACCTGATCAGCCGCCTCGCCCGCGCGGCGCTGGAGCGGCTGCCCGCCCTGCCCGAATGGCTGGACGGCGCCTTCCTCGCCCAGCGCGGCTTCGCGGGCTTCGCCGCCAGCCTCAACGCCCTGCACCGGCCGGCCCGGCCGGAGGAGCTTGCGCCCGAAGGCCCGGCTCTGACCCGCCTCGCCTACGACGAGCTGTTCGCGAACCAGCTCGCGCTGCAGCTGGTGCGCGCCCACATGAAGCGCGCCAGGGGCCGCGCCAGCGTCGGCGACGACCGGGTGACGCGCGCCGTGCTCGCCGCGCTGCCGTTCCAGCTCACGGGCGCGCAGGAGCGGGCGCTAGACGCCATCCGCGCCGACCTCGCCGCCGACGCCCGCATGCTGCGGCTGCTGCAGGGCGACGTGGGCTCGGGCAAGACGGTGGTGGCGCTGCTGGCCGCCGCGGTGGTGATCGAAGCCGGGCGGCAGGCCGCGCTGATGGCGCCGACCGAAATCCTCGCCCGCCAGCATCTCGCCACGCTGGAGCCGCTGGCGGAGAAGGCGGGCGTGCGGCTCGGCCTGCTTACGGGGCGCGAGAAGGGCCGCGAGCGCGCCGCCGTGCTGGAGCGCCTCGCGGCCGGCCAGATCGACCTGCTGATCGGCACCCACGCGCTGTTCCAGGACGACGTGGCCTTCCGGGATCTGGCGCTCGCGGTGATGGACGAGCAGCACAAGTTCGGCGTGCGGCAGCGGCTGGCGCTGGCCGCCAAGGGCGCCGCCGTGGACGTGCTGGTGATGACCGCGACGCCCATTCCCCGAACGCTGGCGCTCACCGCCTTTGGCGACATGGACCAGTCCGCGCTCGACGAGAAGCCGCCGGGCCGCACGCCCATCGACACCCGGCTCGTCAGCCTCGACCGGCTGGAGGAGACGATCGCCGCCATCGGCCGGGCGATCGACGCCGGCGCGCGGGTCTACTGGGTCTGCCCGCTGGTGGAGCAGTCGGAGACGCTGGACGTGGCGGCGGCGCAGGACCGTTTCGCCGAGCTGTCTGACGCCTTCCCCGGACGCGTCGGGCTGGTGCACGGCAAGATGAAGGCGGCGGAAAAGGACTCCGCCGTCGCGGCCTTCGTGGAGGGCCGCTCCTCCATTCTGGTCGCGACCACCGTGATCGAGGTGGGCGTCAACGTGCCCGAAGCCACCATCATGGTGATAGAGCACGCCGAGCGCTTCGGCCTCGCGCAGCTGCACCAGCTTCGCGGCCGGGTCGGGCGCGGCGCGGAACGCTCCACCTGCCTGCTGCTGTGGAAGGGGCCGCTGGGCGAGACCGCGAAGGCGCGGCTCGAGACCCTGCGCGACACCGACGACGGCTTCGTCATCGCCGAGAAGGATCTTGAGCTGCGCGGCGAGGGCGAGGTGCTGGGCGCGCGCCAGAGTGGCATGGCCGTGTTCCGCTTCGCCCGCATGGAGGTCCATGGCGAGCTGGCGCGCATCGCCCATCAGGACGCGGGGCTGATCCTCGCCACCGACCCCAACCTCGCCGGCGAACGGGGCGAGGCCCTGCGGCTGCTGCTCCACCTGTTCGAGCGCGACGCCGCCGTGCGCCTGCTGCGGGCGGGGTGACGGCGGCGCGCACGCGCCCGGCGGTCAGGCGGCCTTGCCGGCCTCCGCCTTCAGCCGCGCGATCACGCGCCTGAAGGCGGCGCGGGCGGCCTTCTGGACGTCGGACAGCTCCGCCTCCAGCACCTTGAAATCGGGCGCGTTGGCCGTGCGGGCCAGAAGCTGCTTCAGACCCGCCGGCGCGTCCTGCGGGGCGAAGGTCTTGCCGACGGCGAGCCTGATGGCCTGCGTCAGATCGAGCTGCAGCTTGGCCGCGGCCTCCAGCGGTTCGAAATCGTCGGCGGGCAGCAGCTCCGCCTGCTTCAGCCGCGACAGGGCCGGCAGCACGGAGGTGTGCAGGATCTCCGGCCGCGCCGCGGCGTAAGCGAGCTGCAGCGCCTGAACCACGAACTCCACGTCCACCACGCCGCCCGGCGCGTGTTTCAGGTTCCAGACCCCGCCCGCGCCCTTTTCCCGGTCCAGCAGCGCGCGCATGGCGGCGACGTCCTTCGCCACCTTCGCGGGATCGCGCCTGGCCTGCAGCACGGCGCCGAGCGCCCGGCCCACCCGGCGGCGGAACGCCTTCGGGCCGGCGATCACCCGGGCGCGGGTCAGCGCCATGTGCTCCCAGGTCTCGGCCTCCTCCGCCTGATAGGTTTCGAAGGCCCGCAGCCGGGTCGCCAGCGGCCCGGCGCGGCCCGAAGGGCGCAGCCGCACGTCCGCCTCGTAGAGCACGCCCTCGCTGGTGGGCGCCGACAGCGCCGAGACCAGCCGCTGGGTCAGCCGGGCGTAGTACTGGCTGGGCGCGATCGGCCGGCGGCCGTCGCTCTCCTGCACGTCGTCGGGATGCTCGTAGAGCAGGATCAGGTCGAGGTCGGAGGCGGCGGTCATCTCCTCGCCGCCGAGCTTGCCGAGCGCCACCACCGCCGCGGCCCCGCCGGGCACTTCGCCATGGGCGGCGCGCAGCTCCGCCGTCACCGCCTCGAACAGCGCCGTCACCAGCACGTCGGCGATGCGGGCGAAGGCGGCGCCCGCCTCCGCGGTCTCCGCGGTGCCGCTCGCGATCCGGAGCGCGATCAGCGTGTTGAGCTCCTGCCCCACGATGCGGGCGCGGTCGAGCGTGTCCTCGTAGGAGCGGGCGTCGCCCAGCGCATGCGCCACCCGCTCCTCGATCTCGCGCCGGTCGGGCAGATGGCCGAAGAAGGCCGGGTCCAGCAGCGCGTCCAGCACCCGGGGACGGCGCGCCAGCGTCTCGCCGAGGCGCGGCGCGGCGCCCAGCACGTCGGCGAGCAGCGCGAGGATCTGCGGGTTGGCCCGGATCAGCGCCAGCAGCGCCACGCCCGCCTGGGTGCGCTCCAGCACCTTGTCGAAGGCGAACAGCGCCTCGTCCGGCCGGCCGGAGCCGGCGAAGGCGGCGAGCAGCGCCGGCCCGAGCTCGGTCAGCAGCTCCCGCGCCCGCGCGGTGCGCATGGAGGCGTAGCGGCCGTGATGCCAGCCGCGCACCATGGCCGACACCGACGACGGCTCGCGATAGCCGAGCGCGGCGATGGTCTTCAGCGTCTCCGGGTCGTCCTGCTCGCCGGTGAACACCAGATTGCCCACCTCCGCCGCAAGCGGCGGCGCGTCCTCGAACAGATGGGCGTAATGGGCCTGCACCAGCCGCAGGCGGCGGGTCAGCGCCTCGCCGAAGGTTCCGGCGCCGTCGAACCCCGCGAAGCGGGCGAAGGCCTCCATTTCCTCGGCGCTCTCGGGCAGCGAATGGGTCTGCTCGTCGTTGCGCATCTGCAGCCGGTGCTCGGCGCCGCGCAGGAAGGCGTAGGCCTCGGTCAGCTCGTCGCGGGCCTGCGCCGTGATCCAGCCCGCCTCCACCAGATGGTTCAGCCCCTCCACGGTCTTGCGCACCCGCAAGGCCGGATCGCGGCCGCCGGCCACGAGCTGCTGCGTCTGCACGAAGAACTCGATCTCGCGGATGCCGCCCCGGCCGAGCTTGAGATTGTGGCCGGCGACCGCGATCTCGCCGTGGCCCTTGTGGGCGTGGATCTGCCGCTTCATGGCGTGGATGTCGGAGATGGCCGCATGGTCCAGCGACCGGCGCCAGATGAAGGGGCGCAGCTCGCTCAGGAACGCCTCGCCCGCCGTGACGTCGCCCGCCACCACGCGCGCCTTGATCATGGCGGCGCGCTCCCAGTTCTGGCCCACCGTCTCATAGTAGATCATGGCCGCGTCGCGGGAGAGCGCGACCGGCGTCGCGCCGGGGTCGGGGCGAAGGCGCAGGTCGACGCGGGCCACATAGCCCTCCGCGGTGCGCTCCTGCAGCAGCTTGGTGAGAGTCTGGGTCACGCGCACGAAGGCGGCGGTGGATTCGGCCGGATCGGCCACCGGCGCCGTCTGCCCGTCGTAGAAGCAGACCAGGTCCACGTCGGACGAATAGTTCAGCTCGCCGGCGCCGAGCTTGCCCATGCCCAGCACGAAGAAGCCGGAGCCGGCCTCCGGATCGGCGGGGTCGGGCAGCCGCAGCCTGCCGGCGTCATGGGCCTCGCGCAGAGCGAAGCGGGTCGCGGCGCGGATCGCGGCGTCGGCGAAGGCGGAGAGCGCGGCGGTGGCCTGAAACGCATCCCACACGCCGCCCAGATCCGCCAGCGCCACCAGCAGCGCCGCCTCCGCCCGGCCGCGCCGGAGAACGGACGCGAGCTTCGCCCGGTCGCCCTCCCGCGACGCCGCCGCCAGCCGGGCGAGAACATCGCCGAGCGCCGCGTCCGGATCGTCGGAGAGAAGCCGCGCCGCGCGGGCCGGATCGCGCTCGATCAGCCCCCACAGGAAGGGCGAGCCCTCCGCCACGCGGGAAAGCAGACCGCGCGCGGGCGCCAGCGCGGCGAGGTCGGGCGCCTCGGCGAGCAGCGCGTCGAGGCGTGGCAACGGGCGCGCGGGCTCCGCCGCCAGCCGTGCGGCGAGCGCCTGCGGGTGGAGCGGCGCGGGGTCCGTCTTGAGCGCGGACAGGTCGCGTGCGGTCATGGGTTCGGTCCTCCCAAGGCCGCTTGTAGAGGGCCGGACCGCCGCGACCAAGGTTGCGAAAGGATGAGCCCTCAGCCGGCCCGGTTGTCCTTGCGCGCCTGCGCCGCCTTGGTGCGCTGGGACACTCGGCCGACGGTGGCCGGATGCACCCGCGTCTTGCGGCGCTCGCTGGTCACGGGGCGCATGCCCTTGTCCGCGGTCGGGTCGTTCTCGGGCCGACGGGCCTTGCTCGCCTGACGCTTCAGATTGAGCGCCTTGCGGGCGGCGCTCTGCAGGTCTTCGCGGGCCTTCAGCTCGTGGCGGCGGGAGATCTCGCCGTTCAGCCGCTTGATCGCCGCGCCGAACACCGCCTTGCGCCGGGCGGTCTTGCCCGCCTCGCCCGGAAAGCTGCCGCCGCGCGCCTCGGCCGAACCCTTGGACTGGCGGCGCAGCTGGCGGTGGAACGTGCGCTCCTTGCCCTGCGCCTCGCGCAACCGCTTGTTCAGGTCGATCAGCTCCTGAAAGCCGATGTCGTAGGCCTTCGGGAAATGGGACTGGGCGACGAGGTCGAACTCGTCCTTGGAGAGAACCGCGCGCTCGCTCTTGGCGGACTGGGACATGGGCGTCGTCTCCTCAACGGTTTGTTGCTGTTGAGACGGACATCTGGCGCAAGCGGCGGGGACGGCGACCCCCGTCCCCGGTCACGCTTTCGCAGGGGCCGCCGTTATCCGGGAAGCCGGTCCGGCCCCGGCGCGAGGCGCTTGCCCGTGCGCGCCTCCAGCTCCAGCAGCAGGGCGGAGTGGTCGTATTCGGCGCCGCCCATGGCGCCGATCAGCTCCGCATAGCGGGCGCGCACGTTCTCGGACAGGGGCAGCGCGGCGCCGCTCTCGGCGGCCGCGGCGAGCGCCGTGTCCAGATCCTTGAGCTGCACCCGCGACGGCGCGCCGGGCAGGAAATCACGCTCCACCATGCGCAGGCCGTGCTCCGCCAGCACCCGGCTCTCCGCGAAGCCGCCCCGGATGGCCTCGCGCACCGCGGCCGGGTCCGCGCCGCCCGCCGCGGCGAGCAGCAGCGCCTCCGACACCGCGCCGATGGTGACGCCGACGATGACCTGGTTGGCGAGCTTGGCGAGCTGGCCCGAACCGCTGGGGCCGACCCGGAGCGCCCGGCCGAGCGGCGCGAACACCGGCGCGAGACCCGCGATGGTCTCCTCCGCCCCGCCGGCCATGATGGCGAGCGTTCCCGCCGCCGCGCCGCGCGTGCCGCCGGAGACCGGCGCGTCCACATGGGCCGCGCCCAGCGCCTGAAGCCGCAAGGCGTGCTCCCGCGCGGCGGCGGGCGGGATGGAGCTCATGTCCAGCACGACCGCGCCGGGCCTCAGGCCCTCCGCCGCGCCGTCGGGCCCGAACAGCACGGCGCCGACCGCCTCGCCGTTCTCCAGCATGGTGAGGACCACGTCCGCCTCGCGCGCGGCGTCGCGGGGCGCGTCGGCCACCGTCGCGCCGGCCTCGATCAGGGCCTCGGCCTTGGCGCGGGTGCGGTTCCACGCCGTCACCGCGAAGCCGGCCCCCAGCAGCCGCCGCGCCATGGGCGCGCCCATCAGGCCGGTTCCGAGCACGGCGATGCGGGTCATGGCGGGCTCCTTGAAAAGGACGGGAGGTCACGGGCCCGCGGTTATGGGCGGGCGCGGCCGGGACCACAAGCCGGGCGCCCGGAGGGGGTTTCCAAGCGCGGCGTTCGCGGCGAGAGTGCCGCCGCCTCGAAACCGGAACAGGAGCGCGAACCGCCCCATGCCCGTCACTCCCCGTCCGCTCGCCGCGCTGGTCGCCCTCGGCCTCGTCGCCGCCCCCGCCCCGGTCTTCGCCGCCGAGCGGCGTGAACGGGTGGAGACGCTGATCTCGGAGATGACGCTGGAGGAAAAGGCCGGACAGCTCAACTTCGTCTCCATCGTGCCGGTGCTGGAGCCGGCCTATGAGGACGTGACCCGCCGCATCGCGGAGGGCTCGGTCGGCGCCCTGTTCAACGTCTACGGCGCGGAGCAGACCCGGACCCTGCAGGAGATCGCGGTCACGAAGACCCGGCTCAAGATCCCCATGATCCTCGCCATGGACGTGATCCACGGCTACCGAACCGTGTTCCCGACCCCGCTGGCCCAGGCCGCGAGCTGGGACATGGCGGCGATCGAGAACGCCGAGCGGGTGGCGACGGTGGAGTCGACCGCCGCCGGCGTGAACATGATCTTCACCCCCATGCTGGACGTGGCGCGCGATCCGCGCTGGGGCCGCGTGGTGGAAGGCGCCGGCGAAAGCCCGTGGCTCGGCGCCCGCATCGGCGAGGCGCGGGTGCGCGGCATCCAGGGCGCGGACCTGAAAAAGCCGGACAACGCCGCTTCCTGCGTCAAGCATTTCGGCGCCAACGGCGCGGTGGAGGGCGGGCGCGACTACTCGGCTCAGGACCTCTCGCCCCGCGCGCTGAAAGCCGCCTACCTGCCGCCGTTCGAGGCCGCGTCCCGCGCCGGCGTGCGCTGCTTCATGGCCGCCTTCAACGCCACCGACGGCCGGCCCACCATCACCAACCGCCATCTGCTCACTGACGTGCTGCGCGGCGAATGGGGCTTCACCGGCGTCGTCACCAGCGACTTCCAGGCCATCAAGGAGCTGCCCGAGCACGGCACCGCCGCCGACCTCGAGGATTCCGCCCGGCAGGCGCTCACCGCCGGCGCCGACCTCGACATGGAGTCCCGGGCCTATGTGAAGGAGATCCCGAAGCTGGTGCAGGCGGGCAAACTCGACGTGGCGGTGGTGGACGAGGCCGTGCGCCGGGTGCTGACGCTGAAGGACGATCTCGGCCTGTTCGAAGACCCCTATCGCGGGACGACCCCGGACCGCGAGAAGCGCGAGATCTTCACCGACGCCCAGAAGGCGGCGGCGCAGGACATGGCGGAGAAGTCGTTCGTTCTGCTCAAGAACGACGGCGTTCTCCCCTTCGGCCCGGACGTGAAGCGCGTGGCGCTGATCGGCCCGCTCGGCGACGCGCGCGCCGACGCGCTCGGCCCCTGGGCCGCCCGCGGCGAGCCGAATGAGACCGTCACGCTGAAGGAGGGCCTGGAGCGCCGCCTCGGCGAGGGCGGGGAGGTGCTCGCCACCCATGGCGGGGCGGTGGAGGATTCCACCGACGAGGAGATCGCCGCCGCGGTCGAGACCGCGCGCCGGTCGCAGGCCGTGGTGCTGGCGGTGGGCGAGCGCTTCAACCAGTCCGGCGAGAGCGCCGCGCGCTCGGAGCTCGGCCTGCCCGGCCATCAGGAAAAGCTGGTGCGCGCGGTGCTCGCCGCCGGCAAGCCCACCGTGGTGGTGGTGTTCGCCGGCCGCCCGCTGGCGCTGAGCTCGCTTGCGGAGCGGGCGCCCGCGATCCTCTACGCCTGGCAGCCGGGCACCATGGGCGGCCCCGCGCTCGCCCGCGTGCTGATGGGCGACGTGGACCCGAAGGGCCGCCTGCCCATGAGCTTCCCGCGCTCGGTGGGGCAGATCCCGATCCATCACGACGCGCTGCCCACGGGCCGCCCGGCGGAGACGCCGACCAAGCCCTTCACCACCGGCTATGGCGATTCGACCTACGCGGCGCTCTACCCGTTCGGCTATGGGCTGACCTACACCTCCTTCACCTTCGGCCCGCCGAAGCTCGACCGCGAGCGCCTGGCCAAGGGCGAAAGCGCCACCGTGTCGATCTCCGTGCGCAACAACGGCCGTCGCGACGGCGAGGCGGTGGCGCAGCTCTATCTGCGCCCGAGGGTCGCCGAGGTGTCCCAGCCCCTGCGCGCCCTGCGCGGCTTCGCCCGGGTGGCGCTGAAGGCCGGCGAGACGAAGACGGTGGAGCTGCCGGTCACGGAGGCGGATTTCAGCTACTGGAAGAGCGCGACCGAGTTCGGCGCCAGCCCGGGCCCGATCGACGTCATGACCGGCCCCGACGCCGCCAACGTCCAGACCACGACGCTGACCTACGCGCCGTAAGCCCTCAGGCCTCGGAGGCCGTCAGGTCCCGTGACCCGGCGGCCTGTCCGGGGAACGGCGCGCCGGGGCGCCCACGTCATGCAAACCGGGACCGCTTCACGGAAAGCATTTGATCTCGGCCTCGGCCTGGGCGCGGCGCATGTTGGCGACGATGTCCCGGAACATCCCCGTGTTGCGGAACACCTCCGAGGACTGGCCGGCGATCTTGTTCATGCGCAGGATCGTCTCGGCCTCCTCATACTCCTTGTAGGGCAGGATCTCGGCGATGGTGTCGATGGAGCAGGCGCAGTGCTCCAGCGCCTGCCGGGTCTGCCCGTTCGCGGCCATGCAGCCGATGATGTAGTCGGCCTTGTCGACCGTGGAGTAGTCGTCGCCGACGCCGGCGAGCGCGGGACAGGCGCCGACGCCAAGCGCCGCGACGATCAGAAGCAGCCGGCTCACTTCGCGTCCTCCCCGGAGGTCACGCCTGAAAAGGTCAGGTTCTCCACCAGCAGCGGGGTCTCCGCGCTCTTGCGCGGCGTCACCGTCACCAGGCTGTAGAGGCCGCCCGGCACCGCGTCCGAGAAGGTGAGCTCGTAGGAGCGGTCGGCGAAATCCTTCAGCTTGTCGCGCTGGGCGTCGCGGGCGAAGGGCTTCAGCGTCACCTTCCACCCGTCCACGGGCTTTCCGGCGAGCTCGAACCGCACCGGCTCCACCCGTTCGCCGGCGTTGATGGCGTCGCGCATGCGGTTGCGGATGTAATAGGGACTGCCGCCGAGCAGCTTCTGCATCTCGCGCACGTCCTGCTCCAGCACGGCGATGATCACCGGATTGCCGTCCGCCGACAGCGGCCCGTAGCTCTGGGCGCGCGCGCCGGTGAACATGGCGACGGTCGCCGCTTTCCCGCCGCCCTCCGCCGCCGTCACCACCAGCTTCACCTCGTCCTGAAACGCCGGCGCCAGCGTTTTGTCGTCCGTCTCGCGCGCGAAGCGGTAGGACAGCGTGGCGCCGGGCGCGAGCGTCTTGAGCCCGCCGCTCTCGAACACGAGCTGGACGGCGGTCGGCGCGGCGAAGGCCGCTCCGACGCCGAGAACGCTTAAGGTGACAGCGCCGGCGGCGGCCAGCCGGCGAACGAACATGGTCATAACGACGCCTTCCTCGCAAAACGGGCTTCTTGGGACGCGCGGGGCGTCCGCCCGCATCTGCGGGCGACCCTTATGAAACCATTATGCAGGCCTCGTCCGCCCACGCCAAGACGGCGCAGCCCGCGCCCTTCCGAAGGGCGCCGGACAAGCGCGCCGCGACCATGCGTGCGGGCCGCGCGGGGGTGGAAGCCGGCTCAGGCGCCCGCCGTCTCCACCTCCGGCCGCGCCGGCAGGTTGGGCGCGGGGAGCGGCGCCGCCACGGGGGCGGAGGCCGGCTGGATGATGCCCATGGACATGATCAGCTTGAACGCCTCGTCGGTGGTGACGCCCACCTCCGTGATCTTCGCGGCCTCCATCATCACCAGATAGCCGGTGGTGGGGTTCGGCGTGCAGGGCACGAACACGCAGACATGCTCGCCCTCCGGCAGGCCGGCGGCGAGAGCGCCCCGCGCCGGCTCGGTGATGAAGCACAGCGACCACAGGCCCGGCCCCGGCCACTCGATCACGCCCACGCGGCGGAAGCTGGTGCCGTCCTGCTTGAACACGGTCTCGAAGATCTGCTTCACGCCCTTGTAGAGGCTGCGCACGATCGGCATCCGGTTCAGAACCTGCTCGCCGGACTGCACGATGGTGCGGCCGACGAGATTGGCGGCCAGGAAGCCGAGGATGGTGAGGCCGATGAAGGCCGCCAGCACGCCGAAGCCGGGCACCGCCACCGGCAGGTAGCTGTCCGGGTTCCAGGCCGGCGGAATGAGCGGCTTCACCCAGCCGTCGATCAGCCCGATCAGCCACAGCGTGAGCCAGATGGTGATCGCGACCGGCCCCGCCACCACGAGGCCGGTGAGGAAGTAGGTGCGGATGCGCGCCGAGGCGCTGGGTTTGGGGGCGGGCTGGGGCTGGCCGAGGGAGCCGAGCGTGGAGTCGAACTGATCCGTCATCGCGCGGGCGGCGCTCCATGGCAGCGGGCCGGCTTGCCGCAAACCTTTTCGCGGCGCACAACCCGACCATAGCATGTGGAGCGACGATGCGGCGAAACGAGGGAGACGGAACCGGGCCGACCGATGAAACCGGCGAAACGCGCCCCGGCCGGTTCGCCCGCGCGCTCTGGCTCGCCGCCGGCCTCGCGGCGCTCGGGCTCGGGATCGTCGGCGTCATCCTGCCGGTGATGCCCGGCACCGTGTTCCTGATCCTCGCCGCCGCCTGCTTCGCCCGCGGCTCGCCGCGGCTGGAGCGCTGGCTGCTCGCGCATCCGACGCTCGGCCCCGCGGTGGCGGCGTGGCGGCGGGACGGCGTGATCCCGCCCCGCGCCAAGCTGTTCGCCTTCGCCGGCATGGCCGCCTCGATCGTGATCGTGGCGCTGTCCGACGCGCCGCCGGTGGCGCTTGCCGCAACCGTCGCGCTGGTGGCGGCCGGCGCGCTCTACGTGGGCACGCGCCCGTCGCGGCCGAAGGGCTGAGCCGCCGGGACGTCGAGCCCCCGCCGGCCGATCTCCGCCAGCGCCAGCGCCTCGGCGTCCTCCGGCGCCACGTGAAGCCAGTCCGGCATCCGGTTCCGGAACCAGGTGGACTGCCGCTTGGCGTATTGCCGCGTGCCGATGCGCGCCCGCTCCAGCGCCGCCTCGCGGGACAGGTCGCCGCGGGCGTAGGCCGAAAACGCCGCGACGCCGATCGCCTTCAGCACCGGCTGGTCGGGGGCGAGGCCGCGCCGCTCCAGCGCCACCGCCTCCTCCGCCGCGCCGGACGCGAGCATCGTCTCCAGCCGGCGGACGATGCGGGCGTCGAGAGCCGCCCGGTCCGGGGCGAGCGCGATGCGCAGCGCGCGGGAGGCGTCCAGTTTTCCCCTGGCGGGCGCCTTGCGCCAGTGGGCCAGCGAGCGGCCCGTGCTCTCAATCACCTCCAGCGCCCGCATCAGCCGCTGGGGGTCCGACGGCCGGAGCTCCGCCGCCATCACGGGATCGCGCCGGGCGAGCTCCGCATGAAGGTCGGTCTCCGGCCCGGCGCCCCGCCAGCGGGCGCGGATCGCCGGGTCCACCTCCGGCACGGTGGAAAGCCCCTTGAGCAGCGAATCGAAATAGAGCCCCGTGCCGCCGACGATCACCGGCAGGCCGCGCGCGCCGGCGAGCAGCGGCTCCACGTCGTCCAGCCAGCGGCTGACCGCATAGGGCGCCGCGCCGTCCACATGGCCGTAGAGGGCGTGCGGCGCGGCGGCGAGATCGACTGCAGGCGGCCGCGCGGTGAGCACGTCGAGGTCGGCGTAGACCTGCAGCGCGTCGGCGTTCGTCACCACCCCGCCGAAGCGCCGCGCCAGCGCCAGCGCCAGCGCCGATTTCCCCGAGGCGGTGGGCCCGGCGATCAGGATGGCGGCGATGGGCGCCTCGCCTTCGGCGCGCTCGGTCATAGTTTCGGTCCGTCCGTTCGTTCGCGCTTCTGTCGCGCGCCCGCCCGTTATAGACGGGAGCGCGCCGCGCGGGAGCGGCCCTCGCCGATGGAGTGTCCCATGCCGCCCGTGCTCGCCGCCGTGCTGATCGCCAACCCGCTGGAGCCGGCGGTGGACTCCGCGCTGGTCATGACGGCGGCCCAGGCGGTGATCGGGGCCGAGGTGCGCATGCTCCACGGCGGCGTCGCGGCCGAATTCCTCGTCAGCGGCGAGACCGACCCTCAGGCCCTGCGCCGCCGGCTGCAGAGCGCCATCGGCCGCGCGCCGGTGGACGTGGCCGTGCTGCCGGCGGAGGGCCGCCGCAAGCGCCTGCTGCTGGCGGACATGGATTCGACCCTGATCGCCCAGGAATGCATCGACGAGCTGGCGGACGCGGTCGGCCTCAAGCCGCAGGTGGCCGAAATCACCGAGCGGGCCATGCGCGGCGAGATCGCGTTCGAGCCGGCGCTGAAGGAGCGCGCGGCGCTGCTGAAGGGCCTGCCGGCCGCCGAGACCATCGCCAAGGTGCTCGACGAACGCATCACCCTCACCCCAGGCGGCCAGACGCTGGTCGCCACCATGCGCGCCAACGGCGCCCGCGCCGCGCTGGTCTCGGGCGGCTTCACCGCGTTCGCCGACGACATCGGCCGCCGGCTCGGCTTCGACGAGGCGCGCGCCAACACGCTGGAGATCGACGGGGCCGGCCTGCTCACCGGCCTCGTCTCCGAGCCGATTCTGGGCCGCGAGGCCAAGCTCGCGGCGCTGAAGGAGCTGGCGGACGCGCAGGGCCTCGCGCTTGAGGACACGCTGGCGGTGGGCGACGGCGCCAACGACCTCGCCATGGTGCAGGCGGCGGGCCTCGGCGTCGCCTTCCACGCTAAGCCGGCGGTGGCCTCCGCAGCCCAGGTCCGCATCGACCACGGCGACCTGACCGCCCTGCTCTACCTGCAGGGCTACGCGGAGCAGGATCTGGTCGAGGGCTGAAAGCCGGTTTGAAACGCCAGCACGCTTCGGCGACGTCCGGGCGGAACGGAACCTGAGCGTATTCTTTCGGCATGCCCGGAAACGAGGCGTTAACCCTGTTCGCGGTCTGATCGGAGCGCGGCGGCGTCTCCGCGCCGCTCTCCCCTTGCGCGAAAGGGCCTTCCGCCGATGTCGTCCTCCTCCGGCGCGCCGATCGACCTCGGCGACTACGCGCTCAGCATCGGCGCGCGCATCGACGGCTTCCTCTATCGCGGGCTCAACAGCGACGACTACGCCATGGTCTGGGTCTCGAACGGCTTCGAGGCGCTGACCGGACTTGACGCCCGGCGCTTCGTCGACACCCGCGCGGCCTTCAGCGACCTGATCCACCCCGAGGACGTGGCCGCCGTGAACGCGGCGGTCGCGGAGGCGCTGGCCACGCAGGGCCGCTGGCAGATCTCCTACCGCCTGAAGACGCCCGGCGGCTGGCGCTTCGTGCACGAGACCGGCGGCGGCTGCGCGGCCGATCCGGACACCGGCGAGGTTCAGTATCTCGACGGAATCATCCTCGATTCCAGCCGCCTGACCGACCTCGCCGAGCGGCTCGATTCCGGCCGGGAATCGGTCACGCTGATGCATGCCGCGATCACGGAGATCTTCGCCACGCTGAAGACGCTGCGGCTGCTGGCGCTGAACGCCCGCATCGAGGCCGCCCGCGCCGCCGAACACGGCGCCGGCTTCAATGTGGTGGCGCAGGAGATGAGCGCGCTGTCGGCGACCGGCGAAAGCGTGATGAAGCGGATCGAGACCGAGCTTTCCCGCCTGACCGACGTGGTCAAGATCTGACGTCGACCTGCACGTCTCACACCTGCAGCGGCGGCAGGTCCTCCACCGCGCGGCGCCAGAAGCGGGCGAGGCGCGGGTCGTCGCCGGTCTCGGTGATCTGCGCCACGCACTGGAAGCCCCAGTCGTAGAACTCCACCATCAGCCCCGCGCGGCCGCGCTCGTCGTAGCGCGAGACCCAGACCTCCTCGACCTCGGCCATGTCGAGCGAGACCGAGCACTCGCCGGCGCAGAGCCGCAGCCGGTCGCCGGAGCGCCGCACGTCGTCGAACGCGCCCACATGCATCTGCGCGAAGGCTTCGTTCGGCACCACCAGCGTGACCGGCATGCGCGCCTCGGTCAGCAGGCCGAGCAGATGGACCGCGATCTCCGGGTCGATCCGCCACGCCTCGTCCCGGCCCCATCGGGGCAGCAGCGCGCGGCGGCGAAGCCCGCCGTCGCCGAACAGGCTGTCGATGTGGAAGGCGAGCCCCCGGCGGCTCCAGCCCTGGGCGTCGGGCGTCCGCGGCTCGCCGGAGGCGGCGCTCTCCGGCTCAGCCTCCTCCGGCGCGACCCAGTCCGAGGCCAGCTCGGCGAAGGCGTAGTCGTCGATCAGCGCGGACAGGAACACCTTGTGCAGCGCACCGCCCTCGGCGGTGAAGAACCGCACCGAGCACGGCGCCCGCCCGCAGGCGGCGCGCTCCACCGCCAGCGCCGCGTCGACGCTCTCAGGGCGCAGGCGCAGCGCGGCCCCGGATTTGGGCGGCGCGAACCGCCCGCCTGCGCGCGACGCCGGCGGCAGTTCGCCGATCTGCGTCATCACCGCGGCCGGGTTCGACGTGACGGCCACCAGCCCGTCCATGCCGCGCAGGTCCCGCGCGACGCGCTCGAACGAGGCCGCGATGGTGGTGGCGAAGACTCCCGGCTCCGCGAGCAGGATGTCGCGTTCGCTGAACCTGCGGTTCTGACAGCCGCCGCCGCGGCAGGGCTGGGGCATGGCGCGTCGATCCCTTGGCGCGGTTTCGGGGGGCGGTTCAGTACACGTCGCGCAGGTAGCGCTTGGCCTTGCGCAGATCGTCCACGTAATCCGCCGCCGCCTCCGGCGAACGGGCGCCGTGGACGCGGATCACGTCGTGCAGCGCGTCGTCCACGTCCTTGGCCATGCGGCTGGCGTCGCCGCAGACATAGACCGAGGCGCCGTCCTCCAACCACGCGAACAGGTCGGGGCCGTTTTCGCGCATGCGGGTCTGCACATAGATCTTCTCGGCCTGGTCGCGGGAGAAGGCGAGATCGAGCCGGGTCAGCACCCCGTCGCGGCTCATGGCGCCGAGTTCGTCTTCATAGGAGAAGTCGTGGGCGCGATGCTGGTCGCCGAAGAACAGCCAGTTGCGGCCCCTGGCGCCGGTAGCCTGCCGCTGCTGCAGGAAGGCGCGGAACGGCGCGACGCCGGTGCCCGGCCCGATCATGACCATGGGCGCGTTCGGGTCCGCCGGCGGACGGAACGCCTTGTTGGGCGACACGAACACCCCGACGCGGCCGTCCGCGTCGACGCGATCGGCGAGGAAGGTGGAGCAGACGCCGCCGTGATCGCGGTGCTCGGAGCGCCAGCGCACCGCGGCGACCGTGAGATGCACGCTGTCAGGATAGACCAGCGGGCTCGACGAGATCGAATAGGCCCGGTGCTGCAGCGGGCGCAGCAGCGCCGCGAAGCCTTCGGCGTCGAAGCCAACCGACGGGTTGATGGCGAGCAGGTCCAGCACGTCCTTGCCCCACAGGAAGGCGTCCAGAGCCTCCTTGTCGCCGTGGCGCAGCACATGGGTCAGCGCCTCGTCGCCGGCGCGGGCCTCCACCGCCGCCACCAGATCCCGCGACGGCGTGCGGATTTCGAACGCGGCCCCCAGCAGCTCGCCGAGCGGGCGGTCGTGGCCCGGAACCGGGGCGTCCGGCTTCAGGCCGAGCCGGGTCAGCAGCGCCGTGACGAGCGCCGGGTCGTTGGCGGGGACCACGCCCAGCGCGTCGCCGGCCTCGTAGGTGAGGCCGCTGTCGCCGAGCGCGAACTCCAGATGGCGGATGTCCTTGGCGGAGGCCGGAGAAGACAGCCGGCGGTTGACCGAGAGCGCCGCCGGATAGGGGTTGCGGCGGCTCCAGGCGGCCCTGGCCGCCAGCGCCGCGGCGGGCGCGGGCGCCGGCGCGGCCGCCGCGACCCCGGCGCCCTGGGGCAGCGCCGGCACGGCCTCGTCGATCCAGCTTGCCGCCGGCGTCTCGTAGTCCACGTCGCAGTCCACCCGCGCCGCGACCCGCTTGGCGCCGAGCTGCTCGAGCCGCGTGTCGATCAGCTTGCCCGCCTGGCAGAAGCCGTCATAGCCGGTGTCGCCCAACGCCAGCACCGAGAAGCTCATGTGTTCGAGCCGGGGCGCGGTCTCCGCGGACAGCGCCTTCCAGAACAGATGGGCGTTGTCGGGCATTTCGCCCTCGCCATAGGTGGAGCAGACGATCAGGACCCGCTCCGCGCCCGTGAAGCGCGCCATGTCCACGTCGTCGAGCCCGAGCACCTCGGGCGCAAGGCCCAGCGTCCGCGCCTTGGCGGCGGCGTCGTTCGCCACCGCCTCGGCGTTGCCGGTCTGGGTGCCGTAGAGCACCAGCAGCGGCGCGCCCTGCGCCTCGACCGCGGCCGAGACGGCGGCGCCGGCGACCGGCGCCGCGCTCTCCAGCAGGCGGGAGTTCAGGCCCGCGAGGAAGCCGGCGAGCCAGACGCGCTGCTCGCCGGAAAAGGGCGCGTCGTCGGGAATGTGCGGAATGGACATGGGCGTGGGCGACCGGATCGGCGAGGGGTTGGCGTTTCGGGCTCAGGCCCGACCGGCGAAGGCGGCGACGTCCCGCACCGAGGCGCGGGCGAACAGCTCCTCGTAGCTCGGCAGGCGCCCGAGCGCGGCGCGGTTCTTCGCGCTCTGCTGCAGGATCCAGCCATAGACGCCGGGGCTGTCCATGGAGAGCACGTTGCGCAGGCTCAGCGCCGCCCGGTAGTCGGACAGCCGCTTGTCCGCCACCAGCGCCGCGAGCTCCTCGTCGCCATAGGCGGACAGGGCCTCGCGGGCGTGGCGCTGGATTTTCTGCATCAGCGCGAAGTCCTCGGTCAGCAGCAGCTTGCGCACCGCGGCGGCGACCGCCGGATGGGCGACGTCGCCGACGCCCGGCAGCCGGGCGAGCGCCAGCTGCTGCGCCATGGCGAGCACCGCGTATTCGTTCAGCAGCCGCAGGCCCGCCTCGGCGCCCACGTCGCCCTCGGACGGGATCGCCCCGCCGGCCACCACGCGGCGGTCGCGATAGGCCAGCTTGAACTTGCGCACCTGCCAGGAGGCGGAGGCGAGGCTCAGCTCCTCCAGCAGGTCCTTGCGCGGCTTCGCCTTCAGGATGGCGTCCGCGTCCTGGTACTGCAGCAGCGCGGCGGGCAGGCCGTAGACGAAGTTGGAGCGCTCGGTCTCCCAGTTGTCCAGCAGCCAGCGGGCCTTGGGCGATCCGGTCTCCTCCAGGTGCCACTCCAGCATCAGCCGCACCGCGTCGGCGTGGAAGCCGGCGTCCGGCCCCGTGACCGGGAACAGCAGGATCGAGTCGTGGCTCGCCTTGGCGGGCAGGTCGCCATAGGGATCGTACTGGTAGACGAAGCCCCCGCTCATGCCGTTGCCGAAGCCCTTGCCGAAGGCCCCGAGGTTCAGCACCGCGCCGTTGGTCATGTATTCGCAGCAGAAGTCGCCGACGCCCTCCACCACCGCGGTGGCGCCGGAGTTGCGCACCGCGAAGCGGTCGCCGGCCTGGCCCCCGATGAAGGCGCGGCCGCCGGTGGCGCCGAACAGCGCGAAGTTGCCGACCAGCACGTTGCCCCCGGCCTCGTCCGAGCCGCCGCCCGGGCTCGTCACCGCGATCACGCCGCCGGACTGGCCCTTGCCGACGCCGTCGTTGCACACGCCCACATGGCGCATGGCCATGCCGTCGTTGCAGAACGCGCCGTAGGACTGGCCGGCCGAGCCCCAGGTGGAGACGGTGAGCGCGCCGGGGCGCAGGTAGCGCCGGCCGCGATCGTCCTCCAGCACCGCGGGAAGCGCGCGGGCGACTTCGGGCGCGAGCGTGTGGTTGAGCAGGCGCTCGATGTCGACGCCGAGCCGTCCGCCCACGCTCTTGTCCCGGTTGCCGATGCGGCGCCCGGCTTCGAGCGCGAGCTCGGCCCGACCCTCGGCGACGAAGGCCTGTTCGGCGGCGACGCTCCAGGCGTCGTCGAGCTCGTACTCGGCCTCCATGTAGACCGGCGCGTCGACGATGACCTCGTCCGCCGGGGTCAGCATGGCGCGCAGGTCGAGCCGGCCGACGCTCGCCGGATGGTCGAGCAGGTGCAGCAGGTCGGAGCGGCCCCGCGCCTCGCGCAGCGACCTGAGCCCGAGCACCGCGAGGATCTCCCGCGTCTCGTGGGCGATGTTCATCAGGTATTGGGCGAGCGCGCGCGGATCGCCGTCGAACAGTTCGGAGTTGGTGGTGAGGCCGGCCGGGCACTTGATGTTGCAGTTCTTGGCCATGACGCATTTCAGCATCATCAGCGCCGTGGTGCCGAACTCGAAGCTGTCGCCGCCGAGCAGCGCGGACTTCACCACGTCGCTCGCGGTCTGGTGCGCGCCGGAGCAGCGCAGCGTCACCTTCTGGCGCAGGCCGTTGGCGGCGAGGGCCTGATGCACCTCCGCGACGCCGATCTCCGCCGCGCGGCCGGTGTACTTCAGGCTGGTGACGGCGGCGGCGCCGGTGCCGCCGGTGGCGCCCGCGATGTTGATCACGTCCGCGCCGGCCTTGGCCACGCCGACCGCGATGACGCCGACGCCTTCGGAGGACACCAGCTTCACGATCACCCGCACCCGCGCCGCCTTGCAGTCGTGGATGAGCTGGGCGAGATCCTCAATCGAATAGGTGTCGTGGTGCGGCGGCGGCGAGACCAGCTCCACCCCCGGCGTGCCGCCGCGGGCGGCCGCGATCTCCACCGTCACCTTGGCGGCGGGAAGCTGGCCGCCCTCGCCGGGCTTGGCGCCCTGCCCGATCTTGATCTCCAGCTCCTCCAGCATCGGATCGGCCAGATAGCCGGCCCAGACGCCGAAGCGGCCCGAGGCGAGCTGCTTGATGCGCGACGCCCGGATGGTGCCGTAGCGCGACATGTGCTCGCCGCCCTCGCCGGAGTTCGACAGGCCGCCGACCATGTTGGTGCCGTGCGCGACCGCCTCGTGAGCGGGCGCGTTCAGCGCGCCGTGGCTCATGGCGCCGGAGGTGAGCAGGGCCGTGATCTCGTGCGCGGGCTGCACCTCCTCCAGCTCCACGCTGTCCGGCGCGGCCTGCAGCAGCGACAGCCAGGCCAGCGCCTCGCCCTTCGCCTTGAGCGCGAGCCGCCCGCCCTCGACCCAGTGGCCGAGGATGTCGGCCTTGAACCGCTGCACCAGCGACTGGCCGAGCGCGGTCAGGCGCCCCGGATCGGCGCCGAGCGGCCCGGTGAGGTCGAGCCGGAACTCGTCCGCCCCGACCCGCTCCGGGGTCAGGCCGCGGGCGAGGACGCTCACATTGCCGAAGCGGGCGAAGCGGCCGAGCTCGCGGCGGAAATCGTCCGCGTGGGTCAGGAAGGTGACGTCCGCCGGCATGGCCAGCACGTCGCGGAGCGCGGCCGGGCGGCGCATGCGCTCCTCCGCCATCATGCGGCTGAAGGCGCGATAGCCGGGCGTGATGCGGAAGGCGTCGATTTCCTGCGGGCTGCGGCGCTCGAAGCTGGTGCGCTTGTAGGCCTCCTCGTCGAGGCCGAAGGCGTCGGCGAGCCGCGTCAGCGGCAGCAGGCGCAGCGCGTCCGCATCCGACCCGGCGTCCGGCGCCTCGAAGGCGATCGGCTCCTCGGTCATGTCCACGAAGCCGCGCACGGCGGCGACGCCGAAGGAGTGGCCCGCGCCTTCCGCGCGCTCCTTGAACAGGCCGAGCAGCGGGATGTCGTCCTCGCCGCGCACGTCGAGCGCCTTCCGGTGCCAGTCGGCCGCCGCCTGGGCGATGACCTCGAAGGTCACGCCGCCGACCGGCGTCTTCACGTTGGGGAACCAGCGCTTCAGCGGGCCGTCGTTGGTGTCGAGGAAGTTGGGCTCGAAGAACTCGCCGCCGATGTAGCTCTCGGCGGTGCAGAGGCCGACCTTGCCCATGGTCTTCATCAGCGACTTCTCCGCCGCCTTTGCGAAGCGCTTGAAGGCCTTGTCGGCGTCGGCGCCGTACTTCTCCTCGGCCCGGAACTGGACGCCGAGCGGATAGACCGCCGACGCCCCGAAGCCGAGCGCGGTCGCCACATGGTGCGAGGAGGCGATCTGCCCGCTCTCCGCGATCAGCGACACCCGGAGCCGCAGCCCCTGCTCGATCAGGCGCTGGTTCACCGCCGAGATCACGATGATCAGCGGCAGCGCCGCGCGGTCGCGCGCCACGTGCCGGTCGGTCAGCACCGCGACGCCGCCCTTCTCGCGCGCGAAGGCCTCGACCTGATCGCACACCGCCTCGACCGCCGCCTCGATGGCGCGGGCGGCGCCGGCCGGGTCGCCGAACACGGGGACGTAGAGGATGTCGAACCGCTGCTTCGGCGTGGCGCCCTGCTCGCGGATCTTCAGCATGTCGAGATGGCTGAGCACCGGCGAGCGGATCACGATCTGCGGCGCCGAGGGCGCGCCGATGTTGGGCTTGGCGCCCAGCGCCACCCGCAGCGTCATGCCGTCCGCTTCGCGCAAGCTGTCCAGCGGCGGGTTGGTCACCTGCGCGAAGCGCTGGGAGAAATACTTGGCGACGCCGCCTTCCTGATCGGAGAGCGCGTTGATGGCGAGGCCGTAGCCCATGGCCGCGATCTTCTCGGACCCGGTCTGCAGCATCGGGTCCATCAGGAACTTGAAGCTTTCCTGATTGTGCGAATAGGCGACGTAGCGCTGGTGGCGCTCCAGATCGCCGTTGTAGCGCAGCGGCGACCCCTGAGCCTCCGCCGGGATGTCCGGCAGGGCCTCCAGCGTGACGCGGGCGGCGTCCAGCAGGGTCTTGTAGTCGCGGGCGCCGGCGAGCTTCTCCAGCGCGTCGGCCGTGCCGTAGGACCGCGCCTCGCGGTGGTCCCAGTACAGCATGCCGCCGGCCTCGATGCGGCCGCGGCGCAGGACCGTCTCGGCCGGAAAGCGGATCTGCCCCGCCTCCGACATGACGCACAGGTACTCCGCCGTCTCCACCGAGCGCAGCGGGCGCAGGCCAAGCCGGTCGAGGCGCGCGCCGATGATCTCGCCGTCGCCGAAGACGAGGGCCGCCGGGCCGTCGTTCTTCTCCTCGTAGAGCGAGAAATACTCGAACATCGCCCGCACCTGGGGGGAGAGCGTCGCGTCGTTCTCCCAGGCCGGCGGCATCATGGAGACCACCGCGGTCACGAGGTCGAGCCCGTCCTCCATCACCCGGCTCTGCAACGTCTGGTCGAGGCGGCAGGAGTCCGACTGGCCTTCCGGCGACACGATGCGGCCGTTGCGGGCTCGGGCGATCGCGGCCTCCGACAGGCGGTTCTTCTTGTCGGTGTTGAGCTCGCCGTTGTGCGCCATCAGCCGGAACGGCTGGGCCATGGAGGTGCGCGGGTCGGTGTTGGTGGAGAACCGCGTGTGGAAGAACAGGGTGTGGACCGCGTGGGCCGGGTCCGTCAGGTCGCGGAAGTAGGGCAGCACCTCGTTGGAGTTCAGCCGGCCCTTCAGCACCTGGGTGCGGGCCGAGAACGACAGCGGATAGAAGCCCTTCAGCGCGGGATCGGAATAGGCGTCGGCCTCGATCGCCAGCAGCGCGCGGTTGATGGCGCGGTCGAAGGCGGCGAGGTCCGGGGCGCCGTCCGGCGCGGCGAACACCCACTGGCGGATCGGAAGCTGGCGGCGCACCGCGGCGGGCCGCAGCACGCTCGGGTCGACCGGCACGTCGCGCGTGAGCAGCACGGCCATGCCCTCGTCGGCGAGCGCCGCCGCGATGATGCGGCCGGCGCGCTCGTGCTCGGCGGGATCGCGCGGCAAAAACACGTTGCCCACGCCGAAGCGGCCGGGCGTCAGGTCGGCGCGGCCGGTGAGGCTGCGGAAGAAGCCGAGCGAAAGGTCCACGGACACGCCGGCGCCGTCGCCCACGCCCTCCGCCGACATGCCGCCGCGATGGGGCACGGCGCAGAGCGCTTCATGGGCCTTCGCCAGCACGTCGTGGGTCTGGACGCCGTCCTTGCGGGTGATGAAGCCGACGCCGCAGCTCGAACGTTCTTCGGCGTCGTCGAAAAGACGGTAAGTCTCGGCAGCGGACAACGGCGTCGGACCTGAATTCGCGAGGGGCCAAGACCCGGCGGACTCACTGTTTTTAACGCTTAAAAACGGTCAAAGCTCCGGGACAGAAGGGTCGCTTAGCGCCATCGCCGCCGATGTTCAATATAGACTCTCAACATTGAACTTTGAACAATTTCAAGAACTACGCCTGCGCCTTGAAGATCAGGCTCCGACGCCGCGGGGGAAGCGGACGTCATCGCGCATCGCATGGCCGCCCGGCGTCGGCTCGGCGCCTTGACCATAAAATCTATTCAATCTATGTAATTAAAAAATCGCGCACCGCTCGGGGCCGTCGATTCCTGACGCCCCGCGCCCCTCGCCGGCCCGAGTTCCGCATGCTGACGAAGAAAGCCAAATACGGCCTCAAGGCCATGATCGACCTGGCCTCGCTGCCGCCGGGCCGCTCGACTTTCGTGGCCGAGATCGCGGAGCGCAACGGCATCCCCAAGAAGTTTCTCGACGCGATCCTCGGCGACCTGCGCAACGCCGGACTGCTCTCCAGCAAGAAGGGACGTCTCGGCGGTTACATGCTGGCCCGCCCCTCCGACGAGATCAGCGTGGGCGAGATCGTGCGCACGCTCGACGGGCCGCTGGCGCCCCTGCCCTGCGCCAGCCGCTCGGCCTATGCGCCGTGTCAGGACTGCGAGGACATCACGCGCTGCGAGGTGCGGATGATGATGCTCGACGTGCGGGAGGCGATCGCCGACGTTCTGGACCACCGCACGTTGACGGAAATGCGGGATCTGGGCGGCGACGGCATGGCGAGCTTCGTCTACCAGATTTGACGTCCAGCGCCGGAACGCCATCCTTCCTCCGCTGAGGCGCGGCCTTCGACTGCGGCCTCAACCACCAGAGCATGAAAGGGCCCGCTCATGTCCCGTCTCCCGCTCCGCGCCGTCGACGACGCTCCCGAAGCCGCGAAGCCGTTCCTGACCGCGGCGGAGAAGGCCAACGGCTTCCTGCCGAACCTGCTTCGGGTGCTGGCTAACGCGCCGGTGGCGCTTGAGACCTATCTCACCGTGGGCGGGCTGAACGGCCGGGCGTCGCTGCCGCTCGCCGAGCGCGAGGTGGTGCAGCTCACCGCCGCCGCCACCCATGGCTGCGGCTTCTGCGTCGCCGGACATACGGCGGTGGCGTTCAAGAAGGCCGGACTCGACGAGGCCAGGGTGGACGCGCTACGCGCGCTGCGGCCCACCGGCGACGCCCGCTTCGACGCGGTGCAGACCTTCACCAGCGCCGTGATCGCCACCCGCGGCCGGGTGTCGGACGCGGAGCTCGCGGCGTTCAAGGCGGCCGGCTTCGACGACCAGGCGGCGCTGGAGGTGGTGCTGGGCGTCAGCCTCGCCACGCTCTGCAACTTCGCCAACAATCTCGGCCAGCCGCCGCTGAACCCCCAGCTTGAGGCCTACCGCTGGGACGGGCCGCAGGCTGCGGCCGCGGAATGACGGCGCGCGCCTGACCGCCATGGCCCTCTCCCCCATCCTCGCCGGCTGGCTCGATGCGTCCGCCGCCGGCCTCGACGCCGGCGCCGTCGCGCCGTCGGAGCTGCTGCCGCGCCTCGCCGCAGCGGACCTGTTCCGCATCGGCGCGCCCGCGTCGCTCGGCGGCGCCGGCGGCGGAACCTTCGACGTGGTGGAGACGATCGCCGCCGTGTCCGAGCGCTCGCTCGCGGCGGGCTTCGTGTTCTGGGGCCATCGCGCCTATGTGGAGTATCTGCTCCAGAGCCCGAACGCCGCCCTGCGCGACCGCCTGCTGCCGGACCTGTTCGCTGGCCGCGTCGCCGGCGCCACCGGCCTGTCCAACGCCATGAAGTTCCTCGCCGGACTGGAGGAGCTTCAGGTCTCCGCCCGCGCCGAGGGCGGCCGCTTGCGGCTGGACGGCAAGCTGCCCTGGGTGACCAATCTCCGGGCCGAGGGCTTCCATGTGGCGGCTGCGGTTTCGGGCCCGGACGGGCGCCCGTTCGTGGCTTCCGTCGCCCATGACCGGGCCGGCGTGATCCGGTCGCCCGATCTCGACCTGATGGCGCTGCGCTCCACCAGCACGGCGGCGCTGCGCTTCGAGGACGTGAACGTCGGCCCCGACGAGGTGATCGCGCCCGACGCGCTGGACTGGTGCCCGAAGGTGCGCCCGGCCTTTCTCGGCTTCCAGATCGGGATGTCCATCGGCCTCGCCCGTCGGTCGCTCGCCGAGGCGCGCTCAGCCGCCGGCGCGGGGCGCCACGCGCTCGGGACCGAACTGGACGCGACCGCCGAGCGGCTTCAGGCGGGAACGGACGCCCTGCGCAAGGGTCTCGCCGAGGGCGCCTTCGTGGCCCGCCCCGCCGAGCTGTTCCGCATCCGCATCGCGCTGGCGGAGGCCGCCAACGACGCGGTCGGGCTCGAACTGCAGGCGAGCGGCGGCAAGTGCTATCTCGCCGGCCCCGGCGAGGGCTTCGCCCGGCGCTGGCGCGAGGCGGCGTTCCTGCCGGTGATCACCCCGAGCCTTGTCCAGCTCAAGGCCGCGCTCGCCGCGCAGGGCGAGCCCACAGGGCGCGCCGCATGAGCCAGCCCGCGCTGGAGGCGAAGAACGTCGCCATCCGCTATCCGGGCGCCGCCGCCCCGGTGCTGCGCGGCTTCGACCTCAGCGTCGCCCCCGGCGAGGTGGTGGCGGTGCTCGGCCCGAGCGGGGTCGGCAAGTCCAGCCTGCTGCGGGTGCTGGCCGGCCTGCAGCCGCCGAGCGAGGGCCATGTGGCGGCCGGCGGCGTGACGCTCAACGCCCCCCACCCCCGCGTCGCCATGGCGTTCCAGGACCCGAGCCTGCTGCCCTGGCTGTCGCTGGAGGACAACGTGGCCTTCGGGCTCGACTTCAAACGCCAGCCCCGGCGCGCCCGCGCCGAGCGGCAGGCGCTGGTGGACGCGGCCATCGCCGAGGTCGGGCTCGACGCCGCGCGGCGGCTGAAGCCGGCGGCGCTCTCCGGCGGCATGGCCCAGCGCGCGGCGCTCGCCCGCTGCCTCGCCCGCCGGCCCGACGCGCTGCTGCTGGACGAGCCGTTCGGCGCGCTGGACGAGGTGACCCGCGCCGGCATGCAGCGCCTGCTGCTGAAGATCGTGGCCGACCACGGAACCGCCGCGGTGCTGATCACCCACGACATCGACGAAGCGCTTGGCCTCGCGGACCGGGTGGTCCTGCTCGGGGGCCGGCCGGCGCAGGCCATCGGCGTCTGGACCGTCGCCCTCGCCCACCCCCGGGACGACGCCCTCGCCGAACTGGGCGCGCTGCGCCTCGACATCCTCACGGCGCTGCGCGCCGCCCTCCGCCCGCACTGATAAGGCCCCCGCCATGCCGACCGACGATTTCGTGTTCTCCCGCCGCGACGCGGTGAAGCTCGCCGGCCTGTTCACCGCCGCTGGCGCCGCGCCGCTGCTGCGGGCCGCGGAGGCCCGGGCGCAAGCCGCGGGCGCGGACCAGCCGGTGCGGATCGGCTATCTCCCCATCACCGACGCCACGCCGCTGCTGGTGGCCCACGGCAAGGGCTTCTTCGACCGGGAGGGCCTGAAGGCCGAGAAACCGGTGCTGTTCCGAAGCTGGGCCCAGATCGTGGAGGCCTTCATCTCCGGCCAGGTCAACGTGGTGCATCTGCTGTCGCCCATCACCATCTGGGCGCGCTACGGCTCCAAGGCGCCGGCCAAGGTGGTGGCCTGGAACCACACCGGCGGCTCGGGGCTCACCGTCGGTCCGGATGTCACCGACGTGAAGCAGCTCGGCGGCAAGACGGTGGCGGTGCCGTTCTGGTACTCGATCCACAACGTGGTGCTGCAGGCGCTGCTGAAGGAGAACGGCCTCACCCCCGTCACCAAGAAGACCGGCGCTCCCGGTCCGAACGAGGTGCAGCTCGTGATCATGGCGCCGTCCGACATGGTGCCGGCCCTCGCCGCCAAACAGATAGCCGGCTACATCGTGGCCGAGCCGTTCAACGCCGCGGCGGAGGCGCTCGGCGTCGGCAAGGTGCTGCGCTTCACCGGCGACGTGTGGAAGGACCACGCCTGCTGCGTGGTGTTCATGCAGGAGCGCGATCTCGCCGAGCGGCCGGAGTGGTCGCAGAAGGTGGTCAACGCCATGGTGAAGGCGCAGCTCTGGACCCGCGACAACCGGGCGGAGACCGCAGCCCTACTGTCCAAGGACGGCGACAACCGCTACACCCCCCACGCCAAGGCGGTGCTGGAGAAGGTGCTGGCGCCGGCGGAGAGCGACGCCGCGGCCTATGCGGCCTCCGGCGCCATCCGCAACCCGGACTGGCGCGAGCGCCGCATCGACTTCCAGCCCTACCCGTTCCCGAGCTACACCGAGGAGCTGGTGCGCCGGCTGAAGGACACCGCGATCGAGGGCGACAACCGCTTCCTCGCCGATCTCGACCCCGCCTTCGCGGCCCGGGACCTGGTGGACGACAGCTTCGTGCGCAAGGCGGTGCTGGAGGCCGGCGGCCTGACCGCCTTCGGCCTGCCGGAAGGCTTCACTCGCACGGAAACCATCTCGGCGTGAGTCCCGGGCCGTCCGTCTCCGGGGCGCGCGGACGCGCCGCGGGCCACGCGGCGCTGGGCCTCGCGGGGCTTGGCGCGCTGGTGGCGCTGTGGTGGGTCGCGACCGATGTCGTCCCGGCGCCGGGCTCCTTTGCGCGCCTGTTCGCGCCGGGCCCCACCTTCGCAAGCCTCGCCGAGCTGGTTCAGGGCCGCGACCTGCCGCTGCATGTGTGGACCAGCCTCAGGCGGATCGCGATCGGGCTGATCGCGGCGCTCGCGGTGGGCGTGCCGCTCGGCCTCGCCATCGGCGCGAGCCCGAAGCTCGAGGCCGCGACCACGCCGGCGTTCCAGTTCCTGCGCATGATCTCGCCGCTGTCCTTCATGCCGATCGCGGTGATGGCCTTCGGCGTAGGCGACGCGCCGATCCATTTCCTGCTGTTCTTCGCCGCCGTGTGGCCGATCCTGCTCAACACCGCGGCCGGCGTGCGCCAGCTCGACCGGCGCTGGCTGCTGCTGGCGGAGAGCCTCGCCGCCACGCGGTTCGAGACCCTGCGCCGGGTGATCCTGCCCGGCGTCGCCGCCCATGTGCTGACGGGCCTGCGCCTCGCCATCGGCGTGTCGTGGATCGTGCTGGTGCCGTGCGAGATGCTGGGCGTCTCCGCCGGCCTCGGCTACTTCATCCTCGACACCCGCGACCGGCTCGCCTACCCGGAACTGATGGCGACGGTGGTCGTGATCGGCGTGATCGGCTTCCTGCTCGACGCCGCCGCCCGCGCCGCCCACAGCCGCTTCGCGCCGGGGCGGTGAGGCGGCGGCGGGAGCCTCGAGTCTTCAGATCGCGGATGCGCCATGACCAGGCTTGGGCATGACGGGGTTCCGGGTTTCCTGTTTCGCCAACGTTCCGTGGGGTTCGACACTTTCGTCGCATTGGCCCCTCTCCTGGCCCGCAACCTATGGCAGAATGTCGCACCGCTCCGTCGAATTGACGCGACGCACAAGAACTAGGCGATTGACGATCCAAATTTAGGCATTCAGATTTCCTTCCAATACTAAAAATATCTTCGCAAGAAACCGCGAAGGGGGAGGAGATCGGCATGGCGGAACAGGATCCCCGCGTACACAGCATGTTCCAGAAGGATTGCGGCTGCGCGCTTCTCGCGGTCGCGTCCGTCTGGGCGATCTACGCCTTCACCTACTGGATGATGGCCCCGGCCTTCGCCGCCGTGGGCGTCCAGTGGCTGATGGCGCTGCTCGGCCTCGTGGTGCTGCTGCTGAACGCGGCGGCCGTGGCGGCGCTGCTGCGCCATTACCGCGACGACAAGGCGGCGATCTACGGCACCGACATCTATTACCTCGACCAGCTCGCGGCTGAGCGGAGGGCGCCATGAGCCGCCCGCCCTACGAACCGCCGGCGCAGTCCCTGACGGGACAGATCGTCGACGCCCTGCTCGTGCTGGCGATGGTGGTGGTCACGCTCTACCTGCCGCTGCTGCTGAAGCTGTCGGGCGCCGGCGTCACCAAGGCCGTGCAGGCCGCGCCCACCTGGGAGTCGCTCGGCCAGAACGCGGTGATGGCGGCGCAGTGGGAGAAGCTCGGCTTCGACCCCGCCAAGGCCGCGGAGATCATCGGCTCCCGCTTCGACTACAGCTTCTCCTGGGGCGCGCTGGCGCTCACCGCCCTCGTCATCGTCGGCTACTTCGTCGTGATGCTGCGCTGGTCGGACAGGGAGTACCGCGACGTGATCGCCGAACGCTTCGGCGACGATCGACCGCCGCGCCGCCGCTAGAGGCGAGGCCGGGCCCGCCCGCCCTGATCCCATAACCCGCAGCCCTTCGAGGACATGCGCCATGATCGCGTTTCTGAACCTTGGCGCATGGGCGGTCTCGGCCGCGCTCGCGCTCTGGATGCTGATCGACCTCGTGCGGACCAACCGGTCCTACAGCGAGGACTACCTGACCTCCTCCGCCGAAGGCGACATCATCGACGCCGAGACCGGCGAGACCGCGGCGAGGCAGTGATGACCGACATCACCCCGCAGAACCTCGCCGGCGTCGCCGCCCCCGCGGCCGAACCCGTCGCCCGCCGCGTCGCCCTGAAGCGCGTGCTCGGCCCCGCCCATGTCTGGGGGCTGGGCGTCGGCATCGTGCTGGTGGGCGAGTTCATGGGCTGGAACTTCGCGGTCGGAAAGGGCGGCGCCATCGCGGCCCTCACCGCCTGCTGGCTCGCCGGCATCCTCTACACCTGCGTGGCGATGATCGATTCCGAGATCACCTCCACCGTCGCCGCCGCCGGCGGGCAGTACGCCCAGGCCAAGCACATCATCGGTCCGCTCGCCGCCTTCAACGTCGGGCTCTACCTCGTCATGGCCTACACCATGCTGGAGGTGTCGAACGCCATCGTCACCGGCGACCTGATCGAGGCCTTCACCCACAACATGGGGCTCGTGGGCGAGGTGGACAAACGCGCCTTCATGGTGCTGACGATCGTGTTCCTGGCCTGGCTCAACTACCGGGGCGTGCTGGCCACGCTGACGCTGAACCTCGTCATCACCGCCATCGCCTTCGCGGCGATCGTGACGCTGTTCCTCTATGTGCGCCCCTGGGCGCCGGGCGAAACGCTGAAGCACGGCGACCTGCTCACCGGCCTGCCCTACGGCGGGCTCGGCATTCTCGCCGCCATGCATTTCGGCCTGTGGTTCTACCTCGGCATCGAGGGCACCACCCAGGCGGCGGAGGAGGTGCGCTCGCCCGCCCGCGCCCTGCCGCTCGGCACCCTGACCGGCGTGATGACGCTGCTGATCGCCGCCACCATCACCTGGTACGTGGGCACGGGCCTGATGCCGTGGGAGTATCTCGGACAGGCGGTCACGCCGCTCTACGACGCGGCCCGGCTCACCGGCAGCGCGCCGCTGGAGGTGTTCCTGTTCTTCGGCACGCTGTTCGCCACCATCGCCTCCGCCAACGGCTGCATCAACGACGCCTCCCGCGCTTGGTTCGCCATGGGCCGCGACCGCTACATGCCGGTGTGGTTCGGCGCGGTGCATCCCCGCTATCACACGCCGTTCCGCTCCATCGTGTTCTTCGTGCCGATCGCCATCCTGTTCGCGGTGTCGACCCCGCTGGACCAGACCATCACGCTGTCGATCCTGTCCGGCCTGCTCGGCTACACGCTGATGGCGCTGAGCGTGGTGATCTTCCGCCGCAAATGGCCGCTCGGGACCATCGACCGCGGCTATGTGCACCCGCTGCATCCCCTGCCGGCGATCCTGCTGCTGGCGCTGTGCGCGGTGACCTATGTGGCGGTGTTCCTCGGCTATGGCTCGCAGCTGCTGGCGATGATGGCCTTCTTCATCGTGGCGTCGCTGTGGTTCGCCCTGCACCGCTACAAATACGTCCGGCGCGGCGACCAGTTCACCATGCGCTGGCCGAAGCCCAACGGCTACTGAGCGCCGCGGGGGATGGCGCCCATGGCCGCGCTCCTGCTCGTCGCCGCCTGCGGCCTGACGGCCGCCGGCGGCGCGATCCTGCTGCTGAGGGCCGCCCAGCGCCGGGCGGCCCTTCAGCACGCGTTCCTGGCCGAAGGCGTGGCGCTGCTGGAGGGCGGGCGCATCGCGCCGACCCCGAGCGGCTACGGCGTCTTGCGCGGGCGCTGGCGCAGCCACGAGGCGGCGCTGACGCCGATCGCCGAGGCGCTCGCCTTTCGCCGCCTGCCCCAGCTCTGGATCGTCGTGACGCTCAAGGCCGACGCCGGCCTCGACGCCGCCTTCGAGGCCCTGCGCCGTCCGACCGGGGCGGAGTTCTTCGCCGCCGGCGGCGGCCTGCCCCGCGCCTTCGCGCCGCCGCCGGACTGGCCGCAGGACACCGCGCTCCGGGGCGAGCCCGAAGCGGAGAGCGCCCTGCCCCGCATCGCCGAGGCGCTGGCCCCGACGCTGGCCGAACCCCGCTGCAAGGCTCTGCTCGCGGGGCCGAGCGGCGTCCGCCTCGTCTGGCAGGCGGCGCAGGGGCGGCGGGGGGCCTATCTGCTGTTCCGGGACCTGCGGTTCGACATGGAGCGCCTGCCGGCCGGCGAAATCGAAGCGTTGCTCGACAGGGCTCTCGGCGTCGCCGGCGCCATCCGCGCCGCCAGCGCCGGAGGCGACCATGCGCAGGCCGCCTGACCCCCGCCTCGTCCTGCTGGCCGCGGCGCTCGCGCCGGGGGCCGGCCATGTCCTCATCGGCCGCGCCGGGCGGGGCCTCGGCTTCGCCTTCTTCACGCTGCTGCTCGGCTGGCTATCCACCAGGATCGCGCCCGAAGACGCCTCCTTTCTGGGCCGGCACGCCGCCGGCGCCTTCGTCTGGGCGCTGTCCCTGCCCGACGCGTACCGCGCCGCGGCGCTGGACCGCCGGGACGCGCTCCGGCGGTGACGCCGCGACGTCCCGCCGCAGATGGCGCCTACTTTTTCCTCACGGGAAAAACTTTTGACATCGACGTTAAAGCCTGCATGATCCGTGGCGCAGGCCGGACGGAGACGCCCGGCGGAGCGTCTTCGGAACGGCGGCCAAACACGCCGGCCAAAGGCGGACGGACCTGAAAAGCAGTTGAAAAAAGAGCAGCCGCCGGGGCGGTCCGCAAACCGGCGTGACGAGGAAACGCCGGGACGCGCGCGCGCCCGTGGGTGATGAAACGGGGACGAGCATGAGCATAGCAGCCACGGGAGGCGCGGCCGCGGACAGCGGCCAGCAGCTTCATCGCAGCATTTCCTGGACCGGCGCCTTCTGGGTCGCGAGCGGCGTGCCGCCGCTGGTCCTGTTCTCCATCGGCGGCATCGCCGGCACCACCGGCACGCCCGCCTTCGCCATCTGGACGGCCTCCATGCTGATGGGCCTGCTCCAGTCCTTCGTCTACGCCGAGATCGCCGGCCTGTTCCCGAACAAGTCCGGCGGCGCCTCCATCTACGGCGCGGCGGCCTGGGTGCGCTACGCCAAGCCGATCGCGCCGCTGTCGGTGTGGTGCAACTGGTTCGCCTGGACGCCGGTGCTGTCGCTCGGCTGCTCCATCGCGGCGGCCTAAATCCTGAACGCCATCGCGCCGGACACGACCTCCGTCCTGCGCACCTGGACGCTCGCCTCCGGCACGCTTGGCCCGGTGTCGTTCTCGCTGAACTCCGCCTTCTTCATCGGCGCGGCGCTGATGCTCGGCACCTTCGCGGTCCAGCATCGCGGCATCCTCTCCACCGCGCGGGTGCAGAAGTACATCGGCCTGCTGGTCATCATCCCGCTCGCCATCGTCGGCGTCGCGCCGCTGCTGCAGCACGGCGTGAACTGGTCGAACTTCTCGCCCTTCGTGCCGCTGGCCGAAGCCTACAAGCCGGAGCCCGGCGCCTGGAACATCCCGGGCTGGACGCTGGTGCTCGGCGGCATGTTCATCGCCGCCTGGTCGACCTACGGCTTCGAGACCGCGATCTGCTACACGCGCGAGTTCAAGAACCCGAAGACCGACACCTTCAAGGCGATCTTCTATTCGGGCCTGCTCTGCACCGCGATCTTCGTGATCGTGCCCTTCACCTTCCAGAGCGAGCTCGGCCTCACCGGCATGCTCGAGACCCCGATCGTGGACGGCTCGGGCGTGGCGGCGGCGCTCGCCCACATGGTCGGCGGCGGCCCCATCGTCGAGAACGCGCTGGTCATGCTCATGATCCTCGCGCTGATGCTGTGCCTGATGACGGCCATGGCCGGCTCGTCGCGCACCCTCTACCAGGGCTCGGTGGACGGCTGGCTGCCGCGCTACCTCAGCCATGTGAACGACCACGGCGCGCCCACCGCCGCCATGTGGACCGACCTCGGCGTCAACCTGGTGCTGCTCGCAATCGCCTGCGCCGACGCCACGTCGTTCTTCTTCATCCTGGCGGTGTCGAACTGCGGCTACATCATCTTCAACTTCCTGAACCTGAACTCGGGCTGGATCCACCGCATCGACAACGGCCACATCGAGCGGCCCTTCCGGGCGCCCACCTTCATCATCGCGCTCGGCGGCGTGTTCGCCTTCGTCAACGCGGTGTTCATGGGCGCCGGCGCGAAGGTCTGGAACCCGATGGCGCTGTGGGCGGGCCTCATCACCGCGGCCCTGATCATCCCGGTGTTCTTCTACCGCCACTACGTGCAGGACAAGGGCCACTTCCCGGCCCAGATGCTCGAAGATCTGAAGGTGGGCGGAACCGGCGCGCTGAAGGCCGACCGCAAGGCGGGCATGCTGCCCTACCTCACGCTCGCCGCCGGCGTCGCCACGGTGCTGATCGCCAACGCCATCTTCCACTTCTGACGACGATCGCCCTGGCGCGGAGCTTGCCTCCGCGCCAGGGCACGACCTGAAGCAGCCGGAGACCTTGCCTGAGATGTTGGCCGCGACCATCAAGAGCAGACCGATCTACGAGGGCCTGAGGCTGGACGGGAGGGCGAAGCGCCACCTCGTCGCGGCGGAAGGCGAAGGCGCGCTCGCCGTGCTGGACATGCTCGCGGGCGAGGACGCGGCGCTCGCCCGCGCCACCCTGCTCTACGCGCCCGGCGGCTCGGCGGGACAGGAGCATGGCGCCAAACTCGCCGCGCTCCGCCCCGACGGCTTCCACCCGCTGCCGACGCAGCCCACCCTGCTGAACCGGCTGGAGGTCATCCTCCAGACCGCCACCATGGGCACGCGCATCTACGTGGCCGGAACCGAAGGCTTCATCGGCAAGGTGGTCGCCCTCGCCCAGGCCCACGGCGTCGATCCGCAGTCGGTGCGCACCGAGCACCGCGGCTCGCTCGCCCGGCGCGTCCAGTGCGTCCACTGCAAGGGCATGACCGAGAACGTCACCGCCTCCCCCTTCGTCTGCTCGCATTGCGGGCTCAACCTGTTCGTGCGCGACCACTATTCGCGCCGTCTTGGAGCCTTCCAGGGCGTCTGCGTGGACGCCGAGGTTCCAGGCGAGATTCCCCCGGCTGAGGAGCTGTTCCGATGAGCGGCGGCATCGAGATTCCCGTGCGCGTGGTCGAGATCGAGCAGGCGACCGCGACTGTGAAACGGTTCCGGTTCGCGCCCGTCTCGGGCGAGCCGCTGCCGCCGTTCTCCTCCGGCGCCCATGTGGTGGTGCTGATGCCGGCGGCGGACCGCACCATCCGCAACGCCTATTCGCTGATCGACCGGGCCGAGGACGGCTCCAGCTACCGCATCGGCGTGCTGCGCACGCCCCAGTCCCGGGGCGGCTCGGCCTTCATGCACGAGCAGGTCACGGTCGGAACCGAGCTGAAGATCACCATGCCGGTGAACCTGTTCCCGCTGGTCCACGCCGGGCGCAAGCACCTGCTGATCGCCGGCGGCATCGGCATCACGCCGATCTTCGCCATGGCGGAAGAGCTGAGGCGCACCGACGCGTCCTACGAAATCCATTACGCCATGCGCAACACGTCGAGCGGCGCCTTCGTGGACGAACTGCGCGCCCGCCACGGCGACAAGCTCAAGCTCTACCGCGACGATTTCCAGGAAACGCTCGCGGTGGACGCCATCCTGCCCAACCAGCCGCTCGGCGCGCATCTCTATGTCTGCGGCCCGGCGGGCATGATCGAGGCGATCCTCGAAGGCGGGCGCGAGGCCGGGTGGCCCGAGGAGAACCTTCATTCCGAGCGCTTCCAGGCGCCGCCGACCGGCGAGCCGTTCTCGGTGCGGCTCGCGAAGGCCGGCATCGCCTGCGAGGTCCGCGGCGACCAGAGCCTGCTGGAGGCGCTGGAGCAGGCCGGAGTCGACGCGCCGTTCCTGTGCCGCGGCGGCGCCTGCGGCCAGTGCGAGGCGGCGGTGATCGAGGCGGACGGCGAACTCGTCCACAACGACCATTACCTCACCGAGGCCGACCGGGCGTCCGGCGCCAAGATCATGCTCTGCGTCTCGCGCCTCAAGGGCCGCGAGCTGGTTCTGGACCTTTGACCGCGCCCCTTCTGTCCCGGCCCCGGCCTTTCAGAATTGCCCCGAATTGAACGGAAACGCCCATGACCATCCAGTTCAAGCAGGAAACCTTCCGCGACGACTTCACCTTCTCGAACAGCCCGGAGGCGATCCGTCGCTTTCCGTTCCCGTTCGACAAGGACGAGTACATGTATGCGGTGAACATCGAGCAGCACATGCCGGGGCCGGTGAAGTCCCCGTTCGAGTTCCCGATCGACATCGACGAGCATTACGTCTCCGAGATGCGCGACCGGGCGCTGGTGCTGAAGGAGGACCCGCTGCGCTGCCAGTCCCTGCCGCACATGATCACGGCGGAGTGGGACCTGCTGGAGCTCCTGATGGAGTCCATGGCGAAGAACTATCCGGAGCACTTCACCCTGACCCGTGACGGCGACCGCTGGCATTGGATCAACCGGCCGCTCGGGATCGACCAGGCCTTCACCTTCGGCGACGTCTCCACCCTGCCGCAGCCGCCGATGGAGTACGTGACCCGCCAGTGCCAGGGCGACTTCGCGCTGCTGGACCAGCGGCTCGACAATCTCTGGATGGACGCCGGGATGATCACCACCCAGGCGGACTGGTCGCTCGACTTCGACATCGGCATGAACTTCATGGAATGGCACGCGCCGGTGCCGCTGGCCCATGACATGGGCATCTTCGAGCGGGCGCTGAAGTTCCTGCTGAACCTGCAGCAGGGCCGTCCCGTGCGCCGGCTCAACTGGACGATGACCGTCAATCCGCGGCTCGACACCAGCCCGGAGAACTACCACAAGTGGGGCGCGGACCGGACCACGGTCACCCCCGAGAACGTGGGCGACAAGGTGCATCTGCGCGTGGAGCTCCAGGCGCTGTGGCGCCTGCCGCGCTCCAACGCCATCGTATTCTCGATCCGCGCCTACATGATCAAGATGAACGAGCTCGTCACCATCCCCAAATGGGGCCGGCGCCTGCACCGCGTGCTGCGCGACCTGAAGCCGGAGCTCGCGGACTACAAGGGCCTGACGCGCTACCGCGCCGACACCGTCGCCTATCTCGCGAAACACGACGACGGCGCGCCGACCTCGCCGGGCTTCTTCCCCGATCCCGAATGACGGCCGGCGGCCTCCACGGGCCGCCGCTTCCGCCGGACATGACGTTTCGGGCGGCCCGGACGGACCGCCCGCGGGCCGTCGCGCCCATCGCCCACCCCCTTCCGTGCCCACATGAGGAAACGCCGCAATGGCCACCACCGCCGACGACTTCCCCCGCAAGAACGCGCTGTTCTCCCGCCACCGGGCGCTCGGCTCCGCGCTCGACAGCGACTGGAACGGCATGCCGATCCCGCAGAACTACGACAGCGACCCCTATGAAGAGACGACGATCGTCCGCTCCAGGGCCGGCCTGTTCGACGTCTCGGGCCTGCGCATGGTCAACGTCTCCGGACCGGATGTGGTGAAGGTCCTCAACCACATGCTGACCTCCGACGTGGACACGCTGAAGCCGGGCCAGTCCGCGATCTCCAACATCGTGGACGAGAACGGCGCGCTGATCGACGACGTGCTGGTCTATCGCGACGGGCCGACCGAATTCCGCCTCAGCCACGGCGGCGGATCGCTGGAGGACGTCATCGGCGGCTTCTTCGAGGGCGCGGACGCGACCTGGGCCAAGGACGACGACGTTCACATCCTGTCGCTGCAGGGTCCGCTGGCGCTGGACGCGCTCGCCCCGCACACGCCGTTCGACCTGCCGAAGCTGAAGTACTTCGAGCACGCGCCGACCGAGCTGTTCGGCAAAAAGGTCTCGCTCGCCCGCGGCGGCTACTCCGCGGAGCGGGGCTACGAGGTGTTCTGCTCGGCCGCGGACGCTCCGTTCCTGTGGGACGCGATCCTGGAGGCGGGCAAGCCGTTCGGCGTCGTCCCCGCGTCCTGGTCCTGCCTGGACATCGTGCGGGTGGAGGGCGCGCTGCTGTTCTTCCCGTTCGACATGCCCCAGGGCGACACCACGCCGTGGGAGGTGGGCGCCGACTGGACGATCGACATGTCCAAGCCCGACTTCCACGGAAAAGCCGCACTTGCTGAAAAAAAAGGCAAGGAGCGCGTCGCACAGGTGGGCATTGAAATCGACGCCCATGAGGCGATCGAGCCGGGCGCCAGAATCGTCAAGGACGGAAAAGACGTCGGCTCAGTCAACAGCACGACGTACAGCCGACATCTGATGAAGTCGATCGGGCTTGCTCATGTGGAGCCCTCGCTCAAGGGCATCGGAACAGCGTTCGACGTGGTTTCTTCAGCCGGAACATTTTCGGCGCATGTGGTCCGCACGCCGTTTTACGATCCGCACCGCCTGAGGACGCACCCGCTGGACGAGCGCACGTCATAATTTCGTCACCCTGAAACAACAGCTGTGGCGCAAAAGCATCAATCGTCCAAATGGCGTGCGTCGCACAAAAATCAGGCTCGACTTCAGGCGGCCGCTCGTCGATTTTGACTAGCAACCGCCTGACGTTTCACGGGAATCGGGGAATTAAGAGATGATGAAGTTTTCGGGTATCGCAGTTGGTACGCTGATTTGCGCCACTGGTCTTTCGGTTGCCGGCGCCGCGTCCGCCGCGGACCTGGCGGCTCCTGAGGCGGCCATTATCGAGACGGCGCCTTCGCCGATCGACGTCGCCTTCGGCGTGAAGTTCACCTCGGAGTACGTCTTCCGCGGCGTTCAGCAGGCCGACAAGGGTCCGGCGGTGCAGGGCTACGCCGAAGTTCAGGCGTTCGACTGGATCTACGCCGGCGTGTGGGCCTCCAGCGTCAAGTTCCCCCAGGGCTACGGCTTCTCCGACCCGGCGGCTGAGATCGACGTCTACGGCGGCCTGCGTCACACCTGGGACGCCATCACCATCGACATCGGCGGCCTGTACTACTGGTACCCGGGCGAAGCCAACCTCGCCTTCGTCGGCGGCGTGCCGATCAAGCCCGCCCACACCGACTACTGGGAAATCTACGCCAAGCCGTCCTACGCCTTCGGCGACCTGGGCAGCATCGGCGCCACCGTGTTCTGGACCGCCGACTGGGTGAACAGCGGCGCCGACGCCACCTACGCCTCGGTGGTCGGCAAGCTGAACGTGCCGTACGAGATCTATCCGGAAATCGGCATGTACGTGTCGGGCGAGTTCGGCAAGCAGTGGGCCGGCAAGACCGACGGCGGCTTCAACCTGCCGAACTACCTGACCTGGAACGCCGGCATCGGCTTCACCTACAAGGCGATCACGGTCGACTTCCGCTACTCCGACAGCGACCTGTCCAAGCGCGAGTGCGCCGGCTTCTCCGGCGTCAGCACCTGGTGCGGCGATCGCTACATGGTCGGCGTCTCCTTCGACACCGCCCTGTCCAAGCTGAAGTGATCCCGGTCCGCCTTTCGGGCGGATCACAAGGTCAAACGGGAAACCCCGCGCCGGTGGCGCGGGGTTTTTCGTTTGGCGACACGCTGGGGCGCTGATCCGACGGGGGCTGATCCGACGCGCATCGCTTTCCATGGAGCGACGCGCGCCCGTTCGCCCGGCCTGCGCGGCCCCGCCGCCCCAGAGGGCCCCGCAGCCCGGCGCGGCCGCTCAGGCCGCCCACAACCGCCGCAGGCCGCCTTCCGCGCCGAACACGGGATCGGTGGCGGGTCGGGGCGCGGCCGCGATCCTGTCCCGCGCCGCGTCATTGCCGTCCGCGCCGCGCAGCTCGTCGTAGGGCTGGTCCGGCGGATAGGCCCCGACCAGGAGGACGTCCGCGCTCGCCGATTCGCGGCGATGGCCGACGCCCGGCGGCAGCACGGCCACGTCGCCCGCCGCAAGACGCACCACCCTGCCGCCTTCTCCGCCCAGCCGCACCTCGGCCCAGCCCGACGCCACGGCGAGGGCCTCCGAAGTCGCGGAGTGGTAGTGATCGTAAGGGTACATCCCGCCACGCCAGCAGCCGCCCCAACCGTTCGCTCCGAACAGCGCCTCGGCCGCGATCGCGGCGTCCTCGCCGTCGGCGGCGACCGCCGCGCGATAGATCAGCGCCGGCCAGCGGGGGTGGTTGGGGATCACCCCGTCATCGACGAAAGTAAGAGCCTCCGTCACCGGCTCGTCATCTGCTGACTTCAAGCCCTTGGTCTCCTTGGAAGGGTGCGCCGCGGCATCTCCTTGAACGATTCCACCGCGTTCAAGTTCCAGCGCCGGGGGGCTTCCGAAGCTCCCAACCCGGCTTGACGAGACCCGGCGCATATGCGCCATTGTCGCGTCAGCAATCAGATGTTTGGACGCTTTGTCTGGCTTGCATGCGGCGCCCGCGCCGAAAGCTACTGCCTCTACGACACGAGCCAAATTCGGATTGCGCACGATCGGCGTCCGCCGGGCGCCGGTTTTTTGCGCACAAGCGCTTGCTCATGTGGAGGCGATCATGCCGAGCGGCACCGTCAAGTTCTTCAACACCCAGAAGGGTTATGGCTTCATCCAGCCGGACGACGGCTCGAAGGATGTGTTCGTGCACATCTCCGACGTCGAGCGTTCCGGCCTGCACACCCTCGTCGAAGGCCAGAAGGTCGGCTTCGAAGTGGTGATGGAGCGTGGCAAGACCAAGGCTGCGAACCTGCGCGCCGAGTGATCCGAACGGGCCCTCGCGGGTCTCTCGATCGATGAAAATGAAAACGGGGCGCTGAACAGCGCCCCGTTTTTTATGCTTTTGCGAGGCTGCGCCGCCTTGAGCGCTGCGGCGGGCGAGCGGCTTCAGAACGCCCCGATGACGATGGCGCCGATGACCGCGACCGCGGCGGCCAGCGCCATCATGTCAAAGTTTTTCACAACGCCCATATGGGGTTCTCCTCATTCCACTCCCATATAAACTCTATTCTTTTTCTATACAATGAGAATGATGGCCGACATCCGCCTCTCCCCTCCTCTCGAGTCCTGAGAGCCGGTTCGGCGTCAGGCCCGAGCGTGGTCCTCGGGCCTCCACGACGTGAACGTTCAAGAGTTTCCCGGCGAAAAATCGTGAATGCCCGCGCGTTCCGCGCGGTCAGGACGGGAGTCTCAGCCGCACGCTTCCGCCTTGTCCAAACGGGTTCTGACTGTTCCCCGCCGTTCCGGCCGGTCCCCCGCCTGATCTTGGAGCCGGACCTGCAAGCGAGACGGCCCGTCTTGGCCTGCGAACGGCTCCCTCGCCCTTGCCCTGCCCGCTCGGCCCCGCGACGCCGCAGCGCAAAATTGCTTCTGCGAACCACTTGCAATTATCTCCGTTGCGAACGACACTCAAAAGCGTTCCAGACTCCGAGCAAGCGCGGCCCGATGACCCAAGCCTCCGACACGATGCCCGACACGCCCTTCTCCGGCTGGCGGGGGCGCCCCGGCGAGGCTTCGCTCGCGGAGGTCAACGCGTCGGTGCGCGTCGGCGGCCGCTCGCCGCTGAGGCGCTTCCTCGCCTTCTTCGGCCCGGGCTATCTGGTCGCGGTCGGCTACATGGACCCCGGCAACTGGGCGACCTCGCTCGCCGGCGGCTCCCAGTTCGGCTACACGCTGATGGCGGTGGTGGCGCTGTCGAGCCTGATGGCGATCCTGCTGCAGGCGCTGTGCGCGCGGCTCGGCGTCGGCGCGGGCCGCGATCTGGCGCAGGCCTGCCGCGACGCGTTTCCGAAGCCGGTCGCCTTCGTGCTCTGGGTGCTGGCCGAGGCCGCCATCTGCGCCACCGACCTCGCCGAGGTCATCGGCACCGCCATCGGCCTCAACCTGCTGTTCGGCATACCGCTCGAGATCGGCGTGATCATCACCGCGCTCGACGTGTTCCTGGTGCTGATGCTGCAGCGGATCGGCTTCCGCTGGATCGAGGCCTTCGTCATCGGCCTGCTGCTGGTGATCGCCGCCTGTTTCGCGGTCCAGCTCGCCATGGCGGATCCGGACTTCGGGCAGGTGATCCGCGGCCTCGCCCCCACCACGGAGCTGGTGACCAACCCGGCCATGCTCTACATCGCGCTCGGCATCGTGGGCGCGACGGTGATGCCGCACAACCTCTACCTGCACTCCTCGGTGGTGCAGACCCGCGCCTATGGCCGCGACGAGGCGGGCAAGCGCGAGGCGATCCGCTTCGCGACGCTCGACTCCACCGTGGCGCTGTCCTTCGCGTTCCTGATCAACGCCTCGATCCTGATCCTCGCCGCCGCCGCCTTCCACATGAACGGCCGCACCGAGGTGGCGGAGCTCGGCGAGGCGCACACGCTGCTCGGGCCCCTGCTCGGCGGGGCCATGGCGGCCACAGCCTTCGGCGTGGCGCTGCTGTGCTGCGGGCTGAACTCCACCATCACCGCCACGCTCGCGGGGCAGGTGGTGATGGAGGGCTTCCTGCGCATCCGGCTCGCGCCGTGGCTGCGCCGGCTCATCACCCGCGTCATCGCCATCGCGCCCGCCATCGCCGTCACGCTGCTCTATGGCGAAAGCGGCACGGCGAAGCTGCTGGTGCTGAGCCAGGTGGTGCTGAGCCTGCAGCTGCCCTTCGCGGTGATCCCGCTGGTGTGGTTCACCGCCAGCCGGTCCAAGATGGGGGCCTTCGTGGCCCCGCGCTGGATGAGCGCGCTGGCGGCGCTGGTGGCCGCGATCATCGTGGCGCTGAACGTGAAGCTGGTGATCGACTTCCTCAGCGGGGCGTGACGGGCGCCATGGACGGCGCGACGGGCGGGCCGGGCCGAGGCGCTCCCACGGGAAGCTTCGGCGCAGGCCTCGCCGCCACGGCGCGGGGCCAGCCGGCGCCGCCCGGCGTCGGGGCGCCGTCCCTCTCGGTGGCGGGCAGGTCGTTCAGCCGCACGAACCTCGTCCCTTGCGCCTTCAGCGCCCGCACGCCCTCCACCACGCCGGCGCCGGCGGCGCGTTTCGGCTGGTTCATATGGGCGATGATGACGTCGCCGTGGCGGGCGCCCGCGATGCGGCGGGCCACCGTGGCGGCGGGCAGCGAAGCGCCCATGTCGCCGTTGAGCGAAAAGCCCGCGATCCGGTAGCCGTCGGCGCGGATGGCGGCGAGCGCGTCGCGGCTGTAGCGGGCGGTGGCGTCGCGGTACCAGCGCGGCCGGGCGCCGGTGGCGGTCTCGATCGCCCGGGCGCCCCCCTCCACCTCCCGCCGCACCGCTTCCAGCGAGCCGGCGGTGGGAATGCCGAACATGGCCGGCGCGTCGGTGATGGCGGGCACGTGCCGGTCGCCGTGGTTCTCGATCTCGAACAGGTCCGGCCGCGCCCGGATGCGGGCGAAGGCCTCGCCGTTGCCCATCAGCCAGCGGCGGGTGACGAAGACCGTGGCGGGCACGTTGTCGGCGATCAGGGCGTCGAGCACCCGCAGGTCGGTGGCGCCCGAACAGGCGTCGAGCGTCAGCGCCACGGTGCGCGGCCCGGCGGCCGGAACGTCAAGGGTGAGCCGCGGCTCGTACTCCTCGGCCGCGCGCGCGACGGACGGCGCGGCGAGCGCCAAGGCCAGGACGAGAGCGAAACCGGTGCGCATCATATGGCTGAGCCTTGGAGCAACGGCCGCGATCCGGCCGCACGCCGCGCTTTACGCGGCGCCGCGCCATGCCGTCGAGCCCCGCCCGGCGCGGACCTCCGCGACGGCGGCGCATGGCTCGGCGGCGCGCCTTATCGCCCCGTCCCGGATCAGGTGCCGCAGAAGGTGCGGTAGGGGCCGAAACTCTCCGGCGGCGGATCGGCGTAGGCCGCATGGGCCGGGCGGTCCTCGTAAGGCGCGGCGACAGCCGCCAGCAGGTCGCGGAACGGGGCGAAGTCGTCGCGCTCCACCGCCGCCTCGATCATGGCCTCCACCTGATGGTTGCGGGGAATGATCGCGGGGCTGACCCGCCGCATATGGGCCGCGACCTCGCCCGGCGCCCGCCCCTCCGCCGCCAGCCTCGCCCGCCAGCGCGCGAGCCAGCCGTCGAAGCCGGCCGCGTCGGCGAAGCTCGCCCTGAGCGCCGCGTCGCCCTCGGGGCGCTCGGCGGCGCGGGCGAGCCGGCGGAAGGTGAGCGTGTAGTCGGTCCGGTCCCGCGCCATCAGGTCCAGCAGGTCCTGCGCGAGCCTGAGATCCTCCTCTCGCGCCTCCGCAAGGCCGAGCTTGGCGCGCAGGCCGTCGAGATAGGCCACGTTGAACAGCTCGGGATAGCGCTTGAGCGCGCCCCGCGCCTGCTCCAGCGCGGCGTTCGGGTCGGGGTCCATCAGCGGCAGCAGGGACTCGGCGAGCCGCGTCAGGTTCCACTGCCCGATGTTGGGCTGGCTGGCGTAGGCGTAGCGGCCGAACTCGTCGATGGAGCTGAACGACGCCGCCGGATCGTAGGCGTCGAGGAAGGCGCAGGGACCATAGTCGATGGTCTCGCCCGCGACCGACATGTTGTCGGTGTTCATGACGCCATGGACGAAGCCCACCAGCAGCCATTTGGAGATCAGCGCCGCCTGCCGGGCGATCGCCGCCTCCAGCAGCGCGAGATAGGGCCGCTCCGCGTCGCCTGCCTCCGGATAATGCCGGGCGATGGCATGGTCGGCGAGCGCCCTGAGGCCGGACACGTCGCCTCTCGCCGCGAAATACTGGAACGTGCCGACCCGGATGTGGCTCGACGCCACCCGTGTCAGCACCGCGCCCGGCAGCACGCGCTCGCGGATCACCGCCTCGCCGGTCGAAACCGCCGCCAGCGCACGGGTGGTGGGGACGCCCAGCGCGTGCATGGCCTCGCTGACCACGTACTCCCGCAGCACCGGCCCGAGCGCCGCCCGTCCGTCGCCGCGCCGGGAGAAGCGCGTCAGCCCCGCGCCTTTGAGCTGGATGTCGCGCCGCGCGCCGCGGCTGTCGATCACCTCGCCCAGCAGGATGGCGCGGCCGTCGCCGAGCTGGGGCGAGAACCCGCCGAACTGGTGCCCGGCGTAAGCGGCCGCCAGCGGCTCCGCGCCGTCGGGAACCGCGTTGCCGGAGAAGATCTCCGCGCCCTCCGGTCCGTCGAGCGCGTCGGCGTCCAGCCCCAGCTCCGCGGCGAGCGGCCGGTTCAGCGCGATCAGCCGGGGCGTCTCCACCGGCGTCGGCGCCACCTTGTGATGGAACGCGTCCGGCAGCCGGGCATAGGAGTTGTCGAACCGGATGGAGATGGGCAAAACGGCGCCTCGCGGATGCAGAGATCAAGGGACGGCCCTTCAGCTAGGCGCGCCCGGGACCAAGGTCGAGACCCAATGTCGCGTTTCAGCGACGACATCGTGATCTCGTCTTTTCGCGCGATCATCTACTTTCGTATCGGCGCGGCCCCCCGCCCGCGCGAGCTTGGGAGGCTGTCGCATGCGGACGGTTCGCGTCCTCGGAGCGCTCTGCGTCGTGGCTTTGGCGGGGGCGGCCGCCGTCTACGGCCTCGGGCGCGGCGGCTCCTCCACCGCCCAGACCGCGGCCCCTCCCCCGCCGGCGGTGACGGTGGCCACGCCGCTGGTGCGGCAGGTGACCGATTATGACGAGTTCACCGGCCGGTTCGAGCCCACCGCCACCGTCGAGGTGCGCCCGCGGGTGTCGGGCTATCTCACCGAGATCAACTTCACCGACGGCGCGCTGGTGGAGGCGGGACAGGTGCTGTTCGTCATCGACAAGCGCCCCTACCAGACCGCGCTGGCCCAGGCCGAGGCCCAGCTCGCCGGCGCCAGGGCCCAGCTCGCCTTCGCCGAGGCCGACGCCGAGCGCAGCCAGAAGCTCGTCACCAGCTCCAACATCTCGGTCGCGACCCACGAGCAGCGGGTCCAGCAGCGGCAGGCGGCGGACGCGACGCTCAAGGCCGCCGAAGCCGCCGTCGCCCGCGCCCGGCTCGATCTGGAGTTCACCGAGGTGCGCTCGCCGGTGAAGGGCCGCGCCTCCGACCGGCGGATCGACATCGGCAATCTGGTGGTGGGCGACGGCGCCTCCACGGTGCTGACCACCGTGCTCGCCGAAGACCCGCTCTATTTCGTGTTCGACATCTCCGAAGGCGACCTGCTCGCCCGCCAGCGGCAGGTGGGCGGCGCGGCGCGGGCGACCCAGGGGCTGCCGGTCAGCGCCCGCCGGGACGGCGAGGAGGGCTGGCCGCGCCAGGGCGCGCTCGACTTCCTCGACAACCGCCTGCAGACCGGCTCCGGCACCATCCGCGCCCGCGCCACCTTCCAGAACGCCGACGGGGCGCTGACGCCGGGCCAGTTCGGCCGGGTGCGCGCCCCCCGCGGCGAGGCCTACGAGGCGCTGCTGGTGCCCGAGAGCGCCGTGCTCAGCGACCAGATCGAGAAGGTGGTGCGCGTGGTCGACGAGAAGAACGTGGTGCGGCAGCGTCAGGTGCGGCCGGGGCCGGTGCAGCCGGACGGACTGATCGTGATCCGCGACGGACTGGAGAAGACCGACCGCGTGGTGATCAAGGGCCTGATGCAGGCCCGCGTCGGCGCGACCGTGCGGCCCCAGCCGGGCGCCATCGACCCCGCGGCCCCGCCCGCAAGCTGACGAGGCGACGCCGATGCGGCTTGCGCATTTCTGCATCGACCGGCCGATCTTCGCGGTGGTGCTGTCGATCCTGATCACGCTGATCGGCGCGGCGAGCTTCTTCTCGCTGCCGCTGTCGCAATATCCGGAGATCGTGCCGCCGACGGTGGTCATCCGCGCCAACTATCCGGGCGCCTCGGCGCAGGTGGTGAGCGACACGGTGGCGACGCCGATCGAGCAGCAGATCAACGGCGTCGAGGACATGCTCTACATGTCCTCCCAGGCCACCGGCGACGGCCAGCTCACAACCACCGTCACCTTCAAGCTCGGGACCGACCTCGACAAGGCCCAGGTGCTGGTTCAGAACCGGCTGTCGCTGGCCCTGCCGCGCCTGCCGGAATCCGTGTCGCGGCAGGGGCTAACCGTGCGCAAGTCCTCGCCGGACCTGCTGCTCGCCGTGCACATGCGCTCGCCCGACGGCTCCCGCGACCAGCTCTACGTCTCGAACTACGTCAACCTCGCGATCCGCGACCGGCTCGCCCGCATCGAGGGCGTGGGCGACGTGCGCATGCTGGGCGCGCAGGACCTGTCCATGGTGATCTGGCTCGACCCGGACAAGGCGGCGGCGCGCAACCTGACCGCCGGCGAGATCGTGGCGGCGCTCAGGGCCCAGAACGCGCAGATTTCCGCGGGCGTGGTCAACCAGCCGCCCACCGCCACCTCCCGCGCCTACCAGCTCAACGTGGAGGCGCTGGGACGCCTCACCGATCCGGCGCAGTTCGGCGCCATCGTGATCAAGAGCGAGAACGGCCGCGTGACCCGCGTGCGCGACGTGGCGCGGGTGGAGATCGCGAGCCAGACCGTCACCGACCGCACCTACATCAACGACGCGCCGGGCGTCGGCGTCGGCGTGTTCCAGCTTCCGGGCGGCAACGCGCTCGCCACCGCCGACGAAGTGCGGGCCACCATGGCGGAGCTCGCGAAGGATTTCCCGCCGGGGATCGAATACGCCATCAACTTCGACCCCACCCGCTTCGTCTCGGCCTCGGTGCACGCGGTCTACGCCACCATCATCGAGGCGGTGATCCTGGTGGCGCTGGTGGTGCTGCTGTTCCTGCAGCGCTGGCGCGCGGCGATCGTGCCGATCGTGGCGATCCCGGTGTCGCTGGTGGGCACCTTCGCGGCGCTCGCCGCCTTCGGCTACTCGCTCAACACCATCTCCCTGCTCGGACTGGTGCTCGCCATCGGCATCGTGGTCGACGACGCCATCATCGTGGTCGAGAACGTGGAGCGGAACCTGGAGAACGGCCTGACGCCGAAACAGGCCGCCCACGTCACCATGGACGAGGTGGGCGTGGCGCTGATCGCCATCGCGCTGGTGCTGATGGCGGTGTTCGCGCCGTCCGCGCTGATGCCCGGCATTCCGGGCCAGTTCTTCGAGCAGTTCGCCATCACCATCTCGGTCGCGACCCTGATCTCGGCCTTCGTCTCGCTCACTTTGTCGCCGGCGCTCTGCGCCATCCTGCTGAAGCCGCACGCCCATGGCGAGGCGGCGCGGTCGCGGTTCTGGCCGGCGCGGGCGCTGCAGTGGTTCTTCCGCCGCTTCAACCGCGGCTTCGACTGGCTGTCGGACCGCTACGGAAAGCTCACCGCGCGGCTGCTGCGGGTGTCGGCGCTGGCGCTCGCGGCCTATCTCGGGCTGGTGGGCCTCGCCGGCTGGCAGCTCATGCGCGCGCCCACCGGCTTCATTCCCGATCAGGACCAGTCGCTGCTGGTCTCGATCGTGCGCCTGCCGCCGGGCGCGGCGCTGGAGCGCACCGACGCCGTGGTGGTGGAGATCGCCGAGCGGCTGAAGCGGCTCGACGGCGTGCAGGTCGCGGTGTCGAGCAGCGGCATCGACGGCGCCACCGGCTCCAACGCCTCCAACGTGGGCCGCGTCTTCACCGTGCTGCGGCCCCATGAGGAGCGCGCCGCCAAGGGCCTCGATCTGGCGACCATGCGGGCGAAGGTCACCGCCGCGCTCGCCGACATCCAGGACGCGCAGATCGTGACCGTGCTGCCGCCCTCGGTGCGGGGCATCGGCTCCACCGGCGGCTTCAAGATGATGGTGACCAGCGAACGCGGCGCCTCGGCTGAGGAGATCGCGGCGGTCGCGAACGAGCTGGTCGCCGCCGCAAACGCACGGCCGGAGCTGGCGCGCGCGTTCACGCCGTTCGACACCGGCACGCCCAAGATCTTCGCCGACATCGACCGCGTGAAGGCGGAGATGATCGGCGTGCCGGCCGACCGGGTGTTCGAGACGCTCGAGGTCTATCTGGGCTCGGCCTATGTGAACGACTTCAACCTGCTCGGCCGCACCTACCGGGTGGCGGCGCAGGCGGACGGGCCGTTCCGGCAGGACGTGGACGCCATCGGCCGCTACCGCACCCGCAGCGACAGCGGCGAGATGGTGCCGCTGAGTTCGGTCGCGAGCTTCAGCGAGATCACCGGCGCCTACCGCGTGCCGCGCTACAACCTGTTCCAGGCGGCGGAGATTCAAGGCTCCGCGGCTCCCGGCTTCTCGTCCGGAGACGCCATGACCGCCATGGAGCAGGTGGCGGCGGAGACGCTGCCGCCCGGCTTCGGCTTCGAATGGACCGAGCTCAGCCTGCAGGAGAAGCTCGCCGGCAGCGCGGGGCTTTACCTGTTCGCGGCCTCGGTGCTGCTGGTGTTCCTGCTGCTGGCCGCCCAGTACGAGAGCTGGACGCTGCCGCTCGCCATCATCCTGATCGTGCCCATGTGCCTGCTGGCGGCGGTGTCGGGGCTCAATATGCGCGGCATGCCGGTCGACATCCTGGCTCAGGCGGGCTTCGTGGTGCTGATCGGGCTCGCGGCCAAGAACGCGATCCTGATCGTGGAGTTCGCCAAGCAGAACGAGGAGCGCGGACAGGGCCGCGCCCGCGCCGCGATCGAGGCCGCCAAGACCCGCCTGCGGCCGATCCTGATGACCTCGCTCGCCTTCATCCTCGGCGTGCTGCCGCTGGCGCTCGCCACGGGCGCCGGCGCCGAGATGCGCCAGTCGCTCGGAACCTCCGTGTTCTACGGCATGATCGGGGTCACGATCTTCGGCCTGATCTACACGCCGCTGTTCTATGTGGCCTGCCGGGCGCTGGCGCGGGACAAGCTCGCCGAAGGCGCCACGCCCGAGGGCAAGCTCGCCCCGGCGGAGTGACGTGGCGTCGAGGAGCGGCTGAGGCGCTCGATCCAGGCGGTCAGGCCCGGGCTTGCGTCATCACTGTCCGGCCCCGCACAGCTTGATCGTGACGCCATTCTCCCCCTCACCCGGCCCTTCGGGCCGACCTCTCGCCGCCGGGGAGAGGTCGGCCCGAAGGGCCGGGTGAGGGGGAGCGATGAGCCCAGCAAAGACCGCGCGATCGACAGAACGCCAGACCGGACACCTGTGGGACACGCTCGAGCCTGACGGCTTGCTCCGAGCGTCGTCAGGCGCCCGCGGGCGCCCAGCCGGGCGGGGCCAGCTCGAAGCCGGCGAAGTCGAAGGCGGGGGCCACCGTGCAGCCCACAAGCGTCCAGTCGCCCAGCGTGCGCCCCGCCTGCCACCAGCCTTCCGGCACGACCGCCTGCGGCCGCTCGCCAGCGGCGAGATCGACGCCGAGGCGGAGGCGCTCCACGCCCTCGCCCGTGGACAGGCCAAGCTCCAGCGGAGCGCCGGCGTAGTGGTGCCAGGTCTCCACCGCGTCCACCCGGTGCCAGTGCGACGACTGGCCGGCCTTCAGCAGGAAATAGATGCAGGTGGAGCGGGAGCGGCCGGCGGCGTCCGTCGCGGGATCGCGGAACGTCTCCCGGTAGAAGCCGCCTTCCGGGTGCGGCTCCAGTCCCAGCAGCGCGACGATCCCGTCCGCGTCGAGGGCGGCCGTCATCCCCGGTTCTTCCGCTCGCGCAGCGCCGCGAAGATCGCGGCCGGATCGCCGCCCGCGAGGCCCAGCGCCGCCGCCACCCGGTCCTCGCCTGCGCGCAGGAACAGGTTGGTGGCCCGCTCCGCGCCGATGGTGCTCGGCACGGTGGGCTCGCCCGCCGCGCGCTTGCGCTCGATCTGGGCGAGCCGGGAGGCGACGGCGGAATCCTCCGGCAGCACGCCCGCCGAGAACCTGGCGTTGGAGAGCGTGTACTCGTGGCCGCACCACACCCGCGTCTCCGCCGGCAGCGCCGCGAGCTTCGACAGCGAGCGCCACATGGCCTCCGGCGTGTCCTCGAACAGCCGGCCGCAGCCCATGACGAACAGGGTGTCGCCGGCGAACAGCCAGCCCTCGCGGGGCTCGTGATAGACGATGTGGCCCCTGGTGTGGCCGGGCGTCGCGATCACCTCGAACCGCCACGGCCCCGCCTCCGCCACGTCGCCCTCGGCGAGCTGGACGTCGAGGCCCGGAATGGCGTCCGCTTCCGCCTTCGGGCCGAACACCTGCGGGTGAAAACGCTCGATCAGGGCCGGCAGGCCGTCGATGTGGTCGGCGTGCTTGTGGGTGATGAGCACATGGGTCAGCGCCCAGCCGCGGGCGTCCAGCGCCTCCAGAATCGGCCCCGCCTCCGGCGCGTCCACCAGGACCACGGCGTTCGACGCGGAATCGGCCAGCAGCACGGCGTAGTTGTCGCTGAGGCAGGGAATGAGGACGATCTCGGCGGACATGCGCGCTCCGGGCTCTCGATGGGGCCGAGAGGCTAGCGGCGGGGACCGGCGGGTCAAGGGCGGGCGCTGACGGCGCGCCGCCGACGGGCTACAACCTCGTCATGATCACCCGCCTCTGCGTCTCCGGTTACCGCTCCTTACGCGACCTCAGGCTCACGCTCGGCCCGCTGAACGTGGTCAGCGGCGCCAACGGCGCCGGCAAGTCCAGCCTCTATCGGGCGCTGCGCCTGCTGGCGGAGGTGGCGCAGGGGCGCGCCGTGGCCTCGCTCGCGGCGGAGGGCGGGCTTGCCTCCACGCTCTGGGCGGGGCCGGAACTGTTCGCCGCGGCGGTGAAGCGGGGCGAGGTCCCGGTGCAGGGCCTTTCCAAGCGGCAGAAGACGGTCGGCCTGCGGCTGGGATTCGCCGGCGACGATTACGGCTACGCCATCGATCTCGGCCTGCCGCAGCCGGACGCGGGCTCCTGTTTCAACGCCGATCCGGAGATCAAGGCCGAGGCCATGTGGACCGGCGACCGGCTCGGCCGCGCCAGCGCCTTCGCGCTCCGGGCCGGGCCGTCGGCGCGGGTGCGCGACCGGGAGGGCGCCTGGCGGCAGGCCCTGACCACGCTCGCCCCCTTCGACAGCATGATGACCCACTGCGCCGATCCCGATCAGGGCTTCGAACTGCTGGCGATGCGCGAACGGATGCGGGCGTGGCGGTTCTACGACCATCTGCGCGCCGACCGCGACGCCCCCGCCCGCCGGCCGCAGGTGGGCGTGCGCACGCTGGCGCTGGCCTCCGACGGGGCGGATCTGGCGGCCGCCGTCCAGACCATCCGCGAGATCGGCGACGACCGGGCCTTCGACGACGCCGTCGCCGACGCCTTTCCGGGCTCCGCGGTCGAGATCGACATCCGCGACGGCTATTTCGAGCTGGCCATGGCCCAGCACGGCCTGCTGCGGCCGCTGAAGGCCGCCGAGCTCTCGGACGGCACGCTGCGCTACCTGCTGCTGGCGGCCGCTCTGCTCACGCCCCGGCCGCCGCAGCTTATGGTGCTGAACGAACCGGAATCGAGCCTGCATCCCGATCTGCTGGCGCCGCTCGGCCGCCTGATCGCCCGCGCCTCGGAACGCTCGCAGATCATCGTGGTCTCCCACGCGGACGCGCTCGCCCGATCGCTGCGCCAGGAAGGCGCGGAGAGCGTCGCGCTGCGCAAGGCGCTGGGCGAAACGCTGGCCGACGGCCAGGAGGCGTTTTCGTGGACATGGCCGGAGCGCTGACGCGCCCATAACCGCGCGGACGACGGGCGCGGCCGAGACCGCGCCCGTCGTCCGCGCAACCTTACGACACGAAGATGTCGGACGCCGACAGCGTCGGGTTCGAGGTGAGCGTCGCGATCTTGATCGCGGCGATGGAGCCGGTCCCGTCCGCGTCGTAGAGCAGCGAGCCCGACGCGCCGTCATAGATCAGGCGGTCGGCGGCGTCCGCCGCCGCCGTTCCCAGATGGAACGCGCTCGCCGCCAGCGCTCCCGCCGCAAGCCCTGTGAACACCGCGCCGTCGAAATCGAGCCGGTCGACGCCGTGCTCGAAGTCCGCGACCGTGTCGGCTTGCGCCGCGCCCGTCGGAATGTCCGAGAACCGGAAGGTGTCGGCGCCCTGTCCGCCACGCAGCACGTCCGCCCCGGCGCCGCCGTTCAGGATGTCGTCGCCCCGGCCGCCGTTCAGCTCGTCCGCGCCCTCATAGCCCCTCAGCTTGTCGTCGCCGTCACCGCCGAACAGGATGTCGACGTTTTTCGTGCCGGTGACGTTCAGAGCGGCGGAGGACGTGTTGAAGATGAAGTCCGACGCCGTCAGCAGATCGATCGGGATGTCCTTCACCAGGATCGACTCGCGCAGGCCGTGCCAGCCGAGCGTGATCAGCGTTCCGCCGGGCGTGTCGGTCATGTAGGGCTTCAGCGTGTCGAAGTCGCCGACGTTCAGCTTCGCGACCGAGATGCGCTCTCCCGCCTCGAAATCGTCAATCACGTTACGGCCCAAGGCACGATCGAAAACGACGAACGTGTCCACGCCCGCGCCGCCGCGCAGGATGTTTTCGCCGGACGACATGTAGAGCGTGTCGTTCCCCGCGCCGCCGTTGAGCTCGCCGCCGCCGCCATACAGTGTGTCGTCGCCCCTGCCGCCGAACAGGACGTCGCCGCGGCCGGCGCCGCGCACGTTCAGCGCTGCGGTCGAAGCGTTGAAGATGAAGTCCGACGCCGTCAGCGAAGCCGCCGACACGCCCTTGATCAGGATCGACTCCGCGGCGTTCTCCCAGCCCAGCGTGATCTTCGCGCCGTCCGCCGTGTCGGAGATGTAGGGCTTCAGCTGGTCAAAGCCGCCGACGTTCAGATAGGTGAGGGATATACGGTCGCGCGCGCCGAAGTCGTCGATCACGTCGACGCCGAAGCCACGCTCGCGGTAGGAGAAGATGTCCGCTCCGGTCCCTCCGCGCAGCAGATCATCGCCCGCGCCGCCAACCAGGATGTCGTTGCCGGCGCCGCCGTTGAGATCGTCATGGCCCTTGAGGCCGAGCAGCGTGTCTTTGCCGTTGCCGCCGAACAGCACATCCCGGGCGTTGGTCCCCTCGACGGTCAGCGGCGAGACCGACGTGTTGAAGATGAAGTCCGACGCCTTCAGCGAGGCGGACGGAACGCCGTCGATCCGGATCGTCTCGCTGTAGCCGTTCCAGCTCAGCGAAATGCGCGTGCCGCCTTCCGGCGTGTCCGTGAAATAGGACTTCAGCGTGTCGAAGTCGCTGACGCCGAGATAGGTCAGCGAGATGCGGTCGCCGGAGCCGAAGTCGAGGATCGCGTCATTGCCGAAGCCGCGCTCGCGGTAGGAGAAGATGTCTTTGCCGGCCCCGCCGCGCAGGAAGTCGACGCCGGCGCCTCCGACAAGGATGTCATTGCCGGCGCCACCGTTCAGCTCGTCCCGGCCGCCAAGACCGAACAGCGTGTCGTTGCCGGCGCCGCCGAAGACCACGTCGTCTCCCGCCGTGCCCGTGACGGTGAGCGCGGCCTTCGACGTGTTGAAGATGAAGTCCGTGGCCTTCAGCGCGTTCGCCGACACGCCGCTGATCAGGATCGACTCGTTGTAACCAAACCACCGCAGCGAAATCCTGGCGCCGTCCGCCGTGTTGGTGATGTAGGGCATCAGATCGTTGAAACCGCCGATGCCCAAATAGGTCAGCGAGATGCGATCGCCGGCGCTGAAGTCGCCGATCACGTCGTCGCCGAAACCCCGTTCGCGGTACGAGAAGATGTCCCGATCCGCGCCGCCCAGCAGCTGATCGTCGCCGCGGCCGCCGATCAGCGTGTCGTTTCCGCGGCCGCCGACCAGCTTGTCATCGCCGCCGAGACCGCTGAGGGTGTCCGCGCCGCGGGTGCCGATCAACGTCTCCGGATCGTTCGTTCCCGTCCTCGTCGCCATCGCCTTCCATCCTGTAAAATTCCAACCTTGCCGGCGCGAGCCGTCAGGAATGATTTATTTCGCGACGCGCTGGCGGTGTCTACGTAAAATACTTCACCCAAATTCATAAGGCGTAACAATCAAACCCTCTTTGCTCAAGACGGCCCGCCATTTATACGAACGCTCACCGTTTTAGGAGGCGGACACACGTTTACCGGCTCGAGAAACAAATGAACGTCCGCCTGAACAGGCCGGGCATCCAGCCCTGCGCCCCATGTCGGCCTGGGCCGACATGGGGCGCACTCCCGAGGCTCGCGCGAGCCCGATCGGCCCCTTACGACACGAAGATGTCGGACGCCGACAGCGTCGGGTGCGAGCTCAGCTCCGCGATCTTGATCGCGGCGATGGAGCCGGTCCCGTCCGCGTCATAGAACAGCGAGCCCGATGACTTGTGGTAGATGAGCCGATCCGACGAGTCCGACGCCGCGGCGCCCAGATGGAACGCGCTCGACGACAGCGTCCCTTCCGCAAGCGCCGTGAAGGCGGCGCTGTCGAGCTCGATCCGGTCCACGCCATGCGCGAAGTCGACGATGGTGTCGAAGCTGGAGCTTGACGTAGGCTTGTCCACGAACCGGAACGTGTCCGCGCCCAGTCCGCCGCGAAGGATGTCGGCGCCGCTTCCGCCGATCAGCGTGTCGTCACCCCGGCCGCCGTTCAGCTCGTCGTTGCCGCCAAGCCCGCTCAGCGTGTCGTTGCCGTTGCCGCCGAACAGCACGTCGCCGCTGTAGGTCGTCCCCGTCAC
>NZ_BSFK01000012.1 GCF_027922305.1 Methylopila jiangsuensis | reverse complement strand
GTGTGGCGGCCGCCCTCTTCCTTCGTCAGGATGTAGGCCTCGGCCTTGAACTTCGTGTGCGGCTTCACCGAGCCCGGCTTGCACAGCACCTGGCCGCGCTCAACGTCCTCGCGCTTCGTGCCGCGCAGCAGCGCGCCGATGTTGTCGCCCGCCTGGCCCTGGTCCAGCAGCTTGCGGAACATCTCCACGCCGGTCACCGTCGTCTTGACCGTCGGACGGATGCCCACGATCTCGACTTCCTCGCCCACCTTCACGATGCCGCGCTCAACGCGGCCGGTCACCACCGTGCCGCGGCCCGAGATCGAGAACACGTCCTCGACCGGCATCAGGAACGGCTGGTCCACCGGGCGCTCCGGCTGCGGAATGTAGGCGTCCACCGCCTCCATCAGCTTCAGGATCGCGTCGTGGCCGAGCTCCTTCGACGAGTTCTCGAGCGCCGCAAGCGCCGAGCCCTTGATGATCGGAATGTCGTCGCCGGGGAAGTCGTACTTCGACAGAAGCTCGCGCACCTCGAGCTCCACCAGCTCGAGCAGTTCCGGATCGTCGACCATGTCGCACTTGTTCAGGAACACCACCAGCGCCGGAACGCCCACCTGGCGCGCCAGAAGGATGTGCTCGCGGGTCTGCGGCATCGGGCCGTCCGCCGCCGAAACCACAAGGATCGCGCCGTCCATCTGCGCCGCGCCCGTGATCATGTTTTTCACGTAGTCCGCGTGGCCGGGGCAGTCCACATGCGCGTAGTGACGGTTCGCCGTCTCGTACTCCAC
>NZ_BSFK01000011.1:504-701 GCF_027922305.1 Methylopila jiangsuensis | reverse complement strand
AACAAAGCTAGTGGAGGTGATGGAATTCCAGTTGAGCTATTTCAAATCCTGAAAGATGATGCTGTGAAAGTGCTGCACTCAATATGCCAGCAAATTTGGAAAACTCAGCAGTGGCCACAGGACTGGAAAAGGTCAGTTTTCATTCCAATCCCAAAGAAAGGCAATGCCAAAGAATGCTCAAACTACTGCACAATTGC
>NZ_BSFK01000011.1:232-463 GCF_027922305.1 Methylopila jiangsuensis | reverse complement strand
GCTGGATCATGGAAAAAGCAAGAGAGTTCCAGAAAAACATCTATTTCTGCTTTATTGACTATGCCAAAGCCTTTGACTGTGTGGATCACAATAAACTGTGGAAAATTCTGAAAGAGATGGGAATACCAGACCACCTGACCTGCCTCTTGAGAAATCTGTATGCAGGTCAGGAAGCAACAGTTAGAACTGGACATGGAACAACAGACTGGTTCCAAATAGGAAAAGGAGTAC
>NZ_BSFK01000011.1:0-202 GCF_027922305.1 Methylopila jiangsuensis | reverse complement strand
CACAAGCTGGAATCAAGATTGCCAGGAGAAATATCAATAACCTCAGATATGCAGATGACACCACCCTTATGGCAGAAAGTGAAGAGGAACTAAAAAGCCTCTTGATGAAAGTGAAAGAGGAGAGTGAAAAAGTTGGCTTAAAGCTCAACATTCAGAAAACTAAGATCATGGCATCTGGTCCCATCACTTCATGGGAAATAGA
>NZ_BSFK01000010.1 GCF_027922305.1 Methylopila jiangsuensis | reverse complement strand
CCGTCACGTTCAGCGCAGCGCTGGATTTGTTGAAGATGAAGCTCGACGCCTTCAGCGAAGCCGCAGACCCCCCCTCAAGCAGGATCGTCTCGCTGTAGCCGTTCCACCGCAGCGAGATCTCCGACCCGTCCGGCGTGCTGGCGATGTAGGGCTTCAGCGTGTCGTAGTCGCCGACGTTCAGATAGGTCAGCGAGATGCGGTCGCCCGCACCGAAATCCTTGATCACGTCCTCGCCGAAGCCGCGCTCCCGGTACGAGAAGATGTCCGCGCCCAGTCCGCCCCGCAGCACGTCGTCGCCCGAGCCGCCGATCAGCGTGTCGTTGCCACGGCCGCCGAGAATCTCGTCATTGCCGCCAAGCCCGCTCAGCGTATCCGCGCCTTTCGTGCCGACCAGCCTGTCGGAGCCGCTCGTTCCCGTGATCGTGGCCATCGCCTATGTCTCCAGAAGCGCCGCAGTGGGCACATTAGCCATAACAACGCGACTTATTTCGTGGAGCATCTAAATTGTCCATAGACAATTGAATAGACTTGATGTCGCGCAAAATTGGCATGGCGATGGTTGGGCGGTGCAGACTCATGGACTCCTGGAGGGAAAGCGCGGCGAGCCGCGTCCCGTAAAATAGAACTTATCTATGGATCATAGGGTAAAGCCCGCATTTGGGAGACGGCCAGGCGGCGGCGGGGGGCGCGTGCGTCGTCCGGCCCTGAGGGAGTCGCAAAGCCTCGCGCCGCCCGCTACATTGGTCGCATGGCTCTCGACGTGGTCGATCTCCGCGATTTCTACGCCCGGCCGCTGGGCGAGATCGCCCGGCGCATCCTGCGCGCCAAGCTCCGGGCGCGCTGGACCTCGGTGGACGGCCTGCGCGTGCTCGGCTTCGGCTACGCCACGCCCTATCTCGGCGTGTTCCGGGCCGAGGCGGAGCGGCTGATCGCCTTCAGCCCGGCCCAGCAGGGCGTCATCGCCTGGCCGGAGACGCCGCCCCAGTCCTCGGCGCTGGTGGAGGGCGACATGTGGCCCCTGCCCGACGCCGCCGTCGACCGCATCGTGGCCGTGCATGCGCTCGAGACCAGCGACGCCGCCGGCGAGCTGCTACGGGAGGCCTGGCGCTGCCTCGCCCCCGGCGGCCGGCTGATCGTGGTGGCGCCCAACCGGCGCGGCGCCTGGGCCCAGACCGACGCCACCCCCTTCGGCCACGGTCGCCCCTTCAGCCGCAGCCAGCTCACCGACCTGCTGCGCGAGGCCATGTTCACGCCCGAGGGCTGGGACGAGGCGCTGTTCATGTGGCCGGTGGAGCGCGGGCTGCTGCTGCGCTCCGCCTTCGCCTTCGAGCGGTTCGGCGCCAGGCTGTGGACGCCCTTCGCCGGCGTGCATCTGGTGGAGGCGAGCAAGCAGGTCATCCGCCCGCTGCCCGCCCGCTCCGCCCGGCGGGTGGTGACGGCCCGCGCCGCCGCTCCTGTCGCGGTCCCCGCCCCGGCGCCCGCCCCGCTCAGTCGCGGCTGAGCAGGAACACGCCCTGCGCGCCGAACAGGTTCCAGAACCACCACGGCGCGTTCACCCGCACCGGGCGGCCGGTGGCGTCCAGCGCCACCGCCCGCTCCATGCGCGCGCCCACCAGCTCCGCCAGATCGACGAAGTCGCGGATGGTGCAGAGGTGAATGTTCGGCGTCTCGTACCAGGCGTCCGGCAGGTTGGCGTTCACCGGCATGCGGCCGGTCAGCACGAGCTGCAGCCGGGTGCGCCAGTGGCCGAAGTTCGGCACCGACACCACCGCGCGCCGGCCGATGCGCAGCAGGTCCTCCATGACCTGCTTGGGGCGGCGCATGGCCTGCAGCGCCTGCGACAGCACCACATAGTCGAACGCGTCGTCCGGGTAGTAGCCGAGGTCCGCGTCGGCGTCGCCCTGGATCACCGACAGGCCGTGGGCGACGCAGGCGTTCACCCCCGACTGGGACAGCTCGATGCCGCGCCCGTCCACGCCGCGCCGTTCGATCAGCAGGCGCAGCAGCGCGCCGTCGCCGCAGCCCACGTCCAGCACCCGCGAGCCGGGCTGGATCATCTCCGCCACCAGCAGGTGATCGGGCCGGGGCGCGGACGCCAGCGCCTCGGGCGCGACGAGCGGATCGGTGGAGACGACGGACATGACGCTCATTTCACACAAAGATGACGCGGATCACGCTGGACTTCCATCCGGCGTGACATAGACCCTCATCCGATTACGTCATCCCGCCCGTTCCGCCTAGCGCAACGGCGTCCACTCACCGGACGCCGCCCCGATGGAGATCGCATGAGCGCCACCCTGGTCGACCCCAAGCCGCCGATCTCCACCTGGGCGTTCCCGGTGGCGGGCGTGGCGTTCTACGTCGTCTTGAAACTGCTCGGCCTGACCGATGGCTACGACGGCTCCGCGCTCGGGCTGGCGGCCTCGGTGGCGCTCGTCCCGGTCCTGTTCGGCGCCGTGTTCGCCGCGGTGCATCACGCCGAGGTCATCGCCCACCGCACCGGCGAACCCTACGGCACGCTGGTCCTCACCATGGCCGTCACCATCATGGAGGTGGCGGTGCTGTCCTCCGACATGCTGGGCGACAATCCGAACCCCGTGCTCGCCCGCGACACCATCATGGCCGTGCTGATGATCGTGGTGAACGGGCTGGTGGGCCTCTGCATCCTGTTCGGGGGCCTGCGCCACAAGGAGCAGAACTTCCGCGTCACCGGCGCGAACGCCTATCTCGCCGTGCTCATTCCTCTCGCCGCGCTGTCGCTGGTGCTGCCGAATCACACCGTCGCCGTCGCCGGCAACGCCTATTCCATCAGCCAGCTCGCCTTCGTGGCGGTGGCCACGCTCGCGATCTACGCCGCCTTCCTCTACACCCAGACGGTGCGGAACCGGGAGTATTTCGCGGTGGTGATCGAGGGCGACGAGGTGGCCGACAAGGCCCACAAGCCCAGCAACCGCAGCGTCGCCTTCTCCTTCGCCTTTCTGATCCTCGCGCTCGCCGTGGTCATCCTGCTGGCCAAGACTTTCACCAGCGTGGTCGCCTTCGGCCTCGATCGCGTCAGCGCGCCGCCCGCCGTCGCCGGCGTGATCGTGGCGCTGCTGATCCTGATGCCGGAATTCGCCGCGGCGATCCGGGCCGCCCGCGCCGACAAGATCCAGAAGAGCATCAACCTCGCGCTCGGCTCGGCCTGCGCCACCATCGGCCTGACCATTCCGGCGATCGCGGCGATTTCGATCGTGTTCGGCGCGCCGCTGCAGCTCGGGCTCGACTCCAAGGACACGGTGCTGCTGCTGGTCACCGTGGCGGTCTCGCTGCTCACCTTCGGCACCGGCCGCACCAACATCCTCTACGGCCTGATCCACCTGGTGCTGTTCGCGACCTTCATGTTCCTGGTGATCGTGCCCTGAGGGCCGACACCGCCCGACACAAAAAAGGGCGGACGCCGCGGCGTCCGCCCTTTTTTAACGTCAGAAGCCGCGAGGCCGATCAGGCCATCTCGGATTCGGCCTTGCGGCTCTCGCGCTTGCGCTCGTTCGGGTCCAGCAGGCGCTTGCGCAGGCGGATGGACTTGGGCGTCACCTCCACCAGCTCGTCGTCCTGGATCCAGGCCAGCGACCGCTCCAGCGTCATGCGGATCGGCGGGGTCAGGCGCACCGCCTCGTCCTTGGACTGGGTGCGGATGTTGGTGAGCTTCTTGCCCTTGAGGACGTTGACCTCAAGGTCGTTGTCGCGGGAGTGGATGCCGATCAGCATGCCCTGATAGACCTTCCAGCCCGGCTCGATGATCATCGGGCCGCGGTCCTCGAGGTTCCACAGCGCGTAGGCCACCGCCTCGCCCGGCTCGTTGGCGATCAGCACGCCGTTCACGCGGCCGGCGATCTCGCCCTTGTACGCGCCGTAGGCGTGGAACAGGCGGTTCATGATCGCCGTGCCCTTGGTGTCGGTCAGCAGCTCGCCCTGATAGCCGATCAGGCCGCGGGTCGGAGCGTGGAACACCAGACGCAGGCGGTTGCCGCCGGACGGGCGCATCTCCAGCATGTCGGCCTTGCGCTCCGACATCTTCTGCACGACGACGCCGGAATGCTCCTCGTCGACGTCGATCACCACCTCTTCGATCGGCTCGACGGTCTGGCCGTTCTCGTCCTTCTGCAGCACCACGCGCGGACGCGACACGCCGAGCTCGAAGCCCTCGCGGCGCATGGTCTCGATCAGGATCGCGAGCTGGAGTTCGCCGCGGCCGGAGACGATGAACGAGTCCTTCTCGGCGGACTCCTCCACCTTGAGCGCCACGTTGCCCTCGGCCTCCTTCAGCAGGCGGTCGCGGATCACGCGGCTCGTCACCTTGTCGCCTTCGGTGCCGGCGAGCGGGCTGTCGTTGACGCTGAAGGTCATGGAGACAGTGGGCGGGTCGATCGGCTGGGCCTGGATCGGCTCGGTCACCTGGGGATCGCAGAAGGTGTCGGCCACCGTCGCCTTCACGAGGCCGGCGATGGAGACGATGTCGCCCGCCTCGCCGATCTCGATCGGCTGGCGCTCGATGCCGCGGAAGGCGAGGATCTTGGAGACGCGGCCGTTCTCGACCAGGTTGCCGGCGCGGTCGAGCACCTTGACCGTCTGGTTCGGCTTCACCGTGCCGGAGGCGATGCGGCCGGTGATGATGCGGCCGAGGAACTGGTTGGCCTCAAGCAGCGTGCCGAGCATGCGGAACGGGCCTTCCTCGACCTTCGCCTCGGGAACGTGCTTCAGGATGAGGTCGAACAGCGGGGCGAGGCCCTCGTCGCTCGGGCCTTCCGGCGCGTAGTTCAGCCAGCCGTCGCGGCCCGAACCGTAGAGGATGGGGAAGTCGAGCTGCTCGTCGGTGGCGTCGAGCGCCGCGAACAGGTCGAACACCTCGTTGATGACTTCCGAGGCGCGGGCGTCCGGGCGGTCGATCTTGTTGACGGCCACGATCGGGCGAAGGCCGATCTTCAGCGCCTTGGAGACCACGAACTTGGTCTGCGGCATCGGGCCTTCGGCCGCGTCCACCAGCACGATCACGCCGTCGACCATGGAGAGGATGCGCTCCACCTCGCCGCCGAAGTCGGCGTGGCCCGGCGTGTCGACGATGTTGATGCGCGTGTCCTTCCAGACGACCGAGGTCGCCTTGGCGAGGATGGTGATGCCGCGCTCCTTCTCGATGTCGTTGGAGTCCATCACGCGCTCGGCGACGCGCTGGTTGTCGCGGAACGAGCCCGACTGCTGCAGCAGCTTGTCGACAAGCGTTGTCTTGCCGTGGTCGACGTGGGCGATGATCGCGATGTTGCGAAGTTTCATAGGGTCCCGCTCCGGGCCGGGGATGGCGTTCCCGGCTCGCGTCCTTCGTTGGTCGTCATGGTTATGCGCGGCACCAATGCGGGAGACCGGCTGAAAACGCAAGTGCGCCGGCGCCTCACGGCTCCAGAATGAACGGTATCCCGGTGCGCTTCTGGACCGCGTGGTAATAATCGTAGATCGGCTTGCCGCTGTTGGCCGGGTCCTTGAGGCCCCATTTCGTGGTGGCCACGAAATGCAGCACCTTCACCCGCTCCAGCGTCTCAGCCCGGGACAGGCGCTCGGGGTCGCTGACGTGGATCTTGTAGTTGTAGGCGTGCGGCAGATAGAGCCGGTCCGCATGGGCGAAGATTTCGTTCAGGATCGACTGGTCCCGGAGCCGGCGGTTGCGCCGGAGCTCCATGAAATCGATCGCCGTGTTGAAGGCGCCCGCCCCAAGCGCCGCCTGATCGAACGCCACGAAACCGGTGTTGAAGCCGATCCGCGGCGCGCCCCGGCCGCGATGCTCGGGCGTGAAGTCGGGGTCGGGCGCGCCGGTGCGGACGGCGGCGATGTCATGGCTCAGATCGAACACGTCCGAGAAATCGTCGACGACCAGCATGTCGCTGTCCATCAGCACGACCTTCTCGTACTGGGCGAGCCGCAGCACGTTGAGCTTCACATAGGCCGCCTTCTTGGACGGAAGCTCATAGTGGTCGCGCCGGCGGCTCATGGGCCGCCCCTCCTTGTCGTACCGCGTCATGTTCGCGGCCGTGAGGAAGGACGACGTGTCGACTTCGATGATCTTCAGACCCGGGCACAGCTCCTGGAGCGCGATGCCGTTCTCGAGCGAGAGCGGCGCGACGCCCGGCGACTGCAGCAGGATGACGTCCACCTCGTCCCGCCGGCCGAGCCGTTCATGCAGCGACAGCAGGAAGGCGGCGCCCATGCCGATGAAGTTGTCGGTGATGGTGGTCACCACCGCATAGCGGCGCGGATCGCGCACGGTCAGGTCGCCGAGGTAGACGCGATCGGTCGCCGGCCACGCCAGAGGACGCAGCCGGCGCAGTTCGTTCAGGGTCCGGGACAGGCCGCGCAGCAGCCCGCCGAGCGCGACGGCCATGCCGCGGGCCGCCCCGTCAACCCTCGGCCCGGCGGCGGCGAGCGCCGAGCGTGCGCAGCCGGAGCGCGTTCAGCTTGATGAAGCCGGCGGCGTCGCGATGGTCGTAGGCGACCGCGCCGTCCTCGAAGGTCACAAGCTCCTGGTCGTAGAGCGAGTTCGGGCTCTCGCGGCCGGTGACGATGACGTTGCCCTTGTAGAGCTTGAGCCGCACCACGCCGGAGACGTCCTTCTGGGACAGGTCGATCGCCGCCTGCAGCATCTCGCGCTCGGGCGAGAACCAGAAGCCGTTGTAGATCAGCTCGGCGTAGCGGGGCATCAGCTCGTCCTTGAGATGCGCCGCGCCGCGGTCGAGGGTGATCGACTCGATCGCCCGGTGCGCCGCCAGCAGGATCGTGCCGCCCGGCGTCTCGTAGACGCCGCGGGATTTCATGCCCACGAAGCGGTTCTCGACCAGATCGAGCCGGCCGACGCCGTTCGCCTTTCCGAGCGCGTTCAACCGGGTGAGGATCGTGGCCGGCGACAGCGGCTCGCCGTCGATGGCCACCGCGTCGCCCTTCTCGAACGAGATCGAGATCAGCGTCGGCTGGTCGGGCGCGTCCTCCGGCGAGATCGTGCGCATGTGGACGTCTTCGGGCGCGGGCAGGCTCGGGTCCTCCAGCACCTTTCCTTCCGAGGACGAGTGCAGCAGGTTGGCGTCCACCGAGAACGGCGCCTCGCCGCGCTTGTCCTTGGCGATCGGGATCTGATGCTGTTCGGCGAACTCGATCAGCTTGGTGCGGGAGGTCAGGTCCCACTCGCGCCAGGGCGCGATCACGGTGACGTCCGGCTCCAGCGCGTAATAGCTGAGCTCGAAGCGCACCTGGTCGTTGCCCTTGCCGGTGGCGCCGTGGGACACGGCGTCGGCGCCGGTGGCGCGCAGGATGTCGATCTGGCGCTTGGCGATCAGCGGCCGGGCGATCGAGGTGCCGAGCAGATACTGGCCCTCATAGACCGTGTTGGCGCGGAACATGGGGAACACGTAGTCCCGCACGAACTCCTCGCGCAGATCCTCGACGAAGATGTTGTCCGGCTTGATGCCCAGCAGCTCCGCCTTCTTGCGCGCCGGCTCCAGCTCTTCGCCCTGGCCGAGGTCGGCGGTGAAGGTCACCACCTCGCAGTTGTAGGTGGTCTGCAGCCACTTGAGGATCACGGACGTGTCGAGGCCGCCGGAGTAGGCGAGGACGACCTTTTTCACCGAAGCTTTGTCTGCCATTGCGAGCGACCGCGATCCTTGGAAGGGCTGGAAATCGCCGCGCACTCTAGCCATCGCGGCGCGGCGCGCAAGCCGAGCCGCGTCGCGGCGCGCCGCCTGCGGCCCTGTGTGGGCGGGCGAAGCTCTGCTATGCCTGTCCGAGATGACGAAGCGGGGCGACGCGTGAGCAAGAAGCTGTTCGACGACCTGCGGGCGCGGGTTCCGGCGCTGGCCGCGGACGTGAAAGGCCGCCTGCCGAAAACCCTCGACGAGTTGAAGGCCAGCCTGCCCACGCTCGGCGAGATCAAAGCCAAGGCCTCCGGCCTGCGGCTGGTGGATTTCGGCGACATCGACAACCGGCATCTGGCGCATCCGCCGCGCATCGAGCGCTGCCTCGCGCCCATCCGCCAGTCGTTCGCCCGCGCCAGGCTGACCGGCGGCCGCATGCTGGAGATCGGCGGGCGCAACAATCCGCTGAGGGAGCACTTTCCGGAGTTCGAGTATCACGCCCTCGACCTGTCGCCGGACGTGACGCCCGGTCTCGACGTGATTGTGGCCGACATCACCCGGTGCCCCGAGATTCCCTCCGAGAGCTTCGATCTGATCATCTCGGTCGACGTGTTCGAGCACATCGACAAGCCGTGGCTCGCCGCGGCGGAGATCAGTCGCCTGCTGAAGCCCGGCGGCGTCACGGGGCACAGCACCCTGTTCAGCTGGCGCTACCACCCCTGCCCGATCGACTACTGGCGCTTCACGCCCGAAGCGCTGAAGTCGCTGTTTCCCGACCTGAAGCCGCTGCATGCGGAGTTCGATCACGCCGAGCGGCGGCGCAATATGGACAAGGTCTCGCGCCGGGGCGCCCCGCTCGACGAGCTGGGCGGATGGCGCGAGAACGTGCGCGTGCACTATGTGGGCTTCAAGCCGGTGATCCCGCTGGACTCGCCCAAGCGGCTGCGCAAGGCGGCGGTCCCGACCTAGCTGCGCGAAGCAATACGGAACACACGAGCCTTATCGGCGCCGTGCGCCCACGCCGCACTGGTATAATTCGAAAGTCGAGGTGCGACATCTTGCCTTTCGCGTCGCAGCATGCAAGCTCGCGCCCTTCGGGGACGGCCGTCCGCGGCCTTATCCCCTAAAACGGAGACGGACTTCATGACCAAGTGGGTGCTCACCTTCGGCGACGGACGCGCGGAAGGTCGCGCCGAGCTGCGCGAGCTGCTCGGCGGCAAGGGCGCGAATCTGGCGGAGATGGCGAACCTCGGTCTGCCGGTGCCCCCCGGCTACACCATCACCACGGAGGTCTGCACCTACTACTACGACAACGGCCGCAGCTATCCGGCGGACCTTGCGGCGCAGGTGGACGCCGGTCTGGAGCACATCCAGACCATCACCGGCCGCCTGTTCGGCGACGCCGACAACCCGCTGCTGGTCTCCGTCCGCTCCGGGTCGCGGGCGTCCATGCCGGGCATGATGGACACGATCCTCAACCTCGGCCTCAACGACGTGACGGTGCAGGGCCTCGCCAAGGGCTCGGACAACCCGCGCTTCGCCTATGACAGCTACCGGCGCTTCATCCAGATGTACTCCAACGTGGTGCTCGACGTGAGCCACCACGAGTTCGAGGACATCCTCGAGATGACCAAGGAGCGCAAGGGCGTCTCCGAGGACACCGAGCTCACCGCCGACGATCTCGCCAAGCTGGTGGAGGCCTACAAGGCCAAGGTGCTGAAGGCCACCGGCAAGCCGTTCCCGCAGGACCCGCGCGACCAGCTCTGGGGCGCGATCGGGGCCGTGTTCTCGTCCTGGATGAACGCCCGCGCCATCACCTACCGCCGCCTGAACTCCATCCCAGAGAGCTGGGGCACGGCGGTGAACGTGCAGGCCATGGTGTTCGGCAACATGGGCGACACCTCGGCGACCGGCGTGGCCTTCACCCGCAACCCCTCCACCGGCGAGAACCGGCTCTACGGCGAGTTCCTCGTCAACGCCCAGGGCGAGGACGTGGTGGCCGGCATCCGCACCCCGCAGCCGATCACGGAGGCGTCGCGGATCGAGGGCGGCGTCGCCGCGCCGTCGCTGGAAAAGCGCATGCCCGAGGTGTTCGCTGAATTCGTCCGGGTCTCGACCGTGCTCGAGAAGCATTATCGCGACATGCAGGACCTGGAGTTCACGGTCGAGCGCGGCAAGCTGTGGATGCTGCAGGCCCGCAACGGCAAGCGCACCGCCAAGGCCGCGCTGAAGATCGCGGTGGACCTCGCCAGCGACGGCGTGCTGACCCGCGACGAGGCGGTGGAGCGCATCGACCCCGCCGCGCTCGACCAGCTTCTGCACCCGACCATCGACCCCAAGGCCGAGCGCAAGGTGGTGGCGACCGGCCTGCCCGCCTCCCCGGGCGCGGCGCAGGGCGAGCTGGTGTTCTCCTCTGAGACCGCGGAAGCCGCGGTCGCCGCCGGCAAGAAGGTGATCCTCGCCCGCACCGAGACCTCGCCCGAGGACATCAACGGCATGCACGTCTCGCAGGGCATCCTCACCACCCGCGGCGGCATGACCAGCCACGCGGCGGTGGTGGCCCGCGGCATGGGCAAGCCCTGCGTCTCCGGCGCCGGCGCGCTGCGCATCAACGAGAAGGCCGGCACGCTCACCATCGCGGGCCGGGTGTTCAACCAGGGCGACATCGTCACCATCGACGGCTCCACCGGCCAGGTGATGGAGGGCGCGGTTCCCATGGTGCAGCCGGAGCTGTCCGGCGACTTCGCCACCCTGATGCGCTGGGCCGACGAGGTGCGCCGCATGGGCGTGCGCGCCAACGCCGAGACCCCCGCCGACGCCCGCGCCGCGGCCCGCTTCGGCGCCGAGGGCATCGGCCTCTGCCGCACCGAGCACATGTTCTTCGACGAGAAGCGCATCGTGGCGGTGCGCGAGATGATCCTCGCCGACGACGAGGCCGGCCGCCGCAAGGCGCTCGCCAAGCTGCTGCCGTTCCAGCGCGCCGACTTCGTGGCCCTGTTCGAGATCATGAAGGGGCTGCCGGTCACCATCCGCCTGCTGGACCCGCCGCTGCACGAGTTCCTGCCGCACACCGAGAAGGACATGCAGGAGGTGGCGGGCGCGCTCGGCGTGGACGTGGACAAGCTCCGCGCCCGCGCGGCCGAACTGGCCGAGTTCAACCCCATGCTGGGCTTCCGCGGCTGCCGCCTCGCCATCGCCTATCCGGAGATCGCGGAGATGCAGGCCCGCGCCATCTTCGAGGCGGCGATCGAGGCGGCGAAGTCCACCGGACAGGCGGTGACCGCCGAGGTGATGGTGCCGCTGGTCATCGGCAAGGCCGACTTCGACTTCGTGAAGGCGCGCATCGACGCCGTCGCCAAGGAGGTCGAGACGGAGACCGGCCAGAAGCTCACCTATCAGGTCGGCACCATGATCGAGCTGCCGCGCGCGGCGCTGAAGGCCGGCGAGATCGCGGAGACGGCGGAGTTCTTCTCCTTCGGCACCAACGACCTGACCCAGACCGCGCTCGGCATCAGCCGCGACGACGCCGCCTCCTTCCTGACTCGCTACGTGGACAAGAAGCTGCTGCCCAAGGACCCGTTCGTCTCCATCGACCGGGACGGCGTGGGCGAACTGGTGCAGATCGGCGTGGAGCGCGGCCGGGCCGTGCGGCCCAAGATCAAGCTTGGCATCTGCGGCGAGCACGGCGGCGATCCGGAATCGGTCGCCTTCTGCGAGGAGGTCGGGCTCGACTACGTGTCCTGCTCGCCGTTCCGGGTGCCGATCGCCCGGCTCGCCGCGGCCCAGGCCGCGCTGAAGCAGAAGAAGGCCTCGACCCGAAAGGCCGCCGTGGCCTGAGAGCGCGCTTCAAAATTGCCCCAGCGCGCGATTGAAACTCCGTCATGCCCGCCGCAGGCGGGCATGACGGAGAGCGTGGAATTTGAAGCGGGCTTTGAGATCCGCATTCCGGCCGGCGGGCGCCCGCGCCCGCCGGCTCTGGACCGGGACCGCGCGTCCGGCTTATCTGGGCTCCGTGACGACGACGCCTTCCCCCGAGCCCGCCGCGCGCCATCGGCGCGGGCATGCGCGCTTCCACCGCCTCGCCGTCCTGACGGAGCGCGCGCTCAAGCGGCTGAACCTGAACGACCGCGTCCTGAACGGCGCGCGCCACGCCGCGCTCGGCGTCGCCGCCGCGCTGCTCGCCTATCTGCCGCCAAGCGCCATCGGCCTGCGCGAAGGGTTCTGGGCCGCGATCACCGCGCTCGCCGTCACCCAGGCGCAGATCGTCACCGTCTACACCATGGGCCGCGACCAGATGCTCGGCGCGCTGATCGGCGGGCTCACGGGCGCGCTCACCGCCTTCGTCGTCGGCAAGGGGCTTCCGGCCTACGCGCTCGCGGTCGGCCTGTCGGTGCTGGCGGCCTGGCTCGCCAATGCGGGCAGCGCCGCCCGCCTCGCCAGCATCACCGCCACCATCATCATGCTGATCCCGCACCAGACCAGCGACGCCGTGATGCTGGCGAGCCGGGTGGGCGAGGTGTGCTGGGGCGTCGCCTCCGCCATCATCGTGGTGGGAACGGCGGACGTCCTGCAGCGCCGCTGGACCGCCGCCCGCAAGGACGGTTAGCCGCCGCGCGGCGGCGCCGGCGCGCTCTCGCCCGGCCCGAGCGGCCGCTGCATGAACACCGAGTCGATCCAGCGGCCGAACTTGAAGCCCACCGCGCGCAAGTTTCCCGCAGGCTGGAAGCCGAGCGCCGCGTGCAGGCCGATGGAGCCGGCGTTGTCCGAGCCGCCGATCACCGCCACCATCTGCCGCCACGGCCCCTGCTCGCAGCGCGCGATCAGCGTCTCCAGCAGCGCCCGGCCGGCGCCCTGCCCCCGCGCGGACTCGGCCACATAGATCGAATCCTCGATCGTCCAGTCGTACGCGGGCCGCGCCCGGTAGGGGCCGGCGTAGGCGTAGCCGAGGATCGCGCCGTCCCGCTCGGCCACGAGCCAGGGCAGACCCGCCTCCCGGACCGCCGCGATCCGCCGGCCCATGGCGTCGGCGTCCGGCGGCTCGATCTCGAACGAGGCCGTTCCGTTGAGCACGTGATCGGCGTAGATGGCGGCGATCGCCGGCAGGTCGGCGTCGCGCGCGTCGCGGACCGCGAGCGCCCCGTGAGGCGGCTTCACGTCAGGACTGGCCCTGCGCCTGCCGGCATTTCCCCGGAAGGTTCTGGTAATAAATGCTCTTGAGGCTGGCCTCGTACCAGGTGGAGCCGATGGCCTTGCCGTCGAAGCCGCGCAGCTCGATCGCGATGTCCTGCGGCGCCACCCCCGCCTGAGCGCGGGAATCCGGCACCATGATCGTCGCGTTCACGCGCGGCGGCTCGACGGCGCCGTCGAAGCGCCAGACCGGACGCTCGCCCATCAGCTCATTGTAGTCGGTGGTGTCGCCATCGGCCTTGGCCACATAGACCTGATCGTAACGGAGCGGGTCCGCCTCGTCCCGGTCCAGCAGGAACGCCACGAACGGCCGGCTCTCCACGAACACATAGAACGTGCAGTACAGCGAGACGGTCTTCGCCTTGGCCTCGCCGGAGGGCGCCGCTGGGGGCTGCGCCACGGGCGCGACCGCGGACTGCGCCGTCTCCGGCCGCTCCCCGCTCTCGAGCCCCATGAACACATAGGCCCCCGCCGCCGCGAGGGCGACGACGCCGGCCACGAGGCCGGCGGCCGCAAATGCTGGTTTCATTCCGTCACGCCAGGTTCCGTTCGACGCCAGAGCCCAAGTCTAGGCGCGGGGCGGCGCGGAGGAAACCCCTCTCGACCCAGGCGCGTCAGCGCCGGCGGTCGTCCATCAGCTCCACGAAGCGGTGGAACAGGTAGTGGCTGTCCTGCGGGCCGGGCGAGGCTTCCGGGTGGTGCTGCACCGAGAAGGCCGGCCGGTCGGTCAGCTCGATGCCGCAGTTGGTGCCGTCGAACAGCGACACATGGGTCTCGCGCGCGGAGGCCGGCAGGGTGTCGCGGTCGACTGCGAAGCCGTGGTTCATGGAGGTGATCTCGACCTTGCCCGTGGACAGGTCCTTCACCGGATGGTTCGCGCCGTGATGGCCCTGCCGCATCTTGGCGGTGGAGGCGCCCACAGCCAGCGCCAGCATCTGGTGACCGAGGCAGATGCCGAAGGTCGGCACCTTCTTCTCGAGCACCGCGCGGATCACCGGCACGGCGTATTCGCCGGTCGCCGCCGGATCGCCGGGGCCGTTCGACAGGAACACGCCGTCCGGATCGAGAGCGAGAATCTCTTCCGCCGTAGCGGTGGCGGGCACCACGGTCACCTCGCAGCCGGCGGCGGTCAGCATGCGCAGGATGTTGCGCTTGAGGCCGTAGTCGATCGCGACCACCCGCTTCGGCGCGCCTTCGGGACGCGCGCCATAGGCGCCAGGCTGCGCGCCGCCGGGCCAGGTCCAGCCGGATTCGTCCCAGCCGTAGCGCTGGGAGGCGCCGACCAGCGGCACCAGATCCTGCCCTTCAAGGCCCTTGAAGGCGTCGAGCGTCGCCTTGATCGCGGCGTCGTCGAAGCGGCCGTCGGGCGCGTGGGCGATCACGGCGTTGGGCATGCCCTTCTCGCGCACCAGCGCGGTGAGCGCGCGGGTGTCGACGCCGGCGATGGCCACGATGTTGCGCGCCTTCAGCCAGTGGTCGAGGTCGCGGGTGGCGCGCCAGCTGGAGGGCGAGGTCACGTCGGCGGCCAGCACCACGCCGCGCACGCCGGAAGAGGCGGCCGTGTTGACCGTCTCCACGTCGTCCTCGTTCACGCCCACATTGCCCACATGGGGGAAGGTGAAGGTGATGATCTGTCCGGCGTAGGACGGATCGGTCAGGATCTCCTGATAGCCGGTCATGGCGGTGTTGAAGCAGAGCTCGCCCGCGCTCGCGCCCACCGCGCCGAGCCCGTCGCCCTCGATCACCGTGCCGTCGGCCAGCAGCAGCCGCGCCGTGGGGCGCGCTTCGTCCCAGCCGCCGGCGGCGGCGCCTTGTTCGTGAGCCATGATTGTCTTAAGTCCCGTCGCGCGTAGTCGCGCGGCGCCGCCAGGGACGGCGCCGGTGCGGCCGGAACCTAGGCGCCCGAAGCCGGTGCGTCAACGTTCCGCTGACGTTTCGGAAGGCCGCCCGCGCAGGCCCGCCACAGTTTGAGGACCACGCCCATGCGCGACGCCGTCGCCGCCGCCACCAAGGACGCCATGAAGGCGCGCGACGCCGAGCGCACCGGCGCGCTGCGCCTGATCGGCGCCGCCATCAAGGACCGGGACATCGAGGCCCGCGGCGCCGGGCGCGAGACCGCGACCGAGGACGAGCTGAAGCAGCTGCTCGCCAAGATGATCAAGCAGCGGCAGGAATCGGCGACCGTCTACGAGCAGAACGCCCGCCCCGAACTCGCCGCCAAGGAGCGCGCCGAGATCGCCGTGATCCAGGAGTTCCTGCCGAAGCCGCTCTCCGACGAGGAGGTCGCCGCCGCGATCGAGGCCGCCGTCGCCGAAACGGGCGCCGCCTCCATCAAGGACATGGGCAAGGTCATGGGCGCGCTGAAGGCGAAATACACCGGCGTGATGGACTTCGCCGCCGCCAACGGCGCCATCAAGGCCAAGCTCGGCGGCTGAGCCGCGTCCGCGGTTCCGCCGGCCGGGCCATGCCTTCCGTCATGCCCGAGCTTGTCTCGGGCATGACGTGTTCGGGCCACAGCCCAAAAGCGCCGCTGTCCTGACCGCAAGCGGCGTCAGTTCGTCACCAGCCGCAGCTTGCGCTCCAGCACGTCGAGGACGCGGGCGAGGTCGGGGCCGCGTTTCAGGATCAGGCCGGTCGCCGTCACCACCGCATAGGCCCCCTGACGCCGGGCGAGCTTCGGCGTCTTCTCGATGCGGTAGAGCGGCGCTTCGCTGGTGCGCCGGAACACCGAGAACACCGCCTGCTCCTTCAGGAAGTCGATGGCGTAGTCCCGCCACTCCCCCGCCGCCACCATGCGCCCGTAAAGCCCGAACAGGGCGTTGAACTCGGCGCGGTCGAACGAGACGTGGGGGGAAACCGGAGCGGAAGCCGCCGGGATGGCGGGGCCTGCGCGGGGGACGAAACGTATGGGCTCCTGATCGCTCATGGCGCCTCCTTCATCGGAGCGTCATGATCGCCCTGCCCCGCCGCCGGCGCAACCCGTCCGCCGCGGCGTGGGATCAGGCCTCGTTCAGCGCCTTCAGGAACACGTCGCCGAAGGCGTCGAGCTTGGCCGCGCCGACGCCCTTCACCTGCGCCAGCGCCTGGGCCGTGCGGGGGCGCGTGGCGGCCATCTCCACCAGCGTGCGGTCGGAGAAAATCAGATAGGCCGGCGCGGCGCGGGCGATGGCGAGCTCGCGCCTCAACGCCTTCAGCCGGCCGAGCAGCGCGGCGTCCACGCCGTCCATCTCCACCCGCTCCGCCGTCATGCGGCGGCGCTCGCGGCGCTTCTCCCGGGGCTTGGCCAGCGTCACGCCCTCGGCGCCGTCGAGGATGCGGCCGCCGCGCTCGGTCAGCGTCAGGCCGCCATAGGCCCCGACCTCGACCTTCAGCGCGCCGAGCGCCACCAGCTGCCGCACGACGCCACGCCATTCCGCCGCCGGCCGGTCGGCGCCCTTGGCGAAGCCCGGCAGCCTGTCGTGGCCCCGCGCCGTCACGGTCTCGGACAGGTGCCCCACCGCCAGCGCCACGATGTGCGCCGCCCCGAAGCGCTCGCCCGTGGCCGCCACCAGCGACAGCAGCAGCCGCGCGTCCCGGGTCCCGTCCACCACCTCGGGCGGATCGAGGCAGGTGTCGCAGTTGCCGCACGGGCCGGAGGCCTCGCCGAAATAGGCCAGCAGCGCCTGCCGGCGGCAGGAGATGGTTTCGCAGAAGCCCACCAGCGCGTCGAGCCGCCTGGCCTCCACCCGCTTGCGCTCGGGATCGGAATCCTGCTCGTCGATGAAGCGGCGACGGGTGCGCACGTCCTCGAGGCCGTAGAACATCAGCGCCTCGGCCGGCGCGCCATCGCGGCCCGCGCGGCCGATCTCCTGATAATAGGCCTCGAGCGAGCCCGGCGCGTCGCCGTGCAGCACGTAGCGCACGTCCGACTTGTCGATGCCCATGCCGAAGGCGACGGTCGCCACCATCACCACCCCGCTCTCGGCCAGGAAGGTCTCCTGCGCCGCGGCGCGCTCGGACGCCTCCATGCCGGCGTGATAGGCGAAGGCCCTCACGCCCGCCGCCTGAAGACGCGCGGCGGTCTCCTCCACCTTCTTGCGGGAGATCCGGTAGATCACGCCGCTGAGGCCCGGCCGCGCGGCCACGAAGCGTTCGATCGCGGTCCCCACATCCGCCTTCTCGGTGACGGAGATCGCGATGTTGGGCCGGTCGAAGCCGGAGACGAACACCTGGGCCCGGCCGCCGAACAGCTTGTCCAGAATGTCGGCGCGGGTGCCGTCGTCGGCGGTCGCGGTCAGCGCCGCTATGGGCGCGCCCGGCAGCGCCTCGCGCAGGCGGCCGAGCGTCAGATACTCCGCGCGGAAACTGTGGCCCCACTGGGAGATGCAGTGCGCCTCGTCGATGGCGATCAGCGACACCGGCAGCCGGCCGAGCGCGCCGAGCATGCGCTCGGTCATCAGCCGCTCGGGCGCCATGTAGACGAAGCGGGCCTCGCCCGAGGCGACCCGCCGCCAAGAGGCGACGTTGTCCTCCCGCGACCGGCCGGAATGGATCGCCTCGGCGCAGACGCCGTTCAGGCGCAGGCCCGCCACCTGATCGTCCATCAGCGCGATCAGCGGCGACACCACCACCGCGAGCCCGCCCTTGGTCAGCGCCGGCGCCTGATAGCACAGCGACTTTCCGGCGCCGGTCGGCATCACCGCCAGCACGTCGCGGCCGGCGAGCAGCGCATCCACCACCGGCTCCTGGCCGGGGCGGAACGCGTCGAAGCCGAAGGTCGCCTTCAGCACGCGCCACTTCTCCGCCGCGAGTTCAGGCGGCAGGACGGCGGCGGAAAGGGCTGAGTCGTCGGACACGATGCTTCAAGCGATAAGCGATTCGCGTCCGGCGCGCGCCCGCACGGGCGCGGTTTGCTGGGGAATGGGGAAAACCGGCTGTGTCGGACGTCAGGCTTCCGCGTCCGACGCGGCCTTGGGCTTGTCCTGAAACACGGAGGCGTAGGTGCGTTTGGCGAAGGCGCGCTCGATGGTCTTCTCCATCACGCGCTGGTCGTCCGCCGGCACGTAGCGGCGCTGCAGGGCGCGGCGCAGCGCCTTGTCCTGCGCGATCAGCTCCCGCACCAGCCGGCCGACCGCGGTGGGCTTGGCGCAGGACAGGAACTCCCTAAGCCACAATTCCTCGTGGCGGCGGTAGTCCCACTCCATCTCCTTGATTTTGATGTTCCAGGGCTTTTCGCCGAGAAAATGCAGAATCCGCACGTCGTTCTCGGCGATGAAGTCCTCAATCGAGGCCACGTCCGGCGGCACCAGGCGCTTCGAGAAGTTGTACTTCTCGTCGAGATAGTTCTTGTCCCGCCCGCGGAAGTAGACGTTCAGCACCGACTGGTCGGCTTTTCCGTGGGAACGGTTGACCTTGGTGACCGTGGCGAGGAAGTCCGAGATTTCCGACACCATGTCGCGCCGCAGGCCTTCGCCGCCGATCACCATGGTGCCGGTGTTGAAATAGGGTAGCGGCAGGTTCCGGTCGTGGTCGTAGGCGCGCACGATCGAGAACGGCGCCTGGGTCTCGAACAGCTCCCGCAGATCGCCCGTCACCAGCATGTCGCTGTCGAGCGCGACCACACGCTCGTAATTGGTCAGCGTGAAGCATTCCAGAATGTAAAACGCCGCCCGCAACCGGGCCGGCGTCTCCACCACAGTCTCCGCGAAGTGGAACACGCCTTCATAAGCCGTCGCGTCGATGTCGCGGAACTTCAGGCCGGGAAAATGTTCCCGCAACAGGGTTCTGTTGCTGCGGGACAGCGGCGAGTTCGTCACCTCGGAGATAATGACGATATCGCCGTTGAACCATGGGTTCTTGGCCAGAAAGCTGTTGAGCAGAACGATGGCGCCGAGCACGAACGGATCGGACACCACCGTGGCGAGACAGAGCTTCGGCTTCTTGGCCGACGGCGCGGGGCTCACGAACGGCCGACCACGTCGAGGTAGGACACCCGGGGCAGCACCTCGAGGCGCCCGCCCGCCGTGGCGTTCCACATGCGCAGCCCCTTCATCAGCGCCGTGTCGGAGCAGATCCGGTAGGACTGGAAGATCGGCCCGTCATCCCCCCAGATGCGGGCGATGTTCTCGAACTTGGTGCTGCTCGTCTTGTGTTCGGACGGCGCATAGAAATAGGCGCGGGGCGCCTCCGGCGTGGTCAGCCCGTAATCGCAGTCGCAACCGATCAGGTAGAGGTCGGTGATCCCGAAATGCACCGCGAGCGGCACGGCGAAGGTCAGCAGCACGGTGTAGGCGTCGTCCATGCAGCGCCCGAGATCGAAATTCTGGCTTCCGACCTCGTCCACCAGCAGCTTGGGCCGGTCGAAGATCAGATAGCGCAGCTGCTCCTCGTCCAGCAACCCCAGTTCCTTCATGTAATTCCTGAAGGCGAACGAAAAGAACATCGTCGATTCGGGCGTCAGCTTCTGCTTCAGCTTCTCCCGAAAGTCCTCGTTCAGGTTCGGCGTCTTGCCCCAGCCGCCGAACATCTCATGCGACGACACGCAATAGTACGAAGGCTGGATGTCGTTGAACTGCGGGTGGTTGATGAACCAGTTGGCGCAGAAGGTGATTTCGTCCTTCAGCAGCGTCAGATCCTGAGTGTTGATCGACGGCCCGTTGCCGATGATGAAGGCGCGCTTGCCGGCGTGCTTGCCGCGCATGGCCTCCACGCGGGCGAACTCTCCCGACTCCCGGAACGCCACCTCCTTCTGGAATCGCTCCTCCGCCATGGTGCGCCAGCGGGCGCCTCCCACCGGCTTGCCGTTCACCTTCTCCGGCTTGGTCTGGTCGCGAACCGAAGGCTGGAACAACGTCTCCACGGGCGTCTCCGACACCACCGGGGCGAGGGCCGTCTTGGTTTCCACCGTGAGGGAGGAGAGGGTCTCGACGAACCGCTCGTACTGCTTCAGCTCCGCCGCCAGCGACAGGTCCACGTGGGCCTGCAGTTCGGAAAGCTTGGCGTCGAACGTCTCCTTCAGGGAGCCGAACAGCGCCAGCGATCCGCTCAGGGACGCCAGCAGCCGCCGTCCGGAGGCGACCGTCTGGTCGAGATCCGCGACCCTGTCGAACTGCTGCCGGACCTGCCCGAGGCTGTCGAGCACCGCCTCCTGCTCGAACACGCGATGGGCGAGCCGTTCGATCTGCTGCTCCAGCCGCTGCACGCGGCGCTTTTCGAGCTGGATCAGTCGATCCTTGTCCTGCAGCGCCGCAGCGTCGGCCGCGATCTCCGATTTCTTCCGCGCCGTCTTGGCGCCGGCCCGCAAGGCCTCAAGCTCCGCCAGCGCCCGATCCCGCTCGGCGGCGACTTTCTCCCGCTCCGCCTCGGCCGCGCTCCGGGCGCGCTCGGCGGCCTTCAGCGCGGCCTGCGCCTGGTCCCGCTCCACCCGGAAACCGTTGCGCGCCTCGCGCACCTCGTCGCGCTGCTGTTTGAGCTTGTCGCGCTCAGCCTTAAGCTTCGCGACGTCCATCACCTTTTCAGACATTTCCGCCCCAAAGCCCCCAACTCAACGCTCAAACGCAAGCGTCCGCAGCCCGCGCCATCTCGTAAAACATTCCTGCCGAAGAGCTCAAACGCCCCACTTCATGACGACCTGATGAATTTCTCAATTCAGGTAAAAATTATTTTTTGTATTAAAAAAATTATCCATGTATGGCTTGCAGGCCTTTCTTGCAGGCGCAAGTTTGGGAACGCTCTAAGGCATACGGACGGCGTCAGCGTAAGTCTCCCTCATTGGCGTTGTCAATTTCCCGCACTGCAAAAAGTTTATCTTGCACGGCGCAGGAACCCTTACCGCTTGAGCCTGACGACGTGCGACGAAGCTGCTGAAATCTCCCCGCACGACGGCCGACCGCCCTCTTATTGAAGAGCCCAGAATCCGAGCCAGCCAGAGCCGCCACACCAATGTCATACCTTAGATCAGAAAATTAAAATTTTGCGCCTTATGCGACAAGCGCGTCCCACACCCCAGTATGCGCGCCCATGACTTGCCTCACACTGAAGAAAGCCCGCCCCCACTCAGCCGGTAGACCTCCCCGAGCTTTTCCGATAGGGTCGGAGCGACATTATGGCGCTCCGAATTTCATGCTGGAAAGACCCATGATATAGGGCTCGCACAACGATGCATGCCTAAATATTTCCAGAATTAAACCGCGTTTGAGGCCTGCAGGAATGAAGCCTGATACCGACGAACCGTCGAATCCAGTCGCCGACGGCGGCGCAGCGCCAAAATTGAAAGTTGGCGTTCTGACCCTTCCTTTGAACCGGAATTACGGCGGCAACCTGCAAGCCTACGCCTTGGTCACCGCACTGCGGCAGCTGGGGCATTCTCCCGTCCTCATCAACAGGCGCATTCCGCCACGCGACTTTGACATCGCCAGCCTGGCCGATCGGGCCGAGGCCGATACGCCCCTTATGGCGAAGTCGTTCACTTCGCTGTCGTCTACGGCGCCAAACACCAAATTTATCCAGAAGCACATATTTCCTGCAACGACGCCGTTTTTGTCGACGTCCCATTTGGAAAACAAAATACCGCATTACGGTTTCGATGCGATCATCGTCGGCAGCGACCAAGTCTGGCGTCCAAAATACGCCAGAAGCATGCTGTCCGATTTTTTCCTTGGTTTTCTGCCCGAGGATGACACGACGACAAGGCGCATCAGTTACGCGGCGTCTTTCGCATCGCCCAGTTGGGAGTTCAGTGGCGAGGAGACCTCGGTCGCCACGCGCCTCATCCAAAAATTCGACGCGGTGTCTGTGCGCGAGGACAATGGCGTCGACCTGTGCCGCGATCACCTGAACGCTGCGGCGCAGCACGTTCTGGATCCAACTCTGCTCCACGACAAGAGCCACTACGTCAGCGCATTTTCGCTCGACAGACGGCGTCCGGACGACAAGACGCTGCTGACCTACATTCTCGACGTCAATGACGACAAGAACCATACGATTGCGGCGCTCGCGCAACGTCTGGGTTTAACCGTGCGCACGACCGACGGGCGCGAGGCCGACCCTTCCGGCGCTCAGGCCGAGATCAAGGGCGACAAGTCCGTCGAAGGCTGGCTCGCCTCGTTTCATAAAGCGTCGTTTGTCGTCACGGACTCCTTCCATGGCGTGGTGTTCTCGATCATCTTCAACAAGCCTTTCCTGGCCTATGGAAATCCCGCGAGAGGTCTCGCACGCTTTACGTCACTGCTTAAGATGTTCGGCTTAGAGGAGCGCCTCGTGCTGCACTCCTCGCAGATCGACCTGCAGAAAATATCGCAGCCTGTGGACTGGAGCGCCGTCAACGCGCGATTGGACGCGCTTCGCACCCGGTCATTCAGGTTCCTGCAGGAGGCCCTGACCGGCGACCGGCCGGCAAGGCCGCCTTCCCCAGCGGGCCAGTCCGGACGCAGCGGCCCGGGCGATGGAACCGTGGTGGCGCTGCGCTCGAATGTCAGTCATTCGACCGGAGGGACGCCCACGGGCGTGAGGTCCGCCGCCGGCGCGCCAAGCCATGTTTGCCAGCCGCTGAACGTCTTGTGCACAGGCTGCGGCGTGTGCATTTCGGAATCCCGCGGCGCGCTCAGGATGGCCTGGAATGAGGACGGCTTTCTAACGCCCGAACTGGCGCCGGGCGCAAGCGCGGCCGACGTGCCGGCGAGCGCCGTGAAGGTGTGTCCGTTCAATCCCGAGCCCGAGGCCGCCGTTCGAGACGAGGACGCCTTGGCGGATATATTTCTCGCCGATGCAAAACAGTCTCATCCCCGATGCGGTCGCTTCGAAGGCTCCTACATCGGCTACAGCATCGAATATCGCCCCACCTCGTCTTCTGGCGGCATAGCCACTTACGTTTTCAAGAAACTTCTTGAACGTGGCGATGTCGACTATCTTTTCGTCGTGCAAAATGACGTAAATGATAGATACAAGTACTGCATTTTTGATAAGAATGACGACATCCGCAAGATGTCAAAGACGAGATACTATCCAGTCTCTCTTGATGAGCTTTTTTCCGTAATCGAACAAAAAAACGGACGTGTTGCGGTATCCGGGGTCGCCTGTTTCATTAAGGCCGTACGCCTGAAGCAGTACTACTATCCCGAGTTCCGGGAGAAAATTCCATTTTTGCTGGGCATTATCTGCGGAGGCCTGAAAAGCCGCTCATACACGGATTATCTCGCCCAGAACGCTGGCGTTCGCGGAAACTTTTTTGCGCCAGAATACCGCGTCAAGGACGCGAAAAGCACGGCAAACGACTACTCGTTTTCCGCCATAGATGAGAACAATAAAACCCACACTATGAAAATGCGCCGCGTAGGCGACATGTGGGGCACCGGCCTGTTCAAATCGAGAGCTTGCGATCTTTGCACGGATGTCATGACGGAACTGTCAGACATCTCACTCGGCGACGCTTGGCTGCCGGATTACAAGACCGACGGTCTGGGCAACAGCGTCGTGATAACCCGCAGCGCGCTCGCCGAATCGATCATCCAGTCGGGACTGGAGTCCAAAGAACTGGTTTTGAAGGCCACGCCCATCACGCGGGTGGCGCAGTCTCAGGGCGGCGGCTTCCGGCACAAGCAGAAAGCCGTGAAGTTCCGCGCATGGATGGCCGAGCACGTCTCCCTGCTGCCGATGCCGGTCATACGCGAAAGGCTTCTGGACGATGTCTCCATCGCCGACGCCTTCGTTCAGGTCCTGAGGGAAAGGGCTCGCTCCAAAAGCCTACAGTACTGGCTGGAAACAAAGGACGCCGACGCGTTTAGGCGGCGGATACGCTCGTCACTGCGGCGCCTCAAAGCTGCCCGTCGTCAGGATGGCGACAACGAACCCTTGTCCCTCAGGCAACCACTGATGCGCTGGACGATGCGACTGACCCGTGGACGGCGGATCAGTTTTGATTCGATGCGCGCCGCGCTGCTGGGCGGCAAACAGGCTCAGCCTCCGTCGGACCACGCCGATTGAGGGCCGCCGGCGGACGACGCTTGGGCGACGTCTGCGCTTTGTCCTTTGAAACGACACAAATCCCAGATAGGCACAGTGCGTCCTTGTCCGGATTTTACTCTTGTCGCCGAAGCAAGAGCCGGATACAATTGCGATCTTGACGCAGGGAGCTAAAATAAAGTAGCACGATCATGAGCCATGATGCACAAGAAGGCCAATATTTCAATATAATAGTGATCAATCTAGACAGGGATACTGAGCGTTTTAATTCTGTCTCAAAGCAAATTTCCGATTTCGGCTTACAGTTCCACAGACTATCCGCCATCAACGGCGCCTCGCTCCCCCGTGGTCTGCTCAAGCGCGTCAAGATCGGCGGGCGCGCCGCCAACAATTTTCCCGGCACCTTCGGATGCCTCACAAGTCACATCAAGGCATGGGAAACCTCGCTTACGTTGGAAAAGGATTTCACGCTCATTCTTGAAGACGATATTGTCATAAATAGCTCAATATCCTCTATTGATTCTAATTTTTTTAGTCAGAATTTTGATCTTTATTTTGCAAATAATAGAATTTCTTCTCATTTTAATCAAAAAAGCAGCCCAGTGACCACCTATCCTTTCGCGGAAGTCGCGGCGACTCGACCTAGCGGCATATCTACACCCGGCGGCGACGGCTATTTCGTTTCAAAATCCGGCGCGAGAAAGCTGCTGGAACGAATTAACTGGGCTCGACTTCCCCGGCATGTCGACCAGTTTTTGGTGAGCGCATCGCTCGTCCCTCAACATTTGGATGTAATCGAAAAAAACCCTGCCCTTGCAGAAGGCATCAAAAGCATGGGGTCGACAATGGGCGAGAAGCCCGAAATTTCGTCCGTATGCATCATCCCTGCGATCGTTCAGCACATCGTCAACAGTAAGAGTTCGAGGATTTCCAGCGATCAGACTTGATCGCACGTAAGCGATCGCAGCTCTCTCGACTTACGAAGCCTCACGCCACCACGAAATCGCCCGCGCTCAGGGCCAGATCGGCGGCGAGCGTCGCGAACTGCACGGCCTTGTAGGTCGCGCCGGCCCCGTCCCGGTCGAAGAGCAGCGCGCCGGTTCCGGCGTCGTAGAGGATGCGGTCGGCGTTGTCCGCCGCGGCCGCGCCCAGGTGGAACGCGCCCGCCGACAGGCCTCCGGCCGCAAGGCCCCGGAACACGGCGTCGTCGAGCCGGATCACGTCGTCCGTCACCGAGAAGTCGGTGATGCGGTCGATGTTGTTCAGGCCGAGCTTGCCGTCGAACACGAACACGTCCGCCCCGGCGCCGCCGGTGAGCGTGTCCTGGCCGAGGCCGCCGTTCAGCACGTTGGCCCCGGCGTTGCCGAGAATGACGTTGCTCAGCGTGTTGCCGAAGCCGTCGATCGCGCCGGTGCGGCCGAGCGTCAGGTTCTCGATGTGCTGGCCCGCGAGCGAGAACGTCACCGAGCTCACCACCCGGTCCACCCCGCCGTTGGCGGCCTCGACCACCGCGTCGCCGGCGTTGTCGACGTAATAGACGTCGTCGCCGGCGCCGCCGGCCATGACGTCCGCGCCGCGGTCGCCGTTCAGCACGTTGCGGCCGGCGTTGCCGGTCAGCGCGTTGGCGAGCGAGTTGCCGGCAGCGTTGAGGTTGGCGTTCCCGGTCAGGGTCAGGTTCTCGAGGAACTGGCCCGCGAGCGAGAAGCTGACCGAGGCGCGCACCGTGTCGACGCCGGCGACGTTCGCCTCCACCACCACGTCGCGGGCGTTGTCCACCACATAGGCGTCGGCGCCGCGCCCGCCCTCCATGCGGTCCGCTCCGGCGCCGCCGTCCAGCGTGTCGTCGCCGTCGCCGCCGGTGAGGCGGTTCGCGAGCCCATTGCCGGTGATGGCGTTGTCGAGCGTGTTGCCGAAACCGTCCCTGGCGGCGCCGCCGAGGACGAGGTTCTCCACGAACAGGCCGGACAGCGAGAAAGTGATCGCGGATTCCACCGTGTCGGTCCCGGCGCCCTTGGCCTCGACAACCGTGTCGCCGGCGACGTCCACCACATAGACGTCGTCGCCGGCGCCGCCGCGCATCACGTCGGCGCCGCCCCGTCCGTCGAGCCGGTTGGCCCCGGCGTTGCCGGTGAGAACGTTCGCGACGGCGTCGCCGGTCCCGTCGATGGCGGCGGTTCCGGTCAGCGTCAGGTTCTCGACGTTGAGTCCCTCCAGCGCGAAGCTGATGGCGCTGTTGATCACGTCGGTTCCGCCGCCGGCCGCCTCCACCACCCGGTCGCCGACGGAGTCCACGTAGTAGGCGTCGTCGTCCGCGCCGCCGTCCATGCGGTCCGCGCCCGCGCCGCCGTTCAGCGTGTCGCGGCCGCCGAGGCCGATCAGCGTGTCGTCGCCGCTTCCTCCGGTGAGGCGATTGGCGAGCGCGTTGCCCACGCCGCGCCGGCCGATGGCGCCGCTGATGGTCAGGTTCTCGAAGGCGTCCGCCAGCGTCCAGTCCACGGAGGACAGCACCAGATCGACGCCGCCCGCCGCCTCCGCGCTCTCATCCCCAAGCTGGTCGTTGACGCTGTCGACCACGTAGCGGTCGTTTCCGCGACCGCCATACATTCGGTCGTCGCCCGCGCCGCCGTCGAGATGGTCGGCGCCGTCGCCGCCGTAGAGATAATCGGCCCCGCCGCGCCCATAGACGACGTCCGCGCCGTCGCCGCCGGACAGCGTCGCGTCGCCGATCCCGGAGCCGTTGATGCGGTCGTTCCCGCCGTCGCCATAGGCCGCGTCGCCGTCGGCGGACACGTTCAGGACGTCGCGTCCCTCGCCGCCATAAAGATAATCGTAGCCCTCGCCGCCGTTGAGCTGGTCGTCGCCGTCGCCGCCGGAAACCGAGTCGTAGTCGCCGCCGCCGCCGTTCAGCACGTCCGAACCGGCGCCGCCGTCCAGCCTGTCCGCCAGCGCGCCGCCGGTGATCACGTCACGTCCGGCGCCGCCGTCGAAGTCGATGCGCTCCACGCCGACGATGCGCGAGCCGTCCGCCAGCGTCTGCGCCACGGCCGGGTTCGCGAGGCTCAGCGTCAGCCCCACCGAGCCGCCGCGGGCGAAATAGAGCATGTCCACGCCCGCGCCGCCGTCGATGTCGTCGGCGCCGTCCTCCGCGCCCACGGTGACGACGTCGTCGCCGCCGCCCGCGGCGACCACGTCGCGGCCGCCGCCGCCCTCGATCTGGTCCGCGCCGTCGCTGCCCTGGATGACGTCGTCGTCCGCCTCGCCATAGGCGTAATCGCCGTCGGCGCTCATGACGATCGTGTCCCGGCCGGCGCCGCCATAGAGATAGTCGTAGCCCGACGTGCCGATCAGGCGGTCGTCGCCGCCCTGCCCGTAGAGCACGTCGTAATCGCCGCCGGTTCCGCCGCCGCTCAGCACGTCCGCGCCCTCGCCGCCGCGGATGCGGTCGGTGAGCGCGCCGCCGGTGATCACGTCGCCGCCTGCGCCGCCGGTGAAGTCGAGCTGCTCGATGCGGACGATCCGCGTGCCGTCGCCCAGGTTCTGGACCACGTTGGGCGCGGCGAGGCTCAGCGTCAGGCCGGCGAGAGAGGCGGTGCGGTCCAGCGTCAGGCTGTCCACGCCCGCGCCGCCGTCGATGTCGTCATAGCCGTCGTCGAACCGCACGGCGATGCTGTCCGATCCCGCGCCGGCGTCGATGTCGTCGTCGCCGGTTCCGCCGTCGATCACGTCGTCGCCACCGCCGCCCCCGATCAGGTCGGCCCCCGCGCCGCCATAGAGATAGTCGTGGCCCTCGCCGCCGTGGAGGCCGTCGTCGTCCGCGCCGCCGTCCAGCGATCCGCCGGTCGCGGACAGGATGCGCAGCACGTCCTCGCCGGATTCGCCGCGCAGGTTGTCCCGGCCGCCCGAGCCGCCGGACAGGATGTCGTCGCCGCCGCCGCCGTAGATGCTGTCGTCATAGGCGCCGCCGGTGATCCGGTCCGCGCCGTCGCCGCCGCTGAAGACGATGCGCTCCATGCGGATGACGGAGGTGCCGTCGGGCAGGATCTGCGCCGCGGCCTGGTTCGCGCCCACGTTGAGCGTGATCGCCGCCGAGGTGGAGGAGACGGACAGATAGAGCTGATCGACGCCGTCGCCGCCGTCGATCGTGTCCGCGCCGGTCTCGTACGGGTAGACCGAGATCACGTCGTCGCCGGCGCCGCCCGATATCCGGTCCTGGCCGTCTCCGCCCGCGAGGCTGTCCGCCCCCTCGCCGCCGTCCAGCGTGTCGTCGTCGGCCCCCCCGGACAGGCTGTCGTCGCCGCCCGCGCCTTCAAGGATGTCCGCGCCGCCCTGGCCATAGAAGTAGTCCGCGTCGGCGGTCGGCGTGGGCCGCTCCGCATCCGGCGTGCCATAGAAATAGGCCACGGCGCTTCCCCCCGAGAGCCGCGACGTTTCCGCCGCGTGGTGTTTTTGAGCGCATGAACCGTACGCCTGCGGCCGCGGGCCCCGCATCCGTAGAACGCCGGAGGGGCGCACAGGAAAACGGCGCCCAATCGAGGCGCAGCCGTCAGCCCCGAAGCGTGGACAGCCGGCTCCGGATCGCGGCTCGCGCGTCGCCGAACAGCGGCCGCAGCTCATGCGCCAGCGCGCGGGCGCGCTTGGCGGCGTCCTCGTCCGCGAGCGCGGCGCGCAGGATCGCGCGCAGCGCGGCCGGATCGCGCTCGCCCCGCGGCAGCAGCGTCAGCACCCCGGCCTCCTGCGCGCGGCGGGCGTGATAGAGCTGCTCCAGATGCTGGGGCGCGGCCGCCTGAGGCAGGCCGCAGGCGAGCGCCATGCACAGCGCCCCATGCTGGCCGGCGTGCAGCGCCAGCCGCGAACGGCGGGCGATCAGATCCACAGGCACGGGCGCGCGCTCCACCAGCACGCCGCGGGCCTCGAGCTGGGCGGCGAGCGCGTCGTCGGCGCCGGGCAGGAACAGCCGCACCGGCGCGCCGAGATCGCAGATCGCCTCCATAAGAGCGGGGTCGTTCCGCTCCGTGGTGGAGAAATAGGCGAACACCTCGTCGCCCTCCCCCGCCGACGGCGCGTCGGGAACGTCGGCGAGCGGCGGCAGCGGCGGCTCGGCCCGGAGCCCGTCATAGGGGTCGAGCATCGGCAGGGTGCGCGCCAGCGCCACGTCCGCCCGGTAGACCGCCGCCAGCCGGTCGATGGGCGCGAGGCCGAAGGCCGCGCCGGCTGCGTTGACGGCGGCGACCATGGCCGCCTCGTCGTGCAGGCGGGCGGTTCGATCGGTGAGGAACACGGGAAAAGCGTCGAGGTCCGGCGGCGGCACGGCGTAGCCGACGCCGGTGACGATCACGGGCAGGCCCAGCGCCCGCGCGGCGAGCTGGGCGCAGGGGGCGAAATCCGCCACCACCAGCTCCGCGCGGCGGGCCTTCATGGCTTCGATCCACCAGCCGATCTGGACGCGCAGCACCTCGGCGTCGCCGAAGCCCATGTCGCCCATGAACTCGCCCCAGGTGGCGGCCCCGACCGCCCCCGGCCCACGGCGGCGCGGCTCCCGGTCGTAAAGCGCCGCGCCCTGCACCACGACGTCGCAGACCGGCGCGATCTCGGCCGCATGCTCCATGCGGCACAACGCGGCGTCGAACGCGAAACGGCCGCCGAGGGCTTCGGCGACCGCGCGCAGATGCAGCAGATGGCCGCGTCCGGCGCCGCCCTCCCAGGCGAGCAGCGCGCGCGTCACGGGCTTGCTACTGGAACACGCAGCCGCAGTTGGTGACTTCGCAGCCCGGCGGCGGCGGGGGCGGCGGCGGAACCGCGCCGACGCGGTCGCGCCGGCTGGAGGCGGCGAACAGGTCGTCCTTGAGCCGGTTCGGCGGGTCGCTCTCGCGGTGGCGGCGGATCAGGCTCTTGCTCTCGCCGAAGTAGATCTTCACGCCGGCCCAGGCCGCCTTGTAGTCCTCTTCGCCGATGCGGCCTTCCGCGAAGGCGGAGACGCCCACGCCGCCGACCGGCAACAGCGCCTCGAGGCCGAGCGCCGCGGCGTGCTTGCGGCCCACATAGCGGTGGCCGGCCGACAGCTTCAGGTTGTCGGCTGGGTAGAAGCTGACGTCGATCTGGTCGAAGAACGAGCCGCCGTCCTTCGGATCGGAGAACACGCGCGCGCCCGCGCCGTCGAGACCGAGGAAGGCCTTTTTGGCGTCCACATGCTCGTAGCCCGCGACGCCGGAGAGGGTGAAGCGGCCGAGATAGGCCTCGGCCTCGGCGCCGATCTTGTAGGAGCGGGTCTTGGACGGGTCGTCGAAGCCGACGCCCGAGCCGTAAAGGCCGATGAGGTGGCTCGACGGATCGCGGGTGAACAGGTGGCCGGCCGCGCCGCCGACGAAGTCGCCCTGCCGGGCCGCCGCCATGCCGTCGAGCTGGAAGCCGAAGCTGTGGCCCAGCGGCGCGCTCAGCGAGCCGAGGCCGCCGCCGACGAAATTGCTTCCGCTGCGGAAGCCCTTGCTGTCGCCCCAGCCGCCGAAGCCCTCCAGCTTGCCGTTGAAGCCGTCGACCGCCGGAAGACCGGCGACGCTCTCGGCCATGTCCGCCGCGCGCGCCGCGTCCGCCGTCATCAGGAACGCCGCCACGACGCCAAGCGCCACGCCGGACAGCAGCGCCCCACGCCGCCTGCCCCAAGTCCGCATTTCAAGATCCCCCGATCCTCGATTCGCAGTCCAATATGTGGCCAAACGCGGGCGTTGTCATCCGCCCTGCGTCGGCGCCTCACGCGTCCGCGGCGGTCGGTTTCGGCGCGGCGTAGAGGTGCTCCGCGCCGGGGAAGCGGCGGGCGCGCACGTCGGCGGCGTAGTCGGCCGCGGCAGCCTTCATGCGCGCGCCGAGATCGGCGTACCGGCGCACGAATTTCGGCACATGGCCGAAGGTGACGCCCATCATGTCGTCGGTGACGAGGATCTGGCCGTCGCATTCCGCCGAGGCGCCGATGCCGATGGTGGGCACGCGGATGGTCGAGGTGATGCGGGCCGCGAGCGGGGCCACCACGCCCTCCACCACCACGGCGAAGGCGCCGGCGTCGGTCACGGCGCGGGCGTCGGCGAGGATGGTCTCGGCCTCAGGCGACAGTTTCCCGCGCGCGGAGTAGCCGCCGAGCGCGTTCACCGACTGGGGCTGCAGGCCGATGTGGGCCAGCACCGGCACGCCGCGCTGGGTGAGGAAAGCGATGGTCTCGGCCATCACGGCGCCGCCTTCGAGCTTCACCGCGCCGCAGCCGGTCTCGGCCAGGATGCGGGAGGCGGAGCGGAAGGCCTGGGCCGGGCTCTCCTGATAGGAGCCGAACGGCAGGTCCACCACCACCAGCGCGTGCTTCGCGCCGCGCACGGCCGCCGCGCCATGGGCGATCATCATGTCGAGCGTGACGGGAATCGTGCTCGGCAGGCCGTAGATCACCATGCCGAGGCTGTCGCCCACCAGCAGCAGGTCGCAGGCCTCGTCCAGAGCCTGCGCCATGGGCGTGGTGTAGGCGGTGAGGCAAACGAGCGGCGTCGCGCCCTTCGCCGCGCGGACGGCGGACACGGTGACGGGCCGGTTCGCAGGGGTAGAAGCGGGTTGCGCGCTCATGGGATCACTCCTCCGGGCGGCCCCAGCCGCCGCCGGTCGGCGTCTCGATGACGACCGCGTCGCCGGGGTCGAGCTTTATCTGGTCGCAGGCGCCGATCTCCACTAGGTCTTTCGGCCCGCGACGGACGAAATTGCGCCCCACCCGCCCCGGCGCCCCGCCCGCCATGCCGAAGGGCGGCACGCGGCGATGGCCGGACAGGATGGCGCAGTCCATGGGCTCCAGGAACCGGATCACCCGGCGCACGCCGTCGCCGGCCGACCAGCGGCCGCGGCCGCCAGAGCCCTTGCGGATGGAGAACTCCTCCAGCACCACCGGATAGCGCTCCTCCAGAATCTCGGGGTCGGTGAGCCGGGAGTTGGTCATGTGGGTGTGGACGGCGTCGGTTCCGTCGAAGCCGGGGCCTGCGGGCGAACCGGAGCAGATGGTCTCGTAATACTGCCGGGTGGCGTCGCCGAAGGTGAGGTTGTTCATGGTGCCCTGCGCCGCCGCCATGGCGTTCAGCGCCCCGAACAGGCAGTCCACCACCGCCTGGCTGGTCTCCACATTGCCGGCCACCACCGCCGCCGGATGGCGCGGCGCCAGCAGCGACCCCTCCGGGGTGCGGATCTCGATCGGACGCAGGCAGCCGGCGTTCATGGGGATGTCGCCGTCCACCATCACCCGGAAGGCGTAGAGCACGGCCGCGCGCGTCACCGGCTCCGGGGCGTTGAAGTTGTCGGCCCCTTGCGGGCTCGTGCCGGTGAAATCCACCACCGCCCGCCGCGCCGCCTTGTCCACCGCGATCTTCACGCGGATCACCGCGCCCTGATCCATCTCATAGGCGAACGCGGCGTCGTCGAGCGTCGCGATCACGCGCGCCACGCTCTCGGCGGCGTTGTCCTGCACATGGCCCATGTAGGCCCGCACCACGTCGAGGCCAAACCAGCCGATCATCTTGTTCAGCTCCGCCACGCCCTTGGCGTTGGCGGCCACCTGCGCCTTCAGGTCGGCGACGTTCTGGTCCACGTTGCGGGCGGGATAGCGCGCGCCGGTCAGCACGGCGCGGATCGCGTCCTCCTGAAACCGGCCCTCCTCCACCAGCGGCATGACGTCGATGGTGACGCCCTCCTGCTCGATGGTGGTGGCGCGCGGGCTCATGGAGCCGGGCGCGATGCCGCCGATGTCGGCGTGGTGGCCGCGGCTCGCCACCAGGAACAGCAGCTCCGCGCCGTCGTCGGAGAACACCGGCGTCACCACCGTCACGTCCGGCAGGTGGGTGCCGCCGTCGTAGGGCGCGTTCAGCGCGAAGGCCGAGCCCGGCTTCAGCCGGTCGCCCGCCCGGCGCAGAACCGCCTCCACCGAACGGTCCATGGAGCCGAGATGCACCGGCATGTGCGGCGCGTTCGCCACCAGCGCGCCGTCCGGCGCGAACACGGCGCAGGAGAAGTCCAGCCGCTCCTTGATGTTGACCGAGCTCGCCGTGTTCTGCAGCACCAGCCCCATCTGCTCGGCGATGGACATGAACAGGTTGTTGAAGATCTCCAGCATCACCGGGTCGGCGTCGGCGCCGATGGCCTGAGCCGAAGCCCGGGGACGGGCGCGGGTCAGCACCAGCGCGCCGCGGGAATCGACCATGGCGCGCCAGCCGTCCTCCACCACCACGGTCTGGTTCGGCTCCACGATCAGCGCCGGGCCCTCCACCGCATGGCCGACGCCCAGCCGTTCGCGGCGGTGGACCGCCGCCTCATGGGCCGCGCCGTTGGAGAACAGGCGGGCGCGCGTCTCGGGCTCGGGCGCCGGCGCGGCCTCCGCAGGCTGCTCGGCCTCGGCGAGAGGCGAACCGCCGCCGGCCGCCTCCACCTCCACCTGCTCGATCACCAGCGCGCGGGCGTCGTCCACGAAGCCGAAGCGGGCGAGATGCAGCGTCCGGAACGCCCGCGCGATGTCGTCCGCGTCGAGCGCGCCCTCGACCGGAACCTCCAGCGCCGTGTCGGTGCCGGCGTAGCGGATGTGCAGCCGCGTCTCGATCCGGGGCTCCGGGACGCCCTGCCCCTGAAGCTCCTCCGCCGCCTCACGGCCGAGACGCGCGATCAGATCGGCCGCGGCGTCGCCCGCCTCGCGAAGCGGCGCGCCAAGGCTCGCGGCCCGGTGCGCGCGCAGGTCCGCGAGCCCCATGCCATAGGCCGACAGCAGGCCGGACAGCGGATGCACCAGCACCGCGTCGACGCCGAGCGCGTCCGCCACCCGGGCGGCGTGCTGGCCGCCGCCGCCGCCGAAGCAATTCAGCGCGTATTTGGTGACGTCGTAGCCGCGGGCGACCGAGATGGTCTTGATCGCCTCAGCCATGTTGGCCACGGCGACCGCGATGAAGCCGTCCGCCACCTCCTCCGCCGTGCGGCCGTCGCCGATCTCGGCGGAGAGCGCCTCGAACTTTTCGCGCGCCACGCCGGCGTCGAGCGGCTGGTCCTGACCGGGGCCGAAGATCGCCGGGAACAGCTCCGGGCGGAGCTTGCCGGTCATGACGTTGGCGTCGGTCACCGTGAGCGGGCCGCCCTTGCGGTAGCTCGCAGGCCCCGGATGGGCGCCGGCGGAGTCCGGCCCGACCCGGAACCGGCCCTGATCGTAATGCAGGATCGAGCCGCCGCCCGCCGCCACCGTGTGGATGCGCATCATGGGCGCGCGCAGCCGCACGCCCGCCACCTCGGTCTCGAAAGAGCGCTCGAAGGCGCCGTCGTAATGGGCGACGTCGGTGGAGGTGCCGCCCATGTCGAAGCCGATGACGCGGGTGAAGCCCGCCGCCTCGGCGGTGGCCGCCATGGCCACCACCCCGCCAGCCGGGCCGGACAGGATGGCGTCCTTGCCCTGGAACAGGCCGGCGTCGGTGAGGCCGCCGGCGGAGGTCATGAAGGTCAGCCGGGCCGCGTCCTCGGGCGGCAGGCCGAGCTCGTCGCGCACCCGCGCCACGTAGTCGGCGAGCACCGGGGTGAGATAGGCGTCGACCACGGTGGTGTCGCCGCGCCCGACGATCTTGTGCAGGCTCGAGACCTCGTGGCTGACCGAGACCTGCGCGAAGCCCATGGCCCTTGCGAGCCGCGCAACCGCCGCCTCGTGCGCCGGGAAGGCATGGGCGTGCATGAACACGATGGCGAGCGCGCGATAGCCTTGGTTCTGCAGGTCCTCCAGCGCGGCGCGGACGGCGCCCTCGTCCGGCGCGCGCTCCACCGTCCCGTCGGCGCGGACGCGCTCGTCCACCTCCACCACGGCGTCGTACAGCGCCTCGGGCTTCACGATCTTCCGGTCGAACAGGCGGGGCCTCGCCTGATAGCCGATGCGGAGCTGGTCGCCGAGCCCTTTGGTGATGAGCAGCGCGGTGCGCTCGCCCTTGCGCTCCAGCAGGGCGTTGGTGGCGACGGTGGTGCCCATCTTCACCGCGCCGATCTTCTCCGCCGGAACAGGCTCGCCGGGCGCAAGGCCCAGCAGCGCGCGCACGCCCGCCACCGCCGCGTCCCGGTAGACGCCGGGATTCTCCGACAGCATCTTGCGCACATGCAGCGCGCCGTCGGGCGCCCGGCCGATCACGTCGGTGAAGGTGCCGCCCCGGTCGATCCAGAACTGCCAGCGCGCGTCGGTCATGGGTTCGCTTCCGAAAGCGTTGGGCGTCCGAGCCCGTTTGGAAATTCAGGACAGCCGTCATGCCCGAGCTTGGTCATCGGGCATCCATGACGTGAACAGTCCGAGCTTCCGCCCAGCGAGCAGTCGTGGATGCCCGGCTTCGCCGGGCATGACGGGAGTTTAGATCGCGCTCTGCCGCACTTTCCAAAAGGACTCTCACGCCTGACGGCGCCAGCGGCCGTCCTCGTCCTGCCGCCAGTAGGTGAGGTCGTGGCCGGCGGCCTTGAGCGCCTTCCACTGGGCGCGGGCCGCCTCCAGCGCGTCCGGATCGGCGCCGTCGAACAGCACCAGCGCGCGCTGGTAGCCCTCCAGCGCCGGCGGCGGCGCGCCGTCCACCAGCACCCGCACCGCGGCGGCGTTGGGGTTCTGGTCGGTGGCGGTCAGCCACACCGGCTCGTCGGCGCCGTCCTGCCCCGCGCCGTGGGGCAGGAAGCTGTCGTCGGCGTAGGTCCAGAGCGCGGCGTCGAGCGCCGCCACCCGCTCGTCGCCCGTCGCCTGCACCACCACCTTCCACTTGCGCTCGAGGCACTTCTCCAGCAGCGCGGGCAGCGCCCGCGCCAGCGGCTGGCTCGTGAGGTGGTAGAACAGGATCTCGGTCATGCGGGCTTCTCCGCCCCCCGCCCCATCAGGCGCGCCGTCATGCCCGCCCTCGGCGGACATGACGGAACAAGGCCGGTCAGCCTCAGAGGCGAAGCCGACCGGCGCCTCACCCCTCGTAGTGGTCCTTCACCAGCCGGTCGAGCAGGCGCACGCCCCAGCCCGAGCCCCAGCTGCGGTTGATGTCGGAGGCGGGCGAGCCCATGCCCGTGCCGGCGATGTCGAGATGCGCCCACGGCGTGTCGTTGACGTGACGCTTCAGGAACTGGGCCGCGGTGATGGAGCCGCCGTGGCGGCCGCCGGTCTGCTTCATGTCCGCGAACTTGGAGTCGATCAGCTTGTCGAACTCCGGCCCCATGGGCATGCGCCACACCTTCTCGCCGGTGGCGAGCCCGGTCTTGTAAAGGCGCTCCGACAGCTCGTCGTCGTTGGAGAACAGGCCCGCGTTGTCCACGCCGAGCGCCACCAGGATGGCGCCGGTCAGCGTCGCGAGGTCGATCATGAACTTGGGCTTGAAGCGGTCCTGGACGTGCCAGAGCACGTCGGCCAGCACGAGGCGGCCTTCCGCGTCGGTGTTGACGATCTCGATCGTCTGGCCCGACAGGCCGGCGATGATGTCGCCGGGGCGGTAGCTGCCGCCGTCGGGCATGTTCTCCACCATGCCGATGGCGCCGATCACGTTGGCCTTGGCCTTGCGGGAGGCGAGCGCGTGCATCAGGCCGACCACGCAGGCGGCGCCCGCCATGTCGCCCTTCATGTCTTCCATGTTGGCGGAGGGCTTGATGGAGATGCCGCCGGTGTCGAACACCACGCCCTTGCCCACGAAGGCGATCGGCTGGGCGTCCTTATCCTTCGCGCCGTTCCAGCGCATGATGGCGACGCGGCTCTCGTGGACCGAGCCCTGGCCGACGGCGAGCAGCGCGCCGAAGCCGGCCTTGCGCAGCGCCTTCTCGTCGAGGATCTCCACCTCGACGCCCAGCTCCTCAAGCTCCTGAGCCCGGCGGGCGAACTCGATCGGGGTCAGCACGTTGGCGGGCTCGTTCACCAGCGTGCGGGCGAGCTCCACGCCCTCGGCGAGGCCCTCGCGGATCTTCCACGCCTTCTTGGCCGCGCCCTCGTCGCCGACCGCGAACGCCGCCCTGTCGAGACCCTTGGAGTCGTCGTCCTTCTTCTTGGTCTTGTAGACGTCGAAGGCGTAGCCGCGCAGGCGGAACCCGAGCGCGATCTCGGCCACCTCGTCCGCGGAGAGCGGACCGTCCGGCCCTTCGGCGTAAATCGTCGCTTCCGTGGCGGCGCCGGGCAGCTTGCCGCGGATCTGGCCGCCGAGGCGGGTCCAGTCGGTCGGCTCCGAACCGTCGCCGAGACCGACCACGATCAGCCGCTCCACGCCGTCGAGCGCCGGCGCCAGCAGCTCGAAGCCCGAGCCCTGCTTGCCCTTGAAGCGCTCGGCGGACGCCGCGCGGGCGAGCGCGTCGGAGGCGGGCGCGAGCGCCGCGGCCGTCGCCGGGCCGAAGGCGCCGTCCGCGCCGGCGAGAACGACCACCACGCCGGAGGGCGCCTCCGCGAGCGGGCGGAACGTGGTCTTGGCGGCGCGGGGGGCCTCGGTGGACCTGGGTTCGACGGACTTGGGCATGGCGCGAAACGGCTCCGGACGCTGAAAGGGCGGAACGCGAGGGCGTCCCGCGCCCGCCAGATGGCGGTCTGACCTGTGTTTCCTCTATACGACACACCGCCCGCGTTCCAGCGCCGGCGAGGGGCCGCGGCGACGGCGCCGCTTGCGCGCCGCCCGTTTCCGGCCTTCAAGGAAACGCATGAGGGGACGCGCCGGACGCCTTCGGCAGAAGGCGGGCGCATGATCGTGGACCGGATGCCGCTGCTCGAACGCTACCTCTTCGGAATGACGGCGAAGGCTTTCGTCGGCGTCCTCGTGGCGCTGACCGGCGTGATCTGGACCACGCAGGCCCTGCGCGAGCTCGACCTGGTGACGAGCCAGGGCCAGACGCTGTGGATCTTCCTCGTGGTCACCGGCCTGTCCCTGCCCTCGCTCGCGGTCATCCTGGCGCCGGTGGCGCTGTTCGGCGCCGCGCTGTGGGCGCTCAACCGGCTGAACGGCGATTCGGAGATCGTGATCATGAGCGCGGCCGGCGCCGGCCCGTGGCGGCTGCTGCGGCCGCTGCTGATTCTGGCTCTGCTGGTGGCGACGCTGGTCGGGCTGATGAGCGTGTGGGCGATTCCCGAATCGCTGCGGATGCTGCGGGCGCAGATCACCCAGGTGCGCGCCGACGTGGTGGCCAACATCCTGCGGGAGGGCCAGTTCACGCAGATCGAGAACGGACTGGTGGTGCATGTGCGCGAACGCCGGGGCGGCGCGCTGCTGGGCATCTTCGTGCAGGACAGCCGCGACGCGCCGCAGGAGATCGCTTATCTCGCGGAGCGCGGCCAGATCGTGGAGGAAGGCGGCTCCACCTTCCTGGTGCTCGAGAACGGCTCGGTGCAGCGCCGCGAGGAGGCGGGCAAGGACCCGGCCATCGTCGTGTTCCAGCGCTACGCCTTCGACCTGTCGCCCTTCACCGGGGCGGCGGAGGTCACCTCCTATAAACCGCGCGAGCGCTACACCTCGGAGCTCATGCGGCCCGACGTGACCGAGGCCGCCTACAAGGCCCAGCCCGGCCGGTTCCGGGCCGAGCTGCACGAACGGCTGGTGAACCCGCTCTATCCCGTGACCTTCATCCTGATCGCCTTCGCCGCCATCGGCCGCCCCCGCACCACCCGGCAGAACCGGGCGACGGGCGTGCTCGCGGCCATCGCGGCGGTGGCGGCGGTGCGCATCGGCGGCCTCGGCGCCGTCAACCTGCTGGTCTCGACGCCTTACGCGGCGATCGCGGTCTACGGCCTGCCGCTCCTCGCGAGCCTCGCGGCGCTGTGGCTGATCGTCCGCGATCCGTCCGCAAAGACCGCCGCCGCGCCGGCCGGCGCGCTGCCCTCGGCGGCGCGCGCATGACGGCGACCGTGCTCAGCGGCGTCCTCGGGCGCTATTTCGCGCGCCGGGCGGCGCTGACGGTCCTCGCGGTGCTTGCGGGCGCGCTGCTGCTGATCTTCGTCATCGACTTCATCGAGCTGCTGCGGCGCGCGGGCGATTCCGCCGACGCCTCGATGCTGACGATCGCGAACCTCTCGCTCCATCGCACCCCCGCCATCGTGGAGCGGGTGCTGCCCTTCGCGGTGCTGTTCGGCGCCATGGGCTCCTTCGTCATGCTGAGCCGCCGGCTGGAGCTGGTGGTGGCGCGGGCGAGCGGCGTCTCCGCCTGGCAGTTCATCGCGCCGGCCATCGTGGTCGCCGGGCTGATCGGCCTCGCCGCCAGCCTCGCCCTGAACCCGCTGGCCGCGACGATGCAGAACCGCGCCGAACGCATGGAGGCGCGGCTGTTCTCCCGGGCGCCGACCGGCGCGCAGGCGCGCTGGATCCGCCAGCGCAGCATGGACGGGCAGGCCATCATCCGCGCCGCCACCGCCTCCCGCTCCGGCGTCAACCTCACCGGCGTCACGGTCTGGAGCTTCACGCCGGACGGCCAGTTCCGGGAGCGGATCGAGGCCGGCTCCGCCCGGCTGGTGGAGGACGCCTGGGATCTGGACGGCGCCCGCGTGATCGCGGTCGGCCAGGAGCCGCGCAGCCTGCCGCGCTACCGGCTCGCCACGAATCTGTCCGCGAGCCAGGTGCGCGAGACGCTGGGCGCCCGCTCCATGGTCGGATTCTGGAGCCTGCCGGAGGCGATCGAACTCGCCGACCGGGCCGGTCTGTCGTCGCTGCGCCACCGGCTGCAGCTGCAAGAGCTTCTCGCCCGCCCCGCGCTTCTGATCGCCATGGTGCTGATCGCGGCCACGGTGGCGCTGCGCTTCTTCCGCTTCGGCGGCGTGGCCAAAACGATTCTCGGTGGCGTGGTCGCCGGCTTCGTGCTTTATGTCGTCACCGAGTTCGCGGGCGATTTGGGGGCGGCGGGCTTGATTCATCCTGTCGCCGCGGCGTGGCTGCCGGCGATCGTGGGATGTCTCATGGGCGCCACGGTATTGTTGCATCAGGAGGACGGATGACGCTCGCCCCGCTCCGCTCCTCTGCCTGGAACGGGCCCCGTTCCGCGTTTTCATCGAGCGCCATGGTTCGTGTTTTCGTCGCGGCATTGCTGGGATCGACCGCGCTCGCCCTGACGGGCGGCGCATCCTTCGCCCAGGTGGCCAACGAGTTCATCCCCGCCCCGCCCCACGACGGCGAGACGTCGAAGGCCCGCGGCCCGAAGAATCCGCTGGCCGGCGCCTCCGTCGTCGACGGCGGCGTCGCCGCCCGCCGCGATCCGAACGCCCGGATGCTGATGGAGGCCAAGGAGCTGATCTACGATTACGATCGTGAGATCGTGACCGCGGTCGGCCCGGTGGACATCTATTACGACGGCCGCGCGCTGCAGGCCGACCGGGTGATCTACGACCAGAAGAACAACCGCGTCCGCGCCCAGGGCAACGCCAAGCTCACCGAGCGCGACGGCACGGTGGCCTACGCCGACAGCCTCGACCTGACGGACGACTTCGCCGACGGCGTGGTGCGGTCGCTGCGCATCGAGACCGTGGACCGCACCCGCTTCGCCGCAGCCCAGGGGCGCCGCGAAGGCGGCAAGCTGTCGGTGTTCGACCGCGGCGTCTACACCGCCTGCGAGCCCTGCCGGGAGAACCCGGAAAAGCCGCCGCTGTGGCAGATCAAGGCCAAGCGCATCATCTTCCGCGAAGACGAGAAGATGGTCTATTATGAGGACGCGACCTTCGAGCTGTGGGGCCACCCCATCGCCTGGCTGCCGTTCTTCTCCCATCCCGATCCGTCGGTGAAGCGCAAGTCCGGCTTCCTCGCGCCGAGCTTCGGCCGCTCGTCCGACACCGGGCTGACGATGGAGACCCCGTATTTCTGGGTCATCGCGCCCAACATGGACGCGACGATCTCGCCCATGTTCTCGTCCAAGCAGGGCGTGATGATGAAGGGCGAGTTCCGCCACCGGCTGGTGGACGGCGCCTACACCATCCGCGCCGCGGGCATCCATCAGCTCGATCCAGGCGAGTTCGACGACAAGCTCGATCCGGGCAAGCCGAACAGCCTCACCATCGGCCCCGGCGACGCCCGGGACCGATGGGCGTTCCAGACCTTCGGCAAGTTCGACATCAACCACCAGTGGTCCTGGGGCTGGGACGTCACGCTCTATTCCGACAAGTGGGTGCGCGGCGACTACGACCTGTGGGGCGCGAGCCGCACCAGCGTCTCCACCGTCTACCTGCAGGGCCAGGGCGACCGCAGCTGGTTCGATCTGCGCGCCTACCGCTTCTACGGCATGACGCGCTACGACCAGCAGGATCGCCTGCCGTTCGCGGCGCCGGTGCTCGACTACAACTACGTGTTCGAGAACCCGGTCCAGGGCGGCGAGCTGGCGTTCAACATCAACGCCGCCAGCCTGTACCGCGAGGACAGCGAGTACCGCCGCGGGCGCCTCGGCCTCGGGCCGCGGAACGACGTGGCGGTGATCGGCGCCGCCGGAACCTACAGCCGCCTCAGCGCGGACGCCCAGTGGCGCCGCCGCTTCATCGATCCCATGGGTCAGGTCTGGACGCCGTTCGCCTTCGTGCGCGGCGACCTGATCTACTCCAACCCGGACAACGGCCCCCGGCTGGGGCAGTTCCTGGACAGCGATCAGGACATGGCGCTGCGCGGCATGGCCGGCGTCGGCCTCGAATACCGCTACCCCTTCGTGGCGGTCAGCAGCTTCGGCACGCACACCATCGAGCCGATCGCGCAGATCCTGCTGCGGCCGAACGAGACCCATGTGGGCGACTTCCCGAACGAAGACGCCCAGAGCCTGATGTTCGACGACACCACCCTGTTCGCCTGGGACAAGTTCACGGGCTACGACCGGGTGGAGGGCGGCAGCCGCGCCAATGTGGGCGTTCAATATTCGTTGAACATGGACTCCGGCGCCATGTTCAGCGTGATGGCGGGCCAGTCCTATCAGCTGTTCGGCAAGAACTCCTTCGCCGAAGGCGACCGCGACCCGAGCCGCGCGGGCCTCGACTCCGGCCTCGAATCCACGCGCTCCGACTACGTCGCCGGCATGACGCTGGTGCCTACGAAGGACCTGGTGCTCGGCGGCCACGTGCGCATGGACGAGAAGAACTTCTCGCTCCGCGCCGCGGAGCTTGAGGGCCGCGCCACGCTCGGCCGCGTCCAGGGCAATCTGGTCTACGGCCGCTACGACAAGCAGCCGAAGCTCGGCTACGACGACATCCGCGAGGGCGTGCTCGCCGGCGCGCGGGTGTTCGTGACGAAGGACGTGTATGTGGGCGGCGGCGCCCGCTACAACTTCGACCTCAAAGAGTTCGACAAGACGCAGATCGGCTTCGGCATCAACAACATCGAAGACTGCATCTCGCTCGCCTTCGACTACATCCGCGAATACGACGTCGACACCAGCGTGCGCCGGCTCGACTCGATCGACCACAAGTTCCTCGTCCGCATGGACCTTCGGACGCTCGGCGGCCTCAGCGCCTCCACCAGCACCGCGTCGGATCCGTTCGACAGCGAGACGAAGACCATGGGCCTCGCTTCCCAATGACGGGAGCCGGCGCGCGACGCGGTTGACCTTAGCGCCGCCACGCCGGAAAAAGGCCTTCGTCGCTTAAACGCCCGCCGCGTGTCCGTCGCGGCCGCAATCGGGAATCGGACGTCCATGTCGTTGCGTTTCGGCCTTCGCCTTCGCCTGCTCCCCGCCCTCGCTCTGGCGGCCGTCGCCTGCGCCGCGCCCGCCGCCGCCCAATCGGTGGCGGTGGTGGTCAACGGCCAGCCCATCCTGTCGAGCGAGATCAAGAGCCGGTCCGCCCTGCTCACGCTCGCCGGCGGCGGCAAGGGCGGCGGGGTCGCGGCCGCGCGGCAGGAGCTGATCGAGGAGAAGCTCAAGCTGGCCGAGGCCAAGCGCTTCGGCATCACCGCCCCCGACGAGCAGGTGAACGCCGCCTTCGCCTCGATCGCGGAGCGCTCCAAGCTGACGCCGCAGCAGTTCGCCCAGGCCATCGGCCAGCGCGGCGTAAGCGCCCAGACGCTGAAGGACCGCATCCGCGCCGAGATGGTGTGGGCGCAGTTCGTGCGCCGGAAGTTCTCCGCCCAGATGCAGGCGCAGAACAGCAACATCCTGCCCGCGCCGGGCGCCAAGGCCGACAACCGCGCGGTGCAGTACACCTTGCGCCAGGTGGTGTTCGTGCTGCCGAAGAACGCCACCGCGGCGCAGATCAACCAGCGCCGGGCCGAGGCCAACGCCGCCCGCGGCCGCTTCCCCGGCTGCGCCCAGGCGGTTCAGTTCGCCACCAGCCTGCGCGACGTGGCGGTGAAGGAGCCGGTCACCCGCTCCTCCGCCTCCTTCGGCAAGGAGCTGAGCGAGCAGCTCTCCAAGACCAAGATCGGCGGCCTCACCGCGCCGGACCGCGGCGAGCAGGGCATCGAGATGATCGCGGTGTGCGAGCGCAAGGACATCGCCGACGACAACATGCTGCGCCGTCAGGCCATGGACGACGTGGGCGGCAAGCAGCTCGAAGAGAAGTCGAAGCAGTATCTCGAGCAGCTCAAGTCGCGCGCCGTCGTCCAGGTTCTCAGCCAGGGATGACCGCCGCCGCCGGCCCCGGCCGTCCGCTCGCGCTCAGTATGGGCGAGCCGGCCGGGATCGGGCTCGATCTCGCGCTCAAGCTCTGGACCGAGCGCGGCCGTCGCCGCCTGCCCGCCTTCGTGGCGCTGGGAGACCCGGCGGCCTATGCGGACCGCGCCGCGCTGCTCGGGCTCGACGTTCCCATCGCCGAGGTCGCGCCGGACGCCGCCGCCGCAGTGTTTGGCGAGCGTTTTCCCGTGACGCCGGTGGGCGGGCGCTGCGTCGGCGCGCCCGGCCGTCCCGACCCGCGCGACGCCGAAACCGTGATCGGCGCCATCCGGCTCGGCGTGGAGCTGGTCCATGGCGAGCGCTGCGCCGCGCTCGTCACCGCGCCCATCGCCAAGGCGCCGCTGATGCAGGCGGGCTTTCCCCATCCCGGCCACACCGAATATCTCGGCGCGCTCGCGACCGAGCTCTGGGGCGCGCCCGCCCGGGCGGTGATGCTGCTGTGGGCGGAGGAGGTCGCCGTCGTCCCCGTCACCGTGCATGTGCCGCTCAGCGCCGTTCCCGGCCTGCTGACCGAGGACGACATCGTGGAGACCGGCCGCATCCTCGCCCGCGACCTGCGCCGCCGGTTCCGCATCCCCTCGCCGCGCATCGCGGTGGCGGGCCTCAATCCCCACGCGGGCGAGGACGGCAGGCTCGGCCATGAGGACGAGGCGATCGTCGCGCCCGCCGTGCGCCGGCTGCGAGACGACGGGATCGCCGCCACCGGGCCGCACCCCGCCGACACCCTGTTCCATGCGGCGGCCCGCGCCCGCTACGACGCGGCGCTGTGCATGTATCACGATCAGGCGCTGATCCCGGTGAAGACGCTGGCCTTCGACCGGGCGGTGAACGTCACGCTGGGCCTGCCCTTCGTGCGGACCTCGCCGGACCACGGCACCGCCTTCGACATCTCCGGCACGGGGACGGGAAGCCCCGAAAGCCTCGCCGCGGCGCTCGATCTGGCGACGCGCCTGTCCGGGGAGCCGGCCCTGCCGTGAGCGCCATCGACGACCTGCCGCCGCTGCGGGACGTGCTGCGCAAGCACGACCTGATTCCGAAGAAGGCGCTCGGCCAGAACTTCCTGCTCGACCTGAACCTCACCGCCCGCATCGCCCGCGCCGGCGGACGCCTCGCCGGCGTCACCGTGGTGGAGGTCGGCCCCGGCCCCGGCGGCCTCACCCGCGCGCTGCTGGCGGAAGGCGCGGCGAAGGTGGTGGCGATCGAGAAGGACCACCGCGCCATCGCGGCGCTCGACGAGATCGCGGCGCGCTACCCCGGCCGGCTGGAGATCGTCGAGGGCGACGCGCTCGAGGTGGACATGGCCCGCCTCGCCGGCGACGGCCCGGCGCGGATCATCGCCAACCTGCCCTACAACGTGGCGACGCCGCTGCTCACCGGCTGGGTGGGCGCGGCCCAGTGGCCGCCGTTCTGGGACGGGCTGACGCTGATGTTCCAGCGCGAGGTGGCGGAGCGCATCGTGGCCGGCCCCGGCGACGACGCCTATGGCCGGCTCGGCGTGCTGTGCGGCTGGCGCTGCGAGGCGAGAATCGCCTTCGACGTGGGCCCGCAGGCCTTCACGCCGCCGCCGAAGGTGACCTCCTCCGTGGTGCGGCTGACGCCGAGGCCCGATCCCCTGCCCTGCTCGGTGAAGGCGCTGGAGACCGTGACCCAGGCCGCCTTCGGCCAGCGCCGCAAGATGCTGCGCCAGAGCCTGAAAAGCCTCGGCGACGCGGCGGCGCTCCTTGAGGCCGCCGGGCTGGAGCCCACGCGCCGGGCCGAGGAAATCCCGGTCGACGGCTTCGTGGCGCTCGCCAACGCCTGGGAGGCCGCGCGGAAGACTTCCGCGTGAGCCGCTTCAGGAGGCCGCCAGGAACAGCGCGCCGGCCAGCGCGAAGCCCACCACGCTGATCAGCGTCTCCAGCACGGTCCAGGTCTTCAGCGTGGTCTTCACGTCCATGCCGAAGAACCGGCCCACCAGCCAGAAGCCGGAATCGTTGACGTGGCTCGCGATCACCGAGCCGGCGGCGATGGCCAGCACCGAGGCGGCGAGCTGCACCGGGTTGTACCCGGCCGCGGCGATCGCCGGCTGCACCAGCCCGACCGCGGTGATGAGCGCCACCGTCGCCGAGCCCTGCGCCAGCCGCAGCGCCGCCGCGATCACGTAGCCCGCCACGAACACATGCAGGCCGAGCCCCTCCAGCGCCTGCGACAGCGCGAGCCCGATGCCGCTCTCCCGCAGCACCTCGCCGAACATGCCGCCGGCGCCGGTGATGAGGGTGATGGCGCAGATCGGCCCCAGCGCGCCGTCGAGCAGCTTCTCCACCTCCGCGCCGCTGCGGCCCCGGCGGGCGCCCAGCACGTAGGACCCGACGAGCACCGCCACCAGCAGCGCCACCGGCGTGGAGCCCAGCGCCCGCGCCACCTGGAACCACGCGCTGTCGCGGCTGACGTCGCCGGCGGCGGCGAGCGTGTTCAACCCCGTGTTGAGGAAGATGAGCGCCAGCGGCAGCAGCATCAGCAGCACGACGGTGGAGGAGCGCGGCGGGTTGGGATCGTGCGGCGCCTGCGGCCCGCCGGCCAGGAGTTCCGGGACCTCCACATGGACGCGCTTGCCGATCCAGAGGCCGAAAAGGTAGCTCGTGACGTACCAGGTGGGCAGCGCCACCGCGAGGCCGAGCAGGGTGACGAGGCCCACGTCCGCCTTCAGCAGCTCCGTCGCGGCCACCGGCCCCGGATGGGGCGGCACGAACACGTGCATGACCGAGAACGCGCCCGACACCGGAACGCCGTAGAGCAGCAGCGAGCCGCCGAGCCGGCGCGCCACCGTGAACAGGATCGGCAGCATCACCACCAGACCGGCGTCGAAGAAGATCGGGAAGCCGAAGATCAGCGCCGCGACGCCGAGCGCCAGCGGCGCCCGTTTCTCGCCGAACAGCGCCACCAGATCGTCCGCCAGCGCCTGCGCGCCGCCGGACACCTCCACCAGCCGCCCCAGCATGGCCCCGAGGCCGATCAGCAGCGCCACGCTGCCGAGCGTCGCGCCGAAGCCGTGCAGCAAAGTGGGCACCACCTTGTCCGGCGCGACGCCGGCCGCGAAGGCGGTGATGAGGCTGACCAGCACCAGCGCCAGAAAGGCGTGGATGCGGAACTTCAGGATCAACACCAGCAGCAGCGCGACCGCGCCGGCCGCGATCAGCAGCAGCGGACCGGCGCCGAGGGCGGGAACGGCTTGGGAGGGCGTCATGGACGGCGTCTCACGCGGGAGAGGTTCAGGTGGAAGCGTCAGCGAAGGGCGGGAGCGGACGCCGCCGGCGTCAGGACGAGGGCCGCCAGCGCGCGCTCCACGATCTCGTCGGGCGAGGCGGCGACGTCCACCCGCGCCCCGTCCTCGTCCGCCCCGAGCGGCTCCAGCGCGGCGAACTGGGAGGCGAGCAGCGAGGCGGGCATGTAGTGGCCCGCGCGGTGGGCCATGCGATCCTCCACCAGCGCCGGCGCGCCGGCGAGTTCGAGGAAGCGCACCCGCGCCGGGGCGCCGCGCAGCACGTCCCGGTAGCGGCGCTTCAGCGCCGAGCAGGTGACGACGGTGGAGGCGCCCTCCCCGGCCCGCTGGCCGATCCAGTCGCGGATCAGCACGAGCCAGGGCGCCCGGTCGTCGTCGTCCAGAGGGACGCCGGCGCTCATCTTGGCGATGTTCGCGGGCGGATGAAACTCGTCCGCCTCGGCGAAGGCCCAGCCGAGCCGCTCCGCCAGCGCCTGCGCCACCGTGGTCTTGCCCACCCCCGACGGCCCCATCACCACCACGCAGTCCGGCCGCCCGGCCGCTCCGCCCTCGCCCATGCGCGCCTCCTCCAGCGTCTTTTGCCGTCCGAACATAGGGCGCGTGGGGCGGCCGCCATCCGTTTCGCGCGCGTGATCCACAGCCTGAAGCGTAACGGGCCCGCTCGCCGCGCCGCCTTGCGGGCCGAAGCTGCTAGTCTCGCACTCCCATACCGACTCAAGCGACGACCTCGACGCCCATGCCCGTCCGCCTTCTCTCCGACACGGTCGCGAACCGGATCGCCGCCGGCGAGGTGGTGGAGCGTCCGGCCTCGGTGGTGAAGGAGCTGGCCGAGAACGCGCTCGACGCCGGCGCCGCCCGCATCGAGATCGTGCTGGAGGGCGGCGGCGCCCGGCTGATCCGGGTCTCCGACGACGGCTGCGGCATGGACCGCGACGACCTCGTGATGGCGGTGGAGCGCTTCGCCACCTCCAAGATCTCCAGCGACGAGGATCTGGTCGGCGTCGCCACCATGGGCTTCCGGGGCGAGGCGCTGCCCTCCATCGGCGCGGTGGCGCGGCTCGCCATCGCCACGCGGCGCCGGGACGCGCCCCACGGCTGGCGCCTGTCCGTGGAGGGCGGCCGCAAGGGCGAGGCCGAGCCCGCGGCGCTGCCGCCCGGCACGCGGATCGAGGTGCGCGACCTGTTCTTCGCCACCCCCGCCCGCGCCAAGTTCCTGAAGTCCGACCGCGCCGAGGCGCAGGCCGCCGCGGAGGCGGTGCGCCGGATGGCGCTCGCCGCCCCCCATGTGGACTTCACGCTGGTGGTGGAGGAGCGCACCCTGCGCTTTCCGGCCGCGGCCCCGGGCGCCGAGGGCTATGCGGAGCGGCTGGCGCAGGTGCTGGGCGCCGAGACCGCCGCGGCCATGATCGCCATCGACGGCCAGCGCGAGGGCGCCCGGCTCGTCGGCCATGTGGGCCAGAGCCACCTGCACCGGGCCACCGCCGGCGCCATCCACCTCTCCGTCAACGGCCGCCCGGTGCGCGACCGGCTGCTGACCGGCGCGCTGAAGGCCGCCTATCAGGACGTGATGCCCCGGGACCGCCATCCGGTGGCGGCGCTCGACATCCGGGTCGGGCCGGGCGAGGTGGACGTCAACGTGCATCCCGCGAAGGCCGAGGTGCGGTTCCGGGATTCCGGGCTGATCCGGGCGCTGGTGGTCTCCACCGTGCGGGCCGCGCTCGCCGGCGCCGGACCCACCCCCTACGCGGCCGGCTCCGCCGAGATCGCCCGCTTCGCCACGCGCACGGCTCCCGCCGCCGCCTGGCGGCCTGCGGCGGCGCCCGCTCCCGTCTGGCGGCCCGCGGCGACGCCCGCGCGCGGCCTCGCCCAGCCGGGCCAGAGCGCCTTCTCCGTCGACCTCATGGACCTGCCGCCGATCGCCGACCCCCGCGTCGCGGACGCCGCGCCGGACGAGGCGCGCGACCGGCCGCTCGGCGCCGCCAAGGCGCATCTCCACGACACCTACGTGCTGGCGGAGACCGCCGACGGCGTGGTGCTGGTGGACGCCCACGCCGCCCATGAGCGCCTGGTGTATGAGGAACTGAAGCGGCTGCGCGCCGCCTCGGGCGTGCCGCGGCAGGAGCTGCTGGTGCCGGACGTGGTGGAGCTCGATCCCGCCGACGCCGAACGGGTGCTGGCCGCGGCCCCCCTGCTGGACGGGCTCGGCCTCGGCCTGGAGGCCTTCGGCCCCGGCGCGCTGCTGGTGCGGGCGACGCCCGCGCCGCTTGGCCCCTGCGACGGCGCGGCGCTGGTGCGGGACATCGCCGAGACGCTGGCGGAGGGCGACGGCGAGGCCGGCCCGGTAGCCCGACGGCTCGATCACATTCTGGCGACGGTCGCCTGCCACGGCTCGGTGCGGGCCGGCCGCAAGCTCAAGCCCGACGAGATGAACGCGCTGCTGCGCGCCATCGAGGCGGAGCCCGCCGCCTCCACCTGCAACCACGGCCGCCCCACCTTCGTGCGCCTGTCGACCGCCGATCTGGAAAAGCTGTTCGGACGGCGCTGAGCGCGTCCGAACAGCGCTGAGGCGCCCGCTCCCTGCTCGCCATCATGCTCGCGCATCCACGACGTTCGCCGCGGAAAGCCTTGTGGCCTCAAAGTCGTGGACGCCCGAGGCAAGCTCGGGCGTGACGGCGCGCGAAACTTTCCCGCAGGCGCCGAACCGCGCCTGCGGGTCACGTAGGTCGCCGGATCACTCCGAGGACAGCTTGATCTCCTGCGGCGGATCGTTCCGCGTCTTCCACAACGAGACCGCGACGCCGCCGGCGATGAGCGCGAGCGTGACGCCGAGCGAGATCGCCGGGTCGACCTTGCCGAAGAAGTGCGCCCAGAAGATCTTCACGCCGATGAACACCAGCACCAGCGCCAGGGCGTATTTCAGGTAGGCGAAGCGCTTCGCCATGGCGGCGAGCGCGAAGTAGAGCGCGCGCAGGCCGAGCACCGCCATGATGTTCGCGGTGAAGACGATGTAGGTGTCGGTGGTGATGGCGAAGATCGCCGGCACCGAGTCCACCGCGAACACCAGATCGGCCACGTTGATCACCACCAGCGCCAGGAACAGCGGCGTGGTCCACAGCACCAGCTTGCCGGTGACGGGATGCGGCTGGCGCACGAAGAAGCGCTCGCCATGCAGCTCCGGCGTGACGCGCATGCGCCTCGACAGCCACTGCACCGCCTTGTTGTCGCCGATGTCGGCCTCTTCGTCGCCGGCGAACAGCATCTTCACGCCGGTGAAGGCGAGGAAGGCGCCGAAGAACAGCATGATCCAGTCGTAATCCTGAACCAGGGCCGCCCCGACGCCGATCATGAGGCCGCGCAGCACCAGAACCGCCAGGATGCCCCAGACCAGCGCGCGGTACTGGTAGCGCGCGGGGATGGCGAAGTAGCTGAAGATCAGCGATATGACGAAGACGTTGTCGATCGACAGCGCCTTTTCGATCGCGTAGCCGGTGTAATAGTTCATGCCGGCTTCGGGGCCCATGGACCACCAGATGTAGCCGCCGAAGGCGACCGCGACGGCGATGTAGAACACCGAGAGCTTCAGGCTCTCGGCCACGCCGAGCTCCTTGCCCTTGCGGTTCAGCACGCCGAGATCGAAGGCGAGCAGGATGCCCACGAGGGCGAGAAAGGCCAGCCACAGCCAGAGCGGCTTGCCGACAAATTCGACGAGCAGGAAATCAGGCGTCATGCGGCGTCAAGGTCCTCTGCGAGAGGACGGCGACGAGCGCCGATAGCGGACGCTGCGCCACCGCCCCCTAAGGGTTGGGTGGGCAGTCCGACATCGCGTGCCTTATACATGGGATAAGGACGCCAGAGGGGCCCGGACCGTTCTGACCGGGGCAAGGTGGAGCAGAAGCGGCGCGCAGGCAAGTCCCCTGCGCGCCTCTGACGCGAGCGTGATCGCCGCGGCCAGCCGCGCGCCGTCCGCCCCGACCGGCGCCTCTGCGGGCCTGAAGGGTTGATCGCCGAGCCGCCCTCCCGCACACAAGGGGCGAACCGACGATTCGCGAAGACTCGAGGCCGCCATGCTCGAACAATCCGCCGCCGATCTGGTCATCCGCCTCGCCGCGGTCTACGCGCTGGCGGGCCTGTTCGCCGGGCTCACGGTGCTGGTGCTGCTGAGCGTCATCCGGCTGGTGCAAATCCCGAAGCTGCTGCGCACCGCGCTCTACGCTGTCTATGCCCTGACCGCCGTCGGTCTGGCGGCGGCGTGGACCGCCGGCGCGCTGCAGCCGCCGGCGGTCGCCGCCGGTCAGGTCGCCGCCGCGGCCGAAAGCGCCAAGGCCTTCGACGCCCGCAACAGCGCGATCGTGGCGGCGGATTCCGGCCTGACGCCCGTGGGCCAGAGCGGGGTGGTCTACATCCAGGTGCCGGACATGGACGCCCGCTTCGCGGCCGAGGACCTGTGGCGCTCGCTGAAGGAGGCCGGCTTCCAGTCCCCCGGCATCGAGCTGATCACCGGACGCTCCCCTTCGGAGCCGGAGGTGCGCTACTTCAACGACGCCGACCGCCCGCTCGCCGAACAGGTCGCGGCCCTCGCCGCCAAGCACGGGCTCAAGGGCTCGGTGGTGAAGACCATCGCCAACTACAAGGCGCCCCCGGGCCAGATGGAGTTCTGGTACCCGCGCTGAGCGCGGGCGGCCAACGACTCTTATTGGTTGTGTTTACGTCAAGACAATGCAACCCATGGATGGCGCTCGCTTCTCGCGGCACGACGCCCTCCATTGTCCCCACAAGCGTGGCGATGACAGAAGCGGCGTGTTGAGCCCCCGAAGTGACGCGCATGATGATGTCAGCATCGGGGGATGCGCATGGCATACGATCTCCATAAATTCGTGCTTACGCTCCTTATTTCCTACACGGTCGTCGGATTTTTCATAATATTCACGATCGCCGGCGCCCTTGATCTTCTTACAAAGAAAAAACTTCCATCCGACATAAGGCCCTATTTTTACGGGACATACATCGTCACGGTCGTTGGGCTCTGCCTTGGCGCCGCCACAAACTACATTAAAGGTCCGACCCAAGCGACCGAAGACCTGCGGAACATCGCCGTCAGCGAAGAGGTTCGTCAGGTTCGCACGCAAAACGTCGTGCCTGCGGCGGGCGCGCAGACGCCTGCGCCCGTGAGCGGGGTCGTCTACATTCAGGCGTTTGGTCTGGCGGATGCGCCGAAGGCCAATGGCATCCGCATGGCCCTGATAAAGGCCGGGCTCCGATCGTTCGGGGTGGAATATGTGGGCGCCCGCTCTCCGAGCGCCCCGGAGGTCCGCTACTTCAACGACGGCGACGGGGATCTGGCGAAGCGGGTGGCGGAGATCGCCGAAGACGCGGGCGTCGCAGGCGTCGCCGTGAAGCCGCTCCGCAACTACACGGCGCCGAAGGGCCAGGTGGAGCTTTGGCTGCCCAAGGGCTCGTGAGGACCGCGCGGACGCGATCCGCGTTCAAGGTCACGCCGCCCTGAGCAGGGCGACCTTGGTGTCGCCGTAGAGGCGCGTCTCCAGCGTGTCGAAGCCGTCGAGCGCAGGGAGGTCGGCGTCGGCCGCCTCCTCCCACACCGCGAGCGCGCCCGGCGCCAGCCAGCCGCCGGCGCGGGCGGAGGCGAGCGCCTGCTGGCCGAGGCCGCGGCCGTAGGGCGGATCGCAGAACACCAGATCGAACGGCTGCACCGTCCCGATCGGCCCGAGGCGGGCCGCGTCGCGGCGGGCGACGCGGGTGACGCCGCCGAGGCCGAGCGCCTCCACGTTGGCCCGCAGGCAGGCGCGGGCCTCCGCGCCCTCGTCCACGAACAGCGCGTAGCGGGCGCCGCGGGACAACGCCTCGATGGCGAGCGCGCCGGTGCCGGCGAACAGGTCCAGCACCCGCGCGCCGTCCGCCGGATCGTCGTAGGCGTGGGCCAGCACGTTGAACACCGCCTCGCGCAGCCGGTCGGAGGTGGGACGGATCGCGCGCGAATCCGCCGCCGGGCCTTTCAGCGCGCGGCCCTTGAACTTACCGCCGACGATCCGCACCGCCCGGCCGTCCCTTGCCTGCGCCGCCCGGGCCCCGCGGGCCCTTCGGCCCCGGACCGCGATCGTTCGGGCCCTTGCGCGGCCCCTTGTTGAAGGCGGGCTTCGCCCCGCCGGGACGCCCGCCCGGCCCGCGGGGCTTGCTCCCCTCGGGTCGTTCGGGGCGTGGCCGCTCGCCGCGCGCGCCCTCACGCCGGTCGGGGCCGGCGCCGCGCTCGGGGCGCGGGCCACGCTCGGACCGGGGGCCGTCGCCGGCGCGGGGCGGACGCCCGCCGTCCGGCCGTGCGCCACGGTCACGCGACGGACGCTCGTCGCCGCCGCGCGCAGGACGCGGACCGCCCTCGCGCCGCTGGGGCTTGGCGCCCTCGTCGCGCCAGCGCGGCTCGGAGACGCGCGGCGCCCGCTCGGCGCGGGGCTCGGCGGAGGCGCTCTCCTCGCGGCGCGGACGCGGGCGATCGCCGAACCCTTCCCGCGGCGGACGGGACGGCGCGTCGCGGCGGGGGCCGCGGCGCACTTCGCCCTCACGGCGGGGGCCGCTCTCGCGCTCCAGCGGCGCCGGGCGGCGCACGCCGTCCCCGCGCGGAGGCCCGCGGCGCTCGCCGCCGTCACGAACCGGACCGCCGAACCGTTCGCCGCGCGGGGCGGGGGCGCCGTCGCGATCGCCGAACCTGCGCGGCGCGTCGCCGTCACGGCGCGGCGGGCCACGGCGTTCGCCGCCGTCGCGGGCCGGGCCGCCGAAGCGGTCGCCGCGCGGGGCGTCGCCGCCGTCGCGTGTGGTGAACTTACGCGGCGCGTCGCCGTCGCGGCGGGGAGGCCCGCGCCGGTCGTCGCCGTCGCGGCCTCGGCCGCGGGGGGCGTCCGCGCCCGGACGGGACACGCGGCCCGGCGCGCCGTAGCGTTCGGCGGCGGCGGGATCGCGGTGATGCACGCGCTTCGGGGCGACGTCGCCCTCGCCGCGCTCCACCTTCTCCACCTTCACGGTGCGGCCGCGGCGGTCGGCGATCGGCGCCGCGCGCTTCTTCGGAGGCTCGCGGTCCTCGACCGGACCTGCGGCCGCGGGGGCCGCCATGTCGCGCGGACGCGCCACCGGGGCCCGGCGGCCGACGCGCTGGGTCGGGTCCTTCAGCCGCTCGCCGTCGGAGACGGCGCGGGGCTCATAGGTCTTGCGGCCCGCGCCGCGCCCGCCCGTGACGAGCGGGGCGTCCTCGCCGTGGTCGACGCTCAGGGCGTCGAAATCGCAGCCGGCCTCGTCCGCCAGGCGCTTGCCGAGCTGGTCGGCGAGCGTGCGGGTGCGCACCTCCTCCACCGCGCCCTCGCCCAGGTCGCCGAGCTGGAACGGGCCGAAGGAGACGCGGATCAGGCGGCTCACCGCGAGGCCGAGATGCTCCGCGACGCGCTTGACCTCGCGGTTCTTGCCCTCGCGCAGGCCGATCTGCAGCCAGCAGTTGTCGTTGAGCTGGCGCTCGAGCGTCGCCTCGATGGGGCCGTAGTGGAAGCCGTCGATGGTGACGCCGTCCTTCAGCGCGTCGAGCTTGTCCTGCGTCACCCGGCCGAAGCAGCGCACGCGGTAGCGGCGCAGCCAGCCGGTCTCCGGCAGCTCCAGCACCCGCGACAGGCCGCCGTCGTTGGTCAGCAGCAGCAGGCCCTCGGTGTTGATGTCGAGCCGCCCCACCGTCACCACCCGCGGCATGGCGGGCGGCAGGATCTGGAACACCGTCTCGCGGCCTTCCGGATCATGGGTGGTGGTCACGTAGCCGCGGGGCTTGTGGTAGAGCCAGAGCCGGGTGCGCTCGCGCTCAGGCAGCGCGCGGCCGTCCACCGTCACCCGGTCGCGGGGCGTGACGTTGCGGGCGGCGGCGTCGATCACCGCGCCGTTGACGGCGACGCGGCCCTCGGCGATCCACTGCTCGGCCTCGCGGCGCGAGCCGAGCCCGGCGCGGGCGATGACCTTGGCCACGCGCTCGCCCGGAGGCGGCGCGGCGGTAGCGGTTTCCGGCGCCCCGTCGGGGCCGGCGGAGGTCGGTTCGTCGGACTGTGTCATGATGCGGCGGGCGATAGCATGTGGACGGCCAATTGACGAGAGATATCACGGCTTCGCCGATGGAGCGCGCCCTTGATGAGGCCCGCGCCGCCGCGGCCCGCGGCGAAGTGCCCGTGGGCGCGGTGGTGACGCGGGACGGCGCGGTGATCGCCGCGGCCGGAAACCGCACCCGTGAACTGAACGATCCCACCGCCCACGCGGAGATTCTCGCCATCCGCATGGCCTGCGCGGCGCTGGGCTCCGAACGGCTCGTGGGCTGCGACCTGCACGTCACGCTGGAGCCCTGCCCCATGTGCGCGGGCGCGATCTCCTTCGCCCGCATCCGCCGGCTCTATTTCGGCGCGGAGGACCCCAAGGGCGGCGCCGTGACGTCGGGGGCGCGGCTTTACCGCCTGCCCACCTGCCACCACGCTCCGGACGTCTATCCCGGCATCGCGGAATCAGAGTCCGCTGCGCTGCTGCGGGACTTTTTTCTCACGCTCCGAACGCCGATCTGAAACTTCACGTCAATCACCCTCCTGCGTGAAGCGAACGAAACGCGGCCTGCTTTTCCCGGACCTCTGAAGCATATCGAAATAATTTCCGTCATCCGGAACGGCCTTATCCGTCCAAAATATATCATGCGTCGTAACCCGGCATGGATTTCCGGCTGCGGCGCAGTTGTTCGGCACGGAACGCGCAAGCACGCTGTAGGATCCGATGACCGAACCATCGCCAATTGAAGCGCCCGAGAGCAATCTCACGCCTTGCCCAAGCCACACATGGTCCCCAACCGTGACGCCTTGCTTGAAACGTCGCTCTCCATCCGAGACGTTGTAAAGCCCATGCGCCTTCGACGCGTAGATAATGACGTCGCGTGAGATCAGACAGTCCGATCCGATCGAAACTACCCCGCCATTTGAACTCATGACGGTGAGCCCACGCACCACATTCGGTGAACTGAAATTAATAGTCCCTCCACCCACACACGCCAGATGAAGTCCAAATACATTTTTAATTCCATAAATGTTTATTACATTATCTCTTCCATTGAAGTAAATATTTGTTTTTGTCATTGCATCGATGCTGAAGTCTCCTTTCAATGAAACAACGTTGCCGTATTTTGATTTATACTTAAAACCGTTTTTGCCTCCGCCTGACATTCGATACAAGTCGTAAAGATTGACGCCCTGGAGCTGGACATCTTCAAAGCCTGCAAGTTTTAATTCTTTAAAAACAGAACTTGGCTGAACGGCAGGCGGAGCTCTCCCCTCCGCTCCCACCTCGCCCTCGCGCGTATTGACTTCTTTACCTTCGCACATATCTCAAAGACCTCGGAATCGTCGTTGTGAGCAACGTATCTCAAAACGAAGCGACACATCCATAGATCGTGTCCGCCACAGCCGCCGATTTCCCGGCGAGCATGCAGATGAGGAAGTTTCGATGGACGTCGTGCGCATTCTGATCGCCATTCTGCTGCCGCCGCTCGGCGTGTTCTTGCAGGTGGGCATCGGCTTGCAGTTCTGGCTGAACATTCTGCTGACCATCCTCGGCTACGTGCCGGGCATCATTCACGCCATCTGGGTGATCCTGCGCAAATGACCGCCTACGCCGCCTCCGGATTCGCCGGCCGCATGGCGCGGCCGGACCATGCCGCCGTTCTCGACGATCTGGAGCGCCTCGCGACGCTGCTGGATTCGCGCTGGCGCATTCCGGGCACCAACTGGCGCTTCGGCCTCGACGCGGCGGTCGGCCTCGCGCCGGGCGTCGGCGACCTCGCCATGGGTCTGGTCTCGGCCTACATGATCAAGCGCGCCAGCGACCTCGGCGCGCCGGGCCATGTGCTGGCCCGCATGGTGGGCAATGTGGCGCTGGACACGGTGGTGGGCTCGATCCCGCTTCTGGGCTCGGTGTTCGACGTGGCGTTCAAGGCCAACCGCCGCAACATGCGGCTGCTGCGCCGCCATTTCGGCAACTGAACGCCGGCGCGCGGTGGACCTTCCGTCCGCCGCCGCTTAGGCTTCCCGCCGACGCGCCGCGTGAGGCCGGGGCCGGGAGACGAGCGCCATGTTCCCCTTCTACGACCTGATGCGGCAGGCGCAGGGCGGCGCCGCCTTCGACAACATCGCCCGGGCCTACGGCGTCGACCCTTCGCAGATGCGCGCGGCCATGGCGGCGCTGACGCCTGCGTTCGCGCAGGGCTTCCAGCGCCAGTCCCGCAACGACGAGGCCGCGCGGCGGCTGAACGACATGTTCGGCGCCGACGTCTACGCCCGCGCCTTCGAGGCGCAGGCGGCCGCCCTTGATCCGTCCACGAAAGCCGCGGGCGACGACGCGCTCGGCGCGCTGTTCGGCTCCAAGGAGGTGTCGCGGGCGGTGGCGGCGCAGGCGTCCGCCGCGTCGGGCGTGCAGGCGGAGATCATCCGCAAGGTGCTTCCCGTGCTGACCAGCATCCTGATCGGCGGGTTCATGAAGGCGGCGCAGGGCGCGGGAAGCGGCGCCGGGCCGACGTCCCCGTCCTTCCCCGGCGCCGGACCGTTCGGCCCGTTCTGGGAGCAGATCCTGTCCGCCGGCCGGAAGGACGCCCCCGCGCCCGAAGAGAAACCCGCTCCGGAGCAGCCCGCGAACCCGTTCCAGAGCTGGATCGACGCCTTCTCGGGCGGCGCTTTCGGGCGGGAGGGGCGCGACGGCCCCGCCAATCCCATGGGCGACATGATGGCGGACATCCTGGCCGGCGCCTTCGGCAAATCCGCGCCCGAACCGAAGCCCGAGCCCGCGCCGGAGCAGACCGCGCCGCAGGCCGAGGCCGCGCCCGAGGGCGAAAGGCCCGAAGAGACCTCCTCCGACACGGCCTTCGACCAGATGATGCAGACCGGCCGCGAGATTCAGGCCCACAACGCCCGCGCCATGGAGCAGATCTTCGACGCCTTCTTCAGCGGTCCGGCGCGCACCCGCGGCTGACGGACGGCCGTCCGGCATTGTGCGGCTTCCGCGGCGGGAGTAGAGCCATCGGCGTACCGCTTTTTTCGGAAGATCGCGACCCGTGACGTCTCCCGCCAATTCGCCGCGCCGCGTGCTGTTCGCCAGCCTGATCGGCACGACCATCGAGTTCTTCGACTTCTACATCTACGCCACGGCGGCGGTGATCGTGTTCCCGAAGCTGTTCTTCCCGGCGGCCGATCCCACGTCGGCGACGCTGCAGTCGCTCGCCACCTTCGCCATCGCGTTCTTCGCCCGGCCGGTGGGCGCCGCGGTGTTCGGCCATTTCGGCGACCGGCTCGGCCGCAAGGCGACGCTGGTGGCGGCGCTGATGCTGATGGGCTTCTCCACCGTCGCCATCGGCCTGCTGCCGACCTACGCCCAGATCGGCGTCGCGGCGCCGCTGCTGCTGTCGTTGTGCCGGCTCGGGCAGGGCCTCGGCCTCGGCGGCGAATGGGGCGGCGCGGTGCTGCTCGCCACCGAGAACGCGCCCAAGGGCCGGGAAGCCTGGTACGGCATGTTCCCGCAGCTCGGGGCGCCGATCGGCTTCATCCTGTCGGCGGCGAGCTTCCTCGCGCTGGGCGCCGCGCTGACCGACGAACAGTTCTTCGCCTGGGGCTGGCGCATTCCGTTCGTGGCGAGCGCGCTGCTGGTGATCGTCGGGCTCTATGTGCGGCTGAAGATCACCGAGACTCCCGCCTTCCAGGCTGCGATCGAGCGCCGCGAGCGGGTGCGCGCGCCCATGCTGACGGTGCTGAGGGAGCATGGGGCGATCCTGAGCCTCGCGACGCTCGGCGCCACCGCCACCTTCACCGTGTTCTACCTGATGACGGTGTTCGCGCTGAGCTGGGGCGTCAGCGCGCTCGGCTACGGCCGGGGCCAGTTCCTGCCGCTGCAGATGATCGGCATGGTGGTTTTCGCCGTCACCATCCCGCTGTCCGCGATCTACGCCGACCGGGCGGGCCGGACCACGGCGCTGCTCCTCGCCACCCTCGGCCTGTTCCTGTTCGGCTTCGCCTTCGAGCCGCTGTTCGGCGCCGGGCATGTGGCCGGGGTGACGCTGTTCCTCGCGCTCGGGCTCGGCCTCATGGGCTGCACCTACGGGCCCCTGAGCGCCGCGCTGTCGGAGCTGTTCCCGACCGCGGTGCGCTACACCGGCGCCTCGCTCGCCTTCAACCTCGCGGGCATCCTCGGCGCCTCGCCCGCGCCCTATCTCGCCACCTGGCTCGCCAAGACCTACGGGCTGTGGGCGGTCGGGCTCTACATGTCCGCCATGGCGGCGCTCACCGGCGTGGCGCTCGTCGCCATCGCCCGGCGGGCGAAGCGGGGCGGCCTGGGCTTCAGCCCCGCGGAATGACGCTCGAGCAGCTCCGCATCTTCGTGGCGGTGGCCGAGCGGGAGCACGTCACCCGCGCGGCCGAGGACCTCAACCTCACCCAGTCGGCGGTGAGCGCCGCGGTGTCGAACCTCGAAGGCCGCTACGCCGCCAGGCTGTTCGACCGCATCGGCCGCCGCATCGCCCTGACCGAGGCGGGACGGCTGTTCCTAGTGGAGGCGCGCGCGGTGCTGGCCCGCGCGGACGCCGCGGAGACCGTGCTCGCCGACCTCGCGGGCCTGAAGAAGGGCCGCCTGTCGCTCGCCGCCAGCCAGACGGTCGCCAGCTACTGGCTCCCGGCGCGCCTCCACGCCTATCGCGCGCGCTTTCCGGGGGTCGCGGTCTCGCTCGCCATCGCCAACACCGACGCGGTGGCGGCCGCCATCCACGACGGCGAGGCGGATGTGGGCGTGGTGGAGGGGGTGATCGACGATCCCGCGCTGCGCGCCGTCCCCGTGGCCTGGGACGAGATGGCGCTGGTGGCGCCGCCGTCGCACCCGTGGGCGTCGCCGTCGCGCGGCGCGGACTGGAGCCCCTCCCCCACCGATCTGGCCTCCGCCCGCTGGGTGCTGCGGGAGCCCGGCTCCGGCACCCGCGCCCTGCTGGAGACCGCGATCCGGGAGGCGGGGCTCGCCTTCGACGCGCTCGACGTGGCGCTGGAGCTGCCCTCGAACGAAGCGGTGCGGGCGGCGGTGGAGGCCGGCGCGGGCGCGAGCGTGATGTCGCGTCTGGTGGCGGCCGGCGGCCTGGCCTCGGGAAGCCTGAGGGAGATTCCCGCCGATCTGCCGCGGCGGCGCTTCATCGCGCTGACCCACAAGGAGCGCTACGCCACCCGCGCCGCCGCCGCCTTCCTCGACCTGCTGGCCGAGACGCCGGCGGCCTGAGGCGGCGCCGTCAGCCCGCGAGGTCGGCCACCACCGCGTCGAGCACGGGAAAGCCCTCGCGGGTCACCCGCAGGCGGTCGCGGCCGAGCCGCTCCACCATGCCGTCGAACACCAGATCGTCGATGCGGCGGCTGTCGAGCCGCCGGCCGGACAGGCGCTGGAACCGGGCGAGGTCGATGCCCTCTGCGAGGCGCAGGCCCATCACCAGGAACTCGTCCGCCTGCGCCTCCTGGCTCAGCGGCTCGTCCATGACGAGGCCGTGGCCGTCCGCCTCCACCGCCGCCGCCCAGAGCTCGGGATTGCGCTCGACCGCGAGCTCGCGGCGCACGCCGTCCACCACCAGCCGGCCATGGGCGCCCGGGCCGACGCCGGCGTATTCGCCATAGCGCCAGTAGACCAGGTTATGGCGGCTCTCGGCGCCGGGCCGGGCGTGGTTGGAGATCTCGTAGGCCGGCATGCCCGCCTGCTCCGTCACCGCCTGCGTCACGTCCCACAGCGCGCGGGAGGTGTCCTCGTCGGGCGTCTTCAGCTTGCCGGCGGCGTAGAGCGCGTGGAAGGGCGTGCCCTCCTCGATGGTGAGCTGGTAGAGCGACAGGTGCTCCGGCGCATGCTCGATGGCCTGGGTCAGCTCGTCCCGCCACGCCTCCGGCGTCTGGCCGGGACGGGCGTAGATCAGGTCGAACGAGGCGCGCGGAAAGATGGAGGTCGCGAGCCGCACCGCCGCCATGGCCTCGTCCACGCTGTGCAGCCGGCCGAGCGCGGCGAGGTCGCCCGCGTTCAGCGCCTGCACCCCGAGCGAGACCCGGTTGACGCCGGCGGCGCGGTAGCCGCGGAAACGCTCCGCCTCCACGCTGGTGGGGTTGGCCTCCAGCGTCACCTCCACGCCGTCGTCCACGCCCCAGGCGTCGGCGATGGCGTCGAGGATTCCGCCCACCGTCTCCGGCGTCATCAGCGAGGGCGTGCCGCCGCCGAAGAAGATGGAGCCCACCGTGCGCCCCGGCGCCAGCGCCGCCATATGGGCGATTTCCCGCCGGAAGGCGGCGAGGAAGCGGGGCTGGTCCACGCCCTTGTGGCGCACATGGCTGTTGAAGTCGCAGTAGGGGCACTTGGCCGCGCAGAACGGCCAGTGGACATAGACGCCGAAGCCGGGCTCGGCCGTCATCGCGGCGGGCCTTCAGGGAACAGCGCCGCCATCAGCTCGCCGAAGGCGCGGGCGCGATGCGACAGGCCGGTGGCCCGACCGTCCCAGTCCCATTCCACGCCGTGCTTCTCCTCGGAACTCATCTCGCCAAAGGTGCGGTGATGCCCCTCCGGAAGGAAGACCGGATCGTAGCCGAAGCCCAGATCGCCCCGGGGCGGCCACACGATCGTCCCCCGCACGGCGCCCTCCACGTCCAGCCCTTCTCCCGACGGCCAGGCGAGGCATAGCGCCGCCACGAAGGCCGCGCGGCGCTGGTCGGGCTCGGTGGCGCCCCGGTCCTGAAGGTCCTCCTCCACGCGCTCCATGGCGCCGGCGAAGTCCTTGTCCGGCCCGGCCCAGCGGGCCGAGAAGATGCCCGGCGCGCCCCACAGCGCCTCCACCGCGAGGCCGGAATCGTCGGCGAGCGCCGGCAGGCCCGAGGCCATCGCCGCGGCGTCCGCCTTGATGCGGGCGTTCTCGGCGTAGGTGGTGCCGGTCTCGTCGGGCTCGGGCAGGCCGAGCTCCCCCGCCGACACGAGCTCCACCGGGAACGCCGCCAGGAGTTCGCGGAATTCGGCCAGCTTGCCGGCGTTGTGGGTGGCGATCACCAGGCGGGGCCCGAGCGGCGGCAGTTCGATCATCGCGGTCTTGTCCCGAAGCCGGTCGCTCGTCCGCGGCGCGGACGCTCCGGCGCTGAATTCACGCCACGGCGCGCTTCTGCAGCTCCACCAGCTCGGCGCTGCCCTGCTTGGCGAGGCGGAGCAGCTCCATCAGCTCGGCGTCGGAGAACGGCGCGCCCTCGGCCGTGCCCTGAACCTCCACGATGCCGCCGGAGCCGGTGAGCACGAAATTGGCGTCGGTCTGCGCCTCCGAATCCTCGGCGTAGTCGAGGTCGAGCACCGGCTGGCCGCGATAGATGCCGCAGGAGACCGCGGCCACATGGTCCTTCAGCGCCGGGCCGCGCAGCATGTCGCGCGCCTTCATCCAGGCGAGGCAGTCGTGCAGCGCCACCCAGGCGCCGGTGATGGAGGCGGTGCGGGTGCCGCCGTCCGCCTGCAGTACGTCGCAGTCCACCGTGATCTGGCGCTCGCCCAGCATGCGCAGGTCCACCACCGCGCGCAGCGAGCGGCCCACCAGCCGCTGGATCTCCTGGGTGCGGCCGGACGGCTTGCCGGAGGTGGATTCGCGCCGGGTGCGCTCGTGGGTCGCACGCGGCAGCATGGCGTATTCGGCGGTGACCCAGCCGCGCCCCTGTCCGCGCAGCCAGCCGGGAGCCTTCTCCTCCAGCGAGGCGCAGCACAGAACATGGGTCTCGCCGAACTTCACCAGGCAGGAGCCTTCCGCGTAGCGCGCCACGTTCCGTTCGAGGGAGACGGGGCGCAGCGCATCGGGCGCGCGCTTGGACGGACGGGTGGTCATGAAGGCCTGCCGGATTTGGAATTCGTTAAGACGTCGATCGGGCGCCTTTCTGCCCCTCCGCAGCCTGCGCCGCAAGCGGCTCGCGCTTGATCGCGCCGATGGATCAAGAAAGAATTCGCTCCATGTCCATCGATCGCCCCATCGCCACCGAAGCCCTCGCGGGTCTGCGCCAGCTCGACCAGCGCTCCCGCGACATCTTCCGCCGCATCGTCGACACCTATCTCGCCACCGGCGAGCCGCTCGGCTCCCGCAACGCGTCCCGGCTGCTGTCGGTGTCGCTGTCGCCCGCGTCCGTGCGCAACGTGATGTCGGACCTCGAAGCGCTCGGCCTGATCTACGCGCCCCACACCAGCGCCGGGCGGCTGCCGACCGAGCTCGGCCTGCGCTTCTTCGTGGACGCCATGCTGGAGGTGGGCGACCTCGCGGAGGGGGACCGGGCGGCGATCGAGCGGCAGGTGCAGGGCGCGGGCGCCAACCGCGCGGTGGAGGACGTGCTGACCGACGCCTCGGCGCTGCTGTCGGGCCTGTCGCGCGGCGCGGGCGTGGTGGTGACCTCGAAGCAGGATCCCGCCATCCGCCATCTGGAGTTCGTGCCGCTGGAGCCGCAGAAGGCGCTCGCCGTGCTGGTGGGCGAGGACGGCTCGGTGGAGAACCGCATCGTCGCCCTGCCCAAAGGCCTGCCGCCCTCGGCGCTGACGGAGGCGGGCAACTTCCTCAACGCGCGGGTGCGCGGCCGCACGCTGCGGGAGGCCCGCGCCGCGATCGAGGAGGCGGTGGAGAGCGCCAAGCGGGAGCTGGACGAGCTCTCCGCCAACGTGGTCGCCGCCGGGCTCGCGAGCTGGGCCGGCGCCCCCGCCGGCGAGCCGCGCCAACTGATCGTGCGCGGCCAGGCCAATCTGCTCGAGGACCTGAAGGCGCTTGAGGACCTGGAGCGGGTGCGGCTGCTGCTGGAGGACCTCGAAGGCAAGAAGGACGTGATCGAGCTGCTGGGCCGGGCCGAATCCGCCGACGGGGTGCGCATCTTCATCGGCTCGGAGAACAAGCTGTTCTCGCTGTCCGGCTCGTCCATGGTGGCCGCCCCCTTCCGGGACGGCGACCAGAAGATCGTGGGCGTGCTCGGCGTCATCGGCCCGACGCGGCTGAACTACGCCCGCGTGGTGCCGATGGTGGACTACACCGCCCGGCTCGTGGGCCGGGTGCTGGGCGGCTGAGGCCGCCCGCCCGGCGCGTCGATCAGTTGATGTTCGGATCGGGCATGTCGCGCAGGTTGGTGATGCGGCCCATGCCGAAGTCCACGTCGCCGGGCTTGAAGCCTGCGGCGCATTCGCCCACGCGCTTCGCCTCGATGGTGGTCTGCTGCGACGAGGGGCCGGCGGGCGTGGTGCGCTTCACGCCGTCGGGAGCGTTGCTGCCCTCCATCTGGACGTCGGTGCGCATGACGTAGGCGCTGGCGAAATCGCCGGTGATGACGCTGCGGGAGAAGGTCTTCAGGTCGCCGACCGCGCAGTCGCTCTCGAGCACGATGGCGTCGCCGTCGGTCTTCTGCTCCTGCCGCGAGCACAGCCGCTGGGCGGTTCCCGCGAACTTGGCGTTCAGCAGCTTGTCGGTCTCGGCGTCGAGGCACATGCGGATGATCTGCGGCGGCATGGCGGCCGTGTCCACCTGCACCTTCATCTCCCACTGGCCCGGCGTGCGGGGCGGAAGGTCGAAGCCTGCGGCGAAGGCCGGCGCGACGAGAGCCGCGAGCGCGGCCGCGACATGGACAGGACGCATGGCAAATCTTCCCGGTTGAACCGGGCGCACCATACGCCGGCCGCGGCCACGCGCAACCGCGTCAGGACAGAAGCGGCGCGTCCGGCCCGAACAGCTCGCCGGCCTCGGCGCCGCTGGGCATGCGCGCCCGGCGGGCCGGGCCGCGCTCGATCCGCCGCAGGCTCCAGCCGAGGCTCGGCGTGCCCCTGAGCGTGCCCCGCACCACGATCTGCTCCGCCCGGCGGGGGCCGTGGGCGCCGGAGAGATGCACGCTCTCCTCCACCTCGGCGACCGCGTCCGGCGAGGAGAACAGCCAGCCGGCGCCGCTGGCGGCGCTCAGCAGCACGCTCTGGCCGTCCTGGGCCGGGGCGGCGCGGATCGCCGGGTGGAGATGGAACCGAAGCGCCACCTTCCGGTCCTCGGGCGGGGGCCCGACCCGGACCGGCAGGAAGCGGTCCTCGCCCTCCAGCGTCAGCCCGTCGTCGGACAGGCGCAGCGCGCGCTCGTGATCGACCCCGAAGCGTCGGGCGTAGCCGTCATGCCGGGCGGTGACGCGGACGAAGCCCGGTTCGCGCTGCCGCTTCACCTGCGGCCGCGAGGGGCCGGCGAGGATCAGCGGGCCGATGAAACGCCTGAGCCACGGCGCCGTCACGAAGCGGCAGGAGGAGGTGTCCGCGATCACCGCGGCGGCATGGGCCGCGGTCGCCCGCGCCGCGGCGTCCCACGCCTCGCGTCCGATCTCCGGCGCGCCGCAGTTCACCACGATCCGCTCGGACCCGTGGGACAACTCGAACGACAGACAGCCCGCATGGGCGAAGCGCGACACGCCGCGCGGCGGCGGCGCGCCCACATCCTCAAGCGCCAGCGTGTCGCCGGCGACCAGCCGCTGGTAGCCGGAATGGGGTGCCTCCTCCATCACCGGGCCGCGGGCGTCGTCATAGGCCAGCACCGTCGCCACCAGATCGTTGCGACTCGGCCCCGCGCCGTTGAACTGGGCGAAGGCCCCGTCGCCGTGGCGGAAGAAGCGCAGCATGGGCATGGCGCGGTCGATGGCGTTCAGCAGCCCCTGCGGCGGCGCCACGCCCCGGACCGCGAAGGCCTGCCGCAGCGGCAGCAGGTCCAGCAGCACCTCCACGATCGCCGCCGGGTTGCGGCTCACATGGCCGCCGTCGGCGAGGATCTGGCGGTCGAGCTCGTCGGCGAGCTGCTTGGAGGCGGTCTTCAGCAGGCGGGTCTCGCCCGCAAGGCACAGGCCCGCATAGACCAGCGCGCAGGCGACGGTGAGGCGCGGCAGGCCGTCCTCGGTCCGGAGCTTCAGCCGGGCGAGGCGGCGGGTCTGGCGCGCGAGGCTGCGCAGGAAGCGGCGGTAGAAGGCGCGGTCGGCGCCGTCGAGAATCAGCGGCGACTGGCACAGCCACGAGATCACCCGCCGCGCCGCCACCTCCGGCCGCCGCGCCGCGCCGCGGGCCACGCCGCCGCGCAGGCCGATCCATTCGTCCACCAGCGCACGGGCGTTGGCGCGGGACAGCGTGGTGTCCGCGGCCCTGAGATGCCGCAGCCAGCCGAAGCCGTGCAGCGCCTCGGCCCAGGCCTGCGACGGCGGCGGCGCGAGAAAGGGGGACGCCCCGCGGGTGTCCACGCTCTTGGCCTCGAACACGAAGCGGCCGGCGTAGATTTCCGCCGCGCGGGTGGGGTCCGAGGTGCGCAGGTCCTGCGGCGCGATCACCAGCTTGTCGGGCGTGCGGGTGGGCCGGATCAGCAGCGCCGCCGAGCGGGCGGCGACGCCGCGCCAGATCACGGAGGCGCATTCCGCCGCCACGGCGCGCGCGAGCCGGGCTTTCTCGCCGAGCGCGACGCCGGTCATACGCTGCGCCCCCCTTCGAGCTTCGCCTCAATCTTCACGCTGCGCCGAAAGCGCGAGCCTATTCAAACGATTGAAACACAGGCTGCAGGCCGTGTCGCGATTCGATGGGCGCGCGGAAGGCTTCAGTCCACACGCAAACGCGCGGCGAAGAAGCCGTCGAGACCGGCGAGACGGACGTCGTCGGCCGGCAGATGGCTCGGCAGCGTGCGCACGAACCCGTCCGCCGTCACCGCGTCGGCGAGGCCCGGCAGCTCGTCCGGCGCGACCGGATCGACCGTGACGCGGCCCTGCGCGCGAGCGACCAGCGCCTCGATCTGGCGCTCGCCCTCCTCCGGCTCCAGCGAGCAGGTGCAGTAGACGAGCCGCCCGCCCGGCGCGACCAGCCGGACCGCGGCGTCGAGCAGACCCGTCTGCAGCTTGGCGAGTGTCCCGATGTCGCTCTCGCGCTTCATCCAGGCGACGTCGGGGTGTCGACGGATGGTGCCGGTGGCGCTGCAGGGCGCGTCGAGCAGCACCGCGTCCGCGGGCTCCAGGCTGATGGCGGAGGCGTCGCCCACGCGGGCGGTGGCGGACAGGCCGAGCCGGGACAGGTTGTCGGTGAGCCGGCGCAGGCGTTCGGCGGACTTGTCCACCGCCACCACCTCGGCGCCCGCGAGCGCGAGTTGGGCGGTCTTGCCGCCGGGCGCGGCGCAGAGGTCGATGGCGCGCTTGTCGCGCAGGTCGCCGAACAGCCGGGCGGGGATGGCCGCCGCGGCGTCCTGCACCCACCAGGCGCCGTCGCCGTAACCGGCGAGATCGGCGACGCGGCCGCCGGGCGCAAGCCGCACGCTGCCCGTGGGCAGCGCCAGACCGCCGAGCCGTTCGGCCCAGCCGGACGCGTCGCTTTTCACCGTGAAGTCGAGCGGCGCTTCGGTGGCGAGCGCGCGGGCGATGGCCGCCGCCCGCGCCGGGCCATGGGCGCGCGTCCAGCGGGCGTAGAGCCACGGCGGCAGGTCCTGACCGTCCTCGACCGTCTCGGGGGCGCCGGCGGAGACGATCCCCCGCAGCACCGCGTTGACGAGGCCGGAGAAATGCCGCGCGTCCGGATCGGCGCGGGCGCCGGCCACCGCCAGATCGACCGCGGTGTGCGCCGGAATCTGCATGAACAGCGCCTGCGCCGCGGCGGTGGCCATGATGGCCTCCAGCGGCCCGCCCTTCTTGGGAAGTCCCTTGTCGAGCCGGGCCGCGATCAGGCCGCGCAGTGTGCCGAACCGGCGCAGAGTCACGCCGGCGATGGCGCGGGCGAGCGCCCGGTCGCGCTCGTCGAGGCTCCGGAAGCCGGACGGATCGTGCTCGGCCTCAAGCGCCGCGTCCAGCGGACGCGCGCGGGACAGCACGCCTTCCACGAGGCGCACGGCGACGCGGCGCGCGGCCAGCCCCGGCGGCTCCGGCGCTTTCTGGGGCATGCCGAGCGCGCGGCGCGGACCGGCGCGGCGGGGTGCGGGCTCCCGGCTCAACCCCAGGGGCTTCCGCGACGGCCGGACGGAGCGCCCCACGGACCGGAGGCGGGCGCGGGCTGGTTCTGCGCGCCACGCCAGGACTGGGCCAGCTCCATCAGCGCGGCGACGCGGTTCTGCGTGGCCGGATGGGTGGAGAACAGGTTGTCCATGCGCTGGCCCGACAGCGGGTTGATGATGAACATGTGCGCGGTGGCGGGGTTGCGCTCCGCGGCGTGGTTCTCGATGCGCGCCGCGCCGTGCTCGATGTTCTGGAGCGCCGAGGCCAGCCATTCCGGACGGCCGCAGATCTCCGCGCCGAGCCGGTCGGCGGCGTATTCGCGCGTCCGGCTGATGGCCATCTGCACGATCATCGCGGCGATGGGGGCGAGAATCATCATCGCGATCGACCCTATCATGCCGAGCGGCTGGTTGTTCTCCCGGTTGCCGGAAAACAGGAAGCCGAAATTCGCGATCATGGAGATGGCGCCGGCGATGGTGGCCGTGATCGTCATGATCAGCGTGTCGTGGTTCTTCACATGGGCGAGTTCGTGCGCCATCACGCCCGCCACCTCCTCCCGCGACAGGCCGTTGAGCAGCCCGGTGGTGGCGGCGACCGCCGCGTTCTGCGGGTTGCGGCCGGTGGCGAAGGCGTTCGGCTGGTCCTCGTGGATGATGTAGACCCGCGGCATGGGCAGCTGCGCCCGGGCCGCCAGATCCGCCACCATGCCGTAGAACTCCGGCGCGGAACGGGCGTCCACCTCCTGCGCGTTGGTCATGCGCAGGACCATCTTATCCGAGTTCCAGTAGCTGAACGCGTTCATGCCCAGCGCCACGACGAAGGCGATCATCGCCCCGCCCTTGCCTCCGATCAGGAAGCCCACGCCCATGAACAGCGCGGTCATGCCCGCAAGCAACAACGCCGTGCGGAAGTAGTTCATCGAGGCTCTCTCCGTGTCCGTCCTTCGGCCGCCGGGGCGTTTCGCCCGCGCGCCGTCGTCGCGTATCATGTGGGGCGCGGGGCCGCCGTTCCCAAGACGCCGCGGCGGCGCCCCGCCTTCGTGACAGGAGACGACGCCCATGGACGACGCGCGCGACAGACCTTTGAGCGAAGCCGCCCGCCGCGCGCTGGCGGAGGCCGCCGAGCGCCGCGCGGACTACGAGCGCCGCGCCGCCGAGCTCGCGGCCACGAAGGAGATCGACGGCCGCGACGGGCCGGAGCCGGTGCGTTACGGCGACTGGGAGCGCAAGGGCCTCGCGTCCGATTTCTGACGCTCGCGCCACGCGGCCAGCGGCGAACTGACGCAGGACGGGAACCCTCCACGCTGCGCTGCGGGAAGACCCGCACGCCACATGGGAAATCGGCGCCCCTGCGACTTATTGAAAAGTCAGAAACCGGAAATCGAAAACAGGTCCAAACGGATAACCTGTTATTGACTCGCATCGCGCTCTAAAACCCCGCAGCGGAACCGGGCGTCGTCGATCGTCCGGCACGCAGGGGAAGCGGACGCCGATCCGCTCCGTTCCATTGTTCAGGGAGAGCGACATGTTGAGAGGCGTGATGTTCGCCGCCGCGGCTTTCGCGGCGCTGACCGCCAGCGCGTACGCGGCCGAAATCGAAGTGAAGATGCTCAACCAGGGCGCCGAAGGCCGCATGGTGTTCGAGCCGAGCTTCATCAAGGCCAACCCGGGCGACACCATCAAGTTCGTCGCCACCGATCCGAGCCACAACGCCGAGACCGTTCCGGGCTTCCTCCCCGAGGGCGCCAAGGAGTTCAAGGGTGAGTTCTCGCAGGACGTCTCCGTCACCGTCGAGAAGGAAGGCGTCTACGGCGTCAAGTGCCTGCCGCACATGGGCATGGGCATGGTCGCGCTGATCGCCGTCGGCTCCAACTACCCGAACCTCGAAGCGGCGAAGGGCCTGAAGTTCACGGGCGTCGCCAAGAAGAAGTTCGAGGCGCTGCTCAAGAAGGCCGAAGAGTCCAAGAGCGCGGCTCTCGCCCAGTAAACTGCGGCCGGCGGAGAGGGGTCGCCTCTCCGCCGCCTTTCAGATGCGCGCGGCGAGCATCCGCGCGACGCGGAAGCCCGCATGGGACAGGGCTCCGCAGACCAGCCCGCCGAACCAGAGCAGAACCGCCCAGAGATGGGCCAGCAGCCGTTCGGCCAGACGGATCGTGGTGCGGAACGCCCTCAGCGAGGCCCGCCCGGTCAGCTCCGCCACCGCGCGGGAGCGCGTCCCGAACCGCGCCGTGAACGGCGCCAGCTCCGCCAGATCGTCGCCGGACTTCACGAACTTCATCAGCCGCACGGTTTCGCCCGCCCCAACCGTCGCGCTTGCGGCCCGCAATTCTCGGCCGACCTTTCCCATGGCGGCGAGGTCGATGGATTTCGCCGCTCGGCCGGCGGCGGGGGCCCCGCCGACAGGCTTCAGCGCCCGCCGTCCGAGATCCGCCGCGAACTCGGCGGTCAGCGTGCCGGCCCGCCCCGCCGCCTTCAGCACGGAGACGCCGAACTTCGCCGGCGCGGCGACGCCTGCGGTGGCGACGGTGGCGGCCGTGGCGGCGATTCCCGCCGCGGCGAGCCCCAGCATCAGGTCGCTGTGCTCCTCGCCGCGGGCGATCTTGCCGCCTTCGCTCACCAGATCCCGCACGTCGCCGACCACGGTGAAATCGGCCGCGACGGCGCCGGCGAGCGCCGCGCCGCCTTCCGTTTCGCCGGTGGCGAAGCCCCAGGCCGCGCCGCGCATGGCGCGCCAGGCGGTCGCGCCCGGGGCTTCCATGGCCGCCAGCCGCTCAAGCGTCCCGGCCTCAAGCGGCCGGTTGAGGTCGGCCGCCAGATCGGCGTAGCCGCGGGCGAGCGCCACGTCCTCGTGGTCCAGCGCGGCGCGGGCGCGGGTCTCCAGCGTCTCCGCCGGCGCCACGTCCGCGAACGTGCGCGCCACGGCGGTCTCCAGCGGCACGGTCCAGCCCACGTCGCGGGCGAGGCCGAGCGCCACCGCCGCGACCGAGAGGCCGAGCGCCGCGCCGGACAGGCGCGAGGTCCAGTCGAGCGTTCGGACGAGCCGGCGCCCCATCTCAAGGACCTCGGGCGCGCATCAGCGCCGCGTGCACGCTGAGCCGCTCCGACCAGCGGTGAATGTCGCGCAGGATGCGGGCGGCGAAGGCCGGGTCTTCCGCCATCAGTCCGTGCGCCAGGGCGCGAGGCGCGTCGAGCACCCGGCAGGGCCGGTCGGCGAACAGGTCTGTGGGGGCGATCGCCTCCAGCGCGGCGACGCCCGAGGCCCAGGCGCCCGGCTCCTCGTCGCGCCACACCAGCGGCTCCGCCACGCCGCGCACGAAGCGGCGCATGGTCCAGCGGCCTTCCAGCAGGAACAGGAAACTGTCCACGTCGCGGTCCCGCGACAGCAGGGTCTCGCCCGCCGCCGCAGCGCGCTCGGTTCCGTTTTCCGCAAGCGCCGCCAGCGTGGACGGGGCGAAAGCGGAGAAGACCGGCAGGCCGGCCAGCTGGTCGCTCAAAGGCAGCGGCATGATCATCGGGCCTTCCGGTTGCGGCCGCGGGCGGAGACCGAAACATGGTCGCGATGGGCCTGAGGCTCAAGCGGCGCCCGCCCCTTGCCCGCCGTCGCCGCCCCGGCGCAGAGTGCCCGCCCCGGAAATCCTGAGCCGCGAGCCTGATCCCATGTCCCGTCTCGACGACACGCGCCCCTTCATCCCGCTCGGCGTGGCGATCGTCACCGTGTCCGACACGCGCACGCCCGCCGACGACCGCTCCGGCGACACGCTGGCCGCGCGGGTGGAGGAGGCCGGGCACCGCCTCGCGGGACGCCGGATCGCGCCGGACGACCGGGAGGCGCTGCGCGCCGCGGTCTGCGCCTTCGTGGCCGATCCGGCGGTGGACGTGGTGCTGACCACCGGCGGCACCGGCTTCACCGGCCGCGACGTGACGCCCGAGGCGCTGGAGCCGCTGTTCGAAAAGCGGATGGACGGGTTCTCGCACCTGTTCCACGCCTATTCGGCGGGCAAGATCGGAACCTCCACCCTGCAGTCGCGGGCGACCGCGGGGGTCGCCGGCAAGACCTTCATCTTCGCGCTGCCGGGATCCACCGGCGCCTGCAAGGACGCCTGGGACGGGGTGCTGAAGGCCCAGCTCGACTACCGCCACATGCCCTGCAACTTCGTGGAGATCCTGCCCCGGCTGGACGAGCACCTGAAGCGCGGCAAGCTGCGCGGCGCCTGACCGGTCAGCCGTAGAGCCGCGAAACCAGCGCCGGCGGCACCCGGAGCATCAGCAGCCCGGCGCCGATGGCGCCTTTCGCCCCCGTGGGACGGCGGGGCGTCGCCGGCGCCAGCGCCAGCGCGCGCAGCCGCACTAGACGCCGGCGGCCGATGCGGCGCAGAAGATCGGCCTCGGCCATGGCCGGCAGCGGCCGCATGCCGCCCAGTTCCTGATAGAGCGACTTGTGGATCAGCAGCCCCTGCTCCGGCTGCGGCAGGCCGGACAGCGAGCCCCACAGCCCGACGAAACGTTCCTCCGCCCGGGCGCGGGCGCCGAAACGGTCGAGTCCGAAGGAGAACACCGCCGCGCGGCGCCCCTGCTCGCCCCGCCGCTCCACCGCCTCGATGAAGCTGCGCGCTTCGTGGCGCCAGCCCTCCGCCAGCACCACGCCCGGCTCCAGCAGCAGCACCCAGCCGGACTTGGCCCGCCGCATGGCGGCGTCGATGCGGCCGGCGCGGTCGGCGAAGCCGCCCACCACGCCGCAACCGGCGATGTCGGCGATTTCCAGCGTGGCGTCGGTGGAGCCGCCGTCGGCCAGCGCCACGTCGCGCACCAGCCCTTCGGCCACGCCCGGCACCAGCGCCGCCAGCGTCGGCCCAAGCCGGTTCTCGTCGTTTCGGGTGGGGATGACCACGCTCAGCATGGAGCGTGTCTTTAGCACGCGCACGCGCCGGAGTCTGTTGGCTTTCTTGAGAGGCGCACCCCGGACCGGCGACGGCGTAAATGTTCTTGAAATGTTCTTTTTTCGAACCTAACCTGTTCGGCATGATCGCCACGCCGCGCCCTTCGCTCCCGACCGCTCCGCCGCAGCCCGTCGCGCCCGACCGGCGGCGCGGCCGGGGAACCGTCAGCAACGCCAGCGGGCGATTCGAGCCCTATGTGCGCACCGAGGAGGACGACGGCTGGGACGTGCTCGACAGTCTGGAGCCGTTCCGCACCGAGGTGACGCTGGAGGCGGCGCGCACCGCCATCACCCGCAACCAGTCGCCCGACATCCCGTTCGACCGCTCGGTCAACCCCTATCGCGGCTGCGAGCACGGCTGCGTCTATTGCTTCGCGCGTCCGACCCACGCCTATCTCGGCCTGTCGCCGGGGCTCGATTTCGAGAGCCGGCTCACGGTCAAACCCAACATCGCGGAGCTGCTGCGCAGGGAGCTGTCGGCGCCCGGCTACAAGCCCCGGACCATGGCGCTCGGAACCAACACCGACCCCTACCAGCCGCTTGAGAAGACCCACCGGCTCACCCGCCGCATCCTGGAGGTGCTTGAGGAGGCGCGCCATCCGGTCGGCATCGTCACCAAGTCGGCGCTGGTGCTGCGGGATCTCGACATCCTGTCGCGCATGGCGGAGCAGGGCCTCGCCAAGGTGGCGATCTCGCTCACCACGCTCGACCCGACGCTCGCGCGGCAGATGGAGCCCCGCGCCCCGACGCCCGCGCGCCGGCTGGAGACCATCGCCCGGCTGGCGCAGGCGGGCGTGCCGGTGACGGCGCTGACGGCGCCGATCATCCCCTCGCTCAACGAGCACGAGATCGACCGTCTGCTGGAATCAGCCAAGGCGGCGGGAGCGTCGGAAGCCGGCTATGTGCTTCTGCGCCTGCCGCACGAGATTAAGGATCTGTTTCAGGAATGGCTGCTGGAGAACCATCCGGCCAAGATGCGGCGCATCCTGTCGCTGATCCGCGACACGCGCGGCGGCAAGCTTTACGACAGCGGCTGGGACGTGCGGCAGAAGGGCGAGGGCGTGGTGGCCTGGACCATCGGCCGGCGCTTCGAGATGGCCTCGGCCCGGCTCGGGCTCGACCGGCGCCATCTCAGGCTCCGCACCGATCTGTTCGTGGCGCCGCCCCGTAAAGGACGCGGCGAACCCGCTGACCAGCTCTCCCTGTTCTGACGCTCCCGCTCCAAGGATGTCGCGCCATGCCGTCGCCGCTCTCGCTGTCCCTGCTGACGCTCGGCGTCGCCGACGTGGCGCGCGCCTCCGCGTTCTACGAGGCGCTCGGGCTGACGCGGGCCGCGGACAGCAACGCGCAGGTGGCGTTTTTCAACACGCCGGGCGCGATCCTCGCCCTTTACGGGCGCGAGGCGCTGGCGGAGGACGCGGAGGTTCCGGCCGCGGGCGATGGCTTCCGGGGCGTCGCCATGGCGTGGAATCTGCAATCGAACGAGGAGGTGGACAAGGCGGTGGTGCGCTGGGTCGCCGCCGGCGGCCGCCTGACGCGCGCCGCCAAAACAGCGTTCTGGGGCGGCTATTCGGCCTATGTGTCCGACCCGGACGGCCATCTGTGGGAGATCGCCCATGCCCCGGGCTTCCTGTGGGACGCGACGGGGCGCATGACCGCGCGGGAGTGACGGGCGCCGCTCGCGGAAGCCGCCCGAATCGCGCAAGGACGTGATGGCTTCTCCTCCACGCCGCCGGTTTCCATGCGCCACCCCCGTCCGATCAAGCTCCGTCCCGTCGCGACCTTCGAGCGCGAGGCCGCGGCCCATGCGCGTGGGCTCAGGGGCGTCGCCGGCGTGGACGAGGCCGGCCGGGGGCCGCTCGCCGGCCCCGTGGTGACGGCGGCGGTGATCCTCGATCCCGACGCGATCCCGCACGGCCTCGCGGATTCCAAGGCGCTCACCGCCGCGCGGCGCGAAAAGCTGTTCGCGGAGATCGTGAGACACGCGCAGGTGGCGGTCGCCTCCGCCTCGCCCGAACGGATCGAGGCGCTCAACATCCGCGGCGCGACGCTGTGGGCCATGGGCCGGGCGATGGCGGGGCTCCCCACGCGGCCCGGCTTCGCGCTGATCGACGGCCGCGACGTGCCCCCCGGCCTGCCCTGCCCCGCGGACGCGGTGATCGACGGCGACGCGCTGTCGCTGTCCATCGCCGCCGCCTCGATCGTGGCCAAGGTGGTCCGCGACCGGATGATGAAGCGGCTGGGCGAGGCCTGCCCCGGCTACGGCTTCGAGAAGCACATGGGTTACGGCACCGCGGCGCATCTGGAGGCGCTGCGCCGGCTCGGCCCCTCGCCCCACCACCGCCGCGGCTTCGCGCCGGTGGCGGCGCTCATCGCCGCGGGTCGGGCGGCCTCGTAACCTTTCGTTCACCCTGTTCCTTGACCCGGCCTTTACGTTACCGAACCGAGACTCCGTCCGTCAGTGCAGTAACCTTAACGGATGGGACCTCATGGCTTTCCGGAGCAACGGCGCGGCCCGCGCGACGACGGCGGGCGCCCCCGCCTTCCCGCTGGACACGATCCTGATCGGGGACTGCGTCGCCCAGCTTGAAAAGCTGCCCGCGGCTTCGGTGGACCTGGTCTTCGCCGATCCGCCCTACAACCTGCAGCTTCGCGGCGACCTGCGCCGGCCCGACGACAGCCTGGTCGACGCGGTGGACGACGCCTGGGACCAGTTCGAGAGCTTCCAGGCCTATGACGCCTTCACCCGCGCCTGGCTGCTGGCGGTGCGCCGGGTGCTGAAGCCCACCGGCACGCTGTGGGTGATCGGCAGCTACCACAACATCTTCCGCGTCGGCGCGACCATGCAGGACCTGAGCTTCTGGATCCTGAACGACATCGTGTGGCGCAAGTCGAACCCGATGCCGAACTTCCGCGGCCGGCGCTTCACCAACGCCCACGAGACCCTGATCTGGGCCTCGAAATCCGCCGACGCCAAGGGCTACACCTTCAACTACGAGGCGCTGAAGGCCGGCAACGAGGACCTGCAGCCGCGCTCCGACTGGCTAATCCCGATCTGCTCCGGCGGCGAGCGGCTGAAGGGCGACGACGGCCGCAAGATCCACCCGACCCAGAAGCCCGAGGCGCTGCTGGCGCGCGTGCTGCTCGCGGCCTCCAAGCCCGGCGACGTGGTGCTGGACCCGTTCTTCGGCTCCGGCACCACGGGCGCGGTGGCGAAGCGGCTCGGCCGCCACTTCGTCGGCGTGGAGCGCGACCGCGACTACGCCGCCGCGGCGCAGGCCCGGATCGACGCCGTGGTTCCGCTCGGCGCCGAGACGCTGGCGCCGGCGCCCGCCAAACGGGACGCGCCCCGCGTCGCCTTCGCCAGCGTGGTGGAGCGCGGCCTGCTGCGGCCGGGCGACCGGCTCACCGACGCCCGCCGCCGCTACGAGGCCACCGTGCGCGCCGACGGCACGCTGGCGCTCGGCACGGTCATCGGCTCCATCCACCGCATCGGCGCCATCGCGCAGGGGGCGGAGAGCTGCAACGGCTGGACCTTCTGGCACGCGGAGACGGCGAACGGCCTTGCCCCGATCGACGCCTTCCGGGAGACGATCCGCGCGGAGGCGTGAAGCCGCCTCAGCCGCGCGGCAGCGCCCGGGAGACGCCTGCGGCGACGACCAGCGCCGCCAGCGCCAGCGGCAGGAAGGCGGCGCGGAGGCCGAAGCCTTCGCCGATGAAGCCGATCAGCGGCGGGCCCATCAGCCCGCCGCCGTAGGCCATGGTGGCCACCATGGCGAGCGCGGTTCCCGGCGCGAGCCCCGGCGTGCGGGTGGAGGCGGAGAACAGCACCGGCACCACATTGGCGTAGCCGAGGCCGGTGACCACGAAGCCCAGCAGCGCCACTTCCGGAATCGGCGCCAGAATGACGACGGCGAGCCCCAGCGCGCCGATCAGCCCCGAAAGCTGCACCGTCCGCAACGGCCCGAGCCGCGCCGTCACCCGGTCGCCGGTGAGCCGCGCCAGCGTCATGGCGGCGGAAAAGGCGGCGTAGCCCACCGCCGCGAGCGCCGGGCTCGCGCCGGTCGCCTGCGTCATGAACACCGCGCTCCAGTCGATCATCGCGCCCTCCGACAGGAAGGCCAGCAGCGCCAGCGCGCCGAGGCCGAGCACCGCCCGGCTGGGCAGCCGGAGCCCATGCCCCTCGTCCGCCCCCGCATGGGCGTCGCCGGGCAGCGCGAGCCGCAGCGCCGCCAGCGCCGCGATCAGGCCGAGCGCTGCGGCGCAGAGCCCCATGCCCAGCGCCGCGCCGGCGTCGAGCGCGATCAGCGCTCCGGAGGCGGCCGCGCCGCACAGCCCGCCGATGGAGAAGAAGGCGTGGACCGACGACATGATCGGCCGGCCATAGGCCTTCTCGATCGCCGCGGCCTGGGCGTTCATGGCCACGTCCAGCCCGCCCATCAGCGCGCCCAGCAGCAGGGCGCAGACCATGAGCGCGCGGCCGTCCGAGGCGTGCGGCGGCAGGGCAAGAGCCAGGCAGAAGGCGAGCGCCGCCGTGACGGTGACCCGCACGGCCCCGAAACGGTGCAGCAGCAGCCCGGTCAGCGGCATGGCGCCCACCGCGCCCAGCCCCATGCCCAGCAGCACGCCGCCCAGATCGCCGTCGCTCAAGGACAGCCCGCCCTTCAGCAGCGGCATGTGCGCCGCCCAGACGCCGAGCCCCGCGCCCGAGACGAAGAACACGGCGACCACCGCCGCGCGCGCCAGCATCAGGCGGCGCGGAACGCGCGCCGCAGAGGTTGCATCGGTCATGGTTCAGGCCTTGCGGGAGAATTCGGCGCGGGCGAGCGCCGCCACCTTGCGGAACACGGACGGCAGCGCCTCGCCGTCGAGCGCGTCGCGCGCCGCCCAGCGGGCGCCGGGCGGCGCCTTAAGGCCGGCGGGCGCGTCACAGGCGAGCACCGCCAGCCGGAGCGCGAAATGGCTGAACACATGCTCCACCTCGCCCGGCAGCCGGCGCCAGCGGCCGGCGACCGGCGCCTCGCGGGCGAGCGCAGCCAGCGGAGCCGACAGGTCGATGGCCTCGTCCCATGCGCCGGTCGGGATCTCGGTCATGCCGCCGAGCAGGCCCTTCAGCGGCCGGGCGCGCACCAGAACCGCGCCGTCCGCCCGCTCGACCCAGTAGGCCACGCCGAAACGCTGCGGCCGCGCCGCCTTCGCCGTCTTGCGCGGATAGGTCTGCGGCGCGCCGCCGGCGCGGGCGCGGCAGGGATCGTCCCAGGGGCAGAGCGCGCAGGCGGGCGACTTGGGCGTGCAGATGGTGGCGCCGAGATCCATGGTGGCCTGGGCGTAGTCGCCGGGACGGCGGACCGGCGCCACCTCGGCCGCGAGGCGCCTCAGGCGGGGCTTGGCGGCGGGCATGGGCTCCTCCACCGCGAACAGCCGCGCCATCACCCGCTCCACATTGCCGTCCACCACCACCGCCGGGCGGTCGAAGGCGATGGCCGCGATCGCCGCCGCCGTGTAGGGGCCGACCCCCGGCAGGTCCAGAAGCTCCGCCTCCGTGTCGGGAAAGCGCCCGCCGTGGAGCGCGACCACGGCCTGCGCGCAGGCGTGCAGGTTGCGGGCGCGGGAGTAATAGCCGAGCCCGGCCCAGAGCTTGAGCACGTCGTCCAGCGGCGCGCGGGCGAGCGACGCCACGTCCGGAAAACGTTCGAGGAAGCGCAGGAAGTAGGGTCCCGCCGCCTTCACCGTGGTCTGCTGCAGCATGATTTCCGACAGCCAGACCCGGTACGGATCGGCGCGCGCGCCCACCGGCGCCCGCCACGGCAGCGTGCGCCGGTGGCGGTCGTACCAGGCGAGCAGCAGGTCGGGATCGGGCCGAACGGGGGTTTCGGCGGCTTGCGGCAAATCGTAATCTCAAAGGAACGAATGGAGGCGGGCCGTCGCCCGCGCGACCTTAGACGAACCGATCCGCCGATGAAACCGCCGCGCCGCGCCCGCCATCTCTCCGATCTTGCGCCGGCCGCGCTGGGGCCGGTGGTGGCCAGACAGGGGTTCGCCAGCTCCGAGATCGTGGCGCGCTGGGAGCTGATCGCGGGGCCGGAGCTCGCCGCCGTCACCGTGCCGGTGAAGATCGTGGCGCCGCGCCGGGGGGCCGCGGCCGATCCCTCCGCGCCGCCGGAGCCTTCGACCCTGCTGGTGCGGGTGGAGGGCGCCTTCGCGCTGGAGCTGCAGCACCGGGCGGCGGAGCTTCTCGAGCGCGTCAACGCCCATCTCGGCTGGGCCTGCGTCGGCGCGCTGAAGCTGCGGCAGGGACCGGTGGCGGGGTTCCGGCGCCAGCCCCGGCGGACGGCGCCAGAGCCGCCCGCCGCCACCGCCCAGGAGCGCGCAGCGGCGCGCGCCGCCGCCGCGCGGGTGGAGGAGGCGGCGCTGAACGACGCCCTCGTCCGGCTCGGCGAGGCGGTGCTGGCCCGCTCCCGCGTCACGCGGGCGTGAGCGTCGTCCCCCGCCTCGGGCATGCTGGCGCCACATTCCGCTTGCGAATAGTTGATGGCCGGTCGACCTTGCGCGCCGCCGACACGACGCGACAGGCCCCGCTTTCCAGCAGCGCATGAGCCCAAGGACCAGAACAGCCGTGACCCTCACCCGCCGCCGCTTCCTCGAATCCGCCGCCGCCCTCGGCCTCACCGCCGCGGCCGCCGCGCTTCTCATCGATCCGCGCGCGGGCTTCGTGTCGCAGGCTCTGGCCCAGGCGCCCTCCACCGAGGAGCTCGCCGTCGCCGGCCCGCTCGGCGAGAAGGCCGAGGGCAGGGAGGACGCGCCCGTCACCATCATCGAATACGCCTCGATGACCTGCGGGCACTGCGCCACCTTCGCCAACGAGACCTTCCCGAAGCTGAAAGAGAAGTACATCGACGGCGGCAAGGTGCGCTTCATCCTGCGGGAGTTCCCGCTGGATCCGATCGCCGCCGCCGGCTTCATGATCGCCCGCTGCGCCGGCGACGACAAGTATTTCGCCGTGGTCGACGCGCTGTTCGCCCGCCAGAAGGAGTGGGCCTACTCCAACGATCCGGTCACCGGCCTGCAGACCCTGACCAAGCAGTTCGGATTCACGCAGGAGAGCTTTGAGGCCTGCCTGACGAATCAGGAAATGCTCGACGGGGTGAACTGGGTGCGCCAGCGCGGCGCCGAGAAGTTCGGCGTGAACTCCACCCCCACCTTCTTCATCAACGGCAAGATCTACCGTGGCGCCATCAAGTTCGAGGACATGGAGAAGATCCTCGAGCCGCTGCTCAAGGCCTGAGCCTCGGCCTGGACATCCAAGCCCCCGTAATGCCGAGCTTGGTCATCGGGCATCCACGACTTGAGCGTTCAAGAGTTTCTCCGCGAAAATCGTGGATGCTCGCGCATCGCGCGGGCATGATGGGAGTTTGAACAGCACGCTTCCGCATTTTCCAAACGGGCTCTTGATGGCGTGCTCCGGATTTTTCCAGACGGGCTCTGAGCCTTCGGACTCCGTCGGCGCGCGCTGGCCGGAGCCCGCCCATCGCCGCGGGCGGGCCTTGCGGCGATGAACTTCGTCAAGCTGCGCGTCGCCGGCTTCAAGACCTTCGTGGACGCCACCGAGGCGCCCATCGAGCCGGGCCTCACAGGAATCGTCGGCCCCAACGGCTGCGGCAAGTCCAACCTGGTCGAGGCGCTGCGCTGGGTGATGGGCGAAAGCTCGTTCAAATCCTTGCGCGCCTCCGGCATGGAGGACGTGATCTTCGCCGGCGGCGGCTCGCGCCCCGCCCGCAACCACGCCGAAGTGGTCCTCACCCTCGACAACGCCGACCGCCTCGCCCCGGAGCCGTTCAACGGCGCGGACGAGATCGAGGTCAGCCGCCGCATCGCCCGCGGGCTCGGCTCCACCTACCGCGTCAATGGCCGCGAGGTGCGCGCCCGCGACGTGCAGCTGCTGTTCGCGGACGCCTCCTCCGGCCCGCGCTCGCCCTCGCTGGTGGGACAGGGCCGGGTCGGCGAGATCATCAACGCGCGCCCGGAGCAGCGCCGCCGCATCCTTGAGGAGGCCGCCGGCATCGCCGGCCTGCACGCCCGCAGGCGCGAGGCCGAGCAGCGACTCGACGGCGCGGAGCAGAACCTCGCCCGCGTCGAGGACGTGCTGGGCCAGCTCGGCGGAAGGGCGGAGAGCCTGCGCCGGCAGGCGCGCGCCGCCGAACGCTACCGGGCGCTGACCGACGAGATCCGCGCGCTCGAAGGGCTGCTGCTGGTGCTGGACCATGAGGCGGCGGCCGCCGCCGCGCTGGAGGCGGAACGGGCGGAGGCGCTCGCGGTCGCAGCCGTGGGCGAGGCGCTGCGGTCGCAAGGCGAGGCGGCGCGCGCCGAGGCCGTGGCGGCCCATGCGCTGGCGCCGGCGCGGACGGCGGCGGAGGACGCCGCTTCGACGCTGCGGCGCCTGACCCAGGAAGCGGCGCAGCTCGAAGGCGAGGAGGCCCGCGCCCGCGCCCGGCTGGACGAACTCGCCCGCCGCCTGACGCAGATCTCATCCGACGTCGTCCGGGAGACGGCGCTGGCCGAAGACGCGGCGGCGACGCTCGCCCGGCTCGACGCCGCGCGGGACGATCTCGCCGTCCCCGCCGACGACGCCGGCGGGGACGCCGGCCTCGCCGCGCGGCTCTCCGAGGCGGAAGCCGCGGTGGCGGCGGCCGAATCGGCGCTTGCGGCCGCGACCGCGGAGGCCGCGGCGCGGCGCGCCGAGCGCCGGACGCTGGAGCGCGCCCGGGATGACGCCGCCGCCCGCACGGCCGCGCTCCACCGCGAGGCGGCGGGCCTCGCCGCGGAAGCCGCGCGGCTGGAGGCCGAAGCCGGCGCCGCCGGCGATGCGTCCGCTCTCGCCGCCGCGACCGCGTCCGCCCGGGCCAAATTCGAGGACGCCGAGCGCGCGGCGCAGGCGGCGGAGGCCGCCCATGCCCGCGCCCGCGGGGCGGAGAGCGCGGCCCGCGGGCCGGCCGCCCAGGCCAACGCCCGCGCCGAGCGCGCCGCCACCGAAGCCCGGACGCTCGCCAAGCTGCTGGCCGCCGACGCCCGTGGCGGCGTGACGCCCGCGGTCGATCTGCTGGTGGTGGAGAACGGTTTCGAGACCGCGCTCGGCGCGGCCCTCGGCGACGATCTGGAGCTGCCGCTCGATCCCGCCGCCAAGGCGCGCTGGGCCGGCGCGGCCCTCAGCGAAGCCGACCCGGCCCTGCCCGAGGGCGCCGCGCCCCTCGCCGCCCATGTGACCGCGCCGCCGGAACTGGCGCGCCGCCTCGCCCAGATCGGCGTCGTGGCGCGCCCTGACAGCGCGCGGCTGCAAGCCCATCTCAGTCCCGGACAGCGGCTCGTCAGCCGCGAGGGCGATCTCTGGCGCTGGGACGGCGTGACGGTGTCCGCCGACGCGCCCACCCCCGCCGCCCGGCGGCTGGCGGAGAAGAACCGGCTCGGCGCGGTGGAGCGGGAGGCCGCGAGCGCCCGCGCCGAGGCCGACCGGCTGCGCGGCGAGGTGGAGCGCGCCCGCGCCGGGACCCAGGACGCCGCCCGCGCCGAGCAGGCCGCGCGCGACGCCGCCCGCGCCGCCCGCACGGCGCTGGACACGGCCCGCGACGCGCAGGAGGCGGCGGAACGCGCCGGCGCCCGCGTCGCCGCCCGCCGATCCGCGGTGGCGGAGGCGCTGAACCGAATCGCGGCGCAGAGCGCGGAGGCCGACGCCGCCCGAACCTCGACCGCCGCCCGCCTCGACGCGCTGGACGGGAACGCCGGCGACGACGGCCGCGCCGCGGCGCTCGCCGAAACCGTCGCGGAGCGCCGCCGAGCCGCGGCGGACCTGCGCGCCGAGGCCCAGGCCCGCGCGGCGGAGGCCCGCCGGCGGGAGGCGCGGGCGCAGGAGATCGCCGCCGACCTCGCCTCCTGGACCGCGCGCCGCGCCGGCGCGGCGGAGCGGCTCGACAGCCTCGCCGCCCGGCGGGCCGAGGCCGAGACCGAGCGGTCGGAGCTGGCGGATCGGCCCGACGAGCTGGCGGCGCGGCGGCGGACGCTGGCGACCGCGGTTCTCGCCGCCGAATCAGCCGCCAAGGCCGCCGCCGGCCGGCAGGCGGAGGCCGAGAGCGCCCACCGCGCCGCCGACCTCGCCGCCCGCGCCGCGCTCGACGCTCTTGCCCGCGCGCGCGAAGAGGCCGCCCGCGCCGGGGCCCGGCTGGAGGCCGCCCGGGAGAAGCGCGCCGCATCCGCCCACCGCATCCGCGAGGCGCGGGACATGGAGCCGGCCGCGCTGGCCGAGACGCTGAAGCCGCTGCGGACAGACTTCCCGCGGGAGGAGATCGAGCGGCGCCTCGCCCAGACCGTCGCCGGACGGGACCGGCTGGGCGCCGTCAACCTGCGCGCGGAGGAGGAGCTGGCGGAGATCGAGGCCAGCCACGGCGCGCTCGCCGCCGAACGCGAAGATTTGACCGAAGCCATCGCCCGGCTGCGCGCCGCGGTGCGCAGCCTCAATCAGGAGGGGCGCGGACGGCTGCTCGCCGCCTTCACCGCGGTGGACGGGCATTTCCGGACGCTGTTCGAGACCCTGTTCGGCGGCGGCGAAGCCCGGCTCGAACTGGTGGAGAGCGACGATCCGCTGGAGGCCGGGCTCGAGGTCATCGCCCGCCCGCCGGGCAAGAAGCCCCAGACGCTGTCGCTGCTCTCCGGCGGCGAGCAGGCGCTGACGGCGCTGGCGCTGGTGTTCGGCGTGTTCCTCACCAACCCCGCGCCGGTCTGCGTGCTGGACGAGGTGGACGCGCCGCTGGACGACGCCAATGTGGAGCGCTTCTGCGCTTTGCTGGACGAGATGCGCCGCGTCACCCGCACCCGCTTCCTCACCGTGACCCACAACCCCATCACCATGGCGCGCATGGACCGGCTGCTCGGCGTCACCATGGCGGAGCGGGGGGTGAGCCAGCTTGTGGCCGTCGACCTTCAGGCGGCGGAGCGGCTGCTGGAGACCGCGTGACACAAAGCGCGCCGGGGGACCGCGGCGTTTCCGCCGCACCCCTGCGAAAGCCGGTTCTTTATTGTCAAATCAAGCACTTACAACTTTGCGGCGGAACCTTGACAGCCACAGGGCCAAAAACTAGGGTGCCCGCGACTTACGGGGCGCGCGCTTTGCGCTCCTAAGGGGTTCGCGGGGCCTGAGCATGGCGAAAGGTTCGGACGAACGAAGGGAAGGGTCAGGCGACGATCTCGCCGGACGTCTCGACCGGCTCGACAAGGCGCTGGAGCGCCGCGGAGCGGGACGGGACGACGGCGCGGGATCGGGTCCGGTGTCTTCCCGCGACGCCCAGGGCATCGCGCGCGGCTTCCGTCTCAGCACGGAGATGGTCGCGGGGGTGATCGTGGGCGGGGGGCTTGGCTGGGCGCTCGACCGCTGGTTGGACACCTCGCCGTTCGGCCTCATCGTGCTGCTGCTTCTCGGCTTCGCCGCCGGCGTGCTCAACGTCATGCGGGCAGCGGGGATCGCGAGGCATCCGGGCGCGGACGACCATCCGCCGCTCTGAGTGTTTTCCGGGCCTTCGCGGGTCCGGCGCGACGACGGATCCTTCCGGGTCCGCTCATGGGTTCTTGAAGGCGCGCCGGGCTCCATGCAGCCGCGGCGCCGGGACGGAAGAGGCCGAAGGCGACAGATGGCAGGCGCGATCGATCCGATCCACCAGTTCCAGATCACGCCCCTTCTTGGGCCGGTCACCAATTCCGCCACCTTCATGATCCTCGCCGTGGCGGGCGTTTCGGCCCTGCTGCTGCTGGGCAGCCGCGAGCGGGCCCTCGTTCCGGGCCGACTGCAGTCGCTGGCCGAGCTCTCCTATGAGTTCGTGCGCGGCATGATCCACCAGACGGCCGGCAAGCACGGGATGGTGTTCTTCCCGCTCGTGTTCTCGCTGTTCATGTTCGTGCTGTTCTGCAACCTGCTCGGCCTGATCCCGGGCTCGTTCACGGTCACGAGCCACATCATCGTCACCTTCGCGCTGGCGCTGCTCGTCATCCTGACGGTGATCGGCTACGGCTTCGCCAAGCACGGCCTCGGCTTCCTGAAGCTGTTCGTGCCCCACGGCGTGCCGGGCTACATCCTTCCGCTCGTGGTCGCGATCGAGGTCATCTCGTTCCTCTCGCGTCCCATCAGCCTCTCCGTCCGTCTTTTCGCCAACATGCTCGCGGGCCACATCACCCTGAAGGTGTTCGCCGGCTTCGTGACCATGCTGTCGGCGGCGCTCGGCGGCGTCGGCCTCGCCCTCGGCGTGCTTCCGCTGCTGCTGACCATCGGCATCACGGCGCTCGAGTTCCTCGTCGCCTTCCTGCAGGCCTACGTGTTCGCGCTGCTGACCTGCATGTACCTGAACGACGCGCTGCATCCCGGCCACTGAGCCGCAGCGTCCTCGTCCGCCTGTTCCCCAACGACCCTTACTTCGGAGTTCTCGTCATGGAAGCTGAAGCCGCGAAGTTCCTCGGCGCCGGTCTCGCCACCCTCGGCATGGGCGGCGCCGCCGTCGGCGTCGCGAACATCTTCTCGAGCTACCTCGCCGGCGCGCTGCGCAACCCGTCCGCGGCCGACGGGCAGTTCGCCCGCCTGATCTTCGGCTTCGCCGTGACGGAAGCGCTCGGCATCTTCTCGCTGCTCGTCGCGCTGCTGCTGCTGTTCGCCGTCTGATCGGACCTTCCCGGTCCAGGTCGGTTGGGACATGAGACGGGGAGCGGCTTCATCCACAGGCCGCTCCCCGTCCGCCGTCCGGACCGACGCATGTCTTTCCGCCGTCAGGTGAGCCGATGATCCCGAACGCAATCGCCGTCGACTCCGCCACGGGGGCGCCCATCGTCCTCGCGCAGGCCGAGCACGGGGCCGAATCCCACGGAGCCGAGCACATGGCCTCCACCCCGGGCGAACATGGCGGCGCTTTCCCGCCTTTCGATTCCTCGACCTACGCCTCGCAGCTGATCTGGCTCGCGATCACCTTCGGCGCGCTGTACTTCATCGTCGCCAAGATCGCCCTGCCGCGCCTCGCCAACATCGTGGAAGGCCGCGCCGAGCGCATCGAGAGCGACCTCGCCGAGGCGAAGCGCCTGCGCGCCGAGAGCAAGGCCGCCGAGGACGCCTTCCTGAAGGCCCAGGCCGACGCCCGCGCCAAGGCCTCCGCCATCGCCACAGAAGCCCGTGAGGCCGTCGCCCGTCAGTCGGACGAGAACCGCAGGCGCCTCGACACCGAGATGGCCGCGAAGCTCGCCGCCGCCGAGACCCAGATCGCCGCCACCAAGCAGGCGGCCATGGGCAACGTGCGCGGCATCGCCGCCGACGCCGCCGCCGCGATCGTCGAGCGCCTGTCCGGCGCCACGCCCGCCACCGCCGAGATCGAGCAGGCGGTCGACGCCACGCTCGCCCGCTGAGGAGCCGCAACCATGGGCACTCCCGAGTTCTGGGTCCTCGTCGCTTTCGTCATCTTCCTCGGCCTGCTGGTCTATCTCGGCGTGCCGGGCAAGATCCTGCACGCCCTCGACAACCGCGCGGTGAAGATCCGCGCCGAGCTGGACGAGGCCCGCAGCCTGCGTGAGGAGGCGAGCCGCCTGCTGGCCGACTTCGCCCGCCGCCGCGAGGAGGCCGAGCGCGAGGCCGAGACGCTGGTCGCCAACGCCCGGATCGAGGCCGAGCGCGTCGCCGCCGAGGCCAAGGTCGCCGCCGAGCAGTTCGTCGCCCGCCGCGCCGCCATGGCCGAGCAGAAGATCGCCCAGGCCGAGGCCCAGGCCGTGGCCGACGTGCGCGCCGCCGCCGCCGACGCCGCGGTCTCCGCCGCCGCCAAGGTGCTGGGGAACCAGTCGCAGGGCGGCCCGCTCGGCGACCAGCTGTTCGACAACGGCCTCTCGGAGGTCCGCGCCAAGCTCAACTGAGCCCGCGCCGGACAGTCCGCACGATCCGATCAAGGCCGCCTCCGGGCGGCCTTTTTCATGGCCGTCTCACCGCTCGGCGGTGAGCGTCCTCGCGGCCCGCCTCGCGTCGGCGGCGGTCATGTGGAAGCCCACCGCCACCGTCCAGCCGGCGTAGGTCGGCTGCGGCGGCAGCGACAGGTTCTCCTCCACATGGGCGAAGGCCCCCGCCGTCTTGCCGCGGGGCAGCGCCACTTTCAGCCGGATCCGGCGCTCCGCGACAGTGCGGCCCTGCGGGTCGAGCACCGCGACGGTCAGCGGCGCGTTGAACCAGCTCGGCCCGCCGGCCGCGCGGGCGCTGCGCCCGACGAGCGCCACCTTCAGCAGCGTCTCCGCGCCCAGATTGGCGCAGTCGCGCGCGAACCCGGACACGGTGGCGCGGTGGCTGTCGGAGGCGCCGCGGGGAAAGGCCTCGGCTCCGCGCAGCACGACGACGCGGGGGCAGGCGTCGTCGCCGGCGGGGCGGCCTGTGACGCCGGAGGCGGCGAGCGCGGCGGCGGACGCGTCCTGCGCATTGGCGGAGAAGGCGGCGGAAACCAGAGCCGCGCCGGTCAATGCGGCGCGGAGGATGCGGGATGTCATGACCAAGCTCTCCCGGCTGCCCCTCGGGAGTTAAAGCCTCATCAACGAATCAGGCCGAATTGCGAAAGCCCCTCAAGGGCAGCGCGCGAGACCGCCCTCCCCGGCCCGGCCGGGCGCGGTCAGAGCGTCTCCAGCTCCGCGATCATGCGCTCGATCAGGCCGAGGCCGGTCTGCCAGAAGGCCGGGTCGCGGGCGTCGAGCCCGAACGGCGCCAGCAGTTCGGGATAGGGCCGCGAGCCGCCGGCGGAGAGCAGCGCGAAGTAGCGCTCCGCGAAGCCGTCGGAGGCGTTCTCGTAGACCGCGTAGAGCGAGTTCACGAGGCAGTCGCCGAAGGCGTAGGCGTAGACGTAGAACGGCGAGTGGATGAAGTGGGGGATGTAGGTCCAGAAGGTCTCGTAGCCCTCCCCCAGCCGGATGGACGGCCCCAGGCTCTCGGACTGCACCTCCAGCCAGATGGCGTCCAGCCGGTCCGAGGTCAGCTCGCCCTGACGGCGCTCCTCATGCACCTTGCGCTCGAAGGTGTAGAACGCGATCTGCCGCACCACGGTGTTGATCATGTCCTCCACCTTGCCCGCCAGCATGGCCTTGCGCTGGGCGGGGTCGGCGGCGCGGTCGAGCAGCGCCCGGAAGGTCAGCATCTCGCCGAACACGGAGGCGGTCTCGGCCAGCGTCAGCGGCGTGGGCGCCATCAGCGCGCCGTTCGGCGCGGCCAGCACCTGATGCACGCCGTGGCCGAGCTCATGGGCGAGCGTCATCACGTCCCGGGGCCGGCCGAGATAGTTCAGCAGCACGTAAGGGTGGGCGGAGGGCACGGTGGGGTGGGCGAAGGCGCCCGGCGCCTTGCCGGGACGGGTGGGCGCGTCGATCCAGCCCCTGTCGAAGAAGCGGCCGGCGATCTCCGCCATCTTCGGCGAGAATCCGCCATAGGCGCCGAGCACGGTGTCGCGCGCCTCGTCCCATGGGATGACGCGGGTGGGCGCGCTCGGCAGCGGCGCGTTGCGGTCCCAGTGGTTCAGCGCCTCGAGGCCGAACCACTTGGCCTTGAGCTTGTAGTAGCGGTGGGAGAGCCGCGGATAGGCCGCGCGCACCGCCGAGACCAGCGCGTCCACCACCTCGCGCTCCACCCGGTTGGCGAGATGGCGGCTGTCGGCCACGTCCTCGAAGCCGCGCCAGCGGTCGGAGATCTCCTTGTCCTTGGCCAGCACGTTGGTGATCAGCGTGAAGGTGCGCAGGTTGGCCTTGAAGGTCTTCGCCAGCGCCTCCGCCGCCCGGCGGCGGACCTCGCCGTCGGCGTCCTGAAGCTGGTTGAGGGTCGGTTCGAGCGTCAGCTCCTTGCCGTCCACCTGGAAGCGCAGCGCGGCCATGGTCTCGTCGAACAGCCGGTTCCAGCCGCCGCGCGAGGTCATGGACTTCTCGTGGAACAGCTGCTCCACCCGGTCCTCGAGCTGGTAGGGCTTCTCCTTGCGGGTGTCCTCGATGAAGGGCCGGTAATGCGCCAGCTCGGGCTCCGCCATCGCCGCCTCGAGCGCGGCGTCGTCGAGCCGGTTCAGCTCCAGGTTGAAGAACAGCAGGTGCGACCACACCGCCGTCAGCTTCTCCTGCACGTCGCCGTAGAACTTGGCGCCCTTCGGATCGGTGGTGTCGGTGGCGTAGACGAGGCTGGCGTAGGCGGCGAGACGGCCGGTCAGGTCGTCGAGCGACTCATAGTCCGCCACCGCCTGGGCGAGCTTGCCCTCCGCCGTCAGGTCGGCGAGACGCCCCTTGTAGGCGGCCTCGAAGGCGCGGGCGCGCTCGTCGGCCCGGGCGAGATCGGCCGCCACCTCCGGAGCGTCGAGGCCGGGATAGAGATCGGCGAGGTTCCATTCGGGCAGCGGTCCGAGGGCGGCGGCGTTCGACACGGGCGATGCTCTTCGATCGTGGGGTTCGCGCGGGCCGCGCGGCGCGGGGCCCGGCTGAGGACTGGTCGGTCGAGATATCGCAAGCGTGAGGCCCGCGATCAACCGCCCGGACAAACGAAGCCTTTCGCTTAAACCCGCGTTTACCCTGGACGGCGATGCTCGGGCCTCCCCGCGACCCCCGCCCGAAAGGCCCGCATGAGCGCCGTGATCCTCATCGTCGACGACGATCCGGTGCAGCGCCGGCTGCTGGAGGCGCTCGCCCGCCGTTTCGGCTACGACGCCCGCACGGCGGAGGACGGCGCGGACGCGATCGAGGCCCTGAGCCAGCCGGGCGCGGCCTACGACCTGATGTTCCTCGACCTGATCATGCCCGGCATGGACGGCATCGCGGTGCTGGAGAAGATGCGCGAGATGGGCGTCGCGACGCCCGTGATCGTGCAGACCGCCAACGGCTCCATCGAGGCGGTGGTGTCGGCCATGCGCGCCGGCGCCGCGGATTTCGTGGTGAAGCCGGTGGGGCCGGAGCGGCTGCAGGTCTCGATCCGCAACGCGCTTCGCACCGACGCGCTGGAAGGCGAGATCCGCCGCATGGCGCGCCGGGCCACGGGCTCGCTCACCTTCCGCGACCTGCCGAGCCGCTCGCCCGCCATGGCGGAGGCGCTCCGGCTGGGAGCGCGGGCGGCGGGCTCGTCGATCCCGGTGCTGATCGAAGGCGAGTCCGGCGTAGGAAAGGAGCTGTTCGCCCGCGCCATCACCGGCTCCGGCGAGCGCCGCGGCAAGCCCTTCGTGGCGGTGAACTGCGGCGCGATCCCGCCCCATCTGGTGGAATCCATTCTGTTCGGCCACGAGAAGGGCGCCTTCACCGGCGCCACCGACCGTCACGCCGGCAAGTTCGTGGAGGCCGACGGCGGCACCCTGTTCCTGGACGAGGTGGGCGAGCTGCCGCCGGAAGCGCAGGTGAAGCTGCTGCGCGCGCTGCAGGAGGGCGAGGTCGATCCCGTCGGCGCGAAGCGTCCGGTGAAGGTGGACATCAGGGTGCTCTCCGCCACCAACCGGGAGCTCGCCGCGCGGGCGCGCGCCGGCGCGTTCCGCGAAGACCTCTACTACCGGCTGAACGTGTTCCCGATCCGGGTGCCGCCGCTCAGGGCGCGCAAGGACGACCTCGCCGATCTGGCCCGCCGCTTCCTCGCCCGCTTCGCCGCCGAGGAGGACCGCCCGGTGCGGGACATCTCGGCCGCGGCGCTCGACCTGCTGGAGCGCTACGACTGGCCGGGCAACGTGCGCCAGCTCGAGAACGCGGTGTTCCGCGCCGTGGTTCTCGCGGAAAGCGACGTGCTGCGCCCCGCCGACTTTCCACAGATCTCCGCCCAGCTCGGCGAGGAGCCGGAGCGCGCGCCCGCCCCCCGCTTCGCCCTGGCGGACGATCTGGCCGAGCCCGAACTGGAACGCCGGCTCGAAGCGCCCGCGCTGCCGCTGTTCGACGCCTCGGGCCAGCTCCGCACCCTGGAGCGGCTGGAGGCGGACGCGATTCGCTACGCCATCCGCCACCATCGCGGGCAGATGACCGAGGTGGCCCGGCGCCTCGGCATCGGGCGCTCCACGCTCTACCGGCGCATCAAGGACCTCGGCCTCGACGCCGAATGTGGCGGGCAAGGCACGGACGCGGACGAAGCCGTCGCCTGAGCGGCGGCCGACCGAATCCCGGATTGAACCAAACCGGCGACGCGCCCATGCTCCGCCGGCAAGCGTAAGGACGATACCCGATGAGAGTTCGCGTGACCCGCCGAGAGCGCCGAGCCCCGACCGCAGGCGCCCCGTCACGTCTCGCAGCCTCCGCGCTGGTGGGCGTCAGCCTCGCCGCGCTGCTGGCCTCGGGCGCCGTCGCGCAGGACGCCACGCGTCCGCGGACGGACGCGGCCGCGCAGGCCGCGCCGAACGCGGCCGAAGGCGAGCCCACCGGCTCGGTGGACGCAGCCGCCCCGGCGGCGGACGCCACGTCGGCCGCGCCTGCGGGTGAAGCGGCCGCCGCGGCCGACCCCGCCCTCGTGGTCCAGCCCGCCGTTCCCGCGCCCGCGACGCCGGCCGCGCTCAGCCCCTCCGCGTCCGATCCGGTCGGCGCGGCGGTGACCCTTCTGCTCGCGACCGATGGAGCCGGCGCCAGCCTGAAGATGACGGCGGCCGACCGCGCGGCCCTGACGGCCTTCTACGCCGCCCGCGCCGGCCAGCCGGTGTGGATCGACGGCGACGCCTTCAACGCCATGGCCGACGCCGCCCGCGCCCGCATCGCCGCGGCCGACGACGACGGCCTCGACGCCTCCCGCTTCGCGCTGCCGACCGCGCCCGCCACCACCGAGGCGACCGAACTCGCCCGCACGGAGCTTCGCCTGTCGGCCGCCGCCCTCGCCTACGCCCGTCAGGCCTGGAGCGGCCGCACCAACCCGGCCGCCATCAGCCGCAACGTGGAGGTGGGCACGCCCGCCTTCGACGCCGCGGCGGCGCTCGCCGCCATAGCGGCCTCCACGGACGTCGCCGCCACGCTCGACGGCTTCAACCCGCCCCAGCCCCAGTTCCAGGCGCTGCGCAAGCTGCTGAAGGAGGCCCGCGCCGAGCAGGCGGAGGCCGCCCATGCGCCGGTGATCCCCGAAGGCAAGCTGATCAAGCCCGGCGACCAGGACCCGCGCGTGCCGCAGCTGCGCGCCCGCCTCGGCCTCGACGCGCGGGACGGCGACACAACCTATGACGACGCCCTCGCCCAGAAGGTGACCGCGTTCCAGAAGGCCAACAAGCTCGGCGCGTCCGGCCTCGTGAACCGCCAGACGCTGCGGGCCATGAACGCCGGCCGCAAGCTGGACCGCACCGCGCAGCTGCTCGTGAACATGGAGCGCTGGCGCTGGATGCCGCGGGAGCTCGGCGCCAAGCACGTCTTCGTGGACCTCACCGCGTTCAAGCTCGCCATCATGGAGGATGGCCGCGAGACCTACGGCACCCGCGTCATCATCGGAAAGTCCACCAACCAGACCCCGATGCTGTCGAGCGAGATCGACAGGCTGGTGGTGAACCCCTACTGGAACGTGCCGGTCTCCATCGCCATGAACGAGATGGCGGGCTCCGCGCTGCGCGGCTTCGAAGTGGTGGACTCCAAGGGCCGCGTGGTGCCGCCGTCTCAGGTGGACTGGGCCCACATCCGCGAGAGCAAGCTGCGCATCCGCCAGCCGCCGGGCGAGCGCAACGCCCTCGGCCACATCAAGTTCATGTTCCCGAACCGCCATGCCGTGTATCTGCACGACACGCCGAGCCGGAAGCTGTTCGCCAACGATTTCCGGGCGCTGAGTCACGGCTGCGTGCGGGTGGACAAGCCGATGGAGTTCGCCGACGCGCTGTCCGGCGACCAGGGCCTGCCGGGCTCGAAGCTGAAGAGCATGATCGGCGGCAAGGAGCGCGGCCTGCCGCTGTCCACCAAGATTCCGGTGCATCTCGCCTACTTCACCGCCGTGGCGGGCGAGGACGGCGCGCTCGAGACCCGTCCGGACCTGTACGGCATGGACGCGCGGGTGCGCGCCGCGCTCGCCGGCGAGGCCCTGCCCGCCCTGCCGGCAGAGCCGGTGATCGCCAGGGCGCCCAAGCCGAAGCCCGCCACCCGGCAGGCCTCGGCCGCGCCGGCGCAGCCGGTCCCCCCGGAGGTCGCGCCCCAGCGCCAGCCCAACACGTTCAGCTCCTGGCTGTCGCGCACCTTCGGCGATTCGCGCTGACGGGAGAGTGCGGCGGAGCCAAGACACGCAAGAGAATTGTGCGCCGCCGCACGCCCGAGTGGGATTCTGACTAGCTTTTCTCCGATTCTGCGGCTACGAGGTCACAGAAGAGTGGTTGGGGGATCGCTTTCGACGGGGTTGGTTCATTCCGCGTTAACCAGACCCGTAGAGACTTCAGTCATCACCTGCGGCGTCGACGCCCCCGCGCGGCGCAGGCAGGCGATCAGACAGTCAGGTCGGTTCATTGCTCGAAGCGCTCACGTCACGACAGGCCGTTCTCGCCCGCGCCAAGCGGGGAGCCGGCGTCGCTCTCCTCGGGGTCGTCGCGCTGGTCGCCGCCTCCGAGGGCACGCAGACCGCGCAAGCCAACGGCGACACGCGGACGCTCACGCTCTACCACACGCATCGTGGCGACACGCTGACGGTGACGTTCAAGCGCAACGGCCGCTACGACGCCGAGGGCCTGCGCAAGCTGAGCTATTTCCTGCGCGACTGGCGGAACGACAAGCAGACGCGCATGGAGCCGCGCCTGTTCGACATCGTCTGGGAGGTGCACCGCGAGGTGGGCCGCGGCCAGATGATCAACATCGTGTCGTCCTACCGCTCCCCTGAAACCAACGCCATGCTGCGCGCCCGCTCCCGCGGCGTCGCCAAGTTCAGCCAGCACATGCTGGGCCGCGCCATGGACTTCTACATCACCGGCGTGCCGGTCTCCGCGGTGCGCGAGGCGGGCATCCGCCTGCAGCGCGGCGGCGTCGGCTTCTACCCGACCTCGGGCCGCCCCTTCGTCCATCTCGACGCCGGCAACATCCGCGCCTGGCCGCGCATGAGCCGCAGCCAGCTCGCCCGCCTGTTCCCCGGCGGCAAGACCGTGCATCAGCCCGCCGAGGGCGGCCACATGCCCGGCTACCAGGTGGCCGCGGCCGAGCTGAAGGCCCGGGGCGGCGTCTCGCTGGACGACGCCTATTCCGGCTCCGGCGGCGGGAAGAGCAAGGGCTTCTTCGCTCGCCTGTTCGGCTCGGACGACGAGGACGAGACGGAGGTCGCCCCGACCGTGGTCGCCACCGCCGCGACCCGCCGCGCGGCGAGCGCGCGCACGGCCGCGCCCGCCGCCTCCGACGACGCCGAGGAGACCGCGCCGCCCGCCTCCGCCATCCGCGTGGCGACCGTGCGCGTGCCGGTGCCGACGCCCCGCCCCGCCGGTTTCGTGAAGCCCGCGGCCCCGGTCGAGGAGGAGGCCCCCGTGGTCATGGCCGCCGCGACCCCGGTCGCGCCGCTGCCGCCGATCGCCCCTATCCGCCCCGCCGCCGTGGCGCCGACCGTGGTCGCCGCCGTTGCGCCGGCCCCCGTTCCCGCGCCGCGCGAGCCGGAGATGGTCTGGCGCGCGGGCCCCGGCGCCGCGGCCCCCGCCCCCGTGGCGGAGGCGCCCGCGAGCGCCGCCGAGCCCGCCATGGCGCTCGCCTCCGCCATCCCCGCGCCGCGCCCGCGGCCGGCGGACAGCGCGGTGGCCGTGCTCGCCGCCATCCCGACCCCGGTGTCGGCCGACCGTTCGGCGCAGCGCCCGCGCGAGATCAACCCGCAGACCGCGGCCGCCTATCAGGCGGAGGCGGCGACCTTCCCGCGCCTGCCGGACGCCTTCGTGTCCCGCGCCCCGGCCGCGCCCGAAATGACCATGGCCTACGCCGCGCCGCAGACCGCGCAGCTGCCGGTGGAGAACCGCAGCCGTCCGGCCGCGCCCCAGGCCCAGCACAAGCCGATCCCGGCCCCGGCCGTCGCGGCGGCCAAGCCTGCGTCCCATGCGCCGGCCTCCAGCGTCGCTTCGGCGCCGCGGGTGATCGCGCCGGACGCCACGCCCTCCGCCATCTACGCCGCCGCGTCCTCCGCCGCCCGCCACGCCAGCCTGCCGGCGGCGCCGATGGTCACCGCCCGGCTCGACGACCGCACGCTGCGCGCCGCCGCCACGCCGACGCCCGCCGCTTGGGACCAGACCCTGCGCCATCCGCAGCCGACCTCCTCGGGCCTGATCGACGCCCCGACCGCGGCGCTCGCCGGCGGCTTCGGCGTCGATCCCAGCTACGGCGCCAAGCCCGGCCGCTTCTCCGGCTCCTCGGTGATGCTGCTGCGCACCCAGTCGTTCGCGGCCCAGCCCGCCAACACCACCGCCAGCATCGGCAACCGCCGCGGGTGAGCCGCCGGCCGCGTTGACAAAAAAGAAAAAGCCCCGGACCGCATGGTCCGGGGCTTTTTCGTGCTCAGAGCCGGTCGTTACGGCGCCGAAGCGCGGGATCTGAACTTCGTCAGGCCCGGCGAAGCCGGGTATTCATGGGACCGTCCGCGGACCAAACTCTCGCCCATCGCGTCGTGGACGCCCGATGACCACGCTCGGGCATGACGGCGGACGAGGGTTACGAGCAGACGCGGTCAGGCGGTCGGCATGCCCAGCGCCTGCAGGTAGAGATCGAGAATCGCCTCCTGCTCGGCGCGCTCGTCGGCGTCCTGCTTGCGCAGCGAGATCACCTTGCGCAGCACCTTGACGTCGAAACCGTTGCCCTTGGCCTCGGCGTAGACCTCCTTGATGTCGTCGCTGATGCCCTTCTTCTCCTCCTCGAGCCGCTCGATGCGCTCGACGAAGGCGGTCAGCTGCTCCTTGGCGACCTCGTCCGGATTGACGGTGCTCAACGTGGCTCTCCCTGAAATGTCGAGGCGTGGGGGTCGCAAAACCCGGGAGGCGCGTCAAGCGCCGTGGCGTCAGCGCTGGCGCCGGGCGGCGAAGGCCGCCTGCTGCTCCGGCGTCGCCTCCGTCTGGTGCTTCGCCTTCCACTCCTCATAGGGCATGCCGTAGACGGCCGTGCGCGCGTCCTCCTTGGACAGGGCGAGCCCCTGGGCGTCGGCGGCGTCCTTCAGCCAGTTCGACAGGCAGTTGCGGCAGAAGTTGCCGAGGTTCATCAGGTCGATGTTCTGCACGTCCGGCCGGTTGCGCAGGTGGTTCACCAGCCGGCGGAAGGCCGCGGCCTCAAGCGCCGTGCGCTCGGCCTCGTCGAGGCCGGGCAGGTCGAGGGCGGCGGGAACGGCGACGGGTTCGACGGTCATGGGTCATGTCTCCGGACATCGGTGCGCGAGCCGTAACGGGCGATGTGGCCGATCTCGGGGCGCGCGAGAATGGGCGGCAGCAGGCGGGCGAGGCGGTCCGCCCAAGCCTCTTGCCCGGCGGCGTCGGCCACCAGGTCCTGGCGGATCTCCACCAGCACATGGGGAAAGCCCCGGTTCGTGCCGTGGCGGTGCATGGTGTCGCCCTTCAGCGCCCCGTCATAGGGCTCGTTGTCGCCGACCGCCAGATCGCCCTCCGCCTCCAGAGCGGCGAGCAGCGGCGCCGCGATGCGGTCGTCCCGGTCCCACAGCAGCCCGATGCGCCAGGGCCGCGCCACGCCCTTCCACGCCGGCGTGAAGCTGTGGAGCGCGATCACAGCGGGGGTGAGCCCCGCATCCACCATGGCGTCGAGCCGGGCCGCGACCGCGTCGTGATAGGGCCGGTAATAGCGCTCGATGCGGCGGCGCTTCTCCAGCGCGTCCACGCGGGCGTTGCCGGGCACGATCGCGCCGTCGGACAGGCGCATGACCAGCGTGGGATCATCCTCGCCGCGGTTGGGGTCGATCACCAGCCGCGAGGTGGTGGACAGCACGGCCGGGGCGCCGAGCCGCTCGGCCAGCGCCAGCGTCACCCCGCGCATGCCGATGTCGTAGGCGATGTGGCGCTCGAATTCGGACGGCGGCAGGCCGAGGTCGCCGAGCTCCGGCGGCACGCGGTTGGAGGCGTGGTCGCACAGCAGCAGCAGAGCGGAGCCGGGCGCGCCGGGGACCGTCTCCACGGCGTCGTATTCGTCTTTCGTCGCGGGCGAAAATGGGTCGCAGGTCATGGTCTAAGCGACTGTAGTGACGCGCGGTCGGCGATGCCATAGGAAGAGCGCCCGGCCGCACCTCTCGACAGTTCCGTCGCGCGTCCGCGCGGCGCCAGTGGAGCCTCGACCATGACCCCTGACGAGCGCCGCTCGCTCCTTCGCCGCGCCTTCGACGCCGGCGTCGCCGCGGCCCACCCCGCCGTGTGCCTGCCGGCCCATCTGCCGGCGCCGCCCAAGGGCCGGGTGATCGTGCTCGCCGCCGGCAAGGGCGGCGGCGCCTGCGCCGAGATCGCCGAAAAGTTCTACCGCGAGACCTACGGCCTCGGGCCGGACCGGCTGGTGGGCATCGCCGTCACCCGCCACGGCCACGCCCGGCCGACCGAATGGATCAAGGTGGTGGAGGCCGGCCATCCGGTGCCGGACGCCGCGGGCCTTCAGGGCGCCGCCGACACGATCGCGCTCGCCGAGCAGGCGGGGCCGGACGATCTGGTGCTGGCGCTCATCACCGGCGGCGGCTCCGCCAACTGGGTCGCGCCGGTGGACGGGCTCGACCTCGCGGTGAAGCAGGCCACCACCAAGGCGCTGCTGCGCTCCGGCGCGCCCATCGACGCCATCAACTCCGTGCGCAAGCACCTGTCCAGGATCAAGGGCGGCCGTCTGGCCCGCGCGGCCCATCCGGCCCCGGTGTTCGCGCTCGCCATCTCCGACGTGCCCCGGGACGACCCCTCGGTGATCGCCTCCGGCCCCACCGTGCCGGACCCGACCACGCTGGAGGACGCCCGCGCCGCCCTGGCGCGCTTCAACGTGGAGCCTCATCCGGACGTGGCCGCCGCGCTGTCGAACCCGGCGAACGAAAGCCCCAAGGCGGACGATCCCGCCTTCGCCAACACCAGCTTCCTGGTGGTGTCGCGCCCGGCCGACGCTCTGGCCGCCGCCATCCGGACGCTTGAGGAGGCCGGCGTCGAGGTGCGCGTGGTGGGCGCCGACATCGAGGGCGAGGCGCGCGAGGTCGCGGCCGAGCACGCCGCCATCGCCCGCGGCCTCTCCGGCCTGACGAAGCCGGTGGCGCTGATCTCCGGCGGCGAGCTCACCGTCACCATCAAGGGCCGGAACGGCCGCGGCGGTCCGAACCAGGAGTACGCGCTGTCATTGGTGAACGAGCTCGGCGGCGTCGCGAACTGGGCGGCGCTCGCGGGCGACACCGACGGCGCGGACGGCGGCGGCGGCTCGCCGGAGGACCCGGCCGGCGCGGTGGTCGATCCCGCCACTCTGGAGCGCGCCACGGCCAAGGGTCTCGATCCCGCCCACTTCCTCGCGGAGAACGACAGCACCGGATTCTTCGAGGCGACGGGCGATGGTCTCTACACCGGACCGACCTGCACCAACGTCAACGATCTCCGCATCGTGCTCGTTGACATACCAGACTGACGGCAGCAAAAAGCGCGCTGACGCGACCGTGGGGAGCGTTAACGCCGCATGACGATTCGCATCGTTTCTTCCGCGCGCGCCGCGCGCCTTCTCCTTCTCGCGCTGTTCGTGGCCGGCCTTTCGGCCGCGGCCGGCGCGGCCAGGGCCGACTTCCGGCTTTGCAACAAGACCAACAGCCGCATCGGCGTCTCGATCGGCTACAAAGAGAAAGACACTTGGTCGACCGAGGGCTGGTGGAACGTCTCCGCCAACTCCTGCGAGACCATCCTGCGCGGCGCGCTGTCCTCGCGCTTCTACTACGTCTACGCGATCGACTACGACCGCGGCGGCGAGTGGAACGGCAAGGCCTACATGTGCACGCGCGACAAGGAATTCACGATCCGGGGAATCGAGGACTGTCTGGCGCGCGGCTACGACCGCTCCGGCTTCTTCGAGATCGACACCGGTGAGCAAGGGAGCTGGACGGTGCAGTTGACCGAACCGACCGCGAAGGCGGCGCAGCCTGCGAGCCCGCAGCCGACGCCCGCCCCCCGCGCCGCGGCCCCCGCCGCAGGCGCGAGCGCGGGCATCGAGCCGGGCGCCGCGGTCCAATGAGGCGTCTGCGTCGCGTCAAGGTCCTCGCCACGCTGGGCCCCTCGTCCTCGACCCCCGAAATGGTCGAGAAGCTGTTCCGCGCCGGCGCGGACGTGTTCCGCATCAACATGAGCCACACCAGTCACGAGCGCATGCGCGAGCTGGTGCAGACCATCCGCGACGTGGAGGACGAGGTCGCCCGGCCGATCGGCATCCTGATCGACCTGCAGGGCCCGAAGCTGCGCGTCGGCCGCTTCGCGGACGGCGCCGCCATGCTGAAGCAGGGCGCGAGCTTCACGCTCGACGCCGACCCGACGCCCGGCGACGAGACCCGCGTGCACCTGCCCCATCCGGAGATTCTGGAGGCGCTGGAGCCCGGCCACACGCTGCTGCTGGACGACGGCAAGATCCGCCTGATCGCGCGCGCCTGCACGCCCACCTCCACCACCGCGGAAGTGATCGTCGGCGGCCGCCTGTCGGACCGCAAGGGCGTCAGCCTGCCGGACACGCTGATCAAGACCTCGGCCATGACGCCGAAGGACCACGCCGACCTGGAGGCGGCGCTCGCCACCGACAGCGTGGACTGGATCGCGCTGTCCTTCGTGCAGCGCCCCGAGGACATCACCGAAGCGACGGACATCATCCAGGGCCGCGCCGGGGTGATGACCAAGATCGAGAAGCCGCAGGCCATGACCCGGCTTCAGGAGATCGTGGACCTGTCGGACTCGGTCATGGTCGCCCGCGGCGACCTGGGCGTCGAGATGCCGCTCGAGGTGGTGCCGGGGCTGCAGAAGCAGATGACCCGCGCCTGCCGCAAGGCCGGCAAGCCGGTGATCATCGCGACCCAGATGCTGGAGTCCATGATCACCCAGCCGACGCCGACCCGCGCCGAGGTCTCGGACGTGGCGACCGCCGTGTTCGAGGGCGCCGACGCCATCATGCTGTCCGCCGAGAGCGCCGCCGGCGCCTATCCGGTCGAGGCGGTGGCGATGATGAACTCCATCGCGCTCAACGTGGAGAACGACCCCTATTACCGCTCCATCATCGACGCCCAGCGCGCCGAGCCGGAGCCCACCGGGGCCGACGCCATCTCCGCCGCCGCGCGCCAGATCGCCGAGACGCTGGACCTCGCCGCCATCATCTGCTGGACCGCTTACGGCACCACCGCCCGCCGCGCCTCCCGCGAACGGCCGAAGCAGCCGATCATCGCGCTGACGCCGAGCCTCGCCACCAGCCGCCGGCTCGCGCTGGTGTGGGGCGTGCATTCGGTGCTGACCCACGACGCCTACGATCTGGACGACATCGTGAACCGCGCCTGCGACATCGCGCTGGATCAGGGGATCGCGACCGAGAAGGACCGCGTCATCATCTCCGCCGGCGTGCCGCTGCGCCAGCCGGGCGCCACCAACATGCTGCGCATCGCCTATGTGGGCGGCGACCACCTGAAGCGCGACTGAGCCTTCTTCGCGCCGAAGCGCCCGAACTGAAAACGCCCGCCGGTCCGCCCGGCGGGCGTTTTCAGTTGCGCTCGACCCGCGCCGCCAGCGCCTCGATCCCGGCCACGACCTTCTCCGTCGCGGTCCAGTGCGGCATGTGCCCCGCGCCCGGCAGCGTCACCAGCGTCGCGCCGGGCACGGCGCGGGCGAAGGCCTGCGAGTGGATGTCGGGCGAGACGATGTGGTCGGCGTCCGCCGTCATCACCAGCGTCGGCGCGCGGATCGCGCCATAGCGCGGCGCCTGGGCGGCGAGATTGGCCTTCAGGTCGGCGAGATCCTGGGCGTTGGCGCGGAACTCCGCCGGCCGCAGGATGGTTCGGGAGCTGGCCAGCGCCAGATAATCCGGCGGCATCGTCTTCGGGGCGAAGGTGGAGGCCACCGCGGCCTTGAACAGAAGCCTCCCGACCGGCGGCGCGATCAGGGTGGAGAACAGCGGACCCACCACCGGCGCCGCCGCGACGCGGTTGTAGAACGCGACGCCGCCCGGCCACGGATGGGTCGCGCCCGCAAGCGTCACGAGGCCGGACACGCGCTCGGGATGATCGAGCGCCAGCCGCGCCGCCAGCCCCCCGGACCAGGAGTGGCCGACCGCCACCACCCGGCGCACGCCGAGGCCGTCCAGCGCCGCCAGGACCGCGTCGCCCTGCGCCCCGAGCCCCGCCATCTCCCGCCCGCCGAGCCGGTCGCTGCCGCCATGGCCCGGACGGTCCACCAGCACCACGCGGCGGCGGACGGCGAGCCGCCGGCCGATCGCCAGCTCCATGTCCCTGAGGTTGCCGCTGGCGCCATGGAGCAGCAGCAGAGTCGCCCGCCCCTTCCCGCCATCCGCGGGCGTCAGGACCACCACGTTGAGCGCCCCGCCGGCGACGGTAATCCGCCGCTCCGCCCGCGCGGGCTCGGCCCCGCGCGCCTCGGAAACGCCGGCGCCCGCCATCAGGACGGCCACGAGCGCCGCCGCGCCGCGGACGCCGGACGTCAGATCGGCCGCCCTTCCACCTGAAGCGCCAGCTCGTCCACTTCCTTGTCGAGGCCCTCGATCGTCGGGTAAAGCGCCAGCGCCTTGCGGAAGGCCCCGAGCGCGGGCTTGTCGAGGCCGCTCTCCTTCAGGATGCGGCCGAGCGTCAGCCAGACCATGAACTGGCGCGGCTCCCGCGTCAGGGCCTCGTGCAGGTCCATCATCGCCCGGTCGTAGTCTTTCGACTGGTAGCGCAGCGCGGCGCGCCGGCTCCAGCCGTCGACGTAGTCGGGCTTGAGCGCGATCACCTGATCCATCAGCCGGATGGCGATGGGGAACTTCGCCTTGCGCTGGGCCTCGCCGGCGCGGGAGACGAGCAGATCGGCGGTGTCGCTTCCCGATCGGGCCCAGAGCGCCTGCACCGCGCCGGCGATGCGCTTGGCGACCGCGGGATCTTTCGTCTCGGCCAGGCGCTTCAGCAGCTCGTCCACGGCCTTGCCATGGGCGTCCGGGGCCGGCGCGGGGCCTGTGGTCTCGGGCGACGGCGCCTTGGGCGCGGGTCCGGGGAGAATCGGCGTCATGCCTTCCGGGCCCCGTTCCGGCGGCAGGACCGGCTGGGCGCCCGCGGACGCCGCGCAGAACAGGACGGCGACGAGCGCCGCGACGGTGGCCAAACGCATCATGGCCCGGAGCTTACGCCCCGGGCCATGAAAAGGTCAAAACGCGATGCGCGTCGAACGGGCCCGAAGGCCCGGACGGCCTCAGCCCTGGCGGGCCTTGTAGCGCTTCTGGGTCTTGTTGATGATGTAGACGCGGCCCTTGCGGCGCACGATGCGGTTGTCGCGGTGGCGGTTGCGCAGGGACTTCAGCGAGTTGCGGATCTTCATGGTCTCGTCCTCAAGACGCCGGCCGCTCGCGCGGCGCCTTGCGTCGATCTCTCGTGTGGCGGTCTGTCGGCCCAGCGAAACCAAACGGACTCAACGTCCGCGCGATCACGATCCGACGGTTCGGCCGCCTTCTAGTCGGAACGGGCGGATTTTGCAAGGCGGTCGTCCGCCCCGGCCTTGTGCTTTAGCATCGTGGCGCCCCGCTCCGGGCTGTGCTCTATCACCCGTGTCGCAGCGCACAATGGACATCAGAGCCATGACCGAGCCGAGACGTTCCCCGACCGACCTGCGCCTCCGCCGCAGCGTGCTCTACATGCCGGGCTCCAACCAGCGGGCGCTCGACAAGGCGCGGACCCTGCCTGCCGACGCCCTGATCCTCGACCTCGAGGACGCGGTGGCGCCGGACGCCAAGGAGATCGCCCGCGATCAGGTGTGCGCCGCGGTGAAAAGCGGCGGCTACGGCGACCGCGAGCTCATCATCCGTGTGAACGCCCCCCAGACGCCCTGGGGCGAGCAGGACCTGAAGGCCGCGATCGAGGCCGCGCCCGACGCCATCCTGATGCCGAAAGTGTCCTCGCCCGCGGTGCTGGAGAGCATCGCCAACCGGCTGGAGGCGCTGGACGCGCCGGAGAGCATCAAGATCTGGGCGATGATCGAGACCCCGGCCTCGATTCTCAACATCAAGGAGATCGCGGCGGCCAAACGGGCGATGCCGGAGGCGCGGCTCACCTGCCTTGTGCTCGGCACCAACGACCTCGCCAAGGACACCTGGGCGCAGATCGTGCCCGGCCGCGTGCCCATGCTGCCCTGGATCATGTTCGCGCTGGCCGCCGCCCGCGCCGAGGGCCTGACGATCCTCGACGGCGTGTTCAACGACATCGAGGATGTGGACGGCTGCCGCACGGAATGCCGCCAGTCCCGCGACCTGGGCTTCGACGGCAAGACCATCATCCATCCGAACCAGATCGAGCCGGCCAACACCTCCTTCGCGCCGACCGCCGACGAGGTGGCGCGCTCGCGCAAGGTGATCGAGGCGTTCGACCTGCCGGAGAACGCCCGCAAGGGCGCCATCAAGGTGGACGGCCGCATGTATGAGCGCCAGCACATCGGCATGGCGCGCCGGGCGGTGGCCTGGCACGAGGCGATCTCCGCCCGGGACGGCTGAGCGTCCGTCGACGGACGCGCGGTCCCGCGCTGGCGCCGGGACGCCGATCGGTCTATGCCCTCCGCCGGAGATGCCGGCACGGGGGCCACGCTTGCGATGCGCGTTCTGATCGTCGAGGACGACATGGTGATCGCCGGCACGCTCGGGCCGGTGGTGACCCGCGCGGGGCACGAACTCGTGGGACTGGCCGCCGATCAGGTCAGCGCCGTGGCGCTGCTGCAGGCCACCAGGGTCGACCTCGCCTTCGTGGACGTGCATCTGCTCGACGGCTGGACAGGCGTCGAGGTGGTGCGCGCGGCCAACGCCGAAGGCGCCGCGGCCATCTTCACCACCGCCAACCGGGGCATGGTGCCGGCCAATTTCGCCGGCGCCTGCGGCCTGATCGACAAGCCCTACACCGACGTCCAGATCGAGGCCACGCTCGCCTATATGGCGGAGCGGCTGAACGGGGCGCCCGCCGAACCCGCGCCCAAGGGCTTCACGCCGTCGCCGTTCTGGCCGGAGCGCCCGAGGCCGCGCCCGACGCTGGCCGGCCACCTTCTCCGCCGGGGCCACCCGTCGCTCTGACGCCCACGCGCGGGTGATTCGCCAGCGCCGCCGTTCCGTGCCACGTTTCTCTCCGTCCCCCGGCTCAGGATGCGGCGCGGATGCAGCGGATATCAGGCCTTATCGGCGGCTACGGGCTGGCGTTTCTGCTGGCGCTGGCGTTCTGCGCGCTCGGACTCGTGCTGATCAAGCTCGCGCCGTCGTTCCACCCGCTCGCCGTCTTCGGCGTGCTGGTGGGCGTCTACACCGTTCTGGCGCTGTCGCTGCTGGATGACGACGAGCCGACCGCGCCGAAGGCCCGGGACGAGCTCCCGCCGCGGACCGGACGCCGACGGCGCGCGGCGTCGTGAGACGGGCGGAGCCGTCGGCCTGCATGCAGGCTCGCCGTCACGCCCGCCTTACGGCGGGCATGACGGACGAAGACCATTCGTTTCGCTGGCGGCGTCGCACGCCCGCGCTCACGGCGCGGGCGCTGCGGCCGGGACCTTGCGCGCCACCCGCTCCCGCGTGATCAGGTAGAGCCCCGAGCCGATCACGATGCCGGCGCCGGACAGGGTCCACAGGCCGGGCACGTCGCCGAACACCAGATAGCCCATGGCGATCATGCCCACGAGCTGGGCGTAGATGAACGGCGCGAGGATCGCCGCCGGCGCCAGCCGGTAGGCCGCGATCAGCAGGCCGTGCCCCACCGCGCCGAGAGCCCCGACGGCGGCGAGCATCAGCCAGTCCCCCGCCGACGGCCAGGTCCAGAAGAACGGGACCACCGGCGAGGTCGCCACCACGCCCACGAGCCCCGAGAAGAACAGCGTGGTGGTGGTGGGGTCATGCGCCGCCAGCACCCGCGTGGCGATCAGGTAGAGCGCGTAGGCGACGCAGCCGAGAAAGGCGACCAGCGCCGCCGGATGCAGCCCGCCGAAGCCGGGCCGCGTGACCACCAGCACCCCGAGAAAGCCCACCAGGATGGCCGCGAGCCGCTTCGGCCCCACCCATTCGCCCAGCATCGGCCCCGCCAGCACCGCCACCATCAGCGGCGTGGCGAAGGTGATGCTCATGGTCTCGTCGAGCTGCAGGTAAATCAGCGCGAAGAAGTTGCAGGCCGTCACCAGAATCAGCAGCAGAGCGCGGCCGATCTGCAGCCCCGGCCGCCGGCTGCGGATCAGCCCCGGCGTGTTCCACGGATTGACGAAGGGCAGCATCAGCAGGAAGTGGAACACATAGCGCGCCCACACGATCTGCATGACGTGCATATGGCCGTTCAGGATCTTGGCGGTGGAGTCCAAGCCGCAGAAGCAGGCCAGCGCCAGCAGCAGCAGGCCGACGCCTTTCAGGCGCTGGGCGCGGGCGGCGTCGGTCAGCGCGTCCAGATTGCCGCGGCGGAGCGAGCCCTCAGACATGGGAGCGCCGCCTCGGCGCAACCCGCGCTCCAGACGGGGCGGGAACGCGGGGAAGGATCACGGCGGCTCCTGACGGCTTGCGGGCGCGCGTTGCGCGAGACCTCCGCGCGTTTGGCGCCGAAGCGGGTCAAGAGCAAGGCGCGAGCCATGCGCCGGGCGCATGCGGCTCCCGCTCAGTCGTCGATCTCGTCCGGAGAGTCTTCGGCGTCGAGCCGGCCGCCGAGATTCTTGCCGAGCTTGCGCAGCAGCTTGCGCAGCCGCTTGCGGTCCTTGCCGTCGAGCCCGTCGGCGGCCTCGTCCTCCAGCGCGCTCCACACGCCGTCCACCGCCTCGGCGCGGCGGCGCCCCTCTTCGGTCAGCTCCACCTTCACCACCCGGCCGTCGCCGGGCGCCACGCGGCGCTCCACCAGCCCCTGCGCCGCGAGCCGCGCCACGGTCTTGGAGGCGGTGGGGGGACGCACCCGCAGCAGATCGGCCAGATCGCCCATGGTGCGGCCGCCCTCGGCGGCGAGCAGGGTCAGCACCTGCTCCTGCCCCGGAAACAGGCCGAGCTCGTTCAGGAGCTGGGCGTTGCGGGCGCGATGCAGCCGCGCCGCATGCACCAGCGCGTAGCCCACGGTCTTGGCGTAGGGATTCTTCGTCATCGCTGGCCTCCGGCGAACGCCGGCTAAACTCTATGGGTAAGAAACAGGCCGCCGTCGAGCCGAATTTCCTTCGCCCTTCGACGCATTTCCAGCGCCGGCTAAGGTTTCATGACATTTCCATGCGCGCTAGACTTGGGCCCATGACCCTTCTGATCACGGCGTTCGGCGATTTCGACGGCGGCTGGAACGCCTCCGACCGCCTTCTCACCCATCTTGAAGCCGACCGGGCCCGTCTGGAGCAGGCGTGGGGAGCGCCGGTCGCCTTCACGCGGCTGGCGGTCGACACCGAGGGCATCGGCCACGAGCTTGACCGCGCCCTTGACGCCATCCGGCCGACGCATCTGCTGCTTATGGGACAGGCGACCGCGCGCGACGCCCTGGCGCTGGAGCGCGTGGCCCGCAACGCCCGCGACCTGCGGGCGCCGGACGCCTGCGGCCGCATGGGCGCGCTCGGCCCCGTGGAGCCGGACGGTCCGCTTCTCCGGCGCGCCACCTGGCCGGGGCTCGGCGCGCTCGGCGCGGCGCTGTCGGCCGCGGGCCTTCCGGCGGAGACCTCCGACGACGCCGGCGGGCATCTCTGCAACCAGGCGCTCTATCTGGCGCTCGGACGCCCCGCCGCGCCGCTCGCCGCCTTCCTGCACCTGCCGCTGATGCGGGAGCAGGTGGCGGCCGGCCTGCCCTGCGCCCGCAGGCGGCCCGGGGCGGCGGGCATGCCCGTGACCGAGATGGCGCGTGCGGTCGGCCTCATTCTGCGCCATACCCGCGCCATGCCGTCCACAGGAGCGATCGCATGAGCCCGCCGCGCCGCCGCTGGGACGAGATGACCACCGACGACTTCGCCGGCGCCGATCTGGCGTCCTGGGTCGCGGTGCTGCCGGTGGCCGCCATTGAGCAGCACGGCCCCCATCTGCCGCTCGGGACCGACGCGATCATCGGCCAAGGCTGTCTCGACCGGGCGCTGGCGCTGACGCCCGAAGAGCTTCCCGTCACCGTGCTGCCCCTGCAGGCCGTCGGCGTCTCGCCGGAGCATGTCGCCTTTCCCGGCACGCTGACCCTGTCGCCGGAAACCGCGATCGCCGCCTGGACCGGAATCGGCCGCTCGGTCGCGCGCGCGGGCCTGCGCCGGCTGGTGGTGATCAACAGCCATGGCGGCAACGGCCCGGCCATGGACGCGGTGACAAGGGCGCTGCGAATCGAGTTCGGCATGCTGGCGGCCTTCACCAGCTGGCATCGGCTCGGCTATCCGGACGGCCTGTTCGCCGCGGACGAGCTGCGCCACGGCATCCATGGCGGCGAGATCGAAACCTCGCTGATGCTGGCGCTGGCGCCCGAACAGGTGCGCATGGACAGGGCGCAGGATTTCACGCCCGCGACACGCGCCATGGACCGGGACTTCGCCCAGCTCCGCGCCGCCGCGCCCGCGGGCTTCGGCTGGATGGCGCAGGACCTTCATCCCTCGGGCGCGATCGGGAACGCCGCCGCCGCCACCGCCGCCAAGGGCGAGGCGGCGCTGGCGCACGGCGCGCGCGCCTTCGCGGATCTGCTCGCCGACGTGGCGCGGTTCCCGCTCGAGCGGCTGCTCCCCGGACCATCGGGGGATTAAGCCGTCACGGCGCTCGACAAGCGGCGCCGGCCGTCCCACCATGGCGGCAACCCATCAAGAGCGGAGGGAGACCGCCGAATGCGCGACACGCGCCCCGAGGGCGTCCTGATCCAGGACCTGTCCGTCATCGAGACCACCGAATCCGACAACATTCTTCGCTGGGACGGCGCGCACGTCTATGTGGAGCACGACATCTACCACAACAGCCAGCTCGTCCACCGCAAGTACCGCCGCAAGGTCACGCCCGACGTCGCCCGCGCCCTGCTGAGCGTCATCGTGAAGGCCTGAGCGACCGTCCGGAGCGTGCCGGAGCGCGCAGTTCAGGTCGCGCAGAAGCCGGAATCTTCCCGCCGTAGACGCCCGATGACCAGGCCCGGGCATGACCAAGCGCCGGCCTGTCCGGGCCGGCTCCGAGCGCCTGAGGACCTGTTTGGGTATTGCCGCCGCATGCCCGGCGAAGCCGGGTGTCTACGACTTTTCGCCGGGCGAGATCTTGACCGTCCAAGTCGGGGACGCCCGAGGCAAGCGCGGGCATGACGGTTGGCGCAAAGGGCCGGACCGGCTCTGAGCGCCTGATCGCTCCGGAGCAGCGGCCTCCTCGGGCCTCGTTAAAACAAAACCCCGCCGGGCTCCTCGCCCGGCGGGGTTTCAGTTCCGTGACGGCGCGGAATCAGGCCGCGGCCGTCTCCTCTTCCTTCTGCTCGTCCTTGGCGCGGTTGGCGGCCTTGGCGGTCGCCTCCAGGAAGGCGTGCGCCTCTTCCTTGCGCTCGAACACATGCGGGGAGACGCCCCGGCGCTTCAGAGCCTCCTGCATCTTCATCCGCAGGAAGGCGTTGGTGGCGTAGCGCGTGGTGGTCGCGTAGTGATGCTCGAGCAGATACTCGATCATCTCCGCGTAATCGTCGTAGAGGCTGTCCGAGATCTTGAAGCCGTCGTGATTGACCACGGAGTTGACCCGCCGGCCGGCCGCGACGCAGGCGTCCACCAGCGCCTTGCGCAGGTCGGCGATGTCCTCCTTGGTGCGGCAGTGCCAGCCTTCCAGGTTGAGGAACAGCATGTTGCGCGAGGCGTCGTAGCTGATGCGCTCGCACAGCTTGAGGTTGAGCAGGTCGGACAGCAGGTCCATCGGCTCGTCGAGGAAGATGCGCGGGTCCATCATCTTCGGGCGCCGGATGATGGGTTTGAAGTCCATATGGGCGAGAATGTCCCGGTGGATGTCGACGCCCGGCGCGATCTCGGTGAGCTCAAGGCCCTCAGGCGTCAGCTCGAACACGCAGCGCTCGGTGACGTAGAGCACCGGCTGGCCGCGGGTCTGGGCGTAGGGGCCGGAGAAGGTGTTCTGCTCCACCTGTTTGATGAACTTGCGGGAGCGGCCCTCCTGCTTGATCACCACGCGGCCGTCCTCGATGGCCACGTCGAGCCCGCCCACCGTGAAGGTGCCGGCGAACACCACCGTGCGGGCGTTCTGGCTGATGTTGATGAAGCCGCCGCAGCCGTTCAGCTTGCCGCCGAACTTGGAGGTGTTGACGTTGCCGTGCTGGTCCGCCTCCGCCATGCCGAGGCAGGTCATGTCGAGCCCGCCGCCGTCGTAGAAGTCGAACATCTGGTTCTGGTCGATGACGCAGTCGGCGTTGGTGGCCGCGCCGAAGCTCGATCCGCTCGCCAGCACGCCGCCCACCGCGCCGGCCTCGGTGGTCAGGGTGATGTAGGGGGTGACGCGCTCCTCGTTCGCCACCGCCGAGATGCCCTCCGGCGCGCCGACGCCGAGGTTGACCACGCCGTTCGGCGGCAGCTCGAACGAGGCGCGGCGGGCGATGACCTTGCGGGCGTCGAGCGGCATCTTGGCCATGTTGCCGACCGGCACGCGGATCTGGCCGGCGAGCGCGGGGTTGTGCATGACGCCGTAGTTCATGCGGTGCTGCTCGGGCTCCGCGAGCACGACGCAGTCCACCAGGATGCCCGGCACGCGCACGTCCTTCGGCAGCAGGAAGCCGTCGTCGACGATGCGCTCCACCTGGGCGATGACGATGCCGCCGTTGTTGCGGGCCGCCATGGCCTGGGCCAGCACGTCCAGCGTCAGCGCCTCCTTCTCCATGGAGATGTTGCCATGGGGGTCGGCGCTGGTGCCGCGGATCAGAGCCACGTCGATCTTGGTGGCCTTGTAGAACAGCCACTCCTCGCCGGCCACGTCGACGACGTCGACGATGTCCTGCTGGGTGACCTCGTTCACGCGGCCGCCGCCCTGGCGCGGGTCCACATAGGTGTGCAGGCCGACCTTGGAGAACAGGCCCGGCTGGCCGGCGGCGGCGGCGCGGTACAGCTGGGAGATCACGCCCTGCGGCAGGTTGTAGCCCTGGATCCTGTTGTCGCGCGCGGCCTCCGCCACCTTGGGCATGCGCCCGAAATTGGCGGCGATGACGCGGCCAAGCAGGCCGTCGTGGTGCAGGCGGCCGGTGCCGAGGCCCTTCGAATCGCCCGCGCCGGCGGTCATGATCAGCGTCAGGTTCTTCGGCTGCTGCGTCTCCACGAAGCGCTTCTCGATCGCCGCGTGCAGCGCCTCGGGAATGCAGCTCTGGACGAAGCCGGTGGTGGTGACCACGTCGTTGTCCCGAATCAGGGCGATCGCCTGATCGGCGGTGATCACCTTGTTCTTCTTCATCTGGGCCAAACCGCGTCCCTCCCGCATTTGTCTTGCGTCGCCGCCGCGCGGGCCGAAAAGGCGCGCCGCAGCTTTCTCTAACGTTTCGAAGAAGAACGGTAAATCGCAGCCAAAGGCGTCGCAATGCAGCAAATGTCGCAGTTTTAGGCGAAAACAGCCAAGAGAAGCCTTCTGGCATACTGGATACCTCAACATTCTTTGGCCTGGCTGAACTGCCCCATTCAGGTTTTCTTCTATGACGCCGCACATTTCCTTAAGCTGCAGCGCACACAGGCGGCTTGGATTTCGCTGGAATTCAGCCCCGATGCGCTGCGCCTCAGCGCGTGCGCCGGCGCAAAGGCGCGTTTGCACCGCAGCATTCCCACCTAGACCTTTGGCGGAGAACCACCGGGTTGACGCTTGTCGCCGAACAGGCGCCGCCTGCGACGTTCCGGCGCACCTTCGCCTCGACGCGGCGAGGAGCGCCGCATCCCTTGCGGTCGCAGGCGCCGGTTCGTACTGCTGTCCGCCGTCCGGCGACCGAGCGCCGGAGACGCAGCGGAGCCGCCGTCGCATGGGCGTTGTGGTCGCCTTTTATGGAGAAGCGGCGGGTCGCGCGGGGGTGCGGCGGGGACAGAGCGCCGCCTTCCATGATTTACAGACGTGCGCGCCGCCGGCCCCGCGCCACGGACCATGCGGGCGCGACCGCCGTGGCTGAGCCGCCGCGGGCATGGGCGCTGCTCGGCCGCCGCGCCGGCGACAACCGGCAGGTGCTGACCCTCGCCGAGGCGATGGGCCTGACGTTCGAGGCCAAGCCGCTGCGCTTCAATCCCGGACGGGCGCTGCCGACGCTGCTCCAGCGCGGGTCGTTGCACACGCTGACGCTCGATTCGCGCGCCCTGATCGCGCCGCCCTGGCCGGACGTGGTGATCGCGTCCGGCAAGCGCACGGCGCCGGTCGCGCTCTGGATCCGCATGGCCTCGGGGCGGCGGACGAAACTCGTCCATGTGGGCCGGCCCTGGGCGCCGCTGTCCTGGTTCGACCTCGTCGTCACCACCGCGCAGTACGGCCTGCCCGACCGCCCCAACGTGATCCGCAACGCGCTGCCGCTGGCGCATCCGCCGGCGGCGGCCGGCGCCATCCCGCCGGACCTCGCCGCTTTGCCCGCCCCGCGGCTCGCTCTTTTGGCCGGCGGATCGAGCCGTCCGCTGATCCTCGACGCCGCCGCCGCCCGCCGCTTCGTGGAAGCGGGACTGGCGCGGGCGGAGGCGAGCGGCGGCGCGCTGCTGGTGGCCACCTCGCCGCGCACCGGCGCCGGCGCCGTGCGCGCCATCCGGGAGACGCTCGGGAGGGCGCAGGTTCCCCACCGGCTGTCGGTGTTCGGCGAAGGCGACAACGCCTATCGCGGCTTCCTGGCCGCCGCCGACGCCTTCCTCGTGACGGAGGACAGCGCCGCCATGGCCGCGGAGGCGGCGATGACCGGACGGCCGGTGGCGATCCACCCCCTGCCCCGCCGGCCGGACGCCTGGATGCGGATCGTGCTGGGCTGTCGCGCCGCCATGGGCGTGACCCCGTGGACGCGACGCCTGTTCGACGCGCTGGTGGCGTGGGGGGCCGTGACCTCGATCCGCGACATCGGCGCCTTCGCCGGCGTCATGGCGCGGGAGGGCCTGCTCGACGGCGGCCCCGCCGCCCGCGACCGGGGCGCGCAGGAGCTCGCCGCCGCCGCCGCCGCGGTGCGGAGGCTCGCGGACGCCGCCCGGACTTAAGCCGCCGACAGCGCCTTGAGCCCGTCCGCCACGCTGACGGTTCCGGCCGGCGCCTGCAGGAACGGCGCGAGCCGCTCGACGAAGGCGGGATCGGCGCGGAACTCCACCGCAGCGTCGAAATCCACCGCGTCCAGCGGCCGGGGATCGTCGCGCACGAAACCGCGGGCGACGAGGGCGTTGGCGTCCCGTCCCGCATAGTCGAGGCGCTCGCTGTAGAGCTGCGGAATCCCGGCGAGCGCGATCTCCACGCCCGAACCCGAATTGCCGATCACCACCACGTCCACATCCTCCAGAAACCGCTCCAGCGGGACGGTCGGCGCCGCATAGGCGGCGCTGCGGTAGTTGGGATGGACGCGCACATGGACGCTGGCGCAGCGGGGATGGCGCAGCAGCGCCTGCTCGGCGTCGCGGATCAGGTGGTCGTCGGTGTGAGCGTTCATCACCAGCCCCACACGGTAGCGCTCCCGCCGAGGGCGCGGCGCGGCCGCGCTGGCGCTTCCCTCCCGCCACAGGCAGCGGAGCCGCGCCGCGTAAGGGTCGGAGGCCTGCCCCGCCTCGAAGCAGAACAGCGTGTCGATGGGGAACGGCGGCACGCGACGACGGCCCGGCGCCATCACGAAATAACCGAGCCTCCGCCCGGCTTGAAGCGCGGACAGCGTCGCCGCCACCCGCCGGGGCTCCATGTCGTCGTTGACCACGAGCGCGTCGACGCCGCCCTCCGCGAACAGCCGGTCGTAGACCTTGCGCCAGCGGGCGGTCTTCACCGTGACATAGGCGGCGACGGCGCGCTCGTCGGCCGGGCGACCGGCGGACCGGCGGCGGATCGTCTTCGCCAGCGCCCGCGCCTCGACGAAGGAGGGGAACGGCGCGCGCCAACGGCGAAGCGCCCAGGGCGCGCGGGCCACGTGGGCGTCGAGGAAGCGGCGCGCCATGCCGCTGGAATGGTCTAGCACCGCAAGGCGGCCACGGGTTTCGAGCTTCGGCGCCGCCACCGCATGGCGCGCAAGCTCCGCCCAGACGAACAGCGCGCCGAACAGATCGAACCCGCGGGCCACCCGCGCCACCCGACCGCGAACCTTGCGCTTGGACGGCGCGGGATCGCGATGGCTCGCCACGATCTTGGCGAACAGGAAGGCGAAGGCCTCGTCCTCCAGCGGCCCGCCGGTCACGAGCCCCGCGCCTCCAGCCCGTCGAACAGCGCCAGATAGGTCCGCACCGCCGCCTCGGTGGTGAACAGCCCGGCGCGGGCCTTCAGCCGCTCGCGGTCCGCAGGCTCGGCGAGAGCGGCGGTCATGGCGGCGGCCAGCGCCTCGGCGTCGCCGACCGGGACCAGACGGCCGAACCGGCCGCCGTCGAGGATCTCCATGGGACCGCTGGGGCAATCGGTGCTGACGATGGGCGTGCCGCAGCCGAGCGCCTCGATCAGCACCCCCGGCAGGCCCTCCCAGCGGGAGCTCAGCACGAACAGGTCGGCGCGGGCGATGTAGGGCACCGCGTCGGGGACCCTGCCCGGCAGGTCCACGACCTCGCCAAGGCCAAGCCCTTCCGCGAAACGCTTCAGCTCGGGGCGCGCGTCCGGGGTCTTGCCCTCGCCGAGAATGACCAGCCGCGCTTCGGGCCGGGCCTCCCGCATCTTGGCGAAAGCCGCGAGCAGGGTCTCGAAATCCTTCTGCGGGCCGATGCGCCCCGCCCCCAGCAGCAGCGGGCGGCCGGGGACGCCGAACCAGGGATGCTCCACCGGCGCGCGGGCGGCGTCGTGGAAGCGTTCTTCGATGACGGGGTTGTAGACCGTCCGAACCTTGTGGCGCGGCAGGCCCAGTCCGACGAGATCCGCGGCCACGCCCTCCGACACGGCGACGATCGCCTCGGCCTGAGGGTAGTCGCGCCGGATCGCCGCCACCAGTTCGGGGCGTTTCGCGATCGAGGCGGACGCGTTGTTGCGCTGGCTCACCACCACCGGCAGCGTCGCCTTCGCGATCTCGCGCGCGGCGAGCGCGGCCAGATTGGCGTAATTGTCGGCGGCGAGCAGCACGTCCGGCCGCTCGTTGGCGAGATAGCGCGCCAGCGGCCGGCGCACGGTCTGGAACTGCCACCGCCGTTTGGACCGGAGCCCGGGCGCCCAGGTGAGCAGGCCGGCGAGCTCGATCACCCTGACGCGGGGATCCACCTTGTCGCGCATCTCCCCGCCGGCGTTCAGGACCACGAGGTCGACGCGCCGTCCGGCGGCCGCCAGCCCGTTGGCGAGCGTGACGTTGCGCCGGGGCACGCCGCCGCCGGACACGCTGTACATGAAGATGGCGATGTGGTGTCTGGGCATCCGCTCCGAACCCGAACCGCAAGCCCGACCGACGCCCGCGCATGACGGCTGTAGAATCCCGACCGTCCGTCGCGCAAGCGCCTGCGCGGCTCGCGCTGTTCATCCGCTCGCTGAAAGGCAACGGCGCCGAACGCTCCATGGCCAATCTGGCCGCGGCGCTGAGCGAGCGCGGCCACGCCGTCGATCTGGTGCTGGCGCGCGCCTCCGGGCCGTTCCTGAAGCAGCTCCCGCCCGGCGTGCGGGTGATGGACCTCAACGTCCGCACCCCGCTCGGCGCCTGGGCCACGGCCTGGCGGCGCCCCGCGACGTTCCGGGCGCTCCTGCCCGCGCTGCTCGATCCCCGCGCGCCGGTGACGCTCGGCGCCATTCCAGGGCTTGCGGACTACCTTCGGAGGGAACGCCCCGCGGCGCTGCTTTCGGCGCTGGACTACGGCAACATCGCAGCGGTTGCGGCGGAAAGCCTCGCCCGAAGCGGCGCCCGGATCGTGCTGTCCCAGCGCAACCACTTCTCGTCCGACGCGGAAGCCGCCGAGGATTCCCGCGTGGCGCGCGCGCTTCCGCTGATCCGGACGTTCTACCCCCGCGCCGACGCGGTGGTCGCCGTCTCCCACGGCGTCGCCGACGACATCGCCCGCGTGGCCGGGCTGCCCCCGGAGCGGGTGCGGACGATCTACAACGCCGTGGTGGGACCGGACTTCGCGCAGGCCGCCGAAGCCCCGCTCGACCATCCGTGGTTCGCGGACGGCGCGCCGCCGGTGATCCTCGGCGTCGGCAAGCTGAAGCCGCAGAAGGATTTCCCCACCCTGCTGCGCGCCTTCGCGCGGCTCCGGGCTCACACGCCCGCGCGCCTCGTCATCCTCGGCGAGGGCCCGGACCGGGCGGCGCTGGAGCGGCTCGCGGGCGACCTCGGGATCGCGGCCGACGTGGCCTTCCCCGGCTTTCAGGACAACCCGTTCCGCTTCATGGCGCGGGCGGACCTGTTCGTGCTGTCCTCGACCTTCGAAGGCCTGCCCGGCGTGCTGGTGCAGGCGCTCGCCTGCGGCTGCCCGGTGGTCGCCACCGACTGCCCGAGCGGGCCGCGGGAGATTCTCGAAGACGGCCGCCACGGTCCGCTGGTCCCGGTCGGAGACGTGGACGCGCTGGCGGAGGCGATGGCGCGCCGGCTCGCCGCCCCGCGGGATTCGGACGGGCTGAAACGGCGCGGCGCGTTCTTCTCCTGGGACGCCGCGGCGGACGCCTATCTCGACGTCCTGCTCGGCCCGCGTCCCGCCGCGCCCCGGCGGGCTTGAGACGGCGAGCGATTGCGGCTACGCCTCGCGGCCGTGCCGTCCACCTTGCGAGCCCCCGCCACCGTGTCGAACTCCAGCGGCCAGACGCCTGCGGTCGCCCCCGACGCGGCCCGGCCCTTCGCCTCCGCGCTCCGCCTCGCGCGCCTCATTCCGCTCCGCCGCACGCTGCTGACGCTGGTCTGCCTCGTGCTGGCGGGCGTCGCCGAAGGCGTCAGCCTCGTGAGCCTGCTGCCGCTGATCACGCTCGCGGGCAGCGGCTCGGGCGATGGCGGCGGGGCCGGCAAGCTGATGGCCTGGCTGTCGTCCCACGGGCTGGAGCCCAGCATCGGGCTGTTCGCCGGCGCGCTGGTGACGGGCGTGGCGCTGAAGGCGGCGCTGACGCTGGTCGCCATGCGGCATGTGGGCCGCGCCATCGCCGACGTCACCATCGCCGTGCGGCTGCAGCTGATCGAGGCGGTGCTGAACGCGCGCTGGGGCTATTACGTGCGCCAGCCGGTCGGCCGCTTCAGCAACGCCATCGGCGGCGAAGCCTCCCAGGCCGGCGAGGCCTACAACCAGACCGCCCAGTTCGTGGCCGATCTGGTGCAGATCGCCACCTATCTGGTGGTGGTGTTCTTCTTCTCGTGGAAGGTGGGGCTGCTGTCGATCGGCGTCGGGCTGCTGATGTCGCTGACGCTGAACCGCTTCGTCTCCATCGCCAAGCGCACCGCGCGGCGGCAGACGCGGCACGTGCGCAGCATGACCGCCGCGCTCACCGACCTGCTGGTCGGCATCAAGCCCATGAAGGCCATGGGCCGGCAGGCGCGGTTCCAGTCGCTGTTCGAGCGCGACGCCCAGGCCATCCGCAAGGCCCAGCGCAAGCAGGCCTTCGCCCGCCACGCCAACAAGGCGCTGCAGGAGCCGATCCTCGCGGTCTGCCTCGCGGTCGGCGTCTATGTGGCGCTGGAGGTGTGGCGCATGCCGCCCGGCGAGGTGCTGGTGATGACCATCCTGCTCGCGCGCACCGTCATCGCCATCGGAAAAGCCCAACAGGGCCTGCAGCAGGTGCGCATCGCGGAAGCCGGCTGGCATTCGGTGAGCGAAACCATCGCGCTCGCGCAGGCGGCGCGTGAGCACGAGCATGGCGGCGCGGCCCCGACCTTCGAGCGCGGCGCCGAGCTCAGCGGCGTCACCTTCGCCTATGAGGACTCGGGCGCGGTCATCCGCGACGTCAGCTTCGCGGTGCCCAAGGGCCGGATCACCACGCTGACCGGCAGCTCCGGCGCGGGCAAGACCACCACCGTGGACATCCTGCTCGGCCTGAACGAGCCCTCGTCCGGCGAGGTGCTGGTGGACGGCGCGCCCCTCGCGCGGCTCGATCTGGGCGCCTGGCGGCGCATGACCGGCTACGTGCCGCAGGAGCTGACGCTGTTCCACGACACGCTGCTCGCCAACGTCACGCTCGGCCAGCCGGAGTTCGACCGCGCCGACGTGGAGCGGGCGCTGGAGGCGGCCGGCGCCGCGCCCTTCGTGCGCGACCTGCCCGAAGGGCTCGACACGGTGGTCGGCGAGCGCGGCGCCCGGCTCTCCGGCGGCCAGCGCCAGCGCATCGCCATCGCCCGCGCGCTGGTGCACCGGCCGAAGCTGCTGATCCTCGACGAGGCCACCACCGCGCTCGATCCCGAAACCGAGGCCAACATCGTGCGCAACGTGGTGGCGCTGGCCCGCTCCACCGGGCTCACCGTGCTCGCCATCTCGCACCAGCCCGCCTGGGCGGAGGCCGCCGACCATGTGGTCCATCTGGCGCACGGCGGGGTGGCGCGGATCGACAGCCGGGCTTAAAGGACAGGGCTGACCCCGCCCGCCGGACGCCGCTCCCCCGCCGCCCCGGACGGATGCGCCCTTGAATCCTTCGCCCGGACGCCCCCGCCGCCGATGACCGATCCTTACGTTTCCGCCCGCCCCGCCGCCCCCGCGACGATTCTCGACGCGCTCGATCGGGCGGCGGACGGCGATCGCGGCTTCGACTTCCACTCCGCCCGCGGGGCGCTGCTGGAGAGCCTTCCTTACGCGCGGCTGCGCGACGACGCCCGCGCGCTGGCGCGCCGGCTGCTGGCGGCGGGCCTTGCGCCCGGCGACCGGGTGGCGCTGATCGCCGAGACCGAGGCCGATTTCGTCCGGCTGTTCTTCGCCTGCGGCTACGCCCGGCTGATCCCGGCGCCCATGCCGCTGCCCATGGCCTTCGGCGGGCGCGAGGCCTACCTCGCCCACATCCGCCGCATGATCGAGCGCGCCGACGCGGCGGCCGCCTTCGCGCCGGCGCCGCTGAAGGCGTGGCTCGAGGAGGCCGCCGCCGGCCTGCCGCTGCGGTTCGTCGGCGCGCTCGCCGATCTGCCCGAAGACGCCGCGGAGGGCGACCTGCCCCGGCCTGCGCCGGAGGACCTCGCCTATCTGCAGTTCTCGTCCGGCAGCACCCAGTTCCCCAAGGGCATCATGGTGACGCACGCGGCGCTGATGGCGAACGCCGAGGCCATCAGCCGCCACGGGCTGAAGACCACGCCCGCCGACCGCTGCGTCTCCTGGCTGCCGTTCTACCACGACATGGGGCTGGTCGGCTTCCTGCTCACGCCGGTGGTGGCCGGCCTGTCGGTGGATTACCTCGCCACCCGCGACTTCGCCCGCCGGCCGCTGATGTGGCTGGAGCTGATCGCCCGCAACCGCGCCACCATCTCCTACAGCCCGAGCTTCGGCTTCGAGCTCTGCGCCCAGCGCGCCGCGACGCTCGACCTGAAGGACCTCGACCTGTCGTCCTGGCGCACGGCCGGCATCGGCGGCGACATGATCCGCCCGCACATCCTGCGCCGCTTCGTGGAGCGCTTCGCCCCCCACGGCTTCGACGCCGGCGCGCTGACGCCGAGCTACGGCATGGCCGAGGCGACGCTGGCGCTGTCCTTCGCGCCGCTGGGCGAAGGCCTGCGCACCGAGACGCTCGATCTGGACGCGCTGGAGAACGAGGGCGCGGCGCGCCCGGCCGGGGACGAGGCCCGCGCCCGCGAGTTCGTGCTGTGCGGCCCCGCCCTGCCCGGCCACGCCATCGAGGCCCGCGACGCCGCGGGCGCGGTGGTCCCGGCGGGCGCGGTCGGGCGCATCTTCGCCCGCGGTCCGAGCCTGATGACCGCCTATTTCCGCGATCCGGACGCGACCGCAGAGGCCGTCGCCGACGGCTGGCTCGACACCGGCGACCTCGGCTACGTGGCCGACGGCCAGATCGTGATCACCGGCCGCGCCAAGGACCTGATCCTGGTCAACGGCCGCAACCTCTGGCCGCAGGATCTGGAATGGGCCGCGGAGCGGGAGATTCCCGGCCTGCGCTCCGGCGACGTGGCCGCCTTCTCCGTGGACGGCGCGGAGGGCGAGGAGGTGGCGGCGCTGGTGCAGTGCCGGTCCTCCGACCCGGAGACGCGGTCGAAACTGGCGGACGACGTGGCCGGACTGCTGCGCCAGCGCTTCGGCGTGCCGGTGGTCGTGCGGCTCGTGGGCGCCCACGCGCTGCCCGTCACATCCTCCGGCAAGCTCAGCCGCAGCCGGGCGCGGGAGCTCTACCGCGCCATGGCCGCGCAGGCCTGAGGGGAACACTTTCCGCAACGTTTCATTTCAGCCCGGCGCCTTTCGCCGCCGCCACGCTCTTGGGCGACCGGCGCCTCGGCGGAATGCGGCGCCGCATGGAGGCTTTGTTAACCACCCTCGGCTTTGCTGGAATTTCAGTCGTTTTCACGCCCTCGCGCCACGGGCCGTCTGTCGGAGACCGATCAAGCAAGCCCACAAAACAGGCGCCGCGGCTTCCCGGACATTTGCGCAACAGTGCTTTGCAAACACGCACGCAGGCCGATCCGGGGCCGGAAACATGGTTGACGACACCCACAAGTCGTTGATTAACATCACTTTTTTCGGGTGATGACCGAAACTTTACAGAATGGCGACAAGCTCATATTTTGCGCCTGCTCAAGTATCGTAAGTCGGAGCGCCCGCCAGGACGGGAAGATGAGTGAAGCAAAAGACCAGTTGATCGCGGACATATCTGAAGCACTGGAGACCGTGATCAATCGTAAGGTCGAACTTCGGACGGATATGAACATCGTGAACGACCTTGGACTCGATTCCATTGCAGTCATGAATTTCTGCATGGCGCTCGAGGACAAGTTCGACATCTCGATCCCGCTGCATGACATGGCCAGCGTCGTGACCGTCGACGATCTCGCGAAGACGATCGAAACGCTGCGGAGTAATGCGTGATATGTCGATTCTCGAAAAGTTCGCGGCGCTCAACAACCGCTATGATCATCTGAAGCAGGTCGGCGCCGATCCGTTCGCCGTGAAGTTCGATGACATCATCTCCTGCGTCGAAGGCGTGGTGAACGGCAAGAAGACCCTGCTGTTCGGCACCAACAATTACCTCGGGCTCACGTTCGACGACGAGGCCAAGGCCGAGTCGATCGAGGCGATCCGCCGCCACGGCACCGGCACCACCGGCTCGCGCATCGCCAACGGCAGCTACAAGGGCCATCAGGAGCTGGAGCGCGCGCTGGCCGACTTCTACGGCCACACCCACTGCATGGTGTTCTCCACCGGCTATCAGGCCAATCTCGGCATGATCTCGACGCTGGTGGGCAAGGACGATCACCTGTTCCTGGACGCCGACAGCCACGCCTCGATCTATGACGGCTCGCGCCTCGGCCACGCGCCGGTGGTGCGCTTCCGCCACAACAATCCGGACGACCTCGCCAAGCGCCTGCGCCGCATGGGCGACCAGCCGGGCGACAAGCTGATCGTGGTCGAGGGCATCTACTCCATGCTCGGCGACACCGCGCCGCTGAAGGAGTTCGTGGACGTCAAGCGCGAGTACGGCGCCTATCTCATGGTCGACGAGGCGCACTCCATGGGCGTGCTCGGCGAGCATGGCCGCGGCCTCGCCGAGCGCGAGGGCGTGGAGGACGACGTCGACTTCGTGGTCGGCACCTTCTCCAAGAGCCTCGCCAGCGTGGGCGGCTTCTGCGTCTCGAGCCTCGAGGGCTTCGAGATCCTGCGCCTCGCCTCGCGGCCCTACATGTTCACCGCGTCGCTGCCGCCGGCGATCATCTCGTCCACGCTGTCGGCCCTGCGCACCCTGCGCGCCGAGCCCCAGCGCCGCACGAAGCTGACCGCCAACAGCCGCCGCTTCTACACAGGCCTGCGCGCCGCCGGCTTCCATGTGGGGCCGGAGTGCTCGCCGATCGTGGCGGTGATGGTGGAGCAGCCGGAAGTGGCGGTGATGTTCTGGAAGCGGCTGCTGGAGGAGGGCATGTACCTCAACCTGGCGCTTCCGCCCGCGACGCCCAATTCGTCGGCCTTCATGCGCTCCAGCGTCAGCGCCGCGCACACCGACGAGCAGATCGACTTCGCCGTGGCGCTGATGACCCGCGTCGGCCGCGAGCTCGGCCTGCTGCCGGAAGAGAACAACGTCTGCGCCTTCCCCGGGCCGACCGCCGTCTTCAGCGGAGAACGCCTCGGCGCCACAGCCGCCACAGCACGGGCGCTGCCGCAAGGAGCGGGAGCCGCCGCTGGAATGGCGTGACCTCGATCTTGTGGCCCGAGTGCCGCTCGATCTTCCAGGCGATGTAATCCGCGCCGCCTGAGAACGTGAACGCCGCCTTCGCGAGCCGCGCCAGATTGAGCGGCTTCGCCAGGCGGCGTCGCTTTTTCCACGCTCTTTCCGCCCGCATCCGCTCGTCCGGCCCAACCGCGGGCGCGAGCGCGCCCTCGCCGTCGCGCGTGAAGGGAAGGCCGTCCGCGGTCCAGGCCAGCTCCAGAAGCCGCGCGAAGCGCTCCGGGGCGCGGGCCACGATGTCGGACGGGCGCGACGCGCTCTCCACCCGAAGCTCCGAGGCGTAGGTGCGGCGGAACAGGGCGGTCCAGAACGCCTCCGCCGGGCCGCTCTCAGGCCCAAGCCGCGCCGCCCACCACGCCGCCGAACGCACGGCGACCGCCACCGCCTGAGCGATGCCGTCCCTTGCCGCGTCGTCGCGGGCGAAGGCCAGCGCCGCGGGCTGGCAGAACCGGGTCCAGATGGTGGTGTCGCGGCTCCGCCAGCGGGCGTGGCGGCGGAACTGCGCCAGCGTCATGATGGCGATCTTGGCCCGGAGCCGGCCGCCGTCAGGCGTCGCGTGCTCGGCGTATTCCACGTTCGGCGGCAGGATCGCGGCGCCGGCGCGGGCGAGGCGGCCCGCGTCCCAGCCCGCCAGATCGTCCAGCAGCACATAGAAATCGAGCAGGCCGTCGGTCTCGCCGGTGCGCAGCGCCGAGCCGTAGAACAGCACGCCCGCCGCGCCGCCCTTCGCCCGCGCGCCGAGCGCGGCGGCGAAGGCCCGCACCGCGTCCGGCTGGGGCGCGGCCAGCTCCCGCGCCACCGCGTCCCGAAGCGCGGTCTCCGCCGGCGCGCTCATGGCGGGATCAAGGCTCATGGCGCGAGGCAGGCTCATGGCGCGAGAAAGGTCAGCGGCGCGCCGGCCTGGATCGCGATCCGCCCGTCCGCGCCGGCGGAGAAGCTGTCGCCGTCGATGATGAAGGGCGCGCGCAGCGCCACGTCGATCCGGTTGGCCCGCCCGCTGCGGTAGCCGTTGGCGCGCATCCAGTCGGTCGCCCGGCCGCGCGCCGCGGGCAGCAGCGCCGAGGCCAGCCGGTGGGGCGGCGCGGAGACGTCGGTCCAGGCGATGGCGCCCTCCCCCTCGCCCCAGAACGGCCACAGCCCCAGCATGAAGCGCCGCAGGCTGGTGGCGAGGAAGAAGAACCGGTCGTCGTCGGAGGCCTCCGCGCCGTCGGCCGCGACCGCCGCCGCCACGCCCTGGCGCCAGCCGGCGCCTTCCCGGCCGGTCAGCAGCTCCCGCGCCGCCTCCGCCACGCCGAAGGCGACCCCGAGGCGCTGGGCGAAGCCCCTGGAATGCACCCGGCTGTCCACCATGCGGGTGGCGCGCTCGAAGGCGCCGAAGCCCAGGACGAAGCCCTGCACCGCCCGGCCGTCGAACCGGGCCGCGATCGGCCGGCGCTCGCTGCGCTTCAGCGGGACGCCGGAGGCCAGCGCCCCGGCGAGCCGCTCCAGCGCGTCCGGCCCGTGGCCGCATCCGCCCACATCGGCGGCGGCAGCGTTGGTCTTGCCGAAAGGCGCCAGCGCGAGCGCCGGCGGGCTTGCGCCGTAAGCCGAGGGCAGCGCGCTCATCACCTCCCGCAGGGTGCCGTCGCCGCCCACCACCGCGAGCGTGTCCACGCCCGCCGCCTTGAGCCGCGCCAGCGCAGGCGCGTAGCCGTTGAGATCGCCCGGCGCCTCGAAGGGAACGCCCGCGGGCCGGCGGGGCGCTCCGCCCTTGGCCGCGCGCCAGCTCCGGCCGTTGGCGATGACCCCGAGCCGGCTCATGCGGCCCTCACGCGGCGTCGAGCCACGAGGTGATCGGCCCGCGCCGGCGCGCCGCCAGCGCCTGAACGATCTGGGCCAGATGCACGACGAAGCAGATCACGATCCAGACCACCACGATCTGCATGCCGAGGTCCGGCCGGCCGATCAGCGCGAACGGCGTCAGGATCAGCAGGTTCGGGTTGCGGCGGGCGGTGATCAGCCGGAAGAAGCTGTCGAACGGGCGCCAGACGTGCATGTGCATGCCGAAGGCCCATGAGAAGATCCCTTCCTCCACCCGCTGCAGGATGTAGCCCGCGAAGATGATGAACACCATCAGCCCCGCATGCTCCACCGGCAGGCCGGCGGCGGGCAGGCCCACGATCCAGGCCCACCACCAGAACGGCGGATGCACCAGATCGATGCCGTGATCCATCACGTCGCCCACCTTGCTGGAGGTGAGCGTGACGCGGGCGAGCTTGCCGTCCACGGTGTCGAGGAAGGTCATGATCCAGGCGGCGACGAGGCCGGACAGGTAATGCCCGTTCCAGAACGCCCAGAAGGCGACGAACACCAGCGCGAGGCCGACCAGCGTCACCGCGTTCGGGGTGATGCGGCGCTCGGCGCACCATTTGGTGACGATCTGGGCCGGCTTCGGCCAGACGTATTTGGTCACGAGATCGGTGACGCCCTTGTAGGAGCCGGCGAAGCTGCGGTTCTCCACCTCCGCCACCGTCCCCGGGTTCAGCGGGATCACATAGGCGACCTCGCGCTTGCGCAGCTTGAAGTTGTAGGAGCCGCCGAGCCCTTCCGAATCGAGCGCCTCGACGCCCGCAGGCAGCGCCGCGGCGTCGCCCGCGAGCAGCGCCGCCGCCGTGGCCTCCGCCTGCGCGCCCGTCACATGGGCCGCGACCGGCGCGCCCTCGGCCAGCAGCGCCGCGCCGGGGCGGATGGCGAGCGCGTCCACCAGCCGCTGCTCATAGGCGTGGTCCACCTTCAGCAGCAGCACCTGCGCGTCGGGGGCGAGGCCGTCGAGCGCGGAGCGCACGTCGGTCGCGCCGGCGCGGCCGAGCTGGCGCGTCAGCCGCTCCTGCGCGCTCATGCCCCAGATCCGCACCTCGGAGCGCCCCAGCAGCACCGCGATGCGCGCCGCCGCCGGGCCGCCATCCTTGGTCGTCATAACGCCGTCCATGTCATGCTCGTTTATTGAAGCTGTCGTTTAGCGGCGAAACGCCTATCCTGCCAGCCGCTTCGCCCCCACCGTCCGCAAGCCTGATCCGCGCCCGCCCATGCCCAACGCCACCATGACGAAATTCGGCTACCCGGAAACGCTCGTCCGGGAGACCGACCACTGGTCCGTGCAGGTGCGGCCGAAGCAGCCGGGCTTCGGTTCGCTGGTCCTCGTCGCGAAGGAGGAGGCGAACGCCTTCGGCGCCCTGAGCCCCGAGGCCTTCGCGGATCTCGGCCGCATCGTCGCCGGGCTGGAGCCGGCGCTGAAGCGGCTGACGTCCTACGACAAGATCAACTACCTGATGCTGATGATGGTGGACCCGGACGTGCACTTTCACGTCATTCCCCGGCACGAGGCGCCGCGCGCCTTCGCCGGCCTCGCCTTCGCCGACGCCGGCTGGCCCGGACCGCCGGCGCTGGGCGACGGGCCGGAGCTGGACGCGGGCGCCATCGCCGCGCTGAAGGCGGAGATCGCCAAGCTGTGGCCCGTGGCGTGAGGACCGGGACTCAGGCGGCCGGCGTGCGCTTCGGCGTGCTGGAGCGCTACGTGCTCGGCCTGACGCTGAAGCCGATGGCGATCGCGCTCGGCGTGGTGCTGCTCGGCCTGCTGCTGGAGCGGATCCTCCGGCTGGTGGACGTGCTGGCGGTGGCCGGCGCGCCGGTGATTCTGGTGTTCGCGCTCTCCGCCAATCTGGTGCCGCACTATCTCGGCTTCGCCGTGCCCGCCGCCTTCGCGCTCGGCGTGTTCTCGGCCTTCTCGCGCATGTCGCAGGGGGCGGAGCTGGAATCCATGCTCGCCTCCGGGGTCTCGGTCTGGCGGCTGACCCGGCCGCTGGTGGCGCTCGGAGCCCTGCTCGGGCTCGGCACCATCGCCGTCACCGGCTACATCGACCCCCACAGCCGCTACGCCTACCGCGAGATCCTGAACTCCTCGGTGGCCTACGCCTGGCGGGCGCACGCGCCGGCGGAGGCGTTCATTTCGGTGCGCGACGGGCTCACCGTCACCGCGGACGCGGTGGACGCCACCGGGCGCAGGCTCACCGGCGTGTTCATCGAAGACCGCGCCGGCGCGCGCGAGACGCTGACCACCGCCGCCGCCGGCACGCTGGAGCTGACGCCGGACGGAAAGCGCCTGCAGCTCCGCCTGCACAGTGGCGTGGTGCTGCGCGACACCCAGCCCGGCGGCCGGCCGAGTTCGCTGCGCTTCACCGATCTGGTGTTCGACAAGACCTTCGCGCTGGAGGCCCCGCCGTTCCGCCCCCGCGGCGGCAACGAGCGCGAGCTCACGCTCAGCGAATTGTGGAGCGAGATGGGCGATCCCGCCTCCGCGACGCCCGACCGCAAGCTGTCGTCCGAGTTCCACGCCCGGCTGGCGCGTGCGGCGGCGCTCGTGTTCCTGCCGTTCCTGATCGTGCCGCTGTCCATGACCATGCGCCGCCAGAGCCGGGTGGCGAACATGGCGGTGGCGGCGCTGTCGGTGCTGGCGTTCCAGAACGTGCTGCAGCTCGGCGAGACGCTGGCGCACAAGGGGGCCGGCCCTGCGCCGCTGCTGTGCTGGGGCCCGCTCGTCCTGCTGGCGGGCCTGTCGGCGCTGCTCTACGCCACCAGCACCGACCGCCCCGGCGACACCGTCATCTCCCGCGCCATGGACGGTCTCAGCGCGGCCGGCGCCCGTCTCGTCCGACCGTTCGCGCGGCTGTTCCGCCGCCGCCGACCGCTTCCCGCCGGCTGATCCCGTTCCCATGCGTCTGCTCCGATACTTCAGCGCCAAATTCTTCACGCTCGCGGTGACGGCGACGCTGATTCTCGCCGCCATCGCCGAAGTGCTCGACCTGGTGGACAACGCCGGCGACATCCTCGACCGGGGCGACGGTCTGGCGGGGCTCGGGCAGTATCTCGCCCTGCGCACGCCGACGCTGATCGCCCATGCCCTGCCGCTGGGCGCGCTCGCCGGCGCGGTGATGACGCTTGGCATGCTGGCCCGCAACAGCGAGATCGTGGCGGCCCGCGCCTCCGGCCGCAGCACCTGGGACCTCTATGTGCTGATGTTCCCGGGCGCCTTCGTGCTCGGGATCCTGCATTGCGTGCTGCTGGACGCGGTGCTGCCGAAGACCGAGCAGCGGCTCGCGGTGTGGTGGGCGGAAGGCCCCGCGCCCAAGATCGACGCGGACAAGCCGGCCTGGCTGCGGCTCGGCCCGGACGTGATCTCCTTCGACGCCCTCGCCGACCGGGGCCGGCGGCTGACCAACCTTCAGGTCTACGAGCGCAACGCCGACAAGGTGGCGACCGGCCGCCTGACCGCGCGGGAGGCGCGCTACGAGAACCGTCGCTGGACGCTCGCCGGCGCGACCCATGTGTCGTGGCTGAAGGAGAGCTTCAACGTCCGCACGCCCGCCGACGGCGTGTGGGAGACCCGGTTCCGCCCCTCCGACGCGGTGGCGTCGCTCACGCCGGGCGGGATGGTCTCGTCGGCGGCGGCGCAGGCCACGCTGCAGGGCGAGCGCGTGTCCAACGCGCCGGCGAGCTTCTACGAGACGCTGATTCTCAGGGTCTACGCCGCGCCGCTCTCGGCCGCCATCATGCTGCTGCTCGCCATGCCCGCCGCCTTCATCAACTGGCGCGACGCCCGCTCGGCGCGCTACGGCTTCCTCGGGCTCGGCCTCGGTCTCGCCTTTCTTCTGTCGGACGGACTGCTCACCACGCTCGGCGGCACGGGCGTCATCCCTCCCGCCGTCGGATCGTGGACCTCCATCATCGTCTTCGCCGCCCTGGGCGGCGCCATGATCTCGCGCATGGAGCGCGGCATGACCCGGCCCCGCGCCCGACGCGCCACCCCCGCCCTCTCCCCGGAGCCTCATCGATGAGCGCCATCGAGATCCTGCCGGTCGCGAACGCGCGCGACCTCGACCGCTTCATCACCCTGCCGGACCGCCTCGCCGCCCACGACCCGAACCACATTCCGAAGCTGATCCTCGAACGCCGCCAGGCGCTGTCGCCGAAGCACAACCCGCTGTTCCAGTCCATGGAGGCGCAGTTCTTCCTGGCGCTGCGCGACGGCGTTCCGGTGGGGCGCATCAGCGCCCAGGCCGACAAGCGGCATCCGGAGACCGGCCATTTCGGCCTGATCGCCGCCGAGAACGACGCCGCCGTGTTCGCGGCCCTGTTCCGCGCCGCGGAGACCTGGCTGAAGGCGCGCGGCCGCGCCGAGGCGCTCGGGCCGTTCAACCTGAACATCAACGAGGAGAGCGGCCTGCTGGTGGACGGCTTCGACACGCCGCCCATGCTGATGATGCCGCACGATCCGCCTTACGCCGGGCAGCGGATCGAGGAGCAGGGCTACGTCAAGGCCATGGACCTCTACGCCTATCTCTACCGCATGGAGACGCCGTTCCCGAAGGCCGTGCAGCGCATCATCGACCGCCCCCTGCCCGAGGGCGTGGTGGTGCGGCCCCTTGATTGGAAGCGCTACGACGAGGAGCTGCGCACGATCATCGACATCTTCAACGACGCCTGGTCGGAGAACTGGGGCTTCACGCCGCTGAACGCCGCGGAGCTCGACCATCTGGCGAAGTCCATCAAGCCGCTGCTGGACGAGCGGCTGGTGTGGATCGTGGAGGTGTCGGGCCGGCCCGCGGCCTTCGGCGTCGGCCTGCCGAACCTGAACGAGATGATCGCCGACTTCGGCGGCAGGCTGCTGCCGTTCAACTGGGCCAAGCTCATATGGCGGCTGAAGCGCGGCCGCTACGCCAGCGGCCGGGTGGCGCTGATGGGCGTGCGGCGGGAGTACGCCCGCGCCTTCCTCGGCCGCGCCATGCCGTTCTACATCTTCGACAAGTTCCGGCAGGAGGGCGTGCGCCGGGGCATCGACCGGGTGGAGCTGTCCTGGGTGCTGGAGAGCAACCTGCCCATGCGCCACATGGGCGAGGCGCTGTGCGGCGGCGCCTACAAGACCCAGCGGCTCTACCGCAAGGCGCTGGCGTGAGCCGCGCCGCGCTGGTGCTGGCGGGCGTCCGCCCCGGCCGCGACCCGCTGGCGGAGTTCGCCGGCGTCACCCACAAGGCGCTGATCCCCATCGGCGGCGTCACCATGCTGGAGCGCGTGGTGGCGGCGCTCAGGGAAAGCGGCCGCATCGACCGCATCGTCGTCTCCATCGACCGGCCGGAGCTGGCGACGCTGGAGGGCGTCGAGGTGCTGCGCTCCGCGACCTCGCTCAGCGCCAGCGTGGCGGAGGCGTTCGAGGCGACCGGCGCGCCGCTGCTGGTGACCACCGCCGACCATGCCCTGCTGGAGCCGGCGTGGGTGCGCCATTTCCTCGACCACCTGCCGGACACGGACGTGGCGGCGGGGCTGGCGCGCTCCGACCGGGTGCAAGCCGCCGCGCCGGAGACGAAGCGCACCTATCTCCGCTTCGCCGACGGGGCCTTTTCCGGCTGCAACCTGTTTTATCTCAGGGACATGCGCGCCATGGCGGCGGTCAGGCTCTGGCGCGAGGTGGAGGCGGAGCGCAAGAAACCGTGGAAGCTGCTGCGGCGGCTGGGCCTCGGCGCCATCCTCGCCCATCTCACCGGCCGGCTGACGCTGGCCCGCGCCGCCGCCCGGGTGGGCGCGCTCGCCGGCTGCACCGCCGGGGTGGTGGAGATGCCCTTCGGCCGCGCGGCGATCGACGTGGATAAGCCGGACGACCTCATCCTGGTCCGCCGGCTGATCGAACAGGGCTGACGTCGCCCCTTCAGGAGCCGAGCGCCTTGAGAAGCGCGGCCTCGAACTCGGCCGGCGCCTCCACCTGCGGCGAATGGCCGAGCTCCGGAAACGCCACCAGCGTCGCGCCGGGGATGGCCCCGGCCGCCGCCTTGCCCAGCGCCGGATAGTCCCCCAGCGTCTTCGCCACCTCGGGCGCGGCCCGGTTCGCGCCTGGCGCGGTGCGGTCCTTCTGGCCGATCATCAGCGTGGTCGGGACCGCGATGCGCGGGAACTCGTAAACCACCGGCTGGGTGAAGATCATGTCGCTGGTCCGGGCGGAGGCGAGCGCCACCGTCTCCCGGCCGGGGCCAGCGTACATGCCGGCCGCCATCTCGACCCAGCGGTCGTAATCGGGCCGCCACGCCCCGGAATAGTAGAACTTGAGCTGATAGGCCTTGATGCTGTCGAAGCCGGTCTTGCGCTCGCTCTCCAGCAGGCGGTCGATTGTGGCGTAGGGGACGCCCTTCGCCTTCCAGTCCTCGAGCCCGATGGGGTTGACCAGAACCAGCCGCTCGGTCGCCTCTGGATAATCAAGCGCGTAGCGCGCCGCCAGCATGCCGCCCATGGAATGGCCGAGCACCACCGGGCGCTCCACCCCGAGCGCGGCCAGCAGGGCGCGGGTGTTGGCCGCGAGCTGGCTGAAGCCGTACTGATAGCTTTCGGGCTTGGACGATTTGCAGAAGCCGATCTGGTCCGGCGCGATCACCCGGTAGCCGGCCTTGGCGAGCGCCGCGATCGCGCTCTCGAACGTGGCGGCGCAGAAGTTCTTGCCGTGCAGCAGCACGACCGTGCGGTTGAGCGCCGGCCCGGTGGGCGCGACGTCCATATAGGCCATCTCCACCGTCTGGCCCTGCGAGACGAAGGCGTGGGCGCGCACCGGATGGGGATAGTCGAAGCCTTCGAGCCGCGGGCCGTAGCCTCCCGCGGCGGCGGCCTGACCGCCTGCGGCGAGCAGGGCGGCGGCGAGCGTCCAGCGCGTCACAGCGGCTCCCGGCTGAGCCCGCTCAGCAGGCCCGAGGTTCCCTGCGCCGGAACGGCCTTGTCGACGGCCGCGCCAAGGATGGCCCCCGGCTGGCCGCCGCTGCCCGCCTGCACCAGCACCGCGATGGCGTCCGTCTCCGGCCGCGCCACCTCGTCGAGCGGAACCTCGAAATGGACGGTCGCGCCGTCCCAGGCCCCGAGCCGGGTCATCTTGCGCACCACGTTGACGTAGGAAACCGAACGGCCGGCGTTCTCGCCGCGGCCGATCTGCACCGTGCGGTTCCGGTCGAGGGCGAAGGCCCAGACCTCGCCGCGGCTCTCCGCCAGCGGCCGTTTCGGCTGAGCGACCGTGACCGCGACCCGGCCGTCCGCCACCTTCACCGCCACCGGCAGCGTCAGCGCCTTGGCCTCCGCCTCGGCGCGGGTGACCGCTCCGGCCACCGCCGCGCCGTCGCCGCCGAGCGTGGTCTCCACGCCGTTGACGATGATCTGCGGCGTGAACACCTTCCGGTCGCCGCGCGCGGAGGCGTAGGCCTTCTGGCGCGCGGTGTTGGCGGGGCTCGCCAGCGTGTCCTTCCAGCCGAGATAGTCCCAGTAGTCCACCGGCAGCGTCAGGACGAGGTTGTTGCCGTCGCGGCTCAGCTCCCGCGCCAGCCGGTCGGCCGGCGGGCACGACGAACAGCCCTGGCTGGTGAACAGTTCGATCACGCCGCGCGGCTGTGGCGCGTCGCCGGCCGCCGCGCCCGAGACGGCGGCGAGGGAGACGGCGAGAACGAAGGCGGCGTGGCGCATGGCGTGGGATCACTCCCCTATTTCGGACGAGGGCCACACTAGCCGCCGCCTCCCCGGCGCGGCCACTCACACTGCGGTGACGCCGGAGGATGTGATCGCCCGCCAAAACAACATGGCCTGCGCGCGGAAGGGCCGCGCGCAGGCCAACGATCCGCTCAGGCCGCGAGGCTGCGCAGCACGTACTGCAGGATGCCGCCGTTGCGGAAGTAGTCGAGCTCGTCCAGCGTGTCGATCCGGCACAGCAGCGGCACGTTCTTGACCGTCCCGTCGGCGAACGCGATCTCCGCGGTCAGCGTCTGGCGCGGCTTGAGGTCGCCCTCGATCCCGAGGATCGTGACGGTCTCGTCGCCCTTGAGGCCGAGCGACTGCCACGAGTCCTCGCCCTGGAAGGTCAGCGGCACGATGCCCATGCCGACGAGATTCGAGCGGTGGATGCGCTCGAAGCTCTGGGCCACCACCGCGCGGATGCCGAGCAGCTTGGTGCCCTTGGCCGCCCAGTCGCGGGAGGAGCCGGTGCCGTACTCCTTGCCGGCGAACACCACCAGCGGCACGCCTTCCTGCTTGTACAGCATGGCCGCGTCGTAGATCGGCATCTCCTTGCCGTCGGGCCAGTGCCGGGTGAAGCCGCCCTCCTTGCCGTCCAGCATCTGGTTCTTGATGCGGATGTTGGCGAAGGTGCCGCGCATCATGACCTCATGATTGCCGCGGCGGGTGCCGTACTGGTTGAAATCGGCCGGGCGCACCTGATGGTCGCGCAGATAATGGCCGGCGGGGCTCGCCTCCTTGATGGAGCCGGCGGGCGAGATGTGGTCCGTGGTGATCGAGTCCAGGAACAGGCCCATCACCCGCGCCTTGACGATGTCGGTGACCAGCTCCGGCTCCATCGCCATGCCCTCGAAATAGGGTGGGTTCTGCACATAGGTGGAGCGGTCGTCCCAGGCGTAGGTCTCGCCCTGCGGCACGGCGATCTTCTGCCAGTTCTCGTCGCCCTTGAAGACGTCGGCGTATTTTTCCTTGAACATCTTCTTGGTGACGTTCTGGCGGATGTAGGCCGTGACCTCCTGATTGGTCGGCCAGATGTCCTTGAGGTAGACCGGCTGGCCGTCCGAGCCGGTTCCGAGCGGCTCGGTGGTCAGGTCGATCTGCAGCGAACCGGCGAGCGCGTAGGCCACCACCAGCGGCGGCGAGGCGAGGTAGTTCGCCTTCACGTCCGGGTTCACGCGGCCTTCGAAGTTGCGGTTGCCGGAAATGACCGCGCCCGCCACGAGGTCGTGGGCGTTGATCGCCTCAGAGATCGGCTCGGGGAGCGGGCCGGAGTTGCCGATGCAGGTGGTGCAGCCGAAGCCGACCAGATTGAAGCCGAGCGCGTCCAGATCCTCCTGCAGGCCGCCGGAGGCGAGATAGCCCTCCACCACCTGGGAGCCGGGCGCAAGCGAGGTCTTCACCCACGGCTTGGAGGTCAGGCCCTTGGCGGCGGCGTTTCGCGCCAGCAGGCCGGCGGCGATCAGCACGCTCGGATTCGAGGTGTTGGTGCAGGAGGTGATGGCCGCGATGGTCACGTCCCCATGGCCGAGGTCGAAATCGGTCCCGGCCACGGGCACGCGCTTGCCCGTCTCGCCCGCCTTCTTGAACTCGCCCTCCAGCGCCGCGAGGAAGCCCTGCTTGGTCTCCTTCAGCAGCACGCGGTCCTGCGGCCGCTTCGGGCCGGCGAGCGAGGGCTGCACCGTGCCGATGTCGAGCTCCAGCGTGTCCGTGAACACCGGATCCGGCGTGTCGGCGTCGCGCCACATGCCCTGCGCCTTGGAGTAGGCCTCCACCAGCGCGATGCGGTCCGGGTCGCGGCCGGTCTCGTCCAGATAGGCGATGGTCTCCGCGTCCACGGGGAAGAAGCCGCAGGTGGCGCCGTATTCCGGCGCCATGTTGGCGATGGTGGCGCGGTCGGCGAGCGACAGATGGTCGAGTCCGTCGCCGTAGAACTCCACGAACTTGCCCACCACGCCCTTCTTGCGCAGCATCTGGGTGACGGTGAGCACCAGGTCGGTGGCGGTGATGCCCTCGTTCAGCCTGCCGGTGAGGCGGAAGCCGATGACCTCGGGGATCAGCATGGACACCGGCTGGCCGAGCATGGCCGCCTCGGCCTCGATGCCGCCCACGCCCCAGCCCAGCACGCCGAGGCCGTTCACCATGGTGGTGTGGCTGTCGGTGCCGACGCAGGTGTCGGGATAGGCCACCGTCTCGCCGTCCACGTCCTTGGTCCAGACGGTCTGGGCGAGATATTCCAGATTGACCTGATGGCAGATGCCGGTGCCGGGCGGCACCACGCGGAAGTTGTCGAAGGCGGACTGGCCCCACTTCAGGAAGCGGTAGCGCTCCTGGTTCTGCTTGTACTCTTCCTCGACGTTCTTCCCGAAGGCGGCGTCGTCGCCGAAGAAGTTCACGATCACCGAATGGTCGATCACCAGATCGACCGGCACCAGCGGGTTGATGCGCGTGGGCGAGCCGCCAAGGTTCACCATGGCGTCGCGCATGGCGGCGAGGTCGACGACCGCCGGCACGCCGGTGAAGTCCTGCATCAGCACCCGCGAGGGGCGATAGGCGATCTCGTATTCGGACGCGCCGCGGTTCTGGAGCCAGTCCTTCACCGCCGCGATGTCGGCCTTGCCCACCGAGCGCCCGTCCTCGAAGCGCAGCAGGTTCTCCAGCAGCACCTTCATGGAGAACGGCAGGCGCGCGACGCCGTCGAGGCCGTTCGCCTCCGCGTCCGGGATGCTGTAGTAGCGATAGGTCTTATCCCCTACCGACAGGGTTTTCGCTGACGTGAAGCTGTCGGGATGGGACACAGGGCGGCTCCTCAAGGGTTGCTCGGGCAGCGCGGGCCGTCGCAAAACAGCCAGGGCCGGAGGCTCAGGGCATGTGCGCTGCACAAACTCTCGTTAGCGCGGTTATAGGGGAAATCGTGCCGTCATTGAAGTCGCTAGAAAAGGCGCCGAACGCCTGTTCCGTGCATCCGAAATTGGCTGAACGTCGAAACGTTCCAGCCCTTGGGGAGGCCGGTCGGTGAGGCTGGTGGCGGAGAGGCTCGGCGTGGACCGCGGCGGGCGTATGGTGCTGCGCGGCGTGAGTTTTTCGGTCACGGCGGGCGAAGCGCTGATCGTGCTCGGGCCGAACGGCGCAGGCAAGTCGACCCTGCTGCGGGCGCTCGCGGGACTTGTCGCCGCAGCCGAAGGTCGGGTGGAGTTTGAGAACGGCGACCCGGACGCGCCCCGGGAAGACGCGCTTCACCTTCTCGGCCATCAGGACGGGGTGAAGGCGGGCCTGAGCGTGCGCCGGAATCTGGCCGCGGCACGGGACATTCTCGGGGGCGAGGGCGATCTCGACGCCGCGCTCGGCCGCGTCGGCCTCGGCCATGCGGCCGAACTGCCGGGGTCCGTCCTGTCCGCCGGGCAGCGGCGGCGTCTGGCGCTCGCCCGTTTGCTGGCGGCGCCTCGCCCGGTCTGGCTGCTGGACGAGCCTACGGCCGCGCTCGACGTGGCGGGGCAGGATCTGCTCGGCGAGCTGATGTCGGAGCATCGCGCCAGAGGCGGCCTGATCGTGGCCGCCACCCATCTGGAGCTGAAGCTCGAGGACGCGAGGCGCCTCGAGCTCCAGCCGCTCACGATGGAGGCGGAGGAGGACTGAGCCTCCCCCGCCGCACCGTCAGTCCATCTTGGCCATGCCGTTGGCGTCGACGCGGACCTCCTTGACGCCGTCCGCGGTGGCCACGTCGATCTCGTAGGACACCACTTCGCCGTCGCGCTCAACCTCCGCCGACACGGCCTTGCCGGAGGCCTTGGTCTCCGCCGCGGCCACCGCCGCCGCGAGCTGCGTGGTCGCCTTCTGGAACGCCTCGGGCTTCAGCATGGTGAAGTACTTCTCGAAGGTCTGCTCCTCCTCGCCGGTCACCTGGCCGGAGTTCGGATCGACGTAGTACTCCACCAGCTTGTCGCCGCCGGCGCTCAGCGCCTTCACTTCCCAGCGGCCGCCGTTGTCGTCCTCGAACTCCACTTCCGTGGCCTTGCCGCCGGACTTGGCCTCGGCCGCCTGAACCGCCTGGGTGAGCGACACCTTGGCGTTGCGCGCCATTTCGGTGGAGTCGGCGTAGGCCGCGGACAGCGGCGCGAAAGCGGCGCCGAGGGCGAAGGTCGCAGCCAGAGCGAGCTTGTGGGTCATCTGAGCGTCTCCCGGTTCCTGTGCGGCCTGATCAGCCGGCTTGGGGACGCTAAACGCCCGATCGCGCAAGATGTTTCGTCCGGCGCCTCAGAAAAAGGCGCCTTGCTCCCCCTTGCTTTCCGGAGCCCGGACGCCCATGCAGCGGAACCGACACGTCCCATGGCTCCAGACGCTTCCGCCCATGACCTCGCCCATCGCCGCCCTTCTTCTGCGCGATCTCGCGCTCGCCCGCGGCGGCGGCGCGGGGCTTGGCCTCGTGTTCTTCCTGCTGGTGGTGACGCTGACCCCGTTCGCGGTCGGCCCGGACCTCGCGCTGCTGGAGCGGATCGGCCCCGCCATCCTGTGGCTGGGCGCCCTGCTCGCCACGCTGCTCGGGCTCGACCGGCTGATGCAGGCCGACCACGAGGACGGCTCGCTCGACCTGATCCATCTGGCGCCGGCGCCGCTGGAGCTGATGGTGGGGGCCAAGATCCTCGCCCACTGGCTGACCACGGGGCTTCCGCTTGTGGCGGCGACGCCGCTGTTCGGGGCCATGCTGGGGGTCGCGCCCGCCGCGACTCTGAAGGTGGCGCTGGCGCTGCTGATCGGCACGCCGGCCATCGCCTGCCTCGGCGCCATCGGGGCGGCGCTTACCGTCGGCCTGCGCAAGGGCGGGCTGCTGGCCCCGGTGATGATCCTGCCGCTGGCGATCCCGGTGCTGATCTTCGGCGTGGCGGCGAGCGACCCTGCGGGCGACGGCTTCGGCCCCATGGGCGTGCTGGCCGGGCTCGCGCTCGGCTATGCGGCGCTCGGCCCCTTCGCCGCTGCGGCCGCTCTCCGGCTGCTGCGTGACTGAAACTTGAAGCCCTTGCGACCGATGGCCGGTTTCCTCGGCGCGGCGGGCGCCTTATGTCGGAGCCGCGTCACCTCAGGATAGGCGCAATTCTAGCGAATGACGACGTGCGGCCGGCGGTTTCGCCGACCGGAGCCCCGCATCGGCCGACGGACCCCATGCCCCTGATCTCCGCCATCACCTCGCTCGCCAACCCGTCCCGCTTCGCGAGCTTCGCCGACCGGGCGCTGCCCTGGATCGCGGGCGCGGCCGCGCTGACCTTCGCCGTCGCGCTCTATCTCGCGCTGTTCGTGGCCCCGCCGGACTACCAGCAGGGCGAGACGGTGCGGATCATGTTCATCCATGTGCCCTCCGCCTGGCTCGCCATGTTCGCCTACGTCATCATGGCGGCGGCGAGCCTCGGGGTGCTGGTGTGGCGCCACCCGATCGCCGACGTCTCCGCCAAGGCCGCCGCCCCGCTCGGCGCCGCCTTCACCTTCCTCGCGCTCGCCACCGGATCGCTGTGGGGCAAGCCCATGTGGGGAACCTGGTGGGTGTGGGACGCGCGCCTGACCTCGTTCCTGATCCTGTTCCTGATGTATCTCGGCATCATGGCGCTGCGCTCCGCGCTGGAGGAGCCGTCCCGCGCCGCCAAGGCCTGCGCGATCCTGACGCTGGTGGGCTCGGTCAACATCCCGATCATCAAGTTTTCCGTCGACTGGTGGAACACGCTGCACCAGCCGGCCTCCGTCATCCGCGCCGGCAAGCCGGCCATGGACCCCTCGATCCTGACGCCGCTGCTGGTGGCGGCGCTGGCCTTCACGCTGCTGTTCACGGCGCTGCATCTCGCCGGCATGCGCACCGAGCTGATGCGCCGGCGCCTGCGCACCCTGCGGCTGACCGCCGCCGCCCGGCCCGCCGCGCGCCTCGCCCCGGAGCCGGCGCGATGACGGGCCCCCACGCCGGCTTCATCATCGCCTCCTACGCCATCGCCTTCGCGGTGCTGGCGGGCCTGATCGTCTGGACGGTCGCGGACCATCGCCTGACCAAGCGGGCGCTTGAGAAGCTCGACGCCCGCAGGCCCCGCCGGTCCGAGGCCGGACGGCCGTGAGCGGCGGGGGTCTTCGCCGGGCGCTGATCGCGGCGCCCGTGATCGGCTTCGCCCTGCTCGCCGTGCTGCTCTACGGCCGGCTGCAGAGCGGCGATCCCTCAACCCTGCCCTCGGCGCTGATCGGACGTCCCGCGCCGGACCTGGCGCTGCCGCCGCTCGCCGGCCTCACCACGGACGCGGGCGTCGCCTCGCCGGGCTTCGCCCGCGCGGACCTCGCCGGCGGCGCGGTGTCCGTCGTCAACGTGTTCGCGTCCTGGTGCGGGCCGTGCCGGCAGGAGCACCCGCTGCTGATGGCGCTCAAGGACGACGGGGTGCGGCTGATCGGGCTGAACTACAAGGACAAGACCGACAACGCGCTGCGCTTCCTGCGCGGTCTCGGCAATCCTTACGAGCGCGTGGGCGTGGACCCGAACGGCCGCGCCGCCATCGAATGGGGCGTCTACGGCGTGCCGGAAACCTTCGTCGTCACCGGCGACGGCCGCATCGCCTTCAAATACGTGGGGCCGCTGACGCCGGAGGCGATCGAGAAGACGCTGAAGCCGGAGATCGAAAAGGCCAGGTCCGCCCCGCCGCCGGCGCCGGCCGCGCCGGCGAACTGACCGCAGACTCCCGTCATGCCCGCCAAAGGCGGGCATTCGCGAGTTAAACGTCAAGCTGTGAACGAGCGAAAATCGTGGAGGCCCGAGACACGCTCGGGCATGACGGCTCAGATAACCCAACCGCTGCCCGTTAGCCGACGCCGCCTTACGCCGCGTTGGGAGCCGCGATCTGCGTCAGCACCACGTGCAGCGCCGCGGCGTCGCGGGACGCCCGGAGCTTCTGCGCCACCGCGGGGTCGCGCAGCAGCCGCGCCACGCGGGCGAGCGCCTTGAGGTGGTCCGCGCCGGCGGTTTCCGGCGCCAGCAGCAGGAAGACGAGATCCACCGGCTCGCCGTCGAGCGCGTCGAAGTCGATCGGCCGCTCCAGCCGGGCGAACAGGCCGAACAGCCGGTCGTACCCCGGCAGCTTGCCGTGGGGAATGGCGATGCCGGCGCCAACGCCGGTGGAGCCGAGACGCTCACGCTGCAGCAGGGTGTCGAAGATGTCCCGCTCCCGAAGGCCCGTGAGCTCGGCGGCCTTGGCCGCGAGCTCCTGAAGGGCCTGCTTCTTCGAGTTCACCTTCAACGCCGGCAGGATCGCGTTCGGCGCGACGAGGTCGGCTAGGGGCATCGTGGGTCGTCACCTCTGCGCGGACAAGCGTTCGGCGGCGTCGCGGACCGTGAGGACCGCGGTCGCCGCCGTCGCGTCGAACCTCAGTGGCCGTCCGCCGCGCCGTTTCCGGGCTGCGGATCGATCCAGCCGACATTTCCATCGGCACGGCGATACACCATGTTGATCCGTCCGTGAACCGCGTGACGGAAGACCACCACAGGCGCGCCGGTGAGATCAAGCTCCATCACGGCGAAGCCCACCGTCATGCGGCGGAGCTTGGTGGTGGTCTCGGCCACGATCACCGGGCTCCAGCCCTCCTCCTCCACCTCGGAGGCGTCGTCGGGGGATTCGAACACCACGTAGGGCGCGAGATCGGACTCGCTCTGGGCATCCGCGTGGTGGTCGCGCAGGCGCTGCTTGTAGCGGCGCAGGCGGGTCTCGATGCGGTCCGCCGCCTGGTCGAAGCTGGCGTAGGCGTCCGCCGCCGCGCCGGCCGACTGCAGCACGATGCCGCTGTCGAGATGCAGCGAACATTCGGTCCGGAACCCGGCGCCGTCCTTGGCCACGGTGACGTGGCCGGAGAATCCGCCGCCGAAATACTTGGTCATGGCGTCGCTGATGCGATCCTGAACCTGCCCGCGAAGGGCCTCTCCGATGTCGAGGTTCTTGCCGGAGACGCGTAGGCTCATCTGGTCCGCTCCTTCCAGTCTGCGCCGCACGGACAACGCCCTGCGGCGCTTCGCGACGGCCTCGACGCACGGCGCGCGGGCCGCCTTGACCTCAAGTGGTACGAGCGGCGCCCGGTGAAGTCAATCGGCCCAAGGAGAGCCGCCCTCATCCTTAAGCCAATGAAATATAAAAGATAAAATCAGCGGGAGCCGGCCTTGAGAGCCGCCGTCTTCTCCCTACGGCGCTGCACCGACGAGGGAATGCGCAGGCTCTCGCGGTACTTGGCCACCGTGCGGCGGGCGATTTCGATCCCTGCGTCGTGCAGCCGCTTCACGATGGTGTCGTCGGACAGCACGTCGTCGGCGGTCTCCGCGTCGATCATGGCGCGGATGCGGTGGCGCACCGCTTCGGCCGAATGCGCGTCGCCGCCGTCGGCGCTCGCGATCGCGGCGGTGAAGAAGTATTTCAGCTCGAACACCCCCCGCGGCGTCGCCATGTACTTGTTGGCGGTGACGCGGGAGACGGTCGATTCGTGCATGCCGATGGCGTCCGCCACCATGCGCAGGTTCAGCGGCTTCAGATGCGCCACGCCGTGGGCGAAGAAGCCGTCCTGCTGGCGCACGATCTCGGTCGCGACCTTCAGGATGGTGCGCGCCCGCTGCTCCAGGCTGCGGGTCAGCCAGTTCGCGGTCTGCAGGCATTCGGTCAGGAAGGTCTTCTCGCTGTCGGTCTTCGCCGCCCGCGACACCCGCGCGTAGTAGGACTGGTTCACCAGCACCCGCGGCAGCGCCTCCGCCACCAGCTCCACATGCCACGAGCCGTCCGGGGCGGCGCGCACCGTCACGTCCGGCGTCACCGGCGGGGCGAGCTCCGCGCCGAAGGCGTGGCCGGGCTTCGGGTCCAGCCGCCGGATCTCCGCCAGCATGTCGGCGATGTCGTCGTCGTCCACGCCGCAGGCGCGCCGCAGCGCCGTCATGTCCCGGCGGGCGACCAGCTCCAGATGGTCCAGCAGAGCCGCCATGGCCGGGTCGTAGCGGTCGCGCTCCCTGAGCTGGATCGCGAGGCATTCCGCCAGCGACCTTGCGCCGACGCCGGTCGGGTCGAAGCCCTGGATCACCTTCAGCACCCGCTCCACCTGAGCGATCGGCGCCGAGAGCCGCTCCGCGACCTCCTCCACGCTTTCGCGCAGGTAGCCGGCCTCGTCGATCAGGTCGATCAGGTGGAGCCCGATCAGCCTGTCCACCGGATCGGCGACGGCGAGCGCGAGCTGCTCCTCCAGATGGTCGGAGAGAGTGGCCCGCGCCGCCACATAGGCTTCCAGATCCGCGCTGTCGCCGGCGGGCGGCGCGCCGGCGCCCACCTGCGACCAGTCGCCCGGCTCGGGCGGGGCTTCCGTCGCGGGGCCGGGATCGCGCGGGGCGTCGTCCGGGAACACGTTGCCGAAATCGGTGTCGAGCCGGGCCTCGATCTCGGAGCGCGAGCCGCCGCCGTCCTCGTCCCAGCCGCCCGGCTCGTCGGCGGACGCCGGACCATCGGCCTCGCCGGCGGCGGGACGCTCGTCGGCCGGCTCGTCCCGCTCCAGCAGCGGGTTCTGCTCCAGCTCGTTCGCCACATAGGCCGACAGGTCGAGGCTCGACAGCTGCAGCAGCTTGATCGCCTGCATGAGCTGCGGCGTCATCACCAGCGACTGCGACTGCCGGATCAGCAGCTTGGGCGTCAGGCTCATGAGGGCGACGGCTCTCGCACACGACGTGTCGCCGGCCGTCGCGGCGCGGCGCGCCCGACGACGCCCCTGCCTCACCGGCCCATGCCGCCCTACCGGCCGACATGGGCCGATTCTTGCATGGGAACCGGCTTAGCCTCAGTTAAAGCCGGAATTCCTCGCCAAGGTAAAGCCGCCGCACGTCCGGATGGGCCACGACCTCGTCCGGCGCGCCCTCCATCAGCACGCGCCCGGCGTGGATGATGTAGGCGCGGTCGATCAGGCCCAGCGTCTCGCGCACGTTGTGGTCGGTGATCAGCACGCCGATGCCGCGGTTGGTGAGGTGCCGCACCAGTTGCTGGATGTCGCCCACCGCGATCGGGTCGATGCCCGCGAAGGGCTCGTCCAGCAGCATGAAGCTCGGGCGGCTCGCCAGCGCCCGGGCGATCTCGACGCGGCGGCGCTCGCCCCCGGACAGCGCGATCGACGGCGCCTTGCGCAGCCGCGTGACGCCGAACTCCTCCAGCAGGGCGTCGAGGTCGCGCTCGCGCTGGCGACGGTCGGGCTCGACCACTTCGAGCACGGCGCGGATGTTGTCCTCGACCGAGAGGCCGCGGAAGATCGAGGCCTCCTGCGGCAGGTAGCCGACGCCGAGCCGCGCCCGCCGGTACATGGGCAGGCGGGTGACGTCGTGGCCGTCGAGCTCGATGCGGCCCCGATCGGCCGGCACCAGCCCGGTGATCATGTAGAACACGGTGGTCTTGCCGGCGCCGTTCGGCCCGAGCAGCCCCACCGCCTCGCCCCGGCGCACGGACAGGCCGACGTCGTGCACCACGGCGCGGGCGCCGTAGCTCTTGGCGAGGCCGCGGGCGACCAGCGCGCCCTCGCCCTCCTCGTCCGCGAAGGCGTGGCCGTCGCCGGACGCCGACGCGCGGCCGAACAAACGCGAGATCATGTTCACGCCGCGTCCCTCATGCGTGGCCCGGGCCCCGAAGGGCTCAGCGGCCGCCCTCGCGGTTGCCGGGCTTGAACACGCCCTGCACGCGTCCGCCGCCGCCGCCCGCGCTTTCGATGCGCGACCGCTGGGTGGTCAGGTCCACGTGCAGCCGGTCGCCGCGGATCACGTTCTCGCCCTGGGACACCACCACGCCCCCGGTCAGGGTCACGGTGTTGGAGGGCATGTCGAACACGCCGCGCTGGCCGGTGGCCTTCTGGTCCTTGGAGGTGACGACCACGTTGCCTTCGGCCTCGAGCCGGCGGATGTCGCGGCCCTGCGGCGCGGACGGCGTGCCCGCCGGGCCGCTGGTGGCGCCCTGCGTGGGCCGGGACTTGTCGTCCGCGCCGCCGGCGGCCGGCTTGTTCTGGTCGCCGTAGTAGAAAATCGTCAGCTGCTTGGAGCGGAGCGTCGAATCGCCCTGCACCACCTGGACGTTGCCGCTGAAGATGGCGGCCTGGTCCTTCTCCCGCACCTCCAGATTGTCCGCCTCCACGTTCACCGGTTCGTTGGAGCGGCCGGAGAAGCCCTCGAAGGCGCTCGTGACCGACTGGGCGGACGCGGCGGAGGTCAGCAACAGGCTGGCGGTCAGGACGAAGGCGATGCGCATGACGTGATCCTCAACCCTTGTTCTGTCGTTTCAGGCGCTCATTGGCCCGGCGCGCGCGCCGGATCGACGGCGCCTCGCAGGGCCTCCCCGCTCGCCGCGCCCCGCTTCAGCGTCATCTTCACCCGACCGGAAAACAGCATGCGGTCGCCGCTGTCCAGCACCTCCATGCGATCCGCCGTCAAAGTCGACCCGCCGAGCGAGATTTCGACCGGCTTGTCGGAGACGATCCGGCCGGTCTTCAGCTCGGCGCGGGCGGACTGGAGCCGCGCGTCGTCGCCCTTGTCGGAGATGACGTGGACGTCCTGGTCGAGGTTCAGCACCTGGGCGTCGGCCTCGTAAAGCCCTTCCTTCGAACTCAGCCGCGCCCAGCCGCCGGCCGTCAGCTCGATCTCGGCCTGAAGCTGCTCCAGCCCGACGCGGTTGGGATCGGCGATGGTCTGGCGCGCGGTGCGCGCGCTGACCTCGTAGGCCCGGTTCTGCCCGTTGAAGCCGCGCATGCGCGGCGCATCCATGGCCACCGTCGGGCCGCCGACGCCGATGCCGGCGGTGTCCACATGGACCTCGCCCGACAGCGGCTGCAGCAGCGCGGCGACCGAAGTCGCGACCACAGCAAGCGCCGCCGCCGCCGGCGCCGCCACCCGAAGCCGGCGCACCAGCCGCGAATGCCGCTGGGCGTCGAGGTAGGCCTCGGCGGCGCGGCGGCCGTCATGCGCGAAGGTGGTGGAGGACGCCAAGACGGTTACCGGCTCGGATCACATATGGGCGAAGATGTCGGTCTCGGCCCAGCCGGCGAGATCGAGCGCGGCGCGGACCGGAAGGAAGGCGAAGCAGGCCTGCGCGAAGGCGCCGCGGCCTTCCCGCTCCAGCAGCGTGTCGAACCTGGCGCGCAGGGCGTGCAGATGCAGCACGTCGCTCGCCGCATAGGCGAGCTGGGCGTCGGAGAGATCCGGCGCGCCCCAGTCCGACGACTGCTGCTGCTTGGAGATCTCCACGCCCAGCAGTTCGCGCACGATGTCCTTCAGGCCGTGGCGATCGGTGTAGGTGCGGGTGAGCTTGGAGGCGATCTTGGTGCAGTAGACCGGCTCGGTCATCACGCCGAAGGCCTTGTAGAGCGCCGCCACGTCGAACCGCGCGAAATGGAACAGCTTGGTCACCGAGCGGTCGCGCAGCAGGCGCTCCAGATTGGGCGCCGAGGTCTGGCCCGGCGCGATCTGCACCAGATCGGCCGATCCGTCGCCGAGCGAGAGCTGGACGAGGCACAGGCGGTCGCGGTGGGGGTTGAGGCCGAGGGTCTCGGTGTCGATGGCGACGGAATCGCCTGCGGCGTAGTCGTCGGGCAGATCGCCCTGATGAAGCCGGATCGTCATGTCTCGCCAATCGATGCCAGCGCAGCGGTCGATCGGCGAAGGAGGGAGAGATGCGCCGCCGACCGGCGCGTTCCAAACGAAAACGTCCGGCGTCGCGATTTTTACGTCGCGACGCCGGACGCCATATGTGGTGCCCAGGAGAGGACTCGAACCTCCACGGTGTTACCCACACGGACCTGAACCGTGCGCGTCTACCAGTTCCGCCACCTGGGCTCGGGGTGGGTGATATTGGCTGGGAGCGGGCCTGTCAATGCCATGTCACCCAGCTTTCACACCCTCCGCGTCATACGGCCGCGCGGCTCGCTTTACGGCTTTCGGACGATGCTCTACCTGTCATCCGCAGGTTCGAACCGTTCCACGAAGGCTCCCGCCATGAGCGACGCGCGCTATCCCCGCCCGGTCGGCGACAAGCTGGTCACCGTGTTCGGAGGCTCCGGCTTCATCGGGCGGCATGTGGTGCGGGCGCTGGCGCGGGACGGCTGGCGCGTGCGGGTGGCGGTGCGCCGGCCCGATCTGGCGGGCCATCTGCAGCCGCTCGGCGGCGTCGGCCAGATCGTCGCGACCCAGGCCAATCTGCGCTATCCCGAATCGGTGGCGCAGGCGGTGCGCGGCGCGACCGCGGTGGTGAACCTGGTCGGCATCCTCGCCGAAAGCGGCAAGCAGAGCTTCGAGGCGGTGCAGGGCAAGGGGCCGCGCACCGCGGCCGAAGCGGCGCAGGAGGCGGGCGCCTCCACCTTCGTGCAGATGTCGGCCATCGGCGCCGACCGTCTCGCGCGTTCGGGCTACGGCCGCAGCAAGGCCGAAGGCGAAGCCGCCGTGGCGGAGGCGTTTCCGGGCGCGGTGATCCTGCGCCCCTCGGTGGTGTTCGGGCCGGAGGACGCCTTCTTCAACCGATTCGCCGCCATGGCGCGAATCGCGCCGGCGCTGCCGCTGATCGGCGGCGGGCGCACCCGGCTGCAGCCGGTGTTCGTGGGCGACGTGGCCCGGGCGGCGGCGCTGGCGGCCGCCGGCAAGGCCGACGCCGCGGGGGCCTACGAGCTTGGCGGCCCCGAGGTCATGACGCTCGAAGACGTGCTGCGCTACGTGCTGAAGGTGACGGGCCGCTCGCGCCCGCTCGTTCCCCTGCCCTTCGGCGCGGCCAAGGCGCTCGGCCGGGTCCTGCAGCTGCTGCCGAACGCGCCGCTGACCGTCGATCAGGTGACGATGCTGGAGACCGACAACGTGGTGTCGGACGAGGCGGCGGCCGCCGGCCGCACGCTGGACGGCCTCGGCGTGGCGCCGACGCCGGTGGACGCGATCGCGCCGAGCTACCTCTGGAGCTACCGCCGCACCGGCCAGTTCGAGAAGATCCGCGGCGAGCTCTGAGTCGCGCGCCCGTTCATCCGACCGGCGCTCGCCGGCCGGATGAAGCGTCTTTCGTCAGTGCACCGCCACGGTGACGAGTTCGTGCTCGCGCGCGCTCTCGATCAGGGCCTCGCGGCTGTCCGCCACGACGATGGGCGAACCGTCGGCGCCGAGCAGGGCGAACAGCGCCAGACCCGGCTCCAGCTCCGGCGCCTCGGGAAACAGCGCGTTGAGCTGCTCGGACTGCATCGGCTTCACATAGGCGATGCGCCCGTCGCCGACCGCGGCGAACTCGGCCGCCGTCAGAGGCTGCTTGCGCGCCAGCGCGACAAATCCATTGACCATGACGTCACTCCTTCTCCGCGATGCGGCATGTCTCGTCCCGCGAGGCGATGGCGATCCGGCGCACGGACCGATTCGGCTCGGGTCGAACGAGGTCGACGACCAGCAGGCCCGTCGCAAGTTCCGCGCCAAGCACCTCCATGCCGTCGGCGAGCAGGAACGCCCGCGCGAACTGGCGCGCGGCGATGCCGCGGTGGAGGAAGTCGCGATCCGGGCGCTCCGCGGGCGGGCGCCCACGGATGACGAGCTCGTTGTCGCTGATGGACACCTCGATCTGTTCGGGGCGGAACCCGGCCACGGCGAGCGTGATGCGCAGCCGTTCCGGTTGCCCGTCAGCGGCCGGCAGACGCTCGATGTTGTAGGGCGGATAGCCGTCCCCGCTGCGCGCCACACGTTCGAGGGCCCGTTCGAGGCCGTCGAACCCGAGCAGAAACGGGCTCTGCAAGCTTGTCAGACGCGACATGAATCAAAGTCCTCAGCTTCAAGCGACTTTGACGGGAGCCTCGTAAACAAAGCGCTCCGATCGGAATTTTAGATGGGCGTCACACTCGTCGGTTTCAAGCGCGACCTCAACGCCGCGCCCGGGACGCGAAAACGCCCCGACGACAGGCGTCATCGAGGCGTCCGAAGAACCGACTATGCAGGGATGACGCGAGTTCGGCGCAGGCTCAGCGGCGGCGGGAGCGCACCCGCACCGGCGCGCGCTTCGGCTCAGGCGCGGCGGAGAACGACACGAACGCCAGCCCCGCGACGGCGGCGGCCAGCATGACGACGAAAGACACGTCCAAACCCATCACGGCGATGCTCCTGAACTCGGTTCTACGCCCGTTGCCTCTCAATTTAGGACCGGTCTCGCAAAACGCAAACCTGCGGACGAAAAAACCGCGCCTCTTTTGTAGCCGTCACGCGCTTTCGGCGCGGATGTAGGCCGGACGGGCCGCGAGCCGGTCGAGGTAGCCCGCGAACCGTCCGGCCTCCGGCAGCTTGCCCCAACCCCGCACCCAGAACAGGAACGAGCCGATCGCGATGTCCGCCGCGCTGAACGCCTCGCCCAGCAGATAGGGCCGGTCCGACAGCGCCGCGGCCACCCGATCGAGCGCGCCCGCGTAAGGCGGCCAGCCGACGGCGGAGGCCGGCGCGTCGCTCCCGCGGGGAAAGGCCTCGTCCAGCAGCGCCGGCTCGATGGCGGCGACGCTGTAGACGATCCAGTTGAGATAGGCCCCGCGCGCCGGATCGCCGATCGCGGGCGCCAGGCCGGCCTCGGGGCAGGCGTCCGCCACGTGGAGCACGATGGCGGCGCTTTCCGTCACCACCGTCGACCCCGCCCCGTCCGGTCCGCGATCCACCAGCGTCGGCAGCTTGCCGTCGGGATTGAGCGCCAGAAATTCCGGCGCCTTGTGGGTGCGGGCGGCGAAATCGTGCCGCGCCAGATCATAGGGAGCGCCCGCCTCCTCCAGCAGCCAGCGGATGCGCTGGGCGCGCGACCGCGGGTTGTAGTGCAGGACGAAACGGGCGCTCATGAGCCAGTCTTCAGATCCGGGCCTGGGCGCCCGCGAGCAGGTCGCGGATCTCGCCGAGCAGCTTCACGTCGGCCGGCACTTCGGCGACGGCCTCGGGCTTGGCCTCCTCTTTCTTCTTCAGGCGGTTCACGGCCTTGATGACCAGGAACAGAATGAAGGCGACGATGAGGAAGTTGAGGCCGATGGTGATGAAGTTGCCGTAGGCGAGCACCGCGCCCTGTTTCTTCGCCTCAACCAGCGAGGTGGCCGTGACGTTGGACGACAGGCCGATGAAGTAGTTCGAGAAATCCAGCCCGCCGATGATGGCGCCGACGATCGGCATGAAGACGTCCGACACCAGACTTTCGACGATCTTGCCGAAGGCCGCGCCGATGATGACGCCGACCGCGAGGTCGACGACATTGCCCTTCATGGCGAATTCTTTGAATTCCTGGATCATGGACATCGGCGATGAGCCCCTGTGTATGCCGTCCCGCGAGCCGGCGGGCGAATTGCCAGCCGTCGGCGGTGACGTTAACGAAAGATTGAAGCTTCAGGCAAGGCGCACGCGCCGGCTGCGGCTGCGGGCGCGCCCTGCTTTTCGGCGCCGCTCTGCCTAAGGGGGATGCGGAAACGTGCAGGGTTTGGTCGTCGCCGGGGTGGTCCTGGCCTATTTCGCGGCGCTGCTGGCGCTTGCGGTCTACGCCGACGCCCGGCGTCCGGCGTGGCTGTCCGGGCGTCTGAGGCCCCATCTCTACGCGCTCGGCCTCGGGGTCTACTGCACCGCCTGGGCGTTCTACGGCTCGGTCGGCTTCGCGGCCGTCAAGGGCTGGCTGTTCCTCGCCTTCCTGCTGGGGCCGGCGCTCGCCATCGGCCTTTTCGCGCCGCTGGTCGCCCGCGTCATCCGCATCGCCAAGGCGCAGAACATCACGTCGATCGCCGACCTGATCGCGGCGCGCTACGGCAAGAACCAGCGGGTGGCCGCGCTGGTGGCGGTGGCGGCGCTGGCCGCCGCCCTGCCCTACATCGCGCTGCAGCTCAAGGCGATCGCCCGGTCGCTGAACCTGCTGCTCGGGTTCGAGAACGCGCTGGTGGATCCCGCCCTGCCGGCCTCGATCGCTCTGGCGCTGTTCGCCGCCCTGTTCGGCGCGCGGCAGGTGCAGGCCGCCGAGCGGCACGACGGCCTGATGCTGGCGATCGCCGCCGAGACCGCGATCAAGCTGCTGGTGTTCGTCGCGGCGGGCGTCTTCGTGGTGTTCGGCCTGTTCGACGGCCCGTCCGACCTGATCGCCCAGGCGCGCGCGGCGGAGACGCTGGACCTGTTCGCGGACGCGCCCGCCGTCTCCACCTTCCTCGCCATCATGGCGGTGTCGTTCACGGCGGCGCTGCTGCTGCCGCGCCAGTTCCACGTCACGGTGGTCGAGGCGCATGATTCGACCGAGGCCCGCACCGCCGCCTGGCTGTTCCCGGCCTATCTCGCCGTGGTCGCGCTGCTGGTGGCGCCGCTCGCGCTGGCGGGCCTGACGCTGCTGGGCCAGAACGCCGCCGCGGACCCGGACTTCTATCTGCTGTCGCTGCCGCTCTCGGCCGACGCCCGCTGGATCGCCACCTTCGTGTTCCTGGGCGGGCTCTCGGCCGCCACCTCCATGGTGATCGTGGAGACGGTGGCGCTCGCCATCATCGCCTCCAACGACCTCGCCATTCCCGCGCTGCTGCGCGGCCGCGGCGCGGGCGTGCCGGACATGAGCCGCCGTCTGCTGATGATCCGGCGGCTCGCGATCTGCGCCATCATCGCGCTGGCTTACGTGGCCCATCGGCTGGCGGACGGCGCGGCGCTGGCGCAGCTCGGGCTGCTGTCGCTGGCCGCGACCGCGCAGCTCGCGCCAGCCTTCTTCATCGGCCTGCTGTGGCGCCGGGCGACGGCGCCCGGCGCGGTCGCGGGGATCGTGGTCGGGCTCGCGCTCTGGGGCTGGACGCTGGTGCTGCCCGCCCTCGGACCCCGTCTCGGCCTGCCGCACGCGGTGCTGGCGCAAGGGCCGTTCGGCATCGGATGGCTGCGGCCCGAGGCGCTGTTCGGCGGATCGTTCGGCGACGCCTTCGCCCATGGCGTGTTCTGGAGTCTCGCGCTGAACGCCGTCGCGCTGGTGTTCGTGTCGCTGCTGCGGGCGCCCACCGCCATCGAGCTGCAGCAGGCGGACGCCTTCCGCGACGACGGCGCGCCCCGGGCGGACGACGGCGACGCCGCCCCCTTCCGCCCGTGGCGGGCGCGGGTGACGACCGCGGACGTGATGCAGACGGTGGCGCGCTACATCGGGCCGGAGCGGGCCGAGCGGGCCTTCCGCAGCTATGAGGCCGCGCGCGCCGCGCCGCTGGTCGGCCACGGCGAGGTGGACGCCACCACGCTGCGCTTCGCGGAGCGCCTGCTCGCCTCGGCCATCGGCGCCGCCTCGTCGCGGCTGGTGCTGTCCATGCTGCTCAGCCGCCGCAACGTCACCACCCAGGACGCGCTGCAGCTTCTGGACGACGCCTCCGCCGCGCTCCAGTCCAACCGCGACGTGCTGCAGACCGCGCTGGACCATGCCCGTCAGGGCATCACCGCCATCGACAAGGAGATGAAGCTCGTCGCCTGGAACCGTGAGTTCCGGGAGCTGTTCGACCTGCCCGAGGAGATGATCTATCTGGGCGTCGGCCTCGACGACATCTTCCGCTTCAACGCCCGCCGCGGCCTTTACGGGCCGGTGCATGAGGAGGAGTTCGTCGCCGACCGCATCCAGCGCTTCGTGGTGCGGCTGGAGACCATGCGCACAAGGCTGCAGCCCTCGGGACGCGTGATCGAGATCCGCTCCGCCCGGATGCCCGACGCCGGCGTCGTCACCACCTACACCGACATCACCGAGACGGTGGCCGCCCAGCAGGCGCTGGAGGTGGCGAACGAAAACCTGGAGCGCCGGGTGCGCGACCGCACCCGCGAGCTCACCCGCCTCAATCAGGAGCTCGCCCGCGCCAAGACCGTGGCGGACGAGGCCAACATCTCCAAGACCCGCTTCCTCGCCGCCGCGAGCCACGACATCCTGCAGCCGCTGAACGCGGCCCGCCTGTTCGCCACCAGCCTCGTGGAGCGCACCGGGCCGCAGGAGGACTTCGGCCGCCTCGCCCGCAACGTGGACGCATCGCTCGACGCGGTGGAGGAGATCCTGTCCGCCCTGCTCGACATCTCCCGGCTCGACACCGGCGCCATGCGCCCCGAGCTCTCCACCTTCCGCCTGGACGACATCATCTCCCAGCTCCGGCGCGAGTTCACGCCGGTGGCCGAGGAGAAGGGCCTGAAGCTGTCGGTGATCAGCACCAGCCTCACCGTGCGCTCCGACCGCCGGCTGCTGCGCCGGGTGCTGCAGAACCTCGTCTCCAACGCCATCAAGTACACCCCGCGCGGACGCGTCATCGTCGGCGCGCGGCGGCTGAAGGGAAAGCTCCGGGTGGAGGTGTGGGACACCGGCCTCGGCATCGCCTCCGGCCAGCAGCAGCTGGTGTTCCGCGAGTTCAAGCGGCTGGAGCAGGGCGCCAAGGTGGCGCCGGGGCTCGGCCTCGGCCTGTCGATCGTGGAGCGCATCGCCCGGGTGCTGGAGCATCCGCTGACGCTGCGCTCCAAGCCCGGCATGGGCTCGGTGTTCGCGATCGAGATGCCGGTGGCGGCCGCCCTGCCCGCGACCGCGCCGGAGGAGCCCGCGGCCGCGCCGCGTTCGTCGCCGCTGGAAGGGCTGAGCGTGGTCGTCATCGACAACGAACCGGCGATTCTGGAGGGCATGGCCACCGTGCTCGGCGGCTGGGGCTGCGCGGCGCTCACCGCCGCGAGCCAGCGCGAGGCGGAGCAGATGATCCGCAAGCACAAGACCTTCCCGGACGTGGTTCTGGCCGACTACCACCTCGACGAGGCCGACGGGCTGGAGGCCATTGTCAACCTGCGCTGGAAGCTCGGCCGCCCGTTCCCGGCGGTGCTGATCACCGCCGACCGTTCGCCGGGCCTGCGCGCCCAGGCCGCGGAGAAGGACGTGCAGGTGCTGCCGAAACCCATCCGCCCCGCGGCGCTCAGGGCGCTGCTGGCGCAGCTGCTGGCGAAGCGCGCCGCCGCGCGCTGAGCCGGCGACGAAAAACGGCGGCCCGAAAGGGGGCCGCCGTTTTCAGATCCTGGGCAGGAAACAGGCGTCGGCGCGGATCAGCCCGCGGCGCGCTCCGGCCACTGGCCGGCCTCGATCTTGGAGGCGGCGATGACCGCCTGGGTGCGGCTTTCCACGCCGAGCTTGGCGAGGATGGCCGACACATGGGCCTTCACGGTCGCCTCGGAGACGCCGAGCTCATAGGCGATCTGCTTGTTGAGCAGGCCCTGGCTCAGCATCATCAGCACCCGCACCTGCTGGGGCGTGAGCGTGCCGAGACGGGAGACCAGCTTGGCGGAGCCGTCGTCGCTGGGCGCGCTCAAGTCGAGGTCCGGCGGGGTCCAGGTGTCGCCGGCGAGCACGACGCGCACCGCGTCGCGCATCTTCTCCACGTCGAGCGTCTTCGGGATGAAGCCCGAGGCGCCGAACTCCATGCAGCGGCGGATGGTGGTCGGGTCCTCGTTGGCGGACACCACCACCACCGGCGTCGCCGGATACTGGGCGCGCAGGTACATCAGGCCGGAAAAGCCGCTGACGCCCGGCATGGTGAGGTCGAGCAGCACGAGGTCGAACGTGTCGTCCTCGAGAATCTTGGACGCGTCGTCGAACGAGCCCGCCTCGACGATCTCCGCGGCCTCTCCGGCCACGGCCTCCCGCAGCGCCGTGCGAAACAGCGGATGGTCGTCGGCGATCAGAAGTCGGAACGAGGATTCAGAGGTCGTCATGAAAACGTCTTAGCGCTCCGCCGATACCAAAGTCGATAGGTTTAGATCGTCCCAAGGCCGAATCTTCAACACATTCGACGCCGAAAGCTGAAAATTACGTCTAAAGGCGGCCAATAGCTAGCGGACCTTGCCCCCGCAACGCAACATGGCCGTAAGGCCACCCTCAGGCGGGCGTCGCGCACGTTCCGATGAAGTGCAGGACGACCTCACGTTCGTGGGGCCGGTCGCGGTGCTCCATCAGATAGACCGCCTGCCAGGTGCCGAGCAGCGCGGCCCCTTCGGCCACGGGAATCGAGAGCGACACGCCGGTGAGCATCGTCTTGATGTGGGCCGGCATGTCGTCCGGGCCTTCGAGGTCGTGGCGCCAGCCGGCGCCGCGCGGCGCGAGGCGGTCGAGCGCGTCGACGAGATCGTCGCGCACCTCGGGGCTGGCGTTCTCCTGAAGGGTCAGCGAGGCCGAGGTGTGGCGCACGAACAGGGTGGCGAGGCCGGCGCCGGCGCCGCCGGCCCGCAGCGCCTCCGCCATCCGCGCCGTGAGATCGGTCAGTCCGGGGCCGCGGGTGCGCACCGTGATTCGCGACAGGATCTGGTGCGGCGCGGGTCCGGCGGCGACGATGTCCGGCATGGGCCTCTCCTTGAACGTCCGGGCGGGCCAGCATGGCGCGTTTCGCGCTTGCGGGAAAAGCGCCGCTGGCGTTTCCCTCACGCTCACCGTCCCGCCCGGAGCCCGTCCCGCATGGTCCTGATCGTCGATCCCGCCGCCTTCCGCGCGCCCGCGCCCGAGGAGACGGAGCGGCTGAACGCCCGGCTGATCCGGGGGGCCGCCGCGGCCCCGGATCCCTGGAGCATCGGACCGGAGGCCGTGCGGGAGCGGCGGCGGAACGGCCTGACGCCCTTCATCGGCGAGCCCAAGAGCGCGCGGGCCGAAACGGTCGTCATTCCGGGGCCGGCCGGCGAGCTTGCGCTCCGGATCGTGGCGCCTCCCGAACCGCGCGGGGCCTATCTCCACGTCCATGGCGGCGGCTGGACCTTCGGCAGCGCCGACCAGGACGACCCGCGGCTCGACGAACTGGCGGATGACCTCGGCCTCGCCTGCGTGTCGGTGGAGTACCGGCTCGCGCCGCAGCACCCCTACCCCGCCGCGCCCGACGACTGCGAGGCGGCCGCGCTGTGGCTCGCGGCGACGGCGCAGGCCCGGTTCGGAACCGAACGGCTGCTGATCGGCGGCGAATCGGCCGGCGCCCATCTCGCCGCGGTGACGCTGCTGCGGCTGCGCGACCGCCATGGCCTCACGCCGTTCCGCGCCGCCAACCTCACCGCCGGCTGCTACGATCTCGGCCTGACGCCGAGCGCGCGACGCGCGCCCGCGACGCCGGTGCTGACCACCCGCGACCTGCGCATGTTCACGAGCCACTATCTGCAGGGTGGCGAGGACCGCGCCGCGCCGGACGTCTCGCCGCTCTACGCCGATCTTGCGGGCCTGCCGCCGGCGCTGTTCACGGTCGGCACGCGCGATCCGCTGGTGGACGACACGCTGTTCATGGCCGGGCGCTGGACCGCCGCCGGGAACGCGGCGGAGCTGAAGCTGTGGCCGGGCTCGGCCCATGTGCATGTGGCGCTGCCCGATCCCAACGCCGCGCCGGCGCGCGCCGCGATCGCGGACTTTCTGGCCCGCGCGCTCTGACGCCGGGCGGACGCGGCGGGAACGGAGATCCGCTCCCGCCGCGGGCGGCGCGTCAGTACTCGACGACGCCGTCGAGGGCGTAGTGCTTCACCGTCTTGCGGTTGGCGATCAGCTCGTCGATCGAGGGCTCGCCGGTCATGGCGCGCTTGATGGCGAGCTTGGTGGCCTCGTAGTTGGTCCGGTAGAGGTCCGCCTTGTCGAGGTTCGCGTCCTCGGCGCAGCGCGGATCGAGCCAGATCGTGATGATCAGGCAGATCTTGTCGGTGATGTCCTTGGGCAGCACGCCTTCGATGACGCTGTCCACGATGGCGTCGCCGGTCGCGCCCTGCACCACGCCGCCGAGCAGCTCCACATATTCCGCGGTGTGGATCGTGGCCTTGGTGGTCATGATCGCCGCAGGGCGGACGAGCTGGTTCAGGTCGCGCACCACGAACATGCGGGTGTGGCCGACCGTCTGGCCGAGGAAGGACGCGAAGGCGTGGCCGACCGGGCCGTCGACGGAGCCGATCAGCACCTCGGGCATGGCGTCGGTGTACTGGCCTTCGGCCGCGAGCACCGTGGCCTCGCCGGTGCGGAAAACGATGTCGGTCATGAGTTCAAACTCCAGGTTTGGATTCATCGTTCGGACCGGCGCGGCCCCCACCGGCCCGCACGCCATATCACTCCACGGGCACGGCCGACCAGCCGCCGCTTTCGTCCCGGCAGCGCAGGCAGCCGTTGCGCACCGCGAAGTGCATGGCCGTCAGGGCGAGATCGCCCGCCTCGACCCGCTCCCGCACCCAGGGGAAGGTCATCAGATTCTGGAGCGTCACCCCGACGGAAGCCTCCTCGCCGGCCTGCTGGCGGGCGTCGCCTTCGAGCGTCGGGTCCACCGCCTCGCGGGCGCGGGCGGCGATGCCCATCCAGCCCACCACGAAGTCGGAGGCCTCCGGCGGCGCGCCGTTGAGCAGGGCGTTGACGCCGCCGCAGCCGGCGTGCGCCAGCACCACGATGCGCTCCACCTTGATGACGCGCACCGCGTATTCCACCGCCGCGCTCGCGCCGTGATGAGCCTGGTCCGGCGCGTAGGGCGGAACCAGGCCGGCGACGTTGCGCAGCACGAACAGCTCGCCCGGCGCCGCGCCCAGAATCTGCTGCGGATCGACCCGGCTGTCCGAGCAGCCGATGACGAGAATCTTCGGCGCCTGCCCGTCCGCCAGGCTCTCGAAGCGTTTGCGCAGCTCGGGCCAGGATTCGGCGCGGAAGCGGCGGTAGCCGTTGAACAGGGCGTCGAGCGAGGTGGACGAGCGTGCGTCGGTCATGGGCTGCGGCCTCCTGATGGGTGCGGGCCGGCGGCGGATGTCGCGCACGCAGGCGTTCCTCGTCAGGCAGAGGTCACGCGACGAAGCGAACCGTCAACCGCGCAGAGGGTCGCGGCCCCTCAACCGTTCGGCCAGTTGCCGCGCCGCAGCGCGCGCCTAATTGATCGGCGGTCCGCCGCTCAAAGCGGCGCCGGCCTCCGCAGCGTGCTACCGGGTCGCCGATCGGCCGTTCCCGACCCAGGTCCCCGCCACCGAAAGCGTGACATGAGTTCCACGATCGACAGCTCTCCGGTCGCCCGCTCCTCCCCCCTGCGCCGGCCGCTGTTCCGCGGCCGAACGCCGACGGGAACCCAATCCACGCTCACCGTCGCGCTGCGCCGGCTCGTCATGGCGACGCTGGTGGTCGTCACCCATCTGGCGCTCGGGATCGCCTTCTGGACCGTGATGGACGTGGACGGCTGGTCCATCCCCGAAATGGCGATGTTCGCCTGTTTCCTGCTGTCGCTGCCCTGGATCGTGATCGGCTTCTGGAACGGCGTCATCGGCTTTCTGCTGCTGCGCTTCAGCCGGGATCCCCTCGCCGCCACCGCGCCCTGCGCGACGCTGGCCGGCCCGGATGACGCGATCGTCGCGCGCACCGCGCTCGTCATGTGCGTCCGGCATGAAGACCCCGAGCGCATGATCCGGCGGCTGGACGTGATCCTGCGCAGTCTGGACCGCACGGGCCACGGCGCCCTGTTCGACCTTCACATCCTCAGCGACAGCACCCGCGACGACGACGCGGACGACGAGCGCCGCGCCATCGAGGGCTGGCGGCGCGGGCTCGACCGGCCGGAGCGCGTGTTTTACCGCCGCCGCGCCGTCAACGCCGGCTTCAAGGCCGGCAACATCCGCGAGTTCCTGCTGTCCCGCGGCGACGGCTACGAACTGATGATCACGCTCGACGCCGACAGCGTCATGTCCGGCGCGACCATCCTCAGGCTCGTGCGCGTGATGCAGGCCAACCCGAAGCTCGGCATCCTGCAGAGCCTGACGGTGGGCCTGCCGGCCCGCACCGCCTTCGCCCGCATGTTCCAGTTCGGCATGCGCGCCAGCATGCGCTCCTACAGCATGGGCGCGGCGTGGTGGAGCGCCGACGCCGGCCCCTACTGGGGCCACAACGCCGCCATCCGCGTCGCGCCGTTCCGCGACCATTGCGGGCTCGACGAACTGCCCGGAAAACCGCCGCTGAGCGGCCCGGTGCTCAGCCACGACCAGGTGGAGGCGGTGCTGATGCGCGCCGCCGGCTACGAAGTGGCCGTGCTGCCGGAGGAAGGCGGCTCGTGGGAGGACAACCCCACCTCCCTGCCCGACTTCCTGCGCCGCAACCTGCGCTGGTGCCAGGGCAACATGCAGTATCTGAAGCTGCTGCGCCGGCCCGGCCTTCCGCTAGTGGGGCGGCTGCAGCTGCTGCTCGCGGTGCTGATGTACGCCGGCGCGCCGGCCTGGATCGGCTTCATGATCGCCGGCGCCGTGCAGGCCTTCGGCCCGCCCTCGGTGATCGGCGAGCTCGACCCGCCCGGAACCTTTCCCGTCGGCCTCAGCATCGGCCTGTTCATGACCATGCTGACTCTGACCTTCGCGCCCAAGCTGATGGGCTACCTCGACGTGCTGTCCGACCCGCGCAAGGCGGCGCGCTACGGCGGGGCCTCGGCCTTCGCGCTGTCGGCGGCGGCGGAGGCGCTGTTCGGCTTCCTGCTGGCGCCGGTGATCAGCTTCTCCGTCACCGTGTTCCTGATCGGCCTGCTGGGCTTCGGCGTCTGCGTCGGCTGGGAGGCGCAGGACCGCGACGGCCACCGCGTCGGCTGGCGCGAGGCCGCGGCGAAGCTCTGGCCCGCCACGCTGTTCGGCCTCGCCCTGTCGGCGGCGCTCGCCGCGTCCGCCCCGCAGGTGCTGTTCTGGGCCGCGCCGGTGCTGGCGAGCTTCCTGCTGGCGGTTCCGTTCGCGGTGCTGACCTCGAGCGAGACGCTTGGCCGGCTCGCGGCTCAGGCGCGGCTCGGCGTCGGACCGGAGGAGACCAGCGCCCCGGCCGAGGTGCGGGCCATCTGCGACGCGCTGCCGCCGCTCGGCGGCTTCGGGGCGCCGCTGGCCCCGTTCCGCTTCGACGCCCCGCTCGACGGCGCAAGGCTGACCCCCGCCGATTGACCCCTGGGGCGATCGCCTCCATCTCTGTGACAGACAATATGGTCGCCGTGCGCGACGCGCCGAACATGGAGGCCAGACCGGCGATGTTCATACAGACCGAAGCGACCCCCAATCCGGCGACGCTGAAGTTCCTGCCTGGACGCGAGGTTCTGCCCGGCGGCGCGCTGGAGCTGAAAAGCGCGACCGAGGCCGACCGTTCGCCGCTCGCCCGCGCCCTGTTCGCGATCGAGGGCGTGACCGGCGTGTTCTACGGCGGCGACTTCATCACCGTGACCAAGGCCGGCGGCGAGTGGCAGCACCTGAAGCCGGCCATCCTTGGCGCGATCATGGAGCATTACCTCAGCGGCGCGCCGCTGATGGCGGATGGGGACGTCCCGTCCCAGTCCAACGACGACGGCGAGTTCTACGACGAAGCCGACCAGGATACGGTCGACACCATCAAGGAGCTGCTGGACACCCGGGTGCGCCCCGCGGTGGCCATGGACGGCGGCGACATCACCTTCCGCGGTTTCCGCGAAGGCGTCGTCTATCTGGACATGAAGGGCTCCTGCTCCGGCTGTCCGTCCTCCACCGCCACGCTCAAGCAGGGCATCGAGAACCTGCTGAGGCATTTCGTGCCGGAGGTGGAGGAGGTGCGGCCGAGCGCCTGAGACCGTGATGGATTAGAGACATTCGAAACCGTTTGCCGTCGTCGTCCGTACGGATTATTGCGGATGGACCTAGGTATGAGACACCCTGTTGCGCTGGCTTGGCGAGCACTTCGCGCCCGTAATGCGACGGGCTTGCTGTATCGAGATGGGAAATGCTGCAGACGGCTGACATTTTTACGCTGAACGATTCGGCGCAGGTGCTTCACTCGGCTGCGCCCCGCGCGAACATCGTGGTGTTCGGCGGCCTGCGCAGCCAGGGCGGCTACAGCATTCCCGCGTTCGAGTTCGTGCACACCTTGCGCGAGCTGTCCTACAACGTCCTGTTCGTGAAGGATGAGACCCGGCGCTGGTACAATTTCGGCCTCAAGGGTTTCTCCGACGACATGGAGGACACCGCGTCCTCCATCCGCGACGCGGTGGTCGGCCATTTCGACGACGACCTGCCGCTGGTCACGCTCGGGAACTCCATGGGCGGCTATGCGGCGATCTTTTTCGGCGAACGGCTGAACGCCCATTACGTGCTGTCGCTGGTGCCGCAGACCGTGATCTCGGTCGAGGCGCGGCTGCGCCTCAACGACAAGCGCTGGCACGACGATTTCGCCGGCTTCAAGCCGCGCCACGCCGACCTGCGCCATGTGATGCGGGGCGGTGCCCGAAAGACCCAGATCGTGGTGGGGTCGGACTGCATCCCCGACGTCATCCAGGCGGGCAACGTGGCCGGAGCGCGGGGCGTGCATATCGACGTCGTGCCCGGCGCGGGCCATGACGTGACCCGCGTGTGGAAAGAGAAGAACGTCCTCCTGGACAAGATCGCCGGCTATCTCGGCGACAACACCGTTCTTACGCCCGACCTGATCGACTGACGGCGGCGCGTCCGAGACCGTTCGGAGCCTGTGCGGAAATCGCCATCGGGCGTCATGCGCGCAAGCCTCATCATCGAGCGCTCACGACTTAAACGCACACGTTTCCGACAAGCGAAACGTCATGGATAGCCGCCTCCGGCGGGCATGACGGGAGCTTAAGCCGCTCGCTGCGTCAGCGCGCCAGACCGGCGCTCAGAACGTGGTGCGGCTGCGGATCGCGGCCGCCAGCGTGCCGTCGTCGAGATAGTCCAGTTCGCCGCCCACCGGCACGCCGTGGGCGAGACGGGTGACCTTCACATCCGCGCCCGCCAGCAGGTCGGTGACGTAATGGGCGGTGGTCTGGCCCTCCACCGTGGCGTTGACCGCCAGTATCACCTCACGCACCTCCGGCGCCTTCGCCCGTTCGATCAGCCCGGCGATGTTGAGGTCCTCCGGCCCGCGGCCGTCGAGCGCGGACAGCGTGCCGCCCAGCACATGATAGCGGGCGTCGGTGGCGCCGGAACGCTCCAGCGCCCAGAGATCGGAGACATGCTCCACCACCACGATCACCGAGCCGTCGCGGCCCGGATCGCGGCAGATGGCGCAGGGCGACTGGGTGTCGACATTGCCGCAGGTCGGGCACTCCGTCACCCGCTCGCAGGCGACGCGCAGCGCGTCCGACAGCGGCTCCATCAGCCGCTCCCGCCGCGTCACCAGATGCAGCGCCGCGCGCCGGGCCGAACGGGGCCCGAGCCCGGGCAGCTTGGCGAGCAGCTGGATCAGGCGTTCGATCTCGGGGCCGGCGGCGGAACGGGGCATGAAGGCCTAAGAGCCTGCTTGGAAACGGGCGAAGCGCGCCATCCACGTTTGCGTCCTGCCCGCGCACCGCGCGGGCAGGACGGCGGGCGCGAATGTCTGAACAGGCTCCGACGGAACGCCGGAGGCCGAGACACTCAGAACAGCTTGAGGCCGGGCGGGATCGGCAGGCCGGCGGTCACGCCCGCCATCTTCTCCTGCATCGCGGCCTCCGCCTTGGCGCGGGCGTCCGCATGGGCGGCGACGATCAGGTCTTCGAGGATCTCCGCCTCGTCCGCCTTGAGCAGCGAGGGGTCGATCTTGAGCGCGCGCAGGTCGCCCTTGGCGGAAAGCGTCACCTGAACCAGCCCGCCGCCGGCGGCGCCGTCCACCACGACCTGCTCCAGCTCGGCCTGGGCGTCCTGCATCTTCTGCTGCAGTTCCTTGGCCTTGGCCATCATGCCCATGATGTCGCGCATGGCGGGCTCCCTTCGTCAGAAATCCTCGGTCTCGTCGACCGGAGGTAGGGCTTCGGCCGCGGCGGCGTCAAGCTCGTCCGCGGGCGCCTCGGGCGGCCGCACCCGCACGTCCACGATCTGGGCGCCCGGCGCGATGCGGTCGAGGATCGCCCGCACATGGGGGTGCGCCTGCACGCCTTCCAGCCGGGCGGCGACCTCCGCCTCCTCGCGCTCGCGGAGGGTGGGCGCGCCTTCGCCGGCGGCCACCGCCACCATCCAGCGCTGGCCGGTCCACTCCTGCAGCCGCTTGCCGATCAGGCCCGCGAGGTCCGGCGCGGCCTCGGCGGTGGGCTGGAACTCCAGCACGCCGTCCTCGAACCGCACCACGCGCACGTTGCGGACCAGCGCGGTTTTCAGAACGATGTCCCGCTCGCGCTCCGCGAGCGCCACCAGATCCTCGAAGCGGGACAGGCGGAGAAACGGCGCGGCCGCAGCCTGAACCGGCTGGGCGGCGGGCGCCTCGACGATCGCGCGCGCGGCGGCCAGCACCGGGCCCGAACGGGCGACAGACTCCGCCCCGCCGCGAGGCGCCCCGCCTCCCCCGCCGGAGGGGGGCGGGGCGGGAAGCGCGGGCGTCTCGCCGCCCCTCAACATCCGCAGAGCCTCGTCCGGCGTCGGCAGGTCGGCGGCGTGGGCGAGGCGCACCAGCACCATATCCGCCGCCTGCGCCGGCTTCGGCGCGACCTGAACCTCGGAGACGCCCTTCAGCAGCATCTGCCACGCGCGGGACAGCGCCCGCATGGTGACGCCTTCGGCGAAAGCGCGACCGCGGACGCGCTCGGTTTCGCTCACCGTCGGATCGTCCGCGGCCCTGGGCGCGAGCTTGATGCGGGTGACGAGGTGGATGGTCTCGGCAAGATCGGTCAGCACCGCCACCGGATCGGCGCCCACGTCGTACTGGCGGCGGAACAGGTCGAGCGCCGCGCAGGCGTCGCCGCGCATCACCGCCTCGAACAGGTCGAGCACGCCGGCCCGGTCCGCGAGGCCCAGCATGCCGCGCACGGCCTCCGCGCTCACGTCGCCCTGGCCATGGGCGATGGCCTGATCCAGCAGCGACAGCGAATCGCGCACCGAGCCTTCCGCCGCGCGGGCGATGACGGCGAGCGCCTCGTCCTCGATCGTCACCTGTTCGGCGTCGCACACGCGCTTCAGGTGACCGGACAGCTCGTCCGCCGCCACCCGCCGGAGCGAGAAGCTCTGGCAGCGGGACAGCACCGTCACCGGCACCTTGCGGATTTCGGTGGTGGCGAACACGAACTTCACATGGGGCGGCGGCTCCTCCAGCGTCTTGAGAAACGCGTTGAAGGCGCTCGTGGAGAGCATGTGCACTTCGTCGATGATGAAGACCTTGTAGCGCGCCATCACCGGCGCGTAGTGCACGGTCTCCAGGATCTGGCGCACGTCCGCGACGCCGGTGTGGGAGGCGGCGTCCATCTCCACCACGTCCACATGACGCGATTCCATGATCGCCGCGCAGTGGACGCCCGGCGTCGAGAGATCGACGGTCGGGCCGCCCCTTCCGTCGGCGGTCTCGTAGTTCAGCGCGCGGGCGAGGATGCGGGCGGTGGTGGTCTTGCCGACCCCGCGCACGCCGGTGAGGATCCACGCCTGCGCGATCCGGCCCGAGGCGAAGGCGTTGCGGAGCGTGCGCACCATCGGCTCCTGGCCGATCAGGTCCTCGAAGCGCTGGGGGCGGTATTTCCGGGCGAGGACGCGGTAGGGCGAGGGCGCGGCGGTCATGCGCCGCCCCTGCGGCGGCGGACGGAACGGTCGCGGCCTGCCGTCATGAAGCGCCTCGTCACGCGGTCGGTGGAAGAGGTGGGAGGTCGGACGACGACCCGTATCGGTCTCGTTGGGGCTGCTTCCTTTCGGACCTGACCCGGTTGGCGAGGAACACGCCCATCGCCAACCTCCCGCGCGCTATATGGACCGCGAAGGGGGCGCCTTGCAAGGCCTGCGCGACCCTCATGCCGGAGACGCCGCCCATGCCCGACCTCCACGCCCTCGGCTACGCCGGCCTCGCGCTGGACCGCTGCGGCGAGCGGCGCGACGCCGCCGGGTTTCTGGAGCGGGCGGAGGCGGACGCGGGCGCGCGCCTCGTGCTGTTCGCGGGCGACCGCCCGGCCCTCCGGCCGGAGGGCGACCGCCTCGCGCCTGCGTTCGGCCGCGCGGAGGCGGCGGCGCTGGGCGCGCCCGAAGCCTCCGTGTTTCTGGGGCTCGATTCCGCCGGCCGGCCCTGCTTCGCCGAACGCCATGCGGCCGAAGCGGCGGACAGGCTCCCCGACGCCCTGTTCGAGGACCTGCGGACAGTGGCGAGCGACGGCCGCCTCGCCGGCCCCGATCTGGCGCTGGTGGGCTACGCCCGCGCCATGCTGGCCTGGCACGCCCGCAACGGCTTCTGCGCCAATTGCGGCGCGCCGACCCGCATGGAAGGCGGCGGCTGGCGGCGGGGCTGCCCGGCCTGCGGCGCGCTGCATTTTCCCCGCACCGACCCGGTGGCGATCATGCTCGTCACCCATGCCGGCCGCTGCCTGCTGGGACGGCAGGCGCGGTTTCCGCCCGGGGTCTGGTCCTGCCTCGCAGGCTTCGTGGAGCCGGGAGAAACGCTGGAGGACGCCGCCCGCCGGGAAATCTTCGAGGAGGCGGGGGTCCGCCTGGGGCCGGTGGCCTACGCTTTCAGCCAGCCGTGGCCGTTTCCCTCCCAGCTCATGCTGGGCGTCACGGCGGAGGCGCTCGGCGACGCGCTGACGCCGGATGTTTCGGAGCTTGAGGCGCTGCGCTGGTTCTCCCGCGACGAGGCGGCCAGCCTTCTGACGGGCGGCCATCCGGACGGCCTGCGCGCCCCGCCGCCGGCCGCGATCGCCCACCATCTGCTGCGGCTGTTCGTGGACGGCGCGGACGCCGGGACGACGCGCTGACTGGCGTCCGCGACCTTGTGACCCCACATAAACGCATGACAATTTCCGGCCGCCCTATTTTGACCGAACGGTTCGGTCACTAGATATCTCTGCGCCGCGAATGTAGATTGGCGCGAGATTATCAGGAGCACGCGCGAGGATGACCTCCCTTTACGCCGGGGCGCAGGGCGCGGCAGCGGCCGTCGCGGCGCGCGGCCCCAAAGAGTCCGCCGCCGACGACCGGCTGGACAGCGCAAAGCGCCGCCAGATCATCGACGGCGCGCGCGCGGTGTTCCTCGCCCACGGCTTCGACGCCGCCGCCATGGGCCGCATCGCCGAGGCCGCGGGCGTCTCCAAAGGCACGCTCTACGTCTATTTCGAAAGCAAGGAGGAGCTGTTCGCAGCGCTGGTGCGCGAACAGTGCGCCCTGACCGCCGAACGGCTGTTCGAGCTCGACGACGACAACCACGACGTGGGCGACGTGCTGCGCCGGCTGGGCCGAAGCTTCATCGAGGCCCTGGTGCATCCCTCCCATGTGGCCACGGTGCGGATGGTGATCGCCGCCGCCGACCGCAAGCCGGACATCGGCCAGCTGTTCCTCGCCTCCGGCCCCCGCGCCGGCGCCGCGCGCCTGTCGGCCTGGCTCGGCGCCAAGGTGGCGCAGGGCGAGCTCGACGTGGCCGACCCGGAGCTCGCGGCCTGGCACTTCCTCACCATGTGCCACTCGTCGGTGATGATGCCGGTGCTGATCGGCGGCGAGGCCCCTCCCCCGCCCGACCGGGTGGCCTATGTGGTGGACCAGGCGGTGGACGTGTTCCTCTCCGCCTACGGCCCTAAGGGCTGAACGCGGCCCGCCCGGGCGTCGGTTCGCCATCGGGCGGTTTTCGTGCTATGCGTCCCCGCCTTCCGACACCGACCGACCGCTCCGCCCGCCCATGACCACGCTCGATCTCGCCCGTCGCAACGCCAACGCCGCGCCGATCCTCGCCGCGCGGTCCGAGGCGGAGCCCTGGACGCCGCCGGCGCCCTCGCTCGCGGGCCTCACCCGCGCGCGCCTGATGGCGTCGCTCGGCGAGGCCGGCGTGCCGGAGCGGCAGCTGAAGATGCGGGCGGCCCAGATCAACCACTGGGTCCACAACCGCGGCGCGGCCGAGTTCGGCCACATGACCAATGTGTCGAAGGACCTGCGCGCGGCTCTGGCCGAGCGCTTCACGCTGGCGCGGCCCGAGATCGTGACCGAGCAGATCTCCGTGGACGGCACCCGCAAGTGGCTGCTGCGCCTGCCCGCCGCCGGCCGCCACGACCGCGGCGCGGAGGTGGAGACGGTCTACATCCCCGAGGAAGGCCGCGGCACGCTCTGCGTCTCCAGCCAGGTCGGCTGCACGCTCACCTGCTCGTTCTGCCACACCGGCACCCAGACCATGGTGCGCAACCTGACCGCGGCCGAGATCGTCGGCCAGCTGCTGGTGGCCCGCGACCGGCTGGGCGACTGGTCGGAGGGCGCGACCGAGGACGGCCGGCTCGTCACCAACATCGTCTTCATGGGCATGGGCGAGCCGCTCTACAATCTGGACGCCGTGCGCGACGCCATCGAGGTGATCGCCGACGGTGAGGGCCTCGGGCTCGGCCGCCGCCGCATCACCGTCTCCACCTCCGGCGTCGTGCCCCAGATGAAGCGCCTCGGCGAGGAGACCGGCGCCCAGCTCGCGATCTCGCTGCACGCGGTGCGCGACGACCTACGCGACGTGCTGGTGCCCATCAACAAGAAGCATCCCATCGCCGAGCTGATGGAGGCCTGCCGGACCTATCCGGGCGCCTCCAACGCCCGCCGCATCACCTTCGAATATGTGATGCTGAAGGGGATCAACGACAGCCCGGCGGAGGCGCGGGAGCTGGTGCGGCTGCTGAAGGGCGTGCCGGCCAAGATCAACCTGATTCCGTTCAACCCCTGGCCCGGCACGGACTACGAGTGTTCGGACTGGGAGACCATCGAGCGCTTCTCGGAGATCGTGTTCCGTGCGGGCTACGCCAGCCCGGTGCGCACGCCCCGCGGCCGCGACATCGCCGCCGCCTGCGGCCAGCTCAAGTCCGAGACCAAGCGCCTGCGCGCCAAGGAGCGCATGGCGCTCGAGGCCGCGGAATGAGCTTCGCCGGCGCGGGCTCCGCGGCCCGCGGCCTTGCCGGCTGAACCGCCGATGCTGGCGCGCATCGCCGGACGCCTGATCATGGCGCCGCTCGGCTTCGTCGCCGGGCTGGCCGTGGGCTTCCTGACGCTGGCGCTGATCTCCAGCAACCATTTCGGCGACGTGCTGCTGTTCCCGGACGAGGTCGCCCTGTTCGGGGCGGACCTCACGCTCGGCTTCTGGACCGCCGCCTTCGTGCTGGGGCCGTTCGTCGGCGCGCCCGCCGTGGTGGCGGTGCTGATCGGCGAACTGTTCGCGATCCGCTCCTTCGCCTATTACGCGCTGGCCGGCGCCGCCACCGCGGTGCTGCCCTGGGCCGCCCTGCCCTCCGGCGTGGACGGGCCGCTGTTCTCCCTGGCCGACATCGCCGCCTGCGGGGCCGCCGCGGGCCTCGCCCACTGGCTGGTGGCCGGCCGGTGCGCCGGGGTGATCACGGACGAGCCTCCCGCCCCTCCCTCCGCCGCCTGACCACGGCTCGCCCGCGCGAACAGGGCGTCTCTCTCGCCACGGCAGACGTCGGCGCCCGCTTCAGCCGCGCAGGAACGCGCGTCTCAAACGCCCGTCACGCCCGGCGACGCCGGGTTATTCATGACGTTCCGCGTCCCGAAATCCTGACCGTTCACGTCGTGGACGCCCGCCATGCGGCGGGCATGACGGCGACGGCATTTCACATGCCATACATGCGGTCTCGTAGGCGCGCGCGAAAGCGACGTGGCCCACTCAAGGACCACGCCGCTTTCAATGTCATAACGCACGCAGGACCAGCCGCCGACGGCGGCCGGAGGCTTACTTGGCCGCGACGGCCTTCTTGCCGCCCTTGGCCAGGGCCTTCTGGCTGCGATCCTGCTTCTCGGCGATGCGGGCCGACTTGCCGCGACGGTCGCGCAGGTAATACAGCTTGGCGCGACGGACCTTGCCGCGGCGCACCACCTTCACGCTGTCGATCAGGGGCGAGAACAGCGGGAACACGCGCTCCACGCCTTCGCCGTAGGAAATCTTGCGCACGGTGAAGTTCTGGTTCAGGCCGCCGCCCGAGCGCGCGATCACCACGCCCTCATAGGCCTGCACGCGCACGCGCTCGCCTTCCTTGACCTTCACATTGACGGTGACCGTGTCGCCGGGCGCGAAATCCGGGATCTCGCGAACGGCGGTCACAACCGCCATCTGCTCCTTGTCGAGCTGTTCGATGATGTTCATAGCGTCGTCTCCGCGTCTCTCGCTTCAGCCGCGAGGCGCACGAGAAGTTTCGGGAATCTCGTGAGTGGCGGCTCTACTACTCGATCTTGCCGGCTTTGTCGACGCCCGCTGTCGTTCGCGCGACATATTTCGCCCAAAGGTCGGGACGGCGCGTCCGGGTGTCCGCCCTCGCCCGCATGGCGCGCCAGCGGGCGATCGCCTTGTGGTCGCCGGAGAGCAGCGCCTCGGGGAGGCCACGGCCCTCGAACTCCCGGGGCCGCGTGTAGTGCGGGTGCTCCAGCAGATCGCCCTCGAAGCTCTCGTCGTCGCCGGAGGCCTGATCGCCCATGACGCCCGGCAGCAGCCGCACGCAGGCGTCGAGCAGCAGCAGCGCCGCCGACTCGCCGCCCGACAGCACCACGTCGCCGACCGCGATCTCCTCCAGCCGCCGCGCCTCGATCACCCGCTGGTCCACGCCCTCGAACCGGCCGCAGAGCAGCGTCACCCCCGGCCCCGCAGCCAGAGCGCGCACCCGCGCCTGCGTCAGAGGCGCGCCGCGGGGCGTGAGCAGCACGCGCGGATGGCCATCGTCGGGACCGAGGGCGTCGATGGCCGCCGCCACCACGTCGGCGCGCAGCACCATGCCGGGGCCGCCGCCGGCGGGGGTGTCGTCCACCGCCCGGTGGACGCCGAGCCCATGCTCGCGCATGTCCCGCGCCTCAAGGTCCCAGAGACGGCCGAGCGCCTTGCCCGCCAGCGCATGGCCGAGCGGGCCGGGAAACATGGCGGGGTAGAGCGTGAGCACGGTCGCGCGCCACATGCGGCGGGCCTCCGGAAAAGGTGATCGGGACGACAGGGGCTTGCGTCGGCTGGGAGCCAGCTATGGCGTCCCGCCGCCTCCGCGTCCACCGCCGCGACGTGTCGTCCGAATGTCGCGATTCCGACTTGTCGGCCCGCGCGGGCCGGGCATACTCTTGTGTCGTGAGCACCGTCGAGATCGAGATCCGACCTGCGCAGGGGGCCGACGCCGCGGCCATCGCAGCCGTGCACGACGCCGCGTGGCGCAACGCCTATCGCGGCCTGATTCCGGGACGCGAGCTTGAGCGGATGGTGGAGCGGCGCGGGCCGTCCTGGTGGTCGGGCGCGCTCCGGCGCGGCAGCCGCGTCAGCCTGCTGATGTTCGGCGGCGAGGTGGTGGGCTACGCCAGCTCCGGGCGCAACCGCGCCTCCACCCTTGGCGTCGCCGGCGAGGTCTACGAGCTTTACCTGAAGCCGGAGTATCAGGGCCTGGGCCTGGGCCGCCGCCTGTTCGCCGCCGCGCGCGGCGATCTGGCGAGCCGCGGCCTCTCGGGCGCGGCGGCGTGGTCGCTCGCCGGCAACGACGGGGCCTGCGCTTTCTACGCGCGGCTCGGCGGCCGGCTCGCCGCGCGGGGGGTGGAGCATTTCGGCGACGTCACGCTGGAGAAGTTCGCTTACGTCTGGCGCTGACGCGTCCTGACGTCTCCCGAAGCTTCGTCTTTTGTGCGATGCGGCGCCCTTGCCACCGGTCGCGCCGCTCCGCTACAGACACGGGGCCCGCCGCAGACGTTCCAAGGACATTCGGCCCCATGCTTATCGACGCGATCTCCATCGGCAAGAACCCGCCGGACGAAGTCAACGTCATCATCGAGGTGCCGATCGGCGGCGAGCCGATCAAGTACGAGCTGGACAAGGAGTCCGGCACGTTGGTGGTGGACCGCTTCCTCTACACCGCCATGCGCTATCCGGGGAATTACGGCTTCATCCCGCACACCCTGTCCGACGACGGCGACCCGATCGACGTGCTGGTGGCGAACACCCGCGCCATCGTGCCGGGCGCGGTCATCGCCTGCCGCCCGGTCGGCGTCTTCCGCATGGAGGACGAGAAGGGCCAGGACGAGAAGATCATCGCCGTGCCGACGCCCAAGCTGACGCGCCGCTACGAGAACGTGAAGAACTACACCGACCTGCCCGAGATCACGCTCGAGCAGATCTCCCACTTCTTCGAGCACTACAAGGATCTCGAAGGCGACAAGTGGGTCAAGGCGCTGGGCTGGGGCGACGCCGCCGAGGCCAAGACCATGATCCTCGAAGCGATCGAGCGCGCCAAAGCCGCCAAGGGCTGAGACCCCGTTCTGGAATTCAGACGCGTCGTCATGCCCGAGCATGGTCCGCGGGCATGACGACGAGCGTAGCGTTCCGCAGACGTCAGGGAGCGCCTGGGCGCATGCTTGTCTATGTCTATCTGGGCGTCGCGATCGTCGCGGAGGTGATCGGCACCTCCGCGCTGAAGGCCTCCGAGGGCTTCACGCGGCTCGCGCCGAGCCTCGTGACCGGCGTCGCGTATCTGATCGCGTTCTACTTCCTGTCGCTGGTGCTGAAGACCATGCCGACCGGCGTCGCCTACGCCCTGTGGTCCGGCGTCGGCATCGTGCTGATCTCGGCCGTGGGCTACGTCTGGTTCCGCCAGACGCTGGACGTCCCCGCCATCATCGGCCTCGGGCTCATCATCGCCGGCGTGCTGGTGATCAACCTGCTGTCCAAGTCCGTCGCGCACTGACGGCGCGGGCCGTCACCCCGTCCAGACCTCGCCGGGCCTGAGCGCCCGAAAATCCTCCGCCGCCATGCCCGCCGCCGTCCGCGCCTCGGCCAGCGCCCGCTCCGGCGCGTCGATCGCTTCCGCCGTGAGCTGGAACGTGCCCCAGTGCACGCCCACCGCCCGCTTCGCGCCGACCGCCCGAAACATCTCCACGGCGTCCTGCGGGTTGGCGTGCTGGTCGCGCATGAACCAGCGCGGCTCGTAGGCCCCGACCGGCAGCGCGGCCAGCCGGAACGGGCCGTGGGCGCGGCCGATCTCGGGGAAGATCGTTCCGGGGCCGAGCGCCGTGTCGCCGGCCACATAGATGCGGTTGTCCGGACCGGCGTCGATCACGAAGCCGCACCACAGCGCCTTGCGCCGGTCGTTCACGCCCCGCGCCGACCAGTGGTAGGCCGGCGTCAGATGCACGGTCACCCTGTCGGAGAGCGGCGCGCGCGCCCCCCAGTCATAGGATTCGGCCGCGATCTTCGGGTCGTGCGCCTTCATGATCGTCCCGTTGCCGAGCGGCGTGATCACCCGCGGGGCGTCGCGGGCGGCGAGCCGCGACAGGGTCTCCACGTCCAGATGGTCGTAATGGTTGTGGGTGACGAGAACCGCGTCGATCTTCGGCAGGTCGTCGAAGGCGACGCCGGGCGGGTTCACCCGCTTCGGCCCGGCGAAGCTGACCGGCGAGCAGCGCTCCGACCACACCGGATCCACCAGGACGTTGAGCCCCTGCGTCTGGATCAGCAGGCTGGCGTGGCCGATCAGGGTGACTCGCAGGGCGTCGCCCTCCACCCGCGCTGGGGGCCGCGCGCCGGCGAAGGGGCTCGGCCAGCTCTCCGGCCATGCGGCCTTGTCGGAGAACCAGACGCCGCGCCACAGCTCGCCGAAGGATTTCGACCAGGGATGGTCCGGATTGAAGAAGCGCACGCCGTCGAAATGGTCGGTGGGCGGACCGGCGTAATAGGGGTTCTTCGCCCGCGCCTGCTGCAGCCAGGCCGCGCCGCCGCCGGCCGCGCTGAGGCCCAGCACCGCGAACATCTTGAACAGGCCCCGTCGCGTCATGCCGCCCCCTCGCCCTTGGCCATGGCGCGGCGGACGGCGATGTCCAGCGCCTGAAGGAAGCGCGAGCGGTCCTGCGGGCCGAAGGGGCGCGGGCCGCCGCCGGCGACGCCGATCTCGCGCAAGTGGCTCATCAGCTCCCGGGTGGCGAGCGCCCCGCCGATGGAGCTTTCCGTGAACGGGCGCCCCGTGGGGCCGAGCGCCGCAGCGCCTTTCGGCAGACAGCGGGAGGCGAGCGGAATGTCGGCGGTGACCACCACGTCACCGGCGCCGCAGCGCTCGGCGATCCAGTCGTCCGCCGCGTCCGGCCCCTCGGGGGCGAGCTGGAAGCGCACGAAGGCCTCCCTCGGCGTGACCATGAAGCGGTTCGCCACCACCACCACGTCGACCCCGTGGCGGGCGGCGACCTTGTAGATCTCGTCCTTGACCGGACAGGCGTCGGCGTCGACGTAAACGATGGTCATGCCTCTCCTCTGGCGGCGGCCGGGGAAAACGCGATACCACAGCGGCGCCCGTTCGCCACGTGGGACCGCGCGGGACATCCTCACGACATCATGGAGCGGCCGTGTCCGCGCATCCCCTCGCCGGCCGGACCATCCTGCAGATCCTGCCCGCGCTTGACGCCGGCGGCGTGGAGCGCACCGCCATCGACGTGGCCGCGGCGCTCGTGCGGGCCGGCGCGCGCGCGCTGGTGCTGAGCGAGGGCGGACGCGGCGTCGCGGAGCTGGAGGCGGCCGGCGCGGAGCACAGGCCCTTCCCGGCCGCGACCAAGAACCCGCTGCAGATGGCCCGGAACGTGGGCCGTCTCGCCGCCCTGATCGAGGCGGAGGCCGTGGCGCTGGTCCATGCCCGCTCCCGCGCTCCGGCCTGGAGCGCGCTCGCCGCCGCGCGGCGCACGGGCCGGCCCTTGGTCACCACCGCCGCCGGCATCCACCGCTCGGGCTCGGCGCCGAAGCGCTTCTACAATTCGGTCATGGCGCGGGGCGATCTGGTGATCGCCAACTCCGCCTTCACCGCAGCCCATCTCGCCTCGGAGCACGGCGACCTTGGCGCCCGCGTCACGGTGATTCCCCGCGGGGTCGATCTCGCCCGCTTCGATCCGGCGGCGGTGACGCCGGAGCGCGTCGCGGCGCTGAGGGCCGCGTGGGACGCAGGCCCCGACGCCCGAATCGTGCTGCTCGCCGCCCGGCTGACGCGCTGGAAAGGCCAGTCGCTGCTGCTGAAGGCGATCGCCCGGCTGAACCGGCCGGACGTGCTGGTGGTTCTGGCCGGCGACCCGCAGGGCCGCGACCGCTACCGGGAGGAGCTTCAGTCGGAGGCGGAAACGCTCGGCCTCTCCGCCCGCGTCCGCATGCCGGGCCATGTGGCGGACGTGCCGGCGGCGCTGGCCGCCGCCGCGGTCGCGGTGGTCCCGTCCATCGAGCCCGAGGCCTTCGGCCGCGGCGCGGCGGAGGCGCAGGCCATGGGCGTTCCCGTGGTGGCCGCCGCCCACGGCGCGCCGGCCGAAACCGTGCTGGCGCCGCCGGCCTGCCCGGACGGCGACCGCACCGGCTGGCTCGTCCATCCCGGCGACGAGGCCGCGCTGGCGGAGGGACTCGCCGCGGCTCTGGCGATGAGCGCCACGGAGCGCGAGGCGCTGGGCCGTCGCGCCAGGACGCGCGCGGTCACCCGGTTCGGCCTCGACGCCATGACGGACGCCACCCTTGACGCCTATTCCCGCCTGCTCGCCGGTTGGAACCGTTGACTTTCCGCGGGTTTGTCACGATCTTGAGGCCAACCGTCGGCGGAGGTCCCGTCAGCGTCGCCGCCTCGTGCGATTCACGGGGCTTTCGTCGTTGGACCACTTCGCCGCCGCCCGAAACGTCAAGAGGAGAATGCCGCCATTCGTCGTCCCATGAGGCCTGTCGCGCCGGTCCAGAAGGACGGACCGCGCGTTAACAAGGAAATTCGAGTCCTCGAGGTTCAGCTCATCGGAGCGGACGGGCAGAATCTCGGACCGACCAAGATCAACGACGCGCTCCAGGCCGCGGAGGACGCGGGGCTCGATCTCGTCGAGATCGCTCCGAACTCCGTACCGCCTGTCTGCAAGCTGCTCGACTACGGCAAGTTCAAATACGTGTCGCAGAAGAAGGCGGCCGAGGCTCGCAAGAACCAAAAGATCGTCGAAGTCAAAGAGATCAAGATGCGTCCCAACATCGACGATCACGACTACGACGTGAAGATGCGCGCCATGCACCGCTTCTTCGAGGAAGGCGACAAGGTCAAGGTCACGCTGCGCTTCCGCGGCCGCGAGATGGCGCATCAGGATCTCGGCCTGAAGCTGCTGGTCAAGGTGCGCGAGGAAGTGGCGGAGATCGCCAAGGTCGAGAGCGACCCGTCGCTCGAAGGCCGGCAGATGACCATGGTGCTCGCGCCGCGCTGACGTCCTGCGGGGGCTGTTCAGCCCCTTCCCTGCCGCCTCGCCGCCTTCGGGCGACGGGGCGTTTCGCTGGCAAAAGTTGCCTGTTTCAAACTTTGACGGTACTGCTTCGAAACGTCGCGGTTGACGCGGCGTTTCGGCGTTGTTCGCGTGCGTTAAGGAGACGTTGATGCAGCCGACCGCGGACTCGGCGGCCGCAGGGCCGGAGAGCCTTCCTTCCGGGGACATGACCCTGCTGATCGTCGACGATGACCGCGCCTTCGTGCAGCGTCTCGGACGCGCCATGGAGGCGCGCGGCTACGCGGTCACCGTGGCGGAATCGGTTCGGGAGGGGCTCGAGTGCCTCGAGCGGTCCGCGCCGGCCTTCGCCGTGGTGGACATGCGGCTCGGCGACGGTTCCGGGCTCGACGTGATCTCGGCGCTGAAATCCCGCCGACCGGACGCCCGCGGCGTCGTGCTCACCGGCTACGGCAACATCGCGACCGCCGTCACCGCGGTGAAGATGGGCGCGGTGGACTATCTGGCGAAGCCCGCCGACGCCGACGAGATCCACAGCGCGCTCACCGCCGGGGAGAGCAAGCCCGAGCCGCCCGAGAACCCCATGTCCGCCGACCGGGTCCGCTGGGAGCACATCCAGCGCGTCTACGAGCTGTGCGGCCGCAACGTCTCGGAAACCGCCCGGCGGCTCAACATGCACCGCCGCACGCTCCAGCGCATCCTCGCCAAGCGCGCCCCGCGCTGAGGCGCGGGGGTATGGACGGGGTGCCAGGTTGTGGACGCGGGCTTGATGGACGCCGGGCGTGACGCGACGTTTGGCGCACGCTCGGGGCTGACGCCGGATCAGCATTGAGCGACCGGCCGACGGTCCCCTCACCCGTCATGCCCGAGCTTGTCTCGGGCATCCACGACTTCCGACACGCTCCGACGTTCACCCCGCAAAGTCGTGGATACCCGCGCGAAGGCGCGGCATGACGCTGTAGCGGCGGCCGCGCCTTACACGACGCCCCGCCCCGCCATCTGGCTTACGGCGTAAGCCCCATGGGCAGCGCGCCGGGGGACGCGGTGAGCGAGATCGTCACGCGGCGGTTGGCGGCGATCTGGGGCGCGTCGGGGAACATGGGGTCGTTCGCGGCCTTGCCCTCCACATGGGTGAAGCGCTGGTCGGGAAGCCCCGCGTCCGACAGCAGGCTGCGCACGGCGCTGGCGCGGTCGGCGGACAGCCGCCACGGATCCGCGTTGGCGCCCTCCGAGACGCCGCCGGCGGTGTGGCCGGCGATGGCGATCGGATACGGCAGCTCGCGCAAGGTCGGCGCGAGCGCCGACAGCGCCTCGGCGACGCGGCGGCTCGGAACCGCGGACCCCTGCGGGAACATGGAGCGCCCGTCCTGATCCACGATCGAGATCGAGACGCCCTGGTCCGAGCTTTCGATCATGATCTGGTTCGAAACCTCGGCGATCTCCGGCATGGCGCGCAGCGCCTGCCTCAGGCTCGCGGCCGCGCGGGCGTAGCCGCGGGCGGCCGCCTCGGTGTCGGCGCGGTCCTTGGACAGCGGCCCGGCCAGATTGCCGGTCTCGCCCGGCGTCTTGGCGGTGTTGTTCAGAAGCTCGGTGCGCGAGGGCGTGCCGCCGATGTCCACCACGCCGGCGGCCACGATCTCCCGCTGCGAGCCGAAGGCCTCGCGCATGGAGCCGGCGACGATCGCCATCTTCTTCTTGTCCTGGTTGGAGAACGCCACCAGCACCACGAAGAAGGCCATCAGCAGGCCCATCAGGTCCGCGAAGGTGACGAACCAGCCGTGGCCGCCGCCGTGGTCGGCGTGCTTCTTCCTGGCCATCAGGCCGCCGCCTCGGCGAGCTCCGCCCGGTGCTTCTCGGGCAAGTAGGCCAGCAGCATCTCCTTCACCACCGCCGGGCTCTTGCCCGCGCGAAGCTGCAGCACGCCGTCGATGACCAGCGTCTGGTTCAGCTCGTCATGAGCGAACTTGATGGTCAGCTTGTCGGCGATCGGCAGGAAGAAGAAGTTCGCGACCACCGCGCCGTAGAGCGTCGCCAGCAGCGCGATCGCCATGAAGGTGCCGAGCTTGGACGGGTCCGACATTTCGGCGAACATCTGCACCATGCCGATCAGCGTGCCGATCATGCCGAAGGCCGGGGCGCAGTCGCCGATGCCGCGGAACACCTTGGAGGCCATTTCCAGCCGGTGCAGGTTCAGGTCGCGCTCGCGCTCCAGCGTCTCGCGGATGAAGGTCTCGTCGAAGCCGTCCGCCACGTAGCGCACGCCCTTGGCGAGGAAGGCGTCGTGGGGCGTCGCCTTGTCGAGGCCGACGGGGCCGGACTTGCGCACGATCTGCGCCATCTCGGCGATTTCGGAGATCAGGTCGCGCGGGTTGGTGTGGGCGCCCTTGATCACCGTCATGATCGCGGTCGGGAACGACGACAGGATCGCGCCCATCTCGAAGCGGATCAGCGTGGCGGCGACGGCGCCGCCGAAGATGACGATCACCGCGTGCTCGGAGTAGTAGCGCTCCAGGCCGCCGCCCTCATGGATGAGGAAGCCCAGCACGCCCGTGCCGAAGACGAACCCGATGATGGTGGCGATATCCATGGCCGCATCCGCGTCGAACCGGGCAGGCTGCCGGCCGTTCGGGCGCCATGGTGAAGTTTCGGGGTTAAGAGCCGGTGAAGGACGCCGGCGAGGCCGTCGTCAGGCGAGGCCGAGCTTCAGCAGGTCGTGGATGTGGACCAGCCCCACGGGCCGGCCGCCGTCCACCACGAACAGCGCGGTGATGGCGCGGCCCTGCATCACGCTCATGGCCTCGGCGGCGAGATCGTCCGGCCGCACCACCCGCGGCGAGCGGGTCATCACCTCGTCCACGCTCTTGGCGGTGAGGCCGGGGCCCATGTGGCGGCGCAGGTCGCCGTCGGTGACGATGCCGATCAGGTCGCCATCCGGGTCCACCACGCCGACGCAGCCGAAGCTCTTGGCGGACATCACGATCAGCGCCTCGGCCATGCCGGCGCCGGAGGCGATGAGCGGCGTCGCCGCGCCCGAATGCATCACGTCGCGCACGAAGGACAGCACCGCGCCGAGCTTTCCGCCGGGGTGGAAGCGCTTGAAGTCGCTCGGCGTGAAGCGGCGGCTCTCCAGCAGCGCCACGGCGAGGGCGTCGCCCAGCGCCACCTGCATGGTGGTGGAGGTGGTGGGCGCGAGGCCGTGCGGGCAGGCCTCGGTGGCCCGCGGCAGCACCAGCGCCACGTCCGCCGCCTTGCCGAGCGCGCTGGAGGCCTGGGCGGTGATGGCGACGAGCTTCACCCGGAACCGCCGGGCGTACTGCAGCATGTCGCGCAGCTCCGCGGTCTCGCCCGACCAGGACAGCGCGAGGATCACGTCGTCGGAGGTGATCATGCCCAGGTCGCCGTGGCTCGCCTCGCCCGGATGGACGAAGAAGGCCGGAGTGCCGGTGGAGGCGAAGGTGGCGGCGATCTTGCGGCCCACGTGGCCGCTCTTGCCCATGCCGGTGACGATGACCCGGCCGCGGGCGCCGGCGATCAGCTCCACCGCCCGCGCGAAGGCGGCGCCCAGCGGCCCGCCGAGCGCCTTGCCGAGCTGGGCCAGCCCCGCCGCCTCGAGCTCCATGGTGCGCAAGGCGGACGCGATCGACTCTGACGGCTTCGTCACCACCGCGGCGTGATCGGGCAGCGGCGCTTCGGACGGCAGACGGGCGGGCTTCGGCATGCGGGGACACGGCTTTCGCGGAAGGGCGCCGCGGGGGCGCTTGGGCCGCAAGCTCTACCACCCCCGCCACGACGCCGCCAAGTCTTGGAACAAGACCAAAGAAGACCGGCGCCGCAAGGCTTCGTTAACCACGTCCGGCCCATGGTCGTTAACCATGACGGTCGCCCGTTTCCCTGCGGCCGCTCCACAGGGACGCCATGACGCTACGCCGCGCGCTCAGCGCCGTCACGCTCGCCGCCGTCGCCGCGGCCACGCCGGCGCGCGCCCAGACGCTCGAGCCGGGCGACACGGGACTGCGCGGCTCGCTCGGAGCGGCCGCGCCCCGGTCGTCGACGCCTGCGCCCCGGAGCGCCGCCGGCGCGGCGGACGAATCGCTGGAACGGCTGGACGCCGGAACCCTGTCCGGCGGCGATTACGGCGGCCAGGACGGCCAGCCGCTCGCCGGCGGCGACTATGGCGGCGCCACGCGGCCCGCCGCCCCGGCCGGCGTCGCCGCCATCGACATCGGCGATCCGCTTGCGCGCGACCAGGGCCTGCGCCCCGGCTCCGCCGGCCTCAGGCCCCGCCCCCGCCCGCCGGAGGACGACCCCTACGCCGCGCCCGGCGTGCGCGCCGGCTCGTTCACGCTGCGCCCCACCGTCGAGGCCGCCACCGGCTACGACGACAACCCCGACCGCCGCAACCAGGGCGGCAAGGGCTCGGGCTACTACCGCCTGCGCGGCGACATCGAGGCGGTGTCGGAGTGGAGCCGCCACGAGCTGCGCGGCTCGGTCTCCGGCCAGATCCGGCGCTATCTCGACCTCGAGGATCCCGGCTACGAGCCGGACCTGAACGCCGTGCTGAAGGGCCGGATCGACGTGACCGAGCGCACGCAGGTGATCTCGGAGCTGCGCACCTCCATCACCACCTCGCGGCCCGGCGACGCCGACGCCCTCACCGACGTCCAAGGCGACCAGATCGAACGCTCCCACGGGGCGACGCTCGGGATCGCCCACCGCATCAACCGGCTGAGCCTCGAGGCCACGGGGCTCGTGGACCGCTACCTGTTCGACGACGCCACCCTCGTCAGCGGCGAGCCGGTGGACAACGCGGCGCGCAACTACACCGCCTATGAGGCGCGCTTCCGCGCGGCCTACGAGCTGTCGCCGAACCTCCAGCCCTTCGCCGACCTGTCGCTCGTGACCCGCGACTTCGACCGGAACGACGGCGTGACGCGCGGCTCCGACGCCATCGCGCTCCGGGGCGGCGCCACGTTCGAGGCGAGCCGCGTGCTCACCGGCGAGGTCGCGCTCGGCTACGGCCGCCAGACGCCCAAGGACAGCGGCCAGAAGCCGGTGGACGCGCTGCTGTTCGACGGCTCGCTGGCCTGGAGCGCCACCGCGCTCACCACGGTGCGCCTCACCGCCAAGAGCTCGCTCTACGAGACCACCTCCACCGACGCCTCCGCGCTGCTGACGCGGCGCGTCGGCGTCTCGGTGGAGCACGCGCTGCGCCGACACTGGACGGTGACCGCGCGGACCGACTTCGAGAAACGCGCCTATCGCGGCATCGGCCGCGTGGACGACGTCACCGTGCTGGCGCTCGAAACCGAGTACCGGCTGAACCGCACGACGGCCCTGTTCGGCAGCTTCGAGCACGACCGGCTCGACAGCAACGTCGCGGGCGGCGACTACACCGCCTCGATCATCGAATTCGGACTGCGCGTCCGCCAGTGAGGCGGCCCCGGAGCCTGCCCGGCCCTTGCGGAAGAGCGCGGCTGGAACTCCCGTCGTGCCCGCGCCTTCGCTCGGGCATGGCGGCGAGCGGTGGCGATGGGGTTCAGGCCGTGACCGACAGCAGCCGGCCGGTTCGCTCCTCTTGCCCCCCGACGCCACGGGCGGCGTAGGCCTCGGCCGCCGGAAATCCTTGCGCGTTGGCGATGCGCTCGGCGGCGTTGCGCGCCTCCCGCAAGGCGGACGAGGCGTCGGCCGGCGTGACCGGAGGCGCGCCCTTGGATGCGGCGACGCGCACCGACAGAGCGGCGGCGGGATCGGTCGCGCCCACCGCCGCCAGAACCGCCGCCTGACTGACGGAGTCAGTGCGCTCCCGATAGGCGGCGTCGAGTTCGAGCGGCGGGCGGCTCGCGCCCACCGCGGACACGGGGGTCACCATGGCGAGCCCTCCTTCTCACGGCGGATGAAGGAGGAAGCCTGCCCGGCACGTCCGAAAAGGACGTGACGAATTCCGTTAAACTCTTAACGGAATTCGCTTTTTCACCAGTTGAAGTCGAAGGTGTAGGCGACGCCGAGACCGACGGTGAACTGGTCCTTGGACTTCAGGCGGCGCACGATCGGGCTGTCGGCGGCGTCGCCCACCAGACGGTTGTAGGCGCCGAAGGCCGTGGTGCTCCAGTTCGGCGTCCAGTCGTAGGTGACGGCCGCCGCCGCGCCCACCGACTTGATTCCGCCGTCGGCCTTGTAGCGGGACAGCCGGCCGTTGCGGAGCGCGTCGCGGGTGGTGACGCCGAAATACTCGTTCATGAAATCGCTGTCGCCGAGCGACAGGCGCGGACCGGCCGAGACCGTGAAGGCGCCGAACCGCTCGATCCAGTCGGCCGCGATGTCGCCCACGAAGCCGTCATGGCCGCCGACGCCGTGGCGCAGCTCGCCGCGGATGCGGGTGTTGGTGGTGGGGTAGAACTCCACGAACACGCCCGGCTCCACCGCCCAGTCCACGTCGTGCACGCCGCGGATGCGACGCTCGTCGCTGCTGTCGCGCTTGGACTTGATGCGGGCCACCGGGCCGATCTGGAACATGGCGCTGTCGAACAGCGCGAAGCCGAAGCCGTCGTCCGGCGCGCCGAACTTCCACGGCTGGCCCGGACGGCGGATGCTGAGGCCCGGATAGCCGGTGACCGAATAGTCGCGGGCGCCTTCGAACTCCGGCCCGACGACGCCGGTGGCCTTCAGCGTCACGCGCCAGTCGGGCTGCACGCCGTCGGAGGGGGCGACCACGGTGGTCTCCACGTCCAGCGGCGCGTCGGCGGCGAAAGCAGGGGCGGCGGCCGCGGCGAGAGCGGCGAACGAGACGGCGAGCACTCGGATCATCAGGTTCGTTTCCATGACGGTGGTGAGGCGCGTCACGCAAGCGCGCCGTCGGTCGTAGGGTATTGATAGGACGTTATGGTCGTCTGTTCAGCCCGAAAGCCTTCAAAATTGACGGCCGTGGCGCCAGGGACACGCTTCCGCGAGGCGCCGGACGATCACAACCAACCGCGCTTTTTTGAAACTTTCTCGAAGGGGGGGATTGCGGGACCGTTTCCGCATGTCATCCTTCGGCAAAACGATTAAAAAATAGCGGGAGGGGACGATGGAGCGGCTAAATCCGCGCCAGCAGGAGATCGTGACGCTGGCGCGCGCGTCCGGTCGGGTCGGGGTCGAGGAGCTGGCGGCGCGCTTTGCGGTGACGCCGCAGACCATACGCAAGGACCTGAACGAGCTGTGCGACCGCCGCCTGCTCGCGCGGGTCCATGGCGGCGCCACCGTGTCCTCGGGGATCGAGAACGTGGGCTACGAGGCCCGGCGCTTCATCGCGCAGGAGGAGAAGCGGGCGATCGGCGAAGCCGCCGCGCGGCTCATCCCCAACGGCGCCTCGCTGTTCATCAACATCGGCACCACCACCGAGGAGGTGGCGCGGGCGCTGGACGGGCACGAGGGGCTGCTCGTCATCACCAACAACCTTAACGTCGCCACCCTGCTCTACCGCCATCCCCGCATCGAGGTGATCGTGGCGGGCGGGCCGGTCAGGCGCGCGGACGCCGGCATCGTCGGGCCGCCGGCGGTGGAGCTGATCCGCCAGTTCAAGGTGGACTACGCCGTGATCGGCGTCTCGGCCATCGACCAGGAGGGCGCGCTGCTGGACTACGACTACCGCGAGGCGGTGGTGAGCCAGGCCATCATCGACAACTCCCGCGAAGTGGTTCTGGTGGCCGACCGGCTGAAGTTCGACCGCTCCGCGCCGGTGCGCATCGGCAGGCTGTCGGACATCGACGTCTTCGTCACCGACCGCATGGATTCGCCCACCCTCACGACGCTGTGCCGAAGCCACGAGGTGCAGGTGATCGAGGCGCTGGGGGACGGCCAGCTTCCCGGCGCGCCGCCGCCTCAGGAGCTGGACGGCGTCTCCGCGCGGCTCGCCGCCGCCAGATAGCCGCGGCTGCGGTAAATGAGGCCCGGCGCGCCCGCATCCCCGGCCCGCACGGCCTCCAGCCGCAGCAGCACGATCAGGTGGGACCCGACAGGCCTCGCCTCCATGACCCGGCCGTCGAACACGGCCACCGCGCCACGCAGCGCCGGCGCGCCTGTGACAAGGCGGTCCCAGTCGCCGACGTCGAATCGCCCGTCCGGCGCCCCGCCGGAGGAGCGCGCGAAGGCCTCCGCCACCGGCTGATGGGCGGCGGCGAGCGCGCTGACCGCGGCGACGCCGTTCTCCTTCACCCGCGCGGCGATGGAGCTCGCCCGGTTCAGGCACACGAGGACGGTGGGCGGATCGTCGGTGACGCTCGCCACCGCCGTCGCGGTCGCGCCGTGCCGGCCCGCCGGCCCGTCGGTCGCGACCACGTGGACGGCCATGGGCACCCCGGCCATGGCCTGCCGGAAGGCGGCGCCGTCCAGACCGGGCAGGATCACGGAAGCGGTCACGCGTCAGAACTCCATCGCCGCCCGGCGGCGCGGACGCCGCGGGACACATGCGCCCCTTCGGCTGAAGCGGCGGCCTCTCATAGCCGCATATGACGCCGCCGTCAGCGCGGCGTTGCGGGCGCCTGTCCCGCGCGCCTATGGTCGCGGCTCCATCCGCCGGAGCGGTAAGCGTCCATGCAGACCTTCTACGTCCAGATCAAATGCCAGCTCGGCCGCACCTACGAGACCGCGCAGCACCTCGCCGACCTCGAGCTGCATTCGGAGATCTACTCCACCGCGGGCGACTACGACCTGATCGTGAAGTACCACGTGGAGGACGGCGTGGACGTGGGCCATTTCGTCAGCCAGCACGTCCAGACCGCGCCCGGCGTGCGCGACACCTACACCCTGATCACCTACAAGGCGTTCTGAGCGCCGGCGGCGGCGCTCACCACACGAGCTGGGGCGACACCGCGACCGGGTGCAGGCCGTGGGCCGCGAACAGGGCCGCGAGCTTCTCCGGGTCCGGCGCGCCGCGGCCCAGCTCCTCGGCGTGGATGCCGTCGGCCACGAACAGGCAGTCGACCCCGAAGTTCACCGCGCCGGCGAGATCGGTGCGCACCGCGTCGCCGATGGCGATGACGCGGCCGCGCTCCACATGGCGGCCGAGGACGTCGGTGGCGAGCGACAGGGCCGCGTCGTAGACCGGGGCGTAGGGCTTGCCGGCGTAATGGGTCTCGCCGCCCATGTCGCGGTACATGTCGGCGATGGAGCCGGCGCACCACAGCAGCGTGTCGCCGATCTGAACCACCAGGTCGGGATTGGCGCAGATCATCGGCGCGCCGCGCTCCTTCAGCGCTTCGAGCCGCGCGCGGTAATCCTCCGGAACCTCGCGGGAATCGTCCACCAGCCCCGTCACCACCACGATCGGCGCCTCGTCCGGGCCGACGAGCTCCAGCGTCTCGTCGTCGAACAGCGGCAGGTCGCGCTCCGGCCCGATGTGATGCACGCGGGTCAGCCCGCGCTCGGCCAGCATGTGCCGGGTGACGTCGCCGGAGGTCACCACCGCGTCCCAGGCGCTGCGGGGCACGCCGTAGCCGTCGAGATGGGAGATCACCCAGTCGGAGGCGCGGGGGGCGTTGGAGACCAGCACCACCGCGCCGCCCTGGGCGCGGAACCGCGTCAGCGCGTCGGCCGCGGCGGCGTGGGCCGTCAGCCCGTCATGGAGCACGCCCCAGACGTCGCAGAGCACGACGTCATAGGCGGAGGCGAGCGGCGCGAAGCGGGCGAATACGGGCGAAGAGTCGTCGGACATGGGCTCCGGCTAAGGCTCCGCCGCGCGCCCGTCAACCGCGCACGACGAGCGGCCGGGGCGCGAAGCGGCGCGACGCCTCGTCCGAGCGCCCGCCGTCGCCGGCGTCGTCCCGCACCGGACGCGGAACGCCGAACAGGTGGCCCGACGCGGCCTTGACGTCATGGTCCAGAAGTTCGGGGACGATGCGCTCGTCCTCCACATGCGTCACGATCAGGTCGACGCCGTGGCGCGCCAGAAGGTTGGCGAGGTCGGACGGGTGGATGGCCAGCCCGCGGGCCGCATCGGAGGCGAGCAGCGTGGAGGCGGCGATCTTCACGAAGCGCACGCCGCGCCGCTCCAGATCGCGCGGATCGAGCCTGAGGTCGGTCACATGGTCGATGGAGAAGCGCACGCCGCGCTCGCTCAGCGCCTTGCGCGCCTCGCGCTCCGCCAGCGCCAGCCCGTCGAAGGCCTCCTGCTTCAGTTCGAGCGTGACGGCGCGGGCGAGGTCCGGATTGGCGTCGATCCGCTCCACGAACTCGGACAGCGCCCGGTCGTCGCCCAGCGTCTGGGGCGCGACGTTGATGAACAGGCCGATGTTGCGGCCGCTCGCCTGCAGGCGCTCCGCCACCCGCAGGCCGCGCATCACCGCGCGGCGGTCGATCTCCGGCAGATGGCCTTCGGCGGCCGCCACGTCGAGGAACTCCTCCGGCAGCGCGATGCCGTCCGGCTCCCTGAGCCGCGACAGCCCCTCGTAATGGGTCACGCGCCGGTTCGGCAGCGACACCACCGGCTGGAGGAAGAAGTCGACCCGGTCGTCGCGCAGCGCGAGCTCCACGCGGGCGGCCACGCCGCGATCCACCTGCACCGCAGGCGCGACCGGTTCGGGCTCGGCCGCATCCAGCGGGTCGAACGCCTCCGGGGCCTGCTGCTTCTCGGTGGACGTCCGCGTCTCGGCCACCTGCGCCAGACGCTGGGCGGCGCGGCGTTCGCGACGGCGGCGGCGCTCCTGCGCATCGCCGTCGGCCTCGACGGACTCCCCCTCGGGCCCGCTCGTCTGGGCCTGCGGATCGGACGGCGTCGGGTCGGCGGGCGCAGGCGGCGGCGCGCTCTCCTGGGGCGCGCCGGCGGCGGCGCGCGAGGCCGACACGGCCATGCCTCCCGCCGGCGCCGCGTCCAGCCGATCCTGCAACGCCGAGAGCGTCGCCTCGTGGCTCGCCAGCTCCTTGGCGAGCGACGTCACCAGCTGCCCGAGCGCCGAAATCTCATCCACCAGCGGCCGGGCGGCGGCCCGGCTGCGCTCCAGCACCGCGGCGTCGAGGGTCGACAGCCGGACGTCGAGGGTCTCCACCCGGCTCTGGAGGTGGGTCGCCAGACCGTCCAGATCGTCGAGCCGCGCCTCGTCCGCCCCCGGCGGACGCAGCAGCGTGACATGCGCGACCGTCATGAGGGCGAGCGTCGCCACCGCCGCGAGCGTGCTTTCAGCCGCGCCGAGACCAAGGCCGAAGGCGGCGATGACGCCGACGCAGACGGCCGTGACCGCCATCGCCGCAGCAATGAAAAGACCAGCGGGCTTAAGCATTTTTTCGAAATTCCGTGGGAGCCGTGCGATGAATCATCACTGATTCGCGACTCTCCGGCCAAGCGCTGTTATCGACCGCGGACTCGCAAAAACGTTAAAAAGGTGTCAGCCGAGTCTTTTCGGACTCACACCGCCCCGAGGAGACGAAAATGGCGACCATCGTTCTGGATGTGAACGGCATGACCTGCGACGGCTGCGTCAAAGCCGTGCAGAAGGCCATCGCCGCGAAAGACCCCAACGCCGTGGTCGTCGTGAACCGGATCGTCGGCCGCGTGGCCGTGGACGGCAAGCTGACGCTCGACGAGGCGGCGGAGGCCATCCGCGGCGCGGGCTACGAAGCCCAGGCCGCCGTCACGGGCTGAAGACCGGGCTTAAGGCCCCGGCGCAAAGCCCCCGCTCATCATTCGTTTACCCTGTTCGGCCACTTTCTCTCCCCAAGGCCGCGCGACGCGGCGGCGGCGGGGAGAGACGGGGTCGATGGCGCATTCGCAGACGGCAGGCACGGGCGCCGCGCCCCTTTCGCGCGCGACCGTGCTCCTCGTCGACGATGACCCCGCCTCGCTCCGGGTCGCGACGGTCGCCGTCGCCACCGCCAACGGCGAAGTGGTGGCCGCGCTGGCGCCTGCGGCGGCCGGGGCCGGGCGCCGGGCCGACTTCGCGGTGATCGACATTCCGGACCCGCGCGCGCTCGCGCTGGTGGAGCGCTTCGTCGCCGCCGGCGTCACCGTCATCGCCACCAGCGGCGCGGGCTCGGTGGGGCTCGCGGTCGAGGCCATGCGCCGCGGCGCGGTGGACTTCGTGCTGAAGCCCTTCACGCCGGACACCTTCGCCCGCAGGCTCCGGCCCCGTTTCGCCGAACGCCCCGTCCCGCGAGACGCGCCGGCTCCCTTCACGCCAGAAACGGACGCCCCGGACGCCACGTTCGGCGGCTTCGTGGGCGGCTCCGGCGCCATGCGCGCGGTCTACGACCAGATCGCCCGCATCGCCCCCTCGAAGGCGCCCGTCTTCGTCACCGGCGAAAGCGGCGCCGGCAAGGAGCTGTGCGCCGAAGCGCTGCACGCCCGCTCGCCCCGCGCGCGCGGGCCGTTCGTGGCCCTGAACTGCGGCGCCATCCCCCGCGAACTGATGGAAAGCGAAATCTTCGGCCATGTGCGCGGGGCCTTCACCGGCGCCGCGGAGGACCGGGCCGGCGCGGCGGAGGCGGCCTCCGGCGGCACGCTGTTCCTGGACGAGATCGGCGAGATGGAGCTGGCGCTGCAGGCCAAGCTGCTGCGCTTCCTGCAGACCGGCGAGTTCCGCCGCGTGGGCGACACCCGCGCCCGCCGCGCCGACATCCGCATCGTCTGCGCCACCCACCGCGACCCGTTCGCGGAGGTGGCCGCCGGCCGGTTCCGGCAGGACCTGTTCTACCGCCTGCATGTGCTGCCCATCCGCCTGCCGCCGCTCCGGGAGCGGGGCGAGGACGTGATCCTGCTGGCGGAAGCCTTCCTCGCCCGCTTCGCGGCGGAGGAAGGCCGCGCCTTCACCCGCTTCGCGCCCGAGGTTCTGGAGCGCTTCCGCGCCTACGGCTGGCCCGGCAACGTGCGCGAGCTGCAGAACGTGATCCGCCGCTCGGTCGTGCTGGACGACGGCGAGGCGGTGACGCTCGACATGCTGCCGCCCGAGCTGACGCGGACGCGGGGCGCCGCGACCTCCGCCGCGGCGGAGGCCGACGTGGAGCCGTTCCACGTGCAGGAGCGCCGCATCATCGAATCCGCCATCGCGGCGTTCGGCGGCAATCTCGCCCGCGCCGCTGCGGCGCTGGAGATCAGCCCCTCCACGATCTACCGCAAGCGCGAGCGCTGGATCGCGGACGGCGTCGCGGCCTGAGCTTCGACGCCCCCTGTTGACGTGACGGCGCCGATGGCGCCAGCGTCCGCGCCGTCAACAGGTCACGCGCTCCCATGTCCGAACCCTTCGATCTCGCCGTCGTCGGCGGCGGCCTTCTCGGCCTCGCGCATGCGCTCGCCGCGGCGCGGAGCGGCCGCCGCGTCGTGGTGATCGACCGCGACGCCCGCGCCAACGGCGCCTCGGTGCGCATGCCGGGCGTGATCGGCGTCACCGGCCATCCGGCGGGCGCCGCCTGGCGGCGCGCCATGCGCTCCCGCGACCTCTGGCTGGAGGTCGCGGCCCAGGCCGGCGTGCGGGTGGAGCACGAGGGCCTCGCCATCGTCGCCCGACGCCCGGAAGCGGCGGCGCTCGCCGAGGCGTTCCTCGCCACCGACATGGGCGCGGACTGCGCGCTCTATGGCGAAGGCGACGCGCATGCCCTGTTCCCCCAGTTCAAGGGCGAGATCGCGGGCGTGTTCTGGAGCCCGCACGAGCTGCGGGTGGAGGCGCGCACCGCCTCCGCCCGGATCGCGGCCTGGCTCGCGGAGGCGCACGACGTGGCGTTCCAGTGGGAGACCGCCGTCTCCGCGATCGAGGGGACGCGGCTGGCCACCTCCCGCGGCGTGGTGGAGGCGGCGGCGACCGTGGTCTGCGCCGGCGACGACTTCCGCAGCCTGTTCGGCGAACGGCTCGCCGGCGCCAACCTCGCCCGCGCCAAGTCGCACATGATGCGCGTGCGCTATGACGAGGGCTTCGAGCTGCCGGGCGCCGTGGCGAGCGATCTCAGCCTGATCCGGCTTCCGGGCTTCGCGGAGCTGGCCGAGAGCGAAGCGCTGGCCGCCCGCCTCGCCGCCGAGCAGCCGGAGCATCTGGCGCAGGGGGTGACGCTGGTGGTCGCCCAGTCCGCGGACGATTCGCTGGTGGTGGGCGCGAGCCGCCAGATCGAGGCGACGCCCGACCCCTACCAGATCCAGGCGATCGACGACCTGATCCTCGACGAGCTGGCTGCGGTGTTCGGCAAGCGCCCGAAGCACGTCCTGTCCCGCTGGACCGGAACCTACGCCTACTCCGCAGACAGGGCGCTGGTCATCGACGCGCCGGCGCCGAACATCCGGGTGGTGGTGGCCGCCTCCGGCGCAGGCGCGAGCTCCGCCTTCGCGGTCGGCGAGGAGACGATCGCGGAGCTGTTCGGCCGCTGAACCCCCAGCTCCGCCGATCAGCCGACCAGCGCCGCGCCGTCGCAGCGCACGCCGCGCACGCCCACATCCGCCTCGCCGATCTTCACGCCCAGCAGCGTCAGCAGCGCGCCCACCACCGGATCGAGCAGCGCGCCCACCGGCGCCAGCACGGGTTTCAGCGCCGCGCCGAGCAGTTGCCCCAGTCCGAGATCGAGAACGCCGAGCAGCTTCACGTTCAGGGTGAGGTTCTGCGTCAGCGTGGAGAGCGACGTCTGCAGCGCGTCCTGCGTGCTCGCGGATTTCAGGGTCTGCGCCTTGATCTCGGCGGCCGTGAAGGTGAGCGACGTGGCGTTCACGTTGGCGGCCGCCACATAGGCGCTCGCGGTGGCGGTCGCGAGCAGCAGATTGACGCTCGCCGGCTCCATCACAGGCGGGCGCGACGGATCGTTCCACAGCGACAGGCTGGCGGGCTTGCCGACCCAGAGCTGCGCCACGGCCGGCCGCACCTTCACCGTCACGCGGGCGTCCTTCGCCGGCTGCGCTCCACAGCTTATGGCGTCGAGCTTCGCCTCGGCCGCCGCGAGGTCGATCGCCAGCGGCAGCTCGACCAGCGCCAGACCTCCGGTGAGCGACTTCAGCAACGGAGAGGAGCCGATTTCGGCGACGATCCGCAGCCGGGTCTGCGCCGTGCGCACGATCGCCCCCTCCTGGCCAAGAGCGAGCCAGGGGGACCCCTGCGGCCGCTCTCCGATGACGAGCGAGGCCTTCACGCTTGCGAGCGCCGGAATCTGCAGGCCGAGATCGAGGTCGAGCTGGCGCTTTCCGTTGGCGGTCTCAAGCGTCGCCATCAGCAGGTCGAAGGCCGAGACCGCGGCGCTGACCGCCGAGCCGGCGCGGCCGATCCCGGCCTGCGCGTAAGGCCCCACGCCCACCACGTCGCCCACCCGCAGGCCGCCCGCGGCCGTCAGCTGCGCCGCGATCTGGCCGAGGGCCGCCCTCGCCTGCGCGCCGCCCTGCGACACGTCCGCGATCGCGGACACCACCTGCCCGACGCCCGCTCTGGCGTTCAGGAGGCTGTCGTAGGAGCCGGCGGTCAGGTGAAGCCGCGTCGCCAGCGCGTCGAGAAACGGCAGCGCCTCGACCTTGGCGGCGGCGAGCGCGTCGTAGTCCATGACGCTGAGCGAAACGCCGCCGCCGGTCAGCGCGGACAGAAGCGCGTTCGCCACGCCCCCGTTCAGGGAGGCGAGCCTCGAGCCCACGAAGAACGAGGCGAGCTGGGTGTTGGCCGCCGCGCCCTCGACGCCCACCTCCACCGCGTCGCGCCCGAGAAGCGCCTTGCCGAACACCAGCGGCGAATCCACCTGCAGCGCCACCCGCGCCGCGTTGAACGGCGTGGCGTTGGGCGCGAAGCGCTGCGACGCCGGGACGGCGGGGTCGGGCGTGTAGCGGCCAAGCGTCAGCACGAAGCGCTTCGGGGTCGAGACGCCGTTGTCCGCCATGGTGGCGCGCGCCGCGCGTTCGGCGTTGGCGAGATCGTTGGCGGCGGCGATGGCCGCAAGGTCCGCCACCCCCTGCAGCCGCCGCCGCTCCCCGTAGAGGCTCGCCAGATCGACGCCCAGCGCGAGGCAGCCTAGGGCGCAGAAGCCGAACAGCGCGGTCATGATGGCGACCGAGCCGCGCTCGTCCCGCCTCAGCCGGGACAGACCGAGCCAGGCCGGCGCGCGCATCTCAGTAGCCTCCCCGGCGGATCGCCGCCGACCGCGCGATCGTCTTGGTGGGTGTGGGCGCGAGCCCGTCCAGCGTCCACAGCGCGAGGCCTTCGGCGTCGTAGGTGACGACGACTTCGAACGTGTTGGCGTTCGACGGCGCGGGCCGCGCCGCCACCGAGACCCGCGCCGGGTCGATCAGGACATACTGGTTCGCGCTCGCCGCCACATGCGCCCGGGCGAGCTGTTCGCGCTCGGCGTCCGAAAGCCCGCCGATGGAGGCCCGCACCGCGTCCGCCGCGAGCTGCTGCACGCTGTGGGCGAGGCCGAAATACACGCCATAAGTGAGAAGCCCGGCGAGCATCGTCACCAGAACCGGCGCGACGATCGCGAATTCGACGGCGGCCGACGCCGCGCTGTCTTTCGTAAACCTCCGCCAAGGAAGACGTCGCATGGAGCCCCTCCCGGAGCGGCTGTTCGCTTCGCGACTTCCGCCGTCTTAAAGACCGCTCCCCGTCCTGAGCTTCAGATCAAATTCTTTCGTCCACCTTGCTTGAGACAGGTTACCGGTAACTGATATCGCAACCTGAGCCTGCGAGACCGCGTTGAATTCTACACCCATGCATCAAGGATACGTTGATCCGAAATACAGGATGCCAGACGCCACGCGCCGCCTTGTTTGCCGTTCCGGCCCGGCTGCGCTAGGGAGCGCCTGACCGTAGCCCATGGACCGCCGCAAAGCCCGATGACCTCCCGCCGCACCGACCTCGCCACGCCCCGAACGCCGCGCGGCTTCGCCGATCGCCACGGGCCGGAGCTCGCCGCCACCCGCGCCATGGCCGAGCGCATCCGCGCCACCTATGAGCTGTGGGGCTTCGAGGAGATCGAGACGCCGTTCCTCGAATACACCGAGGCGCTGGGCAAGTTCCTGCCGGACCAGGACCGGCCGAACGCCGGCGTGTTCTCGCTCAAGGACGACGACGACCAGTGGCTGTCGCTGCGCTACGACCTGACGGCGCCGCTGGCGCGCCACGTGGCGGAGAACGTCCAGAAGCTGCCCAAGCCCTATCGCAGCTACCGCTTCGGCCCCGTGTTCCGCAACGAGAAGCCCGGCCCCGGCCGCTTCCGCCAGTTCCTGCAGTTCGACGCCGACATCGTGGGCGCGCCCTCGGTCTCCGCCGACGCCGAGATGTGCATGATGATGGCCGACGCGCTGGAGGCGGTGGGCGTCAGGCGCGGCGACTATGTGATCAAGGTCAACAACCGCAAGATCCTCGACGGCGTGATGGAGGCCATCGGCCTCGGCGGCGACGACAACGCGGGGCGCCGCCTCACCGTGCTGCGCGCCATCGACAAGCTGGACCGGCTGGGCGTCGAGGGCGTGCGCGCGCTGCTGGGGGCCGGCCGCAAGGACGAGAGCGGCGACTTCACCAAGGGCGCAGGGCTGGATGAAGCCGGCGCGGAGCGGGTGCTGTCCATCCTGAAGGCCAAGACCGCCGGGAACCTCGAAACCGCGCGCGCGCTGTTCGACGAGTTCGGCTCCACCGCGACCGGCCAGGACGGCGCCCGCGAACTGTCGGCCATCGCCACGCTCGTGGAGCAGGCGGGCTACGCGGACCGCGTCTCCGTCGACCCCTCCGTGGTTCGCGGGCTCGAATACTACACCGGCCCGGTGTTCGAGGCGGAACTCACCTTCGAGATCGCGGACGAGAACGGCCAGCCGATCCGCTTCGGCTCGGTGGGCGGCGGCGGGCGCTACGACGGGCTGGTGGGCCGCTTCCTGCCCGAGAACGTGCCGGCGACCGGCTTCTCCATCGGCGTCTCCCGCCTGCAGGCGGCGCTGACCGCGCTGAAGGGCGCGGACGCCCCGGCGGCGTTCGGCCCGGTGGTGGTGCTGGTGCTCGACCGCGACCGCATCGGCGACTCGATGGCGCTCGCGGCGCGCCTGCGCGCCGAGGGCGTGGCGGCCGAGGTCTATCTCGGCGCGTCGGGCATGAAGGCGCAGATGAAATACGCCGACCGCCGCAAGGCGCCGCTCGTGGTCATCCAGGGCTCGGACGAGCGCGAGAAGGGCGAGGTCACGCTCAAAGACCTGATCGAGGGCGCCAAGGCCGCCGCCGCCATCGCCGACCGCTCGGAATGGACCGAGAGCCGCCCGGCGCAGGTGACCGTGCCCGAGGCGCGGCTGGTGGAGGACGTGAAGGCCATTCTCGCCCGCCACGCCTGAGCGGGCGGGCCGGCGCTCAAGGCGCGGATCACGCGGCGAGCGTGTTCTTGTGCACGCGCCCGTCCTTCAGGATGAGCTTCAGCGTCCGGTCCGGGTCGCCGATCAGCGCGATGTCCTGAAGCGGATCGCCGTCGAACAGCAGCAGGTCCGCATAGGCGCCCGGCGCGATGCGGCCGAGCGGGCCGGGATAGGGGTTGCGCGGGCCGGACAGGCCCGCGAGCTCCGCGTTGCCGCTGGTGAGCGCGCGCAGCGTCTCCGCCGCCCCGAGCCAGCGGGCGAACTTGGCGAGCTGCCGCCCCTGCGAGGCCGTGCCCGTGGGGCTGAACAGGATGTCGGTGCCGAGCGCCATCTTCACCTGACGCCTGCGCCCGAGTTCGATCGCGCGCGCCGTGCCCTCCGCGATCTCCGCCTGCTGCCGCCGCTGCAGCGGCGAGGCGTAGACGTTGGCGTCCTCGTCGTTGAGGAAGGGCTGGATGCTCCACCACGCGCCCGCCTCCGCCATGCGCGCCACCGCGTCCTCGTCGGCGAGCTGGCCGTGCTCGATGGAGCGCACGCCCGCCGCCAGCGCGCGCCGGACGCCGGCGGCGGTGTAGGTGTGGACGCAGACATAGGTTCCCCAGTCCGACGCCGCCGCCACCGCCGCCTTCATCTCCGCCTCGGTGAACTGGAGCGCGTCGATCGGGTCGTAATCGGAGGCGACGCCGCCGCCGCCCATGATCTTGATCTGGCTCGCGCCGAGCAGCAGCTGCTCGCGCACCCGGCGCAGCACCTCGGCCTCGCCGTCGGCGATCGCGGAAATGCCCGCCCGTTCCGCGAGGCTGAGGTCGCTCTGCGCCGTGCGCGGCAGATCGGAGCGCATGCGGAAGTCGCCATGGCCGGAGGTCTGGGAGAGCATGGCTCCCGAAGGGTAGATGCGCGGGCCCGCGATGCGCCCCTCGTCGATGGCGCGCTTCAGCGCGAAGGACGGGCCGCCCACGTCGCGCACGGTGGTGAAGCCGCGCAGCACGGTGCGCTCGGCCTCCTGCGCCGCCACCAGATGCACGTAAGGAATGTCCGCCGTGATCGCCGCCAGCTTCGGAATGGCGGCGAGGATCGAATGCCAGTGCGCGTCGATCAGGCCGGGCGTCAGCACCCGGCCGCCGCCGTCGATCACCTCGGCGTCGGCCACCGTCTCCGCGGCGGCGACGAAGGCCTTGATCCGCGCGCCCTCCACCAGAACGCCCTGACCCTCGATCAGCTTCGGCGCCACGCCGTCGAACACCCGCACGTTCCGGATCAGGATCGGCTTCGGCGCAGCCTCTGCGAAGGCCGGGCTGACGCGGCCGAGCGAAGGCGCCGCGAGGCTCGCCGCCACGCCCTTCAGCACCGCGCGCCGCGACAGTCCGCTGTCGATGCGCGCGCACAGCCGCCGCGCCGGCGCGCTGTGGCAGGCGCAGCTCGCGCCATGGCCGAAGCCGGCCCCGCCCAATCGAAGCGCCATGATCGCATCTCCCCCGTCGCGGCGCCCGTGCTGAACGGCGGGCGGCGCGGCGCGGATCATCCTATGTCTCGAACCCGCTCCGCAACAGCGGCGCGGACGGCGGCGCTCAGCCCCCGCGCGGGCGGCGGGGCGGAGCGGGCGCGATGTCCACCGCTCCGTTCCGCCACGCGATCCGGACGCCGGCGAGCGTGGCGGCGCCCGCCGGCTCGTCCGCGATCCGGTCGTGCAGCCGCTCCAGCCTGTCGAGACGGACGGGCGCGTCGCCCGCGACCGCCGCGACCGCCCGCCCGAGCAGGCGCAGGCGCAGCTCCGCCGGCAGCGCGGCCGCGCCGGCGTCGAGCGCCGCCCGTTCCTCCCCAAGCGTCAGATGCGCGGCCGCGGCCGCGTCCACGGCCGCCTCCGCCGCCTCGTCGAGGCGCGCCATGCGCGCCGCGAGCAGGCCGAGGCGCTCCGCCGTCAGCCCTTCCGCTTCCAGCACGGCGCGGGCGGCCCGCAGCCGGGCGCGCAGGAAGGCGGGATCGGCGTTCATGGGGTCCTCCGCCCATGTCATCCCGCGCGCCTGAAGCGCCGCGATCAGGCGGCGGCGGGGAACCGACAGCAGGGGCCGCGCATGGACCAGCCCGCCCTCCCGCCGACGATGCGGGCGCATGGCGGCGAGGCCCGCAGGCCCGCTGCCGGCGGCGAGCCGCATCAGCACGGTCTCGGCCTGGTCGTCCAGCGTATGGGCGGTGGCGAGCCCGTCGGCGCCGATCGCCGCCGCATGGGCCTCCAGCGCAGCGTAGCGCGCGGCCCGCGCCCGCTCCTCGAGCCGGGCGCCGGCCTCGATCCGGCCGTCAAGCGCGGCGTGGGGCAGGCCGAGCCGCGCGCTGAGCGCGGCCACCCTCCCCGCCTCGTCCGCCGCTTCCGGCCGCAGGCCCTGGTCCACGGTGGCGACCGAAAGCCTAACGCCGCCCCGCGCCTGCGCCCATTGGGCGGCGAGCGCCAGCATGGCGGTGGAGTCCGCGCCCCCGGACACGGCGAGCAGGATATGGGCGAGGCCGGCGAAGGCGGCGTCGAACAGGGCTGCGGTTTCGGCCGGGGTGGGAGCGGAGTCCGAAACGGCGATCTCCGTCATCACGCGCCCTCGTTCTTCACGACCATCAGCCGAATGAACCGCCTGGAGCCTGTTTGGAAACGGACGCAGCGCGCGATCCAGGGCTCCGTCATGCCCGCGCCTTCCGCGCGGGCATCCACGATTTTCACGCCGTGGCGGCTTCATGGTTCAAATCGTGGATACCCGGCTGCGCCGGGCATGACGTTCAAATGCGGCGAAGCGATCGTCGGCGGGTCTTCAGCAGGAGATGCGCTTCAGCTCGCGGTCGGTCTGGGCCTTGATGCGGGAGTACTTGCGCCCCGCCTCCGCGATGGTGGCGCAGGCCTCCTCCTTCTTGCCCATGCCGTTCAGCGACATGCCGAGCTTCATCATGCTCTCGGGGGCTTTGGAGGACTGCGGCGCCTCCACATAGATCTTGTAGAAGCTGTCGGCCGCATCCGTGTACTGCCGGCGCTGATAGAGGCTTTCGCCAAGCCAGTACTGGGCGTCGGGCGCGAGCGCGTCCCTGGGGTTCGCGCGCAGGAAGTCGCGGAAGGTCTGCTCGGCCAGTTCGTAGTCGCGGCGCTGCATCAGCCCCACGCCCATGTCGAACTGGTCCCGCGGGTTGCCGGTGCCCACGGAGACGCCGGACGAACCGCCCCGCGGCGGGATGGCGGCGGTGGAGCTCGGCGCCTGCCCAAGCCCCTGCGCGGCAGGCGGGCGGATGTTCATGGGCGCGCTGGGGTCGTCGCCGGGCTGCTCCTGAATCACGCCGCCGATGGCGTCGTTGCGGGCGGTCGAAGTCGCCCCGCCGCCCGGCGCGGCGGCCGGCCCCGCATCGCCGCGCTTGCCGGGCTTCGCGGCTCCGCCGCCGCCCTTGCCGCTCTCCAGATCCTGGAAGCGGAACTCGGCGTCGCTCTGGAAGCGCTTCTGCGCCTCCTCCGCGCGGCGGATCTGGAACTGCATCTCGTCCAGCCGGCCGTTGAGCTGGCGCATCTGGTTCTCAAGCCGGTCGAGCCGCACCGCGATGTCCGCGAGCGACGACTGCGCCGGAATGGCCTGGCTCGGCGGCGCGGCGCGCTCGTCGCGGCCGCCGAAGAAGGCGAGCGCGCTTTCAAGCCGCTCGACCCGCGCTTCGGCCGCGGCGAGGTCCTTCAGCGCGCGCGGATCGCCCGCGGCGCCGTCGAAGGCCAGCGCGCCCGACAGCGGCAGACAGGCGAAAACCGCGCCGAGCGCGAGACGCCGGACGAGCGGACGGCGCGAAAGTCTGGACATGGGCGCGAAAGTTCCCCGACAGGAAGACGTGGAATGTCTTTGGGTAGGGCCGGAGTTCGGCTGAATTGAGGCTGGTCCCGACCTCGTGAAGGCCGGGACCAGCGACGTCGTCCGGCTCAGGAGCCCGCGCCGCCCTGCAGCACGGTGACCGCGCGGCGGTTCTGGGACCAGCAGGAGATGTCGTCGCACACCGCCACCGGCCGCTCCTTGCCGTAGGAGGTGGTGCGCACGCGCGACGCCGGCACGCCGCGGGCGGCGAGGTAGTCGCGGGCCACCTGCGAACGGCGGGCGCCGAGGGCGAAGTTGTATTCGCGGGTGCCGCGCTCGTCGGCGTGGCCCTCGATCAGGATGGCGTAGCGCGGATAGCGCGACAGCCACTGCGCCTGCTTGTCGAGCGTGGAGCGGGCGGTGGAGGTCAGCTCGGTCGAGTCGGTCTCGAAGAACACGCGGTCGCCCACGTTGACCACGAAGTCCTGCTGGCTGCCGGGAGGGCCGCCACGGCCGCCGGCGCCGTAAGCGCCGTCCGCTCCATAGCCGCCGGCGCCGCCCATGCCGTCCGCGCCGCCCTTCTTGGCGCAGGCCGCGAGCAGCAGCGTGGCGCAAACCGCGGCGGCGATCTTGCCGGCCGCGCCGTAACGCTTGGTACGCAACATCCCCGATGACTCCTTGTGGCTTTCGGTTGCGCCACCCATAGCAGTCTCCCAGTTAACCGAAGGTTCCGTTAGGCTTAAACGGAGGTTACCGCGAAGCGATCCGTCCCCGTGGACGCCCATGAGCGGGTTCGATCGTGACCGTGGCGTGACGGCCACAGGGCCGCAATGGGACGCGGGCCGAGTGAGTCCCAAAGGCCACAGATGCGAAAAGGCGCCCGGAGCGGTGGCTCCGGACGCCTTATCCCTATCCGTGAAATCGACGGCGGCTCAGTTCAGCGGCGGCGACCAGGCGGGGTCGGAGGCGAAGCCCGGCGTCGGGATGCGGCGCTCGTTGCGGCCGGTGACGTCGACCGAATAGATCTTCGGCCCGCCGCCCTGGTCGCGGAAGAACATCAGTACCCGGCCGTTGGGCGCCCAGGTCGGGCCCTCGTTGTGGAAGCCCTCGGTCAGGATGCGCTCGCCGGTGCCGTCCGGCTTCATCACGCCGATGGCGAACTTGCCGCCGGACTGCTTGGTGAAGGCGATCAGGTCGCCGCGGGGCGACCACACCGGGGTCGAGTAGCGGCCCTCGCCGAAGGAGATGCGCTGGGCGCCGCCGCCGGAGGAGGACATGACGTAGATCTGCTGGTTGCCGCCCCGGTCGCTCTCGAACACGATCCGGGCGCCGTCCGGCGAGTAGGACGGCGAGGTGTCGATGGCGCCGGAATCCGTCAGCCGCGTGGTGGCGCGGGAGCGCAGGTCCATGGCGTAGAGGTTCGAGTCGCCGCCCTGCTGCAGGCTCATGATCACCTTCTGCCCGTCGGGCGAGAACCGCGGCGAGAAGGTCATGCCGGGGAAGTTGCCGACCACCTCGCGCTGGCCGGTCTCGATGTTGAGCAGGTAGACGCGCGGCTCCGCGCGCCCGAACGACATGTAGGTGATTTCCTGGCTGGTCGGGCTGAAGCGCGGGGTCAGCACCAGCTCGTCGCCGCCGGTGATGTAGCGGACGTTGAAGCCGTCCTGGTCCATGATGGCGAGGCGCTTGACGCGCTTGTCCTTCGGGCCGCTCTCGTCCACGTAGACGACGCGGGTGTCGAAGTACCCCTTCTCGCCGGTCAGGCGCTCGTAGATCATGTCGGCGATGAGATGCGCCACGCGGCGCCAGTTCTTGTCGGTGAAGAACTGCTGGCCGTCGAGCTGGTTGCCCGCGAACACGTCCCACAGCCGGAACTCGGTGCGAAGCCGCCCGTCGCCCTGCCGCACCACGCGGCCCGTCACCAGCGCCTGGGCGTTGATGATGCGCCAGTCGCCGAAGCGCGGCGGCACGTCGGTGTTGGTGATCTTCTCGATGAAGGCCTTGTGGTCGATGGGGGCGAACAGGCCCGAGTTCTTCAGATCCGCCTCCACCACGCTCGCGATGTTGCGCGCGAGCTCCGCGTCGCCGCCCTGCCCGAGGAAGCTCGGAATGGCGATCGGCAGCGGCTGCACGTTGCCCTGGTTGATGTCGATGTTCACCTGCGCCCGGGCCGCCGGCGCGAGGGCGGCGAGGCCGAGAAGCGCGGCGATCATGACGGCGGCGCGGAACAGCTGGGCGAGCGAAAGCGTCATTGCGTGACTTTTCCGTGTGAAACGGCGGCGGGGACGGCGATGCGCCGGAAACCGGCGCGGGCGCCGGCGCGGCGCTCGCGGGTCCCGCCGGCCTTGCGCGGCGAAGCCAGGGAGAGCGAGCTCATCCGCCCATCATCTCCTTGGGGTCGAAATTGATCGTCACCTGACGCCAGTAGTCGTAGGCGTCCGGCGGCAGCTTCAGCGGCGCGCAGCGCTGCACGGCGCGCATGGCCGCGCCCGCCGCCGCCCGGAAGGCGGGGTTCGACGACGCGTTCATCACCTTTGGCCCGTCGGCGAGGGAGCCGTCGGCGTTGAGCGTGAAGCTGACCCGCACCGCGAGGCTGCCGTCGTTGGCGGCGCCGATCGGCGGGTTCCAGCACTGCATCACCTGATCGCGCACCGCGTTGTCGATGCCCGCCTTCTGGGACATGGACAGCTTGGAGGCCGAGCCGCGGCTGGTGCCGGCGGTGGTCTCGGGCGACAGCTCGCGGCCGGCGGTCTGGGTGCGGCCCGGCGCGCGCTTGTCCTCGAGCGCGGAGGTGCTGGGCGCGCTGGAGCTCGACTTGGAATCCTTCAGCAGCGAGGCGATCTTGGACGGATCGAACTTGCGCTCGGCGGCCTTCTCGGCCTCCGCCTTCTCCTTCGCCGCCTTGGCGGCCTCGGCCTTGGCGAGCTTCTCCGCCTTCTCCTTGGCGGCTTTCTCCGCGGCCTTCTTCTCGGCCTCGGCCTTCTCCCTCGCCGCCTTCTCCGCCTCGAGCCTCGCGAGCTTTTCCGCCTCCGCCTTTTCCTTCGCGGCCTTGTCCGCTTCCGCCTTGGCGAGCTGTTCGGCCTTCGCCTTGGCCGCCTTCTCGGCCGCGGCTTTTTCGGCCGCCGCCTTATCCTTGGCTTCCTTCTCGGCCTCCGCCTTGGCGCGCAGCTCCGCCTGCTCGGCCTGGGCGAGCTTCTCGGCCTTCTCCGCTGCGGCGGCTTTGTCGGCGGCGGCTTTCTCAGCCGCCTTGGCGGCCTCGGCCTTGGCCGCTTCCGCCGCCTTCGCGGCTTCGGCCTTCGCCGCCTTGTCGGCCGCGGCTTTCGCGGCGGCGGCCTTCTCGGCGGCCTCGGCGCGCGCGGCCTCGGCCTGTTCGGCCTTGGCGGCTTCAGCCTTGGCGGCCTTCTCGGGATCGGGCTTGGGCGGCGCGGAGGGCGGCGGAGGCGGCGGGGCCACGTCCTGCCTGGCCACGGGCAGCGCGTCGTCCTTGGGCTCGTCGTCGACCGCGGCGAGCGTCTCCGCCTTGACCTTAGGCGCCGCCACCGTCTTCGACGTCTTGGAGCCGCGCGTCATGGCGTCGAACTCTTCCGGCGACAGGATCTCGATCGGCAGCGACTCCGTGGGCGCGACCTCGAACGGCTTGGCCGTGCCGAGGTTCACGATGCCCCAGGCGAGGAGGATCGCATGAGCCGCCGCGGAGGAGACGAGACCGACACGCATCGGGGGCCGCTCAGCTCCCCTGCTCGAGTTCGGTCACGAGCGCGACCCGGCGGAAGCCCGCCGCGGACAGCGTGCCCATGACTTTCATCACCTGTCCGTAGACCACGTTCCTGTCGCCCCGCACGTAGATGCGTTCTTCGTAGCCGGAGTTCGTGATGGCAATGAGGCGCGGCGCGATCTCGTCGACCTGGATCTGCGTCTCCTGCAGGAACACCTCGCCCTTGTTGTTGACGGTGATGGTGAGCGGCTCCTTCTCCTCGTTGAGAGGATTGGCGGAGGTCTGCGGCAGATCGATCGGCACCCCGACCGTGAGCAGCGGCGCCGAGACCATGAAGATGATGAGCAGCACCAGCATGACGTCCACCATGGGCGTCATGTTGATCTCCGCCATGACGCCCGAACGGCGCCGCCGGCGGGATCCGCGCCCGCCGCCTCCGCCGCCCGCGCCTACGCCCATTCCCATGGGTCAGGCCCTCTCGTCGATCTGGCGGGACAGGATGGCGGAGAACTCGTCGGCGAAGCCTTCCATGCGGCTCGACTGCCGGCCGACCTGGGACGAGAACTTGTTGTAGAAGATGACCGCCGGAATGGCCGCGATCAGGCCGATGGCGGTGGCGAACAGCGCCTCCGCGATGCCCGGCGCCACGACCGCGAGCGACGTGTTCTTCGAGGCCGCGATGGACTGGAACGCGGTCATGATGCCCCAGACCGTGCCGAACAGGCCGATGAAGGGGCCGGCGGAGCCGACCGTCGCCAGCACCAGCAGGTTCGACTCCAGCCGCTCGGTCTCCCGGGCGATGGTGACGTCCAGCACCTTGTCGATGCGCTGCTGCAGGCCGGCCACCGAGCGGCTGCCGCTTTCATAGGAGCGCTTCCACTCCCGCATAGCCGCCACGAACAGCGCCGCCATGCCGGTGTTCGGCCGGTTGGACAGCGAGCGGTACAGGTCCTCGAGGCTCTGGCCGGACCAGAAGACCTTCTCGAACCGGTCCATGTTGCGCTTGGTGCGCGTGAACAGGAGCTGCTTGTCGATGACGATGGCCCAGCACCACACCGAGGCGGCGAGCAGCCCGATCATCACGAACTTCACGACGAAGTGGGCCTGAAGGAACAGGCCCCACAGCGACATGTCGGGGGTTGGCATCGTCCGCTCTTCTCCACGCTCGCGGCGCCGCCGCGACTTTCCCCGGACCGCGCCGGCCGGTCGCCGCCGCGTTCCGTCAGGCGCCCAAGGACCCGGAACGACCGCGCTACTCGCGCGTCAATGTGTTGAAACTGCGACCCGATCCCGCCTGGGCTCCCCTCGTTCATGACTTGTCAAGGTTAAGACCGCGTTACCAAAGCGCTGCGGCGCCGGCGCCACGCCCCCCACGCCGCGCGGCCGCCTTGGCGCCTCGCCCTCGACGCGGCCGGCGGGACCGGCTCTAACGGGCCGCATGCGCGCCTTTCCCATCGCCGCCGCCCTTGTCGCCGCCTCGCCCGCCTTCGCGGCCGGGCCTGACGCCTCCACGGTCGCGGTGCAGGCGGTGACGCCCACCGGAGACGGACGCGCGGCGGTCGCCACCTGCGCCGGCGTGCTGATCGCCCCCGACATCGTGCTGACCGCGGGCCACTGCCTCGACCGGGTCGCGAGGCCCGCCCAGACCGCCGTCTTCGCGTACCGGGCGGGCAAGGCGGCTCCCCCGCCCATCGCCGTGCTGCGCATCGCGCGCCATCCAGACCATGCGCCGTTCTGGCGCGAGACCGCGGGAGACCCGGCGACGCGCCAGCGCGAGGTCGCCGCCGACATGGCGCTGGTGAAGCTCGCCACCCCGATCACGGCCCAGCCCCCCGCCCGCGTCGGGGCCGCGCCGGGCGACGGGACGGGCGCCGGCGTGGGGCGCGAGGGACCGGGAGCGGCGGCCCGCTCAGGCGGGCTGAAGCGGTTTCGCGTCTCCGGGGCGCGGCTCTCGACCGGCGGCAGCGCCGGCGTCGGCTTCGCCACCCTCGACCGTCCGGCGTGCACGGGCGACAGCGGCGGCCCGCTGGCGGACGCCTCCGGCGCGGTGTGGGGACTGATCGCCGCGGTGCTGAAACCGTCCGGCGGCTGCGGGACGCGGGTGACGGCGACGCCGGTCGATCCCGCGTCCGAGGGCTTCCGCCGCATGCGGGCGGCGCTCGACTGACCCCTCGCGCTGTCGCCCTGCGGGCACAGCGCCCCGCTTGCGTCCATGCGCGACGGATCGGTGAACGGACCTTTGACGAAGCCCGTGCCATGGTGCCGGCTTCCCTGGCTTTCGCGACTCGCCTGCGCGGTTCGCCCGCGCCCGCAGGAACCTGTCATGCGTCCCGTTTCCGTCCGCGCCTTCGCCGCCTGCGTCACCCTGGGTCTCGCGCTTCTCGTCCCCGGAGAAAGCCGCGCCCTCTCCGGCGGCGCGCCCGCGCGTCAGGGCGACGCGCTGACGCGCGCCACGGTGTTCATCACCAGCCTGACGCCCACCAGCCGCACCCGCGCCCAGGTGGCGAACTGCACCGGCGTGCTGATCGAGCGCAGCCTGGTGCTGACCGCCGGCCATTGCCTCGCCGATCTCGGCGGCCCGAGCGTGGTGGTGGCGCAGTTCTTCGACGGGCCCGACAGCATCGCCCACACCATTCAGGTGACCGCGGGCGCGATGCATCCGGATTTCGGCGGCCGGGGCGACGCGGACAATCCGCGCCCGGAACTGCTGGGCGCCGACCTCGCCATCCTGAGGCTGGCGCGGCCCGCGCCGAAGGACCGGCGGCCGATCCCCATCGCCCGCCAGCCGCTGAAGGCGATCGAGACCCGCTCGGTGCTCGCGGGCGCGGGGCTGCGCACGCCCTCCGACGAATCCTCCAGCGGCCAGCTCCGCCTCGCCGCCGTGAAGGCCGAGGTGGTGACCGACGGCCCCACGGCGGTGGCGTTCGGCACCACGGGCGGCGCGGTGTGCCGGGGCGACAGCGGCGGCCCGGTCATGGGCCAGGGCGGGCTGTGGGGCGTGGTGATCGCGATCGTGCGCAAGCGCAACCTGTGCAACTCCACCATCTTCGTGGCGGTGCTCGATCCGAAGTCCAAGGGCTTCCGCGCCATGCTGCAGAAGGCGCGCAAGGGCCGCTGAGGCGGCCCGCCCTACTCCTTGCGCGCCATCTGCTCGCGCATGGACTGGGGCATGCGCACCGGCCGACCGTCGCGCACATAGGCGCAGACCGCCCGGCCCGTCACCAGCGTCTCGCCGTCGCGCGTCACCTCCTGGTCCAGCGTCAGCGAGGCCTGCTTGACCTCGTGGACCCAGGTGTTCACGGCGATGACGTCGTCCATGCGGGCGGGCCTGAGGTAGTCCACCGTGATGCGGCGGACCACGAACCCCTCCTTCGAGGCGTCCCACAGCGCCCGGTGGTCGAAGCCGATGGCGCGCAGGATCTCGGTGCGGCCGCGCTCCATGTAGCGCAGGTAGTTGGCGTGGTAGACCGCGCCGGAGAAGTCGGTGTCCTCGTAATAGATGCGCAGCGTCAGAACGTGGCGCACGCCTTCGAGGCGCCCCCCGACGCCGTCGCTGAGATTGGCGGTCATGTGTCCTCGTCGAGATCGAACAGCGGCGGCTGCGCCACCGAGGGCGGCGCGGCGAGCCCGAGATGCCGGTACGCATGCGCCGTCAGCATACGCCCGCGCGGCGTCCGCTGGATGAAGCCCTGCTGGATCAGATAGGGCTCGATGATCTCCTCCACCGCGTCGCGGGGCTCCGACAGCGCCGCGGCGATGGTCTCCACCCCCACCGGACCGCCGCCGTAGTTCATGGCGATCATGGAGAGGTAGCGCCGGTCCATGGCGTCGAGGCCGAGATCGTCCACGTCGAGCAGCTTCAGCGCCCGGTCGGCGGACGCCTTCGACACCTCCGCCTCGCCCGACACGGAGGCGAAATCCCGCACCCGGCGCAGCAGGCGGCCGGCGATGCGCGGCGTGCCCCGCGCCCGGCGGGCGATCTCCCGCGCGCCCTCCGGGCTCATGCCGAGCCCGAGCACCCGCGCGCCCCGGCGCACGATCAGCTCCAGTTCGTCCACCTCGTAGAAGTTCAGCCGCAGCGGAATGCCGAACCGGTCGCGCAAGGGCGTGGTCAGCAGGCCGGCGCGGGTGGTGGCGCCCACCAGCGTGAACTTCGACAGGTCGATGCGCACCGAGCGCGCCGCCGGCCCCTCGCCGATGATCAGGTCGAGCTGGAAGTCCTCCATGGCCGGATAGAGGATCTCCTCCACCGCCGGGTTGAGGCGGTGGATCTCGTCGATGAACAGCACGTCGCGCTCGTCGAGATTGGTCAGCAGCGCCGCCAGGTCGCCCGCCTTGGCGATCACCGGGCCGGAGGTGGCGCGGAAGCCGACGCCGAGCTCGCGCGCCACGATCTGGGCGAGGGTGGTCTTGCCGAGGCCGGGCGGCCCCGCCAGCAGCACATGGTCCAGCGCCTCGCCCCGGGCGCGAGCCGCCTGGATGAACACCGACAGGTTCTCGCGCGCCTGCCGCTGGCCGGTGAAGTCGGCGAGCGTCTGCGGCCGGATCGAGGCGTCGAGCGCGTCGTCGTCCCGGGCGGCGACGTCGCGGACGGGGCTTGGCGGGGTCATCTGTCCCCTCGCTGCAGAATGGGCCACGCTGTGATACGGTATGCGCCGACGTCAGGAAACACGGCCATGCCTCTCCGAGCGCGGACCCCCGGATACGAGTACATGTCCCTCGACGATTTCGAGGAGTTGCTGGCCGACAAGCCCGCCCATGAGAAATGGGAGCTTATCGGCGGCCGCGTGGTGCGCATGATGGTGGGCGCGCGCTGGGAGCACGCGCGCATCGTCCAGAACATCGCCCGTCATCTGGGCAACGCGCTCGACGCCGCGGGATCGCGCTGTCAGGTCTTCGCCGAAACCTTCTTCGTCAAGCAGACCGAGATGGAGGCGGCGACCCTCCCCGATGTCATGGTCGTCTGTGGCGACCTTGCGCCGGGCGCCACTTCCACCGACGCGCCCGTGGTGATCTTCGAGGTGATGTCCGCCGGATCGGAAGCCCGCGACCGCTTGGAAAAATGGCATGTCTATCAGAAGCTTCCGTCTTTGCGGCACTACGTGCTGGTGGCGCGCGATCATCCGGCGCTCGAAGTCTTCGATCGCGAGAACGGCCTCTGGTCCGGCCTGAGGCTGCTGAACGGCGCCGACGACGCGCTCAGCCTGGACGCGCTCGGCCTCAGCCTCTCGCTCAGCGACATCTATCGCGGCGTCCTCGACCGGGCCTGACGCCTCACTTCGCCAGCTCCTTCAAGCCCGCCCGGATGAGCTGCTCGGTGGTCGCGCCCTCCCCCGCAGCCTTCAGCGCCGCGGCGACCGCGCCCGACGCCTGGGGCGGGGCGTAGCCCAGATTGACCAGCGCCGAGACGGCGTCGCGCGCCGGCTGCGGGCCCTTGGCCTCGCCGGCGTCGCCCCCGCCCGAGAGACGAGCCAGGCCTGGGTCCACGTCGGCGAACAGCGGCGCCTTGTCCTTCAGCTCCGCCGCGATGCGGGCCGCGACCCGCGGGCCGACGCCGGGCGCGCGGGAGATCGCGGCCTTGTCCTGCAGGGCGATGGCGGTGGCGAGGTCGGACGCCTCCAGCACCGACAGCACCCCAAGCGCCACCTTGGTCCCGACGCCCTGCACCGTGTTCAGCAGGCGGAACCACTCGCGCTCCAGATCGGCCACGAAGCCGAACAGCTGGATGCGGTCCTCGCGCACATGGGTCTCGATCGACAGCCGCGCCGTCTCCCCCGCCTTCAGCCGCGACAGGGTGCGGGACGAGCAGTGGACCACATAGCCGACGCCGCCCACGTCGATGATCGCCCAGTCGGGGCCGACCGAATCCACCTTGCCGGTGAGCTTGCCGATCATGCGGAGATCCTCGCGGCGGCGGCACGCAGGCGGGCGCCCCGGTGCTGGGCGTGGCAGATGGCGACGGCGAGCGCGTCCGCCGCGTCCGGGCTTTTCACCAGCGCCTTGGGCAGCAGCAGGCTCACCATGTGCTGGATCTGCCGTTTCTCGGCGTGGCCCGCGCCCACCACGGTCTTCTTGACGAGGTTCGGCGCGTATTCCGCCACGTCGAGCCCCGCCAGCGCCGGCGCCAGCATGGCGACGCCGCGGGCCTGGCCGAGCTTCAGGGTGGCGGTGGGATTCACGTTGACGAAGGTCTCCTCCACCGCCGCCTCATGGGGCGCGTGCTCCGCCAGCACCGCCTGCAGCCCGGCGAACACGCCGGCGAGGCGGTGGGCGAGGTCCTGCTCGGCGTCGGGCGTGATCACGCCGGCGGCCACGAAGGACAGACGGTGGCCCTCGGCCTCGATCACCCCCCAGCCGGTGCGGCGGAGGCCGGGATCGACGCCGAGGATGCGAATCGGGAGCGGTCTCATACGCTCCCATGTAGCCGGGGAAAGTTACCGGAACACAAGTGGAACGTCGAAAGCCGCGTCGTGCGCGGGCGGGACGCGGGTTTGCGCCGGCGCCCGCTCGCCCCGTGGCTCTTACGCGATATATGGCGCACGTCGGCGGCGGCCGCGCCCGCCGTCGCTTCGCCCGAAACAAACACCCAAGTCGAGAGAGGGCATCCCATGTTCGCATGCACCGGATACGCCGCGACCGCGCCCGAGACCCCGCTCGCGCCGTTCGATTTCCAGCGCCGCGACGTCGGCCCCAGGGACGTGCGCATCGACATCGCCTATTGCGGCGTCTGCCACTCGGACCTGCATCAGGCCCGCAACGAATGGGCCAACACGCTCTACCCCTGCCTGCCCGGCCACGAGATCGTGGGCGCGGTGGTCGAGGTCGGCGCGGAGGTGACGCGCTTCAAGGTCGGCGACCTCGCCGGCGTCGGCTGCATGGTCGACAGCTGCCGGGAGTGTTCGAGCTGCAAGGAAGGGCTCGAGCAGTATTGCGAGACCGGTTTCGTCGGCACCTACAACGGCGTCGAGGCGCAGACCGGCCAGAACACCTTCGGCGGCTATTCGGAGGCCATCGTCTGCGACGAGAGCTTCGTGCTGAAGCTGCCCGAGGGCGTCGACCTCGCCGCCACCGCGCCGCTGCTCTGCGCCGGCATCACCACCTATTCGCCGCTCAAGCGCTGGGGCGCGGGGCCGGGCAAGAAGGTCGGCGTTGTCGGTCTCGGCGGCCTCGGCCACATGGCGCTGCAGATCGCCCACGCCATGGGCGCCCATGTGGCGCTGTTCACCACCTCCGCCGGCAAGGTGGAGGACGCCAAGCGCCTCGGCGCCGACGAGGTCATCATCTCCAAGGACGCCGAGCAGATGGCGGCTCATGCGGAGAGCTTCGACTTCATCCTCGACACGGTGGCCGCCGACCACGACGTCAACGCCTATCTCGGCCTGCTGAAGCGCGACGCCACGCTGTGCCAGGTGGGCGCGCCGGAGAAGCCGCTGTCGGTGGCGGCCTTCAGCGTGATCTGGCGCCGTCGCAACTTCTCGGGCTCGCTGATCGGCGGCATCGCCGAGACCCAAGAGATGCTCGACTTCTGCGCCAGGCACGGCATCGTGTCCGAGATCGAGAAGATCGACATCCAGGACATCGAGACGGCTTACGAGCGCATGCTCCGGAGCGACGTGAAGTACCGCTTCGTCATCGACATGGCGTCGCTGAAGCCCGCCGCCTGAGGACGAGGCGCCCGCCGCCGGGTCAGCCGTAGCGGCGGGCCGCCTCCAGCGCGAGGCCGGAGCCGACCGAGCCGAAGGTGTCGCCTTCCGCCACCCGCGCGCCGGGAACGGCGGCGAGGATCGCGGCCCGCACATGGGCGAGCCGGGTGGAGCCGCCGGTGAGGAACACCGCGTCGATCCGCTCGGCGGAGACGCCCGCCTTGAGAAGGCAGTCCCCGATGCGAGCGGCGATGCGGGCCGCCAGCTCACGGGTATGGCGCACCAGATCGTCCGGCGCCACCTCCGCGAACAACCCCCGCTCGGCGATCCCGAGCGGCACGGTGGCGAGGGCCGCGTCGGACAGGCCGATCTTGGCCGCCTCCACGTCCGCCGCGAGCCCGTGTCCCGCCTCCGCCTCGATCACCCGGATCAGCCGGTCGAGCAGCTCCGGCGCAGCGGACTCCCGCCGTGTCTCGCGGATCGAGCGCACCGCCTTGCCGTCGTAGAGCTTGTTGATGCTCTGCCAGGTGGCGAGATCGTGAAACCAGCTCGACGGTGCCTCCAGCCCCGCCCGCTTCATGGGGCTGCGGAAGCCCAGCAGCGGCATGGCGACGCCGAGGCTCAGCCGCCGGTCGAAATCCACGCCGCCGATGCGCACGCCGTCGTTGGCGAGGATGTCGGCGGAGCGGTCGGCCGCGCGGTGGCGCTCCGGGCTGAGGCGCACCACGGAGAAGTCCGAGGTGCCGCCGCCGATGTCGGCGATCAGGGCGAGCTCCTCGGCGCCGATGGTGCGCTCATAGTCCAGCGCGGCGGCCACCGGCTCGTACTGGAACGAGATCTCCCTGAACCCCACCGAATGGGCGATCTCCCGCAGGGTGTCCTCGGCCCGGGCGTCGCCCGCCGGGTCGCCGTCCACGAAATGCACCGGGCGGCCGTGGACCACGGCGTCGAGCTCGGCGCCTGTGGCCTGCTCCGCCCGGCGCCGGACGACGCCCACATAGCGGCCGATGACGTCCCGGAACTTCACGCGCTCGCGGCCGATCTGGGTCGTCTCCTCGATCAGCGACGTTCCGAGCGCGGACTTCAGGCTGCGCATCAGCCGGCCGGGTTCGCCGTCGCGATAGGCCTTCAGCGCCGCGCGGCCCACGAGTGCCGAAGCCGTCGGCGGAAAGAAGATGGCGCTCGGCAGCGTGGCCTCGTCGTCCTCCAGACGCGCGAGGCCCTGCCCCGCAAGGCCGAGCGTGGTGTTGGACGTGCCGAAATCGAGGCCGCACGCGGTCATTGGAACCGTCCGAATGGAAGAGGGGCGGCCCTCCTATACGGCCTTCGGTCCCACGTCCACGCCCGATCGCGGGACGCGGCCCCACGGGTGGATCGCGGCCGCTGAACCGCGCCGCGACGGGCGCAAGGCCGGGACGGCGCGCCGCTCAGACCCGGCCGGCTCCGTCGCGAAATGATCGCTATGAATATTATCCGCCCTTCAGTTTTGAACGATTATCAATTATGGCCCGCGTCTTGAGTTAACGATCCGCTGCCCTTATTCCCCTCTCCATTCCACGGTCTGTGGCTTTTGGAGGGAGGCAAGCTCTTGGCGCTGTTCCGTTACCCGCGCATGCCGCGCGTGATCGCCGCCGCGGCGGCCGCCTGCGCCGTCGCCGCGCCCGCCTTCGCCGCGCCGGGCGTCACGCTGGAGCTGAATCGTTTCGAGCCGCGCGACAACGCCTGCCGCATCTCGCTGGTGGCCAAGAACGGCGGCGAGAAGGCTTTGGAGAGCCTGAAGCTCGACCTGGTGTTCTTCGACAAGGACGGCGTCATCTCCCGCCGCCTCGCGGTGGAGGCCGGCCCGCTGCGCGCCGACAAGACCACCGTCAAGCTGTTCGAGGCGACCGACGTCTCCTGCGCCGCGGTGAGCCGCGTGCTGCTGAACGACGTCACCGCCTGCGGCGCGGACGGGACCGACTGCCTTGATCTGGTCTCCGTGTCGTCGCGGGTGAAGGACGTGGAGTTCTCGAAGTGATCAGCCTGCGCTCCTTCGTCGCGGCGCTCGCTCTGGCCGGGGCGCTCGCCTCGCCGGCCGCCGCCCAGCAGCCGCCGGCGCCCGCCCAGACGCTGCCGCCGGCGGAGGAGGTGCAGGCCGTGGAGCCCGGCCAGCCGCTGCCGGCCCCGTCCGGCGACGCTGCGGCCCCGTCCGCCGAGCAGCCCGCCGCCGCGCCGCCCGCGGCCGGCCAGGAGCAGGGCGCGGCGCCCGCAGCCGCGCCGGGAGACGACAACCCGTCCGCCATGGCGGTGGACCCCGCCACCCTGCCCCACGACCTGTCCCCCTGGGGCATGTTCATGGCCGCGGACTGGGTGGTGAAGGGCGTCATGATCGGCCTCGCCTTCGCCTCCGTGGTGACCTGGACGGTGTGGCTCGCCAAGTCGCTGGAGCTCGCCGGCGCCAACGCCCGCGTGCGCCGGGGCCTGCGCCTGCTGGCCGGGGCGCGCTCGCTCGCCGACGCCCGCCAGGCGTTCGAGGGCCGCGGCGGTTCGATCGCGACCTTCGTCGCCGCCGCCGACGCGGAGGTCTACGCCTCCGCCGACGCCTCCTCGCCCGAAGGCGTGAAGGAGCGCGTCGCCTCCCATCTCAGCCGGCTCGAGGCCCAGGCCGGCCGCCGGCTCGCCATCGGCACCGGCGTGCTCGCCACCATCGGCTCCACCTCGCCCTTCGTCGGCCTGTTCGGCACGGTGTGGGGCATCATGAACTCGTTCATCGGCATCTCGAAGACGCAGACCACCAACCTCGCGGTGGTCGCCCCCGGCATCGCCGAGGCGCTGCTCGCCACCGCCATCGGCCTCGTGGCCGCCATCCCGGCGGTGATGATCTACAACGTGTTCGCCCGCGCCATCACCGCCCACCGCGCCCAGCTCGCCGACGCCTCCCAGGCGGTGCAGCGGCTGGTGAGCCGCGATCTGGACCGGGCCGCCCATCCGCGCCTGTCGCGGGCCGCGGAGTAAGCCGGGATGGCCGGGAAGGTCGACGAGGGCGGCGGGGACGATCTCGCCGACAACGCCGAGATCAACGTCACGCCCTTCATCGACGTGATGCTGGTGCTGCTGATCATCTTCATGGTGGCGGCGCCGCTCGCAACGGTCGACGTGGGCGTGGATCTGCCGGCCTCCACCGCCAGGCCGCAGCCGCGGCCGGACAAGCCGGTCTATCTCACGGTCAAGTCCGACCTGAAGGTCGCGCTCGGCAACGAGATGCTCGGCCGCGAGCAGATCGGCGCCGCTCTGGAGCGCGCCACCAAGGGCGACAAGGAGCAGCGCATCTTCCTGCGCGCGGACAAGACCGTCCCTTACGGCGAACTGATGGGCGTGATGAACGACATGCGGCGGGCCGGCTACCTGAAGATCGCGCTGGTCGCGATCGAGAGCGTCGGCGGCGGCGATGGCGCGCGCTGACGCGCTCAGCCTGCAGGCGGGCGAGAAGACCGGAGGCGGCGACGTCGCCCGCTGGCTCGGCGCCGGCGCGGTCATCCTCGCCGCCCATGCGGGCGTGCTGATTCTCTCCCAGCGTTCGCCGCAGCCCACCGGTTTCGAGACCCCGCCCGCGATCGAGATGGATCTGACGCCTCCGCCGTCCGGCGAGACGCAGGAGCTCGCTCCCGAGTCCTCCGCGGCCAGCGCGCCCACTCCCGAGGTGGAGACTCCGATCGAGCCGGAGGCGGAGATGCTGCCCGAGCTCGAGACCGATCCGCCCCCGCCCCTCGAGGAGACGGTGGAGACCGTCGAAGCCGAGGAGACTCCGCAGGAGGTCGAGGACCTGCCGCCGGACGTGGCCGAGGTTCCTCCGGACGTGACGCCGGAGGTGGCCCTGCCGCCCGAGCAGACGGTGACCGCGCAGGAGATCGAGGAGCCCAAGCCGAAGCCCGTGGCGCGCAAGCCCGAGCCGAAGCGCGAGGTCGTGAAGAAGCCCCAGCGCGAGCCGGTGAAGCGCGAGGCCCGCAAGCCTCCCGCCGCCAGGCCGCCGACGGCGGCCGCGGCCCCGGCCAGCGGCTCCATGGGCTCGGCGAACAGCGCAGGCTCCGCCCGCGCGGCCGCCGACTACGGCCGGCGCCTGCACGCGCTGCTCGCCGCGCAGAAGCGCTACCCCGCCGCAGCCAACGCCCAGCGGCTGCAAGGGCGCGCGGTGATCCGCTTCACGGTGAACCGGGCCGGCAACGTGGTGAGCCAGTCCATCGCCCAGAGCTCGGGCTACGCGATCCTGGATCAGGAGCTTCAGGCCATGCTGCGGCGCGCCTCCGGCCGCTTCCCGCCGATGCCGGCCGACATGGCGGGCGGGAGCAAGACCTACACCGTGCCCATGTCGTTCGCCTTCCGCGGTTAAGAGGCAAGGCGGTGGCCTCGCCGCATTGTCATGAAAGGCGCCCATGACGCGGGCGGAGTTTCGCCCTATACTCCGCGCCGACGACGGGTGTTCCACCCGTTCCCTCTTCCGGACGCTTCATGCCTATCTTCGAAATTGTCGTTCTCGTGGGCCTCGTGCTTCTGAACGGCTTCTTCGCCATGTCCGAGCTCGCGGTCGTCTCCTCCCGCAGACCGCGACTCAAGATGCTGGCGGAGGGAGGCAGCAAGGGCGCGGGGCGCGCTCTGGCTCTGGCGGAGGACCCCGGAAGCTTCCTGTCCTCGGTGCAGATCGGCATCACGCTGATCGCGATCCTGACCGGCGTGGTGGGTGAAGCCGCGCTGGCGGAGCCGCTGGCGCAGGTCCTGGCCGCCTCCACCCCGCTCGACGCCTACGCCCGCCCGGTCGCCAGCGGCCTCGTGGTGTTCGGCGTGGGCTACCTGTCGCTGATTCTCGGCGAGCTGGTGCCGAAGCGCATCGCGCTGGCGGATCCCGAGCGCATCGCCACCATGGTGTCCGGCCCGCTCTACCTTCTGGCGTTGGTCGGCAAGCCGTTCGTCGTCGTGCTCGGCGCATCCTCCGCGCTGGTGCTGAAGCTGCTCCGGGTGCAGGAGCAGGACGGCAACAACGTCACCGAAGAAGAGGTGCGCAGCGTCATCGCCGAAGGCGTCGCCGCAGGCTCCATTGAGCCGGTGGAGCGCAAGATGATCGAGGGCGTGCTGGGCCTCGCCGACCGCCCGGTGCGCTCCATCATGACGCCCCGGCGCGACGTGTTCTGGATCGACGTCACCGACGACCCCGAGACCATCAAGACCGAGCTGTCCGAAAGCCCGTTCTCCCGCGTCGTTGTGGGCAAGGACGGCTCGATCGACGACCCGGTCGGCATCCTGCACAAGAAGGACGTGCTCGCCACGCTGATCGCCGGCAAGCCGTTCGAGATCGCCGCCGCGGTCAAGGACCCGCTCTACGTGCCGGAAGGCGCCTCGGCCCTTTCGCTGCTGGAGCTGTTCAAGAGCCAGCCCTCGTCCACCGCTTTCGTGGTGGACGAGTTCGGCGGCTTCGAGGGCATCGTCACCTCGCACGACGTGCTCGGCGCCATCGCCGGCGCGCTGCCCGAGGAGCACGAGACGGCGGAAGACCAGGACATCCGCCGCCGCGAGGACGGCACCTACATGGTGGACGGCCGCGCGTCGCTCGACGTGGTGACCGAGACCTTCGCCTTCGTTATTCCGGCGGAGGATCAGGGCGAGTTCCACACCGCCGCCGGCCTCGTCATCGCCGAGCTCGGGCGCATCCCGAACGAGGGCGACACGGTGGACATCGGCGGCTGGACCATCGAGGTGATCGACATGGATGGGCCGCGGGTGGACAAGCTGATGTTCCGCCAGAGCGACGCCCGCGCCGGGAACACCCCCGCCGGCGTCGGCGTCTGAGACCGGGTTTCGATCGGGCGCGATGTTCGACCGCCCCTCCCGCCTGAAGGCCTCAGAATCGGAGATCGACGCCGCGCTGGCCCGCCTGCGGGCGGAGCTGCTGCGTCCGCCTCCGGGTCCCGCCGCGACGCGCCCTGAGCGCGCCGCGGTTTCGCCCCATGTCGGCGTCCCTGCGCGCGGGCGCCCGCTGGACGAGGCGCTCGACCACATGCTGGCGCTGGCTGGCGCCGGCGCCGACCGGGTGGACCATCCCCGCTTCCACGCCTTCGTGCCCGGGCCGGCGGCTTTGGCCTCCCGCATCGGCGACATGGCCGCCGCCACGCTCAATCTGCAGGCCGGTTCTCCGCGCCAGAGCCCGGGCGCGGCCGCGATCGAGCGGACGCTGATCCGCTGGCTCGCCGACGCCGCAGGCTTGCCCCCGGAGGCTGGCGGACTGTTCCTCTCCGGCGGCTCCATGGCCAACCTCGCCGCCGTGGTCGCCGCCCGCGAGGACCGGCTCAGTGAATCGGAACGACCGCGCGGCGTCGCCTATGTCACCGCCGAAACCCACCCGTCCGTGACCCGTGCGCTGCGCATCGCGGGCCTCTCGCGCGACCGCATCCGGACCGTGGCGACCGACGACCGCTTTCGCATGGCGCCCGGGGCGCTGGAGGCGGCGATCGCGCGCGACCATGCGACCGGCCTGCGCCCGTTCCTCATCGTGGCCACGGCTGGCGCCACCGCCACCGGCGCCATCGACCCCCTGCCCGACATCGCCCACATCGCGGAGCGCTGCGGGCTCTGGCTGCATGTGGACGGCGCGCTCGGCGCCACCGCCGCGCTCTCGCCGGCCCGCCGCGCTTTGCTGGACGGGATCGGGCGCGCCGACAGCCTCGCCTGGGACGGGCACAAATGGCTGTTCCAGACCTATGGCTGCGGCATGCTGCTGGTCCGCCGCGAGGCCGCGCTGACGGACGCCTTCCGCCTCGACGCCGGCTATCTCCACGATCTGGCGCAGGACGACGGGGCGCCGAACTTCTGGGACATGGGACCGGAGACCAGCCGCCCGGCGCGGGCGCTGAAGCTGTGGCTGACGCTGCAGACGCTGGGACTTGACGAGATCGCCGCCGCCGTCGACCGCGCCTGCGCGCACGCCGAGACGGTCGACCGCCGGATCGCCGCCATGGCCGGCTGGCGACGGGGCGCGCCCGCCTCGCTCGGCGTGGCCACCTTCCGCTGCGCGCCGGAGAGCCTCGACGACCATGCGGCGGACGCGCTCAACGCCGCCTTGGCCGCCGACATGCGGGCGGAAGGCTTCGCGGTGGTCGGCGAGGCGCGGCTGAACGGACGCCGCTTTCTGCGCCTCTGCGCGCTGCACCCCGAAACCACCGACGACGACCTCGGGGACACGCTGGACCGGCTCGTCGTCCACGCCGCGCGCAGGCTCTGACCTCAGGCCCGGCGGCGCGCGTCCCGCAGCAGGCCGAACGCATAGACGCCGAACACGCCGAGAAGCGCCGCGGCGAGGCCGAACCAGGTCAGCGCATATTCCAGATGCCGGTTGGGAAAGCTGATCCGCGTCTCGCCGCCTTGCGGCAGGCCTCCGGGATTGGGCGTGGCGTCCGCGTCGATGGTGAAGGGCGCGGCGCGCGCCAGTCCAAGACCGGCCGCGATCGGTCCGGGATCGCGCGCGAAGAACAGGCGTTTGGCCGGCTCGTCCGCGGGCGTGAAGGCGTTGCGGTCCTCCGGCCCCCGCAGCAGGCCCGACACCGTGACGCGGCCCGGCGTCTGCCCGTCCGGCCGCGTCGCCGGGTCCTGCCGCCCTTCCGGCGCGAAGCCGCGGTTGACGAGGATGGCGGAGCCGTCGTCCTGCATCAGCGGCGTCAGGATGAAGTAGCCCGGCCCGCCGATGGCGCCGCGCGGCTCGCCCAGCGCCACATAGACCCGCGCCTCGCGGGCGTGGTCGAACACGCCTTCGACGCGCACCGGCGCATAGGCCAGCGCGTCGATGTCGAGCGTCGGCCACTCCGCCTCCCCCGGCGCCGGCCGGGGCGGCTCCGCCATGCGGCGTTCGATGCGCGCCACCAGCTCGGTCTTCCAGGCGAGACGCTGCAGCTGCCAGCAGCCAAGGCCGACCAGCAGCGCGAAGGCGGCGAGCGCCGCCGCTCCCACGACGGCGAGGCGGCGGGCGACGGATAGGGCCACCGTCAGCGCTCGAGCCGGGCTTCGGCGGCGGCGTTGCGGCGCTGAAGCGTGATCAGCACGCCCTTCATCAGCCGGAGCAGCGCCAGGCACACGATCACCACCGCCGGCAGCGACACCAGCAGATGGACCCAGAACGGCGGCTCGAACGCGAATTCAAGCCACAGCGCGAAGCCCAGCGTGATGAAGCCGCCGATCAGCGTCACGAACACCGCCGGACCGTCGCCGGCGTCGGCGAAACCATAGTCGAGGCCGCAGGAGTCGCAGGACGGACGCAGCGCGATGAAACCGTCGAACAGCGGTCCGCGCCCGCAATCGGGGCAGCGTCCCACCGCGCCCCGCAGCACGGCGGTCGGAATGGAGCCGGTCGGTTCAGCCATGGCGATGGGCCTTCAGAAGACGGCCCTTCACGGACCGGAAACGACGAAGCCGCCGGCGGGGCCGGCGGCTTCGGAAGTTTACGACGCAGCGCGCGTCAGTGGGAAGCGACGTTCGGACCGGCGCCCCAGACGTAGATCACGGCGAACAGGAACAGCCACACCACGTCCACGAAGTGCCAGTACCAGGCCGCCGCCTCGAAGCCGAAATGCTGCTTCGGGGTGAAGTGGCCCTTCATGGCGCGGACGAGGCAGACCGCCAGGAAGATGGTGCCGACGATCACGTGGAAGCCGTGGAAGCCGGTCGCCATGAAGAAGGTCGCGCCGTAGATGTTCTCGGAGAAGGCGAAGGTCGCCTCGTGGTACTCCACCGCCTGCAGGCAGCTGAACAGCACGCCGAGCAGGATGGTGAGCGCGAGGCCCTGCTTCAGACCCTTGCGGTCGCCATGCACCAGCGCGTGGTGCGCCCAGGTGATGGTGGTGCCGGAGGTCAGCAGGATCATGGTGTTGAGCAGCGGCAGGTGCCACGGGTCGAAGGTCTGGATGCTCTTCGGCGGCCACACGCCCCCGGTGTGCTCGGCGCGCAGGAACTGGTGCGCCTCGTTCGGGAACAGCGCCACGTCGAAGAAGGCCCAGAACCAGGCGACGAAGAACATCACCTCGGAGGCGATGAACAGGATCATGCCGTAGCGCAGGTGCAGCTGCACCACGCGGGTGTGGAAGCCGGAATGGGCCTCCTTGATCACGTCCGCCCACCAGGAGATGGCGGTGTAGAGCAGGAAGGCGAAGCCGCCCGCGAACACCCAGGGCGTGCCGCCGTGCATCCAGACCACCGCGCCGATCGCGGTGACGAACGCCGCCATCGACGACAGGAACGGCCACGGGCTCGGATCGACGAGATGGTAATCGTGGTGCTTGGCGTGGGCGTCGGCCATTGACGTCTCCCCTTTATGCTTTTCGTCTCGTCCGCGTCGTCGGGCGCCCGTCGGCGGAAGGATCTTCGTTCAGAGTTTCGGTCGTTCGGTTCCTGCGGAGGTCAGCCGGGGCGCCTTCGCGGGGAAGAAGGTGTAGGACAGCGTGATGCGGCTCACGCGGTCGAGCTCGTGGTCGTCCGCGATGGACGGATCCACGAAGAAGGCCACCGGCATGTCGAGCTCCTCGCCGGGCTTCAGCACCTGCTCGGTGAAGCAGAAGCACTGCAGCTTGGCGAAGTGCCCGCCTGTGGTCTCCGGCGTGACATTGTAGGTGGCGGTTCCGGCCAGCTCACGGTCGGAGCGGTTCTTGACCTTGAACAGCACCAGCTTGGTCTCGCCGACCTTGACCCGGACGTTGGTCACCTCGGGCCGGAACGACCAGTCGAGCCCCGGCGCCACATTGGCGTCGAAGCGCACGGTGATCTCGCGATCGAGCGCCTGCTTCGGCGCGGCGGCCGCCACCTGGGTGGTGCCGCCGAAGCCGGTGGCGCGGCAGAACATGTCGTACAGCGGCACGGCGGCGTAGGCCGCGCCCACCATGAGCGCGACGAAGGCGACGCAGGCCAGCGCGACGCGGCCGTGGCGGCGGTTGAGGTCGGCGGAGGGCGCGGGCTCGGTCACGGGCGTCTCCCTCACATCGGCCGGTTCAGCACGTTGCCGCCGAGATGCACGATCGTCATCACCCAGAACAGCACCACCAGCACGCCGAGCGTGACGGCGAGCGCCACGTTGCGGCGCCCGCGCTGGCGCTTCTGCTCCTCGGTCAGGACCACGCCCGGCTCCGGCTTGTCGGCCATGGCGCTCACATCCAGCCCGGCAGAAGCGAGGGCAGCGGCGGCAGCCCGGCGAGCTTCTCCACCAGCACGACGGCGAGCAGGGCGAACAGATAGATCAGCGAGAAGCCGAACAGGCCGCCCGCCGCCTTGCGCGCGGCCTCGCCCTCGCGGCGGCGGTAGACCGCGACCGCGCGGAGCACGAAGCCGAGCCCGAGCACCGAGGACAGCGCCAGATAGAGCCAGCCGCCGAGGCCGACCAGGGCCGGCGCGACGCCGAGCGGCGCGAGCGCCAGCGCATAGAGCAGGATCTGGCGGCGGGTCTCGTCGGGACCGGCGACGCAGGGCAGCATGGGCACGCCCGCGCGGGCGTAGTCGTCCGACTTGATCAGCGCCAGCGCCCAGAAGTGCGGCGGCGTCCACATGAAGATGATGGCGACCAGCAGCGCGCTGTGCAGGCTGACCTCGCCCGACACCGCGGCCCAGCCCACCATGGGCGGCATGGCGCCGGCGAGACCGCCGATGACGATGTTCTGGGGCGTCCAGCGCTTCAGCCACATGGTGTAGATCACCACGTAGAAGAAGATGGTGAAGGCGAGCAGGCCGGCGGCGAGCCAGTTGGAGGCGAGCCCCAGCATCAGCACCGAGCCGACGGAGAGCACCACGCCGAAGGCGCAGGCTTCGCCCGGCGTCATGCGGCCGGCGGGCACGGGGCGGTTGGCGGTGCGGGTCATCACCGCGTCGATGTCCGCGTCCCACCACATGTTGAGCGCGCCCGACGCGCCCGCGCCCACGGCGATGCAGAGCAGCGCGATCGCGGCCAGCACGGGGTGCAGCCCCGACGGCGCGGCGACCATGCCGACCAGGGCGCTGAACACCACCAGCGACATCACCCGCGGCTTGAGCAGGGCGATGTAGTCCTCGACGCCGGCGAGGCTCGGCCCGGGCATGGCCGGGACCGCGGTGTGTGCGGCGGTGTCGTCGTGGGCGAAGGTCATGCGCAGGCGAAGCCTCGATCTTGCGGCCGGACCAGCGTCCGGCCGATGCGGGACCCGTCAGGCCGCGACGGCTCCGGCCCCATGCGGTTCCGGGCGGCGAACCGGCCGCCCGGAGAAGGTGTCATCCAGGCCGCGCGGCGCGCGGCGGAAGCCTTCGGTCCGGGCGCCCGCCGAAGCCGCGCCCGGACCGTCGCGTCACTTGACGCGCGGCAGGGTCTCGAACTGGTGGAACGGCGGCGGCGAGGACAGCGTCCACTCCAGCGTCGTCGCGCCCTCGCCCCACGGGTTGTCGCCCGCGACGCGCTTCTTCGAGAAGGCCTCGAACACGCCGTAGAGGAAGATGAACACGCCGAGCGCCGAGATGTAGGAGCCGATCGACGACACGAAGTTCCAGCCGGCGAAGGCCTCCGGATAGTCCACGTAGCGGCGCGGCATGCCGGCGAGACCGAGGAAGTGCTGCGGGAAGAACACCAGGTTCACGCCCACGAAGGTGACCCAGAAGTGCACCTTGCCGATGGTCTCGTTGTACATGTAGCCGAACATCTTCGGGAACCAGTAGTACCAGCCCGCGAAGATGGCGAACACGGCGCCCAGCGACAGCACGTAGTGGAAATGGGCCACCACGTAATAGGTGTCGTGCAGCGAGCGGTCGATGCCGGCGTTGGCGAGCACCACGCCCGTCACGCCGCCGAGCGTGAACAGGAAGATGAAGCCGATCGCCCAGATCATGGGGGTGCGGAGCGAGATCGAGCCGCCCCACATGGTGGCGATCCACGAGAAGATCTTCACGCCGGTCGGGACCGCGATCACCATGGTGGCGAACACGAAGTAGGCCTGCGTGTTCACCGAAATGCCGGTCGTGTACATGTGGTGGGCCCACACGACGAAGCCGACCACGCCGATCGCCACCATGGCGTAGGCCATGCCCAGGTAGCCGAACACCGGCTTGCGGGAGAAGGTGGAGATGATGTGGCTGATGATGCCGAAGCCCGGCAGGATCAGGATGTACACCTCCGGGTGGCCGAAGAACCAGAACAGGTGCTGGTAGAGGATCGGGTCGCCGCCGCCCGCGGGCGTGAAGAAGGTGGTGCCGAAGTTGCGGTCGGTGAGCAGCATGGTGATCGCGCCGGCGAGCACGGGCAGCGACAGCAGCAGCAGGAAGGCGGTGACCAGGACGGACCAGGCGAACAGCGGCATCTTGTGCAGCGTCATGCCCGGGGCGCGCATGTTGAAGATGGTGGTGATGAAGTTGATGGCGCCGAGGATCGACGACGCGCCGGCGATGTGCAGGCCGAGGATGGCGAAGTCCATCGCCGGTCCGGGCTGGCCGCTGGTGGAGTACGGCGGATAGATCGTCCAGCCACCGGAGACGCCGTGCGAGCCGGGCGCGCCGGGCACGAACAGCGAGATCAGCAGCAGGCCGATCGCGGGGATCAGCAGCCAGAACGAGATGTTGTTCATGCGCGGGAACGCCATGTCCGGCGCGCCGATCATGAGCGGCACGAACCAGTTGGCGAAGCCGCCGATCACCGCGGGCATCACCATGAAGAAGATCATGATGAGGCCGTGGGCGGTGGTGAAGGCGTTGAAGGTGTTCGGGTTGGTGAAGATCTGCATGCCCGGCTCCTGGAGCTCGAGCCGCATGCCGATCGACAGCGCGCCGCCGATGATCCCCGCGATGATCGCGAAGATCAGGTACATCGTGCCGATGTCCTTGTGGTTCGTCGAATAGACGTAACGCCGCCATCCGGTCGGATGATCGTGGGACGCGTGCGTCATCCCGTGCGCCGCAGCAGCCATGGCCTCGTGTCTCCCTCGTGCTCGTTCGGCGTCAGCGCTGCGCGACGTTGGTCGCGGCGGCGCCGTTCACGGACGCCTCGAGCAGCTTCTTCGCTTCGTCGGTGTCTTTCTGCGCCGCTTCGAGCCAGCGCTTGTAGAGGTCGTCGTTCACCACGCGGATGGCGATCGGCATGAAGGCGTGGTCCTGGCCGCAGAGCTCGGAGCACTGGCCGTAATAGACGCCCTCGCGATCGGCGCGGAACCAGGTGGAGTTCAGACGGCCCGGCACCGCGTCCACCTTCACGCCGAACGCCGGCATGGCGAAGGAGTGCAGCACGTCCTCGGCGGTCACGTCCACGTGGACCACCTTGCCGACCGGAACCACGGCCTCGTTGTCCACCGCCAGCAGGCGCGGCTTGCCGTTCAGCTCGCTGTCCTGGAGCATGACCGCGGTCAGCGTCAGCTCGTTGGCGTCCGGATAGACGATGTCCCAGTTCCACTGGCGTCCGACGACCTTGATGGTCAGATCGGCCGGAGGCGGCGTGAACTGGGCGTAGAGCAGCCGGAAGGACGGGATGGCGATCACGACCAGGATGAGAACCGGCGCGATCGTCCACACCACCTCGAGCATGGTGTGATGGGTGGTCTTGGAGGGAACCGGGTTCGACTTCTCGTTGAAGCGGACCACGCAGTAGACCAGCAGCCCCAGCACGAACAGCGTGATGGCGACGATGATGACCAGAATGAAATTATGGAACGAGTGGATCTGCTCGAAGATCGGGGAGGCCGACTGCTGGAAGCCCAGCTGCCACGGCGAGGGCTGGCCGTCGCCGGCAAGCGCCGGAGCGGCGGCGAACAGGCCCGCGGCCGAAATCATGAACGACGTCAGACGTCCGGATGGAAGCATTGTGGCCTGCCCCTCGTCTCTTCCCTGTCGCGGACGCGTCCACGCCCGTCGTGCTTGTCATCACGCACCATCACGGCGCGGCATATGCGTCATTGGTCGTATTCGCGACGGCGCGACGGACGCGCGATCGCGAATCCACCGCGCGGCCTGCGCCGCCCAGTTTTCGCCGCACCTTTGAAAACATAAAGATTGCCAAAGCTCAATGTGGCCCCCGGCGACGCCGTGCGGCATAAAGGCGCGAAGGCCGCGCGCGCCGCGCATGGCTCTCGAGGCCGTCTTCGCTTGACAGACCGGGCCGCTCTGTTACCCCGCAGCGGTCCCCATCCCGGAGAGCATCAGCCCGTGCCACGCAATCCACTGGCGGCGCTCGCCGTCGCCTCCCTCGCCGCGCTCGCGCCCGCCGCCGCCCATGCGCAGGGGGCCGTGAAGGCCACCCATGGCGACTGGCAGATGCGCTGCGACACGCCCGCCGGCGCGCAGGGCGAACAGTGCGCCCTGGTGCAGAGCGTCACCGCGGACGACATGCCGAATGTGGGCCTCACCGTCATCGTGCTGAAGACCGCGGACAAGAAGAGCCGCCTGCTGCGCGTGCTGGCGCCGCTCGGCGTGCTGCTGCCCTCGGGCCTCGGCCTGCGCATCGACCAGACCGAGGTCGGCCGCGCCGGATTCGTGCGCTGCCTCACCAACGGCTGCGTGGCCGAGGTGGTGCTGGAGGACCCGCTGGTGAACCAGCTGCGCACCGGCAAGAGCGCCACCTTCATCATCTTCCAGACGCCCGAAAAGGGCATCGGCGTGCCGGTGTCGCTGAACGGATTCGGCCCCGGCTTCGACGCCCTGCCCTGACCTCGGGGACGCGCCCCGCCGCCTCAGCGCGGGTGCGGCGCGCCGCAGGCCGCGGCCACCGCGGCCGAGAGCCGGGCCACCACCGGATGGCCCGCGCCCGGCATCACGTTTTCGTCGACGGCGGCGACCGGCATCGCCAGCCGGACGCTGTTGGCGGCGAAAGCCGCCTCCGCGCTGACGAACTCGTGTAGTCCGAGCGGCCGCTCCTCCACAGGAATTCCGAGGTCGCGGCAGGCGTCCAGCGCCAGACGCCGGGTCACCCCCGGCAGAATCCCCTCGTCGAGCGAAGGGGTGACGACGATCCCCCCCACCACCGCGAACAGATTGGCCATGGCGGTGGAGGCGACGCGCCCCGCCGTGTTCAGCATCAGCGCGTCATCGGCGCCGGTGCGGCGCGCCGCGTCGAAGGCCAGCACGCTGTCGAGATAGGACAGGGTCTTGGCGCGGGAGACGAACGAGCTCGGATTGCGCCGGACGGAGACGGTCGCGAGCCGCACGGCCGCGAACAGCGCGTTCGGGGGATAAGGCCCCCGCGCCGCGATCACGGCGGGCTCGGCCCCATCGGGAATCGCGAGGCCCCGCGCGCCGGCGCCGCGGGTCACGGTGAGCCGGATCACCCCGTCGCCCTCGCCCGCGAGCGCCAGAACCTCGCGCTCAAGCGCGGCGCGGTCCACGGGCAGGCGAATCTCCGCGGCGGCGGCGCAGAGCCGGTCGAGATGAAGGCCGAGCGCCGCGGGGCGGCCGCCGAACACGGCGATGGTCTCGAACAGGCCGTCGCCCAGCGTCAGCCCGCGATCGGCGAGGTCGAACGGCGCGCGGTTCACGTCCGCGACCGGCTGGCCGTTCAGGCGCAGCACGACTGTCGCCGCCTGGCCGCGTCGAGGAAGTTGCGCAGCAGCGCGTGGCCGTTCTCGGTCAGGATCGACTCGGGGTGGAACTGCACGCCGAAGGTCGGGTGCTCCACGTGCTGGAGCGCCATGACCTCGCCCTCCTCGGAGCGGGCGGTCACCTGCAGCGGGCCGGCGTAACCGGCGTCGAACTCCACGATCAGCGAGTGGTAGCGCCCCACGCTGAGCGGGCTCGGCAGGCCGGCGAACAGGCCGGTCCCGTCATGGGCGATGCGGGAGGCCCGGCCGTGGAGCGGCCGGCGGGCGCGCACGACCTTGCCGCCGAACACCTCGCCGATCGCCTGATGGCCGAGGCAGATCCCGAGGATGGGGACGCGGCCCGAGAGCGCCCGGATCAGCGGCAGCGAGACGCCGGCCTCGGTGGGCGTGCAGGGGCCGGGCGAGATCACGATGGCTTCGGGCTGAAGCGCCCCGGCATCCTCCACGGTGAGCGCGTCGTTGCGGATCACGCGGACCTCGCGGCCGATCTCCTCGAAGTAGCGGGCCACGTTGAAGACGAAGCTGTCGTAGTTGTCGACGACGAGGATCATCGGAGGCCTCCCGCCGTGGCGCGGGCCCGGTCGGCGCCGGCCTCGTCCAGCACGCCGCCGAAGGCCTCGAACACCGCGCGGGCCTTGGTCAGGCTCTCGTCATACTCGGCCGCCGGGTCGGACAGGGCGGTGATGCCGCCGCCGGCCTGGAACACCGCCTTGCCCCGGGCGATGGTGGCGGTGCGGATGGCGATGTTGAAATCCGCGTCGCCGGAGAAGCCGATCCAGCCGATGGAGCCGCAATAGACGCCGCGGGCGTGGCGCTCCAGCTCGGTGATGATCTCCATGGCGCGCAGCTTCGGCGCGCCGGTGATGGAGCCGCCGGGGAAGCTCGCCCGCAGCAGGTCGATGACGCCAAGCCCCTCGCGCAGGCGCCCCGTCACCACCGACACCAGATGATGCACCGAGGCGTAGGTCTCGAGCCCGCACAGCGTCGGCACGTCCACTTCGCCGGGGCGGCTCACCCGCGAGATGTCGTTGCGCAGCAGGTCGACGATCATCACGTTCTCGGCCCGGTCCTTCTCGGAGGCCAGCAGCACCCGCGACGAGGCCCCGTCCGCATGGGGATCGGCCCAGCGCTTGGTGGTGCCCTTGATGGGCCGCGCCTCCACGAGGTCGCCCGTGACCGAGACGAAGCGCTCGGGCGAGGACGAGGCCACCACCAGATCGCCGAAGGCGAGATAGGCGCCGAAGGGCGCTGCGTTGCGCCGGCGCAGGCGCCTGTAGAACGCCCAGGGGTCGAAGTCCGCCGGCAGATCGGCGAGGAAGCGCTGGGCGATGTTGGCCTGGAAGATGTCGCCCGCCAGCACGTAGTCCACGCAGGCGCGGATCGCCTCCACGTAGGCGGCGCGGTCGAAGTTGGAGCGGAACGGCAGCGGGGCGGCCGGCGCCGCCGCAACGGGCGCGCTCGGGACGGGCCGCGCCAGCCGGGCAAGCACCTCGTCGGCCCGGGCCTTCGCCCGCGCGGCGCGCGGCGCGGGCTCCGTCTCGGGCGCGCCGGTGGAGATCAGCCAGGCCCTGTCGCGATGATGGTCGCAGGCGACCACCCAGTCGTAGAGCCCGAGCATGGCGTCGGGGACGCCAAGATCGTCCACGGCCGGCGCCGGCAGGCGCTCCAGCCGGCGGCCGTAGTCGTAGGCGATGAAGCCCGCGGCTCCTCCCTGGAACGGCGGCAGGTCGGGATGGGCTTCGGCGCGCTGGGCGGACAGCGCCGCGCCGAGCGCCGTAAGCGGATCGCCGTCGAGCGGCCGTCCGGCGAAGCGGGCGCCGTCCTGTCCCGCCTCCAGCACGGCGTAGGGGGAGGCGGTCAGATAGGAGTAGCGGCCAAGCTTGGCGTGCGGCATGGCGCTGTCGAGGAACACGAGATGATCCGCGCCCGCGAACCGCTCCGCCAGCGCCGCCAGATCCGTCGTGTCGAGTTCGGTGATGTGCATCGTCCGCCCGCGCGGCCCGCGCCGACGCCTTGAGTCAACGCCAGCGCAGCGCCGGCTCTTCGTCACCGACATATAATATGCGGCCGTCGTCGCGTCGTCATGCGCCGTGCGCGCGACGCGACGTCCCGCAGCGGGGGTCTGCCTGCCCGGCCGCTACGCCGCGCCGTCGCCGCGCAGGCGCGCGGACAGGATGCGGGTCGCCTCCGCCTCGCGGGCGAAGGGTCCGCCGGACAGGCCGGGCAGGACGGCGGCGCAGGCGGCGAGGCCCACGGTCCCGAACTTGGTCCTGAGCCCCGCCCGCAGCCGGGCCTCGCTCCGTTCGGCGCGGCGGCGCTCCCGCAGGCCGCCCTCGCGCAGGAAGACGGCGTGCTCCTCGATCAGGGCCACCAGCGTGTCGAGCCCCTCCCCGGTCTCGGACGCCACCAGCGTCACTGGCGCGCGCCAGCGGCCGGTTCCGGGATTCGTCAGGGCCATGGCGCCCTCCAGGTCCTCGCGGGCGCGGATCGCCGGCAGGCCGAGATCGGCCTTGGTCACCGCCATCACGTCCGGCAGTTCCATGACGCCGGCCTTGATGAACTGCAGCGCGTCGCCGGAGGCGGGCTGCACCGCGAGCAGGATGGTGTCCGCCACCAGCGCCACGTCCGCCTCGGACTGGCCGACGCCGACCGTCTCCACGATCACCCGGTCGAACAGCGCGCGCATCAGCAGCACCGCGCCGAAGGCGAGCTCCGACAGGCCGCCCAGCCGGTCGCGGGCGGCGAGCGAGCGCACGAACACGCCCCGGTCGTCCGGGTCGGTGGGGATGCGGGCGCGGTCGCCCAGCAGCGCGCCGCCGGAGCGCATGGAGGACGGGTCCACCGCCACCACGCCGACCGTGCGCCCCTGCGCCCGGAAGGCCCGCACCAGCGCGCCGGTGAGCGTGGACTTGCCGACGCCGGGCGGGCCGGTGAGGCCCAGCACGTCGCCGTGGGGCTCGGCCTCGGCGGCGTCGAGCAGTTCGGCCGCCTCGAGGCTGCCCGCCCCGCGTTCGAGCTTCGCCAGCGCGCGGGCGAGCCCGACCTTGCCGGAGGCGCGGAGCGTGGCGAGATCGGGGAAGGATCGGGCGTTCACGGGTGGCCGAGATGCTCAGGAAGGGAAAGCGCCGTCCCGTCTCGCACGATTCCGGCCGCCGCGCGACGGCGCCTTGGTCTCGGGCGGGATGTCGCGGGGGTTAAGGCGCCTTCGGCGATTCCACCGGACGGGCCGCCGCGTCCTTCTGCTTGATGGCGTCGCAGCGGTCCCGCAGCATCACGTCCGCCTTCTGCAGCGCCACGTTGAAGGCGCTCGCCTGTTCGGGGGAGAAGGTGGCCCGCCGGGCCTTGGCCTGGCTCACCTCGCCCATCATGTATTCGTAGAACACCTGCCGTTCGGCGGGGGTCGCCAGATGCACGGAAGCGACTCCGATGACGCAACCGCACAGCTCGGGCGAGACGCGGGTGGCGCACGCTTTTCCATAGGCGGCGTCCACGGCGGCCATCTCGGCCGGATCAGGCGCGCCCTGCGCGAAGACCGCGGACGCCGACGCGAGCAGCGTCGCCACGGCCGCGATGCGAATGAATGCCATATCCGATGAACTCCTCCGGTCCGGACGCGGCGATCCAGCGGCGCGCGTCTCTTATGATGCCCTTATGTGGCACATCCGGACCGGCGGCGTCATCCCTTCATGCGCTCGGCTCAAGTCCCGTCACCGCGAACAGCCGCTCGTCGTCGGTCCAGATCCTGGTGACGCGCCAGCCGGCGGCGGCGGCCAGCGCCGCGAATCCGTCGGCCGAATATTTGCGCGAGCTTTCGGTGTGGATGGTCTCGCCGCGGGCGAAGGCCACCCGCTCGCCGCCGACCGCCACCGTCTGGTCCGCGAGGCTGACCGCGTGCATCTCCACCGCGCCCTCGCGCTCGTTCCAGCGCGCCTCATGGGCGAAGCGCGACAGGTCAAAGCCGCCCTCGAGCTCCCGGTTGATCCGCTCGAGCACGTTGAGGTTGAAGGCCGCCGTGACGCCGGCCCCGTCGTCGTAGGCCGGCAGAAGCCGCGCGAGGTCCTTGCGCAGGTCGACGCCGACGATGGCCCGGCCGCCGGGGCCCAGATGGCCGCGCATGCGCTCAAGGAAGCCGCGCGCCTCCGCCTCGGACAGGTTGCCGATGGTGGAGCCGGGGAAGAAGCCGACGCGGGCGTTCAGCCGCGGCAGGTCGTCCGGCAGATCGAGATCGGCGGTGAAATCGCCCGTCACCGGCCGGATCTCCAGCCACGGGAACCGCTGCTGCAGGCGCGCGGCCGCGAGCTCCAGAAAGTCGCCCGCGATGTCGATCGGCACATAGACGGCGGGGTTGTCGAGGGCCGCGAGCAGCAGCGCCGTCTTCACGCCGGCGCCGGCGCCGTACTCCACCACCGTGGCGCGCGGGCCGCAGAAGGCGGCCATCTCCGCCGCGTGCCGTTCGAGAATCAGGGTCTCGGTCCGCGTCGGATAATACTCCGGCAGGCGGGTGATCTCCTCGAACAGCTCCGAGCCGCGGTCGTCGTACAGCCAGCGGCTCGGCAGGCTCTTCTTCGGGGAGCCGAGCCCGGCGCGCACGTCGGCGCGGAACGCCTCGCGCTGGGTCTCGCGGACGGGGACGCGCTCCAGCATCAGGCGTCCTCCGCCAGCCGGAGGCCCGAGAACTGCCAGCGCTTGTCCGGCGGGAAGAAGTTGCGGTAGCTCGCCCGCGCATGGCCCGGCGGCGTGGCGAGCGACGAGCCGCGGAGCACGAACTGGCCGCACATGAACTTGCCGTTGTATTCGCCGACCGCGCCCGGCGCGGGACGGAAGCGCGGATAAGGCGAGAACGGGCTGCGGGTCCACTGCCAGACCTCGCCGAAGGCCTGTTTCAAACCGGCGCCTGCGCCGGCCGGACGGGGCCGCAGCCGCGCAATGCGATCGCCGCCCTCGCGCGGCTCCACGTTCGCGGCCTGCGCCGCATGCTCCCACTCCTGCTCGGTGGGCAGCCGTTTGCCGGCCCAGGCCGCGAAGGCGTCGGCCTCGAAATAGCTGACGTGCGCCACCGGGGCGGCGGGATCGACCGGCTGCAGTCCGTTCAGCGTCATGGAGCGCCAGACGCCGTCCGTCTGCTCCCAATAGAGCGGCGCGGCCCAGTCCTCGGAACAGACCTTGGCCCAGCCGTCGGCGAGCCACAGCAGCGGCGAGCGGTAGCCGCCGTCCGCCATGAAGGCGAGCCACTCGCCATTGGTGACGAGCCGGTCGGCGATGCGGAACGGCGCGATGAGGGCCTGATGCCGCGGTCCCTCGCAGTCGTAGGCGAAGCCCGCGCCGTCATGGCCGATCTCCGCCACGCCGCCGTCGAAGCCGAGCCAGCCCGCCTCGGGCGCCGCGGCCGCCGGCGCCAGCGCCGGCCCGGCGTCGCCATAGGCGGGCTTCAGCGGGCTCTGGGCGAACAGATGCAGCAGGTCGGTGAGCAGAAGCTCCTGATGCTGCTGCTCGTGGTGGCAGCCGAGCGTCGCCAGCTCCTCGACGCCTTCGGACGGGTCCTCCGCCAGCAGCCGCTCCATGGCCTCGTCCACATGGGCGCGGTAGGCCATGATCTCGTCGAGCGCCGGCCGGGTCAGCATGCCCCGCTTCGGCCGCGGGTGACGGGCGCCCAGCGTCTCGTAGTAGGAGTTGAACAGGTAGCCGAAGACCGGCGAGAACTCCCGGTAGCCCGCGAGATGCGGCTTCAGGATCATGGTCTCGAAGAACCATGTGGTGTGGGCCAGATGCCATTTGGCGGGACTGGCGTCCGGCATGGACTGCACGGTGGCGTCGGCGTCGCTCAACGGTTCGGCGAGCCGCCGGCTGTGGTCCCGGACGTCGGCGTAAAAGCCGGACGTCCGGCCGCGCCCGAGGGGCGCGCGCGCTGCGTGAAGGGTCATCTGTGCTCCGCCTGGGGTCGAGCGCGTGTCGCCGGAGCGCCGCGCTTCGTATCTCGGGAGCTAACGGCTCGTCCTTCGTCGAGGTTCCACCGGCTTGTGTCCTGAGCGGGGCGCCTTAGGGTCGGCGCCTCCGCGGCGCGGGCCGCGCATTGGACGTTCCATGGCGATCGCGATTCCGACCTCGCCTGCACTCCGCCTCGCGGTCTCGGCTCTCGCCGTGGCGCTCGCGCTTGGATCGGCGCCCGCGCGCGCCGGCGGGGGGGAGGAGTTCTGGTCGATCGGTCAGCCCTATTCGGACGCCGCGCGGAAAATGGCGCCGGTCGCGGCCTTCCCCGCCCCGACGCCCGCCGACGAGCTGCCCACGGCCAAACTGCAGGCCCCGCCCGGCTTCCGGGTGGAGACCTTCGCCAGCGACGTGCTGGACGCCCGCATGATGCGCGAGGGCGACAAGGGCGTGATCTTCGTGTCCTCGCTGTTCGTGGCCAACCGGATCTACGCCCTCGCGCCGAAGCCCGGCGGCGGGCGGACGGTGAAGATCGTGCTGCAGGACACGCCGCTGCCCAACGGCATCGAGTTCCACAAGGGCGCGCTCTACGTGGCGACCCCGCGCCGCATCCTGCGCTTCGACGACATCGAGAACCGGCTGGACGATCCCGGCCCGCCCAAGGTGGTCTACGACGGCTTTCCGGGCGACGGCCCCCAGAGCTGGAAGGGCCTGCGCATCGGGCCGGACGAGAAGCTCTATGTCTCCGTCAACGCGCCCTGCAACGTGTGCGAACCCGGCCCCCGGCGCGGCCGCATCGTGCGCATGAACCTCGACGGCACGGGGCTCGAGACGGTGGCGGAGGGCGTGCGCACCAGCGTCGGGCTCGATTTCGACCCGGTCACCGGCGAGCTCTGGTTCACGGACAACCAGCGCGACGGGCTGTCCGACGACATGCCGTCCGACGAGTTGAACCGGGTGACGCAGCCGGGGCAGCACTTCGGCTTTCCCTATTGCCACTCCGGCATCATGCTCGATCCCGAATTCGGCTGGGGCCGCTCCTGCGAGTCGTATGTGCGGCCGGCGGCGCTGCTCGGCGCCCATGTGGCGCCGCTCGGCCTGCGCTTCTACCGGGGGCGCATGTTCCCGCCCACCTACGCCCACGCCATCTTCGTGGCCCGGCACGGGCCCTGGAACCGCAACCGCAAGATCGCGGACGTGGTCGCCGTGCTCCGGGACGAACGCGGCCGGGTGATCAGCGTGGAGCCCTTCCTCACCGGCTTCGTGCAGGAGGAGGACTATGTGGGCCGCCCCGTGGACGTGATGCCGCTCAGGGACGGCTCGCTGCTGGTCTCGGACGACCACAACGGCGCGATCTACCGCGTCACCTACGAGGGGCCGCAGCCCAGGACCGACTGACCCGGGACCGACTGACCCCGCCGCTCATTCCGGCTCGAAGTTCAGCGCCACGCCGTTGATGCAGTAGCGCAGGCCCGTGGGCGGCGGGCCGTCCGGGAACACATGGCCCATGTGGCTGCCGCAGCGGGCGCAGTGCACCTCGGTGCGGACCATGCCGTAGCCGCGGTCGACGGTCTCCCCCAGCGCGCCCTCGATCGGCGCGTCGAAGCTCGGCCAGCCGGTGCCGCTCTCGAACTTCTCGCCCGAGCGGAACAGCGGCTGCCCGCAGCCCACGCAGGCGAAGGTTCCGGCCCGCTTCTCGCGCAGCAGCGCGCAGCTCCCCGGCCGCTCGGTGCCGTGCCGACGCATGATCTGGTACTGCTCGGGCGTCAGCAGCGCCCGCCACTCCTCGTCGGTGCGGACGACCTCGTAGTCGGCGACATGAGACATGGGCGGCGCTCCTTCCGGCGTTGCTCGTCCACCAATCTGGGGAGCGCGGGCGTCCTCCGCCAGTGGGCGCTCAGCCCGCAGGCCGGCTGCGGCGGGTGGAGAGGCCGTGGGCGGTCTTCTCCCAGCGGCTGGCGTCGCCATAGACGATCTGCCACAGCGCCCGCCACGCCGCGACGCCCACCAGCAGCCAGTAGAGCGGCGTGGTGAACAGGTCGATGGCGAGCCGCGGCTCGCCGCGCTTGTCGGCGCCCAGCCAGCAGCAGGCGAGGCCCGCGGCGCAGCCGAGCGCCAGATTGCCCACATGGGCCGCGAACAGCGCGCTCTCCAGCGCCGTCCTGGACGGCCTGGCCCAGCCGCCGGTCAGCCCGTCCACCAGCAGGCCCGCCATCACCAGCGGATAGACCAGCGCGGTGAGCGCGACCCCCGCCACCGTCATCAGCGCGCCGGCGAGGCGCATCGGCCCGAGCCGCGCCGCCAGCCCGCCGAGCGAGCGGGCATGCACCACGGACGTGACCATGTAGCCCTTCATCCAGCGGGTGCGCTGCTTGATCCACGGCCACAGCCGGGTGGTGGACTCCTCCCACGTGACCGAGGCCACGGTGCGGGTGCGCCAGCCGAAGCGCGCCAGCCGCAAGCCCAGGTCCGCGTCCTCGGTGACGTTGCCCGCGTCCCAGCCGCCGAGGCTGCGCAGCACGGAGGTGCGGAAATGGTTCGAGGTGCCGCCGAGCGGGATCGGCATGCCCGCCGCCGACAGCGCCGGCAGGCCCACGTCGAACAGGGCCGCGTATTCGATCGCGAACTGGCGGGCGAGCCAGCCGTCGCCGGTGTTGTCGATGGCGAGCCGCGCCTGCACGCAGCCGACCTCCGGCGGCGAGGCGCGGAACACCGCGAGCGCCTTGCGCAACTGGTCCGGGTCGGGCAGGTCCTCGGCGTCGAACACGGTGAGAAGCGAGCCGCGCGCCGCCATCAGCCCCGCGTTCAGCGCCCGCGGCTTGGTCTTCGGCCCGCCCGGCGGCAGGACCAGCACCTCGATGCCCGCGCGCGGCGGCCTCTCCGCCAGCGCGCCCAGGGTCTCGTCGTCGCCCCGTTCGATCAGCAGCTTGATGTCGAGCTTGGCCGGCGGGTAGTCGAGCCGCTCCAGCGCTTCGAGCAGGCCGGGGACCACCGCCGCCTCGCGGGCGAGGCAGACCAGCACGGTGTAGACGGGCAGGTCCCGGTCGTCGGCGCGGGCGGGCTCCTGCCCGCCGTCGTCGGCCGCCCCGGTCGCCATGGCGACGCGAAACACGTTGAGCGCCAGAAACAGCAGCCCGGCGAGGGTGGAGAGCGCCAGCGCCACGGCGTCGAAGGCGAAGGCCGCGGCGGAGACCGTCGCGGCGGCGGCGAGCAGCGCGTCCCGCCGCCCCGGCGTCATCTCCGGCATGGCGCCGGCGACGGTGAGTTCGGGCGCGATCACACCCGGGCCGAGCGTCGCCCGCGCCGCCAGCGCCGCGCCGCAGAGCCGCACCGCGGCGTCCGCGAAGGCCCCCGGCCCCGCGAGCAGCACGGGCGAGCCGCCCGCCGGCCGTCCCCGGCGCGAGGCCGCGAGCCTCGCCAGCGCCACGCCCCGGGCGGCCACCAGCAGCCGGGGCGGACGGCCGGGGCGGTCGAGGCGCAGCACGCCGGTCGTCATGGCGGAGCGGAAGGTCTCGGCGTCGATGGGGGCGGCTTCGGCGAGATCGCCCGGCTGGAGCGCGGCGAGGCCGAGGCCGGCGGCGAGCCGGACGGTCAGGTCGCGCTCCGCGTGGCGGCCCATCCCCAGCAGCGCGTCGAAGGGGAGCACGCCGGCGCGGCGCGCCTCGGCCTGCGCCTCCGTCAGGGCGGACAGGGGCACGCCCTGCGTGGCGAGCACCAGCAGCTCCGGCGGCAGGGCGAGCTCCGGCTCGGGCGCGCGCCGGGGCGGCGGCAGAGCGCGAACGAACGCCTTCGCCCGTGTTCCGCGGGCTTCCGCCTTGATCGGGCGCGCCGTCTGCGCCATGCGATGAACCGCCCCCGCCGAGCGAACGGTCCCCCGCCGTTCACCCTCGGCTCATTCTCCGACAGTAGAATCGCCTGACGCGAGGAGTCGAGTCGGATGCAACCTTGGAGAGTCGCGCGGAGCATCGGTCTTGCGGTCGCTCTCGCCGTCGTCTGCGCCGCGCCAGCCGCGGCTGCGGATACGGGCACGGTCGCGATCCCGCGCTTCAGCGATCCCAAGGCGCGGCTGGAGAAGCCCGACCTGCCCGCGGGCCGGGTGATCAAATGGGCCACCGGCGACGACTATCCGCCGTTCCACTATGCCGACGCCGACGGCCAGCCGGTGGGCTTCGCGGTGGACCTCGCCCGCGCCATCTGCGCCGAGCTGGACGTGACCTGCACCCTGCAGGCCTGGCGCTGGGACGCGCTGATGGACACGATCGACCGTCGGCAGGCGGACGTGATCCTCGCCATGGCGCGGCCGACGCCGGAGTTGCGCAAGCGCTTCGCCGTGACCGAGCGCCTGCACCAGACCCCCGCGCGCTTCGTGGCCCGCAAGGACAAGGCCCTGACGGGCGCGACGCCCGAAGCGCTGGAGGGCCGCGCCGTGGCGGTGGCGGCGGGCTCGGCGCATGAAGCCTTTCTGAAGGCGTTCTTCCCCAAGGCCACGCTCAAGTTCTTCCCCAGCGCGGCCGCGGCCGCCGCCGCGGTGAAGGACGGCGAGGCCGACGCCGCCTTCGGCGACGGCGTGACGCTGGCCTTCTGGCTGAACGGCGAAGACAGCGCCGACTGCTGCGCGTTCCTCGGCGGGCCCTTCGTGGAGACCCGCTATTTCGGCGAGGGCGTGGGCGCCCTGCTCCGCCCGGACGACGACCGCCTGCGCGCCGCCATCGACTACGCCCTGCAGCGGCTGGACGAGAACGGGACCTACGCCGAAATCTACCTGCGGCACTTCCCCGTGGGCCTGTGGTGAGCGGTCGTTTGAGATGACCGAGACGCCCGCTCCACCTTCGTCATGCCCGAGCTTGCCTCGGGCATGACGAAGACTGCTCTCCTCCCAGCAGCGCCTCATTGACGCCCCGAACGCCCCTTCATAGGTTGCGCCTCTTTCGTGTCCCGACCGTGTGAGCCGATGATCGCCGCAGACCTCGCCGAATTCGCCCAGACCTCGGCCGCCTGGCCGTTCGAGGAGGCGCGCAAGATCGTCGAGCGGCTGAAGCGCAAGCCGAAGGACGGCCCGGTGCTGTTCGAGACCGGCTACGGCCCGTCCGGCCTGCCCCACATCGGCACCTTCGGCGAGGTGGCGCGCACCACCATGGTGCGCCACGCCTTCCGCACGCTGACCGAGGACCGCATCCCGACCCGGCTGCTGTGCTTCTCCGACGACATGGACGGCATGCGCAAGGTGCCGGACAACGTGCCGGACCCGGCCGCGCTGACGCCCTACCTGCAGATGCCGCTGACCTCGGTGCCGAACCCGTTCGGCGGCGATTACGCCAGCTTCGGCCACCACAACAACGCCATGCTGCGGCGGTTCCTCGACACTTTCGGCTTCGACTACGAGTTCGCCTCCGCCACCGAGTACTACAAGGCCGGCAAGCTCGACGCCGTGCTGCTGAAGGCGGCCGAGCGCTACGACGAGATCATGGCGGTGATGCTGCCGACGCTGGGCGAGGAGCGGCGCGCCACCTATTCGCCCTTCCTGCCCATCTCGCCCGTCTCCGGCCGGGTGCTCTACGTGCCGCTGAAGCAGGTGAACGCCCGGGACGGCACGATCACCTTCACGGACGAGGACGGCGTGGACAAGACGCTGCCCGTGACCGGCGGCAACGTGAAGCTGCAGTGGAAGCCCGACTTCGGCGCCCGCTGGGCCGCGCTCGACGCCGATTTCGAGATGTTCGGCAAGGACCACCAGACCAACGCGCCGATTTACGACCGCATCTGCGAGATTCTGGGCGGCGTCGCGCCGGAGCACTTCGTCTACGAGCTGTTCCTCGACGAGAACGGCCAGAAGATCTCCAAGTCCAAGGGCAACGGCCTGACCATCGACGAGTGGCTGACCTACGCCAGCCCGGAGAGCCTCGCGCTCTACATGTTCCAATCGCCGCGCTCGGCGAAGAAGCTGCATTTCGACGTCATCCCCAAGGCGGTCGACGAGTATTACAACTTCCTGTCCCGCTACGAGGCGCAGGACTGGAAGACCCGGCTCGGCAACCCGGTGTGGCACATCCATTCGGGGGAGCCGCCCGCGGACGACATGCCGGTGTCCTTCGGCCTGCTGCTGAAGCTCGCCTCCGCCGCCAACGCCGAGGACAAGGCCGTGCTGTGGCGCATGATCCGGCGCTACGCGCCGGGCGTCACCGCCGAGACCCATCCCGACCTCGACCGGCTGGCGGGCTACGCGGTGCGCTACTTCATCGACCGGGTGAAGCCGCGCCGCGCCTTCCGCCTGCCCGACGAGGTGGAGGCGCAAGCGCTCGCGACCCTCGAAGCCGGCCTCGCCGCCCTGCCCGCGGATGCGGACACCGCCGCGATCCAGGACGCGGTGCTGGACGTCGCCCGCCCGATCGAGCGCTATCAGGACAAGAAGCGCAAGGGCCCGGACGGCGGGCCGGGCGTGTCCTTCGCCTGGTTCAGCGCGCTCTACGAGCTGCTGCTGGGCGAGAAGGAAGGCCCGCGCTTCGGAACCTTCGTGGCCGCCTACGGCGTTGACGAGACGCGCGCGCTGATCCGGCGCGCGCTCGCCGGCGAACTGGCGCAGGCGGCCTGAGCGGGGAGATCACTCCATGTCCTACGGTTCCTCCGGCGGCGTCTCGCGCTTCCTCGGCGGCTCGCCGCTCGGCGTGCTGGTGCGGCTGCTCGCGCTCTGCGTCGTGGTCGGGCTGATCCTCGACCAGCTCGATCTCGACGTGTTCCGGCTGCTGGACTACGCCATCGACGTGATCCGCGACCTGCTCGCCAACAGCGCCGACCTGATCCGCGCCCTGCTGCGCTGGCTCATCATCGGCGCCGCGGTGGTGATCCCCGTCTGGCTGGTGCTGCGCCTGCTGAAGGTGGGCTCGGGGCGGGGCTGACCCGGCGAGGGTTGTTCGAGGCCCCTTCAGCCTCCAGTCGGACAGCCGTCACCGTCATGCCCGGCGCATGCCGGGCATCCACGACTTCCCATCGAGCGAGAACGTCAACGCCCAGGTCGTGGATGCCCGCGCCTCGCGCGGGCATGACGGACATCGCGGCGTTCGCCCGCACCAGCACACAGCGCGCAATAAAAAAGCCGCCCGCGATCACGCGGACGGCTTCGCTATCGTCACGCACCGTGACCAAGCCCTCAGGCGCGGGCCTCGATCTGCGCCACGTTCTTGCGCACCGCGTCCTGCACCTTCTCGAAGGCGCGGACCTCAATCTGGCGCACGCGCTCGCGGCTGACGCCGAACTCGGAGGACAGCTCCTCCAGCGTCAGCGGGTCGTCGGCGAGGCGGCGCGCCTCGAAGATGCGGCGTTCGCGGTCGTTCAGCACGGTGAGCGCGCCCGACAGCGCCTTGCGGCGGTTGTCCAGCTCCTCGTTCTCGGCGAGGCGGCTCTCCTGGCTGTCGCTGTCGTCCACCAGCCAGTCCTGCCACTCGGACGAGCCCTCGTCCTCGCGCAGCGGCGCGTTGAGCGAGGCGTCGCCGCCGAGACGGCGGTTCATGTCGATCACGTCCTGCTCGCCGACGCCGAGTTTGGTGGCGATCTGCTTCACCTGATCGGGCTTCAGGTCGCCGTCCTCCAGCGCGGAGATCTGGCTCTTGGCCTTGCGCAGGTTGAAGAACAGCTTCTTCTGGTTCGCGGTGGTGCCCATCTTCACCAGCGACCACGAGCGCAGGATGTACTCCTGGATCGAGGCGCGGATCCACCACATGGCGTAGGTGGCGAGGCGGAAGCCCTTGTCCGGCTCGAACCGCTTCACCGCCTGCATCAGGCCCACATTGCCCTCGGACACCACCTCGCCGATCGGCAGGCCGTAGCCGCGATAGCCCATGGCGATCTTGGCCACGAGCCTCAAATGGCTGGTGACGAGCCGGTGGGCCGCGTCGCGGTCGCCATGCTCGCGCCAGCGCTTGGCGAGCATGTACTCCTCCTGCGGCTCGAGCATGGGGAACTTGCGGATCTCGTCGAGATACTTCGACAGACCGGAATCGCTGACAAGAAGGGGCAAGGCGGCCGAAGCCATGGGCGTCTCCTTCGAACTGGGACCCCCGATGTCCGGCAGGCCCCGCCGCGATTGCGCCTCATGCGCCGATCGCACTTTCCGAGACAGTAACGCGCCAGCGCGGCGGAATGGTGTCAAATCCGCTTCACGCTGACGTGCGTTTATGCATGGCTCATTGGGTCTCCAGGGCGGATGTCATGCGCGTGAGGTCGTCCGGCAAGGGGCTCTCGAAATGAAGCTCCTCGCCCGTGACCGGATGGGCGAAGCCGAGCTCCGCCGCATGCAGCGCCTGCCGGTTCAGCGCGGCGAGCGCGTCCCGGCCCTCGTCCGACAGCCGGGCGGCCTTGGTGCGGTGCGAGGCGCCGTAGACCATGTCGCCCAGCAGCGGATGGCCTATGCTCGCCATGTGCACGCGGATCTGGTGGGTGCGGCCGGTCTCCAGCCGGCACTCCATCAGGCTCGCGCCCGCGGCCTCGAACCGCTCCAGAACCTCCCAATGGGTGATGGCCTCGCGCCCGTCGGCCCGCACGGCGATCTTTTCCCGGTTGCGCTCGGAGCGGCCGAGGGGGGCGTCCACCGTGCCGCGGGGGCGCGACGGCAGGCCCCAGACCAGCGCCCGGTAGGACCGGACCAGCGGCCCGGTGCGGCCGTGATCGGCGAACTGGGCGCTCAAGGCCCGATGGGCGGCGTCGTGCTTCGCCACCACCAGCAGGCCGGAGGTGTCCTTGTCGAGCCGGTGGACGATGCCCGGCCGGGCCACGCCGCCGACCCCCGACAGGCTCGCGCCGCAATGGTTGATCAGCGCGTTGACCAGCGTGCCGTCGGCGTGGCCGGCCGCCGGGTGCACCACGAGGCCCGCCGGCTTGTCGATGACGATGAGATGCGCGTCCTCGAACGCCACCGTCAGCGGGATGTCCTGCCCCACAGGCTCGGCCGGGGCCGGCGGCGGGGCCGCCACCACGTAGGTCTCGCCCGCGTTGACCCGCGCGGAGGGGTCCACTAGCGTCCGGCCGCCCGCGGACACCGCGCCCTCGCGCATCAGCGCCTGGAGCCGGGCGCGGGAGAATTCGGGCAGGCGCGCCGCGAGGAACCGGTCCAGCCGCTGCCCGCCCTCGTCGGGGCCGGCGGCCACGGAGACGGCGCGCGGACCATCGGCGGATGAGAGGACGAAAGACATGACGGCGCTCGGAGGGCCCAACGGCCCGGTTGCGGACGAGGTCGCGGACGACGACGATCCCCGCATCGCGCAGGTCTATCAGCGCCTTCGGCGGCTGTTCCTGATCGGCGGGCTGACCATGGGCGTCGGCTTTCTCGCCGTCATGTCGGCCATCGTCTACCGGGTCGTCAAGTCGAAGCAGGCCGAGGCCGGCGCCGCCCATGCGGCGATCGCCCTGCCCGAGGGCGCCCGCGTGGTCGCCACCGCCGCCGATTCGGGGCGCCTGATTGTGACCGTGGAGCAGGACGGCCGCACGTCGCTCCGCCTGTTCGACGCCGCCACCCTGAAGGAGCTCGGCCGCCTCGACCTCGCTCCCGGCGCCCCCGCCGCCGCGCCCCTGCGGTGAAGGGGACGGCCTTTTCAAGGTTTTCCACAGCCTGCGCTGCAAAATGTCAGCGCAGGCGCTTGCGGCCCGGCCGGGCCGCGGTTATAGGAAGCGCCTCTCCGCTGCTCCCTTCGTCTAGCGGTCTAGGACGTCGCCCTCTCACGGCGAAAACAGGGGTTCGAGTCCCCTAGGGAGCGCCATGCCTTTAAATAGGCGAGAGATTACTAGGCATTATATCAAGGTGGGGCGCGCCGGAAATCTGGTGGGGCGCTGTCTCTGTTCGTGACGTTCCTGCGAGCCCTCCCCCTCGCCGCGTTACGACCGCCCCGGGGTTTCCGCCCTCGGGCCCGTGGGCCTCGCCCTGCGTGGATTCCAGGCCCGAACCTGCTACACACGCGGCGCACCAAGCCTGAATGCGCGTGATGAGCCTGCCCATGACCACGTACCGCTCCGATGTCCTGCGCCTGCTCGAAGAGCGCGGCCAGATCCACCAGGCGTCCGACGCGGCCGCGCTGGACCAGCTTGCGAGCGAGGGCGTGGTCACCGCCTACATCGGCTACGACCTGACCGCGCCGAGCCTGCATGTGGGCCACATGGCCAACATCATGATGCTGCGCCGGCTGCAGCAGACCGGCCACCGGCCGATCGTGCTCATGGGCGGCGGCACCACCAAGATCGGCGATCCCTCCTTCAGGGACACCCAGCGCCCGCTGCTGGACGACGCCCAGATCGCGGCCAACAAGGCCTCGATCAAGCAGGTGTTCCAGCAGTTCATGACCTTCGGCGACGGGCCGACCGACGCCGTGATGGTGGACAACGCCGAGTGGCTGGACCGGCTGGAGTACGTGCCGTTCCTGCGGGAGATCGGCCGGCATTTCTCGGTCAACCGCATGCTGTCCTTCGACAGCGTGAAGAACCGGCTGGCGCAGGAGCAGCCGTTCTCCTTCCTCGAATTCAACTACATGATCCTGCAGGCCTACGACTTCCTGGAGCTGAACCGGCGCTACGGCTGCCGGCTGCAGATGGGCGGCTCGGACCAGTGGGGCAACATCGTCAACGGCATCGAGCTCGCCCGCCGGGTGGACGGCGCCGGCGTGTTCGCCCTCACCTGCCCGCTCATCACCACCGCCTCGGGCGCCAAGATGGGCAAGACCGCCGGCGGCGCCGTGTGGCTGAACGCCGACATGGCGAGCCCTTACGTGTTCTGGCAGTACTGGCGCAACACCGAGGACGAGGACGTCGTCCGCTTCCTGAAGCTGTTCACGGACCTCCCCCTCGACGAGATCGACCGGCTCGGAGCGCTGGGCGGCGCCGAGATCAACGAGGCCAAGAAGGCGCTGGCGACGGAGGCCACCGCCCTCGTCCACGGCCGCGCGGCCGCCGAGGAGGCCGCGGCCACCGCCCGCAAGACCTTCGAGGAGGGCGCGCTGGCCGACACCCTGCCGACGGTGGAGGTGGAGGCGGCGACGCTCCAGGCCGGCCTCGGCGTGCTCTCGGCCTTCGCGGAGATCGCGAGGCTCGTCGCCTCCAACGGCGAGGCCCGCCGCCAGGTCAAGGGCGGCGGCCTCCGGGTGAACGACCGCCCCGTGACCGACGAGCGCGCCGTCCTCACGGAAGCCGATCTCACGCCCGAAGGCGTGATCAAGCTTTCGCTCGGCCGCAAGAAGCACGTGCTGCTGAAGCCGAAGGGCTGAGGCCCAGCCTCAGCGCCGGCCGGGCGCGGGAGCGGGCGCAGGGTCCGCCGGCGCGCTTCCCGTCGTCCCGGCGTCCTGGCGGCGGAACTCGAACATCTTGCGCAGGGCGCCGGGCGCCACCGCCGAGACCGGATTGACGGTGATGGTGGGGGCGCCGGTCTTGCCGGTCACCCGGAAGGTGACGCCCACGAGGCCTCCGTTGCGGTCGCCGCCCAGCAGGCCGCCGATCAGCGGCAGCCGGGCGAAGAAGTTGTTGAGCGCGTAGGCGGGCACGAAGGTTCCCACCAGCGCCACCCGGTCGCCGGCGTAGTCCACCTGCCCCTCCAGCGTCGCGCCATACTGCGGGCCGGCGAGCGCCGCCTCCCGGATGTCGACGCGGCCGTCGCCCTCCACGAAGGCGACCCGCAGCCGGTCGAAGCGCGTGGCGCCGGCCTCGCCCCCCCTGGCCCCGGCGGCGGTCTGCTGCACGCGCGCGATCGCCGCCTCGTTGCGCACGGCGAAGTCGCGCACCCGGAGCAGCCCCGGACCGCCCACGAGCGAGGCGGACAGGTCGTAGCGGCCGCCCTCGATCCGGCCGTAGAGATCGGCGAAGCGGAACAGCGCGCCGGCGTCGTCGCCCGTGAGGCGGAAGCGGCCGTCCTCGCCGGTGGCGAGCCTGATCGGCCCGGCGCCGATGCGGGCCGAGCCGTCGGCGTCGGTCACCTTGCCGTCGCGCATCGCCAGCCGTGCGTCGATCCCGGCCATGGCCTCGCCGCCGAAGCCGACGCCGGTGCCGAGCTTGGCCTGCAGGTCGAGCGAACGCAGCACGCCGGCGCCGGACTTGGTCCCGGCGTCCGCCCCGCCGCTTCGCGCCGCCTCGCTCTTGCCGCGCAGCATCTCCACCAGCGGGCGCAGATCGAGCGCCGAGCCCTGCAGGCTGACCTTCACCGCCCCGACGCGGCTCTTGTCCACGTCGATGCGGGCGTCGTCGCCGGGCGACGGCCGGTAGATGGGGAACGAGGCCGAGACCAGCTCGCCCTTCGGCCCCAGCGCCAGCGCGCCGTGGACGCGCCGTTCGCCGCTCTCCAGCACGAAGTTGCGGATCGCGGTGCGGTCGCCGTCGGGCGCGATGGTGAGCGACAGCCGGCCGGGATCGCCCGCCGCCTTGCGGAAACCGGGCACCACGCCGTCGATCGCCAGCGCCTTGAGGTCGGCGGAGACCGAAATCGGCGAGCCCGGCTCGTCCAGCGACAGCGAGGCCTCCAGCGGCGCGGTCCCCCGCAAGCGCCCGAAGGTCTGGAAGCCGAAGCGCTCCAGCGTCGCCCCGTCCGCCTTCAGGGTGGCGGTCAGGCGGCGGACGCGGGGCTGATCCGGCGCGGGCTGGACCTCCGTCACCGCCACCGACACCGGCGCGCCCGCGAGGCTGCCCGTGCCCGAGATGTCGGTGCGACCGTCCGCCAGCCGGATGGTGAAGGCGCCCTTCTCGAAGCCGCGCCCCCCCGCCACATCCGCGAAGCTCGCGTCCGAGATGGCGGCGGTGAGGTCGACCCGCGTCGGCGGTCCCTCGCCGTCCGGGTGGCCGAGTTCGAACCGCACGGTGACGTCGGCGGAAAGCTTGCCGGACGTCCGCGCCGGATCGAGCCGCGCCGGCAACGGGCTGGGTCCGAGCGCGCCGGACGACAGCAGAGCCAGCACCGGATCGAGCGCGCCGTCCACGTCGAACCGCGCCACCGCCTTCGGATAACGGGCGGCGGTCTCCGTCACCTCGAACTTGAGATTGGAGAGCGCCAGCACGCCGTTCGCGCCGGGAATCTGGCCCTGGTCGACGATCACGTCCACGCGGCCGGCGACGGCCTCGACCCGGCCGCGGCTCTGCTCCACCCAGGGCAGGCCCGGCTTCGGCCTCAACCGCCCGTTGGAGAAGGCCACCGCCAGCGCCATGGAGCCCTCCGGCAGCGGCGCGCCTTCGGCGAGCGCCCCGGCCGGGACGTCCAGGCTGAGCGTCAGGCTGTCGATGGAGCCGTCGGCCACGTTTTCGAGCGCCCACTGGCGCGCCTGCGACGCCACGAGGAACGGCCACAGCTTCTTCGCCGCCGAGGCCGGCATGGGGTCGGCCACCAGCCCGAGCCGGACCGCGGGCGTCGAAGCGCCGAAGCGCACCACGCCGGACAGCGCCGCCTTGGCGGTGGGGCCGATGAACTGGCCGCGCGCGATCTCCAGCGCGCCGGCGCGGGCGTCGAAGGCGGCGTCGAGCGCGATAAGGTCAAGCCGGAGCGGCGGTTCGCCCGCGGCCCCGCCGGACAGCAGCACGTCGCGGCCCTGCAGCGTCGCCTTCCACACGCCGTCGCCGGCGGGGCTGAGCACCCGGCCCGCGAAGGTCGCCCGCCCGCCTGAGCCGGACAGCGCGGCGCGCTCGATCACCACGGCGTCGGCCGCCGCGTCCCAGCCGAGGTCGATGTCGACGGCGCTGAAGTCGAGCGCGGTTCCGTCCGGCTCGCCGGGCACCGCCACGCGAAGCGCGCGCGCAGACACCCGGCCGTCGCCCGCCAGCAGCTTGCCCTGCGGCCCGATGCGCGCGTTGAGATGGCCGGACAGCCGTCCCGACAGCGGGGGGGCGCCGGCCTTGCGGGCGAAGGAGGCGACGTAAGGCCCGAGGTCCACGTTCTCGAGCCCGAGGTCGATGGTGCGCGCCTGCGCGGCGTCCTCGGCCGAGACGGTGACCGCCGTGGTCCAGCGCTCGTGGCTGCGGGCGGCGGACGCGGTGAGCGCCAGCGATCCGCCGGCCGCCCGCGACAGCCGCAGGTCGACGCCGTTCAAGAGCGGCGCCGTCTCGGCGGCGGAGACCCGCACCGTCGCCTCGGAGACGTCCACCTCCTCCAGCGCGCCGGCGGCGCCGTCGGGGCCCAGCAGGCGGTCGAGATCGGCGATGGCGGCCCGGATGCGCCGCGGCATGTCCGCCTGCACCGAGGCCGCGCCCACCGCCTGCTCGAACTGCATGTCGAGCCGGGGCTTCGTCACATGGACCGAGCGCACCCGCACCGAGCCGGTGAGCAGGCTCAGCCCGTCGACCCGCAGCTCCACCCGCGGGGCCTCCGCCACCACCGGGCCGTCCCTGCGGGCGATGGCGAGATCCACCAGCCGCAGCTCCACGCCCTGCCCGCCGCGATGCAGTTCGGCGTCCGCCACCGACACCACGTAGTCGTCGCCGAGCCGCTGCTGGATCGCGGCCGAGACCCGAGGCGCCACTTGGGAGGCCGGGATCGGCATGTAGAGGATGGCGAGCCAGAGGGCCGCGAGCGTCAGCGCAAGCCCGCCGAGCCCCGCCAGCGCCAGCCGGACCGTGCGCCGGCCCGACAGCGCGCGCGCCGCGTCGGCGCGGCCCGCGCGCTTACGCAAGGCCGTGTCCGGTCGCGTCGCGACATGTCCGACGGCGGGCAGTTTCGGCGCAGCCATGAGTCGAGCGGGGGCTCCTTAACTCAGGGGCCCGGCGTCGAAGCGGGCGCCTCCAGCAGTGTGATTCGATCGGTTCACAGTCCGCCATAGGCTGACGTGGAACAAGCCTTCGGTTACCACGAACGTCCGACACCTGACCGAAGGAGCCCGATCATGTCCTCCGCCCTCACCGTCGGCGCGCCCGCGCCGGACTTCACCCTGCCTGCGACCGGCGGCGACATCCGGCTGGGCGACCTCAAGGGCCGCAAGGTCGTGCTCTATTTCTACCCCAAGGACGACACCAGCGGCTGCACCAGGGAGGCGATCGCCTTCAACGGCCTGCGCGCGGAGTTCGCCGCCGCCGGCGCCGAGATCATCGGCGTGTCGCCGGACGGGCTCGCGAGCCACGACGCCTTCCGCGAGAAATACGGCCTCGAATTCCCCCTCGCCTCCGACGCGGAGAAGGCGATGCTCAAGGCCTATGGCGCCTATGGCGAGAAGAACCTGTACGGCAAGATCTCCATGGGCGTGATCCGCGCCACGGTGCTGATCGACGCGGAGGGCCGCGTGGCGCGCGTCTGGCCCAAGGTGAAGGTGGACGGCCACGCCGAGGAGGTGCTCGCCGCGGCGAAGGCGCTCTGAGCCCGCGTTAGCGCGCGGTTAACCCTGTTTGTTCAGGTTGGGCGGGTCCTGCCTGTCGGAGCCCGTCCCCCCATGACGATCGACCGTCCCGTCCGCCGCGTGAACGCCGTCGGGGATCTGATCGTGTTCGAGCGCGGCGGCAAGGCCACGGCGGTGCGGCTGCCGCGCCACGGCGTGGCGGCGCTGGGCGGCCTCGCCACGCTTGCTTTCCTCTGGTCCATGGCCGCCGGCGCCTACATCCTGTTCCACGACACCGTGGTGGCGGAGCTGCGCCAGGGCGCCCGCGCCGCGGCCTCGGGCTACGAGGTCCAGATCACGGACCTCAAGAACGAGCTGGAGCGGGCCCGCACCCGCCGGCTGGTGGAGCAGACCGGCGCGGAGCAGCGTCTGCAGGAGCTCGCCCGGCGGCAGGAGACGCTGGAGAAGCGGCAGGCGACCCTGTCCGAAATCCTCGATCCCGCCGCCATCACCGGCGCGCTGCCCGACGCCGCCTCGTCCACCGCCCTGCCCTACACCGCCAAGCCCACGCCGCTCGGCGGGCGCGGAGGCCCGTTCGAGCGCCTCGACGCGCCCACGCGCCGCTCCGACGCGGCGAGCCGCGCCGAGACGCTCTCCCGCGCGCTCGACCGCATGGAGCAGGCGCAAACGCTCGCGCTGGAGATCGCCTCGGCCAGAACCGCGGAGCGCCGGCGCCGGCTGCTGAACGTCTATGCGGAAGCCGGTCTGCCGGGCCCGAAGACCGACGCGGACCGCTCCCGTGGCGGGCCTTACGTGCCGCTGCCGGCCGCCCGCGGCTTCGAGGCGCGCGCGCGCGAGGTGGCGCTGGAGATCGGCGGGCTCAGCGCCGTGCGCCGCGGCCTTGACGGGCTGCCGCTGCGCTCGCCCGCGCCGTCCGGCGCGTCGGTGTCGAGCGCGTTCGGCGCGCGGGTCGACCCCTTCCTCGGCCAGCCGGCCTTTCATGCGGGTATCGACTTCGAATCCGAGATCGGCCAGCCGATCCGCGCCACCGCGGCGGGCCGGGTGACGACCGCCGGCTACTCCGGCGGCTACGGGCTGATGGTGGAGATCGACCACGGCGGCGGGCTCTCCACCCGCTTCGGCCACATGTCGGCGATCGCCGTGCGGGAGGGCCAGACGGTCCGCCCCGGCGCCATTCTCGGCCGGGTCGGCTCCACCGGGCGCTCCACCGGACCGCATCTGCATTACGAGACGCGGGTCAACGGCGAAGCCGTCAATCCCTTACGCTTCCTGAGGGCCGGGCAGGCGCTGGCCGCGATCGACTGACGTCACGCAGGCGCCGCAACGCCAGGTTCCGATTCCCATTCCGGATCAGCCGGTCGGCCGGCTCGAACAACCGTCATGCCAGAGGCCGGCTCGCGGCCGTCGCGCTCCGCCGCTTTCAGCGGCGCAGCGTGATCGTGACGCCATCGCCCTCCCCTTCCCCCCGAGGGCTCACCACTCCAGGCGAGGGAGATCGATGAGCCCAGCAAAGACCGCACGATCAACAGAGCGCCGAACTGGACGCCCATGAGGCCTTTTCGGGCGGACGGGCTGCTCGAATTTTCAGACGCGCTCCCAGCGCGAAAGCCGCCGGCAGGTTCAGAAGGCTTGCGATCACGGCATGGCGCCGCCGGGAACGACGGCGCGCAAAAGAAAAGCCCCGCGGTTGGAGCGGGGCTTTGGAAGCTGGCGTGACGACCGGCCGATACGACCGGTCGTGGGGCGATCTCAGTCGCCGAGTTCGCCGATGTGCTTCTGGGCGTAGAGCTGCTCGCCGAGCTTGGCCACGAGGTCGAGCTGGGTCTCGAGGAAGTCGATGTGGCCTTCCTCGTCCGTCATCAGCTCCTCGAACAGGTTCTTGCTCGGCAGGTCGCCGACCTGCTGGCAGTAGATCGCGGCTTCACGATAGAGCGCGCGGGCGTCGTACTCGGCGGCGAGATCGCATTCGAGCACTTCCTTCACCGACTGGCCGATGCGCAGCGGATCCAGCACCTGCATGTTGGGGAAGCCCTCGAGGAAAATGATGCGCGTGACGAACTTGTCCGCGTGCTGCATCTCCTCGATGGACTCGGCGCGCCACTTCTTGGCGAGGTCGGCGTAGCCCCAGTCGTCCAGCAGGCGGTAGTGGAGCCAGTACTGGTTGATCGCGGTCAGCTCGGACCGCAGGCCGCGGTTGAGATAGTCGATGACCTTGGCGTCGCCCTTCATGGCGTCCTCCTGCACGGCTCACGCAGCCGAGAAGCTTTCCAATGTTAGAAAGCTTCTAAACTAACGCGAGGCGAGCCGCAAGCAGGAAGATACCCCGATCAGAGGCCGAACGAAGGGAGCATATGCGGCGGATCGGCGCGGCGGTTCAGGCGCGGATGCGCTCCAGGGTCGCGACCTCCACCACGTCGCCGGTGAAGCCCACCACCGCGCCCGAACCATGGGTCACGGCGGGGCAGGCCGCGGGGCAGACGCCGCAGGCGGGCTCCGCCGGGCGCGACAGGCCGCGGATGTCGTCCAGCATGGCCTTGATGGTGCGGGCGCAGCGGCCGCATTGCGGGCTGCAGCCCATGCAGCGGTAGACCTGTCCCGGCGTGCGGGGCACGGCCGACTCACCGGCGATCGTCGTGCGGATCTGCGCGTCACTCAGCACGTTGCAGGAACAGACGATCATGAAGAACCCGTCGATCTCGTCGGCGCCGTCGCCGTGGGACTTACCGGAACATTACAGTTTGGAATTCATCTAAACTATTGGCCTTGCTTGCGAATTTTACGTAAGGGCTGAAGCGCCCCGCGTCAATGGCGCGCAGGCGCGCTCGCGTGTTCGAGCGCGGGCGACGTTGGAAATCCGGCCATTAAGCGCCACCGGCCAGCGACGGCCGCCCCGCGACGGCGCCCGCCCTGTGCGCCGCGGCTCCCAAGCCTAGAATGCGGTCTGCGCCGCATGGCCGATGATCGGGCGTCGCGGCGCGCACATCGGAGCCACCCCATGCGCTATCTGCACACCATGGTCCGCGTGACCGACGTCGCCGCTTCGCTGGACTTCTACTGCGCCAAGCTCGGGCTGGAGGAGGTGCGACGCATCGACAACGAGGCCGGCCGCTTCACGCTGATCTTCCTCGCCGCGCCCGGGCAGCCCGAGGCGCAGGTGGAGCTGACCCACAACTGGGACCCGGAGACCTACGGCGAGGGCCGCAACTTCGGCCACCTGGCCTATGAGGTGGACGACATCTATGCGCTGTGCGCGAAACTCGCGGCGGCGGGCGTCGCCATCAACCGTCCGCCCCGGGACGGCCGCATGGCCTTCGTGCGCTCGCCGGACAACATCTCGATCGAACTGCTGCAGAAGGGCGGCGCCCGGCCGCCGCAGGAGCCCTGGGCCTCGGCGCCCAACATCGGAACGTGGTGAGAGGCCCAAAACCTCAGTCCGCGGCCTTCTCCACCACCAGCGTGGCGCCGTCGGCGGCGATCACCGTCACGCGCGCGCCCGCCGGCAGGTCGGGTCCGCGCACGCGCCAGACCGAATCGTCGATCCGCACCCGGCCCTCGCCGCGGGCGATCGGCTCGTCCAGAGTCAGCGCCTTGCCCACATGGCGCTGGGCGCGACGGTTCAGCATCGGCCGGTCGCTCGACGCGGCGTTGTCCGGGCGGCCGTAGAGCCACCAGCCCACGGCGGCGGCGAGCGCGAGCACGGCGAACACGATCAGCTCCGCCTGCCAGCCGGGCGCGGCCAGCAGCGACAGCCCGCCGACGGCGAGCGCCGCCATGCCGAGCCACAGCAGCACCGTGCCGGGAATGATCAGCTCGGCCGAAAGCAGCGCCAGGACCAGCACCACCCAGGCCCAGCCGCCCAGCGCCGCGACCACGCCCGCGATCATGGGATCAGGCCGCCCCGCCGGTGGGCGGAACCGAGCCGCGCGACCGCCGGGGCTGGGCGTCCGCGCCCGGGGCCTGCCCGCCGAAGGCCTCGCGGGCGAGCTCCGCCACGCCGCCGATGGAGCCCAGCAGCGCGGTCGCCTCGTAGGGCAGCACGAAGGTCTTCTGGTTCGGCGCCGTGGCCATGGCCTTCAGCGCCTCCACATACTGCTGGGCCACGAAATAGTTCAGCGCCGCGGTGTCGCCGCGGGCCACGGCCTCGCTGACCAGCGAGGTGGCGGTCGCCTCCGCCTGCGCCGCGCGCTCGCGGGCCTCGGCGTCCCGGAAGGCGGCCTCCTTGCGGCCCTCGGCCTCAAGGATCTGCGCCTGCTTGGCGCCCTCCGCCACCAGGATGGAGGCGCGCTTCTCGCGCTCGGCCTTCATCTGCCGGCCCATGGCGGCCACGAGGTCCGCCGGCGGGGTGATGTCCTTGATCTCGATGCGGGTGACCTTCACGCCCCACGCGCCCGCGGCGGCGTCCACCACATGCAGCAGCCGGGTGTTGATCTCGTCGCGCTGGGACAGGATGTGGTCGAGGTCCATGGCGCCCAGCACCGAGCGGATGTTGGTCATGGTCAGCGCCATCATGGCGCGCTCCAGATTGGTCACCTCGTAGGAGGCCTGCGGCGCGTCGATCACCTGATAGAAGGCGACGCCGTCCACCGTCACGCTGGCGTTGTCGCGGCTGATGACCTCCTGGCTCGGGATGTCCAGCACCTGCTCCATCATGTTCACCTTGCGACCGATCTGGTCGATGAAGGGAATGATGAGGGTGAGGCCCGGCTCCAGCGTGCGGGTGTACTTCTGGAAGCGCTCGACCGTGTAGTTGAAGCCCTGCGGCACGGTCTTCACGCCGGCGAAGATCACGAAGATGATCAGCGCCGCGACCGCGATCGCGGCGATGTCGAAACCGGACATGGACGTCTCCCCTCAGGCCACGCGGGCCGCATCAGGCCCGAGCGGGCGGGGAAAGGCAAGGCGGGGCCGCGCCTCGCGGACGCGGCCTTCGCGGCGGTCAGGCCGCGCGCTTCGGGGCCACGGCGGGGGCCACGCGGCGCGGCAGGGCCACGGCGCCGGTGGCGCGCACCATGCCGGACGCGCCCTCAAGTGCGCCGTCCGCAAGCTCCAGACCGAGGAAGCGCGCCCGCTCCACAGGGCCCGGCAGGGCGAGATCGCCCATGCGCTCGCCCGTGAAGCCGAAGCGGCGGTAATAGGCCTCGTCGCCCACGAGGATCACCGCCTCGTTGCCGAGCGCGGCCGCGCGGGCGAGGCCCTCGCGCATCAGCGCCGCGCCGATCCCGCCCTCGCGGACGTCGGCCTCGACGGCGAGCGGCCCGAGCATGAGCGCGCCGCGGGTCTCGCCCAGCGCCACATGCCAGAAGCGCAGCGTGCCCACCATGCGACCGCAGGCGTCGACGGCCTTGAGCGCGAGTCCCTGCGCCGGCAGACGGCCTTCGCGCAGCCGCTCGCAGGTCTTGGCGAAGCGGGCGGGACCGAACGCGCGGTCGAGCAGCGCCTCGCGGACCCCGGCGTCGGCCGGGGCCTCGTCACGAATGACGGCCATGAAACCCTCCTGAAGGGTTAGACGACCTTTTAAGGGGTCAGATGACGACGGAGGCGAGAGGCGCGAAGCCGTTGAAGGCGACCGCCGCGTAAGTGGTGGTGTAGGCGCCGGCGGCCTCGATCAGCACCTTGTCGCCGATCTCCAGGCTCACGGGCAGCGCGTAGGGCGCCTTCTCGTACATCACGTCCGCCGAATCGCAGGTCGGGCCGGCGAGCACGCAAGGAGCGACGGCGTCGCCGTCGCGGCCGGTGCGGATCGGGTAGCGGATGGCCTCGTCCATGGTCTCGGCCAGGCCGCCGAACTTGCCGATGTCCAGATAGACCCAGCGCAGCTCGTCCGCGGCGTCCGACTTCTTCGACACCAGCACCACCTCGGCCTCGATCACGCCGGCGTTGCCGACCATGCCGCGGCCCGGCTCGATGATGGTCTCGGGGATCTGGTTGCCGAAATGGGCGCGCAGGCCCTCGAAGATCGACTCGCCGTAAGCCTCGACCGCCGGGATGTCCTTGAGGTAGCGGGTGGGAAAGCCGCCGCCCAGGTTCACCATGGAGAGCGTGATGCCGCGCTCGGCGCAGTCGCGGAAGATCGCGGCCGCGGAGGCGAGCGCGCCGTCCCAGGCGCCGACGTTGTTCTGCTGCGAACCCACGTGGAACGACACGCCATAGGCGGTCAGGCCGTTGCGGTGGGCGTGCTCCAGCACGTCGGCGGCCATCTCGGGGACGCAGCCGAACTTGCGGGACAGCGGCCACTCGGCGCCGGCGCCGTCGGCGAGGATGCGGCAGAACACGCGGGCGCCGGGGGCCTGACGGGCCACCTTCTCCACCTCGGCGCGGCAGTCCACCGCGAACAGGCCGACGCCGCGCTGGTGAGCGGCGGCCACGTCGCGCTCCTTCTTGATGGTGTTGCCGAAGGAGATGCGGTCCGGGGTCACGCCGGTGGCGAGCGCCATGTCGATCTCGACCACGGAGGCGCAGTCGAAGCACGAGCCCATGTCGGCGAGCAGCTGCAGGATCTCCGGCGCCGGATTGGCCTTCACCGCGTAGAACACGCGGGTGTCCGGCAGCGCGCGGGCGATCTTGGCGAAGTTGTCGCGCACGATCTCGCTGTCCACGACCAGGATCGGCTGGTCGGAGTTCTTCTCCGCGAGGAAGCGGCGGATGCGGTCGTTCTCAAGAGCGGCGAGGTGCGAGGCCATGGCGTGTCCCAACGAAGTCTCAAGGTGTGAGCGTGTGAGACGCCGGTCGCCCGCGGCGCGCGTTGGAGACGCGCCGGCGGACGTTGTCAACGTCTCATGGCCGGAAGCCTTGCGGCTTGAGGCCGTTCGAAAACGCCGTAGTCACGACGACCGCGAGGCGGAGGACATCCGTCTGCGACAGGTCGGCGCCACGCTTGGGACTTGGGGAAACCCTGAGACCCACGCGCCCGGCAAGGAAGTAGTCGCCTCTTCAGTGACCCCGGCCTTTGGAGAGCCGGCAGAGACCAAAAAAGCCCTCTACGTCGTTGCTTCACGTCGCGTCCGCCGTCGGAGAGACGACTTAGAGCCGGTTGGGATTTCCGGCCATCGGGCTGCCCGGCGGGGAGTTCCCGCCGCCCGACACACGACACAGGCACGCGTTCATTGGGCGAGCGATGAGATAGGGGCGATCCCTGTCGCATGCAACAGGAAATTCGGCCTCCGCCGCAGGTTTTTTCTTAATGAATTCCAAATGACTGCCGCAGGCGCTCAGCTTGCGGGAGCGAAGGCGGGCCGCTACTCCTTGATCGGCGCCGTTCGCAGGCGCCGCGACGTCCCGTCCACCGCTCCGGCGGGACGGCGCCGCCCCTCTTCCGCCTCCCGACACGAGACCCGATGACCGATTTCGCCCATCGCCCCTTCTCGCGCCGCGACGCGCTGCTTCTCGGCGGCTCCGCCTGCGCTTTCGCCGCCTCCGTCCCGGCCTTCGCCCAGCAGCCGAGCCCCGCTCCCGCCTTCGCCTATGAGGACGTGGTGCGCCGCGCCCGGGATCTGGCGCGCGAGCCCTATGACGACCGGGCGCCCGAGCTGCCGGAGAGCCTGCGCAACCTCACCTTCGACCAGTACCGGGACATCCGTTTCCGCCCGGACCGGGCGCTGCTCGCCACCGCCGGCGGGCCGTTCCGGATGCAGTTCTTCCATCCGGGCTTCCTCTACCGGCGCCCCGTGGTGGTGAACGTGGTGCGCGACGGCATCGCCACCCCCGCGCCCTACTCCGCCGCCCTGTTCGACTACGGCGCCAACAGGTTCGACCGGCCGCTGCCGGTGGACCTGGGCTTCGCCGGCTTCCGGCTGCACTACCCGCTCAACGATCCGCGGGTGTTCGACGAACTGATCTCCTTCGTGGGCGCGAGCTATTTCCGGGTGCTCGGCCGCAACCAGGTCTACGGCATCTCCGCGCGGGGCGTCGCGGTGGACACCGGGCTGCCGACCCCGGAGGAGTTCCCGGACTTTCGCGAGTTCTGGGTGGAGATGCCCGGCGCCAACGCCGACCGGGCGGTGATCCACGCGCTGCTGGACGGCCCGTCCATCGTCGGCGCCTACCGTTTCGTGGTCTATCCGGACGTGGACACCACGGTGGACGTGACCGCGACGCTGATCGCCCGCAAGCCCATCGCCAAGCTCGGGATCGCGCCGCTCACCTCCATGTTCTTCTACGGCGAGAACCAGCGCCGCCATTACAGCGACTTCCGCCCCGAACTGCACGATTCCGACGGCCTGCTAGTGCAGACCAGCGGCGGCGAATGGGTGTGGCGCCCGCTGCGCAACCCGAAGACGCCCCAGACCACCGCGCTGTGGGACGCCAACCCCCGCGGCTTCGGCCTGATGCAGCGCGACCGGCTGTTCGAGCATTACCAGGACCTCGACCTCGCCTATCAGCTCCGCCCGAGCTACTGGGTGGAGCCGCGCGAGGGCTGGGGCGCGGGCCGGATCGAGCTGATCGAACTGCCCACCGACGACGAGACCAACGACAACGTCGTCGCCTTCTGGACCCCCACCGACCCGCTGCCCGTGGGCCAGGAGAAGGTGTTCGGATACCGGCTGAAGTCGCTGTCCTCGGACGGCAAGATGCATCCGGGCGGCCGGGCGGTGAACACCTATCCCACCCGCGCGGCGGCGCTGGGCTCGGCGGAGCCCGTGCCTCCGGGGGCCCAGCGCTTCATCATCGACTTCGCCGGCGGCGACCTGCCCTACTACCTGAACGACCCGTCGCGGGTGCAGGTGGTGCCTTCGGCCTCCACCGGCGGCATCCGCGGGGCCTTCGTGACGCCGAACCCGAAGATCGGCGGCTTCCGGGTCGGCATCGACGTGCAGGCCGACGGCGCCAGGCCCATGGAGCTGCGCGCCTTCCTGAAGGCGGGCGAGCGGGCGCTGACCGAGACGTGGGCCTTCACCTACGCGCCGGAGAACGGCTGACGCCAAGCTGCGTCCGGGGGCGGCTCAGTCCCCGGACAACGCGCCGATCAGGCTGGCGGCGAAGGCGTTGAGGCCGGGCTGGCGCACGCGCTTCAGGCGCTCCGCCTGCAGGATGGCGCGCACTTCGTTCAGGCAGCGCTCGAAGTCGTCGTTGATCACCACGTAGTCGTAGTCGGTCCCGCGCTCGATCTCGACCGCGGCGTTGCGCAGCCGGCGCTTGATGTCCTCCGGCGTGTTCTCCGCCCGCCGCTCCAGCCGCGCCTTCAGCTCCGGCACCGAGGGCGGCAGGATGAACACGGTGGCGACGTCGTCCGGCATGGCGTTGCGCACCTGCAGCGTGCCCTGCCAGTCGATGTCGAACAGCACGTCGCGGCCTTCCTCCAGCGCGCGGACCACCGGCTCCTTGGGCGTGCCGTAGGAGTTGCCGTGCACCTCGGCGTGCTCCAGCAGTTCGCCCGCGTCGCGCAGCACGTCGAAGTCGCGCTGCTTCAGGAAGCGGTAATGCACGCCGTCGGCCTCGCTCGGCCGCTTGGCGCGGGTGGTGGCGGAGATCGACAGCGTGATCTGGTCGTCGGTGTCCAGCAGCGCGCGGGTGAGCGTGGATTTGCCCGCGCCGGAGGGCGAGGACAGGATCAGCAGCACGCCGCGGCGCGGATGCTCGGCCACCAGCTCGGCGGCGGATTGGGGGGCCATGGCCGTCACTCCACGTTCTGGACCTGCTCGCGGAACTGCTCCACCACGGCCTTGAGCTCCAGCCCGATGGCGGTGAGGCTGCGGTCGTTGGACTTGGCCGACAGCGTGTTGGATTCGCGCCCGAACTCCTGCGCCAGGAAATCGAGCCGCCGGCCCACGGGACCGCCCTCGGCGATCAGCGCCCGCGCCGCCTCCACATGGGCGGCGAGCCGGTCCAGCTCCTCGCGCACGTCGGCGCGGGCGGCGAGCAGCGCCGCCTCCTGGTGCAGCCGGTCGGGATCGAGCTGGGGAGACGCCCCGAGCAGCGCCGCCACCTGCTCCGCGAGCCTGGCCCGGATCGCTTCCGGACGGCGGGCGGGACAGGCGTCCGCTTGCGCGGCGAGCGCGGCGATGGTCGCCAGCCGCTCGCCCAGCACCGCGGCCAGCGCCGCGCCTTCCGCGGCGCGCATGGCCGAAAGCGCGTCGAGCGCCCTTCCGAAATCGGCGAGCGCCGCGGCGTCGAGGGCGGCCCGCTGCTCGGGCGTCTCCTGCGTCTCCACCACCTCCACCACGCCGCGCTGGGCGAGCAGGCCGTCGACGCTCGGCGGCGCGATCTCGGGCGCGCGGGCGCGGATGGCGGCGGCGGCCGCCAGCACCGCGGCGAGCGCCGCCTCGTTGACCCGCACCTCGGTCGGACGCGCCGCGCGCTCCAGCGCCAGCGACGCGTGCAGCGTGCCCCGATGCAGCCTGGCGGCGGCGAGCGCGCGGGCCTGCGGCTCCAGCGCGTCGAAGCCCGGCGGGGTGCGCAGGCGCAGGTCCAGCCCCTTGGCGTTGACGCTGCGGATCTCCCAGGTCCAGCGCACATCCCCGACGCCGCCCGCGACGCGGGCGAAGCCTGTCATGCTGGCGATGGCCATGGGATCGTCTCCGTCTCGGGCGGCGCGCTGTGCGTCCGGCTTGTGGACCGGCGGTCCGCGCCCCGTCAATCGCCGCAGCGCGGCCGCGGCGTCATCGCCGGGGACGGACCGGCTGCTGCGGCGCCGAGGAGGCCGGCGCGGAGGTGGAGGTGGGCGGGTCCGAATCGGCTCCGCCTTCGGGCTCGGGCGTGGCCTCGTCCGGCGCGACCCGATCGGCCGCGGCGCCGCGGGCGCGCTCCACCTGCCGCCAGCGCTGGACGTTGCGGTTGTGCTCGGCGAGCGTCTTGCCGAAGGCGTGGCCGCCGCTGCCGTCGGCGACGAAATAGAGTTCGCCGGTCTTGGGCGGCCGGGCGGCGGCCTCCAGCGCGGCGCGGCCGGGGTTGGCGATCGGTCCCGCCGGCAGGCCGTTGATCACATAGGTGTTGTACGCGGTGCGCGACTGGATGTCGGAGCGCGTCAGGCTGCGGCCCAGCGTGCCGCGGCCGCCCACGAGCCCGTAGACGATGGTGGGATCGGACTGCAGCCGCATGCCCTTGTTGAGCCGGTTCACGAACACCGCCGCCACGCGGCCGCGCTCCTCGGCGATCCCGGTCTCCTTCTCCACCAGCGAGGCCAGCGTCACCAGATCGTCCGGCGACTTCACCGGCACGGAGGGGTCGCGCTTGCGCCAGATCTCGTCCAGCGCGGCCTTCTGGGCGGCCCGCATGCGGGCGATCACCTGCTCCCGAGGCGTGCCGCGCATGACGCGGTAGGTCTCCGGCAGCAGCGAGCCCTCCGGCGGCGCCTCGCGCACGTCGCCGGTCAGCACCGCGACGTCGCGCAGACGTTCCACCACCTGCTGGCTCGTCAGGCCCTCGGGCACGGTGACGGCGTGCTCGATCGCCTTGCCGGAGATCAGGATCTCCATCGCCTCGCGCATGGAGACATGGGCCGGGAAGGCGTATTCGCCGTAGCGCAGACTGCCGCCATAAAGCCGCACGCCCGCCTCGAACACCTTGGGATGGTCCAGCACGCCGGCGCGGGCGAGGGTCTCGGCGATCTCGCCGACGCCCCGGTTGAGCGGGATCACGACCGCGGTTTCCTGCTCCAGCGGGCCGGGACCGTCGAACAGCGCCTTGCCGTAGTAGATCGCGCCGCCGAGGCCAAGCGCCGCCAGCGTGAGGAAGGTGAACAGGCCGCTGAGATAGCCCACCAGCGCGCCATGCCGGACACGGCGGCGCACAGGCCGCGGCGGCGGCGGCGGCGGCGTGTCCGGACCGCCGGCCTCGGCGCCGCGCGGCGCGCGGCGGTCGGACGTCTGGGACGCGGCCCGGTTTGGCGCGGCGTCGGAGGATGGGGCGGGCGGCGTAGGATCGGCGCTCAAGCTCGACGCTCCTCCTGAACGGGCGGATGGCAGGCGGGAAGACCGCCGGCGCGTGATGTCGGCGCCGGCAGTCTAGTCGTCATTGTGGCGAAAGCCGTTCGCCGCCTCACGCCTCGAGGCGGCGGAACACCAGCGAGGCGTTGGTGCCGCCGAACCCGAAGGAGTTCGACAGCGCCACGTCGATCGTCATCGGCTTGGCCTTGAGCGGCGTGAGGTCGATCTCGGTCTCCACGGAGGGATTCTCGAGATTGAGCGTCGGCGGGGCCACCTGATCGCGGATGGCGAGCAGGGAGAAGATCGCCTCGACCGCGCCGGCCGCTCCGAGCAGATGCCCGATGGCCGACTTGGTGGAGGACATGGTGACGCCTCCCGCCGCGTCGCCCAGCAGGCGCGTGACGGCCCCGAGCTCGATCTCGTCGCCGAGCGGCGTCGAGGTGCCGTGGGCGTTGACGTAGTCGACCGCGGAGGGCTCGATGCCCGCGCGCTTCAGCGCCGCCTTCATGCAGCGGAACGCGCCGTCGCCGTCCATGGACGGCGCGGTGATGTGGAAGGCGTCGCCCGAGAGGCCGTAGCCGATCACTTCGCCGTAGATCTTCGCGCCGCGCGCCCTGGCGTGCTCGTACTCCTCGAGCACCACCACGCCCGCGCCCTCGCCCATCACGAAGCCGTCGCGGTCCTTGTCGTAAGGCCGCGAGCCGCGGGTGGGCTCGTCGTTGAAGCAGGTGGAGAGCGCCTTGCAGGCCGCGAAGCCCGCGACCGCAAGACGGCAGACCGGCGACTCCGTGCCGCCGGCCACCATCACGTCGGCGTCGCCGAGGGCGATCAGCCGGGCGGCGTCGCCGATGGCGTGCGCGCCGGTGGAGCAGGCCGTCACCACCGCGTGGTTCGGGCCCTTGAGCCCGTGCCGGATGGAGACGTGTCCGCTCGCCAGATTGATCAGCCGGCCGGGGATGAAGAACGGCGACAGGCGGCGGGGGCCCTTGTCGCGCAGCGTGTGCGACGCCTCTTCGATGCCCTGCAGGCCGCCGATGCCGGAGCCGATCAGCACGCCGGCGGCGTAGCGGTCGTCCTCCGTCTTCGGCGTCCAGCCGCTATCCGCCAGAGCCTGGTCGGCGGCCGCCATGGCGAAGACGATGAAGTCGTCGACCTTGCGCTGCTCCTTGGGCTCCATCCAGTCGTCGGCGTTGAAGGTCCCGTCGGACCCGTCGCCGCGCGGGATGACGCCGGCGATGCGCGCCGGAAGATCGTCGACCTGGAAGGTCTCGATCTTCCGGAGACCGCTCTCGCCGGCGATGAGCCGCCGCCAAACCGTCTCGACGCCGCTTCCCAGCGGCGTCACCAGCCCGAGGCCCGTGACGACGACGCGCCTCATCGCGCGGCTCGCCGGAACCGAGTTCCGTCCTGCATCATGCCCGCCGTGTCGATGCGGCGCAGATCAAGCCTGCGCGGCGTTCTTCTCAAGGAACTTGGTGGCGTCGCCGACCGTGAGGATGGTCTCGGCCGCGTCGTCCGGAATCTCGACGCCGAACTCTTCTTCGAACGCCATGACCAGCTCGACGGTGTCGAGGCTGTCCGCGCCGAGGTCGTCGATGAAGCTCGCGTTCTCGGTGACCTTCTCGGCGTCCACGCCGAGATGCTCGACCACGATCTTCTTCACGCGTTCGGCAATGTCGCTCATCTAGGTGTTCCTTCGGTGGTTCTGCTTCGGAAGATCGCCTCGGTGGAGAAATCCCGGCCCGTGTTGGTTTGGGCAGGCCGCGATTCTTCCGAGAGGGCTTTTTGAAGGCGGAAGACGGTTCCGGCAACGACTTTCTAACGCTTCGTCGGCTCGCCGCGCGGCGGGACCCCTGCTCCGTCTCCGTTTCTGGGCCGGGCGTCTGGTATCATGTCGCGGCGCCCGGCGCCAGTCGCGCCAAGAGGGTCTCGCCTCAGACCATGGCGATGCCGCCGTTCACCTGGAGCGTGTGGCCGGTGACATAGGCCGCCTCGTCGCTGGCCAGATAGACCGCCGCGGCGGCCACCTCCGCGCCCTGGCCGAAGCGGCCGAGCGGGATGTGGGCCAGCGAGGCTTCCTTCTGCTTCTCGTTCAGCGCGTCGGTCATCGGGCTTTCGATGAAACCGGGCGCGATGCAGTTCACGGTGATGCCCCGGCTCGCCACCTCGGCCGCCAGCGACTTGGACATGCCGATCAGCCCGGCCTTGGAGGCGGCGTAGTTGCCCTGCCCCGGATTGCCGGTGACGCCCACCACCGAGGTGATGCCGATGAGGCGGCCGCGGCGGCGCTTCATCATGCCCTTCAGCGCCGCCCGGTAGAGCCGGAAGCCCGCCGTCAGGTTCACCTGGATCACGTCCGCCCATTCCTCGTCCTTCATGCGCAGGAACAGGTTGTCGCGGGTGATGCCGGCGTTGTGGACGAGGACGTCCAGGCCGCCCAGCGCCGCCTCCGCCTGTCCCGGCAGGGCGTCGACGCTCGCCGCGTCCTTCAGGTTCGCGGGCAGGACGTGGACCCGCTCGCCCAGTTCGTCCGCAAGCTGCTGAAGCGCCTCGGCGCGGGTGCCGGAGATGGCGACGGTCGCGCCCTGGCCGTGCAGCGCGCGGGCGATGGCGCCGCCGATGCCGCCCGTGGCGCCGGTGACGAGGGCGGTGCGCCCGGTGAGATCGAACATGCGTTTGTCCCCGATCTGTGCGGTTCAGGCGTCGCCGGCGAACGCGCCGGCCGCGACGACGCGGGCCACGTCCTCGGGCGTTCCGACCGACTCGCCGGTCGCGCCCTCGGCGTTGCGTTTCACGAGGCCGGCCAGCACCTTGCCGGCGCCCACCTCGACGAAATGGGTCACGCCCGCGCCCGCCATGAAGCCCATGGATTCGCGCCAGCGCACCGCGCCGGTGACCTGCTCCACCAGCCGGGTGCGGATGTCCTCGGGGTCGGTGAGCGGGCTCGCGGTGACGTTGGCGACCAGCGGAGCCTTCGGCGCCTGGAGCTTCACCCCGGCCAGCGCCTCGCGCATGGCCTCGGCCGCCGGCCGCATCAGCGCGCAATGGAACGGCGCGGACACCGGCAGCAGCACCGCCCGCTTGGCGCCCCTCGGCTTCGCCAGCGCGATGGCGCGCTCCACCGCGGCCCTGGCGCCCGAGATCACCACCTGTCCCGGCGCGTTGTCGTTGGCGGCGGCGCAGACGTCGCCCTCGGCCGCCTCGGCCGCGACCGCGCGGGCGGCGTCCAGATCGAGCCCGAGCAGCGCCGCCATGGCGCCCTCGCCCACCGGAACCGCCTTCTGCATCGCCTCGCCGCGGATGCGCAGCAGGCGCGCGGCGTCGGAAATCGACAGCGCGCCGGCGGCGGCGAGCGCCGAATATTCGCCGAGCGAATGGCCGGCCACGAAGGCGGCGTGACGGGCCACGTCGAGCCCGGCCTCGGCCTCCAGCACCCGGATCGCCGCGAGGCTGACCGCCATCAGCGCCGGCTGGGCGTTGGCGGTGAGCGTCAGCTTGTCCTCGGGGCCTTCGAAGATCGTCGCGGACAGGCTCTCGCCCAGCGCCGCGTCCACCTCCTCGAACACGGCGCGGGCCGCGGCGAAGCTGTCGGAAAGCGCGCGGCCCATGCCGACCTGCTGGCTTCCCTGCCCCGGAAAGATCAAGGCGATGCTCACTGCGCGGCTCCCGCTGCTTTGACGTCGCGGCGTGCAAACAGGCCTTTGGGCCATGTGTCAAGCCGAGGACGGGCGCGCAAGCCTCGCCGCGCGGCGCTTGACGGGCGCGCGCCGACGCCGGAACGCTGGCCCGACCACGCCCGGAGGGACGCCCATGACCGACGACGCCGAAAGCCGCCACGACCGGGGACGGCGCACCCTGTCGCGCATCCACGACCGGGTGGGCGAGAGCGTGGTGGCGCAGCTTTCGGACATCGCGCCGGACTTCGCCCGCCATCTGGTGGAGTTCCCGTTCGGCGACGTCTACTCCCGCCCCGGCCTCGACCTGCGCTCCCGCCAGATCGCCACCATCGCGGCCCTCGTCACGCTCGGCCACGCGGAGCGGGAGCTGAAATGGCACATCCGCGGCGGCCTGAACGTGGGCCTCTCCCGCGACGAGATCGTGGAGGTCATCACCCAGATGGCGATCTACGCCGGGTTCCCCGCAGCGGTGAACGCCCTGCTGGTGGCCAAGGAGACGTTCGACGAGATCGCCGCCGCCGCTGAAGAGGAGTCCCGCCAGCAGGACGCGTGAGGGGCGGCGCCCGGCCGCCGAAGAGGCCCCGTTTTCGCCGGCTGGTGGAAAGCGGCCGCGCGATCGTCTACGTCGTCAGGGTCCGTGCGCCTCATGACGCGCTGACCATCGACGCCCTGCTCTCCGACGAACGCCCATGGCCCGCCTGAAACCCACCTTCATCTGTCAGGCCTGCGGCGCGGCGAGTTCGCGCTGGTCGGGCAAGTGCGAAGCCTGCGGCGCGTGGAACTCCATCGTCGAGGAGGCGGCCGCCGCGCCGCTGCCGGGCGGCGCTGGGTCCGGCGTTGCGGCGCGGGCGCTCGGGCGCGGCCGGGTGGTGGCGCTGGAGGGGCTGTCGGGCGCGAGCGACGAGGCCCCCCGTCTCGTCTCGGGGCTTGCGGAGCTCGACCGGGTCACCGGCGGCGGCTTCGTCCACGGCTCGGTGCTGCTGCTGGGCGGCGAGCCCGGCATCGGCAAGTCCACACTGCTGCTGCAGGCCTCGGCCGCGCTGGCGCGGGCCGGCCACCGGGTGGTCTACGTCTCCGGCGAGGAGGCGGCGGCGCAGGTCCGGCTCCGGGCCCAGCGGCTCGGCCTGTCGGAGGCGCCGGTGGCGCTTGCGGCCGAAACCAACGTGGAGGACATCCTCTCCACCCTGAAGGCGGGCGAGCCGCCGCGGCTCGTCATCATCGACTCCATCCAGACGCTGTGGACCGGGCAGGTGGAATCCGCGCCCGGCACCGTGACCCAGGTGCGCGCGGCGGCGCAGGCCATGATCCGCCACGCCAAGACCACCGGCGCCTGCGTGATTCTCGTCGGCCACGTCACCAAGGACGGCCAGATCGCCGGTCCCCGGGTGGTGGAGCACATGGTGGACGCGGTGCTGTCGTTCGAGGGCGATTCGGGCCGCGACTTCCGCATCCTGCGCGCCCAGAAGAACCGCTTCGGCCCCACCGACGAGATCGGCGTGTTCGCCATGACCGGCGACGGGCTGGAGCAGGTGACCAATCCGTCCGCCCTGTTCCTCGGCGACCGCGACCCCGACGCGCCGGGCGCGGCGGTGCTGGCCGGGCTCGAAGGCTCGCGGCCGATCCTGGTGGAGATCCAGGCGCTGGTGGTGCCGTCCACGCTCGGCACGCCGCGCCGCGCGGTGGTGGGCTGGGACGGCGCCCGCCTCGCCATGGTGCTGGCGGTGCTGGAGGCGCGCTGCGGCGTGCGGCTCGGCGGCCACGACGTGCATCTGGCGGTGGCCGGCGGCCTGCGCATCCAGGAGCCGGCGGCGGACCTCGCGGTGGCGGCGGCGCTGGTGTCGTCGCTGCTGAACGCGCCCCTGCCGGTGGACGCGGTGTTCTTCGGCGAGATCAGCCTCACCGGCGCGGTGCGCCCGGTGTCCCATCCGGGGCCGCGGCTTCGGGAGGCCGCCCGGCTCGGCTTCCGGCGGGCGGTGCTGCCGCCGCCCGCGGCGGAGGCCGCGCAGGAGGCCGGCGTCAGGCCGGTGGCCGCCCCCACCCTCGACGCGCTGGTGGCGCGGCTCGCCGCGCGGGCGGAGTCCGCGGGGGCGGCGACAAGCCGCGTGACGGATGAGTGACCGCGCTGTATAGAGACCCCGCGCAAGCGTCCCCTGTCGGGGCGCGCCTGATCTCGAGTTCCCGGCCGCGTAGATGACCATCACCCTTCTCGACGTGATCCTCCTCGCCGTGATGCTGGTGTCGGCGCTGCTCGCCATGGTGCGCGGCTTCACCCGCGAAGTGCTGTCGATCGCCTCCTGGGTGGCGGCGGTGGCGGCCACCGTGCTGCTGTTCGAGCCGGCGCGCGCGCTCGCCCGCCAGCACATCGCGTTCAACCCGCCGCAGATCGCGGACGTGATCGCCGCCGGCGGCATCTTCATCGTCACGCTGCTGATCGTGTCCTTCATCACCATGAAGATCTCGGACGCGATCCTCGACAGCCGCATCGGGCCCATCGACCGCACCCTCGGCTTCGCCTTCGGGGCCGCGCGCGGGCTGTTGCTGGTGGTGGTGGCCTTCCTGTTCTTCACCTGGCTGGTGCCGGAGAAGGGACAGCCGGACTGGTTCCGCACCTCCCAGTCCAAGCCCCTGCTCCAGAGCGCGGGCGACCAGCTTCTGGCGCTGTTGCCGGACGATCCCGAAAGCACCATCTTGCAGAAGCTCAAGCGCCGGGACGGCGCGGCCGGGGACGCCCAGGCGCCCGCCGCCCCTTCCGCGCCGACGCCGGACACCGCGCCTCCCCCGGAGGAGACGCCGAACGCCTCGCCGCAGGAGCGGCAGCAGGGCATTCAGCAACTGCTCGATCGGGACGCCCGGTAGAGCCCTGATTTCGCCGCGCCGACGGATCGGGCGCGGCTGGCGAAAGGGGGCGGCGGCTCTCGCCCCCGGGAGACGGATCATGACGGATGGCTTCTCCGCGCGCCCCGGCGCGCTCGACGTCGTGGAGGACATCTTCGACCCCTACGCCGACCGGCTTCGGGAGGAGTGCGGCGTGTTCGGCGTGTTCGGGCACCCGGAGGCGGCGGCGCTGACCGCGCTCGGCCTGCACGCCCTGCAGCATCGCGGCCAGGAGGCCGCCGGCATCGTCTCCTACGACGGCGACCGGTTCCACGCCGAAAAGCGCCTCGGCCTGGTGGGCGACCACTTCTCCGACGGCAAGATCATCGCCCGCCTGCCCGGCCGCTCCGCCATCGGCCACAACCGCTACTCCACCACCGGCGAGACCATCCTGCGCAACGTCCAGCCGCTGTTCGCGGAGCTGGACGCCGGCGGGCTGGCGGTGGCGCACAACGGCAACCTCACCAACGCCATGACCCTGCGCCGCGAGCTGATCCGCGCCGGCGCCATCTGCCAGTCCACCTCCGACACCGAGGTGATTCTCCACCTCGTGGCCCACAGCCGCCGGCCGCGCATCATCGACCGCTTCGTCAACGCCCTGCGCGAGATCGAAGGCGCCTACGCGCTGGTGGCGCTCTCCACCAAGAAGCTGGTGGGCGCCCGCGATCCGCTCGGCATCCGCCCGCTGATCCTGGGCGAGCTGGACGGCTGCCACATCCTCACCTCCGAGACCTGCGCGCTCGACATCATCGGCGCCAAATACGTGCGCGACATCGAGAACGGCGAAGTGGTGATCATCTCCGAGGACGGCGTGCAGTCGCTGCGCCCGTTCCCGCCGCAGCCCATGCGTCCCTGCGTGTTCGAGTTCGTCTATTTCGCCCGTCCCGACAGCGTGGTGCAGGGCCAGTCGGTCTATGAGGTGCGCAAGCGCATGGGCATGGAGCTCGCCCGCGAAAGCTGCCCCGACGCCGACGTGATCGTGCCGATCCCGGATTCGGGCGTGCCGGCGGCCATCGGCTTCAGCCGCGAGAGCGGGATCCCGTTCGAGCTCGGCATCATCCGCAACCACTATGTGGGCCGCACCTTCATCCAGCCGACCCAGGGCGTGCGCGAGCTCGGCGTGCGCATGAAGCACAGCGCCAACCGCAGCCAGGTGGAGGGCAAGCGGGTCGTGCTGGTGGACGACAGCCTCGTGCGCGGCACCACCTCGCTGAAGATCGTGAAGATGATGCGCGACGCCGGCGCCAAGGAGGTGCATTTCCGCCTCGCCTGCCCGCCGATCATGCACTCCGACTTCTACGGCATCGACACGCCGGAGCGGAACAAGCTGCTCGCCGCCACCCACACGCTGGAGCAGATGCGCGAGTTCATCGGCGCCGACAGCCTGGCCTTCCTGTCGGTGGACGGGCTTTACCGCGCCATGGGCTACGAGGCCCGCGACGCGGCCCATCCCCAGTTCTCCGACCACTGCTTCACCGGCGACTACCCGACCGCGCTCACCGACTATTCCGGCGAAACCCCGCGCCAGCTGTCCCTGATCGCCGAGGCGAGCTGACCCTCGGCCGCGCCCGGCGCCATGGCGCCGGGCGCGGGAGTCCGCTAGTCTGGAATTCCTCCAGACCGATCGGACGCCGCCATGATCACGCTTGTCGCCGGACTTCTGCTGTTCATCGGCGCGCATCTTGTGACCCGCGCCCGGGACGGCCGGGCCCGCCTGATCGCCCGGTTCGGCGAGCCGGGCTACAAGATCGGCTATTCGGTCGTTTCGGCCCTGGCGCTCGCGCTCATGATCTACGGCTATGGCCACGCGCCCTATGTGGCGGTGTGGACGCCGCCCGCCTGGACCCGGCACATCCCCGCCGCGCTGATGCTGCCGGCCTTCATCCTGCTGGTCTCGGCCTATGTTCCGGGGCGCATCCGGGCCGCGGCGAAGCATCCCATGCTGGCGGCGCTGAAGCTCTGGGCCTTCGCCCATCTCGCCGCCAACGGCGATCTCGCCAGCATCCTGCTGTTCGGCGGCCTGCTCGCCTATGGCGTGATCGCCCGCATCCTGATCAAGCGCCGGGAGCGCGCGGAGGGCCGGGCGCCGGTCGCGCCCGGCGACGCGCGCAACGACATCGTGGCGGTGGCGATCGGCGTCGTGCTCTACGGCGTGTTCGGCGCGTTCCTGCATCCGCTCCTGATCGGCGTTCCCGCCTTCGGCTCGTGATGGCGGCGATCATTTAAGGATTTGCCGGGCGCGACCGGCGTCGCTATGGTGCGCGCCTTCGCGACGGCGTCATGGCCGGCGCGGTTTTTACATGGCCTCGATTTCGAGCCCCCACGCGTTCAGGACGTGCGTCACCGCCGATGACCGACATCTTCCACGAAGTTCAGGAAGAGATTCGCCGCGAACGGCTGCAGCGCGTCTGGACCCGTTACGGCTGGCTGATCGTGGCCGTGGTGACGCTCGCCGTGCTCGGCGTCGGCGCCTGGCGGGGCTACGAGTATTACGCCGCACATCAGGCCCAGGCCGCCGGCGACCGCTACCAGGCCGCGGCCCGGCTCGCGACCGAGGGCAAGGACGAGGAGGCGCGCGCCGCCTTCGCCGCCCTCGCCGCCGATGGACCGGCCGGCTACCGCGCCGTGGCCCGCCTGCGCGAGGCGGCGCTGCTGACCGAGAGCGATCCCGCCGCCGCCATCACGGCATATGAGGCGATCGCGAACGATTCGACTCTCGACGGCCTGCTGCGCGACGCCGCCCGGGTGCGCGCCGCCTATGTGGCGGTGGACGCCGCCTCCCGCGACGAGGTGCGCCGGCTGGTGGAGCCGCTCGCGGTGGACAACGGCGGCTGGCGCCACGCCGCCCGCGAGGCGCTCGGCCTCGCCGCCTACAAGGCCGGCGACGTCGCCGACGCCCGCCGCCAGTTCGAGGCGCTGATGTCGGACGACGACACGCCGCAAGGCGCCCGCCAGCGCGCCGAGCTTATGCTCGCCGTCATGCCGCCGCCGGCGGCGGCTGACGGCGCGAAGTGAGGCGCGCAAGCGCCGCAGCCGTCTCGTTCAGGGGGAGACCGCATATCGTGACCGAGCGTTCCAGGATCCTGCTTCGCCTCGCCGTCGTGGCCGCGCTCGGCGCGACCGTGGTCGGCTGCGAATCGCTGTCGAACATGAACCCGTTCGGCGAGAAGGAGACGCCGCTTCCGGGCGAGCGCCGTCCGGTGCCGCAGGTGGCCCCGCCCCCGCCCGAGACCGTGCCGCAGCCGCTGTCGGCGCTGCCGGCCGCCCCGTCGAACTTCGCCTGACGTCGGCTCCAGAGCGGCGGCCGCGTGAGGCGGCCGTTCGCGCGAGCCCAGAGGGCGCCGGGAGGGCGTCGCCGCCGTGACCGAGATTGAGCGCCTCCCCGCAGGCCCCATGCCGCTGATCGCCGTGGTCGGCCGGCCGAACGTGGGCAAGTCCACGCTGTTCAACCGCCTCGTCGGCAAGCGCCTCGCGCTGGTCGACGACCGGCCGGGCGTGACCCGCGACCGCCGGGAGGGCGAAGGCCGCCTCGGCGACCTCACCTTCCGCATCGTGGACACGGCCGGCCTCGAAAGCGCCGCCGACGGCTCGCTCGAGGCGCGCATGCGCCAGCAGACCGAGGCCGCCATCGCCGAGGCGGACGTGGTGCTGTTCGTGATCGACGCCCGCGCCGGCGTCACCGCCGACGACGTGCGCTTCGCCGATCTGGTGCGGCGCGCGTCGAGCCCGGTGATCCTGCTCGCCAACAAGGCGGAAGGTCATGCGGGGCGCGACGGCGCCTACGACGCCTATTCGCTCGGCCTCGGCGATCCCCTGCCCGTCTCCGCCGAGCACGGCGAGGGCCTGGGCGACCTCTACGACGCGCTGCAGCCGTTCTTCCCCGAGCCGTCCGACGAGGATGAGGACGAGGAGACCGGCGAGGGCGCCCCGCTGCGCATCGCCATCGTCGGCCGCCCGAACGCCGGCAAGTCCACGCTGGTGAACCGGCTCGTGGGCGAGGAGCGCATGCTCACCGGCCCCGAGGCCGGCATCACCCGCGATTCGGTCTCGATCGACTGGGAGTGGCGCGGCCGCCGGGTGCGGCTGGTGGACACCGCCGGCCTGCGGCGCAAGGCGCGGGTGATCGACAAGCTGGAGAAGCTGTCGGTCGCCGACGCCATCCGCTCCATCAAGTTCGCGGAAGTGGTGGTCGTGCTGCTGGACGCCACCATCCCGTTCGAGAAGCAGGACCTGTCCATCGCCGATCTGGTGGCCCGCGAGGGCCGCGCGCTGGTGTTCGGCCTGAACAAGTGGGATCTGGTGGAGGATCGCGGCGAGGCCATGAAGCGCCACCGCGAGGCGCTGGACCGGCTGCTGCCGCAGGTGAAGGGCGCCCAGATGGTGGCGCTGTCGGGCCAGACCGGCGAGGGCGTGGACCGGCTGATGACCGCCGTCCAGACCGCGCACGAGGTCTGGAACCGCCGGGTCTCCACCGCCGCGCTCAACCGCTGGCTCGAAGGCGTGCTGGAGCGTCACCCGCCGCCCGCCGTCGCCGGCAAGCGCATCAAGCTGCGCTACGCCACCCAGCCCAAGGCGCGGCCGCCGTTCTTCGTCATCTTCGGCACCCGCACCGAGGAACTGCCGGACTCCTATGTGCGCTACCTGATCAACGGGTTGCGCGAGACCTTCGACATGCCCGGCGCGCCGATCCGGCTGACCTTCCGCACGCCGGACAACCCTTACGACACCAAGGGCTGACGGCCCGTTCGGGACGTCGCGGGCCGTTCAGGACGTCCCGATCTGACCGGGACGCCCCCTCGCGGTCATGCCCGCGCCTTCGCGCGGGTATCCACGACTTCTCGAGCGGAGCGGGAGCTCGACGCGTTCAAGTCGTGGATGCCCGAGACGAGCTCGGGCATGACGAAGGTCTTTACGGCACGCGGTCCCGCCGTGTCCCCGCAGCCTCTCGCGCCCTCGCCTCAGGCCGGAGGCTGGAACGCCAGCAGGCTGTCGGCGGGGAAGTCGTAGAGCTTGCCCGTCTCGGTCCAGGACGGCAGGCACAGCGCCACGATCTTCGGCGCAAGCTCCGCCGGCGTCTTCAGCGTCGCGGCGTCCTCGCCCGGCATGGCGCGGGCGCGCATGGCGGTGCGCAGGGGGCCGGGATTGACCAGCGTCACCCGAACGGCCGTGTTGGTCCGCGTCTCGGCGGCGTAGGAGCGCGCCAGCGCCTCCACCCCGGCCTTGGTCACGGCGTAGGGGCCCCAATAGGCCCGGTCCTTGTGGACGACGCCCGAGGTGAGGAACACCGCCCGTCCGGCGTCGGACGCCCTGAGCAGCGGGTCGAGCGAGCGGATCAGCCGCCAGTTGGCGGTCAGGTTCACCGCCACCGTCTTGTCCCACTCCTTGGGCTCCACATGGCCGAGCGGCGTCAGCGGCCCGAGCTGGCCGGCGTTCGCCACCAGAACGTCGAGCTTGCCGAAGCGCTGGTAAAGCGCCGCGCCCAGCCGGTCGATGGCGTCGAAATCGTCGATGGCGAAGGGCGCGAGCGTGGCGGAGCCGCCCGCGGCCCGGATCTCGTCGTCGAGCTCCTCAAGGCCGCCCTGGGTGCGGGCGGTGGCGACCACATGGGCGCCGGCCCCCGCCAGAGCCTTTGCGACGGCGTAGCCGATCCCGCGGGAGGCGCCGGTGACGACCGCCACGCGGCCGGCGAGAGGAAGCTCCGTGGTCATCGTCGGTCTCGTCCTTGGGCGTGCGGGGTCGAAAGGGCGGCGGACAGGCTTAGCGGATCGCCCGCGGGAGGCAAGCGGCGCGGCTTCCGGGCGCGGCGGGCGCTTCGGGCTGGCGTCTCCGGCCCCGTTGGCGTAGCAAGACCCCACGTCTCCCCTAGGCCCCGATCCTTGCCCCCGAGAGCGATGACCGCACACGAGCCCGCCATCACGCCCGAACTCGTCGCCGCCCACGGCCTGAAGCCCGACGAGTATCAGCGCATCCTCGACCTCATCGGCCGCGAGCCGAGCTTCACCGAGCTCGGCGTGTTCTCGGCCATGTGGAACGAGCATTGCTCTTACAAGTCGTCCAAGATCTGGCTGAAGACGCTGCCGATCTCCGGCCCGCACGTCATTCAGGGCCCCGGCGAGAACGCCGGCGTGGTCGACATCGGCGACGGCGACGCGGTGGTCTTCAAGATGGAGAGCCACAACCACCCGTCCTTCATCGAGCCCTATCAGGGCGCCGCGACCGGCGTCGGCGGCATCCTGCGCGACGTGTTCACCATGGGCGCCCGGCCGGTGGCGGCGCTGAACGCGCTGCGCTTCGGCGATCCGGAGCATCCGCGCACCCGCCATCTGGTCTCGGGCGTGGTGGCCGGCGTCGGCGGCTACGGCAACTCGTTCGGCGTGCCCACGGTCGGCGGCCTCGTGGGCTTCCACACCCGCTACGACGGCAACATCCTGGTCAACGCCATGGCGGTCGGCCTCGCCAAGGCGGACGCCATCTTCTACGCCAAGGCCACCGGCGTCGGCCTGCCCGTGGTCTATCTCGGCTCCAAGACCGGCCGCGACGGCATCCACGGCGCCACCATGGCCTCGGCCGAGTTCGACGACGCTTCCGAGGAGAAGCGCCCCACCGTGCAGGTGGGCGACCCCTTCGCCGAGAAGCTGCTGCTGGAGGCCTGCCTCGAGCTGATGGCCTCAGGCGCCGTGGTGGCGATCCAGGACATGGGCGCGGCGGGGCTGACCTGCTCCGCGGTGGAGATGGGCGCCAAGGGCGATCTCGGCATCCGGCTCGACCTCGAGAACGTGCCGGTGCGCGAAGAGGGCATGACGGCCTACGAGATGATGCTCTCGGAGAGCCAGGAGCGCATGCTGATGGTGCTCCACCCCGAGAAGGAGGACGTGGCCCGCGCCATCTTCACCAAATGGGGGCTCGACTTCGCGGTGGTCGGCCGCACCACCGACGACCTGCGCTTCAAGGTCTATTTCAACGGCGAGCTGAAGGCCGACCTGCCGATCAAGGAGCTCGGCGACGAGGCTCCCGAATACGACCGGCCCCATGTGGAGACGCCGAAGGCCCCGGTCCTCAGCCCGGCGTCCATCGACGCGCCCCTGTCCACCGGCGAGGCGCTGCTGAAGCTGATGGGCTCGGCCGAGCTGTCGTCGCGCCGCTGGGTGTGGGAGCAGTACGACCACATCATCCTCGGCGAGACCGTGCAGAAGCCCGGCGGCGATTCGGCCGTGGTGCGGGTCAACGGCGGCCCCAAGGGTCTGGCGCTCACCGCCGACGTCACCCCGCGCTACTGCGAGGCCGACCCGTTCGAGGGCGGCAAGCAGGCGGTGGCCGAAGCCTGGCGCAACCTGACCGCGGTCGGCGCCCGGCCGCTCGCCGTCACCGACAACCTGAACTTCGGCAACCCCGAGAAGCCCGAGATCATGGGCCAGCTCGTGGGCTGCATCAAAGGCATCGGCGAGGCCTGCCGGGCGCTGGACTTCCCCGTCGTGTCCGGCAACGTCTCGCTCTACAACGAGACGCAGGGGCGCGCGATCCTGCCGACGCCGACCATCGGCGCGGTGGGCGTGATCGACGACGTGGCGAAGAGCGCCACCATCGCGTTCAAGCGCGAGGGCGAAGCCATCCTCGTCCTCGGCGACGCGCAGGGCTGGCTTGGCCGCTCCTGCTGGCTGTGGCTGGTGGCGGGCCGCGAGGAAGGCGCCCCGCCCCCGGTCGATCTGCAGGCCGAGCTGCGCAACGGCGACTTCGTCCGCAGCCTCGTGCTCTCCGGCGCCGCGACCGCGGTCCACGACGTCTCCGACGGCGGCCTGCTGCTGGCGGTGGCCGAGATGGCGCTCGCCGGCCGGGTCGGCGCCACGCTCGAGGACGCGCCCGCCAGCCTGCCGGCCCACGCCTGGTTCTTCGGCGAGGATCAGGCCCGCTACGTGGTGACGGTGGAGGAATCCAAGGCCTCGCTGGTCATCTCGGCCGCGAGCGAGGCGGGCGTGACCGCGACCCGGATCGGAACCACCGGCGGCGACCGATTGATTCCGGGCGGCGAAGCCCCCATCCTTCTGGGCGAACTGCGCGAGGCGCACGACGGCTGGTTCCCGCGCTTCATGGCGGGGCCGGCGGTCGACGCCGACTGAACGCCCGCCGCGACCCGAAAGACGGAGACGAACGCCGATGCCCATGGACGCCCGCGAGATCGAGCAGTTGATCCGCGACGCCCTGCCCGACGCCGAGGTCACGATTCGCGATCTCGCCGGCGACGGGGACCATTACGCGGCCACGGTCGTCTCCGAGAGCTTCCGCGGCAAGAGCCGCGTCCAGCAGCATCAGATCGTGTATCAGGCCCTCAAAGGGCAGATGGGCGGCGCGCTGCACGCGCTCGCCCTTCAGACCAGCGCCCCAGCCGACGCCTGAGCACCCGGATCCGAGAGGTTTTGACGAGACCCATGAGCGCCAAGGACTTCATCCAGAACGCCATCAGCACCCACGACGTGGTGCTGTTCCTGAAGGGCACGCCCCAGTTCCCGCAGTGCGGCTTCTCGGGCCAGGTGGTCCAGATCCTGGACTATCTGGGCGCCCCCTACGGCAGCGTGAACGTGCTGCAGAGCGACGAGCTGCGCCAGGGCATCAAGGAGTTCTCCAACTGGCCGACCATCCCCCAGCTCTACGTCAAGGGCGAGTTCGTGGGCGGCTGCGACATCGTGCGCGAGATGTTCCAGGCCGGCGAGCTGCAGACCCTGCTGACGGAAGCCGGCGTGCCGCTGAAGCAGAGCGCCTGAACCGGCCGCGTCCCCGTCCATCCGCCGCGATCGTTGTGCTCAAGGCCCTGATCGGCTAGGGTCCGCCCGCACGCATGGCGTCTCTCGCACTGAGACGACGGCCGATCCATGCGTTCGCCGGATCGACGACCATCCGGTCTGACGTGATCAACCGGCAGGTGATATGGATTTCCTCAAGCCACGGTATACGCCGATGAACCGCCGCCGCCGCATTTATGAAGGCAAGGCGAAAGTCCTGTACGAAGGCCCCGAACCCGGCACGCTGATCCAGCACTTCAAGGACGACGCCACCGCTTTCAACGCCAAAAAGCACGAGGTGATCGACGGTAAGGGCGTACTGAACAACCGCATCTCCGAATTCGTCTTTCAGAACCTGAACGACATCGGCGTGCCGACGCACTTCATCCGTCGGCTCAACATGCGGGAGCAGCTCATCCGCGAGGTGGAGATCATCCCCCTCGAGGTGGTGGTGCGCAACGTCGCCGCCGGCTCTCTGGCGCAGAAGCTCGGCATCGAGGAGGGCACCCAGCTGCCCCGCTCGATCATCGAATTCTACTACAAGAACGACGCCCTGAACGATCCGATGGTCTCCGAGGAGCACGTCACCGCCTTCGGGTGGGCGAGCCCGCAGGAGATCGACGACATCATGGCGCTCGCCATCCGCGTCAACGACTTCCTGTCCGGCCTGTTCCTGGGCGTCGGCATCCGTCTTGTGGACTTCAAGATGGAGTGCGGCCGCCTGTGGGAGAACGACACGGTGCGCATCGTCGTCGCTGACGAGATTTCGCCGGACTCGTGCCGTCTTTGGGACATCAAGTCCAACGACAAGCTCGACAAGGACCGGTTCCGCCGCGACATGGGCGGTCTGGTCGAAGCCTATTCCGAGGTCGCGCGTCGCCTCGGCATCCTGCCGGAGCAGGAGACGCCGAACGGCCGCGGTCCGGTGCTGGTGACGTCGAAGGACTGACCCCCGCCCGACGACGCCGCCTGTGAGCTTCACTTCATGCGCCGCCCCGTTCCCCTGAACGGGGCGGCGTCGTTTCGACTGGGAGGATAATAAGATGCCCATAAAAAATTGGGCCTTCGCCGCCATCGCGCTCGGCCTCGCCGGCCCCGCTTTCGCGCAGCAGGCCGCAGCGCCCGCCCCTGCGGCGCCGCAGGCCGCGCCTGCGCCGGCCGAGGACAACCTGCCCGCCCTCAACATCGAGCAGACGCTCGGCGACGTGGGCTCGGGCTGGCGCAAGCACTCCGCCACCGGCGAGAGCGTCACCTACATCTGCGACCAGGACAGCTGCGGCGGTCGCGGCGTGCTGGGCGTGAGCTCGGCCCGTCCGAGCGAGGACTATTTCAAGAAGATCATCGCCGACCCGCAGGGCGCGCTGCCGAGCTACAAGTACGGCAACGACGAGTCCATGAAGGCCACCGGCTGCGCGTTCAAGACCTATGAGGCCAAGAAGCTCAGCGACACCCGGGTGCGCATCGACAGCGTCGGCGGCTGCCCGGACGGCGCCTCGGCGGTGATGACCACCCTGTTCGACGCCAAGGCCGGACGGCTGCTTGCGGTTCAGGTGTTGACGAAGGGCGAAAGCGCGGCTCTTAAACTGCGCGACGACAGCGCCGACAAGATCGCGAAAGCGCTCGACGCGCTGTAAGAAGCCCCGACCCATTCTCCGCCAAGCGAGGTTGCCCCGATCATGAAGGCGCGCGTCACCGTCACCCTCAAGACCGGGGTCCTCGATCCGCAGGGCAAGGCCATCGAGGGAGCGCTCGGCTCCCTCGGCGTCGCCGGCGTCGACAGCGTCCGGCAGGGCAAGCTGTTCGACGTCGAGCTGGCGACCGACGACCCCGCGGAGGCGGAGGCCACCCTCAAGGCCATGTGCGAGAAGCTGCTCGCGAACACCGTGATCGAGAGCTATCGCTACGACATCTCGGGATGACGTCCATATGATGGGAATTTCCAGGCGCGTCGCCGGCCTCCTGGCCGCGACCGCGTTGCTCGGCGCCGCAGGCGCCGCATTCGCCCAGGGCACGCCGGACATCGTCGGCCCCAACAGCGTGTTCCGGCTGGTCCCGGACGGCGTGAACTGGGTCAAGTTCCAGAGCGTGCGCCAGATCGGCGTGCGCTGCACCGAAAAATCCTGCGGCGAGGATCGGGTGTTCTGCACCATCCAGACCCGCGCCGACGAGCAGGCCCGCCCCGGCGTGGAGCTGCCCGAGGCGACGGTGAAGGCCTTCGGCGACGGCGTGCTCAAGAACACGCCGAAGGAGTTCTCGACCGAAGTGGTCGCGCCCTTCGCCCCCAAGCGCTTCGGCGTCAACGCCGGCCACTGGGCGGAGATGAAGGCGGAGGGCGAGCCCGGCAAGCTGCGCTTCGGGCTGTTCCTCGTGGCCGCCAAGGGCTACGACGTGGCCTTCAACTGCGTCGCTCCGGCCGCAAGCTGGGACGCGCACAAACCGAAGATCGAGCAGGCGCTGGCGGCCGTGCAGATCGCGCAGTAAGACAACGCCGTTTCGTCGCCCTTCGAGGACCCGTCCATGAACGCCGCCGTCATCGTCTTTCCCGGCTCCAACCGCGAACGCGACGTCGCGGCGGCGCTCGCCCGCGCCAGCGGCAAGGCCCCGGCCTTCGTGTGGCACACCGAGACCGAGCTGCCGGCCGGCACGGATCTGGTGGTGCTTCCGGGCGGGTTCTCCTATGGCGACTATCTGCGCTGCGGCGCCATCGCGGCGCGGTCGCCGGCCATGGACGCGGTGCGCGCCCACGCCGCCCGCGGCGGGCTGGTGCTCGGCATCTGCAACGGCTTCCAGATCCTGGTGGAGAGCGGCCTGCTGCCGGGCATCCTGACCCGCAACGCCGACCTGCGCTTCGTCTGCCGCCAGCAGCACCTGAAGGTGGAGCGCGCCGACACCGCCTTCACCCGCGCCTATCAGCCGGGACAGGTGATCGAGGTCTGCATCGCCCATGGCGAGGGCAACTATTTCGCTGATCCGGAGACCGTGGCCCGCCTCGAAGGCGACGGCCGGGTGGCGTTCCGCTACTGCGACGCCGACGGCGTCGTGGGCGGGCGCGCCAACCCCAACGGTTCGGTCAACGACATCGCCGGCGTCTATTCCGAGCAGCGCAACGTGCTCGGCCTGATGCCGCACCCCGAGAACCTGATCGACGCCGCGATCGGCGGGACCGACGGCGCCCCGCTGTTCGCGGGCCTCGCCCAGGCGGCCTGAGGTCGCCGCCGCCGTCAGGCGGTGGTGTGGGACATCACGATGCGCACCAGATCGGCGGCGTTGCGCGCCCCGACCTTCTCCATGATGCGGGCGCGATGCACCTCGATGGTGCGGGGGCTGATGCTGAGCTCCCGCCCCGCCTCCTTGTTCGACAGCCCTTCCGCGATCAGGGCCAGCACCTCGCGCTCGCGCCGGGTGAGCAGATCGCCCAGCGTCGCGTTGGCCACCACGCCTTCCCGCCGGGCCGCCACGCGCGCGGCTTCCGCATCCAGCGCTTCGGACACCCGCGCCACGATCCTGAGCGGATCGAACGGCTTCTCGATGAAGTCCAGCGCGCCATGGCGGATGGCGTCCACCGCCATGGGAATGTCGGCCGAGCCCGAAATCATGAGGATCGGCGCGGCGAAGCCGCGCTGGTTGAGCGCGCGCAGGGCGTCGAGGCCGGACATGCCCGGCATCACCACGTCCAGCAGCACGCAGCAGACCATGGGCTCCCGATCGAGCGTGTCGAGCGCGCTGGCGGCGTCCGCATGGGCGCTCGCCTGAAATCCGCCGGCCTGAAAGGCGACCGCCAGAATCTCCCGGATGGCCGCATCGTCATCGACGATGACGACCACGCGTCTGTCCCCCACCGCGCCCGACATCAGCGTCCCCACGCCTCACACACGCCGCGGGGTACGCAAAAACCCGCAGACCAGACGCTTCTTACCTGCTTGAACTTTTCCAAAGGCGCAAGGCGTACTTGGGATGCAGAACGCCAGACCCCTCCCGAGGCGCTCCGCCGTCAGCCCCGGACGCGCGGCTTGCGCGCGCCGCGCGGCCAGCGGGCGGGCCAGCTCACCATGCGGTCAAGCAGCCCCTCCTCGTCGATTTCCGTCTCGGAACAGAAGACCTTGTCCCGAATTGAGACGCCGGCTTCATGCACCGTTTCGGCGTCGCCGGAGACCAGCGGATGCCACCACGGCAGGTCCTTGCCCTCGTCGATGAGACGGTAGGCGCAGGTGGGCGGCAGCCAGCCGATCTCCTCCACCAGCGCTGGCGTCAGCCGCACGCAGTCGGGCACGTGGTCGCGGCGATTCGGGTAATCCGAGCACCGGCAGCTCGTCCGGTCGAGCAGCCGGCAGGAGACGTCCACATAGGCGATGCGGTCGGTGTCCTCGTCCTGCAGCTTCAGCAGGCAGCAGCGGCCGCAGCCGTCGCACAGGCTCTCCCACTCCTCGGGCGACATCTCGCCGAGGCGCTTCACTCTCCAGAAGGGCTTATGCTCCACTGTCCCGCCGTCGGCGGGCTGCGGCGCGAGGCGCGTGCTCATGGCATGGGTCTTGCGCGCGCGGACGGAAACGGTCAAGCCATTCCGGGGCCGGCACGCGGACGGGTTCAAGCGGGGCGCTCGTGTTCAGTAAAAGCGCTGAGGTCAGGAAGCTCGACGTGAAGCGCAGGCTTCTCGCGCTCGATTCCTGGCTGGACCACACCTTCTGGCGGATCTGGCCGGCGGCCTCGCGCCGGTGGGACGGCGTCTGCGCGGCCTTCGACACGTTCCGCGCCCGCGGCTGGCGGCGCTGGCTGGCCGAGCTTCTGGGCGAGGGTCTGACGCTCGGCGCGGCCGCCGCGACGCTGATGCTCGCGCTCGCCGTGCCCGCCTTCCGGGAGACCGGGCCGGACTGGCTGAACCGGGCCGAGCTCTCCATCACCTTTCTCGACCGGCACGGGCAGGAGATCGGCAAGCGCGGGGTGATGCAGAACGACGGCATCCCCTTGCGCGAGTACCCGGATCATCTGATCAAGGCCGCGCTCGCCACCGAGGACCGGCGCTTCTACCAGCACTTCGGCATCGACGTGGCGGGCACGGCGCGCGCCATCGTGCAGAACGCCCGCGCCAACGGCGTGGTGCAGGGCGGCTCCTCCATCACCCAGCAGCTCGCCAAGAACCTGTTCCTGTCCAACGAGCGCACGCTGGAGCGCAAGGTCAACGAGGCCTTCCTCGCCTTCTGGCTGGAGCGCCACCTCACCAAGGACGAGATCCTCAAGCTCTATCTCGACCGCGCCTATATGGGCGGCGGCGCCTTCGGCGTGGACGCGGCGGCGCATTTCTATTTCGGCAAGTCCGCCCGCGACGTGACGCTGGCGGAAAGCGCCATGCTGGCCGGGCTGTTCAAGGCCCCGACCAAATACGCCCCGCATGTGAACCTCGCCGCCGCCCGCGCGCGCGCCTCCACCGTGCTCGACAATCTGGTGGACGCAGGCTTCATGACCGAGGGCCAGGTGCAGCCGGCCCGGTTCCAGCCCGCGACGCCGAAGCCGACCGCCGTGGCCTCCAGCCCGGACTACTATCTGGACTGGGCCTATGGCGAGGTGCGCCAGCTGGCGCAGGAGGGCGCGTTCCGGGGCCACCGGGTGCTGGTGGTGCGCACCGCCCTCGACGGGCCGCTGCAGCGCCACGCCGAAGGCGCGGTGGAGCAGATGCTGCGCCAGTACGGCGACCAGTACCGGGTCGATCAGGCGGCGGCGGTCATCATGGAGCCGGAAGGCGCGGTGCGCGCCATGGTGGGCGGGCGCGACTACGGCCAGAGCCAGTTCAACCGCGCGGTGGACGCGCTGCGGCAGCCCGGCTCCTCGTTCAAGACCTACGTCTACGCCGCCGCCTTCGCCTCGGGAAAATACACCCCCGACAAGGTGGTGACGGACGCCGCCGTCTGCGTCGGCAACTGGTGCCCGCGCAATTACGGCCGCCGTTTCGCGGGCCGGGTGCCGCTGATCACCGCCTTCGCCAAGTCCATCAACACCGTCCCCGTGCGGCTCGCGCTCGACGTCGGCCAGAAGAACGTGATCGAGATCGCCCACCGCATGGGCATCCGCTCGAAGCTGGACGTGGGCCGGGCGCTCGCGCTCGGCGTGGAGGAGGTCACCCTGCTCGACCACACCTCCGGCTACTCCACGCTCGCCAACGGCGGCCGCCGCGCCCCGGCCTACGCCGCCGTGGAGGTGCTGGACTCCAAGGGCGACACGCTGTGGCGCCACGACCGGGATTCGAAGCCGCCCCAGCAGGTGCTGGGCCCGCATGTGGTGGCGGGCATGAACCGCATGATGGTGGCGGTGACGGAAGGCGGAACCGGCGGCCGGGCGCGGCTCGACGGCTACCAGGTCGGCGGCAAGACCGGCACCTCCCAGTCCTACCGGGACGCCTGGTTCGTAGGCTTCACCGGCTCCTTCGTGGGCGGGATCTGGTTCGGCAACGACGACTTCACCACCACCCGGGAGATGACCGGCGGCTCCCTGCCCGCCATGACCTGGCGCGACATCATGACCTTCGCCCATCACGGCCTCGCGCCGAAACCGATCCCCGGCGTGCCGTTCAACCCCGGCCGCGACGCGGTGGCGGCGGCGGCGCCGGCCGATGGCGGCGGCGCGCCCGCGCCCGGCTCGCGCAACCTGTCGGACGGCGCCGCGCGCACGCTGCAGGCGCTGCTCGTGGACGTGGCCGCCGCCGAAACCGCGGCCGCCCGCGCCGACGCCGCCGCCGGGATCACCCCCGTCGGCGCGACGCGCTGAGCGCGGCGGGCCCCGCGACGCCATGCGGCTGACGCTGCTCATCCTTCTCACGCTCGGCGTCGCCGCCGCGCTCGGCCTCGGCGCCACCTGGTCGACCGTGGAGCGCGGCCTGCCCGTGGGCGGCCTCGTGATCGGGCCATGGCGGGCCGATCCCGGCGTCGGCGGGCTCGGCGCCAACCCGTACCAGCGCGCCGCCCTCGCCCGCCGGGGCGAGGCCCCGCTCGCCTATGGCGACGGCCTGGCCTTCGTGGCGGCGACGGATCAGGAGGGCCGGCCGCTGTCGCTCGCCTGCGACTACACGCTCACAGGCGACATGCCCGCCGCCCGGCTGTGGACGCTCGCCGCCTTCCTGCCCGACGGTCGGCGGATGGCGAACCCGCTCGGCCGCTTCGCCGCCACCAGCGCCGAGGCGGTGCGCATGGCCGACCGCCCAGCATCGGTGATCCTGTCGCGCGAGGCGCGGGCGGGCGACTGGCTGCCGCTCTCAGGCGAAGGGCCGTTCGTGCTGCGGCTCAACCTTTACGAGACCGCCGTGGGCACGCCGCTCGCCCGCTCGAAGCCGACGCTGTTCACCATCGCGCGCGGGGCCTGCCGATGATCCGTCTGGCCTATGCGCTCGCGCTGGCGCTGGCGCTGGCGGGCCTCGTCCATGTGGCGTCGCTGCTGGCGGTGCCGCGCTTCGCCGAACGCGGCCCCTACGAGCGCCTCGCCACGCTGAACGCCGACGGCAGCTTCGCCGCGCTGCCGGACGAGGGCGAGGGCGCCGACGCGCTGCCGTTCCGCGACCCCGCCTTCGTGGAGGCGGCGTGCCGGTATGACGTCAGCGAACGCCCGGCGACGGTGACCGCCGCCCTGCCGCCGAGCTACGGCGCGGTGGCGTTCCACACCCTCGAGGGTCTGCCGTTCTATGCGCTGACCGACCGCGCGGCGACGGACGGCCGGGTGGAGGTGACGGTGCTCAACGCCGCGCAGGCGGAGAAGGCGGAAGCGGAGGAGCTCGAAGAGGACGCCGCCGCCCCCCGCCCACGCATCCGCATCGTCTCCCCCACCGACAGGGGCTTCGTGCTGCTGCGCCTGTTCGCGCCCGCGCCGAGCGCCCGGCCCGGCCTGGTGGCGACGGCTCTTTCAGCCCGCTGCGGCCCGGCGGCGCCCTAACCCGTCAAACCTCGTCATGCCCGAGCCCAAGCTCAGGCCTGACGTTGAAGCGCGATCGCGCCCTGGCCTTCAGTCGGTTTCGGCGCGGGCGCGGTCGAGCAGGGCGGCGACCGTCGAGGGATCGGTGGGGAATCCGGCCGCGACCCACGCCGCCTCGGCCGCGCGCATCAGCCGTCCGAGCCGCGCGCCCCCGGTCTCGCCCCGCGCCAGAAAGTCCTTGGCCGCGAAAGGCCGCGCCGGCGCCGTCCAGCGCTCCGGCAAAGCGGCCAGCGCGCCCCATGCGGCATCGTCGGGGGGCGCGCCCGCCGCGCTCCACGCCATCCGCGCCCGGTCCCGGAACGCCTCCGGGCCGAGGGCGTACAGCGCGGCCCTGGCCGCCCCCTCCCCCATGTCCGGCGCCAGCGCCGGCGTCGCGGGCTCCAGCGCCTCGAGCCGCTTCGCCTCGGCCTTGGACAGGCGCAGCGCCTGCTGCAGCCGGTCAGCGCCGTTGTGGGGCTCGAGCGCCAGCGCCGCCAGCCGCAGCAGGGCGTCGGGCGCCGCGGCGTCCAGCGCCGCCAGCCGTGCGAAGCGTCGGAGTTCGGGCGCGGCGCCGGTCAGCGGCGCGACCAGATCGTGGTCCGCCATCACGGCGACGGTCTCCACCGCCCGGGGCGCCACCAGCAGCTTCAGCAGCTCCGCCCGCACCCGCTCCCGCGACAGGCGGGCGAGCCCCGCCTTCTCTGCGATCGAAGCGCCGAGCCCGGCCGCGTCCGGCGGACCCTCGGCGAAGCGGGCGTGGAAGCGGAAGAAGCGCAGGATGCGCAGGTAGTCCTCGCGGATGCGGGCGCGGGCGTCGCCGATGAAGCGCACCCGGCGCGCCGCGAGATCGGCGAGCCCCCCCACATGGTCGTGCGCCACGCCCGATCGGTCGAGATAGAGCCCGTTGATGGTGAGGTCGCGCCGGGCGGCGTCCTCGGCCCAGTCGCGGGTGAAGGCCACGGTGGCGCGCCGCCCGTCGGTGGAGACGTCCCGGCGCAGGGTGGTGACTTCGAACGGCTCGCCCTCCGCCACCACCGTCACGGTGCCGTGCTCGACCCCGGTGGGCGCGGTCTTCCAGCCCGCGGCCCGCGCGCGGCGGATGACCTCCTCGGGCAGGGCCGTGGTGGCGATGTCCATGTCGCCGGGGGCGGCGCCCAGCAGCGCGTCCCGCACCGCGCCGCCCGCGATCCGCGCCTCCTCGCCGTCCCGGTCCAGCGCCGCCAGCACCTCGGCCAGCGGGCCGCGGGCGAGCCAGCCGGCGTCGGCGAGGCGGAGCGTTTCGTTCACTTCGCGCCGGGCTCGGTGATGCGGCCCGGCACGAACACGCCGTTCTCCATATGGGCCGGGACGTAGATCGCTCTGGTGGAGCCGCCGCTGGTGAAGGCCAGCGCGAACAGGCTCGCCACCGTGAGCGCGACGCCCGCGACGCACAGCCAGACCAGCGGCGCGCCCAGCCACCGCTCCGGCGCGCGCCAGCCGCGTGCGGTGAGGCGCAGCCACAGCGCGTAGGCGATGAAGGGCGACAGGAACAGCAGCGCCTGCAGCAGGATGCGCGTCATTCGGCGTAGAGCCTTTCATAAAGGTTGCGCAGCAGGCCTGCGGTCACGCCCCAGATATGCCGATCGCGCCAGGGCATGTGATGAACTTTCCGCAAGCCCCCGCCCCACTCCCGCATCTCCACCCGGTGGTTCTCCGCCGCCATCAGGAAGCCGAGCGGGACCTCGAAGGCGTCGTCCACCTCGTCGGGCGAGACGGCGAGCGTATAGGCGGGGTCGATCTCGGCCACGCACCCGATGATGGCGAAGCCGGAATTGGTGACGTAGAGGTCGAGATAGCCGAGGGGCCGGGCCAGCGCCGGGTCGAGCCCGATCTCCTCCTGCGCCTCCCGGAGCGCGGTGGCGAGCGGCGTCGGGTCGCCCGGTTCGCGCTTGCCGCCGGGAAAGGCGATCTGCCCCGCATGCACCGGCAGATGGGCGGCGCGCTGGGTCAGCAGCAGCTGCGGCTCCGCGCGGGGCGTCACCCCGATCAGCACCGCCGCGGCGCGGGGAACGCGATCGGGCGCGAGCAGCGCGAACTCGCCGATCGGCACGGTCTCGGGATCGTCCGGATCGGGCGGCGCAGGCAGAAGCCGGGTCGCCGCGCGGGCGCGCAGGTCCTCGATGGTGACGAGCGGCGCGGAAAGCGCGCCGTCCGCCCTCACGCCGCCGCCTCGCCGAAGGGGAAGAACGCCCCGCCCGCCCAGACGCCCAGAGCGCCGTCATGCTCCTCCGCCAGCTCCACCAGATCGTAGACCACCGGCCGCGCCGCCAGCGCCCAGAGGTCGCCCCGCACACGCACGTAGGGCTTGAAGCCGCCGTCGGGGGCCGCCTCGAACCGCAGCGGATGCTCGGGCCCGGCGTCCACCGCCTCGTCCACATTGGTGCGGAACCGCAGGCGGCGGTCGCGGCCCTCGCCGTCGCTCGCCATCTCCACCGCCACGAAGGGCGCATCCTCCACGGTGATGTCGAGCTTCTCCGCCGGCGTCACCAGCACGTAGCCGTCCGCATCCCGGCGCAGCACGGTGGCGAACAGCTTCACCAGCGCCGGGCGCCCGATGGGCGAGCCGTTGTAGGTCCAGCTTCCGTCCGCTCGGATGACCATGTCGATGGCGCCGCAGCGCTCCGGGTTCCACAGATGGACCGGCGCCGGTCCCCGCCCGCCGGCCTCGCGCGCGGCCTGCGCCAGCGCGTCCATGCGCCCGGCCGCGGAGGAGGTTTCGGCGTTCGCCTGCGACATCACGTTTCCTTGAGCCATGGCCGGGCCGTCGGGCGGCCTTCATATCGCCCGGTTGCCCCCGCCGCCTATCATGTAGGCCGAGGCGGCGTTCGGGGTAAGTCCCGCGACGGTTCCGCGCGCGGGACTTGCATTCGGCGTCCCGCGGTCGTCCGATGGGCGGCGATGGCATTCAGGAGATCACCATGACCCAGACCGCAAGCGACGGCGCCACCGACCTCGACGCCGCGGTGGTCCGGGGCGCGGAGGCGATCGGCGCCCATGTGGCCGCCGCCCGCGCCGCCATCGGTCAGGTGATCTTCGGCCAGGAGCAGGTGGTGGACCGGGCGCTGCTCACCATCCTGTGCGGCGGCCACGCGCTGCTGGTGGGCGTGCCGGGCCTCGCCAAGACCAAGCTGGTGGAGGCGCTGGGCACAGTGCTCGGGCTCGACGCCCGCCGGGTGCAGTTCACGCCGGACCTGATGCCCTCCGACATCCTCGGCTCCGAGGTGCTGGAGGAGGACGAGCACGGCCGCCGCTCGTTCCGCTTCCTGTCCGGCCCGATCTTCGCGCAACTGCTGATGGCGGACGAGATCAACCGCGCCAGCCCCCGCACCCAGTCGGCGCTGCTGCAGGCCATGCAGGAGTATCACGTCACCGTCGCCGGCCAGCGCCACGACCTGCCGCGGCCGTTCCATGTGCTCGCCACCCAGAACCCTCTGGAGCAGGAGGGCACCTATCCCCTGCCCGAAGCCCAGCTCGACCGCTTCCTGATGCAGATCGACGTGGGCTATCCGGACCGGGAGGCGGAGCGGCGCATCCTGCTCGCCACCACCGGCGCCGACGAAGCCCGGCCGAAAGCCGCCATGACCGCCGACGACCTGCTCTCCGCCCAGCGGCTGGTGCGGCGCCTGCCGGTGGGCGAATCGGTGGTGGACGCCATCCTCGATCTGGTGCGCGCCGCGCGCCCGGAGACGGCGGAGAAGAGCGTGGCCGACCGCATCGCCTGGGGCCCCGGCCCCCGCGCCAGCCAGTCGCTGATGCTGGCGGTGCGCGCCCGCGCGCTGCTCGACGGCCGGTTCGCGCCCTCCATCGACGACGTGGCGGCGCTGGCCGACCCCATCCTGAAGCACCGCATGGCGCTCACCTTCTCCGCCCGCGCCGACGGCGACACGCTGGAGAGCGTGGTGGCGAAGCTCGTCGAGCGGCTCGGCTGACCCGCATGGCGGCGCGCGCCGGCCTCGCCGATCCCGCCGAGACGCGGATCGCCTCCCGCCACGAGGAGGCGGCGCTCGGCCTGTCCGGCGCCCTGCCCCGGCTGGTGGTGGCGGCGCGGCGCGCCTCGGCGACCGTGGTCCACGGCCTGCACGGCCGAAGGCGCTCGGGCGTCGGCGAGAACTTCTGGCAGTACCGCCGCTTCACCACCGGCGAGCCGGTGGGCCGCATCGACTGGCGCCGCTCCGCCCGCGACGACCATCTCTACGTGCGCGAGCAGGAATGGGAGGCGGCGCACACGGTCTGGATCTGGATCGACCGCTCCCGCTCCATGGCGTTCCGCTCCAACCTCGCGCCCGAATCCAAGGTCGAGCGCGCGGCGGTGCTGGGGCTGGCGCTGGCGGACGCTCTGGTGCGCGGCGGCGAGCGGGTGGGACTGCTCGGCCTGACGCGCCCGACCGCGAGCCGCAACGCCATCGAGACGCTCGCCCAGGCGCTGGGCGCCGCGCAACCGGACGACAGCGGCCTGCCGCCACAGGCGCATCCCATCGCCCGGCTGTCCGAGGCGGTGGTGATCGGCGACCTGCTGGCGCCCGAAGCGGAGATCGCGGCCGCCGTGGCCTCGCTCGCGGCCCGCGGCGGCCGCGGCCATCTGGTGATGATCGTCGATCCGGCGGAGGAGACCTTCCCCTTCACCGGCCGCACCGAATTCCTCGATCCCGACGGCGCGACCCGCGTCACCGCCGGCCGGGCGGAGGAGTGGCGCGAAGGCTATGTGGCCCGGCTCGCCCGCCACCGGGCCGCGCTCGCCGACATCGCCCGCCGCCACGCCTGGAGCTTCCAGATCCACCGCACAGACCGGCCCGCCACGGAACCGCTGCTCGCGCTGCACGCCCGCCTTGGCGAGGCCGCCGCATGAGCGCGCTGCCGCTCGCCTTCCTCAGCCCGTGGTTGCTGCTCGGCCTGCTCGCGCTGCCCGCGATCTGGCTGCTGCTGCGCCTGACGCCGCCGAAGCCCCGGCGGGTGGATTTTCCGCCGGCGCGCCTGCTGCTGGACGTGGAGGCCCGGCGCGAGACGCCGGTCGCCATGCCGTGGTGGCTGCTGCTGCTGCGGCTCGCGCTGATCGCGCTGATCGTGTTCGCGCTGGCGAAGCCGGTGTGGAACCCGGCGCCCGCCGCGCCGGAAGGCGCCGGGCCGCTGCTGATCGCGCTCGACAACGGCTGGCCCGCCGCCGCCGACTGGGACGCCCGCGCCGCCTCCGCGGAAACAGCCCTCGCCGCGGCGGAGGACGCAGGCCGCGCCGTGGCGCTGGTGGCGCTCGCCGATCCTGCGCGCGAGATCGGGCTCACCACCGCCGGGGAAGCGCGGGAGCGCCTGCGGGTGATCGCGCCCCAGCCCGTGTCGCCGGACCGGCGCGCCCATCTGCCCGCGATCGAGACGTTTTTCCGCGCCCACGGCGACGCCGAGGCGCTGTGGATCGCCGACGGGCTCGAAGCCGGCGAGGCGCGGGCCTTCGGGCAGGGCCTGCGCGCCGCGCTGGGCGAACGCCCACTCACCGTGCGGCTCGATTCCACCGGCTCCGCGCGCGGCCTCGCGGGCGCCGCCAACCTGCCGGCGAACCTCACAGTGCGCGCGCTCCGGGCGGAGGCCGCCGGGCCCGAGACGGTCCGCGTGCGGGCGAGCGACCTGCGCGGCCGCCCGCTGGGCGAGACGGAGGCGGTCTTCGGCGTCGGCGCGCGCGAGGCGACCGCCACCTTCGATCTGCCCGTGGAGCTGCGCAACGACGTGGCCCGGCTTGAGATCGTCGGCGCGCGCACGGCTGGCGCGGTGCAGCTCATGGACCAGCGCTCCCGCCGCCGGGCGGTGGGCGTCGCCACCGGCGCCACCGCCGACACCGCGCAGCCGCTGCTGGCGCCGTCGTACTACGTCACCCGCGCGCTGGCCCCCTTCGCCGATGTGCGCGAGGCCCGTGGCCAGGGCGCGAGCCAGGCGGTGGAGAGCTTCCTCGACCAGAAGCTGCCGGCGATCGTGCTGGCGGATGTGGGCGCCTTGAGCGACGACGCCCACCGCCGGCTGGAGGCGTGGGTGGAGAACGGCGGCGTGCTGATCCGCTTCGCCGGCCCCCGCCTCGCCGCCGCGCCCGACGACGGGCTCAGCCCCGTGCGGCTCCGGCAGGGCGGGCGCACGCTCGGCGGCGCGCTCGCCTGGGAGACGCCGCAGCCGCTGTCGAGCTTCGCAGGCTCCGGCCCGTTCGCTCCGCTCACCGTCCCGGACGACGTCACCGTGACGCGGCAGGTGCTGGCGGAGCCTGACGCCGACCTGCCGGACCGGGTCTGGGCCACGCTCGGCGACGGCACGCCGCTCGTCACCGGCGCCCGGCAGGGCAAGGGCATGACCGTGCTGTTCCATGTGACCGCGGACACCCGCTGGTCGAACCTGCCGCTGTCCGGCGCCTTCGTGGACATGCTGCGCCGGGTGGTCGATCTCGCCGGAACCGGCGGCGGCCAGCCTCAGGCCGCGGAGGGCGCCGCGGCCGAGGCCGGCTCGGCGAACGCCGCCGAGGCCCGGCCCGCCACCCTGCCGCCCACCCGCACGCTGGACGGGAACGGCGCCTTCCGCGCGCCGCCCGCCACCGCCAAGCCTGTCCCGGCGGAGGGCCGCGCCTTCGCCACTCCCGACAACCCGCCCGGCTTCTACGGGCCGGCGGAGGCGGGCGTCGCCGTCAACACGCTGGCGGCGGACGCCACGCTCGCCCGGCTTGATCTCACGGGCCTCGACGCCGCCACCGGCGACGTGACGGTGGCGGAGCCGACGCCGGTGGCGCCCTGGCTGTTCACCATCGCGGCGCTGGCCGCGATCCTCGACGGCCTCGCCGCCTTCCTGCTCGCGGGCGGGGCCGGGCTGCTGGGCCGCCGGAGCGCGCGGGCCGCGGCGCTGGCGCTGGCGGCGCTCGGCCTCGCGCTCGCCGCGCCGGCTCCGCACGCGCAGGCTCAGACCGCCGAGAAGCCCGCCTATGACGAGCGCTTCGCGCTGGAGGCGACGCTCGCGACGCGGCTCGCCTATGTGGCCTCCGGCGATTTCGAGGTCGACCGACTGGCGAAGGCGGGGCTCGAGGGCCTGACGCAGGCGCTGGCCTCGCGCACCGCGCTCAACCCCGGCGGACCGATCGCGGTCGATCCGGCCAAGGACGAGCTCGCCTTCTTCCCGCTGCTGTACTGGCCGGTGACGCAGGACGCCGCGCCGCTCGACGCCGCCACGCGCGCCCGGGTGGACGCCTATATGAAACAGGGCGGCGCCATCCTGTTCGACACCCGCGACGCGGTGAGCGGGTCCGGCGGCGGCGCCGAAAGCGCGGCGCTGAAACGCCTGCTGGAGGGGCTCGACATCCCGGCGCTGGAGCCCGCCCCCCGCGACCACGTCCTCACCAAGGCGTTCTATCTGCTGAACGACTTCCCGGGCCGCTACGACGGCAGCCCGCTCTGGGTCGAGGCGCTGGCGGGCGAGGACGAGACCGAGGCCGCCGACCGCCCGGCGCGGGCCGGCGACGGCGTCTCGCCGGTGCTGATCACCGGCGCGGACTTCGCCGGCGCCTGGGCGACCGGCGCGGACGGCCGCCCGCTGCTGCCCACCTCCACCGACGAGCGCCAGCGCGAGATGGCCTACCGCGTCGGCGTCAACATCGTGATGTACACCCTCACCGGCAACTACAAGGCGGACCAGGTGCACGTGCCGGCGCTGCTGGAAAGGCTCGGGCAATGATCGGCTTTCGCGCATGAGCCTCGACGTCGCCTTCGCGCCGCTCATCCCGCCTCCCGCGCTGCTGGCGCTGGCGGCGGCGGCGCTCGTGGTCGCGGCGCTCGGCGTGCTCGGGCGCACGCGCGGCGCGTGGCTCAGGGCCGGCGCGCTCGCCTGCCTGCTGCTGGCGCTCGCCAACCCCTCCTTCACCCGCGAAGACCGGGAGACGCTGACCAACATCCTCCCCGTGGTGGTGGACCGCTCCGGCAGCCAGACGCTGGACGGCCGCGGCCCCCAGACCGACGCGGTGCGCCGGCAGCTCGAGGCGCGGCTGCAGGGGCTGAAGAACACCGAGGTGCGCTGGATCGAGGCCGGACAGGACGGCGCGGCCTCCGACGGCACCGAGCTGTTCAAGGCGCTGCGCGACGCGCTGGCCGACGTGCCGCCGGAGCGGGTGGCGGGCGCGCTGTTCGTCACCGACGGCGTGGTCCACGACGTGCCCGCCGACGCGCGCGATCTCGGCTTCACCGCGCCGCTGCACGCGCTGATCACCGGCCGTCCGGACGAGCGCGACCGCCGGGTGGCGCTGACGCTCGCGCCCCGCTTCGGCATCGTGGGCCAGACCCAGCGGGTGGCCTTCCGGCTGGAGGAGACCGGCCCCGGCGGCGGCGCGCCCGTGCCCATCGCCATCCGCCGCGACGGCGAGGAGATCGACCGCTTCGAGGCGACGCCGGGCGAGGTCACGAGCTTCGAGGCGCCCATCGCCCATGCGGGCGTGAACTACATCGAGATCGAGGCGGAGACCGCGCCGGGCGAGATCACCGACGTCAACAACCGCGCGGTGCTGCCCATCGACGGCGTGCGCGAGAAGCTGCGGGTGCTGCTGGTCTCGGGCGAGCCCCACGCGGGCGAACGCACCTGGCGCAACCTGCTCAAGGCGGACGCCAGCGTGGACCTGGTGCATTTCACCATCCTGCGCCCGCCGGACAAGCAGGACGGCACGCCGATCAACGAGCTGTCGCTGATCGCCTTCCCGACCCGAGAGTTGTTCATCCAGAAGATCGACGAGTTCGACCTCATCATCTTCGACCGCTACGCGCGGCAGGGCATCCTGCCGATGATCTACTTCGAGAACATCGCCCGCTACGTGCGGGACGGCGGCGCGGTGCTGGTGGCCTCCGGGCCGGACTACGCCGAGCCGGGCTCGCTCTACGAGACGCCGCTGGCGCAGGTGCTGCCCGCGGAGCCCATCGGCGGCGTGCTGGAGCGCGCCTTCAAGCCCGAGCTTTCGGACATCGGCCGGAAGCACCCGGTGACGCGCGGCCTGCCGGGCTCGCAGTCCACGCCGCCAAGCTGGGCGCCGTGGTTCCGCATGGTGGACAGCCGCGTGCGCGAGGGCGAGGCGGTGCTGAACGGCCCCGACGGGCGTCCGCTGCTGGTGCTGGCGCGGGAGAACGAGGGCCGGGTGGCCCTGATGCTGTCCGATCACGCCTGGCTGTGGGCGCGCGGCTTCGACGGCGGCGGCCCCCATGTGGACCTGCTGCGCCGGCTGTCCCACTGGCTGATGAAGGAGCCCGACCTCGACGAGGAGGCGCTGCGCGCCAGGGCCAACGGCCGCGTCGTCACCTTCGAGCGCCAGACGCTGAAGGACGAGGCGGCGCCCGTGACCGTGACGCTGCCCGGCGGGGGCGCCCGCGAGGTGGCGCTGACCCAGGCCGAGCCCGGCCTGTGGCGCGGGACCTTCGAGACGCCGGAGCTCGGCCTGCACCGGGCGACCGACGGCGCCCTGACCGCGCTGGTCAACGTGGGGCCGCCCAACCCGCGCGAGTTCACGGAAGTGGCCAGCACCACGAACCGGCTGGACAAGCTCGCGGCCGCCACCGGCGGCTCCGCCCGCCGGGTGACGCCCGAGGCCGGCGCGGAGATCGAGGTTCCGCGGGTGACGCTGGTGTCGGCCGGCGCGCGGGCCAGCGGCTCCGACTGGATCGGCGTGCGGCAGGCGGAGACGTCCGTCGCCCGCGGCATCGGCATCCTGCCGGTGTTCGCCGGCGTGCTGGGGCTCGCGCTGCTGCTGGGCGCCTTCGCGGTCGCCTGGGCGCGGGAGGGGCGATGACCCGCGCCTCCCCGCCTCCGTCGCGTTAAGCCGGGCCGCGCCCCATGCCCTGGATGGTCGACCTCGCCCAGCATTTCCTGCTGGCCTTCTCGGCGCTGTTCTCGATCGTCAACCCGATCGGCGGCGCGCTGATCTTCGCGCAGGTGGCGGGCGAGCGCACGCCGGAGCAGCGGCGGGACCTCGCCGAGCGCATCGGCGTCTACGCCGCCTTCGTGATGATCGGCGCGCTGTGGATCGGCGTCTATGTGCTGAACTTCTTCGGCGTCACGCTGGACGCGCTGCGCATCGCCGGCGGGCTGGTGGTGGCGGTGAACGGCTGGCAGTTGCTCTCCGCGCCCGAACGGCACGAGGACCGCAAGATGTCCCAGGCGGACGAGGCCCGCGAGGCCCCGCCGGACGTGGCCTTCTTCCCGCTCACCATGCCGCTGACCACCGGCCCCGGCACCATTTCGGTGGCGATCGCGCTCGGGGCCAACCGTCCCACCGCCGACGCGGCCTTCCTCGCCTACGCCGCGGGCGTCACGCTCGCCGCCGTGGCGCTGGCGGCCATGATCTTCGTCTGCTACCGCTCCGCGGACCGCATCGTGCGCCTGCTCGGCGGCGCGCGGGCCCAGGTGGTGCAGCGCCTGTCCGCCTTTCTCTTGCTCTGCATCGGCGCGCAGATCACCATCAGCGGCGTGACCGACGCCCTGCGCCATGCGGGCTTCGGACCGTCCTGACCGGCTCGTCCGGACAGACGGCCACGTCCACGAACCCGAAGGAATGTTCCTCATGGCGAACGCAGCGCGCGCGCTTCTCCGCAGCCTCGCCTGCCTGCTGTGCCTCGCCGCCGCCGCGCCGTCCTTCGCCGCGCCCCGTCCGCCCATGGCGGCGACGTCGCCGCTGGCCGCGAAGGACGACGACGCCGACAGGAACTGCCGCCAGGGCGCGCGCACCAAGGCCTTCGGCTGGATGCTGGTGGACTACGGCCTCGCCACGGCGAAATACGTGATCGGCCTGTTCCTGATCCCGGTCGGGCTGCTGCTGGTCTGCGTCGGCGTGGTGGTTGAGATCGTGGAGGCGGTGGCCTGCGGCTGAGGCGCCGTCAGGCCGCCCGGCGGGCCTCGCCGCCGACGCCCTCGGTGGCGCCTTCCGCCAGCGGGCGCCACAGCACCCGGCGCGGGTCCACCGGCCCCGGCAGCGCCACCCGCCCGTTCGGGATGCGCGAAAAGCCCACGCGGGCGTAATAGGGCTCGTCGCCCACCAGCATCACCAGCCTGTGCCCGCCAAGCTCCGCCGCCTTCAGCGAGGTGTCGAGCAGCGCAAGGCCGATGCCCTTGGAGCGGAAGGCGGGGTCCACCACCAGCGGCCCCAGCAGCAGCGCGGGGGAGTCGCCGATCAGGATCGGCGTCAGCCGGTTGGAGCCCACCAGCAGCGTGCCGACCCGCGCGGTGAAAGACAGGTCCGGCGCCGCGGCCACGCCCTCCCGCAGCCGATAGGCGGAACGGGCGAAACGGCCCGGCCCGAAGGCGCGCTCGTGCAGGTGGTCGATGGCGGCGGCGTCGCCGGGCTGCTCGTGAAGAATGGCGAGAGGCAGGGAGGTCATGGGCGCCTGGGGCTCGGTCGGTAGTCGGTCCTTCGGTCGGCCGGCGGCGCCATCGAGGCGTGTCGTCCGCTCAGCCGCGCGTCGTCGCCGCGCCGGATCGGGCGCGGACGGGGCGTCGTCGTCGAAGGAGGAGCGGGCGAAGCGTGACCATCACGACCGAGCGCGTAGCACGGCGCGCAGCCTGCCGCAAAGCGGCGAAACGCGCGCCCCGCCCTATATGCCGGACCTTACGGAAGGAGAGACCGATGGGCTTGCTCGTGGACGGCGTCTGGCGCGACCAGTGGTACGACACCGCGAAGACCGGAGGCCGGTTCGAACGGCAGGCGTCCCGGTTCCGCAACTGGGTCACCGCCGACGGCGCGCCGGGCCCCTCCGGCGACGGCGGGTTCCGGGCGGAGGCCGACCGCTACCACCTCTACGTGTCGCTCGCCTGCCCCTGGGCGCACCGCACCCTGATCTTCCGCCGGCTGAAGCGGCTGGAGGACCTGATCCCGGTGTCGGTGGTGGACCCGCGCATGGGCGAGGACGGCTGGGTGTTCGGCGACTTCCCCGAGGCGACGCCCGACGCGGTCAACGGCGCCTCCAAGCTCTACGAGGTCTACCTCAGGGCCGAGCCCGGCGCGAACACCCGGGTGACGGTGCCGGCGCTGTGGGACCGGGAGCGGGAGACCATCGTCTCCAACGAGAGCGCGGAGATCATCCGCATGTTCAACTCGGCCTTCGACGGGCTGACCGGCGACGATCAGGACTTCTACCCCGAGCCGCTCAGGGCCCGGATCGACGCCCTCAACGACGCGATCTACGACCGCGTCAACAACGGGGTCTACAAGGCCGGCTTCGCCACCACGCAAGGCGCTTACGGCGAGGCGTTCGACGCGCTGTTCGCGGAACTGGACGGGCTCGACGATCATCTCGCCGGCTCGCGGTATCTGGCGGGACCGTCCGTGACGGAGGCCGACTGGCGGCTGTTCACCACGCTCGTCCGCTTCGACGCGGTCTATCACGGCCACTTCAAATGCAACCTGCGGCGGATCTCCGACTATCCCAACCTGTCCGGCTACCTTCGCGAGCTTTACCAATGGCCGGGCGTGGCGGGCACGGTGAATTTCGCCCACATCAAGACGCATTATTACTGGTCGCACGCCACCATCAACCCGACGCGGATCGTGCCCAAGGGGCCTGAGCTTGACCTCGGCTCCCCTCATGGGCGCGAGGGCTTGTGAGCGCCGTCGCCAGGACCGCGCGAAAACGCATGCCCCTCATCCGGGCGCCCCACTGGTCAATCGTGCGGCGTTCCGCCTATATGCGCGGCAGGAGAAGACTGAAGCGCCCCCGGACGGGGCGTGGCTCTCCCTCTGGTGATCTGATGTTCTGGCTGTTTTCGTTCCGCTCGCGCGAGGCTTCGCCGGCGGAGTCGTCCTGGCGCAAAGCCTTCCGCGCGCCCCACGGCGGCGCGCTGGCCGCGCTCATGACCTTCTCTCGCGACTGATTTTTCCCGAGATTTTCTGATGTTCCTCACGCCGGCCGCGCCACGCGCGGCCGGCGTTTTTGCGCGCGAACGTCATCCCCTTTCCACGCTTGATCGGCTATAAGGCCGCCGTGACCGTTCTCGCCCATCTTTCCGATCCGCATCTCGGCCCCCTGCCCCGTTTCACCGCGCTGGAGATGCTGTCCAAGCGCGGCCTCGGGGCCATCAACTGGTACCGCCGGCGCCGGCGGTGGCACGACATGGCGGTGCTGGACCAGATCGTGACCGACGTCGTGGACGAGGAGCCGGACGCCATCGCCGTCACCGGCGACCTCACCAATCTCGGGCTCGAAGCCGAATTCCTGCCCGCCGCCGCCTTCCTCGGCCGGCTCGGCCCCGCCAGCAAGGTGGCGGCCATCCCCGGCAACCACGACGCCTATGTGCGCCGCATCGTCGGCGCGCCGAGCCGGGTCTGGGCCTCGCACATGAGCTGCGACGACGGCGGCGCGGGCTTCCCTTACGTGCGCCGCCACGGGCTGATCGCGCTGATCGGCCTGTCGTCGGCGGTGGCCACCGCCCCGCTCGCCGCCACCGGCGAGGTGGGCCCCGCCCAGCGCGCGGCGCTCGCCCCCCTGCTGCGCCGGCTGAAGGCGGAGGGCCTGTTCCGTGTGGTGACGGTGCATCATCCGGTGGCGGAGGACGGCACGCCCTGGCTGCGCCGCCTGCGCGACGCCGACGCCCTGCGCGCCGTGCTCGCCGCGGAGGGCGCGGAGCTGGTGCTCCACGGCCACAACCATGAGCCGACGCGCCACGCCGTTCCAGGGCCCAACGGCCCGATCCCGGTGATTGCGGTGCCGTCCTGTTCCGCCGGCCCCACCAGCCATGAGCCGCCGGCGGCCTACAATCTGTATGAGGTCAGCGGCGGCCCGGGCGGCTGGTCATGCGAGGGCGTCACCCGCGGCCTGACGCCGGACGGGACCATCGCCGAAACCGACCGCTTCCGGGTGGCGTGACGCGCCCCTCCCCGTTTCGGGACGATGCAGCCTAAGGCCACAGCCGTCTTCTGATGGGCGCCGACGAGCGTCGTATCGAGCAGCAGATGGTCGTTCCTCGATTCGGCGATCAGCTCTCGAACACGCGCTCCCGGAAGATCGCGCCAATGCGCGACCGCGCGCAGCGCCTCCACATCCCGGCCCTCCGGATCAGACAATCCGGAACTCACGGAGCCAGCGCTCACCTCCCCCAGGAGGCCTGAACGCAGCCCAGATCCAGGGAACACGCGGGACGGATTGGCGCCGGCCTGCGACGGCGAAACCATTGCGTGCAGCTACACCGTTTCCTCATGGTCCGCGCGCACTGGCGCCGCGGCTTTTCTCCCGCTGAAGATGAGGCGAACATGGGTGGGGATGAGCGTGAAGGCGAAGCGCTCTCCCACGGGCGGACCGTCCGGGTCGGGAACCAGGTCGAGCCGGCGGGCGATCATCGACATCACGGCCCGTATCTCCAGCAAAGCGAGGCTGCGGCCCGGGCACAGGCGCGGTCCAGCCCCGAACGGCACCATGACGTTGTCAAAGTGAGCCGCGTGGCGGTCCTTCGCCAGCCAGCGCTCCGGATCGAACTCCAGCGCGGGCGCGCCGTCGGGGTCGAGCAGGGTCGGCACGCGGGTGAGCAGGAAAACGGGGGTTCCGGCCGGCACGGCCACGCCGTCCATGACGACGTCGGCGCAGGCTCCCATCGGCCACACGGACGCCACCGGCTTGAGGCGCAGCGCCTCGTTGATGACAGCGTCATGATAGACAAGTCGGCCCGCCGTCTCGATGTCGGGCAGGATGTCGTTGTCCCCCAGAACCTCGTCCGCTTCCTGGCGCAGTCGGGCGAAGACGTCTGGACGCCGGCTAAGGAAATGGAGAATCCACACCATGGTGTTGGCCGTGGTGTCCTCGCCGGCGATGAGCAGCGAGAACACGTTGCCGAAAATGTCCTCGTTGCTGAGGGCGCCCTGCTCGTCCCTGATGAGCAGCATGGCCTCGATCACGTTTCTCGGCCCGCTTTCCGCGCCGTCGCGCCGCAGCCGCTCGCGGCTGAGACCGATGATGTCGTCAATGGTGACCTTGAGCTCCCGCAGGGCCTCGTCCAGCTCACGATCCCGTCTCAGCTTGAAATAGCGCCAGTACGGAAAGGCGGAGTTCACCCGGCGGCTGATCATCGGAAAGACATACTCAAGCCGCTGCTGAATGACGTCGCCTTCCTTCTCGATCGTGTTCATGTCGTAGTTGAAGGACAGGTTCGAGGTGACGTCGACCGTGTAGCGCATCAGGTCCGCCTGCACGTCGACCGGGCCGCCCTGCTCCGCCGCCCGATCCCAGCGCCGCATCAGCCGGCCGGTGATCTCCTGCAGCTTGGGAAAGAACGCCCGGATCTGGCGGGCGTTCAGCGCCTGGGCCACGACCTTGCGCTGGCGCTTCCAGACGCCGCCCTCGACCGAGAACAGGCCCTGCGCGCCCATCTCCTCGAACACCGCCTCGATGGTGTCGATGCGTCGGAAGTTGTGCGGACGCTCCCGCAGCACCATCCGGATCAGATGGGGTTTCGCGACCGCGATCGCGGTCTGCCCCATGATCTTGAACTTGAAGAACGAGCCGTGGCGCCGCTGCCAGTCCTCCATGACCACATGGAGGCGCTCCGGATCGATCTGATGGGCGTTTCCGATCACCGGAAGCCCTTTCGGTCCGGGCAGATCGTCGATCGCCATGGGCGCAGGCTCATCCCGCGCCGCAGCCGCGTCGGCGCTCGTCGCGGAGCCCGCCCGCCGCTCCAGCACGAGCGCCCGGACGGCGTCCTCGTCCGCGAGCACCGCGCCCTCCGTCACGCGGACCGGGATCGCGCGCAGGCTGACCGCGGGTTTATGACGGCACCGCCCGGAGACGCCATCGAAGGCCCAGCCATGCGCGCGGCACACGATGTGGCCGTCGTTGACGGCGCTTTCGTGCAGCATGGCGCCCTGATGCGGGCAGCGGCTTTCGAACAGGGCGACCTCGTCCCCCACGCGGAGAAGGACGAGATCGATGCCTTCCATCACCACGTGAACGGGCGTCTCGGGGGGAAGCTCGGAGAATTGGGCCACGGTCTTGAACATGGGCGCGCCTTTCAATCACGCGTTTCCGGCATGGCGATGGGGCCGTTCGCGGCACGGCCTCGCTCTCCGGCTCAAGGGCCGATGACGGTCTCGCCGGCCGAACTCGCCAGCCGGATGTTCCGGTACGACGCGACGCCGTTGCGGCGCTGGAACGGGCTGAGCGCGATGATCCAGACCCCCACGATCCGGCGGGGAATTTCGCCGCCCACCGCCCGGCGGTAATCCGCAAGGATCGATCGGGCGTCGGAGACCCAGCGGCCGATCTCGTCCGGACCGGACCGGACGACCACATGCGTCTCCCGCTGCTCCCAGCCTGGAATGGGGCAGCGGAACGTGGTCTCGGGCGGCAGCGACGAACTCCAGAAGTAGGTCAGGTCCTGGCCGTTCTCGAACTCCACCGCGATCGACATGTAATCGTGCGTGATCAACGTGTTTTCCGGCGCCGGCGAGGGCAGGCTGCGGACGACCCATTCCCACGACAGGCGCGCGGCGTCGTCGAGCGGCGCATCGACCGGATGCTTGATGATGCCGGAATCCGCCGTGCAGTCGCAGGCGAGCGCCGTCCCGCCGTCCTCGTCCACCGCCTCGCAGAAGATGTCCGTGCGGCCCACGCGCCACAGATGCTCCCAGCCCCGGGGAAGAGGGCGCGACGCCTTGATGCGTCCGATCTCCGCCGCGGCGAGGCCGGTCCCGTCCCGCGCGGCCAGATGGGCGAGGCCCTCCGTCGCCGCGCCCTCCCAGACGATCGCCGCAACGGTCAATCCGCCGTCCATCGGCATCGCCGGCGCATCCGGGTCGAGCGCGCCGCTGTCGTCCAGCCACTGGCCGGCGAGCCGGCACGCCAGTTGCAGCGGCCCCGAGCGCTCGGCGCGGAAGCTGGTGGTGCGCCCGGCGGATTTCGCGATCCGTCCGTCCCCGATCCTGTGCCACAACGCGGCGTTTCCGGCGATGCGGATGTCGTATTCCCGAGACAGCCAGATCACCCCTTCGGACAGCAGACTGACCTCCTGCCCGGCCTGCACATGAAGCCCGGTGTCGATCCACTGGTCGTTGTCGGCGTCGAGCCGAAGCACGACGCTCGCTTCAACCTCGCCGTCGCTCCGTTGAAGCGCGCTCTTCAGTGTCTGCGTTACGGCCTCATGGCGAGGCTCATGGAGAACGTCGTCGAAAAAGCTCATCTGTTCCTCTCCTTTCGCTTTGTTTTTATTCATCTTTCGTCATTCGCCGCCGGGCTCACGCGCAGCGCGGCAGCCTTTGCTCTTCGCTGTCAGCCGGAGGACGATCGAGCCGGATGCGATCGATCCGACGGACGACCGCCGACGGATCGCGCATGGCGCTGAAATGTCCGCCCTCGATCATGGTCAGGGTTCCGCCGGGCGCTCCGAGCAGCCGCCAGCCCAGCATCGGCTCGAAGCCGACGGCGTCGTCCTCCAGAGCGCCGATCGCGTGGACGGGCGTCTCCAGCGGGGGCCTCGGCCGGTGAACGTAGCCGCGCAGCAGATCGAAATCGGCCTGCAGCGTATCGGAGACCATGCGCATGTAGGCGTCGTCCGCCAGGATCGCGTCCGGCGTGCCGCCCAGCCCCTTCAGATAGGCGCGCACCGCCGGGAGCGATCCGTCCGGAAGCCCGTCCCCCTGGGCGCGCGCCTGCGGCGCCCGGCGCGCGACGACGATCAGCCCAAGAGGAGCCGGAGCGCCCCGGTCCCTGAGCGCAGCCGCGGCCTCATAGGCGATCAGAGCGCCAAGGCTGTGTCCGACGAAGATCCAGGGGCCGGCCCCGAAGCGATCCAGGCCCGCCGCCAGATCCGCCGCGACCGCCGCGACGGAAACCGCGTAGGGCTCGCCGTAGCGCCGCCCCCGACCGGGCAACTCCGCGGCGACGAGGCCGTAACGCCCCTCGAAGGCGCCGCGCCAGGGGAGGAAGCTCTGGGCGCTCCCTCCCGCAGCGTGGAAACAGGCGACGCGCGGGCGGCCCGGAACCTCGTCGCACAGCCGGGTCCATGCGGCGTCCGGAGGCCTCCCGCCCGCCGTCACGCCGCCGCCTCGGCGGGCTCGAGACCCTTGATCGCGCCTCCCACATACAGTTGCCGCATCAGCCCGCGCTGCACCTTGCCGCTGGTGGTCTTGCACATGGCCGACGGCGGAATGAACAGCAGCCTGTGGAGCGACACCCCGTGATCCGCCGACACGGCCCTGCGGACGGCGCGCTCGATCTCCGGCCGCCTGTCGGCGAGATTCCGCTTCAGCGAACGGTCGACCTCCACCACCGCGACGATCAGTTGCTCGTCGCCCTGCTGGGCGTTGAACGCGGCGCAGGACAGGGTGCTGGACTCGCCCAACGCCGCCAGCGCGCCGACGACCGAATACTCGATGTCTTCAGGGTGGAGATTCCGGCCTTCCGAGATGATCAGATCCTTGATGCGCCCGCAGACGTAGACCTGAAAGTCATCCGGATTGACGAAGCCGAGATCTCCCGTACGGAGATAGATTTTCGTGGAGTCGCCTGCAATCCTGGCCTGGAAAACCCGCCTCGACTCCTCGGGATTTCCCCAGTAGCCGATCCCGATGGTGGGACTGTTGATCCAGATCTCTCCCACTTCTCCGTCCGGCAGGCGCCTGCGGGTTTCGGGGTCGACGATGGCGACCTCAACCTCCCACGACGGCTCGCCGCAGCCGACGAGAAGCCTCTCCTTCTCGGGCGCCGAGGGCGGGCGCGCCTGTCCGTGCTGCTCCAGCGCGTCCACGTCCACGGCGGCGTAGCGGGGCTTCTGCCCCACCGGACCGGCGGACAGGAACAGAACCGCCTCCGCCATGCCGTAGCAGACGAGGAAGGTTTCCGGCCGGAATCCATGCGGCCCGAAGCGATCGGAGAAGCGGTCGAGCGTCGTCGGCCGCACGATGTCGGAGCCGTTCAGCGCCAGACGCCAGCGCGACAGGTCGAGCCCCGCCATCCGCTCCGCCGAATAGCGCTCGGAGGTGATGTCAAAAGCGAAGTTGGGGCCGCCCGCCACCTCCGCCCGGTGCTTCGCGATCAGTTCGATCCAGAGCATCGGCTGGCGGACGAAGGTGTTCGGCGCCATCAGCACCGTGTGGTTTCCGATGACGATCGGCAGCAGTATGGCGCAGATCAACCCCATGTCGTGATGGTGCGGCTGCCAGAACACCATGGTGGATTCATCGTTCAGACGAAGCGTGTCTCGGATCATCCGGCAGTTGGTCGTCAGATTGCCGAAGGTGATCATCACGCCCTTTGGGTTGGACGTGGAGCCGGAGGTGTACTGCAGATAGGCGACGGCGTTCATATCCACGGCGGAACGGGACGTCGGCGGCGCGCCGGCGCCCGGCTCCAGGGCATCCGTCGCGATCCACACCATGTCCGCCGCTTCGGAGCCCTCGAAGCTCGCCCGGAATTCGTCGATCTGAGCCGACAGCCCCAGCGCGAGCCGCGCGCCGCAGTCTTGGATGATGCGAACCGATCGCTCGGCGCGGCGCCGGGACGGCAGATTGACCGGCACGGCGATGCGCCCCGCCATGAGGCAGCCGACGAAGGCCGACACGAAATCGAGGCCCGGGGGATAGAACAGCATGATCCGATCGCCGGGCCGGCTCGACAGGGCGAGGCTCGCCGCAACGGCTTCACAGCGGCTCCAGAGCTCGCGATAGGTCAGCCCGCCGGTTTCCTCCCCATCGTCTCCGAGAAACGTGAAAAGCGTCTTCTCCGGCGTAAGCCAGGCCCGAAGCGCCAGAACATCCTGCACCGGCAACGCGCCAGCTGCGGAAAAAATCTCATAATCCGTCATCCCGGATTTAGCGAACATCTTATTCTCCCCGCTCTTATTCGCAATTCAACTTCTACAAAACCATCATGTCATCACGGCATTTGACACTTTCATCTCAAATAATTTTTTCGCCAGACTTTCTATGGTTGGATTTGAAAATATCAGGGTCGGATTTATGCGCACGCCGATCTTGTCTTCAAGCAAACCAATAAGTTTTACACCCGACATGGAGCTCATTCCGAATGAGCCAAAGGGTTCACTGAAATCTATTTCTGATGGCGAGATGAAAAGCTCCCGCCCTATATAGTCGGCGATATAATCTTCGATGGCCTCGACGCTGTGCAGGGTCACGGTCGTCCTCCCTCGTTGGGCCGCCCCGCGAGGAACGGCGTCAGCAGCATGTGGGCGATGCGCGCGGCGGAGAGCGGCCCCTTCGTCGCCTCCGCCGCGATCCAGGCGCGTGCGGCGTCGAACGCCGGATCGCACGGGATCAACCGGCCGGCGAGGTCCGTCATGGCCTCGCGCAGCGTCGCCCGGTCGCCGCGCCGTTCGGTCGGCGCGCGAAGGTAAAGCGCCTGCAGGCGGCGCAGCTCGGCGACGGACGTCTCGTCCGGACTCCACGCGAGGGTCTGTGTGGCGAGCCCCGGCAGCCAGCCGTCGGGACACAGCGCGACCCTTCCCGCGCCCGCATCGCGCGCCGCCGCCCGGACGTCGCCGTCAAGGCGCGCCTCGTCCGCCAGCAGCATCACGGCGCCGGCGGCGACGAAGTCGCAACCCGCGGCGAAGGCCTCCTCCGCCGCCCGCGGGTCATCGATCCGCGCGGCCGCTCCGATGAGCACGCCGCCCTCCGGACGGCCAAGCCGCCGCGCCGCCGCGCGTCGCTCCACGGCTCGACGGAGAGCGGCCTCCGGATTCCCCTCCTGCGCGCGCCAGAGACCGGCTTCGACGCAGATCGCCGCCACGAAAGGCCGCCCATCCTCCGCCTCCGCGTCGAGGAAGCCGTCGACCGCCTCGGGGCGGTCCGTCCGCACGAAAAGCCGCCGGGCGCGTCCGTCGGAGGCCGAAGCCCGATAGCGCCTGACCGCATCCGACGGCCGCTCGTATCCCCGAAGCTCGAGGTTCTGCACCCCCACGCGGATGAACAGATCGGCGCGCCGCCGCTCATCGTCGCGCCGCAGCGTCAGAGCGAGCGAGGCCCCGACGCGCGGCGCAAGCGCCGGGTCGCGCAGAAGCTCCTGCAGCTCCGCTTCCAGACGGTCGTCAGGGACGCCCTCGCCGTCGAGAAACGCCGTGACGTCCGCCCGCGCCAGGGCGCCCACCATCTCCGGTCCGGCCATCCCGCGCCCGAGCGAACCGGCGACCAGAGGACGCCCGAGCGGGCCTTCCGCCCGCCGCGCGGCCGGGGGCGCCGTCCTCCGGATCTCCTCCGTCATCCGGGAGAGAACGCCCGCGCCGGGAAACTCGACGAACACGCTCGCCCCCGCCCGCAGCAGAGCCCCGACGCAGCCGCTCCAGCGCACGGGGCTCGCGATATGCCTCGACAGCACGTCGCGCAGGTCTTCGCCGGCGTGAAGTTCGCCCGTCAGGTTGAGCGCCACCGGGATCCGAGGCGGCGCGAAGGGGACCAAGCGGACGACGTCGGCGAACGCAGCGGCGGCCGTCCGCATGGCGCCGGTGTGAAAGGCGCCGCTCACATTGAGCCGCACGGCGCGCCGGCCCATCTCGGCGCAGCGTCGCTCCAGGCGTTCGAGCGCCGCGCGAGGCCCGCCGACCACCGTCTGGGTCGGCGTGTTGAAATTCGCGGCCTCCAGTTCGGCGAGTTCGGGGAGACGCAGCATCTCCTCGACCTCAGCCGGAGAAGCGCCGACGACCGCCGTGAGGCCGCCCCCGTCGGCGCGGGCCATGAGCGCCGCCCGGCGCTGGACAAGGCGCAGCCCGGTCTCGAAATCGAACACGCCCGCGGCCGTCAGCGCGGCGTATTCGCCGACGCTGTGTCCGGCCACAAAGGCGGGCGCGCCGTGGACGTCCGCGTCCTGCAGATAGGCGAGCACGGAAACCACATAGATCGCCGGCTGGGTGAAGGCCGTGCGCGAAAGCTCGTCGCGGGGGTCTTCCAGGCACAGTTCGGCCACGCTGTAACCGAGCGTCCTGTCGGCGATCCTCACCTGATCGGGAAAGCGCGCGAACAGCTCCCCGCCCATGCCGCGCCGCTGCGCGCCCTGCCCGGAGAAGAGCGCCGCCCTCACGACGCGATCCTGTGGATCTCCGCCCCGGCCACAGGCCGCCGCGGCAGGGCGAAACGGCGCGTCGCCCATTCGCCCACCGTCAGGACCTGAGCGCCAGACGCGCCGAGCGCGGCGAAGGCGACGGCGTCGCGTCCGCTTCGGACGAAAGACATCCGCGCGACCGGCTCCGAGGCCGCGGAATCGAAGCGCAGGGAGCGGACCCGCCAGGGCAGCGGGAGCGCGTCCGCCGACAGCGCCGGATCCAGCAGCCATGCGGCGCCGAGCGTCGCCGTAACGGTCAGCTGCGTCCAGAAGGACGCGTCGCGGGCAGGTCGCAGATCAAGCTCGAACTCGAGCGTGTCGCGCCCTATGCGAACCTGTCGGACCGGGCGATGGCGCTGCCCCGGCGCAACGCCCGCCGCGGAGCACAACCCGTAGAAGTCGGCGCCGGAGATCGAACCGATCGGATCCGACCGGGGCGTCTCCATCGCCAGGGCGGGGCCGTCCGCCATCCTCGCCTCGAGGGCCGCCCAGGGCGCAGATCCCGGAGCGACGCATTGCGCCACCCGCTCCGTGGCCGCCTCGCGCACGATCGCTTCGCCGCTGAAGTCGGCCGGGCGCGCCAGCAGGACCTCGGACAGCGCGACGACGCCTCCGCGCGCGGCCAGCCGATCGATCAGGGTCGGCGCGGCGGTCAGAGACGAGGGCAGCGGCCGCACGGCGGCGGCCCAGCACTCCCGCCAGGCCGCGTGGATGGAGCCCTGTTCCGGCGTCCGTTCGCGAAGGACGGCCGGGGACGATGGCGGCGCCTCGCGCCCTGCGCCGCTCCGGTCTCGCGCGCGGTACCAGACGCGCCGAAGGGCGAACGGGTAGGCCGGCAGAGGCGTCTTCGGCGGGAGCGGCAGATCGGGATACAGCTCCGGCCAGGCGATGTCCGGCGTCCTGACCGCCGCCCAGTACCGGGCCCAGCGCCAGAGATCGTCCGCGCTCGCCTCCGACGCCAGCGCCTCAGGCCGCGCGACCGTCTCGCCCCGACCGCGGACGGAGGAGCGGACCCACGGGCCGTCGGACGCCGGCGCCGCGAGAAAGCAGGACAGCGCCTCCACAAGTTCGGCCGTGTCGCCCGCCACCAGCGCGAGACGCTCGCTCATGGCGTCACGTCCGAACAGGAGCGCCCGCGACAGGCGCGCGAGATCGAGCGCGGCGACATCCGCGGCGGGCAGAGCGGCCGCGCAAAGCAGGCGCGCCGTCTCGCCATCCTCCGTCTCCGCGCCGGGGACCGGCCCGCGCGCAGCGATGGCGGCGCAGAGGTCGTCGAACGTGACGCAATCGCGAACGGTCTCCAGATCCACCGGCGCGCCGATGCTCCGCCCCGCCTGCTCCAGCGCCGCGGACAGGCGCCCGGGCGTCACGCCGGCCGCGGCGAGCGGCGTGTCCCCCGAGACGTCCAGCGCAAGCGCCTCGCCCAGCAGGCGCGCGATGCGCTCGCGCTCGGAGGCTCCGGGGACGGCGCGAAGCGTCGCGACCAGCTGGGCCGCTCGGGCCCTGAGGCCGGCGGCGTCCTTTCCCGAGAGCGCGATCAGAAACGGGCGGCGGTCGCGCTCCTTCTGTCCGTCTGCTCCACGCGGGGCGCGGAACTCCCTCAGAACCGCGTGGGCGTTCACGCCGCCGAAGCCGAAGGAGCTGACGCCCGCCGCGAGCGGCTCATCGCCGAGCCTGTTCAGCGCGGTCTCGCGGCTCGCGACGCGGAAGGGAGCGCCGTCAAGATCGATCCGCGGATTGAGCCGGTCATGATGCATGTTGGCCGGCAGCCGCCCTCGCTGCAGCGACAGCGCCGCCTTGATCAGCGAGGCGATCCCCGCGGCGGCCTCCAGATGGCCGATCTGGCTCTTCAGGCTGCCCAGAGAAATCGTTTCCCGACGCGACGGAGACGATCGCGCCAGAGCGAGCTTCAGACCTTCGATCTCGATCGGATCGCCGAGGGGCGTTCCGGTGCCATGGGTCTCGACGAAGGCGGCCTCGCTCAAGGGCCGTCCCGCCTTGCGCCAGGCATCGGCGATGACATCCGCCTGCGCGGAGGGATTGGGCGCGGTGAAGCCGTGCGCCCGGCCGCCATGGTTCTCGGCTACGGCCTCCACCACGGCGTAGACGTAGTCGCCGGCGTCGAGAGCCGCCTCCAGCGGGCGCACGACCACCGCCGCGACCCCCTCGCCGCGCACATAGCCGTCGGCGGCGGCGTCGAAAGCGCGGCAACGCCCCGTCGGGCTGAGCATTTCGGCCTTGGAGAAGGCCACGTAGAGCTCCGGCCCGAGCAGAAGATTGACGCCCCCCACGATCGCGAGCTCGCATTCGCCTTCGCGCAGCGAGGTCACGGCGCGGTGAAGCGCCACGAGCGAGCCCGAACAGGCGGTGTCGACGACGCTGCTCGGTCCACGGAGGTCGAACAGGTAGGAGATGCGATTTGCAATGGCTGTCAGCGCCATGCCCGTGCCGCGGTAGGCGTCGATCTCCGCGCCGTGCTCCCGCATGAGCGCCGGGTAATCCGCGTTGCCGACGCCGACGAACACGCCCACCTTGCGTCCGGCGAGGCTCCGCGGGCCGATCCCGGCGTCCTCCAGCGCGTTGTGCGCCGTCTGAAGAAAAAGCCGCTGCTGGGGATCCATGCTCTGGACCTCCTTCGGCAGCAGGCCGAAAAAGCCCCCGTCGAAACAGTCCACATGATCGGCGAAGCCTCCCCAGCTGGAGTAGGACGTCTCGCCGTCCCCGGATCGCGTTCCGTGTACGGCGCGCCAATCCCAGCGGTCGGAAGGAACACGGCCGATCACGTCGCGCCCGGCCTCCAGGTTGTCCCAGAAAGCCGCGAGATCGGGCGCGCCCGGAAACCGGCCATGCATGCCGACGATGGCCATGGGGGCGAGCCCGCCCCGAGCGAATGCGCGGGCGGCGGTCATGCCGGTCCCCCCTTGGCGAGCGCGGCCGACATCAGCGGCTCCCGGCGAAACTGAGGAAGGACAGCGGCGCGCGCTCCGCCGCGCCCTGCGTGCGCCTGCGGCCGCGGCGCATCTCCAGGCTCAGGTCGCGCATGTAGGTCGGGCCATGCAGGTAGTATTGATTGCGCAGGGTCGGAACATACTCGCGTTCGATCCGCTTGCGCTCGGCGGCGATGTCCTCCATCTGCCGCTCCGCGCTCGGAAGCGCGTATTCGCCGGAAAAATACTGCGCCGCGAGCTGGCTTTGCCTCTCCATGATATCAAGGAACCCCCAGGTGATGGCCTGGAAAAGTCCTATGAAGACAATATTGTCTATGCCGGGATGAAAAATCCTCTTGTAGAGCTGAATAGTGTTGTCCGAGGCGTCGATGACGCCGTCATCCAGGAAGGGAAAGCTCGTTCTGTAGCCGGTGGAGTAGATGATCGCGTCCACTTCGATCCGGTCTCCGCCGGCGAGGTGGACCGTCCTGCCCTCGACCCGGTCGACGCCCGTGACGATCTTGAGCTTTCCGTCGCCGATGCGATTGGGAAGATTCTCCGACATCGTCGGCAGGCAGGACATCATCCAGTGGTCGGGGCGTGGCATGCCCAGACTGCGGTGTCTGGCGATAAAGAGGTTGTAGGTGGTCGTCAGAAGTATTTCGTGAAGCGGATAGGGAAGAAGCTTCTTCACCCACCATGAATTGAGGGGGCCGAGCGCCTTGTCGATCCGCATCCCGAACAGGTAGTGGGGAAGCACGTAGACGCCTCTCCGCACGGCGAGATACGTCATGGCCGCGTCATGACTGACGTCCACCGCGATCTGCGACCCGCTGTTGCCGATTCCAACCACCATCACCCGCTGATCCCGGTATTCGTGCCGGCTGCGGTAATGCTGCGAATGCGACACCGTTCCGGTGAAGCGGCTGACGTCGAACTCGGGAACCGCCGGCTGGTTGTGATGCCCGTTGGCGACGGCGAGCGCGTCGAACTCCCGCGTGTCGCCGTCGTCCAGCGTCACCTCCCAAACCCCATCCGTCCGCCGCTCGGCGCGGCGGACGCCGCAGCCAAGATGAATGTGCTCCCTTAGATCATTCCGGTCGGCGTAGGCCTCCAGGTAGTCCTGCACCTGCTGGCGGGACGGATAATCCGGATAATCCTGCGGCATGGGCATGTCTGCGAACTGGTAATGCCCTTTCGGGGTGTTCATGTTCAGGTTCGCCCAGGTGGACGTATGCTTGCGGTCAGCGTCGTAGGCCCAGATTCCGCCCAGATGTTCGCGCTTTTCATAGCAGTCGAACCGAATGTTCTTGTCCTTGAGCGCTTTGGCCATGGAGATGCCCGCGACGCCCGCGCCGATGATGCAGACGCGAAAATCCCGCCTGCCCGCGGAGCGCCCTTTCGTCCCCGCCGCCGGTCCGGACGCCTCGCCTTTCGCCGCGCTCTCCGCGCTCAGCCTGTTGAGGAAGCTTGCGGTCTTCATGTCGCCTCGCTGCTCGCAGTAGCTGGCGCAGCCGCTCAGCACGCCCGCCGGTCCGGCGGCCAGAGCGCGGTCCAGCGCGCCGATGATGAGGTCGATCTCGGTCCTGCTGATCGTGAGCGGCGGCGCGAACCGAAGGCAGGCGTTGTGCAGCGGGCAGACGACGACGGCGACGCCGCCTTCGGGATCCCGCATCAGGCTGCCCCAAAGCAGATAGCCGAAGCTCTGCTGGACGAAGGCGGGGAAACCGGAAAGATCGAGCTCGATGGTCAGAAGCAGCCCTTCGCCCCGGATCTCGCGGATGATCGGTCGCCGGGCGCGGAGATCTTCGAGGGCCGCTTTGAAATAGGCGCCCTGTTCGCGCGCCTCCCGCATCAGATCGCGGGCCAGGATGTCGCGCAGCGCGTGCGCCGCGAGATGGGACGACAGCTGGCAGGCCCGACGCCGGCGCTCGGCGAGCCAGCCGCCGCCTGCCGTCTCGGCCCGGGCGAAGACCTCGGAGCGGCCCAGGACCACGCCCATCGGCAGCAAGCCGTCCGTCACCGCCGTGCCGAGCACGACGATGTCCGGGCGCGGCGACAGGGTTTCGCTGTGCAGAGGCCGACCGGTCCAGAACGCGGTCTGGGTCTCGTCGACGCCGACGAGATAGCCTCCCGCGCCCCGCAGGCGCTCGACCGTTTCGACCAGATCGGCGGGCAGCGGTCGGGTGGCGTTGCCCTCGACCTGGAGGGTTTCGAGCCAGACCAGCGCCACGTCGCCGGACGCGAGCTCGGCCTCCAGCTTCGCTCCCGCATCCGCCGCGCCGGGATCGATGAAGGCGACGTGCGGATAAACCGGCTGGAACGGCGCGCGGAAACTGTCGAACAGGGGATCGTGAGCGACCGCCGCGCTCGCAAGCGAGAACGCCGCGCCGCCGCTGAAGGCCACGATCTTGGTCCGCCCGCGGGAGGCGGCGAGCGCGAGAGCGACGCCGGCGTCCAGCGCGGCGACATGGCTCGCGGCCGGCAGGGCGTCGTCGAAGCCCGTGAGCTCGCACAGGGCGGCGCGCAGGTCGCCCCAGTAATCGTGATCGCGGTCATGACCGCGCGCGACCGCGTCGATCACGTCGAGCGGATTGAGCCCCCGCGGACAGGAGCCCACGTTCGACAGGCAGTCCACGATTTCCCGCGACGGACCGCCCTCGGCCGGGATCACGCGCGACCGGCTCCCCCGCCCCTCATAGAACCGCGCGTCGAAGCCATGCATCCGGGCGACGCGGGCGTAGCCGCCATTGCCGTGGGACAGGTGGGCCGCGTGGTTGGCCTCCGGATCCCTTCGGATCCGGCGCAGGTTGCGGGCCTGATCGTCGGTCACCGCGATCGTGCGCCGCAGATGGTCCAGGATGGCCCGCGACGCGAAGCCCAGATTGGCCATCGGATGCCGCACATAGCCTTCGTTCGGCGTCATGGCCCAGGGATTGCCGATCGCATCCCGCGTCGCCATCGCGCCGGACGGCGCCTGGGCGCCGCTGACGGATTCGCCCAGCACGACGATGTCACAGGCGGTCGCGGAGCGGAACGACAGCCAGTCGGACGGCGCGACGCCCGGCCCGTCGCGATCGACGAGAATTGCGGCGGCGGAGCAGCTCCGGGCGAGACCGACGAAGCGGGCGAGATCGTCCGGCTGCGCCTCCTGCGTCGCGACGAAGACCAGCGCGGCCGCGCCGGCGCCTTCCGCAAGCGCGGACCGCGCGGCCGCCAGCGAGGCCACGATCTCGACGCCGGGGGTCAGCGCCTCCGCCGCCGGTCCCCCGACCGGGTTGAAGCGGCGCTCCCACACGCCGCTCGGGTCGATCATCACCGTTCGGCCGTCCGCGCCGCCGGACCTGTTGCGGGCGAGATGGCGCGCGAAGCGGATCGCGGCGTCCAGCGCCTCCTCCTGCGACGTCAGGAAGAAGGACCGGTAGCGCTGCGGCTCCGGCTTGCCCGCGTTCAGGCCGATGTCGAGCAACAGCGCCGCCTGCGCCACGTCGGGCGAAAGCAGAATGGCGTGGCCCTGATCTCCGGCGCGGACGTAGTCCTCGAGAGCCTGCAGCGTGTCGTCCGAGGCGGGGGCGTAGACGGCGGTCCCGGACGCCCCGTCGTGCGGGACCGTCTCCTCCCGCCAGAACTCCAGAACCGCCTCGTTGAACGCGCGATGATGGGTGAAGCCGACCAGATGGCCTGCGTCTGGAAACGCCCGCGTCCGCGCGTTGGGTAAGCGGGCGGCGGTTTCCGCGGCATGAGCCGACGTCATGTAGCGGTCGCGATCCGCGGACACGACCAGCGCCGGCAGATCCAGCGCGCTCAGCCGGGCCCGGAAATCGAATCCCGTCGCCACCCGGCCATAGGTCGGCAGGGCCGACATCGGCCAGCCCCGGTTCAGCTCCATGAAACGGGGACTTTTCTGAAGCTCCCGCATGAGGGTCGAAAAATCGTCTGCGCCTTCGGAGGAGGAGGCGCTGACGCAGATCGCCAGCCGCGAGCAGCGCGCGCGATGCCGAAGGGCGAAGGCCTGCGCCAGCACGCCGCCGAAGGAATAGCCCAGAACGGGAACCGGGCCCGCGACGCCGAGGGCGTCCAGCAGGGCGGCGGCGTCGTCCGCAAGGCTGTCCAGGGTGACGCCGTCATAAAGCGTGGCCCCGCCGCAGCCCGGCATATGCATCATGATGAGCCGGCGGTCAGCGCCCCAAGCCTCCAGCTGCAGCCGCCACATGACGCTGAAATGCATGACCAGACCGCCGAGCAGCAGGACCGGCTCGCCCTCTCCGTAGACCGCGCACTCAAGGCGGCCGCCTCCCGGACGGGGGAAGTCATGCACCGTCGCCGCCGCGACAAAGGGCTCCCGGCTCGCGATCTCGTCCGCCGCGGGCTCCATCGGGGCGGACACGGCGAAGGACGCCTCGGGCGACGCCGGCGCGGCCGCCCACAGATCTTCGATGGACGCCGCGCGGTCCGGCGCCGCAGGCGCGGGCTCGGGCGCGTCCGCGGACGCCGTTCCCGGCGTCGCGGCGGCGACCAGTCTCAACGGCTGATGGCGATAGATGTTCTCAAGTTCGGGACCGTAGCTCGTCGCAAGATATTCCGTGAAAGTCGCGAGATTCTGGAATTCAAAGAAAATGGTCGGAGGCAAAGAGATCTTGAATTTTTCCGTGAACGCCGTCGCGAGCTCCGTCGAGGCTATCGAATCCAGCCCGTAGTCCATCCAGGACTTGTCCGGCGACAGATCCTGGAGCTGCAGCTTCAGCACCGAGACGAGAAGCTGGCCGAGATCCTGAGACACCCGCGCCTTGAGGCCGGCCTCAGCGGAGGAGCGCCCCTCGACGTCGTCAAGACGCTCCAGCAACGCAAGCGCCTCATCTACGCTCAATGCGTCAGCCCCGGAATTGACATTACGCTCCGGCGTGATCGGATCCATCTTCACCATGGGCGCGTCTCTCCACATCAACCGTTATTTCGACAATTCAGACGAAATGAAGTTTATTGTTTTTATGAACTTCCACAGGTCGACTTCATGAGAGTGCCGACTTGTCTTCATGAACCGATCCTGCCCGAGGTCGATTTGGGCGCCGCTGCTCTGGATCGATTTGAGCCGGATCCAGCCGGGACTTTTTTCATTTTTTGAAATCAGATATTTTGATACAAATTTTCCAACTATATTTGCTATATTTCCAATACCTGATGGCGTATTCAAGTATCCAACGTAAATAAGATTGTCGTATCGACCTGAAAGCACTTTCAGGAAGGCGCCGCCAAGATCCGCCTTCGCATCAAAGCCGGCGCCGGACAGGAACGGCAGATCGACGCCGTAGCCGGTCGCCCACACGATCACGTCAATCCGCTCCCGACGCCCGTCGACGAACTCGACGACGCCGCCGTCCAGACGGGCGACGTCCGGCGCCGGCGCGATTGCGCCATGCCCGATGTGATAAAGGATTTGGGAATTCATGATCGGATGAGCGGCCTGAATGCTGTGATCAGGCTCCGGAAGACCGAAATCTCGACCGTCGAACCCGGCGAGCTTGAAGACGTCCGCCACATGCGACCAGTATTCATCGGCGCCCCGAAACTGGGGCGAGATGTCCATCAGCCATTCCTGGGTCGGCTTTCCGGCGATGAACTTCGGCATGTAATGATAGCCGCGGCGGGTGGAATGAAACACCTTCGCGGCCACATGAGCCGCATCCACGGCGATGTCGCAGCCGGAGTTGCCGCCCCCGACCACGAGCACGCGCCTGCCCTCCAGCGCGGCGCTGGAGCGATAGTCGGCGGCGTGCATCGTCTCGCCGTCGAAGCGCCCCGGATAGACCGGCGCGAACGGCTTGCGCAGCAAACCGGCGCAGACGACAAGAGCGTCGTAAAACGCCTCCTCGCCGTCGCTCAGGGTGACGCGCCACCCGCCGTCCTCGGGCGCGGCGTGCAGGACGCCGGCGCCGAAGCGGATCGCCTTGCGGACGTCCGCGGCGTCGACCACGTCGTTGAGGTATTTGAACATCAGGGAGTTGTGCGGGTAATGCGGATAGTCATCCGGCATCGGATGATCGGAGAACTGGGTGTTTTTCTTTGAGCTTATGAGATGCGCGGAGCGGTACATCTTGGACGCGGGACCGTCAGGCTGCCAGTTCCCGCCCACATCCTTCGTGGCCTCGATGACCTCGAAATCGAGCCCGTCCTTTCGCAGCGCCCGCGCGACCCCGATCCCGCTCGCCCCCGCGCCGATGATTCCGATCCGCCCTGCGCTCATCCCGTGTGATCTCCCGAAGCTCTAGCGGATCGCCAGGAGCATGGCCCTGGCGTCTTCGGCGGAGAGTTCTCCGGCCCGGACCTTCGCCAGGATGTCGCTCGGCGTGACCGCCTCTCGATCGGGCCGGGCCGGCGACGCGGCCAACTCGCGGTCCGCGGACGGCGCGCCCTCGGACGGCGCGCCGTCCGCGGCGCCGATCCAGAAGCGACGCCGCAGGAACGCGTGGCCCGGCAGCGGCGCGCGGCGCCAGCGACCGGCTTCGACGACGGCGTCATCGTCGCCGCCCGTCACCCAGGCGAAAGCCTGCCGGCGCGCTTCGTCGCGCGACGGGGGAGCCTCGCCCTGCGCGAGGCCTGACACGTAAACTCCCTCGCGGGCGAGGCGTGCGGCCGCGCCATCCTCCGCCGCGGCGAGATAAGCCGCCAGCCTCCGGCGGAGTTCGTCGTAGCCCGAAGCGACCACGGCGAGGCGGCGTTCGAACCGCCGGCGGCCGCGCCGCAGCGTCGCCGCGATGTCCCTCAGCGAACGAGGCCCGCCCGGCGTCTCCCGTTCGCGCTCGATGTGCTTCATGAACGACGCCGACATCTCCCTGAGCTGTCTGTCGCTCGGCGCGGAGAAGCGCAGGCAGACGGGCTCCGGGGCGTCCGGAACAGGCTCCGGCTCGACCCATTCCTCGATCACCAGATGGGCGTTGGAGCCCCCGGCGCCGAAGGAGCTGATCGCGGCCACCCTGGGCGATCCGAAGCTGTCCCACTCGCCAAGCTCCCGCTGCACGCGGAACGGCGTGCGCGCGAAGTCGATGAAGGGATTGAGCTTCGCGCTGTGGAGCGACGGGGCGATCTTGCGGTGCTTCAGCTGCAGCAGCACCTTGGTCAGGGCGGCGACTCCGGCCGCGGCCTCCAGATGACCGATGTTCGACTTGAGCGACCCGATGGCGCAGACGGCGCCCGCAGGGAAGCGTGCGCCCACCGCTTTGGCGAGCCCCCGGATTTCGATCGGATCGCCAAGGCTGGTGCCCGTGCCGTGGGCCTCCACATAGGACAACCTTGCGGGATCCACGCCGGAGCGCGCGAAGGCCCGCCGGATGACCTCGGCCTGCGCGTCGGGATTTGGGACCGTGTAGCCCGACGTGCGCGCGCCATGTCCGATGTCGCCGCCGCGGATCACCGCATAGATGTGGTCGCCCGCCGCCACGGCGTCCTCAAGGCGCCGCAACACGACCACCCCGCACCCTTCGCCGGGAACGTAGCCGTCTCCGCCCTCCCCGAAGCTGCGGCAGCGCCCGTCGCTCGCCGCGAACTTCAGCTCCGATAGGGTGCGGAACTTGTAGGAGTGGAGCGACAGGTTCACGCCGCCCGCCAGCGCCACGTCGCAGCCGCCCCCGCGCAGCAGGTCGCACGCCAGATGGATGCTGGTCAGCGACGACGAGCACATGCTGTCGACCGCGAAGGAGGGCCCGTCGAAATCGAGGCAGTAGGACACCCGGTTCGCGATCGACGCGTAGGACGAGTTCGCGAGGCCCTGCCCGCCGACCGCGCCGTAGAACTGATACTCCCCATACATGACGCCGGCGATGACGGCGACGCGGCGGAGATCGCCGCCGCCGTCCTTGCCCGAAAGCGCCTCCGGCGTGTAGCCGGCGTCCTCCACCGCGCGCCAGGCGGTCTGGAGGAAGATGCGCTCCTGCGGGTCCATGCGCTCCGCGTCGCGTGGGGAGATGCCGAAAAACAGCGGATCGAACACGTCGACGTCGTCGATGAAGCTGCCCCAGCGGGCGTAGACCCCCTCCGGCTCGCGATCGGATCGGGCCCGGGCCGGCCTCTCCTCGATCAGATCCGCGCCCTCGCGCAGATGATCCCAGAAGTCCCAGAGATCCGACGATCTCGGATAGCGCCCCGCCAGCCCCACGATGGCGACCGCGTGCTCGGGAACAGGCTCTGGGGCGATCGGCGCCGCGATCTCCGCCGGCGCGAGGGGGCGGGCGTCGCCTGCGTCCTCCTCCCCCGCGGCCTCGGCCAGCGACGCCGCGTCGTCCGGCGCCTCATCCGCCAGCAGGCGGGCCAGGGCCCGCAGGCTTTGCGCCTCGAACAGGCTCGCGACCGAAATCGCCGGGAAGCGCTCCCTGAGCGCCTCGCTCATTTCGACGATGAGCAACGAATCCAGCCCGAAGCGCTCGAACGGCGCGTCCGGGTCGATCTTCGCCGGATCGGCGCCCGTGACCCTGGCCAGGGTTGCGCCGAGATAGGGCAGGATGTCCGCAGGCGCCGCCGCACGGCGCGGGGCGACGGACGGCGGCGACGCGGGACGGGCGCCGAGCAGCGCGGCGGCCCGCACGGGATCGCCCGGAACGGGCGCCAGCGTCGCGCGCTCCGACCAGGTGGCCGCCGCGAACAGGCGCGCTCCGTCGTCCGGTTCAAGCGGAGCGAGACCTTCCTTCCGCAAGCGCTCGACGAAGCCTTTCGACGCCTGCATGCCGTCCGGCATGCGCCATAGCGGCCAGGCGACGGACACCGTGCGGCCGGGCGCGCCGCGACCGCGTCGCTCCGCGGCGAAGCCGTCCAGCCAGCCGTTTGCCAAGCCATACAGACTCTGGCCCACATTGCCGCAGACGCCGGCCAGCGCCGAACTGACCACGAACCAGCGCAGCGGATCGCGCCGGGTCAGCGCGTCGAGATTGTCGGCGCCCGCGACCTTGGCCCGGACGACCGCGTCCCAGGCGCCCCCGTCCGGGCGCGCAAACAGCGCGTCCCGCAGAACCCCGGCGGCGTGGAACACGCCTGTGATCGGCCCGAAGCGCTCCCGCACGTCGTCGAGCGCGCGCTCCAGCGCCTCGCGATCGGCGCAGTCACAGCTCCAGTACCCGCATTCGGCGCCAGAGGAGCGCAGATCCGCAAGCGTCCGGTCGATCTCGTCCGATGCGGCGGACCGGCCGAGCAGGGCGATCCGAACGCCCGGTCGGGACAACGCGGCGGCGATGCGGCGGCCCACGGCGCCCGCGCCGCCCGTAATCGCCACCACGTCTCCGGGGCCGACATCCGGTTCCTGCGGCGCCGACGCCAGTTCGTCCCCGTCCGGAAGGAACGCCAGCGACCACGTCGCGCGGCCGGCGAGACGCATCACGCGCAAGGCGGCGGCGCCGCCGCCGATCTCCCGCGCCGCCGCCTCGGCGATCGCCGTCACGGCGACGTCCCGTTCGGCCTCGATCACCGTGCAGCCCAGCGCCGGATGCTCCAGACGCACCGACCGCATCATGGCCGCCGCGGCCGCGGCGGTTCGCGGGCATCGGCACGCCAGAACAAGCTGGGTTTTCCGGGCGCCGCCGGCGTTTCGGGCGAGCCCTCGGAGAACCGGCAGCAGACGTCGCAACGGAGCGAGTCCGGCGCCCTGCTCCCAGGACGACGGAGCGCCCCGCGGCTCCCGCATGCCGTCGTCCCACAACGCCGCCACCACCGCGTCGGGCGGCGCGCCTTCGGCGCGGTGAAGACGCCAGAGAAGGTCGAGGTGATCGTCCCGCTCCAGATCGAGAGCGACGTCCCCATCCGCGTCGACCTCGAACGCCTCGCCGCTGCGGACCCGCCGCAGATCGCCGTAATCCGCGCTGGCGCGAAGCGCGTCGGTCAGCGCTCCATCCTCATCCAGCGCAAGCACCGACTTCGGAATGCGCGCCGGCGAACGCTCCGCAGGGTCGTCGACCCAGACGGGATGGAACAGGCTGAGCTCGTCCCCGGCCCGCTCCGCGGGGGCGAGACGATGCGGCGCCGGAAGGCGACGGAACGCAAGGCCCTCGACCTCGCCCAGCAGACGCCCGTCCGACGCGAAGATGCGATAGTCGAAGACCGACGCATCCTCGGCGCCGGCCCGCGTCACATGCGCGAAAAGATGCGGTTCCGACAGATCATGCAGGCGGATCGCGCGCGCCCGGACGGGAACCATCGGGCCCTTCGGCGCCTCGGGGAGCGCGAAGAAGGCCGCCTGGAAAACCCCATCCAGCACTCCGGCGTGAAACGGAACGTCGGCTCCGTCCGCGCGCGTCCGGACGGGCGCCGACACCTGAACCAGAGCCTCGCCCGCGCCGCGCCAGGCGCGGGCCACGCAGCGGAAGCTTTCGCCGAACTCGACGCCGATGGCCGGCAGCGATCCGTAAAGCTCGTCGGCGCTTGCGGGCCGGGCGCAGCGCGCGCGCACGGCCTCGAGGGCGTCGACGGCGCGCCCCGCCGGCGACCGAGGCGCGCCGTCCGCCATCGCGACGCAGTGCGGCGCGCTCCCGTCGTCGGAAGACACCTCCAGCCGCAGGCCGGCCTCCACGTCGGTCACGGCGACATGCAGGCGATGAGTCGTTCCGGCCTCCGGACGGCAGGGCGCCCGCCAGACCACGTCCCGCAGATGAAGCGGCCGCCCCTTCTCTCTCCGGTCCAGCGCGGCGGCGAGAAATCCCACATAGGCGGCGCCGGCGACGGTGTCGCGGCCCGCGATGCGGTGATCCCGGACGTAATATTCCGACCCGTCGATTTCGATCGGCGGAATCGGCATGTCCGCGGGGCGCGGGCCGCGGGGCGCGGGGCCTTCGATCCGCGGCAGCGCATGACGTTCGAGCGTGAAAGGATAATGCGGCGCATCCTCAGGGATCGGCTTGCGCGCCCAGAGCTCGCCCCAACGCACGTCGCCGCCCTTTTCCCAATGGATCGCCAGCGCCCGAAGCTTCGCGCCGTCGACGTCGCGCGCGCCGGCGCCTGGAAGCGAGTCGACCGCCCGACCCTCTGGGTCGGCGGCGAAGGCGTCGAGCTGCGCTGCGAGGTCCTCCGCGTTCCAGCCCACGGCCGCGACACGGAAGCGCAGCGCGGCGCGGCCGCATTGGAGCGTGTAGGCGACGCCGCCCAACCGCTCGCGGGTCATCCCCCCGGCGAAGGCGATCTGTGAGCGCAGGCGGCGCGCAAGTTCGAGCAGTTGGCCGACCGTCTGGGCCGAAAGCGGAAACACCGCCGGCCCCTCATGCGGCTCGCGCTCCGGCGCGGCCGGCGCGTCTTCGATGACCACATGGGCGCAGGCCCCGCCGGCGCCGAACGAGCTTACGCCCGCCCTGCGCCGCCCGTCGGATGCGAGCGGCCACGGGACCGGGCTTTGCGGCACGAAGAACCGCGTGCCGTCGAGATGAAGATCGGGATTGGGAACGCGCGCATGTATCGAGGGCGCCAGCAGGCCGTGTTTAAGCTGCAGCAGCACCTTGAGCACGCTGGCGATGCCCGCCGCCGCCTCGAGATGGCCGATGTTGCTCTTGACCGAACTGACGGCGCAGGGCGGGGCGTCCGCCTCGCCTCCGAGCGCCTCCGCCAGACCGCCGATCTCGATCGGATCGCCGAGTTTGGTCCCGGTGCCGTGGGCCTCGACGGCGCCGATCTGCCGTGGGGACAGCCCTCCCCTGTCCAGCGCCTTGCGGATGAGCGCCGCCTGCGAACGCGAACCCGGCACGGTGTAGCCGTTCGTCCGGCCGCTGTGGTTCACGGCGCTGCCGCGAATGACGCCGAGGATGCGGTCCCCGTCCCGGAGCGCGTCGTCGAGACGGCGTAGCACGATCGCTCCAACGCCCTCGCCGGGGACGAAACCGTCCGCGTCGGAGCCGAAGGCATGGCACCGGCCGGTGGGCGACAGCATCTGATACTGGCACAGATGCACGTACTTCGCCGGGTGGAGATAGAGGTTCACCCCTCCCGCGATGGCTGCGGCGCATTCGCCGGAGCTCACGCTCTCCACGGCGAGATGGAGCGCCACAAGCGACGAAGAGCACGCGGCGTCGACCGCCAGGCTCGGCCCGGACAGGTTCAGGAAATACGACACCCGGTTGGCGCAGGACCATGGCATCGACGTGGGGACGTCGACGCCGCCCGCTCGCCAGTGCTCCGGCCCGCGCAGCTGGTAGGTGTTGGTGGTGACGCCGACGAAGACGCCGATGTCGAGGCCGTTCTCCCGCCTCAGCCGCGCGCTCCGCTCGCCGGCGAGCGCCGCGCTCTCCATCGCGTGGTAGGCGCATTCGAGGAACAGGCGCTCCTGGGGATCCATGAGCCGCGCCTCCCGCGGCGGAATGCCGAAGAACGGCGCGTCGAACGCGTCCACGTCGGACAGAAAGGCGCCCCATTTGGCGTAGCTCCTGCCGGTCTTCCGGGAGTCGGCGCCGTCTTCGAAAAAGCCGTCGAGGCTCCAGCGGTCGGCCGGGATTTCGGAAACGAGATCGGCGCCCTCGACCAGCCTGTCCCAGAACCCGTCCAGCGTGCCGGCGCCGGGAAGCCGCCCCTGCATGCCGATGATCGCCACGGCGTCCGACGTCCCCGCCGTCAGGGCGGGCGCTGCGGGATGGTCGCCGCCTGGAGCGGCGTTCACCCGGCCGGCGCCGTCGGCGGCCTGGACGGCCTCCGGAGCCCGAAGCCGGATTTCGGGCCATCCGCTCTCCTCCGGCGGGGCTTCGACCTCGGCCGTCGGCGTCGGAACGGCTTCCGGGCCGCCGCTCGCCTCCGGAGCGCGCGGCTCGCTCGCCGTCCCGGACGCGAGCGCGACCGCCTCGGCGGGGTGCCGGCTCAAGAGGTAATCGACGATTTCGCCGATGGTCCGGCAATCGAAAATGAACGAGCGCCGCAAACCCGGAACGCCGCGCTCCAGCCTGGCCCCGAACGCGACGATGGCCAGCGATTCGAGACCGATGTCCTCGATGCGGGACGTTTCTTCGACCGCGGACCGCTCCAGGCCGGTGACGTCGCAGATGGCGTCCGTCACCCAGGCTGAAACCGCGCGTCTGTCGCTGAGCCCAGTCCGATCCAAGTTCACCAGCGCCCCGTCTTTCCGGTGTTTCGACGTTTCGGCCGCGGCGTGCCCGCACAGCGCGTCACGCGGCCGCGCGCCCCGCGAGGTTCGCGAACTGCCGCTCCAGCAGCTTCGGGCTCCGGCTCCAAACGGCGGCGACCTGCCTCGCCATGTCGTCGGGCCAGATGTCGTCCTGTCCGCTCGCCACACCCGCCAGAATGGCGCGCGCCACCATGTCGGGGGCCGCCTTACGGGCGATCAGGCCGGTCGCCATCTCGGTGTCGAGGGGACCGGGATAGGCGCCGAACACGGCGATCCCCCTTGGCGCGAGCTCGGCCCGCGCGGCCTGCGTCATGGAGTGCGCCGCCGCTTTGGACGCGCTGTAGCCGCCTGCATCCGGCGAGTTGGCCAATGCGGAGACCGACAGAATGTTGACGAAGGCTCCGCCGCCGTTCCGGACGATCACGCCGCTGAACGCCCGCAGCACGTTCAGCGCCCCGAAGAAATTCGTCTCCATGTCCTGGCGCGCCGCATCGTCCCGGTCAGCCAGCAACGCTCCTCGCGCCATGGAGCCGGCGTTGTTGAAGACGAGGGTCACGTCGTGGGCGAACCTGGCCGCGGCCGCCACGCTGGCGGCGTCGGTCACATCCAGCCGGCACGGCGTCACCACGCCATCGCCGCCGGCGATCGCTGCGGGAGACCGAGCCGCCGCATAGACCCGACGGGCGCCCGCCTCCCGCAGCGCGCGCACCAGCGCGCCGCCCAACCCCCGGCTCGCCCCCGTGACCAAGGCGACGCTGTTCGCAATGCTCATACCCGCTCCCCCAAGCTGCATGGACCGAACGCAAAGCAAATGATTATAAAACTAGAGAATTTATGATTATATTCTATATAACTTACAATAATATCACAGATAACCCAAAATCTATTTTATACTTATGCGACTTGATAGGAACGACTCAGCCCGACTCCAAGAATCGTCATTGTCGCCCCGAAAGCTGATATCCCGCGAAGAAACGGTCTTTCCGGTCTCAACGTCCACGACTTTTGAGAAAATCTGCATGATCAAAGTGCTGCTCTTATGCACCACTCCGATGAACACGTATTTTGCATGTTGCTTCTGCGCGTAATCGAACAGGCATTCCGGGCTTTCCCGGGGACAGGCGGCCTGGACATCCTCTTGCGACAGGAGGACAGCGTCATAACGGCCGGCGCGCTTCACATCCGCGGCGAGCGCGGCGGCCATGTTGCGCAGACGGCGCTCGTGCTGCTGCTTCTGGTCTTCCGCTTCACCTGAGGTGTCGAGAATTTTGATTGGAAGAACAGCGATCTTATCGTCGGCGGGCGCCGCATTCGCCGCGAATACGGGCAGCAAAAAGATAATAGCAATTAAATAAAATAAAGTTTTATGACACATATGTATCAACCAATGCGTGTCAAAATTTGACACGCCTGATCGACGACGCGCAGATCGCGCATGACTTACACTGTCACATAACGGCACAGCTTCGCCCCACAGCGTGTTAACTGAACTGTCGGGCTCACGTTAAGACGTCGATAAGGGGAGATTCTTGCCATTTTGCGCCAAACGTTCAGAATACATCTAAAGGAGTAGAGGCATGACGCGGCTGGGGTTGACGCGAGCCCGCTCCATCGGGGCGATCACCGACGCGGTCGAGCAGGCGGGCGGGTCGGTCGCGCGCGTGTTCGCACGAGCGGAGATGTCGCAAAGCCTTCTTCAGGAGCCGGATCGGCCCATTCTGCTGCGCGATCAGGCCTGCCTGATGGCCTGCGCCGTGGACGAACTCGGCGATCCCACGCTCCCGGCGCGTCTGGCCGGACGGGTGGGCGCGCTGGGCCTTGGGCCGCTCGGCCGCGTGGTCTGCTCGGCGGACACCCTGCGCGACGCGATCCGCCGCGCCGAGATGGCGACGCCCGAGCTTCTGCAAACGGCCACATGGACGGGCCTCAAGCCGTTCGACGCAGCCCATGTTCTTTACGGGTACAAGGTCACCGAGCGGATGGACGTCGGGCGGCAGCTCAACGAAGTCCTCGCCCTCGGCTATCTGCTCGATGTCGTCCGCCACTTCATGGGGCCGGGATGGCGCCCGGAAAGGGCGGTCGTCACCGGCGCGGCCCTCCCCGGACGAAGCGACATCGAAGCCGCGTTCCGGTGCGACGTAACCCTTGGCGGCGTCGCCGGGGTGCTGATCCGTCGCGAAGACCTGGCGGCCAGGAACCCCGCGCCGCCGCCGCCCGCGAACGACGACGCCATCGCGCCTCTGCCCGCTCTCAGCGACCTCGTCTCCTGCGTGGAGCATGTTCTCATGCTGCAACCGCGTCTCGACCGATCCTCGGTCGAATGGGTCTGCGGTCGCCTCGGCATGTCGCGCCGAACCTTCCAACGCCGCCTTTCGGATGACGGCGTCACATTCTCAAGTCTTCTTCAGCACGTCCTACTGCGGAAAGCCCAGTCCTTCCTGAGCGACCGCAGCATGTCCATCAGCCAGATCGCCTTTGAACTCGGCTACGCCGACCCTGCGCATTTCAGCCGCGCGTTCTCGAGCTGGACAGGGGTGTCGCCGCGCGGCTGGCGCAACCGCAGGACGTGCGGCCACCACGAGGGCAAAATGGGCCGGTCCCCTGAAGAGGGCGCCTTGGGGCGGACGGATTGAGCTTTTGGAATTGACCGGGGGCCGGGGCTGTCGGTGGACGAAAGCCCAAAACGCGCCTCGCTCCACTCGCCTCGCGTTCAGGCGCCAGGGTTGCGCAGGAGTTCGCCTCCGGCGCGACGCTGCGCGGATTGGCGACGGGCGACGCCCCGCCGCGCCATCTGAACCTCATCTGCGTTCACAAGCATGAGGCGCGGATCAGCGCCCTTGAACGGTCCGGGACGGACGCTCAGGCGACGACGGCGGCGATCTCGGCGACGATCGCCTCGGCCGCGGCGCGGGGGTCGGGCGCGGACAGCACCGGCCGCGCCGCCACGATGTGGTCCGCGCCGTTGCGGATGGCGTCGCCGGGGGTCGCCACGCGCTTCTGGTCGCCCAGCGCCGCGCCCGCCGGCCGCACGCCCGGCGTCACCGCCAGGAACGGCTTCGGCGCGACGGCGCGCACGATGGCGAGATCGGTCGGCGCGCAGATCACGCCGTCGACGCCGGCGGCGCGGACATGGCCCGCCCGCCGCGCGATCAGGCGCTCCGGCGTCTCGGAGAACCCCGCCTCGGCCACGTCCGCCGCGTCCCACGAGGTCAGCACCGTCACGCCGAGCACCTTGAGCCCGCTGTCGCCGCGCCCGGCGGCCGCCGCCTTCAACGTCTGGGGGTAGGCGTGCACGGTGAGGAACGTGGCGCCGAGCTTCGCCACCTGCCGCGTCGCCTTCTCCACCGTCTGGCCGATGTCGTGCAGCTTCAGGTCCACGAACACCTTCTTACCGGATCCCGCCAGCCGCTCGGCCAGCACGAGGCCGCCGGCCAGCGCCAGCTCGAAGCCGATCTTGTAGAAGGTGACCGCGTCGCCGAGCCGGAGCACCATGGCTTCGGCCTCCTCGACGGTTGCGAGATCGAGCCCGACGATCAGCCGGTCGCGCACGTCCCGTACGGTCATGCGTAGCGCCCGGCGTGCTCGACCAGACCGCCGATCACCGACTTCAGGAAGCCGGCGGTGCGCGGGTTGGCGAGGCCGCCTTCGGGCGTGAACGCCTCGGCGGCGGCGCCCACCGCCACCATCTCCGGCAGCACCAGCGCGCCGAGGCCGAGCTCCATGTAGGAGCGCAGCTGCGTCAGGCCGCGATAGCCGCCCATGGCGCCGCCGGACACGGCGCCGAGCGCGAAGGCCTTGGTCTTGAACGCCGGCAGCGGCGGCTTGCCCTCGAGGTTCACCCGCGACATCCAGTCGAACGTGTTCTTCAGCAGCGGCGTGAAACTGGCGTTGTATTCGGGGCTGACCACGAAGGCGCCCTGCTGCGCCACGAACAGGTCGACCAGCGCCTTCGCCGCGTCCGGAATCCCCTCCGCGGACTGCAGGTCGCCGTTGTAGATCGGCAGCGGATAGTCCTTCAGCGAGATGTGCGACACCTCGGCGCCCGCGTCGCGCAGCGCCTGCGCCGCCACCGCCGCCAGCTTCTCGTTGATGGAGCCCGAACGGATGGACCCGGCCAGAACGACGATCTTGGGGGCGGACATGGCGTCTCCTCACGGCTTGGCGTCCACGGCGAGGCCCGCGTGACGACGGTCTTCCTTACGTCAGGATGGAAGTCCGGTTCAACCGCGCGGCCCCTCAGGCCGGGCGGCGGTAGATCCAGACCCGCGCCGGCGGCAGGTTCATCCACACCCGCGGCGAGCCTGCGGTGGTGATGTCGCCGATCGCCTCGCGCGGGATCGGCGGCACGAGGCCGTAGGTGAACTGGATGAAGGGCGCGCCGACGCGGGACATGTCGAAGCACTGCTCAAGCAGCGCCACCCGCTGGCGCACCGGCTTGGTGAGCAGCGGCAGGCTGGAGACGGTGGCGGTGAGCGGCGCGCCCACGAGGCCCGCCAGCGTGTCGCGGGCGGCGTAGCCGTCGCCCTGCACCACGGTCACGCCCGGAAACCGGCGGCGCAGCAGCGGCACGAACTCGTCGTTGAACTCGATCAGCACCAGCCGCTCGGGCGCGACGCCCCGCTCCAGCAGCGCCTCGGTGACCGGCCCGGTGCCGGGCCCGATCTCCAGCACCATGCCGTCGTGCTCGGGCTCCACATAGCGCGCCATCATGCGGGCGAGCGCCTTGCCGGAGGGACTGACCGCGCCTGTGACGAGCGGCTTGTCGAACCACGACTTCAGGAAACGCGCCTCGTCGGCCAGGTCGATGCCCTTGCGGGCGGAACCGAGGCGACGCGGCGAAGTCCGGGCGGGCTCAAGCATATGGGGCGAAGCTCCGGGTCGTGACGCGGCGGAGATGATGCGTGCGAGTCATACGACAAACAAGATAGCGCGGTTGTGACAAGTGCGCCGACGTCACGTTCCGCCGAAAAACTCCTTCACCCGGCTGAAGAAGCCGTTGGACTCCGGATGGTTCGCCTCCGACGCCTCGGCGGCGAAGGCCTCCAGCAGCTCCCGCTGCCGGCGGGTGAGCTTCTGGGGAATCTCCACCACCGCCTGGATGTACATGTCGCCGACCTCCTTGGAGCGCAGCACCGGCATGCCCTTGCCCTTGAGGCGGAACTGGGCGCCGGACTGGGTGCCCTCGGGGATCTTCACCTTGGCGGCGCCGCCGTCGATGGTGGGCGCGTCGAACGCGCCGCCAAGCGCCGCCGTGGTCATCTCGATGGGCACGCGGCAGTAAAGGTCCGCGCCGTCGCGCTGGAACAGCGGGTGCTGCTCGATCGACAGGAAGATGTAGAGATCGCCGGATGGGCCGCCGCGCGATCCCGCTTCGCCCTCGCCGCTCAGGCGGATGCGGGTGCCGTCCTCCACGCCGGGGGGAATCGCCACCTCCAGCGTGCGCTCGCGGGTGGTCTTGCCGGCGCCGGCGCAGGCCTCGCAGGGGTCGTCGATGATCTCGCCGCGCCCGCCGCAGGTGGGGCAGGTGCGCTCCATCAGGAAGAAGCCCTGGCTCGCCCGCACCTTGCCGGCGCCGCCGCAGGTGCCGCAGGGGCGCGGCTTGGAGCCCGGCTTGGCGCCGGTGCCCGAGCAGGAGTCGCAGGTCACGCTGGTGGGGATGCGGATCTGCGCGGTCTTGCCGGTGAAGGCGTCCTCCAGCGAGATCTCCATGTTGTAGCGCAGATCGGCGCCGCGCTCGCGGCCGCCGGACGACCGCCCGCCGCCGCGGCCGCCGCCGAAGAAGCTCTCGAAAATGTCGGACATGAAGTCCGACATGTCCGCCCCGCCGGGTCCGCCGCCGCCGCCGAAGCCTCCCCCCTGCTCGAAGGCGGCGTGGCCGAAGCGGTCATAGGCCGCGCGCTTCTGGGGGTCCTTCAGGCATTCGTAGGCGGCGTTGACCTCCTTGAACCGGGCCTCCGCCTCGGGATCGCCCGCGTTCCGGTCGGGGTGCCAGCGCATCGCGGACTTGCGGAACGCGACCTTGAGCTCCTGCTCGGTCACGGTGCGCTCCACTTCCAGCACTTCGTAGAAATCGCGTTTCGACATCCGTCCACCCGTCCCAGGCCGCGTCATGGCGCGGTCGGAAGCCTCGCCTCCGGCGGCCGCCTACGCGACCGGCCGGACATCTCAGTCCAGGCCCGGCGGGGAGCCCGCCCGGGCCATGCGAAAACGGCCTCCCCCGCGCGGAACCGCGCGGAGGAGACCGTCGCGTCAGGCGTCAGCTCACGCGGACTTCTTCTTGTCGTCCACTTCCTCGAAGTCGGCGTCGACCACGTCGTCCTTCGGCTGCGACCCTGCGGCCGAGGCGCCCGCGTCCGCGGAATCGCCCTCGCCCTGCTGGTACACCGCCTCGCCGAGCTTCATGGAGGCCTGCAGCAGCGCGTTGGTCTTGGCCTGGATGGCCTCCACGTCCTCGCCGTTCAGCGCCTCGCGCAGCTCCGCGATCGCCGCCTCGATCGCCGCCTTGTCGCCGGCCGGGGCCTTCTCGCCCAGATCGGTCAGCGTCTTCTCGGTGGAGTGGATCAGGGCCTCGCCCTGGTTCCTGGCCTCCACCGCCGCGCGGCGCTTCTTGTCGGCTTCGGCGTTGGCCTCGGCTTCCTTGACCATCTTCTCGATGTCGGCGTCCGACAGGCCGCCCGAGGCCTGGATGCGGATCTGCTGCTCCTTGTTCGTCGCCTTGTCCTTGGCGGACACGTTGACGATGCCGTTGGCGTCGATGTCGAAGGTGACCTCGATCTGCGGCATGCCGCGCGGCGCCGGCGGGATGCCGACGAGGTCGAACTGGCCGAGGATCTTGTTGTCCGCCGCCATCTCGCGCTCGCCCTGGAACACGCGGATCGTGACCGCGGTCTGGCCGTCCTCCGCCGTGGAGAAGGTCTGGCTCTTCTTGGTCGGGATGGTGGTGTTGCGGTCGATCAGGCGCGTGAACACGCCGCCGAGCGTCTCGATGCCGAGCGACAGCGGGGTCACGTCCAGCAGCAGCACGTCCTTCACGTCGCCCTGCAGCACGCCGGCCTGGATCGCGGCGCCGATGGCGACCACCTCGTCCGGGTTGACGCCTTTGTTGGGCTCCTTGCCGAAGAACTGCTTCACCACCTCCTGGATCTTCGGCATGCGCGTCATGCCGCCGACCAGCACCACCTCGTCGATCTGGCCCGCCGACAGGCCGGCGTCCTTGAGGGCCGCCTTGCACGGCTCGATGGTGCGCTGGACGAGATCGTCGACCAGGCTCTCGAACTTGGCGCGGGTGAGCTTCAGGGTCAGGTGCTTCGGACCCGTGGCGTCGGCGGTGATGTAGGGCAGGTTGATGTCGGTCTGGGCGGAGGACGACAGCTCGATCTTGGCCTTCTCAGCCGCCTCCTTCAGGCGCTGAAGGGCGAGCTTGTCGTTGCGCAGGTCGATGCCGTTCTCCTTCTTGAACTCGTCGGCGAAGTAGCTGACGAGCCGCATGTCGAAGTCCTCGCCGCCGAGGAAGGTGTCGCCGTTGGTGGACTTCACCTCGAACACGCCGTCGCCGATCTCGAGGATCGACACGTCGAAGGTGCCGCCGCCGAGGTCGTAGACCGCGATGACGCCGGCCGATTTCTTGTCGAGGCCGTAGGCGAGCGCGGCCGCCGTCGGCTCGTTGATGATGCGCAGCACCTCGAGGCCGGCGATCTTGCCGGCGTCCTTGGTGGCCTGACGCTGGGCGTCGTTGAAGTAGGCCGGGACGGTGATCACCGCCTGATCCACCTTCTGGCCGAGATGGGCCTCGGCCGTCTCCTTCATCTTCTGCAGCGTGAAGGCCGAGATCTGCGCCGGGGAGTAGGACTTGCCGTCCGCCTCGACCCAGGCGTCGCCGTCGCCGCCGGGCACGATCTTGTAGGGAACGAGCTTCTTGTCCTTCTCGACGGTGGGATCGTCGAAGCGGCGGCCGATGAGGCGCTTCACCGCGAAGATGGTCTTGTCGGGGTTGGTCACCGCCTGGCGCTTGGCCGGCTGGCCGACGAGACGCTCGCCGCCGTCGACGAAGGCGACGATGGAGGGGGTGGTGCGCGCGCCTTCGGAGTTCTCGATGACCCGGGCCTGCGACCCGTCCATCACGGCGACGCAGGAGTTGGTGGTTCCGAGGTCGATGCCGATGACCTTGCCCATGTGCGTTCAGTCCTCTCTCACGCGTTAAGCGAACCGGAGCGGCCCCGTAGCGACCTTGCGCACGACGCCCGTTGGGACGAGATGCGGCCCGCCGGTTCCTTGAAAAATCCGCGATTTCGCGGGGTCGGCGGGTATATAAGGAGGCGATTTCAGGGCCGCAAGGCGGGAGATGACACGGGCGTGAGCGGTTCGAATCCGAACGATCCGGGAGCGGGCGCCGCGCCGCGCCTCGCGCTTGGCGACGGGCGCCCGGCGGCGCCGTTCTCCTGCCTCGGCGCGGAGGTCCGGCCCGGCCATCTGGACGCCGCCGCCCAGCGCGCGCTGCTGGCGATCCTGCGCGAGGCGGTGGCTGACGCGCCGCTGTTCACGCCGGTCATGCCCCGGACCGGACAGCCGTTTTCGGTGCGGATGACCAATCTCGGCCCGCTCGGCTGGGTGTCCGACCGCGACGGCTACCGCTACCAGCCGACGCACCCGGAGACGGGACGTCCCTGGCCCGCCCTTCCGTCCGCGCTGCTCGAGGCGTGGGCCGCGCTCGGCGGCTACGCCCATCCGCCGGAAGCGTGTCTCGTGAACTGGTACGCGCCCGGCGCCCGCATGGGCCTGCACCAGGACCGGGACGAGCAGGACTTCGACGCGCCCGTGGTGTCGCTGTCGCTGGGCGATTCGGCGCTGTTCCGCATCGGCGGGATCAAGCGGCGCGACCCCACCCGCTCGTTCAGGCTCCACTCCGGCGACGCCATGACGCTCGCCGGCGACGCCCGCCTCGCCTTCCACGGCGTGGATCGGGTGCTGCCGGGAACCTCGGACCTGCTGCCGCAGGGCGGACGCCTGAACCTCACGCTGCGCCGGGTGACGCGGCCTTGAACGGGGAGGACGCGCGCATGCCGGCCGAGACGCCCTTCCCCCGCGGCATCCCCACCGTGAACGCCGACGCGACCGGCGCCGGCCCGCTGGCCGTCATCCGCGGCTGAGCCGCGCCTCCCGCGCGGGCGGCGGCGGTCACGCCGTACTCCGCGCGGCCTTGGCGGCGGCGCGGGTCTCCGTGACGAAGTTCCGCACCAGATTGGAGCGCTCGTCCCGCCGCACCGCAACCGTGAGCGCGAGCGCGGGCGCCTTGTCCCTGAGCGGGCGGAACGTGACGCCCACCACGCCGAGCTGGCCCATGGAGGTGGGCAGAACCGCCACGCCGAATTCCGCCGCCACCAGCGACAGCAGCGTGGCGATCTGCGGCGCCGGCTGGCCGAAGCGCGGCTCGAAGCCCGCAAGACGGCAGGCCTCCACCACCGTGTCGTACAGCCCCGCGCCCACCTCGCGCGGGGTGAGGATGAAGGTCTCGTCCGCAAGCTCCGCCAGCGCCACGGCGCCGGGCCGGCCGGCGAGGCTGTGGCCCGTGGGCAGCGCCGCCATCAGCTGGTCCTCCGCCAGAACATGGAAGCGGAGGTCGCGGCTGTCGGCCGAGGTCGGCCTCAGGATGGCGGCGTCGAGCCGGCCCTCCCGCAGGCCCGCGGCGAGCACGGCGGAGGTCGCCTCCTCCAGCTTGAGCTCCACGTCCGGGTAGGCGCGCCGGAAGCTGCGGATCGCCGAGGAGACGATGGGGTTGATGACCGCCGAGCCGATGGAGCCGAGGGCGAGCGTTCCGGTCTCGCCCCGGGCGGCGCGCTGGGCCAGCCGCACGGCGTCCGCCGCGCGGGAGGGGATGTCCGCCACCGCGTCCCGGAACGCCCGGCCCGCCTCGGTCAGCTCCGCGCCATGGGCGAGGCGGTGGAACAGCCGCGCGCCCACCTCCTGCTCCAGATCCCGGATCTGGCGGCTGAGCGGCGGCTGGCCGATCCCGATCCGCTCGGCGGCCCGGGTGAAGCTGCCCTCGTCCGCGACGGCCAGGAAATAGCGCAGGTGGCGCAGCTCCATCCCATACCTTTCAGGCATGAACATCGACTGTCCCATACAGTATGAGTGTTCGACGCGCGGGACTACCTCCTTCCGCAAAGGAAGGTCTCCCCCATGTCCGCGTCTCTGCTCGTCCCGTCGTCCGTCGTCGCAGTCCCCCTGCCCGTTCCGGCCGCCCCCGCGGCGGAGCCGCCGCGCACCCCGCCGCCCGCCGCCGCATGGATCGCCCGCGGCACCCCGGCCTATGCGCGGGTGTCCTGGGGCTTCTTCTTCGTGGGGTTCGCCACCTTCGCGCTGGTCTATTGCGTCCAGCCGGTGATGCCCGAGTTCGCCGCCAGCTTCGGCGCCAGCCCCGCCGGAAGCTCGCTGGCGCTGTCGCTGACCACCGGCTTTCTCGCCTTCTCCATCCTGATCTCCGGCGCGGTGTCGCAGGCGATCGGCCGCCGCGGCCTGATCCTCGGCTCCATGGCGCTGGGCGCGGGCCTGAACGTCGCCGCCGGCCTGTCGCCGAGCTGGCATGGCCTGCTCGCGGCGCGGGCGCTGGAGGGGCTGGCGCTCGGCGGCGTGCCGGCGGTCGCCATGACCTACCTCGCCGAGGAGATCGAGCCCAAGAGCCTCGGCCGCGCCATGGGGCTCTACATCGCCGGCAGCGCCTTCGGCGGGCTGATGGGCCGGGTGGGCATGGGCCTGCTGAACGAGCTGGTGTCGTGGCGCGGCGCCATGGTCGTGCTCGGCGCGCTGTGCCTGATCTGCGCCGCGCTCGCCTGGCGGCTGCTGCCGGCTTCGCGCAACTTCACGGCGCAGAAGGGCCTGCGCTTCAGCCACAATCTGCGCGCCTGGCGCAGCCTGCTGCGGGACCCTGCGCTGACGCCGCTGTTCGCCATCGGCTTCGTGCTGACCGGCGTCTATGTGACGATCTACAACTACGCCGGCTTCCGGCTGGCGGAGGCGCCGTTCGATCTCGGCGGCGGCGTCATCAGCCTGATCTTCCTGTGCGTGGTGTTCGGGATCGTCAGCTCCATGGTGTCCGGCGCGCTGATGGAGCGCTTCGGCAAGCGGGCGAGCCTGCTCGGAGGCTTCGCGCTGATCCTCGCCGGCGTGGCGCTGACGGCGCCCCCGTCGCTGGCGGCGATCGTCGCCGGCATCGCCTGCGTCACCGCCGGCTATTTCATCGCCCACCCGGTGGCGAGCTCCATGATCGGGCCGATCGCCGGCCCGGCCAAGGCCCACGCCGCCTCGCTCTACCTGCTGTTCTATTATGTGGGCTCCAGCGTGGTCGGCTCGGTGGGCGGCTGGTTCTGGGAGCATGGCGGCTGGGGCGCGGTGGCGCTCGGCGCGGGCGCGCTGTCCGCCGCGGGCCTCGGCGCGGCCCTCGTCGCCACCGCTCCGGCGGCGCAAGGGCGGGCCTGAGCCGGGACGGTCCGGATCGCCCCGCGCCGCAAGCCGGGGCAGGTCCGGCAGGTCCGGTCCGGCGCTGCTGGGCGTGCGAGGGCGTGGGCTTCCGGTCCCGTCGTCCGGTCCCGTAGTCACATGGCGGCAGGATCGGCTCGCGGATCGCCGTCGCGGCGATCCGCGCCCTGTTTTCGCCGCCCCCATGCATGCCCGATCGTCCGCGTGGCGTCCGGATGCGCTCCTCACGGCTCGGCGCGCGCGATTTCAGGGCGGAATGCCTCGCTTCTTATCGGGACGCGCGCCGCGCCGCACGGCGGCCCTCGCGTCGCGCCCGTCCCTGCGCTTGTCCCGGCCAGCGGGCGCCGATTCCCGCATCTGGCCGGGCCATGGCGCGACTGAGGCTTCCTAACCGCTCGCCGACCGCCCTCGACGCCGCCAAAAGCCTAAGAGCGCGAGGGCCTTCACGCTCCCTGCCGATGTTTTTCGTCGAGGCGCTTGCTTTCCACCCCATGAGGGGCTAATCAACCGCCCTCGCCGACGGGGTTCGCCCCACACGGCCAGCGCGCCCGTAGCTCAGCTGGATAGAGCACCAGACTACGAATCTGGGGGTCAGAGGTTCGAATCCTTTCGGGCGCGCCATTTTCCAGAACTGAAAAACAGGCCGCCTCCGGGTGGCCTTTTTCGTTCCTTGCCCCGCCCCGGCCTCTCCCGACGCCTCGGGCCCCGGCCGCACGCGCCCGTTTTCCGAAGCGCATCGGCCTCCCTTCACGACCGATGAAATCCGGCGCGCCAGCCCCGTCGCCCGCGCCGGACGCCGCCGTCATGACCTGACGGCGCGCCTTCTCCGCGAAGATACCACGATTGCACAACCAAATACCACGCAATCAAAAGAAGAGTTAGAATTGATAAATTCTGATATACGTCTTTAAATTAGACGTATTACATATCAATATTAATCACATATGCGATTCAATACTTGGCGCCAGCCCCGGTTTCGCCGTAAAGCCGGCGAACCAATCGGGGGTTCGTGAGATGGCTAGAAGTCATGTGGTCGCCGCAGGCGTTGCGGCGGGCGTTTTGTCTTGGACGGCGGCGGGCGGCGCGCAGGCCCAGAACGCCGAGACCAAACGACAAGCCGAGGCCGCCGTGGCGCAGGAGGGCGAAAGCACCCCGCTCGACGAGATTTCCGTGACCGCCACGCGTCAGGCGACGCAGGTGCTGGACGTGCCGGGCAACGTCTCGGTCACCACCCGGCAGCAGATCGACGAGCGCCAGATCCGCGACGCGCAGGACCTCGTGCGCTACCAGCCGGGCATCAACGTGCCGCGCCAGACCTCGGGCACCGATCCCTTCGGCAATCTGGGCTCCTTCACCATCCGCGGCGTCGGCGGAAACCGCGTCCAGATCCAGGTGGACGGCACGCGCATCCAGGAGCAGATCACCGACGGCAACCGCGGCTTCTTCGACTTCCCCACCCTGAAGGCGGTGGAGATCCAGCGCGGGCCGGGCTCGGTGCTGTGGGGCGCGGACGCGCTGGGCGGCATCGTGGCGCTCCAGACGCTGGACCCGGCCGACCTGCTCGGCGCCTCCGGCAAGACCGTCGCCGGCAAGGCCGAGACCTCGTTCGACAGCTTCAACGACCGCTTCAGCAAGACCGGCATGGTCGCCTTCCAGGCGACGCCGAACCTGCAGGGCCTCTTCGTGCTCAACCAGGCGACCTACCACGAGGGCAAGCTGTCCAAGGCCCGCGCCGATGGCGGCAGCTGGGGCTGCCCGCGCGTGCCCGACGCCATCCGCTGCGACGAGCTCAACCCGCTGGACGGCGCGTCGTGGAACGCGCTCGCCAAATTCGTCTGGACGCCCACCGACGACCACGAGTTCAAGCTGACCGGCGAGATCTTCGACTCGAACGGCAAGATCCGGCAGCTCTACGACTACGGCCTGCAGACCAGCGGCGCCTTCAACGGCGACTACGACCGCGAGCAGGACCAGACCCGCATGCGCCTGTCGCTGGCGCACCGCTGGACCGTGGGCGCGCCCTGGCTGGAGGACGTGCGCTGGCAGGTGTCCTATTCGCCCCAGCGGCGCGAGGTGAATTCGTCGCGCTTCCAGAGGCTGGCGTCAGGCGAAGAGCGTCAGATCGACGATCTGCTGCGTTACGACGAGACGTTCCTGCAGGGCGACCTGCAGCTGACGTCGCTGGCCGAGACGGGCCCGATCCGCCACCGCTTCACCTATGGCTTCCAGGGCGACTTCACGCAGACGGACTACAAGCGGCGGTCGCAGACCACGAACCTGAGCTTGGGGGTGACCAATCCGCCGACGACCCCGACCGGGTTCGCCAATGTCGAAACCACACGCGCCGATCTCTACATTCAGGACGAGATCAAGCTGTTCGGCGACCGGCTGACGCTGACGCCGGGCGTGCGTTGGGCCAATTATCAGATCGATCCCAAGAAGGGCGGCACCTACGTGCCGACCCATGGTTTTGACGATCCCCGGAAGCAGGATTCCAGCCGCCTCATTCCGCAGGTGGGCGGTCTGTTCAAACTGACGGACGAGTACTCGGTCTACGCCCGTTACGCGGAAGGCTTCAAGATGCCGACCGCGCAGCAGCTTTACACCTCGTCGCCGGGAACCAGTTTCGAGCTCGTCCCGGCGCCCAACCTGAAGCCGGAAAGCGTCCGCTCCTATGAGGCAGGCGTCCGCGGCCAGTACGGGCAGACGAAATACTTTGAAAACGCATGGTTCTCGGCCGGCGCATTCTACTCGGACTACACCAACTTCATCCAGAACTTCTACAATATCGGCCCTCGTCCTCTTGAACCGGGCGAGGATCCGAACACGGTGCGTCCGGATCGCTACACGAACCGCAACCTCTCCAGCGTCGACATCTGGGGCATTGAGGCGTCCGCCGAGGTGGTCGTGAACGACAACTGGTCGGTGAACGGCACGCTGTCCTGGCAGCGCGGCGACCAGCGCGCCGAGAAGGGCAAGGCCAAGACCGCGTTCGACGGCGCGATCCCGCTGGTCGGCGTGCTGGGCGTCAAGTGGCGCGATCCCGACCTCGGGCTCGAGATCGAGGGCGTCGGCACCTTCGCGCAAGGGGTGAAGCGCGCCAGCGACTCCACGCTGTTCAAGCCCGGCGGCTACGCGATCTTCGACGTGTTCGCCAGCTGGTCGCCGAAGATCACGGGCTGGGGCCCGGTGGAGTCCATCACCTTCCGGGGCGCGGTGCAGAACATCTTCGACACCCGCTACTTCAAGGGTCCGCTCCCTTACACGTTCGCCGCAGTGCAGTCGTCGACCGCTGTCGCGATCAGCAACCCGCTCGAGCTTCAGACCTCGCCCGGCCGCACCTTCAAGGTCAGCGCCTCCGTCAGCTTCTGAACCCTGTCCACGCGCCGCCGCGGGTTCGCGCCCGCGGCGGCGCCATATCTTTCGTTCCGGAGATTTTGAGATGACCGACGACGTCGCCAAACCCCAGCGCTCCCTGCTGACCGAAGGGCCGAAGGCGGTGATCGCGCGGCTGCCGCTGTTCGGCCGCGCCATGCTGACCGCCAACCACGGCGGCGCCACCCATGAGCGCATCGGCGCGATCGAGGCGGTGGCGTTCGAGGACGGCGCCGCGATCCTGTCGGGCGCCAACCACGACGCCCGCATCGACCTGGGCGTGGTCGTGCGCGCGGTGGCCGACCGCACGGGCAAGATGAAGGACCGCGCCCTGCCGCGGGTGGAGTTCCAGACCGCGAACGGCGAGACCGCCTTCAGCGTGATCGCGCTCGACGGCCTCGCGCCGTTCGAGGAGGCGCTGGCGCCCTTCGCCGACGGCGAGCCGCTGCCGGAGAAGGAGAAGCCGGCCCCCGCGCCGGCGGCCGAGCTTCAGGACGCCGATCCTGGCCGCGCTCCGTTCGACGCCGCGCACGCGGCGGGCGGCGACGTGACCGTGGCGCTGGACGTTCCGGGCCTTTCCCAGCGCTGGCGCGGCGCGGCGCCCGAGATCAAGCCCGCCATGGGCTTCATCAACGTCATGACGGCGGACTTCCACCTGCACCTGCGCGGCGGCGCGGTGGCGGGCTGGGATCGCGAGGACGGCTCCGAGGCCGTGACCTTCGCCGCCAGGGACGGCGCCGGCGCGCCGACCGGCCTGTCGGTCTCCGGCCCGGCCGCGAGCTTCGCGGCGTCATGAGCGCCGCGGTCCCCCATCCGCGCGGGAGCTGGCTCGATCCGGCGACCGGAGAGGCGATCGAGCAGGGCGCGCTGATGCGCGCCCTCGCCGCCAAGCGCGCCGTGCTGCTGGGCGAGACCCATGACGTGGCGGAGATCCACCGCTGGCAGCTGCAGGTGACCACCTGCCTGCACCTGCTCGAGCCCCGGCTTGGCGTCGGCTTCGAGATGTTCCCGCGCCGCCTGCAGGGCGTGCTCGACGCCTGGGTCGACGGCGCCTACTCCACCGACGCCTTCCTGGAGGCGTGCGAATGGCGCGCGGTCTGGGGCTTCGATCCGGCGCTCTACCTGCCGCTGTTTCACTTCTGCCGCCAGCAGCGCGTGCCCATGCTGGCGCTGAACTGCCGGCGGGCGCTGGTGACCGAAGTGGGCAAGCTCGGCTGGGACGCCATTCCCGAAGCCGACCGCGACGGGCTGACGCCGTCGGCCGAAGCCCTCCCCGCCTACCGCGAATGGCTGTTCGGCCTCGGCGTCCGCTCGCCGGACCGGCCGGCCGCCTCCGCCATGGACCCGGCCTTCGACCGCTTCGTGCGGGCGCAGCAGACCTGGGACCGCGCCTTCGCCTGCAACATCGCCCGCGCGCTCGACGAGCGCGACATCCCGCTGGTGGTCGGGATCATCGGCCGCGGTCATCTCGAATACGGCTACGGCGCGCCGTTCCAGCTCGCGGACCTGGGCGTCGATGGGGTCGCCACCCTGCTTCCGAACGAGGCGCCGGACTTTACGGTCGAACCGGAGCGCCGGCGCGCCGACGCCGTGTTCCGTCTCGACCGGCCGGAGCCGCCCATGAGCGCCCGCTCCACGCCGCCCGGACGGACGGCGGCCTGAAGGAGCGCCCGCGTGATCGCCTTTCTCAAGCGCCTGTTCCGCCTGCTCCGGCTCTGCGCCTCGGGCCGTGAGGGGCGGATCGGGCTCGCCTATCTCGCCGCCGTGCTGGCGCTCGGCTTCGTCGGCATCTGGGTCCAGGTGCGGCTGATCGCCTGGAGCGCCGCGTTCTACAACGCGGTGCAACAGGTGAACGGCCCGGAGATGGCCCGGCAGGTCGGCGTGTTCCTGCTGCTGGTCGGCGCCAGCGCGTCGCTTTATCTCGCCGGGCGCTACATCCAGAAGCTGCTGGAGATCACCTGGCGGAAACGGCTGACGGAGATCGCGCTCGACCGCTGGCTGACGGGCCGCGCCTACTGGCGGCTTCGGGCGGGCAACGGCTCCGGGGTCGAGATCGACAACCCGGACCAGCGCGTCGCCGACGACTGCCGCCTCTTCGTGGAGAAAGCGACCCAGGAGGGCGTGGACTTCATCCACGCCGTGGCGTCGCTGGTCTCCTACCTCGCCGTGCTGTGGGGGCTGTCGACCTTCCCGCTCGCGTTCGAGATCGCGGGCCTTGCGGTGGAGATTCCCCGCTACATGGTCTGGGCGGCCTTCCTCTATGTGGCTCTGGCGAGCGCGCTGACCCACTGGCTCGGCGCGCCGCTGAAAATGTTGAACTTCCAGCAGCAGAAGAGGGAGGCGGATTTCCGCTTCGCCCTCGCCCACCTGCGCGAGCAGGCCGAGGCGGTGGCGCTGCACGGCGGCGAGCAGGCCGAGCGGCGCGGGCTGGACCGGCGCTTCGCGGCCGTCGCCTCGAACTGGCGCGCGCTGATGCGGCGGGACCTGATCCTCGGCTGCTTCACCCGGCCCTACATGCAGACCGTGCTGCGGGTTCCGCTGTTTCTGGCCCTGCCGGGCTTCATCGCGGGCAAGATCACCTTCGGCGGGCTGATGCAGGTCGCCAGCGCCTTCTCCAGCGTGGTGACCACGTTGTCCTGGTTCGTGTTCTCCTACCGCGACCTCGCCGAACTCGCCGCCACCGCAAGCCGCCTCGACCATTTCCTCGACGCCACCGACCCGGCGAACGCGCCGCCGTCCGGCGTCGCCGTGCGGCCCTCCGCGACCGGCGCCCTGGCGGTGCGCGGCCTGCGGCTGAACGACCCGCACGGCGCGCCCATCGCCGCGATCCCGGACTTCACGCTCGCCGCCGGCGGCTGCCTGTGGATCCGCGGCCGCTCCGGCCTCGGCAAGAGCACCCTGCTCAAGGCCGTCGCCGGGCTCTGGCCCCATGGCGAGGGCGTGATCGAGCGCCCCGGCGGCGCGGTCGCCGTGCTGCCGCAGCGGCCTTACGCGCCGCTCGGCGGCCGGCGCGAGGCCGCGCTCTATCCGCACGGCGACGGAAGCGACGACGAGGCCCGCGCGGCCCGCGTGCTGGCGGGGCTCGGCTCGGGGTCGCGGCCGGCCGCCGGCGGCGACGCGGCGTCCACGGCGCAGCTCGGCCTGTCCGGCGGCGAGATGCAGCGGCTCGCGCTGCGGCGCCTGAAGGAGAGCCGGCCGGACTGGGCCTTCCTCGACGAGCCCACCAGCGCGCTCGACGAGGCCGCGGAGCGGGAGGAGCTGTCCGCGCTGCGCGCCGCGCTGCCGGACGCGACCTTCGTCATCGTCGCGCACCGGCGGCCCGAGGGCCTCGGCGAGGTCGCCGAACTCCGGCTCGATCCGGCGGCGGACGACGACATGCGGGGGCGGCGCCGGCTGGGGTGACGCGCCCCTCCTCGCGCCCGAGGGTTCATTCGGGCGCACGATGGCGCTAGAACGCGGGCGACCTAAATCTCATCCGGCGACGCCGCCCCCCGCGGCGCCCCGCGTTCACGTCGGACCCGCCTCGCGATGCCCCCCATTCTGCAGATTTCCGGACTGGCGAAGACCTATTCGTCCGGCTTCCAGGCGCTGAAAGGCGTCGACCTCACCATCGAGGCCGGCGAGATCTTCGCCCTGCTCGGCCCCAACGGCGCCGGCAAGACCACGCTGATCTCCATCGTCTGCGGCCTCGTGAACCGCACCGGCGGAACCGTGACCGTGGCCGGCCACGACATCTCCGCCGACTACCGCGCCGCCCGCGCCCTGATCGGCCTCGTGCCGCAGGAGCTCGCCACCGAGCGGTTCGAGAGCGTGTGGCAGACGGTGTCGTTCTCCCGCGGCCTGTTCGGCAAGCCGAAGAACGACGCCTATCTGGAAAAGCTGCTGCGCGACCTGTCGCTGTGGGAGAAGCGGGACGAGCGCATCATGGCGCTGTCCGGCGGCATGAAGCGGCGGGTGCTGATCGCCAAGGCGCTGGCGCACGAGCCGCGGCTGCTGTTCCTGGACGAGCCCACCGCCGGCGTCGACGTGGAGCTCAGGCGCGACATGTGGCGGCTGATCCGCGAACTGCGGGAGACCGGCGTCACCGTCATCCTCACCACCCACTACATCGAGGAAGCCGAGGAGATGGCCGACCGCATCGGCGTCATCACCCATGGCGAGCTGATCCTGGTGGAGGAGAAGGCGGCGCTGATGGCGAAGCTCGGCCGCAAGGAGCTGATCCTCCAGCTCTGCGAACCGCTCGCCCGCGTGCCGGAGACGCTCGCCCGCCACGGGCTGGAGCTGCGCGACGGCGGAAACGAGCTGGTCTACGTCTACGATTCGGCGCGGGAGCGCGCCGACGTGGCGGTGCTCCTGACCGAACTCGCGGTGGCCGGCGTCGGCATCAAGGACCTGCGCACCACCCAGTCCTCGCTCGAGGACATTTTCGTCACTCTCGTGAACGGAGAGCGCGCGTGAGCGGCGTGAACCTGCGCGCGGTCGGCGCGATCTACAAGTTCGAGATGGCCCGGGCGCTTCGCACCGTGATGCAGAGCGTGATCTCGCCGGTGCTGTCCACCTCGCTCTATTTCGTGGTGTTCGGCGCCGCCATCGGCCAGCGCATCCAGCATGTGGACGGCGTGCCCTACGGCGCCTTCATCGTGCCGGGCCTCGTGATGCTGTCGCTGCTGACCCAGAGCGTGTCCAACGCGTCGTTCGGCATCTACTTCCCGCGCTTCGCCGGCACGATCTACGAGGTGCTGTCGGCGCCGGTGTCCTATTTCGAGATCGTCCTCGCCTACGTGGGCGCCGCCGCCACCAAGTCGATCGCGATCGGCCTGATCATCCTCGCCACCGCCTCGCTGTTCACGCCGCTCACCATCCTGCATCCGTTCTGGATGCTGTCCTTCCTGGTGCTGACGGCGATCACCTTCTGCCTGTTCGGCTTCATCATCGGCGTCTGGGCCGACGGCTTCGAGCAGCTTCAGGTGATCCCGCTGCTGGTGATCACGCCCCTCACCTTCCTCGGCGGCAGCTTCTACTCCATCGACATGCTGCCGCCGGTGTGGCGGACCATCAGCCTGTTCAACCCGGTGGTCTATCTGGTCTCGGGCTTCCGCTGGAGCTTCTACGGCAAGGCCGACGTCCACATCGGCGTCAGCCTCGCCATGACGCTGGCCTTCATGCTGGTCTGCATCCTGGTGATCCGCTGGATCTTCAAATCCGGCTACCGCCTGAAGGCGTGAGGCGGCCCCCTCACCCGGCCCTCCGGGCCGACCTCTCCCCGCCGGGGAGAGGTGAAGGGCGGGCTTCCTCACGGTCCTTTCCACGTGTCTTGGAACGCGACGGCCGAACCGCGCTCACCTCTCCCCAGTGGGGAGAGGTCGGAGGGCGTCAGCCCTCCGGGTGAGGGGCGTCAGGCCCAAAGCGCCCGTTTGAAAATTCTGGCGAACCGTCATGCCCGGCCTTCGCCGGGCCTGACGGCGGAGGCCGATCGCCCCCAAGGCGCCGTCACGTCAGCTCAAGGGGCCCTTCCTCACGCCCGGCCGCGGGCGCTCGCGGTCGGGGCCACCTGCCGGGCGAGCCAGTTGACGATCTCGTTGCGCCGCGCCTTCGGGTCGCTCGCCGAAGGCGACACGCCGAGCCGCCACGCCACGTCCCGCGGGACGGGATCGGCGTCGAGCGTCATCAGGTCGGCGATGTGCTTCTCCGCCTCCTGCGCGTCGCGCACGAAGCCCTCCGCCACCATCGCCGGGACGTAGCGCTCCAGGATGCCGCCAAGCTCCCTGAACGTGTATTCCGGGTGGTACTGGACGCCCCAGAACACGCCGCCGTCGTGGCGGATCTCCGCCGCCTGCACGCCGCAGAGGTCGTTGCCGGCGGTGACGGTTCCGCCGGGCGGGACCACCGCCACCTCGTCGGAATGGATCGCGGGCGCGTCGAACACGTCGCCGCGGCCCGCGTGCATCGGATGGGCGCGTCCCGCCTCCGTCAGCCGGATGGACCGGGCGAGCCCGACCTCGCGCCCCTGCGGGTTCAGCTTCACCTCGCCGCCGGCGGCGGCCGCCGCCACCTGCAGTCCCCAGCAGGAGCCGAAGAACGGGACGCCCGCGCGGAAGATCTCCCGGGCGAAATCCACCTGGATCAGCGACTCCGGCTCGCCCTTCCAGAGATTGAGCCCCGAACCGGTGATGACCACGCCGTCATAGGACGCGAGCCCGGCACCATCCGGCAGATTGGCGCCCGGATCGGTCGGGTAGGCGATGTCGACCGTGGCCTTGAGCCCCTCCCAGCCGGCGGCCTCCTCCAGCACCGCGGCGTAGAACGCGCTCGGCGTGTGGCCGGCGACCGCGGCGTGGCGCTCGCGCATCGCCTTTGTGTTGCCTTCGACGACGAGCAGGCGGAAGGGGCGGGACACGATGGGAGACTCCTGAAAGATCAGCCTTGCGGCGTCTAGAACCGGCGCGCGATGGTGACGCTGGACATCGCCATGTCCAGCGCGAACATGGCGCGTCTCCGCCGCCCTCGCCACATAGCTCACAGCGACGCTCAAGCGCTCCGATCCCGGTCCGGTCCCGGCACGAAAAAGCCCGCCGTGACGGCGGGCCAAGTCGGGGTTGAAACGCTCCGGGGAGGAGCATGCCCAATGTGGGGGACGCGACGGCGCCTGAAAAGGCCGGCGCCGTCACGAAACCGACAGAGCCGCGCGAGCGCGCGGCGCGCGCGGAGTCGTCAGTGCGACTTGTACTCCGCCGCGCCCTTGGAGAGGGCGAACTCCTCCTCCGGCGACAGCACCAGCTTGTGGCGGCCGTAGACCGCGAAATAGACGGTGGCGATCGCGAACCAGACCAGCACCCACATCACGCCCTTGGTGAAGTTCGGATCCTGCACCTGGTAGAACAGCGTCACCACCGCGATGACGATGGTGAGCGCCGCGCCCGGCACGCCGAGCGGGCTCCGGAACGGGCGGGCGATGTGGCTCGCGTTCTTGCGCAGCAGGATGAAGGACGCCGCCTGGGCGATGTAGGAGAACATGGCGCCCGAGACCGCCATGTTCAGCAGCACGCTGCCGATGGCGGCGCCGCCCGTCTCCGCGCCCAGCGCGAACCAGATCACCAGCATCACCGCGAGGCCGACCAGCGAACCCACGATCATGGCGACATGCGGCGTGCGGTACTTGGAGTGGGTGACGGACAGGCCGCGCGGGAAATAGCCGGCGCGGGAGAGCGAATAGACCTGCCGCCCCTGGGCGTAGAGGATGGTGTGGAAGCTCGCGATCAGGCCCGTGAGCGCCACGATCCCGAGGATGACCACGCCGCTGTCGCCGTAGACCGCCTTGAAGCCGTCGAGCAGCGGCTCCAGCGAGGTGGCGAGGTGGAACGAGCCCACGCCCACCACCGAGGGGTTCAGCAGCACGATCATGAAGGCGGAGACGATCAGCGTGAAGATGCCGAGCACGATGCCCTTCGGCATGTCGCGGGTGGGATCGACCGACTCTTCGGCCGCGAGCGGCAGCTGCTCGATGGCGAGGAACAGCCACACCGCGAAGGGCAGCGTGGCGAGCACGCCCGAGAACCCGAACGGGAAGAACGAGCCGCCGCCCTCGGGCAGCTCCGTCATGGCGCCGTCGGGGCCGACGCCGATGTTCAGCGCCCAGCGGGAGAAGTCCATGTGCGGGATGGCGCTGGCCCAGAAGAACACGAGCACCGCCAGCGACAGCAGCGTGAACACCATCGTCACCTTGAACGACAGCTCCAGCCCGAACACGTTCAGACCGACGAAGATCATGAAGAACACGATCCAGATCAGCGGCGAATAGGCCGGATCGAAGCCGAAGATGGCGTTCACGTAGCCGGTGATGAAGGTCACGATCACCGCCGGCGTGATGACGTACTCCACGTTCTCGCACAGGCCGGTGAAGAAGCCGCCCCACGGCCCCATGGCGGTGCGGGCGAAGGAGTAGGCAGCGCCGGTGTGCGGCAGCGCCGCCGACATTTCGGCGATGGAGAAGGTCAGGCCGAGATACATCACAGCGATGATGGCGCCCGCGGCCAGCATGCCGCCCCAGCCGCCGGTGGCGAAGCCGAAGTTCCAGCCCGAGAAATGGCCGGAGATGACGGCGCCGACGCCGAGCGCCCAGAGGCTCGCGACGCCCGCGTAGCGGGTCAGGCCCCGCTTCTCGAAATATCCTGCGTCCACCTTCTGGTAGGTGACGCCGCTCTGCTCCTGCGACATGGCCTGCGCGATCCCCGTTGCCGGGCGGGCGACGCCCACCCGCCTCTGATCACGGGATCGTTTGATTTGATGACGCCACTGTCAACGCATCGTGAGCGACATGGGCCCGACTTTCAGGCGCTGGCGCACATTTGAGCATATAACTTTCGTCGCAGGCGCCGTTACGGCGCGGAAACGGGCGCCGAAGGCGCGGCCGGAGCGGGCGCCTGGGGCGCGGGCTTCGGCGCGAAGGCCACATAGGCCACGATGCCGATCGCGATCACCACCGCCGCCACCAGCGTGATGCGCCCGACCGACGATCCGGCGGAGACCGGCGCGCGCCGGCCCTCGTCCGAAGGCGCGGCGGCGGGCGGCGTCCCGGCCGACAGGGCCGAAGCGGTCGCCGGCTCCACGGTGGCCGCCGGTTCGGCGACAGGCGCGGCCGGGGCCGGCGCCGGCTGCGACGACGGCCTGGCGACGGGCGCCTCCTCCTCGTCCGCGGGGGCGAGCGGCGGCGCGTCGGCCACGGCGGGCGCCGGGGCGTCGGCCGCAAGCTCCGGCCGCGCCTCGATCTCGCGGGCGAGATTTGCGAAGAAGGTCTCCACCGTCTGGCGCGCCACGCCGGTGACGAGGCGGGAGCCGAGCGCCCCGATCTTGCCGCCCACCTCGGCGTCGATGCGCCAGGTCACCACCGTCTCCGCACCGTCGCTCGCCAGCGCCACGTCGGCCACGCCCTTGGCGAAGCCGTCCGGCCCCGCGGCGCCCTGCCCCGAAAGCTTTGCGGAAACAGGGGCCTCGCGGCTCTCCACCGTCCAGCCGCCCTGCAGAGCGGCCTTGACCGGACCGATCTTGGCGGCGCCCGTGGCGCGGTAGGCGTCGCCGGTCCGCTCCAGCGTCTCGCAGCCGGGCAGGCTCGCCTTCAGCGTGGCGTCGTCGTTGAGCGCGGCCCAGACGCGCTCGCGCGCCGCGGGGATGCGGTGAGACCCGGTGAGCTCCATGGCGGCTGCCCCTTCGGCGGTTCGCTTTTCGTCGCGCGGAGTTCTAGAGTCCGGGTGGACGACGGTCCAGCGGCGACGCCCCTAAACGTCTGACAGGAACGCTTCATGCCCGATTTCGTGTTCGCGCCGCCGCCGCAGCCCGCTGTGGCGGTGCGGGGAAGCTCCGCGCTGTTCCCGGCGCGGCGGGTCTACTGCATCGGCCGCAACTACGCCGCCCACGCGGTGGAGATGGGCCACGACCCGGACCGGGAGCCGCCGTTCTTCTTCCTGAAGACGCCGGACGCCCTGCTCCCGGACGGCTCGGTCTTCCCCTACCCGCCCGGCACCTCGGACCTGCATTACGAGGTGGAGATGGTGGTGGCGCTGGAACGGGGCGGCCGGGACGTGGTCGAGGCGGAGGCGCTCGATCTGGTGTTCGGCTACGGCGTCGGCGTCGACTTCACCCGCCGCGACCTGCAGGCGGAAGCGAAGAAGCTGCAGCGGCCGTGGGAGATCGGCAAGGCGTTCGACCACGCCGCCCCCTGCGGGCCGCTCGCCCGCGCGTCCGAGATCGGCCACCCCACCCGCGGCGCGGTGACGCTCGACGTCAACGGCGCGCGCCGCCAGACCGGCGACCTGGACCAGATGATCTGGAAGGTCCCCGAGATGATCGCCTATCTCTCCCGCTATTTCGAACTGGCGCCGGGCGACCTGATCTTTTCCGGCACGCCGGCCGGGGTCGGCCCCACGGTGCGCGGCGACCGGCTGGTCGGCCATGTGGAGGGCGTGGGCGCGCTGGAGCTGACGATCGCATGACCGCTGGCGCCCTTCGCCGGAACGTCATAGAGGGGCGCTAACGGATCACGCCGGCGTTACGCCCGCCGGGGCGACCGCACCCCGCAGTCTGGAGGCCGTGATGCTCGTCAGCGACGACAAGCGCCTGATCTACGGCGTCCGCACCACCGCGGACGGCCAAGTGGAGCGGCTCGGCTGGGCGGACGTGGACGCCGCGCTCGCCGCGCCGGACGGCTTCGTCTGGCTGCACCTCGACGCCTCCGACGCCCGCGTCCAGCAATGGCTCGCCACCTGCCCGCATCTGCCGGAGGACGCCCGCGAGATCCTCGCCGGGGTGGACCGCCACATCCGCATCGAGGCCGGGCCGCACGGCGTCATGGGGGTGCTGGGCGACCTGCACCACGACTTCGCCGACGACCCCAACCGGGTGGGCACGCTGCGGCTCTATTTCGACGACCACCGCTTCGTCACCGCGCGGCGCAACGCGCTGCGGGCGGTGGACCGGCTGCGGCGGTCGGTGGAGCTGAACCGCTGCGAGCGCAAGCCGGCGCCGCTGCTGGTGGAGCTGCTGCACCACCTCTCGGACGCCTTTTCCGGCACGCTGCTGGAGACGATCGAGGAGCTGGACGACGTGGAGACCGACGTGCTCGCCGACCGGGTGAAGGACGGCGGCGCCGCGCTCGGCCGCGCCCGCAGGACGCTCGCGCATCTGCGCCGCCATCTCGGGCCCCAGCGCATCGCGCTCGGCGGGCTGCTGGCCCGCCTGCCGTCCTGGGCGACGCCGGAGGAGGCCGCGGACCTGCGCGACGCGGTGGCCCGGCTCGACGCGGTCGGCCACGACCTCGATCTGGCGCAGGAGCGCGCCCGCCAGCTTCAGGACGAGCGCGCCGGGCGCCTGGCCGAGATCACCAACCGCAACCTCTATGTGCTGTCGATCTTCACCGCCATGTTCCTGCCCATGACGCTGGTGACGGGCGTGTTCGGCATGAACGTGGGCGGCCTGCCGGGGGTGGAGTCCTCCCACGGCTTCTTCTGGACCATGGTGCTGATGTTCGGCACCGGCGCCTGCACCTACGGCGTGCTCCGCATCGCCCGCATCGTGTGACCTCAGCCGTCATGCCCGGCGTATGCCGGGCATCCACGACTTGAACGCGCAAGCCTTCAACGCCTGAAAGTCGTGGATGCCCGATGACCACGCTCGGGCATGGCGGCGAGCATAGCTTTTTGAACCGCCCTCAGACGCCGTCCGCCCCCTCACCCGGAGGGCTGACGCCCTCCGACCTCTCCCCGCCGGGGAGAGGTGAACGCAGGTCCGCCGTCGCGCTTCATCCCATGACGGCTTTTAGGCGCGGAAGCCCGCCCCGTCACCTCTCCCCGTCGGGGAGAGGTCGGCGCGTGAGCGCCGGGTGAGGGGGCTTGCGCCCAAAACGCCGCGTCAGCCGTCGGCGAGCTGCCGGGGAGCGGGACGGGGGGTCTCGGGGCGGCGCCGCCCGGCGATCACGCCCCGCCGCCAGCGCTGGTGCGCCCGCTCCGCGGCCCGGCGCTCCACCGCGAAGGCGGACAGCCGGAGCGTGGGGTCGCGCCACAGCGGCTCCGCCGTGGCGGAGGCGATGTCGCCGCGCGCAAGGCCGAGATCCGCCAGCATGCGGTCGTCGAGCGCGGCGAGCTCCATCAGGCCCGCGCGGCGGCGCCAGGCGCAGGCGGCGCGCCACAGGGTTCGCATCATGTCCTTCGCCACGAAGGCCACGGCCTTGGCCGGGGCGATCCGGGCGGGCGTGAGGCTTTCGAACGACGACGGCATGGCGACCTCCTGATCGACGGTCCGGCGGAAGAATCCGTGTTGGCGTGAGACGACGATCCGCGGCTTCGCCCATCGAAGCCACCCGAAACCGCCGCCCGCTGGGCCGGAACGCCGCCACCATGCCTGCGCTTGACTGATCAGTGAAACGAATGTTTCTAATGGTGGGCATCATCACCCGTGATGGATGACGCCATGACCGCCCTGCTCGACGTGGACCAGCTGCGCACCTTCGTCGCCATCGTCGACACGGGCTCCTTCACCCGCGCCGCCGACGTGGTGTTCAAGACCCAGTCCGCGGTCTCCATGCAGATGAAGCGGCTGGAGGAGCGGGTCGGCCGGCCGATCTTCGCCCGCGACGGCCGCGGAACCAAGCTGACCGAAGACGGCGAGCGCCTGCTGGATTACGCCCGGCGCATCGTGCACCTGTCGCGGGAGGCGGTGTCCGCCTTCGAGGACGACGCCCTCACCGGCCGCGTTCGGCTCGGCGTGCCGGACGACTACGCCGAACGCTACCTGCCTGAGATCCTGGCGCGGTTCTCGCGCTCCAATCCAAGGGTCGAGGTGTCGGTGATCTGCGAGCCCACCAGCCATCTGGTGCAGTTCGTGGAGCGGGACGAGCTGGACCTCGCCATCATCACCCACGCCGCGCGCCGGCCCGTGGGCGAGATCATCCGTCAGGAGCCGCTGCTCTGGGTCACCTCCCAGCGGGGACTGGCGCATGAGGAGGCGGTGCTGCCGCTGGCGCTCGGCACCGCGGTGTGCGAGTGGCGCGAGACCGCCATGGCCCAGCTCGAGGCCGCCGGACGGCCGAGCCGGGTGCTCTATTCGAGCTGCAACTTCACCGCCGTGGGCTCGGCGGTGCTGGCGGGGCTCGCGGTGTCGGTGCTGCCGGAATCCGCGCTCCGCCCCGGCATGCGGGTGCTCGGCCAGGCGGACGGCTTTCCGCCGCTGCCCACCTGCAAGATCGCGCTGCTGCGCAACGTGGGCTCGCTGACCGAAACCGCCCAGGCGCTGGCCGACCACATCGTGGCGAGCCTCGACAACCTCACCGCCGGACTGGAGTCCGTCGCCGCCGAATGACGGCGGGAACGGCGCGCCCAAGCCCCTCGTGTTTTGATTCCGCGCGCCCCCTCACCCGGATGACTGCGTCATCCGACCTCTCCCCGCCGGGGAGAGGCGAAGAACGGAGCCGCCTTGACCACCTCTACCCGACGGGGGAGAGATCGACGCGGAGCGTCGGGTGAGGGCGTAGTCGCGGTCCGACGGATGCGATGGCAAGGATCGGCCTCGCGCGCGCCTCACCAGCGCAACGCGCCGTCGCGGGGCGGCGTGAAGCGGTCGAGGAACGAGTCGGCGCCGGAATCCTCGACGCAGGTCGCGCCGTCCTCCAGATCGTCCGCCGGGTCTGCGCCGTGGGAACCGTCGTTCGCGGCCTGCGCCGCGAGGCGGGCGCGCTCGTCGTCCGTGATCATGTCCGCGCTCCTTTTGTCGGAAGGAGAACGGGCGTTCCGGGCCGGGAGCGGCCGGAACGCCCGGATCGTTCAGCGTGTCGGCGCAGGCTCGTCAGGCCCAGTCGCCGTCGTCTCCGCCCGCGTCGCCGCCGTCATCGCCGCCGCCGCCGAGCAGGCCGGAGAACCAGCCGCCGTCGCCGCCGTCCGCGTTGGCGTCCTGCACGTTGGCGTCCTGGGCGCCCGCGTCCGCCTGCGGCTCCGCCGCCTTGGCGGCCTCGGAAGCCGCGGCCTCCGCCTGGCCGCCGCCGAACAGGGACGAGATGCCGGAGAACAGCAGCGCGCCGCCGGCGACGCCCGCCGCCGTCTGCAGCGCGCCCGACAGGAAGCCGCCGCCCCGGGAGGGCGCGGCCTGCTGGCCGAAGGGGGCGCCCGGCTGCTGGCCGTAGCCGCCGGTGTTCGGCACGCCGAAACGGTTGGCGGAGGCGCCGCCGGCGGGCGCGCCCATGGCCTCGCTGGCGCGCGGCCCCCAGGGCGAGGCGCCCGGCTGCTCGTAGCCGCCGCCGAAGCCGCCGCGGGCCGGCTCCGCCTGCTGCCGCTCGAGCTGGCGCTCCAGCTCGGCGATGCGGGCCTGCGCCTGCTCCAGCGCCTGGTTCTGCACCACCAGCGTCTGGGTCATGGCGTAAGGCGCGTGGGGAATGCTGGACACCTCGGACCGGATGAAGGCCTCGGCGTCCGGGTCGCGATACCCGACGTCGGTTCCGCGCAGCCGCGCGAACAGGTCGGAGATCAGTCGGCGTTCTTCGGCGTTCATAAACGTCGTCGCTCCTCGGACAGCGCCCGTCGGACCGGACGCGCGGGCTCAGCGTTACGGCGAGTTGTGGCGCCCGTGTGATCAACTCCGCGATGGTTCGGTGACGCCTTCGTGACCGCAATGCGGCGGGGGCGGCGCCCCTCGTTCCGCCGCTTCGCTCACCCGCCCGCGGGCGGCACGTTCACCACGGTTCCGTTCGGCAGGATGACGTCGCCGGGGCGCTGGTCGGGGGCGCAGTCGCCCAGCCGGCGGGCCTCGATGGCGGTGAAGAACCGGCGCGACCCGCCGCTCTCCCCCGGCAGGCCGGTCATCACCGTCACGTTCTCGGCCCGGGCGAAGGTCTCGAAGTCGCCCGACAGCGTCACCTTGTTGTCGATGGACATGCCGCCCGACGAGCAGACGGCGCCGGCGGAGTAGCCCTCCGCCGTCACCTTGAAGTCGTCGTTGCGGCAGGTGACGCCCGCCATGATCTGCCGCGTCAGCCGGTCGGTGCGGGCGTCGACGCACTCCTTCGCCACGGTGCGGCCGGCGTCGGTGAGGGTGACGGTCTCCCACAGGCCCGGCGCCCGCTTGGGCGGCGAGGCGGCGAAGGCGGGGCCTGCGGCGAGAGCGGCGAGCAGCGCGGCGCGGAGCATGACGGTCATGGGCTGCGCCTTGGTCACAGCTGGCGGGTGGCGAAGGTGTTGCACTGCTGCGGATCGCCCGAGGACAGCCCGGTCTTGAACCAGCGCACCCGCTGGGCGGAGGAGCCGTGGGTGAAGCTGTCCGGCACCACCTCGCCGCCGGAGCGGCGCTGCAGCGTGTCGTCGCCGATGGCGGTGGCGGCGGTCAGCGCGCTCTCCACGTCGCCGGGCTCGATCACGTTGAAGCGCTTGTTGGCCCAGTAGCCCCAGACGCCGGCGAAGCAGTCCGCCTGCAGCTCGATCCGGACCGAGATGGCGTTGGACTCCTCCTCCGAGCGGGCGTTCTGCCGGCGCTCGTTGGCCATGCGCATGATGCCGAGCTCGTTCTGCACATGGTGCCCGATCTCGTGGGCGATGACGTAGGCGCGGGCGAACTCGCCCGGCGCGCGGAACTTGCGCGACATCTCCTCGAAGAACTCGGTGTCCAGATAGACCCGCTGGTCGCCCGGGCAGTAGAACGGCCCCATGGCGGCGCTGCCCAGGCCGCAGGCGGTGCTGGTGCGGCCCGAATAGAGCGTCAGGCGCGGGCGCTCGTACTGCTTGCCGGACTGCTGGAACAGCTGGTCCCACACGTCCTCGGTCTGGGCCAGCACGGCGCGCACGAACTCGCCCTGCTTGCGCTCGTCGTCCGAGAGCTGGCTCGGATCGCCCTGGGGCCGCTCCTGCTGGGAATAGCCGGAGCCGCCGCCCTGCACCGCGTCGAGGCCGGCGAGGATGACGCGCGGATCGATCCCGAGCGCCCAGGACACGAGACCCACCACGATCAGCCCGCCGATGCCGACGCCGCCGCCGCCGCCCGGGAAGCGGAACCCGCCGCCTCCCCCGCCGCCGCGCTCGTCATCGACGTTGTCGCTTCGACGAAAATCATCCCAACGCATGGTCCGTCCCCGGAACGCCCTCTCGAGTCCGGAACCTAGCGCGCTTCGCGCCCGCGCACACGGGTCCATGCGGCGGAAAGCCGGCTTCGTTGACAGCGGCGTGAGCGCGAGGTGATCCTCCGACCTGCACGACGGGAGGAACAACCGGAAGATGAGTCGCTCCACGCTTTCCGCCGTCGATCCGGCCTCCGCCGCCGCGCCCGACCAGCACGCCCATTTCCGGGCCAACGGCTTCAGCCTGCGCCGGGGGCTTCTGGACGCGGAGGAAGTCAGGGCGCTGTCCGCGCGGCTGCGCGAGGCCTATCTCGGCGAGCAGCTCAAGTTCCTGCGCAACGACGTCGCCAACAACGTGCCCGAGGTGACCCCGTACATCTGGGACCCGCGGGTGGTGGAGTTCGTGGAGGCCTCCATCGGCGGCCCGCCGAAGTTCCTGCAGGCCTCCGACTTCCAGATCAACCACAACGTGTTCGGCTGGCACCGGGATTCCCCGAGCCGCAAGTTCGGCGGGGTGGACTGGCAGGAGTTCGACGGGCCTTACGCCTGCGTCAAATGCATCCTCTACCTCGACACCACGGATTTCGGCCTCGGCGTCGTGCCCGGCAGCCACCTGCATCCGATCCCGGTCGAGGACGTGCACAACTACAAGGGCGAGACCGTGACGCTGGACGAGGGCGAGGCGCCCGACTTCGGCTACGGGCTCGACGACTGGCGCCCGGTGAACGTGGTGGTGCAGCCGGGCGACGCCCTGCTGTTCGACCAGCGGCTCTACCATCGGGGCTGGCCCACCGCCCGCCGCAGCGCCGAGGAGCGGCGCCTGCTCAGCCGCGCCGGCCAGTACAAGTATTCCGGCGGCAAGATCACGCTCGCGCTGTGCTACGGGCTCGAGAACTTCCACTCCCACCGCTACTACAGCGCCTTCCGCTTCCACCGCGTGGACCTGAAGTTCCAGGACCTCAAGCCGGACATCGTCCAGAAGCTCGACGAGCATGACCTCCTGCTGTCCAGCATGGGGCGCAACCTGTTCGAGGACGACGAGGCCGCGAGCCAGGACCTCTACTCCTCGCTCAAGATGGCGCTGGCGGTGGAGAAGCTGCCGGAGGCCGAGGACGTGGTGTTCGAGACGCCGCCGGCGACGCGTTCGGACAGCCGCATCAAGGGCGAGTCGCTGACCCGGCCGTTCATCAAGTTCCAGCGCCAGACCTGTCCGGCCTGCGGTTCGGCCGAGCCGCCGCTCGCCAGCAACTACCCGTCCGGCAATCAGGAGTTCTTCGCCAACCTCACCGTGCTCGGCTGCGCAGGCTGCGGCTTCGCCTTCGTGCCGAACCGGGTGCTCGGCCTGTCGCGCTTCCGCCGCCGCGCCGCGCCGGACGGCGCGCTGAACGACCCGGCGGCGATCGCGCGCTTCCGTCCCGACCATCCGTTCGCCGCCGCATGGCCGGAGGCGACGGCGGCGCTCGACGGCCGCACCGTGCTCGACATCGCCGGCGGCTACGGCGCGGCGCTGGCCGAGTTCGCCGGCGCCCGCCGCATCGCCGTGGAGTTCGATCCGGAGATCGCCGCCGTCGCCCGCGCGGGCGGCGTCGAGACGGTCTCCCGCCTGTCCCAGGTGGAGCCCGCCTCCGTCGACATCGTCATCGCCGACCGCTGGCTGGAGTCGCTGCCGCCGAAGGAGATCCTGGAGGAGCTGAAGGAGGCCCTCCCGAAGCTGAAGCCGGACGGCGCCCTGCTGCTGAAGGTCAGCAACGCCTCGCTGCTGCGCCTCAACACCAAGCGCGCCCGCCATGCGCCCAATCTCAGCTTCTTCTCCGCCCGCTCGCTGAAGGCCATGGTGAAGAAAGCCGGCTACAGAACCGTGGACGTGCGCGACGCGGGCGCGAATTTCAAACTGCACCGCACGCCGCTCTACGTCCCCTCCAAGGGGCGCGACGACGTGCGCGGCGAATGGCTGATGGCGCTGGCGCGGGTGTAAAGCGTCCTGCACGGCGCCGAGGCGCGCCATTCAAGCTCCCGTCATGCCCGGCGAAGCCGGGTATCCACGAATTTCTTTGGAGCGAACGCTTGCGCGTTCAAATCGTGGATGCCCGAGGCAAGCTCGGGCATGACGGGCGATGGCGTTCTCAAACCGCCCCCCCTCACCCGCCGTCGAGCGCGCGGCGGACGGCCTTGAAGTCGCGCCAGGCGAAAGCCTTCTGGCCCGGCTGGCGCAGCAGATAGGCCGGGTGCAGGGTCGCGAGCGCGCGGATGCGGCGGCGGCCGGTGTCGTAGTCGAGCCAGCGGCCGCGCAGCCTCAGGATGCCTTCCTTCGTCTGGAACAGGCTCTGGGCCGCGGGCCCGCCCAGCGTCACCAGCACGTCCGGATCGGCGAGCGCGATCTGGCGGCGGATGAAGGGCAGGCAGGTCTCCAGCTCCTGCGGCGTCGGCGTGCGGTTGCCGGGGGGGCGCCACGGGATGACGTTGGCGATGTAGGCGCTCGCGCGGTCGATCCCGATCGCCGCCAGCATGCGGTCCAGAAGCTGGCCGGAGCGGCCGACGAAGGGGAGGCCCGACAGGTCCTCGTCCCGGCCGGGCGCCTCGCCCACCAGCATCAGCCGCGCGCCCGGGGTTCCGTCGGAGAACACGGTGCGGCTCGCGGTGGCCTTCAGCGCGCAGCCGTCGAAGCGCTCCAGGATCGCGCGCAGTTCGTCGAGCGTCTCCGCGCCGGACGCCGCGGCGCGGGCGGCGGCCGCGGTCCGCTCGGGCCCGTCGAGCGCCTCCGCCGGCGGCCCCGGACGCCGAAGCGCCGGTTCGGGCGCGGGCGGCGGGGCCGCGGCGGCCCTGCGGGCGGCGACCTCGGCGAAGCGGTCCTGCCCTTCCTCCTCGATCGCGGCGTCCACGCCCATGGCCGCGTACCAGTCCAGCAGCGCGTGGGCGTCTTCGGGAGAGAGGGGCGGTCGGGTGTCCATCGCCGCCCAGTCTAGCGCCCCGCCGCCGCCCTGTCGCGGGGATCAGGCGGGGACGTGAGCCCCCGCAAGCTCCGCGACCAGGGCGTCCACCGCATGGCCCGCCGCGTCGCGGGAGCGGTCAAAGCGGTCGTCGTGGAACTCCTGATACTCGATCGCGACCGTGCGGATCGCCTCCGGCGCGACGCCGAGATAGGGCGCGACGGTGGCGAGGTGCGGATCGAGATGGTTGCGGGCGGCCCGCGCCCCGCCGGGAGCGAAGCCGAACTCGCCCCGCGCGCTCAGCACGACCATCCGCTTGCCCGTGAGGATCGGCGCGATCGGCTGGTCGCCCCGGGCGAGATCGAAGCTGAAGGTCCGCCCGACCCGGACCACCTGATCGACCCAGGCCTTCAGCGCCGCGGGCATGCCGTAATTGTACATGGGCGCGCCGAGCACGATCAGGTCCGCCTCCGCCAGTTCGGCGATGGCGGCGTCGGAGTAGCGCAGCGCCTCACGGGCGGCGGCGGCGCGCTCGGCCTCGGGCGTGAAGGCGGCGGCGATCCACGCCTCCGACAGCAGCGGCGGCGGCGCCTCCGCCAGATCGCGGCGGATCACCCTGTCCTGCGGCCGGGCCGCCCGCCAGCCGTCCACAAAGCGGCGCGACAGCGCCCGGGTGAGCGACCGCGACTGACGGCCCGAAGCGTCTATGTGGAGCACGGTCGACATTGTTTTCTTCCTTCTCAAAGCCCGTTTGGTGTTGGACGGGCGCGATGTTCGGGCTCCGTCATGCCCGATGACCAAGCTCGGGCATGACGCCAAGCGTGAAATCTCAAACAGGCTCTCAGGCCGAAAGCTTGAGGCCGGCGACGCCGCCGACGATGGCGAGCGCCGAGAGCACCTTCGCCGCCGTCAGCGCCTCGCCCAGCAGCGCGACCCCGAGCGCCACGGTCCCGAGCGTGCCGACCGCGGTCCAGACCGGATAGGCGACGCTGACCGGCAGCGTCTTCAGCGCCAGCGTGAGAAAGCCGATGCCGCCCGCGACGGCGATCACCGTGACGAGGGTCGGGCCGAGGCGGGAGAAGCCGTCGGCGTATTTCATGCTGAGCGCGAACACCACTTCGAACGCCGCCGCGATCGCGAGAAACACCCAAGCCATGGCGAACCTCCTGTTCTGGCTGAACCGAACTCAATCGTTCCTTCGGTCCTCAGAGCTAAGCCTTCCATTTCAAGGCGACAAACGACGATTTTTCAGGATATGGATGATCTGAATTCATCTGAATGGAGCGCGCCATGCGCCGCCTTCCGCCGCTCGCCGCGCTGCGCGCCTTCGAGGCCGCGGCGCGGCGGCTGAGCTTCAAGGACGCGGCGGAGGAGCTCGGCGTGACGCCCACCGCCGTCAGCCACCAGATCCGCCGGCTGGAGGAGGGTCTGGGCGTGGCTCTGTTCGTGCGCGGCCCGCGCCAGGTGGCGCTCACCCCGAAGGGCGAGGCCCTGCTGCCGCCGCTGCGTCGCGCCTTCGACGCCATGGCGGAGGCGGCGGAGGAGGCGCGCCGGCGCCCTTCGCGCCGGGTGGCGACGCTGTCGGCCACGGTCGCGTTCACGGCCAAGCTGCTGGTGCCGAAGGCGGCGCGGTTCCGGGAAATCAACCCGGACTGGGACCTGAGGCTGCATGCGGCCGACGGCGTGGTCGACCTTGCGGCGGGCGAGGCCGACGCCGCGATCCGCTACGGGATCGGCCCCCGCCCCGGCCTCGTAGGATCGCCGCTGATGACCGATCTGTTCGCGCCCCTCGCCAGCCCGCGGCTCGGCCTGTCCTCCCCGGCCGATCTGGCCCATGCGCCGCTGATCCATTTCGACTGGCGCGTCGGGGCCAAGAGCACGACGCCGACCTGGCGCGCCTGGGGCGAGGCCGCGGGCGTGTCCGGCGGCGACTGGCAGGCGGGCGTCACCTTCAACGACGAGGCGAGCGCGATTCAGGCCGCGGTGGCGGGCCAGGGCGCCGCGCTGCTCAGCCGCGTGCTGGTGGCGAGCGAACTCGCCTCGGGCCTGCTCGTTCAGCCGTTCGGACCGGAGCTCGCCGGCTTCGCCTATGAGTTCGTCTGCCCCGAAGGCGCCGGGGACCGGCCCGCGGTCGCGGCGCTGCGGCGCTGGATCGAGGCGGAGGTGGCGCCGGGTCGACAGCCGCCGTCCGATTTGGTGTAACTCGCGCGGCGCCTCACCGGAGGCGGCGAGGAGAACGATGCAGCCGGACGAGGCAATGACACGGGCGGAGCCCGCCCGCCGGCCGATCGCGAGCCGGTCGTCCGGCTGGGCGATCGGCCTTTCCAGACGGCTCGCCGCGTCGTCGGTCACGCCCAACCAGATCTCGGTGGCCTCCGTGGCGGTTTCGGCGCTCGGCGCCGCGCTGATGCTGCTGTGGGCGCATCCGGCGGCGTGGATTCTCGCCGCCCTGTGCGTCCAGTTGCGGCTGGTCTGCAACCTGCTCGACGGCATGGTGGCGATCGAGGGCGGCCGGAAGAGCGCCGTCGGCGCGCTCTACAACGAGTTCCCGGACCGCGTCGCCGACACGCTGTTCCTCGTGGCCGCCGGCTACGCCGCGGGTCAGCCCGCGCTCGGCTGGGCGGCGGCGCTGGCGGCGGCGCTCACGGCTTACGTGCGGGTGTTCGGCGGCTCGGTCGGGCTGCCGCAGGACTTTTCCGGCGTCATGGCCAAGCAGCGCCGCATGGCCGCGCTGACGGCGGCGCTCGTCGCACAGTCGGTGGAATGGGCCTTCGCCGACACGCGCTGGTCGCTCGGGATCGCGCTCGGGCTGATCCTCGCCGGGTCGCTCGTCACCTGCGTCACCCGCACGCTCCGCATCGCCAAAGGGCTCGCGTCATGATCGCCGGCGCCGTCCGCCAGATCCTCGTCATCCTGGTGCGCGTGCTGGTGGGCGCGCGGGGCGAATGGGTCGGCTCGGCGCCCGAGCCGCGCACCCGGATCTATTTCGCCAATCACACCAGCCATTTCGACACGCTGGCGGTGCTGTCCGCCCTGCCCCGCGGCCTGCGCCGGCGCACCCGGCCGGTGGCGGCGCGGGACTACTGGGGCGGCTCGGCGCTGAAGCGCTTCGTCGCCGAGGACGCGCTTCGCGCCGTGCTGATCGACCGCGACGGAAGCGGCGGCGGCGACCCGCTGGAGCCCGTCGAGGCCGCGCTCGCCCGCGGCGACAGCGTGCTGATCTTCCCCGAGGGCACCCGCGGCGCCGGCGAGACGGTGGCGCCGTTCCGCAGCGGCCTGCACCGGCTGGCGGAACGCTTCCCGGACGCGGAGCTGATCCCGGTCCATCTGGAGAACCTCGCCCGCGTCATGCCCAAAGGCTCGTTCCTGATCGTGCCCGTCACCTGCACCGCCCGCTTCGGCGCGCCGCTGCGCCAGACGCCGGGCGAAACCAGGGCGGAATTCCTGGAGCGGGCGCGGTCCGCCGTCGCCGAGCTCGACCCCCGCCGCGAGGGGACCGCGACATGAGCGCCTTCGGCTGGGTCATCGCGGGCGCGCTCGCCATCCTCACGGTGGCCACCATCGTGGGCGCGGAGCTGGAGCGCCGGGCGAAAACGCCCGAAGGCCGCGCCACCATCGCCAATCTCAACGCCCGCACCCGCTCGTGGTGGGTGATGGCGCTGATCTTCGGCGGCGCGCTGGCGCTGGGGCCGACCACGACCATCCTGCTGTTCGCCGGCCTGTCCTTCATGGCGCTGCGGGAGTTCTGGACGCTGGCCCCGTCCCGGCCCGGCGACCACCGGGCGCTGTTCCTGTCGTTCTTCGTGGCGCTGCCGATCCACTACGGGCTGCTGCTGGACGGCTGGTACGGCCTGTTCGCGGTGTTCATCCCGGTCTACGCCTTCCTGATCCTGCCCGCGATCTCCACGCTCGCCGGCGACGTGAAGGACTTCCTGTCCCGCACCGCGCGGGTGCAGTGGGGCCTGATGCTCACCGTCTACATGCTGAGCCACGCGCCCGCGCTGCTCATGCTCGACACCGGCTCGGACACCGCCATGCTGGTGCTCTATCTGGTGGTGGTGGCGCAGATCTCGGACGTGGCGCAATACGTGTTCGGCAAGCTGTTCGGCCGCACCCGGTTCTCGCCCAACGTCAGCCCGTCCAAGACCGTGGAGGGGCTCGTGGGCGGCTGGGCCTTCGCCGTTCTGGTGGGCGTGGCGCTGGCGCCGCTGACTCCGTTCTCGCTTCTTCAGGCCGCGGGCATGAGCCTCGCCATCGTGGTGGCCGGCTTCTTCGGCGGCTTCGTGCTGTCGGCGGTGAAGCGGGACCTCGGCGCCAAGGACTGGGGCTACGTCATCCAGGGCCACGGCGGCGTGCTGGACCGGGTGGACAGCATCATCTTCGCCGCCCCGATCTTCTTCCACCTCACCCGCTACTGGTTCACGCCCTGACGGCGCGCAACGCAGCCCATTTTTTGAGCGCGCCGTTTTAATCATCCACTAATCATCGTCCGACCAGTGTGCGCCTGCGGGATGTCATGGAATCGGGGCGGATAAAATGGCGGAAGACGCAGGCGACCGTTCGCTGGCGCGCATCGTTGGCGGAGCGGCGGACACGCTGAAGGATGCGGCCTGGGCCAACATCGCGGCCATCCGCGGCATCACCGGGCGCATGCGGCTGCTGGCGCTGAACGCGCTGATCGAGGCCGCGCACGCCGGCGACAAGGGCGCCGGCTTCTCCGTGGTGGCGCAGGAGGTGAAGGAGGTCGCGGCCGAGATCGAGCGGCTGGCCGCGGGCCTCGGCGACGACGTGGGCGCGCGGGCGGACGACCTGCGCCAGGCGGTGGCCGCGCTGTCGGCGGAGGCCCAGGCCGAGCGCTACACCGACCTCGCACTCAACGCGGTCGAGATCATCGACCGCAACCTCTACGAGCGCACCTGCGACGTGCGCTGGTGGGCGACCGATGCGGCCATGGTGGACTGCGCGCAGGCGCCCTCGGAGGACCGGGCGGCCCACGCCTCCCGGCGGCTCGGCGTCATCCTGTCGTCCTACACGGTCTACATCGACCTGTGGCTCTGCGACCTCGACGGACGGGTGATCGCCAACGGCCGCCCGGACCGCTTCCCCGGCGTGATCGGGCTGGACGTGTCGTCCGAGCGCTGGTTCGCCGCCGGCCGCAACCTGGCCTCGGGGGACGACTTCGTGGCCGCCGACATCGAGCGCGCCGCGGCGCTCGGCGGCGCGCAGGTGGCGACCTATGTGGCGCAGGTGCGCGAGGACGGCGACGCCCACGGCCGCCCGCTCGGCCTGCTGGCGATCCATTTCGACTGGGAGCCCCAGGCCCGCGCCGTGGTGCAGGGCGTGCGGCTGGCGCCGGCGGAGGCCGCCCGCAGCCGGGTGCTGCTGCTGGACGCCCGCGGCCGCGTCATCGCCTCGTCCGACGGGCGCGGCGCGCTGCAGGAGACCTTCCCGCTCGAGACCGGATCCGGCCCCTCGGGCGCCTACCACGCCGCCAACGGCCGGCTGATCGCCTATCACCTCACCCCCGGCTACGAGACCTATCGGGGGCTCGGCTGGTACGGCGTGATCGAGCACCATCCGGAGCGGGGCGCCGCGGCGCAGCGATCGGCCGCCTGACACCCGGCTGATCCGGCTTATTCGCAGGTCGGATAAACGAATTGCTCGTCTTCGACGATCCTCCCGATAGCGTCGGGCGCGCTAAAATGCGAACCGTTCCAACGTGCTTCGCAGCGCAACAGGTTTTGTCGAGGGAGTTTCGCCGGCCATGACCGACACCACCGCTTCGGAGGCGCTTCCCGAGCGCGAGGGCATGGACTACGACGTGGTGGTCGTGGGCGGCGGCCCTGCGGGCCTCAGCGTCGCGATCCGCCTGAAGCAGCTCGATCCCGAGCTCTCCGTGGTGCTGCTGGAGAAGGGCTCGGAGGTGGGCGCCCACATCCTGTCGGGCGCGGTGATCGATCCGATCGGCCTCGACGCCCTGCTGCCGGACTGGCGCGCGGACGAGAGCGCCTTCGCCCGCACCGAGGTGACGGACGACCATTTCCTCTACCTCACCGAAAGCCGCGGCTTCACGCTGCCGGCCTTCGGCATGCCGAAGATCCTGTCCAACCATGGCAACTTCATCGCCTCCCTCGGCGACGTGGCGCGCTGGATGGGCGCGCAGGCCGAGGCGCTGGGCGTGGAGATCTATCCCGGCTTCGCCGCCAACGAGATCCTCTATGACGAAAACGGCGCCGTCACCGGCGTCGCCACCGGCGACATGGGCGTGGGCAAGGACGGCGAGCCCGGCCCCAACTACACCCGCGGCATGGAGCTGCGCGGCAAATACGTGATCTTCGCGGAAGGCGCCCGCGGCCAGCTCTCCAAAGAGCTCATCCAGCGCTTCAACCTGTCCGAAGGACGCGACCCGCAGAAGTTCGGCATCGGCCTGAAGGAGCTGTGGCAGGTGGCGCCGGAGAAGCACCGGCCCGGCCTGGTGCAGCACTCCTTCGGCTGGCCGCTGGACGACAAGACCGGCGGCGGCTCGTTCCTCTACCACTTCGGCGACAACCTGGTGGCCGTCGGCTTCGTGGTGCATCTCAACTACCAGAACCCGTGGCTGTCGCCGTTCGACGAGTTCCAGCGCTTCAAGACCCACGCCGCGATCCGCGACGCCTTCGCGGGCGGAAAGCGCCTCAGCTACGGCGCCCGCGCCATCACCGAGGGCGGCTGGCAGTCGGCGCCGAAGCTCGCCTTCCCCGGCGGCGCGCTGGTGGGCTGCGCCGCGGGCTTCGTCAACGTGCCGCGCATCAAGGGCAGCCACAACGCGGTGCTGTCCGGCAAGCTCTGCGCCGAGCATGTGGTCGAGGCCCTGAAGGCCGGCCGCGCGCAGGACGAGCTGACCGCCTACGAGAACGCCTGGCGCGACAGCGCCATCGGCCGCGACCTGAAGCCGGTGCGCAACGTGAAGCCGCTGTGGTCGAAGTTCGGCACCCGCATCGGCGTCATGCTGGGCGGCCTCGCCATGTGGGCGGAGCAGTTCGGCATAAGCCTGTTCGGCACGCTGTCCCACGGCAAGCCGGACTACGCCGCCACCAAGCCGGGCAAGGACTTCGAAAAGATCGCCTATCCGAAGCCCGACGGCGTGCTCACCTTCGACAAGCTGTCCTCGGTGTTCCTGTCGAACACCAACCACGAGGAGGACCAGCCGCCGCACCTGAAGGTGAAGGACATGGGCCTGCAGAAGACGTCCGAGCACGACGTCTACGCCGGCCTGTCGCAGCGCTACTGCCCGGCCGGCGTCTACGAATGGGTCGAGGACGGCGCCTCAGGCCCCCGCTACCAGATCAACGCCCAGAACTGCGTCCACTGCAAAACCTGCGACATCAAGGACCCCAACCAGAACATCACCTGGGTCGCGCCGGAAGGCGGCGGCGGTCCGAATTATTCGGGGATGTGAGGGAGACAAGATACCGCCAATTCGGGCATCAAATCTACCGAACACCATTGACATAGAATAGGAACGAGATTCACTATCACGACATATATAATCGAATTTGAAGCGAGATGCCCCCGATATGGCTAGACCTCATCAGATAGCTTTTTTTAATCACAAAGGCGGGGTTTCCAAAACGACATCTGCATTCAACATCGGATGGAAGCTTGCTGAGTTAGGCAAGAAAGTACTTCTCATCGATTGCGATCCTCAATGTAATTTGACCGGATTGGTATTAGATTATAAGCACGAAGACGAGTATAATTTCGAAGGGCGAAGAGACCAGCCGCCACGCAACATTAGGGACGGACTTTCGCCAGCCTTTGATGCTAGACCCGTTCCCCTGACACCTGTACAGGTACAAGTCGTGCCTGCGCGTCCGGGTCTGTTTGTTATGCCGGGACATGTCGGCTTGTCCGAGAATGAAAACACGTTGTCGATAGCTCACGAACTGTCTGCATCCCTAACGGCATTCCAGAATATACCTGGATCGCTTCGTAAATTATTTGACATCACAGCTGACGCTAATGATATTGACTATACAATAGTTGATATGAGCCCGAGCCTAGGCGCTCTAAATCAAAATATACTTTGCACCAGCGATAGTTTTATTGTTCCTATGGCCCCTGATTTCTTTTCAGCGATGGCGATACGGTCGCTGGCTCGCGTTCTGCCTAAGTGGCGCGCTTGGTCGCAAAAGGCAGGGCAGTCAGAAATTCTGCAAGAAGCCGATTACCCTTGGCCTACCGTGAGCCCCAAATATTTGGGCTCAATCGTTCAGAACTATCGCAGAAGGTCGCGCGGTGGCCAAGAAGCCCGCCCTACGCAAGCATATCAAAAATGGTTTGACGCTTTAAATGAAGCTAAACTGACTTACCTCAATCCAGCGCTTAAGAGTATAGATTATCTACTTGATGAAGACATTTACGAAAGAACAAACGCGTCTCTTAGTGGGTTTTTGCTAGAAATCCCAGACTTTAACAGCCTTATTGCGGTAAGCCAAATCGTGTCAAAGCCAGTTTTTGCGCTGACCCAAGCCGATATTGGAAGCAGTGGAATTGTCTTTGAGGCTCAAGACAAAAATATACAAGATTTTAATGGAGTTTACGAATCTGGAGCTAATAAAATAATTGCACTGACCAATGGATAGATATCGAAAAGTTAGAGAGACATTTGAGTCAAGTCTTTATAGGGCGAGAAATTTAACTGAAGTTCAGGATTATTTGTCGAAAAACTACTCTGTTGCACTGGATACTTCAGACATGCTGAGGGCATCTGTTGTCCTAAGCGTTAGTTCGTTTGACCATCTAATCCATGAAATATTTCGCGTCGAGGTTTTGCATAGACTGAATTTTAAAAAAGAAATCAATAATTTCGATATACCATTTAATATTCAAATAGCGGATGCCGAACACTGGCCACACCTTGTGGAAAATTTTGTTAGGAATAAGAATTCCTATAAATCGTTCGTAGACCCTGGGAAATTTTCTGAGGCACTCAGCTGTTTTATATCAGACCCTTGGTCACATATAGCCGATGACACCGGGCTTAAGGCGAAAGACCTCAAGGCGAGACTACGAACGATATATATGTGGAGGAACCGAATTGCACATGAAGCAGATATAAATCCTGTCCTCGGTGGCGTCAGCCTGTGGCCGATAATCAAAGAAGACGTAACAAAAGCGATTGGTGATTTAGAAAAAATAGGCAAATCTGCAATAAAAATTATGCATAACGATAGCACAACATAACAGACGGTAAGTGCCGTGATTTTGACCGCTGCCGCAAGCACAGCAGCAAGACGCGTCATCAACGGCTCGCAGCTGCGAGCCAAACTCTGCCGTCACGCCTCAGCCTTCGCGCTGGCATGCACGACTGGGCGTCGAGCAATACGAGGGAAGTAACTTTTGAAAGCCTGCTAATGCGCGGCATTACTCCATCTTCAATCGCGAGCTGCGAAAATTTCCAGACGGGCCCTGCCGTCTACAGTCCAAATTACGACCCAACTCTTTATAGGATAAAATTCCTTGACATCCGCCTGAGCCTCCCGCACCCTGTCCTCGCCCTTCCCCCGGATGGGAGGCGTGTCCGGACCGGCCGGCCATGTGGGGAGGGGGCGGCGCTCAGGCGGAGGATGACCGGATGTCCTCCCCCTGGGACGTTGGTCTGCGGGGCCGTCCGCGCGCAGGCGTTTCCCTCGATCGGGGCGCCGGGGCGCGGATGCGTTAAGAGGCCCGCCCGCGAACGACCGAAGCGGGCGTTCCTGGAGGGGAGCGGACACGCAGGGTCGCGGGGCGCGCACAGGGCCCGGCTCCAAAGGCCGGCGTTCCGAGGCGCTCCGCGGGACGACCGGGGTTTCGGCGCACGGCTTTCGCCGCGCACCGGGAACGCCCGGCCCGTCAGGCCCTGAGCGGTCCGGCGCCGTCCGCAGCCGACGCGAAACCGCCGCGCGCGGAACGCCGGAAGACCGGCATTCTGACTGCCAGATATGGGTCGACCGGCGTTCCGCGCCCGTCCCGCAATCTCGATCCCCCTCGCGTGGGCGCGACGCGCCCCGCGGGAACGCGCCCCCGTGCCGGGAACGTGAGGCAGGCCGCCGCTTGGCGCGGGGGCCTTCGCGCTCCAGGTGAGGCAGGCCCGCCCTCCGCCTCGAGCCCCATGGCCGCCGCACCGCCCGACCCCGCTCCGCCGCCCAAACCGGCCCCCTCCCCGCGCCGGCGGCCGGTCGCGGGCCGGCTGCTGCTCACCGCGCTGCTGGGGCTCGGCGCGGTGGCGGGCGCGACCCTCACGTGGGTGGCGGCGGCGCCGGAGGAGCGGCTCGCGTTCGATCTGAACGCCCCGCCGGACGCTTTCACGGGCCTGCGGCTCCGGCTGCTGGCGCTGTCGCCGGGCGCCTGCCGGGCGACGCTTCAGCGCTCCGGCCTCGGGGCCGCCCCCGCCCCGCCGCGGCCGTTCACGGACGGCTGCGGCTATGACGACGGGGTGGTCCTGAGCGGGCTCGCGCTGGCGCCCGCTCCCGTGATGCGCTGCCCGCTCGCGGCTGCCTACGCGCTGTTCGAGCGCCACGTGCTGCAACCGGCGGCGGAGCGCCGGTTCGGCGCGCGGGCGGTGGCGGTGGGGCATTTCGGGACCTACGCCTGCCGCAACGTCTATCACCGGGCGTCCGGCCGGCGCTCCCAGCACGCCACCGCCAACGCGCTCGACCTCGCCTCGGCGCGGCTCTCCACCGGGCGCGTGGTGACGGTGGCCGGCGGCTGGGACGAGCCCGGCCCGGCGGGCCTGTTCCTGCGCGACCTGCGCGCCGGCGCCTGCGGTCTGTTCGGGACGGTGCTGTCGCCGGACTACAACGCCGCCCACGCCGATCACTTTCATCTCGACCGCGGCATGGCCCGCATCTGCCGGTGAAACGGCCCGCGGCTTGACCGGGGCGCCCATCCGGGCGACACGACGGCGGGCCGAAACAGGGGGACACTGCCGCGCCATGACCGCCGCCGAACGCCGTCTCGCCCTGGCCCGCGAACTCGCCGACGCCGTCGCGCCGCTGCTCGGGCCGCATCTGGCGCTGAAGCTGTGGGACGGCGGGACCTCGCCGCGCCAGGTCGGGCCGGACAAGCTGATCGTGCGCTTCGGCGACGAGGGCACGCTGGCGGCGCTCGCCAAATCGCCCAAGCTCGACACGCTGGTGCGGCTGCACGCGCTCGGCCGCATCGACCTCGAGAACGGCGACCTGTTCGATCTGGCGGAGCGGCGGCCGTCGCTGCGCGGGCGCGATCTGCTGCGGGCGGCGGGGCCCTTGCGCCTCGCCCGCACCGCGGCGGCGTTCCTGAAGGTGCCGGCGGGCGAGACCCGGCTGCCCTGGGAGGGCCAGCCCGGCGCCGCGCCCGGCCGCTCCGGCGATCCGGACGACAACCAGAAGAACATCGCCCACCACTACGACGTCTCCAACGCCTTCTACCGGCTGTTCCTGGACGAGCAGCTGATCTACTCCTGCGCCTATTTCCACGACTGGGACGAGGATCTGGACGCGGCCCAGCGCAACAAGATCGACCTCGTGTGCCGCAAGCTCAGGCTCCAGCCCGGCGAGCGCTTCCTGGACGTGGGCTGCGGCTGGGGCGCGCTGATCTGCCATGCGGCGGAGGCCTACGGCGTCACCGCCCACGGCGTGACGCTGTCGCGGGAGCAGCTCGCGGGGGCGCAGGCGCTGATCCTTGAGCGCGGGCTGCAGGGCCGGGTCACGGTGGCGCTCGCGGACTGGAGCACGGTGGGCGGCGAGTTCGACAAGATCGCATCCGTCGGCATGTTCGAGCATGTGGGGCTGAAGAACGCCGACGCCTATTACAAGGGCGTGCGCCGGCTGCTGAAGCCCGGCGGACTCTACCTTCACCACGCCATCACCCGCCGGGCCAAGCGCGGCGACGACCGCAAGCTGCGCCCCGAGGCCAAGGCCATCCTGCGCCACATCTTCCCCGGCGCGGAGCTGGACCACATCGGCTCCACCCTGTCCGGTCTGGAGCGGGCCGGCTTCGAGCCGCAGGACGTGGAGGCGCTGCGCCGGCATTACGCCCGCACCACGGCATTGTGGTGCCGCAGGCTGCAGGCCAACCGAGAGGCCGCGATCGCCGAAGCGGGCGAGGTGCGCACGCGGATGTGGATCGCCTATCTCGCCGGCGTGTCGCTGGCCTTCGCCCGCGGCTCCATCGGCGTGTGCCAGACGCTGGCCTCGTCGCGGACGAAGAGCGGCGCGGTCGACCTGCCCTCGACCCGCGCCGACATCTACCGCGCCTGAGCGGTCTGGTCTGGTGGTCCGCGGACGCCGGCGTCAGGGAATGACGACGACCTTCGCGCCCACCCGCACCCGGTCGTACAGGTCGATGATGTCCTCGTTGCGCATGCGGATGCAGCCGTAGGACGCGTAGGTGCCGATGGATTTCGGCCGGTTGGTGCCGTGGATGGCGTACTGGTCCCGGTCGAGCAGCAGCGCCCGCGGGCCCATGGGGTTCTTCGGCGAGCCGCCGGGGATCACGTCCGGCAGGTTGGGCTTGTCGCGCCGCACCTCCTCCGGCGGCGACCAGGCGGGCTGGACGTATTTGCCCTTGATCCACGCGGCGCCGAACCACTGCTTGCCGGGCTTGCCCACGGCCACCCGGTAGCGCAGCGCGCGGCCGTCGCCCCCGACCAGATAAAGCGCGCGCTCGGCGTTGCGGATGACGATGGTGCCGGCGCGGTAGTCCTCGCTGGCGAAGGGCACGATCTCCCGCGCTTCGGCCGCCGCGGCGCAGGCGATGAGCGCGCCGCAGACCACGACCGCCCGCACGCGCCCCGCGACCGCCGAAACGCCCCGCGCCACGACCACCGACCCGTCCATGTTCCGCCACGCCTTGTTGAACGCCACGGCCACGACGCCGTCCGCTTCTCTATGGACCGGCAACGGTTAGCGCCCGGTTGCCGCGTATGGGCGGACAGGCGCGAAATGGCCTTCTAATGATTATATTCCTTTAATGTGCGGATTGTGATATGCGTATGGGATGATGATCCGCACCGCCCACCGCTTTACTCTTTACCGCCGCCTCCGCGACGCCGCCGCCGGCCTCGCGCTCGGGGTGGCGGGAACGCTCGCCGTGACCGGGGCGGCCTCGTCGCGGCTCGACGTCGCGCCCTCGTCCACCCCCGCCGCCATCGCCCCGGCGCCGGGCGTGTCCGCGCGGGCGCTGGGCGTCATCGACGGCGACACGTTCGAGGCGCGGATCGCCGCCTTTCCGGGGCAGGAGATCGTGGCGCGCGTGCGCGTGGACGGGGTGGACGCGCCGGAGCGTCGCGGCCGCTGCGTGAGCGAGACCCGCGCGGCGGAAGCCGCGACCGACGCGCTGGAGCGGCTGCTGCGCGACCGGCGCCTGACGCTGACCGGACTGCGCGGCGACAAGTATTTCGGCCGGGTAATCGCGCGCGTGTCCGCGGACGGGATCGGCGACGTCGGCGCCCGGCTGATCGCGGACGGCCACGGCCGCGCCTATGACGGCGGCCGGCGCCAGGGCTGGTGCTGACGGGCGGCCGCCAAAAAGAAGCCCCGGAGCGCCGTTCGGGGCTATTTCTACATGTGTGGCCCGCCGTCAGCTCCCGTCATGCCCGATGACCACGCTCGGGCATGACGGCGCGTCCGGCTTTACGACAGGCGCCGACCGCGACGCCCCGTCAGGCCGCCGCGTCCTTGCGGCGGTTCTGGCGGTGGTCGATCAGGTCCTCCACCACCGCAGGGTCGGCGAGCGTCGAGGTGTCGCCCAGCGCGCCGAACTCGTCCTCGGCGATCTTGCGCAGGATGCGGCGCATGATCTTGCCCGAGCGGGTCTTGGGCAGGCCCGGCGCGAACTGGATCAGGTCCGGCGCCGCGATCGGGCCGATGTCCTTGCGCACCCAGGCCACCAGCTCCTTGCGCAGGGCGTCGTCGCCCTCCACGCCGGCGTTGAGGGTGACATAGGCGTAGATGCCCTGCCCCTTCACGTCGTGCGGATAGCCCACCACCGCGGCCTCGGCCACCTTCTCATGGGCCACCAGAGAGCTCTCCACCTCGGCGGTGCCCATGCGGTGCCCGGAGACGTTGATGACGTCGTCCACCCGGCCGGTGATCCAGTAATAGCCGTCCGCGTCCCGGCGGCAGCCGTCGCCGGTGAAGTACTTGTTCGGATAGGTCGAGAAGTAGGTCTCCTCGAACCGCTTGTGGTCGCCGTAGACGGTGCGCATCTGGCCCGGCCACGAGTCCGCGATCACCAGATTGCCCTCGGCGGCGCCCTCCAGCACCTTGCCCTCGGCGTCCACCAGCTCGGGCTTCACGCCGAAGAACGGCTTGGTGGCGGAGCCCGGCTTCAGGTCGGTCGCGCCCGGCAGCGGGGTGATCAGGATGCCGCCGGTCTCGGTCTGCCACCAGGTGTCGACGATCGGGCAGCGGCTGTCGCCCACCACCCGGAAGTACCATTCCCAGGCTTCCGGGTTGATGGGCTCGCCCACGGAGCCCAGCAGGCGGAGCGAGGCGCGCGAGGTCTTCTTCACCGGCTCCTCGCCGCCCGCCATCAGGGCGCGGATCGCGGTCGGGGCGGTGTAGAAGATGGTGACGTTGTGCTTGTCGACCACCTCCCAGAACCGGGATGTGGACGGATAGTTCGGCACGCCTTCGAACATCAGCGTGGTGGCGCCGTTCGCAAGCGGCCCATAGACGATGTAGGAGTGGCCCGTCACCCAGCCCACGTCCGCGGTGCACCAGTAAACGTCGCCGTCGTGGTAGTCGAAGATGAGCTGGTGGGTGAAGGAGGCGTAGACCAGATAGCCGCCGGTGGTGTGCAGCACGCCCTTGGGCTTGCCCGTGGAGCCGGAGGTGTAGAGGATGAACAGCGGGTCCTCGGCGTTCATCTCCTCGGGCGGGCAGTCGGGCGAGGCTTCCGCCACCGCGTCCTCGTAACGGACGTCGCGGCCCTCGGTCCAGGCCACGTCCGCGCCGGTGCGGGCGACCACGAACACGGTGTCCACTCCGCCGACCTTGGCGATGGCGGCGTCGGTGTTGGCCTTCAGCGGCACCTTGCGCCCGCCGCGCAGGCCCTCGTCCGCGGTGATCACCACCTTCGACTCGCAGCCCTCGATGCGGCCCGCGAGGCTGTCCGGCGAGAAGCCGCCGAACACGATGGAGTGGACCGCGCCGATGCGGGCGCAGGCGAGCATGGCGTAAGCCGCCTCCGGGATCATCGGCAGGTAGATGGTGACCCGGTCGCCCTTCCGGACGCCGCGCGCCTTCAGCGCGTTGGCGAGGCGGCAGACCTGATCATGCAGCTCGTTGTAGGTGATCGCCTTGGAATCCTTGGGATCATCGCCTTCCCACAGGATCGCGGTCTGATCGCCGCGGGTCGCCAGATGCCGGTCCACGCAATTGGCCGACACGTTCAGCGAACCGTCCTCGTACCATCTGATCGAGACGTTTCCCGGCGCGTAGGAGACGTTCTTCACCGTGGTGAAGGGCTTGATCCAGTCCACGCGCTTGGCGATCTCGCCCCAGTAGCCCTCGGGGTCCTGAATCGACCGCGCGTAGTCGGCGTCATACGTGGCGGCGTCCACGAAGGCGCGCTCCGCCCATTCGGGCGTCACGGGGTGCAGTTTCTCGGACATGACGCGTCGCTCCCGGCATCTTGGCCCGGCGTTGTTCCGTGTCGGGCTTCTCTCAACATCGGAGCATAGAGCGCGCAGGCGAGCGCCCTCAAGCGTCTCGCGTCGTACTTTAGCGCGATCCGGCGCACGCCCATGTTACGATGGCGGCCGGCCGGAAGGAGCGAGACCCCATGACCCGCATCGTGCGCTTTGAAGAGATCGACGGCGATCTGGTGCTCCGCATCCCCGCGGACATCGCCGCGCGGCTGAAGTTCGCCGCGGGGGACGAGGCGGCGCTGAGCACGAACGACGCGCGGCTGAACGTCGATCGCCTGACCGACGAACAGAAAACACAGCTCGCTATCGTCAAACGCATCATGGATGAGGACGACGCCGTGCTGCGCGCTCTGGCGCGATGAGCCTGCTCTCCGAACCGTTCTGGCTCGACGATGAAATCCTCTTGCAGGCGCATGACTGGTCGATCGCCATCCACGGCGGATTGAGCGGTCTGCGCGACGTCGCCGCGCTTGAGTCCGCATTGGCGAGGCCTCGCAACAAGTGGGCCTATGGCGAGACCGACCTGTTCGCGCTCGCCGCGTCCTACGGGTTTGGGCTGGCGCGCAACCATCCCTTCGCGGATGGCAACAAGCGTGCGGCCTATATGGCGACGCGACTGTTTCTGGAACGGAACGGAAGCAAGCTGGCGGCGTCGGAGGAGGACAAGATCAAGACCTTCCTGGCCCTCGCCGCGGGAACCCTGTCCGAAGACGACCTGGCGGCGTGGCTCAGGGCGCGGGGGCGATGAGGCGGAAGACGGTGACGCGCTTCACCTCGGCGTCCTCCAGCTCCCGCGTCACCGGCACGGCGTAGTCGGCGAGCGGTTCGAGCCGGTGGCGGGGCAGATAGCTGCGGCCGGGATCGCCCACCAGCACGGGCGCGCCGAGGGCGAGAAAACCGTCGAGCCAGGCGAGCAGGCGCTCCGCCAGATCGCGCTCGTAGAACAGGTCGCCCACCGTCACCAGATCGACCGCGGGATGCGGGCCGCCGATCAGGTCGTCGCCGCAGGCCTCGACCGCGACCCCGTTCGCCGCGGCGTTGACCGTGATGGCGGCGAGCGCGAACGGGTCGATGTCGCAGGCCCGCGCATGGGCCGCGCCCGCCCTCATCGCCGCGATGGCGACGAGGCCGGAGCCGGCGCCCATGTCGAGCGCGCGCCGCCCGGCCACGAGATCGGGATGGTCCAGAAGATAGCGCGCGAGCCCCTGTCCTCCGGCCCAGGCGAAGGCCCAGAACGGCGGCGGCAGGCCGATCGCCTCGAGCTCCTCTTCGGTTTTCGTCCAGAGCGGCACGGCCTCGTCCGCCACATGGAGCGTGATCTCGGGCGCGTGCGGCACGGGCCGCGCCCGCGTGTTGGCGCGCACGAAGGCGACCGGATCGAGTTCCGGACGAGGGCTCAGGACGCGAACCCGCCCATGCGCCGCACCTCGGCCCACTCGTCCTCGGTCACCGGCTGCACCGAAAGCCGCATGGAGGTGACGAGCGCCATTGTGGCGAGCTTCGGGTTGGCCTTGACGGCGGCGAGCGTCACCGGCTGCGGCATGTCCTCCACCGCGCGGATGTCGACGCACTCCCAGCGGGCGTCGTCGCTGGCGGTGGAGTCGTGATGCGCGGTCTTCGCCACCTCCACGAGGCCGACGATCTCCTTGCCCTCGTTGGAATGGTAGAAGAAGCCGAGATCGCCGACCTTCATGGCGCGCATGTTGTTGCGCGCCAGATAGTTGCGCACGCCGGTCCATTCGGTCCCGTCGCGGCCGGCGGCCTTCTGCTCGTCCCAGGACCAGGCGTCGGGCTCGGATTTGAACAGCCAGTAGGCCATTGGAACTCTCGTCTCCGGTTCAGGGCGTCACGCCTCGGCCCTGAGCGGCCGGGCGAGCAGGTCCTCGATCGCCGAGGCCACGCTGGCGCGGCCCGCGATCACGTCGGCCACCGCGCGGGAGATCGGCATCTCCACGCCGTTCGCCTCCGCGAGCGCCACAAGCGCCTCGGCCGTGGCGGCGCCTTCGGCGAGCTTGTCGGGGGCGGGCTCGCCCTTGCCGAGCGCGAGGCCGAGCGCGAAGTTGCGGGACTTCTCCGAGGTCGCGGTCAGCACCAGATCGCCGAGGCCCGACAGGCCCGACAGCGTCTCGGGCTTCGCGCCGAGCGCCACGCCGAGCCGCGTCAGCTCCGCGAAGCCGCGGGCGATCAGCGCCGCGACGGCGCTCGCGCCAAGGCCGCGTCCCTCCACCGCGCCGGCGGCGATGGCGAGCACGTTCTTGGCCGCGCCGCCCAGCGCCACGCCCGTCAGATCCGTGCTGTGATAAGGACGGAAGCTGCGGGTGGCGAGCCGCGCCGCAAGCCGCGCCGCGAGCCGTTCGTCGCCGGCGGCCAGCGTCACCGCGGTCGGCAGGCCGCGCGCCACGTCGTCGGCGAAGCTCGGCCCGGACAGCAGCGCCGCCGGGTGCTCGGGCAGCGTCTCGCCCAGCACAGCCGGCGGCAGCAGCAGCGAGCCGCGCTCCACGCCCTTGGCGCAGGCGACGACCGCCGCGCCGGGCTTGAGGTGGGGCGCGAGTTCGGCGGAGACCGCGCGCAGCGTCTGGGTCGGCGTCACAAGCAGCACGATGTCGGCGCCGGACAGCGCGTCCCAGCCGGCGCAGGGCGCGACCTGAGGCCGGAGCGTCACCCCCGGCAGCCGCGCGGCGTTCTCCCGCGTCGCGGCCATTTCGGCCATGCGGGCCGTGTCGCGCCCGATCAGCGGCGCCTCGGCGCCGGTCGCGTCCGCCGCCACATTGGCGAGCGCCGTGCCCCAGGCGCCCGCGCCCACCACCGCGACGCGCATCACGCTTTGGCTCCGGGCGCCGCCGCCATGGCGTCGAGCGGCCAGCGCGGCCGGGGCGCGAAGTCGAGCCCGTCCGCGAGCCCGAGCCGCAGCCGCTCCGCGCCGGCCCAGGCGATCATGGCGCCGTTGTCGCCGCACAGGGACAGCGGCGGCGCGACGACCGGGAGGCCGTACGCCGCGCCGAGCTCCACCAGCGCCCGGCGGATCGGCCCGTTGGCGGCGACACCGCCCGCAACCACCAGAGCGGAGGGCCGGCCGAACCGCGCCTCGAACAGCCTGAGCCCCGCCTGCGCCCGGTTCGCCACCACGTCCACCACTGCGGCCTGGAACGACGCGCAAAGATCGTCCACGTCCCGCTCGGTCAAGGGCGCGACGCGCTCGGCCTCCAGGCGCACGGAGGTCTTGAGGCCGGAGAGCGAGAAGTTCGGTTCGGCGCGGCCGAACATGGGCCGGGGGAAGGCGAAGCGGGCGGCGTCGCCGTTCTGCGCCCGGCGCTCCACCTGCGGACCGCCGGGATAGCCCAGCCCCAGCATCTTCGCGACCTTGTCGAAGGCCTCGCCCAGCGCGTCGTCCAGCGTGGTCCCGAGCCGCACATAGTCCCCCACGCCGCGCACCGCGAGCAGCTGGGTGTGCCCGCCGGAGGCGAGCAGGAGCAGATAGGGGAAGGCCACGCCGTCGGTCAGCCGCGCCGTCAGGGCGTGCGCCTCGAGATGGTTCACGGCCGCGAACGGCTTGTCCCCCGCAAGCGCCAGCGCCTTGGCGGCGGTGACGCCGACGATGACGCCGCCGATCAGACCCGGCCCCCCGGCGGCGGCCACTCCGTCAAGATCGGCGATCGCGACGCCCGCATCGGCGAGCGCCTTCGCCACAACGCCGTCGAGCGCCTCCACATGGGCGCGGGCGGCGATCTCGGGCACCACGCCGCCGTAGGCCGCGTGCTCCTCCACCTGAGCGCGCACCACGTTGGACAGGATTTCCCCCGGCCCCTCCGGCGCCGTCAGGCGCACGACCGCGGCGGCGGTTTCGTCGCAGGTGGTCTCTATGCCGAGGACGAGCATGGGCGGCGGAGAACTCGCGGATGGCCGGGCGCGATTGGACGGCGCGCGGAATTTCGGGCTTTAACGGACGAACGCTTTAACGCTTTCCGGCCCGCGGCAAAACCGCGGCGTCTCAATCTCACCGCAAGGCGGACGTTTCTCCCATGAGCTTTCCCCTCCGCATCGGCACCCGCGGCAGCGCGCTCGCGCTCTGGCAGGCGAATCGGGTGCGTGACGACCTGATCGCCGCCCATGGCTTCGCTCCGGAAGCGGTGGAGATCGTGGCCATCGCCACCACCGGCGACGTCATCCAGGACCGGCCGTTGAGCGAGGCCGGGGGCAAGGGCCTGTTCGTGAAGGAGATCGACGAGGCGCTGCTGGACGGCCGGGTGGACCTCGCGGTGCATTCCGCCAAGGACCTGCCGACGGAACTGGCGCCCGGCACCGTGCTCGCCGCCACGCTGGAGCGCGCCGACGTGCGCGACGCCGTGATCGGCGGCGCCGCCGAAACCCTCGACGCGCTGCCTCAAGGCGCGGTCGTCGGCACCGCCTCGCTCCGCCGCGGCGCGCTGGTGCTGCGCCGCCGGCCGGACGTGACCGTGGTCTCGTTCCGCGGCAACGTGCAGACGCGGCTCGCCAAGCTCGCCCGCGGGGAGGTCCACGCCACGCTGCTGGCGCTCGCCGGCATCACCCGGCTCGGGCTGGAAGGCCACGCCACCGAGCTGCTGGACGTGGAGAGCTTCCCGCCCGCGCTCGGACAGGGCGCGATCGCGGTGACGGCGCGGGCGGACGACGACGCCACGCTGACGGCGCTCGCCGCCCTCGACCATGCGCCGACCGCCGCGGCGCTCGCCTGCGAGCGGGCGTTCCTCGCCGTGCTGGACGGCTCCTGCCGCACGCCGATCGCCGGCCTCGCCCGGCTGGATGGGACGGGGCGGCTCGGCTTCCGCGGGCTGGTGCTGTCGAAGGACGGCCGACGCAGCGTGGAAGGCGCGGGCGAGGCCTCGCCCGCGGACGCGGCGAGGCTCGGCGCGGACATCGGCCACGAGGTCAAGGGCCGCACGCCCCCCGACCTTCTGGCCGCGTTCGGGTGACGGCCATGGCGGTTCTGGTGCTCCGTCCCGAGCGTGCGGCGCGCCGCACGGTGGAGAGCCTCGGCGCGATCGGGCTCGACGCCATCGTATCGCCCGTGCTCGCCATCGAGCCGCTGGACGGCCCGATTCCCCAGGGCGCCTACGACGCCGTGCTCGCCACCAGCGCCAACGGCCTGCGCAAGCTGAAGGAGCGGCCGGAGATTTACGAGCTCATCCGCGGCCCGCTGATGGCGGTGGGCGACCGCACGGCGGACGCGGGCCGCGAGGCGGGCTTCACCGCGATCGAGGTGGCGGAGGGCGACGGCCGGTCGCTTGCGGCGGCGGTCGTCGCCCGGTTCAGGACTCCAAGCCGCTTCCTGCACGCGGCGGGCGCAGACCGCGCCTTCGACCTCAAGGCGGCGCTCGAGCCTCACGGCCATGCTGTCGAGGTCGTGGAGCTCTACCGCGCCGCGCCGGCCTCCCGCCTTTCACCCGAGGCCGAAGACGCCTTGCGCGGCGGCGAGGCGACCGCCGTGCTGCACCATTCCCGCCGCATCGCCGAAACCTTCCTGTCGCTCGCAGAATCGGCAGGGCTGTCCGACGCCGTGCGCGCCGCCCCCCACGCCGCCCTGGCGCTGCGGGTGGCGGAGCCGCTGTTCGCCGCGAACTGCAGGACCATCGCCGTGGCGGAGCGGCCGGACGAACCGGCGCTGTTCGATGCGCTCACGCGTTTGATCGGGACCGGCTCGCAATCCGGCGGTGAGCGTTCTAAGTAGGACAGCGGCGGGAGACCTTCCGTCCTCGTCTGCGAGCATCCCAAGGAGCGGCCCATGGCGGATCCGAAAGGCCCCGAGCAGAAATCCGGCGGTGCGGCCTCCTCCGCGCGGCCGCGGCCGCCGGTGCTGGACTTGCCCGCCGCCGACGTGACGTCCAAGACCGGCCCGGCGGGCTCGGGCCCCGCGGACGCCAAGCCGGCCGACGCCAAGCCAACTGACGCCAAGACGCCCGACGCCAAGCCGGCCGCGACCGCCGCCGATGCGGCCAGGACCGCCGGCGGGCCATCGGCCTCACCCGCAGCCAAGCCTGCGGACGCCCCTCAGGGCGCCAAGCCGACATCCGGCCCAGCCGCGCCCGCCTCTGCGGCGGCCGATTCGAAACCCTCGGCGTCGGAGCCTCTGAAGGCCGCGACGCCGGGCCTGGCGCAGCCGGCGGCCTCCTCCGCAGGCGCCGCCAAACCCGGCCCCGACAAGCCCTCCGCCGCCACGCCCCAGACGCCGCCCCAGCCGTCCGTCTCGCGCTCGGGCGCCGGACCGCTCGGCCTCGCGGTCGCGACCCTGATGGGCGCCGCCATCGCGGTGGGCGTCGTCGCGCTCTACGGCCGCGATCTGATCGGCGTGAGCAATGTGGCCGCGCCCGCCGCGGCGCCGGACATGTCCCGCGTCGCCGCGCTCGAATCCAAGCTCGACGGCGTCGCCGGCGATCTTGCGGCCTTGCGCGACCGCGCCGCCCAGACGGCGCAGACCTCCGACACCAGCGCCATCGACGCCCGCATCGGCGAACTCGGCAAGGCGGTCGAAGGCTCCAACGCCCGATTCGAGGGGCTTGAGCGCGAGGTGCGCACGCTGGCGGAACGGCCCGCGGAGGTCTCCATCGACACCAAGGCCACCGACGCCCTCGCCGGCCGGCTCGACGCGCTGGAGGAGCAGCTTAAGGCCGCGCCGACCTCCGAGGCGATGACCGAAATCGGCCAGCGGCTCGACGGGGTGGCCCAGCGCCTCGAGGCCCTTGGCCAGCGGCTCGACGGCGTCAGCGACAGCGTGCAGCAGGCGGTCGCCCCGATCGCGGGCAAGATCGATGCCGTGGAATCCGAGCTGAAGGCGCGCCCCGTGGGCGACCCCGACGCCCGTCTGGTGGTGGCGCTCGGCGCGCTGGAGCAGGCGATCGCGGCCGGCCGGCCGTTCACGGCGGAGCTCGCGGTGGCGAAATCGGCCGGCGGCGACGTCTCCGGCGGCCTGGAGGCCTTCGCGGCCGATGGCGCGCCGACGCCGCAGGCCCTCGCGGCTGAGCTCAGGACCCTCATGGACGGCCTGCCGCCGCTCAAGCCGCCGACGGACGGCTCGGTGCTCGACCGGCTGCTGGCCAACGCCGGCTCGATCGTGAAAGTCACGCCCACCGGCGTCCCCGCCGGCTCCGGCCCCGAGGCCGCCCGCGCGCGCGTGAGCGCGCTTGCGAGCCGCGGCGATCTCTCCGGCGCGCTGGCCGCCCGCGACGAACTCGACGACGCGGCCAAAGCCGCGACTGCGGCCTGGGCGGAGAAGGCTCAGGCGCGCCTGGCGGCGAACGCCGCCCTGAACGACGCCCGGCAGGCGGCGTTCACCCGTCTCGGCGCCAAGTGAGGGACCGTCCATGATCCGCGTCCTGCTTTACCTCGCCCTTGTGGGCGTGTTCGCCCTCGGCGCCATCTGGATCGTCGATCGCCCTGGCGAGCTGACGCTGACCTGGCAGGGCTATCGGGTCGAGACCAGCGTGGCGGTGGCCGCAGCGGCCGTGGCGCTGGTGGCGGCGCTCACCGTCGTGCTGTGGAACGTCACGCGCTGGATCCTCGCGGGTCCGGAGGCCTTCGCGCTGTTCCGCCGCAACCGCCGCCGGAGCAAGGGCTATCAGGCCATCGCCCGCGGCGTGGTGGCGGTCGGCACCGGCGACGCCCGCCTCGCCAGCAAGGAGGCGAACGACGCCCGCCGCCTGCTGGGCAAGGAGCCGCTGACGCTGGTTCTGGCCGCCCAGGCCGCCCAGCTTTCCGGCGACCGCATGGGCGCGGAAGCCGCCTTCCGCGCCATGACCGAATCGCCCGCCACCCGCGCGCTCGGCCTTCGCGGCCTGTTCGTGGAGGCGGAGCGGCGCGGCGACCAGCATGCGGCCAAGGCGCTGGCCGAGGAGGCCGCGCGGCAATCGCCTCAGGCTCCTTGGGCGGCGCAGGCGCTGTTCGACTTCCAGTGCGCCGAACGCGACTGGACCGGCGCGCTGACGACGCTGGAGCGCCTGACCGCCAACAAGCTGATCGAGAAGCCCGACGCCAAGCGCCGCCGCGCCGTGCTGCTGACGGCACAGGCCATGGACGGCGCGGGCGCCGACCCCGCGCTCGCGCTGCGCCGCGCCAAGGAGGCCCATGGCCTCGCGCCGGATTTCGTGCCCGCCGCCGCCATCGCCGGGCGCCTGCTCGCCGAGCAGGGCGAGGCCCGCAAGGCGACCAAGATCGTTGAGGCGACCTGGCTCAAGGCGCCCCATCCCGATCTGGCCGAGGTCTACGTGCACGCGCGCCCCAGCGAGCCCGCGCGCGACAAGCTGAAACGCGCCAAGGCGCTGTCGGAGCGCTCCGGCGACCACCCGGAAGGGCTGATCGCGGTGGCCCGCGCCGCCATGGCCGCGCGGGAGTTTGGCGCCGCCCGCGCCGCGCTCGACAAGCTGCTGTCCACCCGCCCCACCGCGCGCGTGTGCCTGCTGATGGCGGAACTGGAGGATCTGGAGCACGGCGCCACCGGCGCCTCCCGCGAGTGGCTGAGCCGCGCGCTGCGCGCCCCGCGCGATCCGCTCTGGGTCGCCGATGGCGTGGCGAGCGACGTGTGGGAGCCGGTGTCGCCGATCAGCGGACGTCTGGACGCGTTCGTCTGGAAGACGCCGGTTGAGGACACCCGCCCCCGGATCGCCGCCGAAGACTGGCTGCAGCAGGCGCCTGCTGAGCTCACCGTGACGGCGCCGTCCGCGCCGGTGGCGGTCCTGCCGCGCAAGATGCCGGAGTTGCAGGACGGCGCGCCTGCGCCGGAACCGGCGAAGCCTGCGGCGACCGCGCCGGCGAAGGTCGACGTGATCACGCCCGCGAAACCTTCGGCGCCTGTCGTCGAGAAGAAAGTCTCGGAGGTTGCGGTCGAACCTGCGCCGGAACCGGCGAAGCTGGAGCCTGTGAAGCCGGGCTCCCCCGCCCGTGCGCCTCAAAAGCCCACCGCCGCGGTGTTTCCGCTCAGCCGCGCTCCCGATGATCCCGGCCCGAGCGGCGCCGAGGCCACCGACACGGTCATGACCCGCTCTCTGCCGGCGACCCGACCAAACTACTGAACGGGAGGACGCCCCGAACCCGCGTTTCAGCGGCCTCCCGGTGGTCCGGCGCCCCGGACACGCGCGGCGACGGTCGTCTTTTGGTCGGCGGTTTCCGATGCCGGCGCTGGCGGGCGTTTTGTCATAATGCCGAAGCGGCGGCGGGCTGTGCGCCGCCGCTTCGGGCCGTTCGCCACCCTTGAGCGCGCCGGACGTCCGACCTTTCGCGCCTCTCGCCGCCAGGATGAGACCTGCGGCGCTCTGGTATAATGCGAAAGTTGAACTCGTGCGCTGACCTATTTCCGGGCCATTTAGCGCTGCAGCCACGCGCCCGCGTGGCTCTTTGGCGTGCGCGCTTTTCATCGTGCGACAAAGGCAACTCAATCGAATTTACGTCGATCTCACAGTCCTACAAATTTTCCTGAAGGGCTGAAATAGATTGACTGAATTCAGACAGACTATGCGGCATGGCTCGCGTTCATTGGTCTAACGTGACCGCCTGTCGCATAGTCACACCGAAGGTTATGCTTATTTTGCGCGTCAATTGCGCGCTCCTAGGAGGACACTATGGCGAGACGCCCCGGTAAGAATTTCCTGTTCGTCCCCGGCCCGACGAACGTTCCGGAGCGCGTGCTCCGCGCCATGGTCGTCAGCCAGGAAGACCATCGTTCGCCGATCTTCCCCGAGCTCACCAAGCCGCTCTATGAGGGCCTGAAGAAGGTCTTCAAGACCACCGAAGGCCAGGTCTTCATCTTCCCGTCCTCGGGCACCGGCGGCTGGGAAGCGGCGCTGACCAACACCCTCGCCCCCGGCGACAAGGTGCTGACCGCCCGCTTCGGCCAGTTCTCGCACCTGTGGACCGACATGGCCCAGCGTCTCGGCCTGGACGTCCAGATCCAGGAAGAGGAGTGGGGCACCGGCGCCCACGAGGAGAAGATCGAAGAGGCTCTCGTCGCCGACAAGAACCATGAGATCAAGGCCGTCATGGTCGTCCACAACGAGACGGCGACCGGCGTGACCTCCAACATCGGCGCCATCCGCAAGGCGATCGACGCGGCCAAGCACCCGGCCCTGCTGTTCGTCGACTCGGTCTCGGGCCTCGGCTCGATCGACTTCCGCTTCGACGAGTGGAAGGTGGACTGCGCGGTCTCCGGCTCGCAGAAGGGCCTCATGCTGCCGGCCGGCCTTGGCTTCGTCTGCGTCAGCCAGCGCGCGCTCGGCCTCCGCAAGAACGCGGGCCTGAACAAGGTCTATTTCGACTTCCAGGACCACATCAACACCAACCCCTCCGGCTACTTCCCCTACACGCCGGCCACCCCGCTGCTGCACGGCCTCAAGGAGGCCCTGGCCTGCATCGAGGACGAGGGTCTGGAGAACATCTTCCGCCGCCATCACATCCTCGCCGAGGCCACCCGCAAGGCGGTCGCCGCATGGGGCCTGAAGGTCTGCGCGAAGGAGCCCCGCTGGCACTCCGACACCGTGTCGGCGATTCTGGCGCCGGAAGGCATCGACGCGGCGAAGATCATCCGCCACGCCTATGACCGCTACAACCTCGCGCTTGGCGCCGGCCTGTCGAAGGTCGCGGGTCGCGTGTTCCGCATCGGCCACATCGGCGACCTGAACGAGCTGATGCTGCTCGGCGCGATCGCCGGCGCGGAGATGTCGATGCTCGACAACGGCGTGAAGATCAAGGCGGGCTCGGGCGTGGGCGCCGCGCAGGACTACCTGCGCGACAACCCGATCGAGCCGCAGGCTGCGGCCCCCAAGGCGGCCTGACACCGGGATCACACCACCGGGCGCGCTTGAAACCGCGCGCCCGGTGGGCATTCTGCCCGGGTTTGAAAACGCCGCACGCGCAGCGGGGCCTCCCTCCGCACGAGATGCCGGCGGCATGGGGAGCGCAATGACGCACAAGATTGTCTTTCTCGACCGCGAGAGCGTGGACGCGAACGTCCGCCGTCCGAATTTTCCGCACGACTACGTGGAATATCAGTCGACCTGGACGCCCGACGAGATCGTCGAGCGCCTGAAGGACGCCGACATCGCCCTGATCAACAAGGTGCCGATGCGGGCCGAGGTGCTGAAGCAGCTTCCGAAGCTGAAGCTGATCGCCGTCGCCGCCACCGGCACGGATGTGGTCGACAAGGTCCAGGCCAAGGCGCAGGGGATCACCGTCTCCAACATCCGCGGCTACGCCTTCAACACGGTGCCCGAGCACGTCATCGCGCTGATCTTCGCGCTGCGCCGCTCGATCGTGCCTTACGCGAACTCCGTGAAGCGCGGCGACTGGAACAAGTCGCAGCAGTTCTGCTACTTCGACTATCCGATCTACGACATCGCCGGCTCCACGCTCGGCATCATCGGCTACGGCGCGCTCGGCAAGTCCATCGGCAAGCGCGCGGAAGCGCTCGGCATGAAGGTGCTGCCCTACGACGTGTTCCCGCAGGACGGCCTCGTGGACTTCGAGACCGTGCTGACCCAGTCGGACGTCATCACCATCCACGTTCCGCTCACGCCCGACACCAAGAACATGTTCGGCGCCGAGCAGTTCAAGAAGATGAAGAACAGCGCCATCCTCATCAACACCGCCCGCGGCGGCCTGGTGGACGAGGCGGCGCTGATCGAGGCGCTGAAAGCCGGCGAGATCGGCGGCGCAGGCTTTGACGTGGTGGCGCAGGAGCCTCCGAAGGACGGCAACATCCTGTGCGACGCCGACCTGCCGAACCTCATCGTCACGCCGCATGTGGCCTGGGCGAGCAAGGAGGCGATGCAGATCCTCGCCGACCAGCTCATCGACAACGTCGAGAACTTCGTCGCCGGCAAGCCGTCGAACGTCGTGGAGTGACGTCTTAAGCCCTCGGCCTCCGTCGCGACGCCCGGGCGAGCCGGGCGGTCGCGCCGGCGGGGGTTCGGGGCGAGGCGACATCTGAAACGCCCGCACGAAACGGGCAGGACGCCGCGCGAGGTCTGCAGCCTCGGGCGTCTTACGAAACGGCCGCGGACGCGCGGACCACAGGGAAGATCATGACCAAGAAGCTTCTGTTCCAATTCGACACCGACGCCACCCCGAGCGTGTTCGACGTGGTCGTCGCCTATGACGGCGGCGCGGACCATGTGACCGGCTACGGCAATGTCACGCCCGACAACGTCGGCGCGTATGTGGACGGCACCATCTACACGCGCGGCGGCCCCGAGAAGAAGTCGACGGCGATCTTCGTGGGCGGCGGCGACATGGCGGCCGGCGAGGCGGTGTTCGACGCCGTGAAGAAGCGGTTCTTCGGTCCGTTCCGCGTTTCGGTCATGCTGGACTCGAACGGCTCGAACACCACCGCCGCGGCGGGCGTGGCGCTGGCGGTTAAGGCCGCCGGCGGCGACATCAAGGGCAAGAAGGCCGTGGTGCTCGCCGGCACCGGTCCGGTCGGCATGCGCTCGGCCGCCATGCTCGCCAAGGAAGGCGCGACGGTCGCCATTACCGGCCGCGACCTCGCCAAGACCCAGAAGGCGGCGGACGCCATCGAGAAGCGCTTCGGCGTCAAGATCGAGGCCGTCGCGGCCGCCGACGAGGCGTCCCGCAAGGCGGCGATCTCCGGCGCGAATCTGGTGTTCTCCGCCGGCGCCATCGGCTTCGAGCTGATCTCGGAAGAGAACTGGTCGTCGGAAGCCTCGGTCGAGATCGTGGTCGACTACAACGCGCAGCCCCCGCTCGGCATCGGCGGCATCGAGGCCTTCGACAAGGCCAAGGAGCGTCACGGCAAGCTCGCCATCGGCGCGCTCGGCCTCGGCGGCCTGAAGCTGAAGCTGCACCGCACGCTGATCGGCAAGCTGTTCGATTCGGCCGAGCAGTCGTTCGACGCCGACGAGATCTACGCCCTCGCGAAAGAGATGGCGTGATGGCGCGGGAGCAGGCTCTCGGCCGGTTCCTCGACGAACTGGCGAGCGAAGCGCCGACGCCGGGCGGCGGCGGCGCGGCCGCGATCTCCGGCGCCATGGGGGCGGCGCTCGTCTCCATGGTCGCCAACCTGACCATCGGCAAGCCGAAATACGCCGAGGTGGAGGAGCAGGTGAAGGCGGTGCTGGCGAAGTCCGAGCCGCTGCGCGCCAAGCTCACCGACGCCATCGCCGACGACGTGAAGGCCTTCGACGCCGTGATGGGGGCCTATGGCCTGCCGCGCGGCACCGATGAGGAGAAGGCCTCCCGCTCCGAGCGCATCCAGGCGTCGCTGAAGGTGGCGACCGACGTGCCGCTGGAGGCCGCCCGGCTCTGCGCCGAGGCGATCGAGCTCTCCGCCGAGATCGCCGAGATCGGCAACCTCAACGTGATCTCGGACGCGGGCGTCGCGGTCCAGTCGGCCTACGCCGGCCTGATGAGCGCCGCCCTCAACGTTCGCGTCAACGCCAAGTCGATCAAGGACCGCGAGTTCGCGGACGCCCGGCTCGCCGAGCTGGAGACCCTGATCGCGGACGCGGGCGCTCTGACCGGAAAGACCTACGAGCTGGTCAAGAACAAGCTGGGTTGACCGCCCAACGACAACAACAGGCTCGCGGGAAGACTCTGAACGCTTAGGGAGGATTCGTGATGGACGTTCACGAGTATCAAGCCAAGGAACTGCTCGCGAGCTTCGGCGTCGCCGTCCCCAAGGGGGCGGTGGCGTTCAGCCCCGATCAGGCGGTCTACGCCGCCACCGAACTCGGCGGCGGCGCCTGGGCGGTCAAGGCCCAGATCCACGCCGGCGCGCGGGGCAAGGCGGGCGGCGTCCGACTGTGCCGCACCTACAACGAGGTGCGCGACGCCGCCAAGTCCATGCTCGGCAAGCGGCTCGTCACGGTCCAGACCGGCCCCGAGGGCAAGCCCGTCCAGCGCGTCTACGTGGAGGCGGCCGATCCGTTCGAGCGCGAGCTCTATCTGGGCTATGTGCTCGACCGGAAGGCGGAACGGGTGCGCGTCATCGCCTCCACCCGCGGCGGCATGGAGATCGAGGAGATCGCCAGGACCGACCCGGACGCGCTGATCCAGGTGGTGGTGGAGCCGGCGGTCGGCCTGCAGCCGTTCGAGGCGCGGGAGCTCGCCTTCAAGCTCGGGCTCAACATCCGGCAGGCCTCAGCCGCCGTGAAGGTGATCCTGAACGCCTACCGCGCCTTCCGCGACACCGACTGCGTCATGCTGGAGATCAACCCGCTGGTGGTCTCCCGCGACGACCGGGTGCTGGCGCTCGACGCCAAGATGTCCTTCGACGACAACGCGCTGTTCCGCCGCCCCAACGTGGCCGACATGCACGACCCCTCCCAGTCCGACCCGCGCGAGGCGCAGGCGGCGGAGCACAATCTGAGCTACATCGGCCTCGACGGCGAGATCGGCTGCATCGTCAACGGCGCGGGCCTCGCCATGGCCACCATGGACATGATCAAGCACGCCGGCGGCGAGCCGGCGAACTTCCTCGACGTGGGCGGCGGCGCCTCGCCGGACCGGGTCGCCACCGCCTTCCGGCTGGTGCTGTCCGATCCGAAGGTGAAGGCGATCCTGGTCAACATCTTCGCCGGCATCAACCGCTGCGACTGGGTGGCCCAGGGCGTGATCCAGGCCGCTCGCGAGGTGAAGATCGACGCGCCGCTGATCGTGCGCCTCGCCGGCACCAACGTGGAGGCGGGCAAGAAAATCCTTGAGGAAAGCGGCCTCGACATCATCGCCGCCGACACCCTGTCGGAAGCCGCCGCCAAGGCGGTGGCGGCCTGCGCCGACGCCAAGCGCGCGGCCTGAGGGGAGACGGTTCCATGAGCATCCTCATCGACGAAACCACCCCGATCCTCATTCAGGGCATGACCGGCGACAAGGGCACCTTCCACGCCCGTGAGATGATCGCCTACGGCTCCCGCGTGGTGGCGGGCGTGACGCCCGGCAAGGGCGGGACCACCCATCTGGACGTTCCGGTGTTCGACACCGTGAAGGACGCCGTGGCCGCCACCGGGGCCACCACCTCCATCACCTTTGTCGCTCCCCCGTTCGCGGCCGACGCCATCATGGAGGCCGCCGACGCCGGGCTGAAGCTGGTCTGCTCCATCACCGACGGCATTCCCGCCCAGGACATGATGCGCGTGAAGCGCTACCTGCGCCGCTATCCCAAGGACAAGCGGACCATGGTGGTGGGCCCCAACTGCGCCGGCATCATCTCGCCGGGCAAGGCCATGCTCGGCATCATGCCGGGCCACATCTACCTCAAGGGCAACGTGGGCGTGATCTCCCGCTCCGGCACGCTCGGCTACGAGGCCGCCTCCCAGATGAAGGCGCTCGGGATCGGCGTCTCGACCTCGGTCGGCATCGGCGGCGACCCCATCAACGGCTCGTCCTTCCTCGACCATCTCGCCCTGTTCGAGCAGGACGACGAGACCGACGCGGTGCTGATGATCGGCGAGATCGGCGGCCCGCAGGAAGCCGAAGCCGCCGCCTGGATCAAGGACAACATGACGAAGCCGGTGGTGGGCTTCGTGGCCGGCCTCACCGCGCCCAAGGGCCGGCGCATGGGCCATGCGGGCGCCATCATCTCCGCCGCCGGCGACAGCGCCGCCGAGAAGGCGGAGATCATGCGCTCCTACGGTCTGACGGTCGCCCCCTCCCCCGGCGATTTCGGCACGACGGTTGCAGAGGTGCTGGGCAGGCTGAAATCCGCAGCCTGAACCTTCGAACGCCGGCGGCGGCGCCTGAATTCTCCGCCGCCGCCCGCGTCATCCGCCTTACCTGACGGCGCCCGCCGCCCGCAGACATGGACCTTGCGATGTCTCCCCAAGCTCAATTCGCCGCGCCCATGCCGGACACCATCGAGCCCTTCGCGCCGCCGGTCATCACCGGAACGGCGCCGGACGCGGCCACCGAAATCCTGTTCCACGCTCTGATCGAGGTGTGCCGCCGGCACCAGCCGGAGCTTGAATCCGTCCTGCGCGGCGAGGCGGACATCTCCCAGCTCACGCCGGAGCTGCTGGGCCGGGCGCTGCAGGTGCAGGGCATCTGGTTCCGCCTGCTGTCGATCGTGGAGGAGAACACCGCCATGCGCCGCCGCCGCCATGCGGAGCGGACCCAGGGGCGCGACGCGGTGCGCGGCACCTTCTCCCACGTTCTCGCCGAGGCGGTGGCGGCCGGCGTGAAGGCGCCCGAGATCCATGAGCTGCTGAAGTCGATCCGCATCCGCCCGACGCTCACCGCGCATCCGACCGAGGCCAAGCGCGTGACGGTGCTGGAGAAGCTGCGCCGCATCTATCTCGACCTGCGCGAGCTGGAGCTGCCGCGCTGGACCGAGCGCGAGCGCGCGGCGCTGCTCGCGGACCTGCGCGACCAGATCGAGCTGATCTGGATGACGGGCGAGCTGCAGCTCGAGAAGACCACCGTCGAGCGCGAGGTCTCCTGGGGCCTGCACTTCTTCGACGAAGCGCTGTTTGAGATGATCCCCGAGGTGCTGTACTCGCTCGAAGCCTCCCTCGCCGAATATTATCCGGACGAGAGCTTCGAAGTGCCGGCCTTCTTCCAGTTCGGCTGCTGGATCGGCGGCGACCGGGACGGCAACCCCTTCGTGACCTCGGACGTCACCCGCACCACGCTGAAGCGCAACGGCCGCGCCTCCATGCGGCGGTTCCGCGCCCGGCTCAACGACCTCGGCAAACTGCTGTCGATCACCGAACGGGCGCTGCCGACGCCGATCGCCTTCCGCAAGGAGCTGACCGCGCGGCTTGCGGCCAGCGGCGACGGCGAGGCCATTCAGGCGCGCAATCCCGGCGAGCACTTCCGCCAGTTCCAGACCTGCATGCTGCGCAAGCTCGACGCCACCATCGAGCGCAACAAGGAGGAGCCGGTCGTCCTGCCGGGCCCGTTCTATGTGGACGCGGACGAACTGATCAACGACATCAAGGCGCTGGAGCAGGGCCTGATCGACTCCGGCTGCCGGTCGCTTGCGGTCAATCAGGTGCGCCCGGTGCGTCGCATGGTGGAGATCTTCCGCTTCTCCACCGTCAATCTCGACATCCGCGAGAACTCGACCCGCACCACCAACACGCTGCGGGAGATCTGGGCCTCGATCCAGGGTCGCCCGGTGGAGGAGGCGCCGGACGTCGAATCGACCGAATGGCGCACCTGGCTGACCTCGGAGCTGTCCAAGCCCCGCACCGTAAAGCGTTCGCTGGACGGCCTGTCCGACGCGTCGCGCGAGACGCTCGCCACCTTCGCGCTGGTGGCGGAGATGAAGACCGAGCTCGACCGCGAGGCGGTGGGCAGCTTCATCCTGTCCATGACGCGCTCGGTGAACGACATCCTCGGCGTCTACCTCATCGCCAAGGAGGCCCGGCTCTATCTGGACAGCCCCGGCGTGGAGATCTGCCAGCTGCCGATCGTCCCGCTGTTCGAGACCATCGAGGACCTGCGCGCCGCGCCCGCCATCATGAAGGAGCTGCTGTCGATCCCGCTGGTGCGCCGTTCGGTGCGCTGGCAGGGCGGCTTCCACGAGGTCATGGTCGGCTATTCGGACAGCAACAAGGACGGCGGCTACTTCGCCTCCAACTGGGAGCTGTACAAGGCGCAGTCCAAGCTGACCGAAGTCGGCCAGCAGGCGGGCGTGCCGATCGCTTTCTTCCATGGCCGCGGCGGCTCGGTGTCCCGCGGCGGCGCGCCGACCGCCCGCGCCATCGAGGCCCAGCCCCCCGGCTCCATCAGCCGCCAGTACCGGGTGACCGACCAGGGCGAGGTGGTGTCGTTCAAATACTCCAACCGCGGCACCGCCGCCTATCAGATGGAGCTCACCGCCGCTTCGGTGATGGAGCACATCCTGAAGTCGAAGCTGGAGAAGAACGGCTCCCGGCCCGAATTCGACGACGCCATGGAGGCGCTGTCCGGCGCGTCCCGGGCGGTCTACACCAAGCTGATCCAGCACCCCGGGCTGGTGGAGTATTTCCAGAACGCGAGCCCGCTCGACGAACTGGCGCTGCTCAACATCGGCTCGCGCCCGGCGCGGCGCTTCGGGGCGCGCTCGCTCAGCGACCTTCGGGCGATCCCCTGGGTGTTCGCCTGGGCGCAGAACCGGCACATCGTCACCGGCTGGTACGGCATCGGCTCCGCCTTCAAGAACTTCATCGACGTGCGCGGGCAGGACGGCGAGGCGCTGCTGAAGCGCATGTTCGAGCAGTCCAAGCCGTTCCGCCTGATCCTCGACGAGGTGGAGAAGACATTGCGCATGGTCGACCTGTCGATCGCGCGCGAATACTCCACTCTCGTGCCGGACCAGCAGATCCGCGACGAGATCTTCCGCATGATCGAGGAGGAGTACGCGCTCACCTGCGAGATGGCGCTGCGCGTCTCCGGCGGCGGCGAAATCGCCTTCCGCTACCCCGCTTTCCGGGAAAGGCTGGAGGAGCGCCTGCCGGTGATCAACCAGGTCAGCCGCGAACAGGTGGAGCTGCTGCGCCGCTTCCGGGCGGAGACCGACGAGTTCAAGCGCGAGGAAAGCAAGTCCGCGCTGCTGCTGTCGATCAACTGCATCGCGGTCGGTTTCGGCGCCACGGGCTGAGCCTCTCCGCCGGCACGCGAACCATCGCCACGGCGCCGCAGGGCGACGCCGTGGCATACAAGACGTGACAAGAATAATATGTCGCGCGCGTCACAAAGACGTAAGTCTAACGGACTAAAAAGACGCGCTTCAAGAAACGCCGTGTTCGTTATAGACGAACAAGCATCCGGACATCCGAGGAGGATATCATGAGCTTCACGCTGGTTCAGCAGGCCACGCCGCGTCTTCATCGCTCCGAGCTGGCGGTGCCCGGCTCCAACCCGACCTTCATGGAGAAGTCGGCCCAGTCGAAGGCGGACGTGATCTTCCTCGATCTCGAGGACGCCGTCGCGCCCGACGACAAGGAGCAGGCGCGCAAGAACATCATCCAGGCCCTGAACGAGATCGATTGGGGCGCCAAGACCATGATGATCCGCATCAACGGTCTCGACACCCACTACATGTACCGCGACGTGGTCGACATCGTTGAGGCCTGCCCGCGCCTCGACATGATCCTGATCCCGAAGGTGGGCGTTCCGCAGGACGTCTACGCCATCGACGTGCTGGTCACCCAGATCGAGCAGGCCAAGAAGCGCGAGAAGAAGATCGGCTTCGAGGTGCTGATCGAGACCGCCCTCGGCATGGCGAACGTGGAGGCGATCGCCACCTCGTCCAAGCGCCTCGAGGCCATGTCCTTCGGCGTGGCGGACTACGCCGCCTCCTGCCGCACCCGCTCCACCGTCATCGGCGGCGTGAACCCGGACTACTCGGTGCTCACCGACAAGGACGAGTCCGGCAAGCGCGAGACCCACTGGCAGGATCCGTGGCTGTTCGCCCAGCAGCGCATGCTGGTCGCCTGCCGCGCCTATGGCCTGCGCCCGATCGACGGCCCGTTCGGCGACTTCTCCGATCCGGACGGCTACCTGTCCGCCGCCCGCCGCTGCGCGGCCGCGGGCTACGAGGGCAAGTGGGCGATCCACCCCTCGCAGATCGAACTCGCCAACGACGTGTTCACGCCGTCCGAGGCCGAGGTCACCAAGGCCCGCCGCATCCTCGAGGCCATGGAAGAGGCCGCCAAGGCCGGCCGCGGCGCCGTGGCGCTCGACGGCCGCCTGATCGACATCGCCTCCATCCGCATGGCGGAAGCGCTGATCGAGAAGGCCAACGCCATGAAGGCGGCCTGATCGGCTTAACGCCTCCCAGACACGCGGAACGGCCGGGAACATCGCGTCCCGGCCGTTTTCGTTCGCGGGCTTCGCCGCCGCGCCGGCGGGCGCATGAAAAAACCCGCGGACCTTCGCCCGCGGGTTTTTCGCAATGGGGGGACTGAAAGGCCGGGCTCAGCCGATCTTGGCCATGATCTCTTCGGAGATCTCGTAGTTGCCGTAGACATTCTGCACGTCGTCGTCGTCGTCCAGCGCGTCGACCAGCTTGAGCAGCGAGACCGCCTTGTCTTCGTCCAGCGCGGTGGTGGTGGAGGGGCGCCACACCGCCTTGGCGGCCTCGGCCTCGCCGAGCTTGGCCTCCAGCGCCTTGGACACCTCGTTCAGGTCCTCAAAGGCGCAGGTGACGACGTGGCTTTCCTCGTCGGACTCCACGTCGTCCGCGCCGGCCTCGATCGCCGCCTCCAGCACCTCGTCGGGGGAGCCTGCCTTGGCCGGATAGACGATCTCGCCCACCCGGCTGAACATGAACGCCACCGAGCCGGTTTCGCCCATCGCTCCGCCGGATTTGGTGAAGTAGGAGCGCACGGCGGCCGCGGTGCGGTTGCGGTTGTCGGTCAGCGCCTCGACGATGACGGCGACGCCGCCGGGGCCGTAGCCCTCGTAGCGCACCTCTTCATAGTTGTCCGCGTCGCCGCCGGAGGCCTTGTTGATGGCGCGCTGGATGTTGTCCTTGGGCATGGACTGGGCCTTGGCCGCAGCCACCGCGAGGCGCAGGCGCGGGTTCATGGCCGGGTCCGGCAGACCCGACTTGGCGGCGACGGTGATTTCGCGCCCGAGCTTCGAGAACAGCTTGGCCCGCACCGCATCCTGGCGGCCCTTGCGGTGCATGATGTTCTTGAACTGCGAATGTCCGGCCACGGACGCCTCCGGCGGTTGCGGGACGGGGTCCGCCGCCGTTTCCGGCGCAAGGCGGGATCAGCGGTGAACGCTCGTCCGACGAATGAGATCGGGGCGCGTTATAAGACCACGGATTTCTGTTGGAAAGAGAGGCGAAGGGCGGTCAGGCCGCTTCTTCGGCCGCACGGCGCAGGGCGTCTTCCGTCACCTGCGCCATGGGCATGGCGAGCTTCAGCGCCTTGGTGCGGGCCCCGACGCGCATGACGAGGATCACCGTCTCCGCCCCGCCGCAGGCGGGATCGCCGCAGGCGATCTCGCTGACGGTGAGGGCGTCGTCCTCGCCGAGCGCAAGCGCCGCCCGCGCCAGATCGTTGAGCCGGCGCGAGACGGCGGCGCGCTCGGGGTCTTCGGCGCGTTTCGAGCGGAAGAACAGGGCCATGGCCCTAACCTCTACCCTCAGGCCGCATCCCGGCGCCAGAGCGGAAACGGGTCTGGCAGCCGCGCGTAGAGCGACCAGTCCGGCCCGGTCTCCGAGCCCACCAGCGCCTCCTCCAGGGCCGCCTCGATCGCGGCGCGGTCGAGCCCGACGCCGATGAACACCAGTTCCTGCCGGCGGTCGCCCCAGACCTTGTCCCAGCGCGCCTTCAGCCAGTCGCGCCATTCGGGATGCTCCGGCCAGTCGCGCTTCGGCACCGCAGCCCACCAGAAGCCCGCGCCCTCGGTGCGGCAGATCGTGCCGGCAAGCGACATCTCGCCGGCCCAGTCCGGCCGGGTCGCGAGCCAGAAATGGCCCTTGGCCCGCACCAGCCCCGGCCAGGTGCGGGCAAGCACAGCCGAGAACCGCTCGGGGTGGAACGGACGGCGCGCCCGGAACACGAAGCTCGAGACGCCGTACTCCTCGGTCTCCGGCACATGGTCCTTGAAGCCGAACAGTTCCTTGGCCCACAGCGGATTGCGCCGCGCCTGCTCGAAATCGAACCGGCCGGTGTCGACGAGCTTGGCCAGCGGCACGCGTCCAAAATCCGCCTCCACGATCTCCGCGTCGCCGTTCAGCGCGCGGATCACGCCCCGGGCCGCGGCGCGCTGCTCGGGCGTCGCCGCGGAGGCCTTGTTCAGCACCACCAGATCGGCGAACTCGATCTGCTCCACCAGCAGATCGACTAGCGTGCGCTCGTCGCCCTCGCCTGCGGTCTCGCCGCGGTCCTTCAGGAAGTCCTTGCCGCCGTAGTCCTTCAGCAGGTTGGCCGCGTCCACCACCGTCACCATGGCGTCGAGCCGGGCCACGTCCGACAGCGAGAAGCCGTTTTCGTCGCGGAAGTCGAAGGTGGCGGCCACCGGCATGGGCTCGGCGATGCCGGTGGATTCGATCACCAACGCGTCGAAGCGCTTCTCGGCGGCGAGGCGGCGCACCTCCGTCAGCAGGTCGTCGCGCAGGGTGCAGCAGATGCAGCCGTTGGTCATCTCCACCAGCTTTTCCTCGGTGCGCGACAGCCTACCGCCGTTCCGCACCAGATCGGCGTCGATGTTCACCTCCGACATGTCGTTGACGATCACCGCCACCTTGAGGTCCGCCCGGTTGGCGAGGATGTGGTTGAGCAGGGTGGTCTTGCCGGCGCCGAGGAAGCCGGACAGCACGGTGACGGGAAGGCGGGGGTCGGCCATGGCCAGTCCTCATTATGTAATGTTATTTTATAACATATAAGACGCATCCCAACCTCGCAACCCGCGCGCCATGGCCGCGGCCCGCGGGAAAAGGGTCGCGCTCGCGGCCCCCGTTTGCTATTCGCGCGGGCAACCCGCCCCCGTTCAACCGTGCGAGCCGATGTCCCCGCTGGTTCCGATCCCTTCGACCCTGCTCGACCGTTTCGAGGCCGCAGGCCTCCGCCGGGTCGAGCCCTCGATCCTGCAGCCAAGCGAGCCGTTCCTGCATGTGATGGGCGAGGAGCTGCGCCAGCGCATGTTCCTGACCTCCGACGCCGAAGGCCGGGAGCTCTGCCTGCGTCCGGATTTCACCATTCCGGTCGCCCGCGCCCATCTCGCGGGCCCGGATGCGGCGGCCGCGCGGGCCTATTTCTACGCCGGCCCCATCTTCCGTCAGCGGCGATCGGGCCCAAGCGAGACCCCGCAGGCGGGCGTGGAGAGCTTCGGCCGCGCCGACAGCCTCGCCTGCGAGACCGAGATGCTGGCGCTGGCGCTCGAGGCCTGCGCCACGCTCGGCGTGGCTGAGCCCCACATCCAGCTCGGCGATCTGGGCCTCATCGCCGCCGCGGTCGAGGCCGTCGACGCGCCGGACGCCCTGAAGCGGCGCCTCACCCGCGAGATCGCCTATGGCGGCGCGACGCTTGACGCGCTGGCCGACCCCGGACCCGCTCCGCAGGAGCTCGAAGGCCTGTTCGCGGCGCTCGACGCCGCCGGCCCAAAAGCCGCCCGCGCGGTGATCGAGGACGTGCTGTCGCTCGCCGGCATCGCCGCCGTGGGCGGCCGGACGCCGGCGGAGATCGCCGACCGCTTCATCGAGCAGAACGCCGCCCGCTCCGCCGGCGCGCTGGACGACGAGGCCCGCCGGGCGCTGAACGCCTTCCTCGCCATCGAGGGCGGCGCGCGCGAGGCCGCCGACCGGCTGGCGGCGCTGGCCTCATCCGGCCTCGGGCTCGGCGCCGCGGCCGAGGCCTTCGCCGCGCGGCTCGACGCCTTCGAGGCCGCGGGCCTGCCGGTGAACCGCATGCGCTTCTCCGCCCGCTTCGGCCGCCGGCTCGACTACTACACCGGCCTCGTGTTCGAGCTGTCGCAACCGGGTCAGGCCGAAGGGCCGCTCGCCGGCGGCGGACGCTACGACCGGCTTCTCTCCGCGCTGGGAGCTCCCTCCCCCGTGACGGGCGTCGGCTTCTCGCTCTGGCTCGACCGCTTCCCCGGAGCCGCCCGATGACCCGGCCCCTGATCCTCGCCGTTCCCTCCAAGGGCCGCCTGCAGGAGAACGCGCAGGCCTTCTTCGCCCGCGCCGGCCTGCACTTCACCCGCCCGAACGGCGCGCGCGACTATCGCGGCGGCATCGCCGACCTGCCGGCGGTGGAGATCGCCTATCTTTCCGCCTCCGACATCGCGAGCCAGCTCGCGAGCGGCGGCGCGCACCTCGGCGTGACCGGAGAGGATCTGATCCGGGAGCAGATTCCGGACGCCGCGACCCGCGTGAAGCTGCTCCAGCCGCTGGGCTTCGGCCATGCGGACGTTGTGGTGGCCGCGCCCAAGGCCTGGATCGACGTCAACACCATGGCCGATCTCGACGACGTGGCCGCCGACCTGCAGCGCCGCCACGGCCGCCGGCTGCGGGTCGCCACCAAATACGTCAACCTGACCCACGGCTTCTTCGCATGGAAGGACCGCGCCGACGGCCGCGGCCGCGCGGGCGTCTCCAACTACCGCATCGTGGAGAGCCTCGGCGCCACGGAAGGCGCGCCGGCGGCGGGCGCCGCGGACGTGATCGTGGACATCACCTCCACCGGCGCCACCCTGTCCGCCAACGCGCTCAAGATCCTGAGCGACGGCGTCATCCTGCGCAGCCAGGCCCATCTGGTGGCGGGGCTGTCCGCCGACTGGTCGGACGCGGCGCGCACCGCCGCCCGCGTGATCCTGACCCGGATCGCGGCCGAGGTGCGGGCGCGGGAGATCCGCGAGGTGCGGGCGCGCTTCGACGCCGGCGTGGAGCGGGTGCTGGTGGACGTGGCGGCCCGCTTCGACGCCCGCGCGCCGTTCGGCCCGCCGGCGCCCGGAACGCCGCTGACGCTGCACGCGCCGAAGAAGGCGCTGTTCCCGCTGATCGACGCTCTCACCGCCGCGGGCGCCGGCGCGATCACGGTCGCGACGCTGGAAGACGTGTTCGAGCCGAACCCGCCGCTGGTGGCGGGCCTGTTCGACGCGCTGGCCGGCAAGGTCTGAAAGCAAAGAGAGCGATTCAAGGCCGGCTTGAAAATCGCCGAAACGCGCGATCAAAACCCCTTCCCGCCCCAAGCTTGATAACCGGTCACGCCGCTCTCGCGGCCCTCTGCGATCCGGGGGCGACGGCGAAGGTCTTGCGCGTCACGGGGGATTCCTCTATAGGGCGCGCTTCGCGTCGTTCGGCTGGGGGCTGAACGGAGGGTTCGGGTTCCGCCCGATCAGGACCGTAAGGGGTCCGACCTCCCGTGTCTCCGCCTTCGAGAATCTGTTCGGGCCTTCGCGGGCTCGAAGGGCTTCGCGCCGGACGGCAGGATCCACCGCAAGAAGGTTCAAGCCCTCATGCCGCTTTACGAACACGTCTTCCTGGCGCGCCAGGACGTGACGGCGCAGCAGGTCGAGGCGCTCACCGAACAGTACAAGGCCGTCCTTCAGGGGCTCGGCGGAGAGGTCACCAAGACCGAGTACTGGGGCGTGAAGCCGCTCGCCTACCGCATCAAGAAGAACCGCAAGGCCCACTACACGCTCCTGAACATCGACGCGCCGGCCTCCGCCGTCGCCGAGCTGGAGCGTCAGCAGGGCATCAGCGAAGACATCCTGCGCGTGCTCACCCTGAAGGTGGAGGAGCTCGAGGAGGGCCCGTCCGCGATGCTTCAGCGCCGTGACCGCGACGACCGCGACGACCGCCCCCGCGGCGGCCGCGACGGCGAGCGCGGCGGTTTCCGCCGCGAGGGCGGGGACCGTGGTCCGCGCCGTGACGACCGCGGCCCGCGCCGCGACGAGCAGGGAGCCGAGTGATGGCCGCCGCAGCGTCCGGCGGCCAGCGCCGCCCCTTCTTCCGCCGTCGCAAGACCTGCCCGTTCTCCGGCGCCAACGCCCCGAAGATCGACCACAAGGACGTGCGGCTTCTGCAGCGCTACATCTCCGAGCGCGGCAAGATCGTGCCCTCGCGCATCACGGCGGTCTCCGCCAAGAAGCAGCGCGAGCTGGCCCGCGCCATCAAGCGTTCGCGCTTCCTCGGCCTGCTGCCCTACGTCATCAAGTGATCTGAGGCGGCCTCGCGCCGCCTCCCGTCACTGAGACGACCGTTTCCGGCTTCGGCGTCCGCGCCGAAGCCGTCTTCCAGTGATCCGAAGCGCCGTTCCGACGGCGCCGTTGGGCCGGGCCCGAAGACCCCGCCCTAACCGCTCAGGCGCCCTCGCCCGCGGGACAGCAGGACGACCGATGACGAACGCGCCCCTCTTGCTTGTAGGCTTCTGCGCCGGACTTGCGTCCGCGCTGCTCTACGCCTCGGCCGCGTCCGGCTCCGTCCTCGCCATCTTCCTGTTCTACATCGCCCCGCTGCCGATCCTGATCGCGGGCATCGGCTGGCGCCACCACGCCGGCCTGATCGGCGCCGTCGTGGCCGCGCTGGCGCTCGGCGTCGCGCTCGGGCCCACCGGCGGCCTGTTCCACGCCGTCGCAGTGGGCCTGCCGGCCTGGTGGCTCGCCTATCTGGCGCTGCTGGCGCGCCCCGGCGCGACCGAGAGCCAGACCGAATGGTACCCCGTCGGCCGGCTGGTGCTGTGGACCGCCGTCATCGGCGCGCTGCTGGTGACGCTGTCGATTCCCATGGTCGGGACCTCGCTCGACGAGTATCGCGGCGCGCTGAAGGCCCTGTTCGGCCGGGTGTTCGAGACCGCGCCGGCCACGCCCGGCCTGCCCGAGGGCGAGGACCGCGCCCGGCTGTTCGACCTGATGGCGGCGCTGCTGCCGATCATGGCGGCGCTGCTGTGGACGGTGTCGTCGCTGGTCAACCTCTGGCTCGCCGGCCGCATCACCCGCGCCTCCGGCCGGCTCATCCGGCCGTGGCCGGATCTGTCGGCCATGACCTTCCCGCGCACCGCCTCCTACGGCTTCTTCGCCGCCATGCTGGGCTCGTTCCTGCCGGATCTGGCGGGGCTGGTGGCGGAGCTGTTCGCGACCACGCTGCTGGTGGCCTTCACCCTGCTCGGCCTCGCGGTGGTGCACGTCACCACCCGCGCCATGCCGACGCGCGGGCTCATCCTCTTCGGCGTCTACGCCCTGCTGCTGATCCAGCCCTGGGTCGGCGTGTTCCTCGCCGCCCTCGGCCTTGCGGAGCAGAGCATCGGCGTGCGCAAGCGCTTCGGCGGTCCGCCGGCAGCGCCCACGCCCTGACGCCGCGCTTCATCCCGATCCACGCTCAAACACACGGAGAACTCCCATGCAGGTCATCCTTCTCGAACGCATCGCCAAGCTCGGCCAGATGGGCGACGAGGTGCGCGTGCGCGACGGCTACGCCCGCAACTTCCTGCTGCCCAACCACAAGGCGCTCCGCGCCAACGAGGCGAACCGCAAGAAGTTCGAGAGCCAGCGCGCCCAGCTCGAGGCCCGCAACCTCGAGCTCAAGAACGAGGCCGAGGCCGTCGGCTCCAAGCTCGACGGCGTGTCGGTGATCCTCGTCCGCCAGGCGGGCGAGACCGGCCAGCTCTACGGTTCGGTGTCGGCCCGCGACGTGGCCGAGGCGCTGACCGCCGAGGGCTTCACGGTGGCCCGCAACCAGGTGGTGCTGCACGTGCCGATCAAGACCATCGGCCTGCACAAGGTGCCGGTGCGCCTGCACCCGGAAGTCGAGGTCTTCGTCGAGATCAACGTCGCCCGCTCCGAGGCCGAGGCCGTGCGCCAGGCCGAGGGCGAGGACCTCACCGTGCGTGAGGAAGGCCCGGCCTTCGAGACCTTCTCCGAGGACGACGAGGACGACCGCCGCGACCGTCGCGACCGGGACGAGGCTCCGTCCGACGAGGCCGAGGACGACGCCCGCTGATCGGCGGACGCAACCTCAACTCTTCAGGAAACGCCCGGCCTCGCGCCGGGCGTTTTCGTTTTCACCGACTGTTGATGCGTCGCCCCTTGAGCGCGACCCGCGGCGGGCGCTTAAGCTCCGCCGGCCCGCGGTCCTTCCGCCCGCGCCGGAGCCTTGACGCCCATGCCCCTGTTCACCCGCCGCGACCTCATGCTGCTCGCCGCCGCCTCGGCGCTTGCGGGCGCGAGCCCGGCCCTCGCCCAGACCGAGGCGGAGAAAGCGCTGGCCCAGTCCGGCCCACTGCCGGAGAACTCCTTCGGCGCCGCGCAGGCGCCGGTCACGGTGATCGAATACGCATCGCTCACCTGCCACCGCTGCCGCGACTTCCACCTCAAGACCTGGCCGGCGGTGAAGGCCAAATATGTGGACACGGGCAAGATCCAGTTCGTGTTCCGGGAGTTCCCGCTCAACGCCCTCGACGCCGGCGGCTTCATGCTGGCGCGCTGCGCGGGCGAGAAGGGCTGGCACGGCGTGGTGGACATGCTCTACCGCTCCGACGAGGCTTGGGCCCACGCGCCCGATCCGCTGGAGGGCCTGCGCGGCCTGATGCGCCAGTTCGGCATGGGCGCGGAGCAGGTGAACGCCTGCCTCGCCGACCAGAGCCTGCTCGACGGCGTCAACGCGGTGGCCCGGCGCGGCGTCGCCGCGGGCGTCACCGGCACGCCCACCTTCTTCATCAACGGCCGCAAAGCCGCCGGCATGATGACCGTCGACGAGTTCTCGGCGCTGATCGACCCGCTGCTCGCGGCGCGCTGACGCCGGCCGCCCCGAGTCGGCCCGCAAGTCAACGGACTCGCCCGGCTCGTGTTTTTGGCCTGTGGGAATCGGGGGCGACGCCGGATCGCGGCGTTTCCGGTCCCGGTTCGTTCTCGCAGGGCGCACGGGCGTGTTAGGCTTGCGCGCAACCCGTCGCAGCCGAAGACCCGTCCGCCATGGCCCTCGCCGATTCCCTCGCCCGCCGCCTCATCGACCCCGAGCCGCAGTACCGGCAGGCCCCCTCCAACGTGGAGGTGGAGCAGGCGCTGCTGGGCGCGCTGCTGGTGAACAACGACGCCTTCTGGCGCGTCTCGGACTTTCTGGAGGCCGCGCATTTCCACGAGGGGCTGCACCAGCGCATCTACGAGATCGTGGCGAGCCTGGTGCGGGCCGGCAAGGCGGCGACGCCGGTCACCATCAAGACCTTCCTGCCGGTGGAGATCGACCTCGGCGGCATGACCGTGCCGCAGTATCTCGCTCGCCTCGCGGCCGAGGCCACCACCGTCATCAACGCCGAGGACTACGGCCGCACCATCTACGACCTCGCCATCCGCCGCTCGCTGATCGGCATCGGCGAGGAGCTGGTGAACGAGGCCTACGACGCCGGCGTGGACGCCTCCCCCCGCGGCCAGATCGAGGACGCGGAGCGCAAGCTGTTCGCCCTCGCCGAGACCGGCCGCTACGACGGCGGCTTCCAGCCGTTCTCCCAGGCGCTCGCCACCGCCGTGGACATGGCCGCCAAGGCCTACAAGCGCGACGGCGGCCTGTCCGGCATCGCCACCGGCCTCGACGACCTGGACCGGCTGATGGGCGGACTTCAGGCCTCGGACCTGATCATCCTCGCGGGCCGCCCCGGCATGGGCAAGACCTCGCTCGTCACCAACATCGCCTACAACGTCGCCCAGGCCTACAAGGGCGAGACCCTGCCCGACGGCCGGGTGGAGACGGTGAACGGCGGCGTGGTCGGCTTCTTCTCGCTGGAAATGTCGGCCGAACAGCTCGCCACCCGCATCATCGCCGAGCAGGCCTCGATCTCGTCGTCCAAGATCCGCCGCGGCGACATTCTGGAGAGCGACTTTTTCAAGCTCACCGAGGCGGTGGCGGAGATGCAGCGCGTGCCGCTGTTCATCGACGAAACCGGCGGCATCTCCATCGCCCAGCTCGCCGCCCGCGCGCGGCGCCTGAAGCGCTCCAAAGGCCTCGACGTGATGGTGGTGGACTATCTGCAGCTGCTCTCCGCCTCCGCCAAGAAGGGCGAGAACCGGGTGCAGGAGCTGACCGAGATCACCACCGGCCTGAAGGCGCTGGCGAAGGAGCTCGCGGTGCCGATCATCGCCCTGTCCCAGCTCTCCCGCCAGGTGGAGAGCCGCGAGGACAAGCGGCCCCAGCTCTCGGACCTGCGCGAATCCGGCTCCATCGAGCAGGACGCCGACGTGGTGCTGTTCGTGTTCCGCGAAGAGTATTACGTGAAGAACAAGAAGCCGCGCGAAGGCACGCCGGAGTTCGACCAGTGGTTCACGGAGATGGAGAACGTGGCGGGCAAGGCCGAGGTCATCATCGGCAAGCAGCGTCACGGTCCCACCGGCACCGTGCTGCTGCAGTTCGAGGCCGAGTTCACCCGCTTCGGCAATCTGGCCCAGCCCGACCATCTGCCGGAGCAGATGTGAGCCGCCGCATGGCGGGGCGGCCGTGAGCGCTTCGTTTCCCGGCGCGCGGCTGACCATCGACCTCGGCGCCATCGCGCGCAACTGGCGGACGCTGGCGGCGCTCGACCCGTCCTCGGAATGCGCCGCCGTGGTGAAGGCCGACGCCTACGGCCTCGGCGCGGCCGAGGTGGTTCCAGCGTTGCGCGCTGCGGGCGCGCGCACCTTCTTCGTCGCCCATCTGAGCGAGGCGCGGGTGGTCCGCGCCGCGGCGCCGGACGCTGTGATCTACGTGCTCAACGGCCTGCCGCCGGGCGCGGCCGACGCCTTCGCCGCGCTCGACGCCCGCCCCGTGCTGGGCTCGACCGAGGAGGTCCTCGAATGGGCCGCCTTCCGCGCCGCGACCGGCGCCGCGACGGAGGCCGCGCTGCATCTCGACACCGGCATGACGCGGCTCGGGCTCACGCCGGACGAGGCGCGTGCGGTCCTGTCCCGGCCGCCGTTCCGTCCGGCGCTGGTGATGAGCCACCTCGCCTGCGCCGACGAGCCCGACCGGCCCGAGACCGAGCGCCAGCGCGCGCTGTTCGCCGAACTCTCCGCGCTTGCGCCCGACGCTCCGGCCAGCCTCGCCAACTCCGCCGGAACGCTGCTTGGCGCGACCTCCGGCGGCGGACTCGGCTTCGCCCTGCGCCGGCCAGGCGTGGCGCTCTACGGCTCGAACCCGATCGTCGGCCGGCCCGCGCCGCTCAGCCCGGTCGTCACCCTCGAGGCCCATGTGGTCCAGGTCCGCGAGGCGGAGGGCGGAACCGCGGTGGGCTATGGCGGCGCCGAGCGGCTGACGCGGCGTTCCCGGCTCGCGATCCTGTCGCTCGGCTACGCCGACGGCGTGTTCCGGGCGGCCGGCTCCGCCGACGGCGCGCCCGGCGCGGTCGCCGCCTTCAACGGCGCGTTCTGCGCCTATGTGGGCCGCATCTCCATGGACCTGATCGCCATCGACGTCACCGCCCTCCCCGACCCGCCCCGGCGCGGCGAGGTCGTGGAAATTCTCGGTCCGCGTGTGACGGTCGACGACCTAGCTCGCGCCAGCGGCACCATCGGTTACGAGGTGCTGACCGCGCTCGGCCCCCGCTTCGCACGGCGGCACGTGGGGTGTGGAGACGGCGCCCTGTTCCGCTCCGGAATCTGAGCCAGGCGCCGAGCGCGAAAGGAAGCCGTCCCGCGCGAGTAAGACAGATCAGCCGCGAACCTCGGAACGCGGGTTGGCCTGCAATCTCCCATCAGCGAGGTTCTGAGATCGGGACCGGGGCGGACCGGAGACGGCCAAAGAAAAAGCGCCGAGCGGAACTCGGCGCTTCGGGTCACGATCTATCGTGACGGCGTCGGCGCGATCCTGGCGGGACAAAAGCCAACGCCAAACGCGCGACGCGGGGCTTCCGCGTTCGGACGGCGATCAGGCCCGGCGGCGGATGTCGCCGACCACGGAGGCGAGAGCGCGCGCGGCCATGAAGGTGGAAGACTTGCGGCGTGCGGCTTCGGTCGCAGCGGCGGCCTCGGCGCGCAGGCGCTCCTCCTCCGCCTTGCGGGCGGCGATCTCTTCCTGAATGCGACGCTCTTCCTCTTCCTGGATGCGGCGCGCTTCAGCCTTCACCCGCTCACGCTCCGCCCGCGCATCCGCGATGGCCTTGCGCTCAGCGGCTCGCTTCTGAGCTTCCGGGTCCTCGGCCGCAGACTTGAACTTAGCGAGAAGCTGCTTCTTAGCTTCCAGAGAGGATTTGCGGCGGGACTCGAGGCTGTCGTCAATCGGCATGTGCGGCGGGCACCTTTGCTTATGGTTTCGGGAGCGCCCAGCACATAGGGGCCGGCGCGCCCAAATACAATTGCATTCTGCGCGAAACAGGCGCCCGAAAACGCAAAGGCCGCGCCCTGTGGCGCGCGCGCCGCGCTTAAGCGGCGACGCGCGCGGAGCGCCTTTATGGGTTCACGCGGATGGTGACCCCCGGACGGGGCGCCGGACGATAGTGCGGGCGGTCGCGGTAGACGCGGCGCTCGCGATAGACCGGCCGTCGCGTGTCGGTGCAGGTGCGGGTCCGGACCATGCGGACGGTTCCGTTCGGGCGCACCACCCGGCGCACGACCGTGCGACAGGCCACATCGGTCACGACCACGGGCGCGGCCAGCGGCGTCGCCGGAACCAGATAGGTGGCCGCGCCGGCGGGGACCGCGGCCAGGCCAAGCCCGAGGGCGAAGCCGCAGGAAAGCAGAACCGTCTTCATGAGCGTATCCTCACATGCGCGGACCGGATGACGCGACTGAGGGGCGATCCCGATCCGCAACCCCACGCGCCTGAAACGCGCGCGGACGTCGCGCCCTGCGGTCAGGACGCCAGAAATCGGAGCTTCGGCGCGCTTTTCCGCCGGGGGCGTCGGATCAGCGCCGCAGTTCGGCGAAGCCGGGCAAGGGCGCGGCTTCGGTCGCCTGCGCTGTGCCCACCGCGATCGGCCCATCCACGGACGCGGTGGGCTGGGCGAAGGCGAGCGCCGTCGTCGAGGGAGCGGGAACAGGGATCGGCGCAGACGCGGCGGTCGGCGGAAGCGGGGCGACGGTCGGCGACGATGCGCCGACCGCCGGCGCGGCGGCCCGAAGCTGATGCTCCGGCGCCAGTGAGGCGATCATGATGGGCTTGGCCGCGGCGGTCGGATCAACCTTTGCGAAGGCCAGGGCCAGGGCGCGCGAACGGGCGTTGGCGCGGGCGTCGGCGACGGTGGTCACGCTGCGCTTCTCGTAAAAGGCGTTGCCGCCCGCCACCAGAACGTAATGCATGTTCGGGTAGGGGAAGCGCAGGCCCGCGGTGTGGAAGAACATAGCGTTGCGAACGCCCGCATGGCGCTTGCCGGAGAGCACCGCATCGGCGTTCCGGCGCGCGCGCTCGGCGCCGGAGTCGGTCATGGAGCGGGTCATCACGCCCGGCGCGAACTGACCTTTCTGGGCCACCACATCGCAGAAGGTGGGGCCGTAGCGGCCGGACTTCACCCGGTTCGCCACCACGGTGCCGACGGCGAGCATGCCGTCGTCGCTGCCGCGATGGGACTCGAAATACATCGCCCGGGCGAGGCATTCGCGGTCTGCGGCGGAGTGGCTGACCTTCACGATCGGAGCCGTTTTCGGCTGTTGCGCGCAGGCGGCGAGCGACATGGCGGCGCCCGTGGCGACAGCGAAACGAACGACGAGCCTATCCGTCTTCACGGCGGGCGGTCCCCCTGTTCTCAGTCTTTTCGCCAATCCCCCGACGGGCGGCGTCATCACGGTTAATGGAGGCGAACTTCGTTAGCAAATGGTTAATGGGGTATCCCGCTGCGGCTGCGGAACACCCTTCGCGCGGCGGTGGGTGGGGGGCGGCGACCGCGCAGCGGACGTGGGCTGGTCCGTCCGGAGACCGTTTTCTTGGCGCGAGGCCGCCCTATCTGCCCCTCAAGACCTAAGGTATCCGGCGTCGCACGGACCGCCTGGACCATCATTCTGGGGTGACCTATGGCGCCTCGACAAAGGGAAGCGCCCTCGCTCGTCACCGCCCAATGACCTATCCCTACAGCGTCGATCTCACCAACTGCGATCGGGAGCCGATCCACATTCCGGGCAGCATCCAGCCCCACGGCTGCCTGCTCGCCTGCGACGCGGCGGCGGGCGTGGTGCTGCGACGCTCGGAGAACGCCGAAGAGATGCTCAGCCTCCGCGGCGAGGCCATCGGCCGTCCCCTGGAGGACGTGATCGGCCCCGAGGCCGCGCACACGGTGCGCAATGCGCTCGCCGCCGCGGCGGACGCGTCCCGCCCGGCGCTCGCCTTCGACGTCGCCGTCCACGGTCGCGCGTTCGACGTGGCCGTCCACCGCTTCAAGGGCGTGTCCATCGCCGAGTTCGAGCCGGCCGCAGCCGAGACCCGGCAGCCGCTGGAGCTGTCGCGCATGCTGATCGGCCGCATCCGCGAGGCGGACGCCCCGGAGCGGCTCGTCGCCTCGGCGGCGCGGCTGGTGCGGGCCATCGCCGGCTACGACCGGGTGATGATCTACCACATGGAGGCGGACGGCTCCGGACGGGTCGTGGCGGAAGCCAAGCGCCCGGACCTCGAAAGCTTTTACGGACAGTATTTTCCGGCCGGCGACATCCCGCAGCAGGCGCGCGCGCTCTACCTGCGCAACACCATCCGCGTGATCTCGGACGCGTCGGGAGCCCGCTCTCCGCTTGTCCCGATGCTGGACGCCTCCGGCGAGCCGTTGGACCTGTCCTTCGCGCATCTGCGCAGCGTGTCGCCGATCCATTGCGAGTATCTGCGCAACATGGGCGTCGCGGCGTCCATGTCGATCTCCATCATCGTCGGCGGCGAATTGTGGGGCCTCATCGCCTGTCATCATTATTCGCCGCGGGTGCTGCCGATGCCCGAGCGGGTGGCGGCGGAAATGTTCGGCGAGTTCTTCTCGCTGACGCTTGAGGCGCTGAAGCACAAGCGCAAGCTCAGCACCGCAGCGGACGCCCGCCGCGCATTGGACGGCGTGTTGCGTCTCGCCTCTCATCATCAGGACGTAGGCGCCGCAGTGCGCGAGAGCCTCGCGTCCATCGCCCGCCTGGTTCCCTGCGACGGCGTCGGGCTCTGGATGAACGGAGAATGGACGGCGGAGGGGTCTACGCCGCCCCGCGACGCGGTGGCGCGGCTTGTGGCGCTGGCGGCCGAGGCGGGAGAGGGCGCGATCTACGCGTCGCATTGCCTGACGCAGGTCGTTCCCGGCGCGGAAGACTTCAGCGCCGAGGCCGCGGGCGCCATGGCGGTTCCGCTGTCCCAGCGGCCGCGCGATTATCTGTTCTTCTTCCGCAAGGAGCTGGTGCAGACGCTCGACTGGGCGGGAAACCCCGACAAGATCTACTCCACCGGCCCGCTCGGCGACCGGCTGACCCCGCGCAAGAGTTTCGACATCTGGAAGGAGACGGTGCGGCTTCAGGCCCGGCCGTGGTCCGAGGCGGACCGCGAAACCGCAGAGGCGGCGCGCTCGGCGCTGGTGGAGATCGCGCTGCGCCACAGCGAGCTGCTGCAGGACGAACGCAACAAGGCCGACGTGCGCCAGCGCATGCTGAACGAAGAACTGAACCACCGGGTCAAGAACATCCTCGCGATCATCAAATCGCTGGTGGGACGTCCGGCCGCGGACGGGCAGGAGCTGGCCGATTACGTCACGTCGCTGAAGGGCCGCATCCAGGCGTTGGCTTTCGCCCATGATCAGGTGGTGCGGGGCGACGGCGGCGGTCGGCTTTCGGCGCTGGTGGCGGCCGAAGTGTCTCCCTATCGCGAGCCCGCCGCCCAGATCGTCTGCAGCGGCGACGACATCTGGCTCGATGCGCGCGCCTTTTCGGTGATGGCGCTGGTGCTGCACGAGCTCTCCACCAACGCCGCCAAATATGGCGCCCTCTCCCGGAGCGGGGGACGGCTCGACGTGTCGTGGCGGCGGACGGAGACCGGCGACTGCGAAATCCTGTGGCGGGAATCCGGCGGCCCGGCGGTGGCGCCGCCCACCCGCGAAGGCTTCGGCACCGTGCTGGTGGACCGCAGCATTCCTTACGATCTCGGCGGCGAAAGCGACGTGCGCTATCTGCCGGACGGGGTGCAGGCGCGCCTGCTGCTTCCATCCCGCCATGTGTCGTCGGCGGAAGGCCGCGGGGCGATGCGGGACGGGCCGGCCTCCGTGCGCGTCGCCGCTCCCGCGCTTCCCGCCGAGACGACCCTGAGCGACCTGTCGGTGCTTCTGGTCGAGGACCAGCTCCTGATCGCCATGAACGTGGAGGAGCTGCTCGCGAAGCGCGGAGCGCTGTCCATCTCCACGAGCGCATCGGCTGCGGAGGCCCTGCGCAAGCTCGAGACTTTCCGGCCGGACGTGGCGGTGCTCGACGTCAATCTGGGCGCCGGCACCTCGCTGCCGGTGGCCGAAGCGCTGGCGCTGCGGGGCGTGCCGTTCATCTTCGCCACGGGGTATGGCGACCGGTCGATGATCCCGCCGGATTTTTCCCACGTGCCGGTGGTGCGCAAGCCCTATGAGGCCGACGCGCTGATCGCCGCGATCCTCCGCGCGTGGAGACCCGACGGGGCGGAATAAAAAATGACGCCGGCAGGGATGAAGCGGCCCTCCTGCTCCGTATGCCCGGCATGACACGCGCTTCCGCGGACTTCGACGTGATCGGCGAACTGCCTGTTCTCAGGCGGTACGCGCTCGCGCTGACGCGGGATCCGTCGGACGCGGAGGATCTGGTGCAGGACGCGCTGGTGCGCGCCTACGACCGCCGCGCCGCCTTCGACGTGACGCGCGACCTTCGCGCCTGGCTGCTCGCCATCCTGCACAACGTCTTCGTGGACGGCGTCCGCAGCCGACGGGCGGAGCTGATCCGCATCGCCGCGGCGGGCGAGGTCGCACACACCCATGAGCCGCCGGCTCAGGAGCACTCCATCCGCCTCGCCGAGGTGCGGGCGCGCTTCCGGGCGCTGCCCGAAGACCAGCGCGCGGCGCTGCATCTCGTCGCGGTTGAAGGCCTGTCCTACGCCGACGCCGCGGCGGTGGTCGGCGCGCCGGTCGGCACGCTGATGTCGCGTCTCGCCCGCGCGCGGGAGACGCTCCGACGCCACGACGCCGGAGAGGCGCGTCCGCGCCCCGGCGCCCATCTTCGCATTGTGAGAGGAACCGATGGTCACGACGGCTGAGCCGATCCTCGACGCGGAAATCGACGCCTATGTGGACGGGCAGATGGACCTCGACCGCCGGATCGAGATCGAAGCTCTGCTGGCGCGGAACCCGCCGCTTGCGAGCCGGGTGATGGACGCGCTGCGCCTGAGGGACGAATTGCGCGCGGCGTTCGGCGGCGAACCCGAAATCCCGCCCGCTCCGCTGGTTCGGAAGCGCACCGAACGGCTTGCCCGTCGGCTGCAGGGCTCGCGGTCGCGGACGCGCATGGTGGTCGGGCTGAAGCGGGCGGCGGCCGCGGCTCTGCTGGTGGGCGCCGGCTGGGCGGCGAACGCGGCGCTCGGCCCGCTGCTGATCGGCACGGTGTTCGCCTATCCCCAGGCCCCGGCCTATGTGTCGGACGCGGTCATGTCCCATCGCACCGCTCTGCTGCGGGCGGGCATGCGCTCGCAGGTGGAGACGCCGGAGTTCGACCGCGACGAGGTGCGCGCCGCCACGGCCATCGTGGTGCCGAAGCTGCCCCGGGACTGGAAGGTGCTCGACGCGCAGGTGTTCCCGTCCAAATACGGACCGAGCCTGCAGATGGCGATCGAGACGCCCGACCTGGGTCTGATCTCGTTCTACGCCGTGCGGCCCGGCGTGTTCGACATGGAGGCGCCGGTGGTGCGCGCCATGGAAGGGGCGCAGGCCGCCTACTGGCAGGTGGCCGATGTCGCCTACACCCTCGTCGCCCAGCACCGCGGCGAGGAACTTCTGGCGCGCGCCCAGCGTTTCGCCGGAAAGCTCGATCCCTACAAGACCAAGCCGGGGGCGCGGCCGTGACGTTGCTCGAGGACATCCGTTCCGCCTACGCTTCAGGCCGGCTCGGCGATCTGCTGGAACGCGAGGTCGCGCTCGCCGCCGCCGGCGTCGAAGCGCCGCGTCGCGGAGCGCTCGCCCGCATGTGCCGCCCGGCGCGTCCGGCCAACCAGAACGACCATGCGGCGTCTCGCGTCGCGGTTCCGCAAGGGCGCTGACGCGCCCGGCGCCCACGTCATAAATGTGAATGCAAAGTTAAAGTACGTCTCCCCCTGACGCGCCGGTCCCGCCGGCGATCGGGGGGAAGGCTTACATGGACATCTTCAAGGACATCATCGTTCCGGTGATCGGCGGCCTCGGCATCTTCATGCTGGGGCTGGAGTTCATGTCGAACGGCATTCAGGCGCTGGCGGTGAACCGCATGCGCTCCGTGCTCGGCCGGGTGGCGGGCACGCCCATCAAGGGCCTCGCCGCCGGCACGCTCATCACCGGCGTCATCCAGTCCTCCACCGCCATGACCGTGATGGTGGTCGGCCTCGTCAACGCCGGCGTGATGGGCCTGCGCCCCGCGATCAGCGTGATCATGGGCGCCAACATCGGCACCACGCTGACCAACACGCTGATCGCGCTGCCGCTTGGCCTCTACGGCCTGCTGGTGGCGGGCTTCGCGGCGCTGGTCTACGTGTTCGCCAAGAAGGACTCGGTCCGCAACGTCGCGCTCGCCCTCATGGGCTTCGCGCTGATCTTCTACGGCCTCTCCATGATGACCGGCGGCCTCAAGCCGCTGCGCAACATTCCCGAGGTGATGGACGTCATCTCGACCCTGAACGCCGACACCTATGGCGGCATCCTGCGCTGCGTCGTCACCGCCGCCCTGATCACGGCGATGATCCACTCCTCCTCCGCCACCATCGGCATCGTCATGGGCCTCGGCGCCTCGGGCGTGCTCGACTGGCAGACCGCGCTCGCCTTCTCGCTCGGCGCCGACCTCGGCACCACCATCACCTCCTTCATCGCCTCGCTGAACCTGTCGAAGAACGCCAAGCGCGCGGCCTACGCCCACATCTCGTTCAACTTCATCGGCGTGGCGGTGATGCTGCCGCTGTTCCCGCTGGCCTGCCAGCTTCTGGTCTACTTCATCGGCGACCCCGGCGCGCCGTCCACCGCGCCCAACGGCGAGGTCACCTATCCGCTGGTGCCGATCGCGGTCGGCGTCTATTCGACCGTGTTCAACATCTTCAACACCGCGCTGCTGTTCCCCTTCATCGGCATGTTCGAGCGGGTGCTGTCGCGGGTCGGCGCGTCCGCCGTCGACGACATCGAGGATTACAGCCAGCCGAAGTTCCTCGATCCGCGCCACGACGGCGCGTTGTCCACGGGCCTGCCCGCGGTGCAGGCCGAGACCGGGCGCTACCTCCAGGCGGCCTCCCGCTTCATCGACATCGCCCGCGGCGCCAAGGACGCCCCGGACGACGTGGAGGAGCACGCCGCGGCCATGGACATCCTGAACCGGGAGATCCGGCGCTACACCTCCGCCATGTTCCGGCCCGATCTGGGCTACGGCCGCAGCGACCTGCTGGCGAGCCTGATCGAGGAGGAGGACTTCACCGCGAGCCTCGGCGAAACGCTCCACCAGATCGCCCGCCGGGTGAAGCGCGAGCCATTCTCCGCCGCCGGGCGCGAGATCGTCGACGCCATGCTCGCCCGCGTGGAGGCCGCCATGGCGCCTCTCCTCGCCGCCCGCGAGGACGCCGGCCGCTCCGCGGCGCTCGGCGCCGGCGAGGCCTTCCTGCTGGCGATGCGGGAAAAGGCGCTGCGGGCGACCACGGACATCGAATGGTCGGAGCGCGGCGCCATCCTGGCCCTGCTCGGCAGCGCCGAGCGCGCGCTCTTCCTCATCGACCGCATCGACGCCGAGCGCCGCTCGGTGACCCGCGCCTCGCCGGACGAGACCCCGAAGGCGGAGCCCGCCCCGATCGGCGGCGTGGCGAGCGCCCACCCCTGACGACGGGCGGACGCGCTTGAGAAACCCGGCTCACGTCCGGGTTTCTCCGTTTCGACGCGGCGGCGGCGCGTCCTTCGTCGTGGGGCGCATTGCGCGGGCGCGGGCCGTCGCTAGACTGCCGCGCCAAGGGCGTCGGACGGCGGCGCAGGCGTATCGTGGAGCACCTGATGGCGGTCCGATTCTTGCGCGTGAGCGTTCTGGCCGCAGGCGTCCTGCTGTGCGCGCCGGCGCTGGCGGAGCCCGCGCGCGACGAGGCCACCGGTCTCGCCGTCGATCCGCCTCCCGGCTACGCCGCTCATCGCACCGACGCCGGTCAGCGCTACGCCGCTGCGTTCGACATCCGCAAGCCCGACCCGTCAGAGCCCGGCTGCCGGGTCGGCTTCCAGGAAAGCCCGCAGAACGCCGGCCTGACCCAGGACCAGATCAACGCCTTCACCGCCAAGAAGGAGTGGAACGACCTGATCCGGGCGACGCTTGCGCTCTATTACGACGTGGTGAGCGTGGAGCCGTTCGAGCAGGGAGGCCTCGCCGGCGCGGCGGTGGTGGGCGACATCAAGCCGGCGGAAGGCCAGCCGCCCGCCAATGCGAACGCCCGTTCCTATTTCGTGCTGCTGGACACGCCGCGCGGGCGAACCACCGTGGTCTGCGTGACGGCGAAGGAGCAGTTCGACCAGCACCGCGCCGAGTTCGAGGCGGTGGCGCGCTCGGTCCAGCCGCCGCGCTGACGGCTCCGTGACGGCGCTCCGGCCCGCGGGTCGTGTAGGCTGGCCCTCACTCATGCGCATGCGAGGATTCGCGATGACCGTCTCAGCACCGCGCCGTGACGGCGTGTCCGATCCTGTCCGGAGCCCCGATCGCCGAAGCGTGCTCGCGGCGGCGCTCGGGTTCTGCGCTTTGGGCGCCGTCGCCGCGGGCGCGGCGGTGGTCTCGCCCGACGACCGACGGCTGGAGACCGAGCGGGTCACTGCGGAGCAGGCGGGCGTCGCCGGCCTGATCGCGCGGGGAAAAACCGAGACCAAGCGGCCGGCGGTGCTGATCCTGCCCGACGTCGACGGCCTCACGCCGCACCGCGAGGACGTGGCGCGCCGGCTGGCGGTCGCGGGTTTTCTGGTGCTTGCGGTGGAGACCCCACCCGCTGACGGCGACGAAGCGCTCGGCCGCGCCGTGGCCTATCTCGCCCATCATCTGGAGTCCAAGGGCGACGTAGGCGTGTTCGGCTTCGGCGCGGGCGCCGACGGAGCCCTGCGGCTCGCGGCGCTGACGCAGGTGAAGGCCGTGGTCGCCTATGACGGGCGCGGAAGCGAGGCGGTGGCGGAGCGGGCGGAGGCCCCGCTTCAACTGCACTACGCCGGGCTGGACGACGCCGTGACCGCCACGATCCCGGCCTTCAAGAAGGCCCTGGAGGCGGAGGAGAAGACCTTCGAGCTGTTCCTTTACGAAGGCGCGGCCCATGGCTTCGAGGACGCGGACAAGCCGGAAGCCTACGCCCGGCGCCCCGCCGAGCTGGCCTGGGACCGCGCCATCGCCTTCCTGGAAAGCCGGCTGGGCACGGCGCCGCCGGTGCGCTGAAAAAATCCGTAAAAAAACGGATGGGGCGGGAACCGAACCTCCGGCCCCGCGTTTGTTGGCTGAAAGCTCGCAACGAGCCTTCCAAAAGGCCACCGGCCCCCCCGACCGGCGCGCCTTGCGCAGAGGCGGAACCGCTCCCCCCGAGGCGGTTCCGCCTTTTCTTTTTTCCATCCCGGCATTGTCTTGATGCGGACCGCTTGCGGCCCTCCATCGCTTGCCTTCTCCGGCGTCTCAATGACGTCGGGAGCGGAAACGGCCTCCGCCCCGCCGCGAGGCGCGTTCAGACACCATGCCGCGCCGGCGCCCCATCAGGGACGCAATCCTTGGTATGGATAGCGCCACCCGCCGGACGCCTCCAACGTGTGCGCCCGGCCGCCATGTCACCGGCCTCAAGGAGCGCGCCATGCGTCTTTCCCATCTCGTTCTCGCCGCCGCCGCGGCCGGCGTTCTGGCGACAGGGGCGGCGCGGGCGGAACCACGGGGAGAGCGGCCGTTCCATCTCACCCTCACCGGCGAGGGCGTCGCGACCGCCGCGCCGGACGTCGCCATCATCACCACCGGCGTGGTGACGCGCGCCCCGAACGCCGGCGACGCGCTGCGCGCCAACGCCGAGGCCATGACCAAGGTGTTCGCCACGATCAGGGACGCCAAGATCGCCGACCGGGATTTCGGCACCTCCGGGCTCACCGTCCAGCCGCAATACGATTATGGCGACGGCCGCCCGCCGGTGCTGACCGGCTATGAGGTGCGCAACGCCGTCACCATCCGCGCGCGCGACATCGACAAGCTCGGCGGGCTGCTCGATTCGATCGTCGCCTCCGGCTCGAACCAGATCGAGGGCCTCGCCTTCGAGGTGTCGGACCGCGACGCCAAAATGGACGAGGCGCGCCGCGCGGCGGTGGCCGACGCCAAGCGCAAGGCGGAGCTTTACGCCACCAGCGCCGGCGTCACCCTCGGCAAGGTCGAATTCATCCAGGAGAACGATGCGCCCCAGGGCATCGTGCGCCCTTACGCCATGCGCGCGGCGGCCAAGGACGCCGCCGCGCCCACGCCGATCGCCCGCGGGGAGCAGGACATCCGGGCGGAGGTCACGATGCGCTGGTCCATCCAGCCCTGACGCCGAATTCACATTCGCCGAATGTCCTAAATCGCTTCAAAAAGGTTGCGCGGTGACCGGACGTTAAGGTCGCCGCGCAACAATCGCCTCGTCATTGGCGGCCAGCACGCAAGAAGGCTGCGCCCGGAGAGCCTGACGAGGACATCATGACTTTCGGTTTTGGCCGCTTCGCTTCGAACGCAAAGGCCGCGGCCGCCCAGCCCGCCCCTGCGGCGGAACGGGAGTTCGATCACTCCGCCATCGTGGCGGCGCTCGACGCCATGAAGCGCGGCGCGACGCCGTCCGCGTGGCCCGAAGGCGCTTCCGGCGCCGCGCTGGAGGCGTTCTCCGCCGCCCAGCAGGCGCGCGGACTCGACGATCTCAACGTCATGGTCGGGCTCGCCACCAGCGCATCGGGAACCGCGATCTCGGTCGGCTGGGTCACCCACGACGTGCGTCAGGTGGCGGAAAGCACCTCCACCATCGCCGGCGCGGTCGAAGAGCTGGCGAGCTCCATCGCCGAACTGTCCTCCACCAGCCGCGTCGGCGCGGACGACGCGCTCGCGGTGCGCGAGGAGACCCGCCTCTGCGTCGACGAGATGCGCGGCGCCGCCGGCTCCATGACCGTCATCAGCGACCGGGTCTCCGCCATCGCCCAGCGCATCGACGTGCTGGAGGACGCCGTGCGCCAGATCGCCGAAATGGCCGGGGCCATCGAGGCCATCTCCAGCCAGACCAACCTGCTCGCCCTGAACGCGACCATCGAAGCCGCCCGCGCGGGCGAAGCCGGCCGCGGCTTCGCGGTGGTGGCGAACGAGGTGAAGTCGCTGTCCGGGCAGACCGCCAAGGCCACCGAGCAGATCCGCGCCCGCATCGCCACGCTGACCGAGGAGACCGACGCCATCAAGCGCGCCACCGGCGAGAGCGCCGAAGCGGTCGCGGCCGGCGACGCCACCATCCGCATGGCCGGGCAGAAGGTCGAAGGCGTCGGCGAGCGGGTGTCGATCATCACCAACCACATGAACGCGCTCGCGGAGGTGCTGGGGCAGCAGCGGGCCGCCACCAACGAGATCGCCGAAAACGTCAGCCGCATCGCCGAGACCGCCCGCAAGACCCGCGGCGAGATCGACCAGGCGCTGGAGCAGCTGGTGTCCGCCGAGACCACGGCGCTGAACGGCGTCGACGCCGCCGGCGAGCGCGGCCTGCCGCGCTACGACCTCGCCCGCCTGCCGGCCGACGCCGAAGCCATGCGCCGCCGCCTCGCCGGCGCGCTCGTCGGCCTGACGCCGCCGCTGACGGACGTGGACGGCTTCGGCAGGCGCCTCGACGTGATCCGCGGCCAGGGCCGCGCCGCCGACGAGGCCATCGCCGCGCGTGACGCGGTGCGCCGCGAGGCCGGGCAGATGATGCAGCACATCCAGGCGCAGGACTGGGACGCCGCCTCCGCCGCCTTCCAGCGCAGCGAAGGCCATCTCAAGGAGCTGTCCCGGATCGCGGGACGCCGCTGACGCCTGCGCGGGCCGCCGGGAGGGCTGTCCGGCCCGGCTTCGCCTTTCGCACGGATTGATCCCGGTCATCGGCCATGGTTTCGGGCGTCATGTCCGCCGTCGTTCGGAGACGTCGGTCGCTGATGAGGCCTGAAGCGGGATGACCTCCGTCGTCGTGATCGAAATCGGCGGCCTGCGCGGCTATCTCGCCACCGCGCTCGACGCGGAAGGCTTTGCGGCCCGCACCTTTGAGACCCTGCCGGAGACCGGCGCGGCCGAGATCGTCCTGATCGCGGCGCCCGCCGCCGACGCGCGGGTGTTCGCGGAGCTGGCGGCGCTCCGCGTCCGGGCGCCGGACGCGATCGCGGTGGTCGCCACCGACGCCGACGTCCTCGCGGAGCGGCTCGCCTGCTACGAGGCTGGCGCCGACGCCTGCTTCCATCGCCCGTTCCATTTGTCGGAGCTCGCCGCCAAGTTGCGCGCCCTGCTGCGCCGCCGGGGCGGCGGCGCCATGGCGCTCATCACCGGCGGCGACGCCGTGCTCGACCATCGGGGGCTTGAACTGAAGGTCGGCGACCGCCGGCAGGACCTCACCCGCCGCGAGACGGAGCTTCTGGCGCTGCTGGCGCGCGCCAACGGGGCGCTGGTGGACCGGGAAAGCGTGCTTCGGGAGGCCTGGGGCGCGCCGAGCTCCATGACCCACAATTCGGTCGACGTCTATGTGGGCTACGTGCGGCGCAAGCTCGCGAAGCTCGGCTCGGACGTGACGGTGCGCACCGTGCGCGGCGCGGGCTTCCATCTGGTCCGCAGGCCCGCGCCTGCGCCGGCCCGAAGCGCGGCCGCGATTAGGAAATAATGAAATAATAATCTATATCGGCGCCAGGTTCGCCTTCCGCCTCATGTCCCTATGTTCCACATGATCGTGAGAATTTTCTCACGAACTAGTCTTGGCTTGTCTGTAACGTTTCCATCCAACGGCTGGCGATAAAGACCAAGGCCGTGGGAGGAACACTATGACCGACTTCACCCGTGGGGGCCTGCGCCTCCTGGCGGCGGGCGCGTCCGCGCTCATTCTCGCCGCCGCCACGCCTGCGCTCGCCGCCGAGATGCGGCCGGTGACGTGGGAAGACATCGTCAACGACCAGGCCAGCAACGACGACGTCCTGATGTACGGCCTCGGGATCAAGGCGCAGCGTTACAGCACGCTCGACCAGATCAACGCCGAAAACGTCGCGCAGATGAAGCCCAAGTGGTCGTTCTCGTTCGGCGACGAAAAGCAGCGCGGCCAGGAAGGCCAGGCGCTGATGCGCGACGGCGTGATCTACATCACCGCCTCCTACAGCCGCATTTTCGCGCTCGACGCCAAGACCGGCAAGAAGCTCTGGAGCTACGCCCACCGTCTGCCGGACGACATCCGCCCCTGCTGCGACGTGGTGAGCCGCGGCGCCGCCATCTATGGCGACAAGATCTACTTCGGCACGCTCGACGCCTCCATGGTCGCGCTCGACCGCAAGACCGGCAAGGTGGTGTGGAACAAGAAGTTCGCCGACCACACCGCCGGCTACACCTTCACCGGGGCGCCCATCGTCGTGAAGGACGCGAAGTCCGGCAAGGTTCTGCTGGTGCACGGCAATTCCGGCGACGAATTCGGCGCGGTCGGCGGCCTCTACGCCCGCGACCCGGAGACCGGCGAGGAAGTCTGGTACCGTCCCATGGTCGAAGGCCATGTGGGCCGCCTGAACGGCAAGCCCTCCAACCCCACCGGCGACGCGGCCGCCCCCTCCTGGCCGAACGACAAGGACGGCAAGAAGGTCGAGGCCTGGAACCATGGCGGCGGCGCGCCCTGGCAGAGCCCGGTCTATGACGAGAAGACCAACACCATCGTGGTCGGCACCGGCAACCCGGCGCCCTGGAACCACCACTACCGCTCCGGCCCCGGCGGCGACTGGAAGCCCTACGACAGCCTCTACACCTCGGGCCAGATCTACATCGAGCCCGCGACCGGCGAGCCGGTGGGCTTCTTCCAGCACACGCCGAACGACGCCTGGGACTATTCGGGCAACAACGAGATCATCCTGTTCGACCTGGAAAAGGACGGCAAGAAAGTCCGCGCCGGCGCCCACGCCGACCGCAACGGCTTCTTCTTCCTGACCGACACCGACAAGCTGACCGCCCGCGACGGCAAGATCAACAAGCCGAACGCGCTGATCGCGGCCTATCCCTTCGTGCGCGACATCTCCTGGGCCAAGGGCTTCGACCTGAAGACCGGCCGTCCGATCGAGGTGGAGGGCCAGCGCCCGCCGGCGCCCAAGGAGGGCGAGGCCAAGGGCCAGGCGATCAAGGTCACGCCGAACTTCCTCGGCGGTAAGAACTGGAACCCCATGTCCTACAGCCAGGACACCGGGCTGTTCTACATCCCGTCGAACGACTGGATGGAGGACTACTGGACCGAGAACGTCACCTACAAGAAGGGTGCGGCCTATCTCGGCCAGGGCTTCCGCATCCAGCGCAAGTTCGACACCCATGTGGGCGCGCTGCGGGCGATCGACCCGAAGACCGGCAAGATCGTGTGGGAGCACCTGGAGCCCATGCCGCTGTGGGCGGGCACCATGACCACCAAGGGCAATCTGGTCTTCACCGGCACCAGCGACGGCTACGTGAAGGCCTTCAACGCCAAGACCGGCGAGCAGCTCTGGGCGTTCCAGACCGGCTCGGGCGTGGTGTCCGTGCCCATGACCTTCGAGATGGACGGCAAGCAGTATCTCGGCATCGCCTCGGGCTACGGCGGCGCCGTGCCGCTCTGGGGCGGCGACATGGCCGACCAGACCAAGCTCGTCAGCCAGGGCGGCTCGTTCTGGCTGTTCGAGGTGCCGCAGCAGACCGCCTCGAAGAACTGAGACCTCGCGGCGCGGGCGGCTCCTCTTCCGGCCCCCGCGCCGACCTCCGCCGGCGGCGACATGAGCCCTTGAGGGTCGCCGCCGGTTCTTTTCCCGTTCTTCGCGAGACCGACGCCATGTCCGGAACTCGACTCCCCCGCGCCCTGCGGCGCCTTGCGCCCGCGCTGCTGATCGTCCTCGCCGCCGGCGCGGCCCGCGCCCAGACCGTGATCCAGAACGACGAGCCCCGGCCCGACCCCTGGATCGTGAACGGCTGCGCCATCGCGCCCAAGGCCTCCTGCCCCGGCGCCGATCTGCGCCACGCCGACCTGAAGGGCGCCGACCTCGCCGGCGCCGACCTCACCAACGCCAATCTCGCCCGCGCCGACCTCCGCCACGCCAATCTGCGCGGCGCGCGGCTCGACGGGGCCAACCTGTCCGGCGCGCAGTTGCAGATCTCGTTCCTGCAGGGCGCGCAGGCGGTGAACGCGCGCTTCATCGGCGCCAATCTCGACCACGCCCGCATGGCCGGCGCCGATTTCACCGGCGCGGATTTCACGGTCGCGGCGCTCGAAATGGCCCAGGCCGGCAAGGCCAAGTTCCGCAAGGCGATCCTGAACGACGCCGACCTGCAGGAGGCCAAGTTCTACGAGGCCGACTTCACCGGAGCCTCCATGGCCGGGGCCTCGATCCGCTTCACCATCTTCCAGGACGCCTGGATGGAGGACTGCCCCACCTGCCCCCAGACGTGGCAGACGGCCTCCCCCGCGTGGGAGATGGGCTCGCCGGACGAGGCCCGCGACCGGCGCAAGGCGCCGTGAGGACGCCATGGGCCGCGGTCGCGCTCATCGCCGCTCTCGCGCCGTGCGCGGCGCGAGGCGAGGAGGGTTCGGCCGCAGCCCAGATCGCCGCCTGCCGGACGACGGCGGACCCGGCCGAACGGCTCGCCTGCTACGACGGCGCGGCGGCCCGGATGACGCCGCCCACCTACGCCGGGCGGCTCACGGTGCAGACGGACCCCTTCACGATCACGGGTCCGACCGCGCTGCGCTACGAGAGCGATGGCCCGATCTTCGTCCTCTACCTCAAGGACGATCAGGGACAGGTCGTCCAGAACCTGCACATCGGCGGCGGCGGATCGGCCGTCCATCTGATCGAGAAGCCCGGCTCCTACTCGCTGCTCATCGCGGGCGCGGAGACCTGGCGCGTCTGGCTCGAACCCCGGCCCTGACGGCCGACGCCCCCCACCGGAAGGACCCGTGTCCATGCTGAAACCTTTCGCCCTCGCCTCGCTTCTGGCGCTCGCCGCCGCGGGCGTCGCCCTCGCCCATGGCGACGGCGCCCCGAGCCCCGTCGACACCAAGGGCCTGAAGGAGCTTGGCGAAGACCCCGTGGCCGAGAACCCCTATCGCGGCGACAAGCTCGCGATCTCCATCGGCGCCGGCGGCTACAACCAGAACTGCGCCCGCTGCCACGGCCTCGACGCCAAGTCCGGCGGCATGGCGCCGGACTTGCGCGAACTGCCCTCCGACGCCGAGGGCGACTCGTGGTTCTACGCCCGCGTCGCCGGCGGCGCGACCAAGGACGGCCGCGTGCGCATGCCGCCCTTCCTCGGCATCCTGAACCAGGAGGCCATCTGGGCGATCCGCACCTATGTGGAGAACCAGCCGAAGGACTGACGCGGCCGTGGTCCGCGCGCGCGTCCTCGGCGCTGTTCTGGCGCTTGGCGTCGGGACGGCGCCGGCGGGGGCCGAGATCAAGGACTACCAGATCGCGCGCATGCTCAACCTGCGCACCGACTGTCAGCTCCACGCGCTTCGGCGGGTGGCGCCGAAACCGGGCGAGGCGGAGCGCTTCGTGGGAGAATGCGGCAACGCGACGTTCTATCCTGACGGGATCGACATCGCCTGCCCCGAGCCGGACGATGAATGGTCATGCACGGTGGAAACCGAGAAGAAGTCGTTCCCGAACCTCGACCTTCTGAGGAGGCCGCAATGACCGCGCCGCTCGCCCTCGACCTGCCGCGCCGTTTCCTGATCGTGGACGACCATCCGCTGTTCCGGGACGCGCTGCGCTCGGCGCTGAGGGCCTCGTTCCCGGACGCGGAGATCGAGGAGGCGGCTTCGATCGAGAGCGCCCGCTCCGCGCTCGCCGGGTCCTCCGACGTGGACCTGATCCTGCTCGACCTGTCGCTGCAGCGGTTCGACAATTTCGAAGGTCTGGTGCGGCTCCGGAAGGAGTATCCCTTCGTGCCGGTGCTGGTGGTGTCCGGCCTGGAGGAGCCGAAGCTGGTCTACGAGGCGCTCTGCCTCGGCGCCTCCGGCTTCGTGCCCAAGGCCTCGGGCAAGGCGGCGCTGTCGGAGGCCATTCTCGCGGTGCTGGGCGGCGCGATCTACGTGCCCCAGAGCGGCGACGCCGGCCGCGCCGCGCCGAAGCGCGCCGAAAAGGACCTGAGCGAGCGCATCGCGAGCCTCACCCCTGCGCAGGGGCGCGTTCTGGCCATGGTGCGGCAGGGCCTGCTGAACCGGGAGATCGCCACCGAGCTCGGCATCGGGGAATCCACCGTCAAGGCGCATGTGTCGGAGATCATCCGCAAGCTCGGCGTCATGAGCCGCACCCAGATCGTGATCGAGACCGCCCGGCACGACCTGGCCGTGGCGCAGGCCGCGCGGGAGAAATGCTGAGCCGCGCCGCGGTCGCGGCCGCGGGCGTCGGGCTCGCGGCTCTCGCGTGGGCGGCGCCCGCGGCGGTCGCGGGCGACCTGTTCGACCCGGCGACCGGCTACCGGATCGACCGCTACCGCGCGCCGGTGGACCGACCGGCGGAGGGCGGCGCGGCGGTCGACCTCGCGGAACTGGACCGCCTGATCACGGAGCGCGGCGCCGCGCTGATCGACGTCATGCCCGCCCGCGCCGGCTACGACCCGGAGACCGGCGTCTGGCGGCTGGTGGACCGGCGCGACAACATTCCGGGCTCGGTCTGGCTGCCGGAGGTGGGCCGCGGCGCGCTGGATCCACGCCTCGCCGCCTATTTCGAGCGGGCGCTGGCGCGGCTCGCCGCCGGCCGGCCCGACCGGCCGCTGGTGTTCTACTGCATGGCCGACTGCTGGATGTCGTGGAACGCCGTGCGGCGCGCGAGCCGCCTTGGCCATCGCGCGGTCTACTGGTTCGCCGACGGCTCCGACGGCTGGTTCGACGCCGGGCGGGAGCTTGTCCGCGCCGAGCCGTGGCCGGTTCCCGCCCCCGCCCCGGAGACGCCCGCGCCATGATCCCGCCCGATCCGCTCAACTCGCCGCTGTGGCCGTCCATGGCCGCGGCCCACCTCGCGGACGCGCCGATCGCGTTCGACGAGCGCGTGCGGGTGATCCTGCCGCCGGTGACCGAGGACCAGACCCAGGCGCCGCTGGCGGTGGACGCGCGCGGCCTGCTGGCCGACGGGCCGGTGGGCGACGTGCTGGTGATCGCGGACCTGAACCCGTTTCCGCTCACGCTGAGACTGTCGCCGGTGAAGGCCGCGCCCTTCGTCGCCTTCCGCATGAAGATCGAGCAGGGCACGGCGCTGCGCGCCGCCGTGCGGCAGAACGGGGTCTGGCGGGTGGGCGGGGCCTATCTCGACGCCGCGGGCGGCGGCTGCTCGGTCAAGCCGGCCACGCAGGCCCGGGCGGACCTGTCCACGGTCGGCGAGATCCGCGCCCGGAGCTGGGCCGCGGAGAACGGCCGGACCCGGCTTCGCCTGCGCATCGACCATCCCATGGACAACGGCCTGATCGCCGGCGCGCCGGCCTATTTCGTGGAGACGGTGGAGATTTCGGCCGCAGGCGCCCCGCTCGCCCGTCTCACGCTGTCGGAGGCGGTGGCGCCCGACCCCACCTTCACCCTGCTGGTCGAGACGGGCGACGGCGCGGCCCTCGCCATCCGCGCCCGCGACAACAACGGCGCGGTGTTCGACGCCCGCCTGCCCGGACCGGAGGCCGAACGATGATCGGGCCGCTTTCCCGCCGCGCGGCGCTGGCGCTGGGCGCCGGCGCTCTCGCCGCGCCCCTCGCCGTGACGACGGCCCGCGCGCGACGCGCCTACGACATCAGGCCCGAACCGATCGGCGACGGCGTCTGGCTGGCGCGGGGCCTCGACGAGCCGATCACGGCCCAAAACGGCGGCGCCATCGCCAACGTCGTCATCTTCGACACGCGCGAGGGCGCGGTGCTGGTGGACGCCGGCCCGTCGCGCGCCTATGGCGAGGCGCTGCGGGCCGCCGCGCGGGAGCTGACGGGCAAGCCCGTGGCGCGGGTCTACCTCACCCACATCCACGCCGACCATGTGTTCGGCGCCGGCGCCTTCACGCCCGACACGGTGTGGACGACGGCGGCGTTGCGGGACGATCTCGCGGCCCGCGGCGACGCGCTGGCCGACGCCATGTACCGGGTGGCCGGCGACTGGATGCGCGGCACCGAGACGCCGGCCCCCGCCCGCGCGGTGGGCGCGGAGACGGAGGACGTGGGCGAGCGCCGCTTCCGGTTCCTGCCCCTGGCCGGACACACCGGCTCGGACCTCTGCCTGTTCGAGGAGCGTTCGGGCCTGCTCGTGGCGGGCGATCTGGCGTTCCTCGACCGCGCGCCCACCACCCCGGACGCGGACCTCGGCCTCTGGCGGTCCGCGCTCGACACGCTCGCCCCCATCTCCGCCCGGCGGCTCTGCCCCGGCCATGGGCCCGCGGAAGCCGGCTCCCGAGGGCTGAAGCAGACCCGGGACTGGCTCGACATGATCGAGGAGCGGATCGACGACGGCTTCGAGCGCGGGCTCGACGTGATCGAGCTGATGGCCGAACCGCTGCCGGCCTGGACCGACAGGCTCGCGGTGGCGCGCTACGAATTCGCCCGCTCCGTCATGCATCGGCTGCCGCGTCTCGAACGCGAGCGGCTGCCGGCACGCAGCGCATGAGGCCGCCCGTCTCGGCCCTATGGCGCGATTGCCCGCGTCCCGCCCGGCGCCTAGGCTCAGGGTCCCGTCTGGCCTCTTCCGCGGCCTGACGGTGCTCGGAGGGCAGCACATGGGCCAGGCCGCCCGCGCGATCACCCACAAATGCGGCGTGCGCAGCGCCTGGACCACCCTGCCCGACCCGCAGGCCGCCGCTTCTGCGCTGGCCGAGGCCATCGGCTCCATGGCGCTCGCCCAGCTCGTGGTGTTCTTCTCCCCCACCTATCCGGCGGACGATCTGGCCCGCGCGCTCGCGGCGCGTTTTCCCGGCGCGCCGCTCGCCGCCTGCAGCAGCGCGGGCGAGATCAGCCCCGACGGCGGGCTCGACCGGGGGCTGGTCGCCATCGCCTTCCCGCAGAAGGGCTTCCGCATCGTCTCGACGCTGGTGCGCGACCTGAGCGCCTTCGACGCCGAGCAGACCGCCGCCTCGGTGAGCGCGCTGCGCTGCCGTCTCGCCGGCGAACAGGCGGCGGAGGGCGGACGCTTCGCCCTCACCCTGATCGACGGCCTCGCCGACGCCGAGGAGCAGGTGGTGTCCGCCATCGACCGGGCGCTGGCGGGCGTGCCGCTGGTGGGCGGCTCCGCCGGCGACGACCTGTCCTTCCGCCGCACCGCGCTGATCTACGACGGCGAGGTGGCGACCGACGCCGCGATCGTGATGATCTGCGACACGGATTTTCCCGTGGAGACGTTCAAGACCGACAATTTCGAGCCCACCGAGGTGAAGTTCGTCGTCACCGCTTCCGACGACGGCGCCCGCACCGTGCGCGAGCTGAACGCGGAGCCGGCGGCGGCCGAATACGCCATGGCGGTGGGGCTCGACCCCCGAAACCTCACCCCGATGAGCTTCGCGTCCCACCCGCTGGTGGTGCGGGTCGGCGGCGAATATTTCTGCCGCTCGATCCGCCGGCTCAACGCCGACGGCTCCCTCAGCTTCTTCTGCGCCATCGACCGCGGGCTGGTGCTCACTCTCGCCCGGCCGAAGGACATCGTGGAGGTCACCCGCGCGGAGCTGGAGCGGCTGGAGGCCTCGCTCGGCGGCGTCGACCTCATCATCGGCTTCGACTGCGTGCTGCGCCGGCTCGACGCCGAGATCCGGCAGAAGCGCCGCACCATCTCCAGCCTCTACCGCCAGTACGGCGTGATCGGCTTCGAGACCTATGGCGAGCAGTACCGCTCCATGCACCTCAACCAGACCTTCACCGGCGTCGCCATCGGCTTCGCGGAGAGCGCGCCGTGACGGTCGCGCCCGACGACGACGAACCGACCCGGCTGCGCCGCCGCATCGCGAAGCTGGAGCGCATCAACGAAGCGCTGATGGAGCATGTGGAGCGCGCCACCGACCGGCAGGGCAACGCCTACTCCATGTTCCAGACCGCGATCATGCTGGACGGGCGGGTGCGGGCCCGCACCGAGGAGCTGATCGGGCTGATGCGGCGCCTCGAACGCTCCAACCAGGCGCTGGTGGAGGCGAAGGAGGAGGCCGAGCTCGCCAACCGCTCCAAGACCCGCTTTCTCGCCGGCGCGAGCCACGACCTGCTGCAGCCGCTGAACGCGGCCCGGCTGTCGCTGTCCACCCTGGTCGACATGCCGCTCGGGGAGGAGGCCCGCGCGGTGGCGCTGCAGGCCGAACGCGGCATGACCACCATCGAGGAGCTGATCAAGGCGCTGATCGAGGTCTCGAAGCTCGACGCCGGCGTGGTGCGCCCGAGCGTGAGCGCGATCGACCTCAACGAGCTGATGGCCGAGATCGCGGCGAGCTTCGAGCCGGCCGCGGCCGCCAAGGGCCTGCGGCTGGCGGTCAAGGCGCCGCCGCTCGGCGTGGAAAGCGACCCGGTGATGCTGAAGCGCATCCTGCAGAACCTCGTCTCCAACGCGGTGCGCTACACCGCCCAGGGCGGCGTGCTGCTGCGCGCCCGGCCCCGCGCGGGGCTCTGCGCCATCGACGTGGTGGACACCGGCCCCGGCATCTCCGCGGACGACCGCGCCCGCGTGTTCGACGAGTTCTACCGCTGCGACGGCGGACGGCGCGACGAGGTGGGGCTCGGCCTCGGCCTGTCCATCGTGCGGCGCATGACGCTGGCGCTCGGCCACGGGCTGCAGCTCACCTCCCGTCCGGGGCTCGGCTCCCGCTTCCGGCTGCGGCTGCCCATGGCGACCGCCGCGCCGTTGTCCCGGACCTCGGCGCTGGCCGCCTTCGGCGTCGCGCCGCCCACGCTCGCCGGGCTGAAGGTGGCGCTGGTGGAGAACGACGACGACGCGGCGGCCGCGCTCGCCCGGCTGCTGGGCGGCTGGGGGGTGGAGACCGCCGCCGCGCGCGCCCTCGCCGAGCTGGAGGCCCGGCTCGACGACGCGGCGCCGCCCGAGATCGCGCTGGTGGACTTCCATCTCGACGACGGCGAATGCGGGCTCGACGCGGTGGCCGCGCTCCGGCGGCGGTTCTCGCCCGACCTTCCGGCGATCGTCACCACCGCCGACCACACCGCGGAGGTGGCGGAGCGGGTGCGCGCGGCGGGATGCGCGCTGATCCACAAGCCGATCAAGCCGGGACAGATCCGCGCCATGCTGTCCCACCTGCGCAGCGCGGAGAGAGGCCTCTGAATTTCAGAATGTGCGCCTACACGGCGAGCGTCAGGCGGTAGGCGTAGGCGTCGCCGCGGAACAGGCCTTCCACGTACTCCACCATGCGCCCGTCCTTGGTGCGGGACTGGCGCTTGATCAGGAGGCAGGGCACGGGCTGCTCGAAGCCGAACACCCGGCACTCCTCCGCGTCGGGCGTCGCCGCCTCGATGGTCTGCTCGCAGGACGTCAGCGCGGCGCCGCACTCCCGCAGGACCTCGTAGACCGAACCGGTGAGGTCGCGCTGGTCGAGACCCGGCGCTGCCGCCAGATCGTACCACGCCACCTCCCGCGACAAGGGCACGTCGTCGCCAAAGCGGATGCGCACGAGCCGCAGGAAGGTCGCCGTCGACGGCTTGCCGAACAAGGAGGCGATGGAACGGTCGGTGACCACCTGCTGCTCGAGGATTCTGGACGACGGCGTGCGGTTCAGCTCCCGCATTTCCTCGGTGAAGCCCTTGAGCCGCTCCATGCCGGGCTGGATGCGCGGCGGCGTCTCCACGATGAAGCCCAGCCGGCCGTGGGCGCTGACCAGCTTGCGGCGGCGCAGGGCGTCATAGGCGTGGCGCACCGTGGTGCGGCTGATGTTGAGGTCCTCCGCCAGCCGCCGCTCGGCCGGCAGGGTCGCGCCGGGCTGCAGCGCGCCGCGCTCGATGAGCGCGCCGATCTGAATGTCCAACTGGCGATAGATCGGCATGGCGGTATCGTCGCGCAGCCGGAGCAGGGTATGAAGGCTCGGGTCGTCGATCACCGCGGACGCGTCGCATGTTCTGTGGTGGCAAGGGGAACGGCAGGCGGCGCGGCGTGATGCGCACCGCGAACGGCGAAAGCCCATGATGCAGCAAAACGCGGCGAGAGCGAACATTTTCGTTCTGGGAAGTTTCGTCGCGGCCTGTTCCGCGAAGGTCCTCACGGCTCCACGCGCAGGGGAATCCGTCGCGGCCGAGGCCTTCCTGCTGGAGGCCGGCGGCAAGGGGTTCAACCTCGCCGCCGCGTGCCGACGGCTCGAATCCGCGGTCGACGGCCTGTTCGCCATCGGCGACGACGCGCTTTCGGCGCTGGCGGAGCCGGCCCTCATCCACGCCGGTCTGCCGGCCGGCATGCTGCGCCGGCGGCGCGGCCCCACCGGAGCGGGCGTCGGCTTCATCTCGGCGAGCGGCGAGACATGGGTCGCGGTGCATGCCGGCGCCAACATGACGCTCGGGGCCGCCGACGCCCGCGACAGCGGGTCGGCGATCGCCGCCGCGGACATGACCATCGCCCAGTTCGAGACCTCCGACGCGGTGATCGCGGAGGCCTTCGCCCTCGCCCGGGCGAGCGGACGCCGCACCCTGCTCACCCCCTCGCCCTTCCGTCCGATCCCGCCCGCCATCCTGAGCGCGACCTCGATCCTGTGCGTCAACCGGGTGGAGGCCGCCGCGCTCGCGGCCCAGCTCGGCCTGCCCGACGCCGACGACGTGGGCGCGCTGGGCGCGGCGCTGTTTCCTCACGGCCCCGAGGCGCTGGTGGTGACGCTCGGCGCGGAGGGCGCGCTGGCGGCGCTGCCCGACGGCGCGCTGCTGATCCAGCCCGCCTTCGCGGTGACGGCGGTCGACACGCTGGGCGCCGGCGACGCCTTCGCGGCCGGCCTCGCCGTGGCGCTGTGCGAAGGCCATGGCTGGACGCAGGCCCTGCGCCGGGCGGCCGCCTGCGGCGCGCTGGTCGCCTCCCGATTCGGCGTGTTCGACGCCCTGCCCGCCCGGGACGCCGTGGACGCCATGACGCAGGACGGCTCCCGCCCGTAGCGCGCGAAAAGGCGCATTGACGGTTCCGGTTTCTGGCATCACACTGGTATTGTCACGTCACTTCCGGGAATTGGGGCGGTCGCCGGGGGGTCGCCGTCCCGTGGACGTCGCCATGCGCGCCTGAACCTTTCGAGGTGAAGCCCCGCATGGCGACGGCTCCCGTCATCCCGCCAGAGCGGCCTCCACGGCGCGCTTGACCTCGTCCCTGGCGCCTTCGCTGGCCCGCAGCACGGCCGTGGTCTTCAGGAAATCCAGCAGCGTGATGGCCTCGACCCGGGGCCGGATCACCGCCGTCGGCGCACGGCGCTCCAGCTTCCCGGCCACGATCGCCGCCTGCATGATCTGCAGCGCCCCGAGCGTCGCCTCGAAGGCGTTGGGCATGCGCGCCGCCTCCATCACCGGACCGCCGGTGACGTCGATGGCGATGACGGCGTCCACGTCGTCGAAGACGTCGAACGGCAGCGGATTGGTCATGGCGCCGTCGATCAGCGTGCGTCCGCGATGGACCACCGGCCGGAACAGGCCGGGAATGGCGGCGGAGGCCGCCACCGCCGGCAGCAGCGGCCCGTCCCGGAACACGATCTCGGCCTTGGCGAAGAAGTCGGTGGCGACCACCGACAGCGGCGTCGCGGCCGTCTCGAACGTCTCCGCCATGCCCTCCGGCAGGAAAGACGCCAGCATGGCCTCGGCGTCGACCAGCACAGGATTGCGGGAGCCGGAGCCGAACAGGTCCGCCAGCCGGCCCACGCGGGCCTTCATCAGCTTGGCGAACACCTCGCCGCGGTTGCGCAACTGCGCCGCGGTGTGGGCGCGCAGCTCCGCCGCCGTCAGCCCCGAAGCATAGGCCGCCGCGTAGATCGCCCCGATCGAGGTTCCGGCGATGGCCGCCGGGCGCAGGCCCAGCTCGTCGAAGGCCTGCAGCGCATGGAGATGCGCCAGTCCCCGCGCGCCCCCGCCGCCGAGCGCAAGGCCGATGCGGCGGCTCACCCGAACAGGTCCGCCTGCTTCGCCGGAGCCACGGGCTTCGGCCTGGTCCGCGGCTCCTTTCGCGGCGGCGGCGCGTCCTCAGGCGCAGCCCCGGCGTCCGCTGACGCGCCGCCCGCGACGGCCTCCCGCCGGCCGTCCACGAACACCAGCCGCAGCGCCTCTCCCTCGACCACGTCCGCAGCCCGGCGGCGCACGGCGCCGTCGGCCGTCTCCACCAGCGCGTAGCCCCGCTCCAGCACGCCCTCGTAGCTCAGGCTGCGCGCCAGCTTCCACACGCCCTCCAGCCGGTCGCGTCGGCGGGCGGTGAGACCGGCGAAGGCGCGTGCGAGCCGCGCCTCATGACCGCCCAGGCGCTCCCGGAGCAGCGCCACGCGGCCCGTGAGCGTGGCCGGCGACAGCCGCGCGCCCGCGGCGGCGAGGCGCGCCCGGTGGCGGCCGGCGTTGGCGGCGAGCGCGGGGCCGAGCCGGGCCGACGCGTGGTCCAGCCGCTGCCGGGGCGACTGCACCAGCGCCTCCAGCGAGGGCAGAGCCCGGGCGGCCGCCCGCAGCTCCACCCGGCGGGCGTCGAGGCCGCGGAGCATGGCGCCTTTCAGCCGGGCGCCGCGCTCGGCCGTCACAGCCAGCAGTTCGGCGCGCACCGGCGTCACCATCTCGGCGGCGGCGGTCGGCGTCGGGGCGCGCACGTCCGACGCGAAGTCGATCAGGGTGGTGTCGGTCTCGTGGCCGACCGCGGAGACCAGCGGGATGGCGCTTTCAGCGGCGGCCCGCACCACGATCTCCTCGTTGAAGGCCCAGAGGTCCTCGAGGCTGCCCCCGCCGCGGGCCACCAGCAGCACGTCCGGCCTGGGTATCGGCCCGCCGGACGGAAGCGCGTTGAAGCCGCGGATGGCGGCGGCCACCTCCGCCGCCGCGGTGTCACCCTGCACCCGCACCGGCCACACCAGCACCCGGCGCGGGAACCGGTCCGCCACCCGGTGCAGGATGTCGCGGATGACCGCGCCGGTGGGCGAGGTCACCACCCCGATGACCTCGGGCAGATAGGGAAGCGGCCGCTTGCGCTCCCGGTCGAACAGGCCTTCGGCGGCGAGCTTCTTGCGGCGCTCCTCCAGCAGCGCCATCAGCGCGCCGACGCCCGCGGGCTCCAGCGCGTCCACTACGATCTGGTAGGCGGACTTGCCCGGATAGGTGGTGAGCCGCCCGGTGGCGATCACCTCCATCCCCTCCTCCGGCTTGAACCGGAGCTTGGAGAACGAGCCGCGCCACACGACGGCGTCGATCTTGGCGCCCTCGTCCTTCAACGCGAAATAGGCGTGGCCCGAGGAGTGCGGACCGCGATAGCCGGAAATCTCGCCGCGCACGCGCACATAGCCGAACGCGTCCTCGACCGTGCGCTTCAGCGCCTGCGACAGCTCCGAAACCGTGACGTCCGGGGCGTTGGTGGCGGTGTCCTTGGGCGGCATGGAATCCTCGCGGCTGCGATCCCCGATGCTTATCGCGCCCGCGCCGGAAACGCGAACGCGCCGCCTCGAATAATAAGAAAAACAGAAGCATCACATTTTCGCTTGGACCCGCGCGAGGCCTTGCGTGGATTATAAAAGTCTTATTTCAAAGCGTCGCGAAACGGCTGCCGGCGATGCGCGCCGACGGCCGCCACGCTCTTCAGAAGACGCCTCGGAACAGTCGGGCTTCGTCCGATGTCCACGAGACGCCCAACGCGATCTTCGGGCTCATCTTCGGAACAGCAGCCCGGAGGTCGGCCCCAAGCCCCAAGGAGACTTCCATGCGCACCGCCCTTCTCGCCGCGTTCTGCCTCGCGCTTCCCTTCAGCGCGGCCCATGCCGCCGACGCGATCGAAATCGTCGAAGGCGGCGCGCCGAGCGCCAACGCCATCGTCATCGACAAGATGGCCTTCGCCACCCCCGAGATCAAAATCAAGGCGGGCGACTCGGTGACCTGGACCAACAAGGACACCATGGCCCACAACGTCCACTTCCGTCAGGGCCCGGCCAAGGGCGCGCCGAACGCCCAGGGCAAGATGCTGGCGACCGACGCCACCTGGACCGTGAAGTTCAACACCGCCGGCGAATACAGCTACATCTGCACGCCGCATCCGATGATGAAGGGCAAAGTCATCGTCGAGTGACGGCGCGCCGCTCGCGCCTCCGATCGGACGCACGCTTCGACGCCCCGGCATGGTCCGGGGCGTTTTCGTTCGCGCGCGGCTGGTCTAGATAGGGCGCGACCGAACCCTTCTTCCCCGCGCGAGGCTGCCATGATCGTTCTCCTGCTCGGCTCCGGCGGCCGCGAACACGCGCTGGCGGCGGCTCTGGCCCGGAGCTCCGCGCTCACGAAGCTGATCGCGGCCCCCGGCAATCCCGGCGTGGCCGAGCACGCCGAACTCCGCGACGTGGCGGTGGACGACATCGACGGGGTGGTGGCGCTGGCGAAGGCCGAGACGGTCGATCTGGTGGTGGTCGGCCCCGAGGTGCCGCTGGTGCTCGGCGTCGTCGACCGTCTGGCGGAGGCCGGGATCAGGGCCTTCGGCCCCACCGCCGCGGCCGCCCGCCTCGAAGGCTCCAAGGCCTTCACCAAGGAGCTCTGCGCCGCCCACGATCTCCCGACCGCGGGCTTCCGCCACGCGAAAAGCCTCGACGAGGCCCGTGCGGCGCTCGGCGCCTTCGGCGCGCCGGTGGTGGTGAAGGCCGACGGCCTCGCCGCCGGCAAGGGCGTGACGGTCGCAACGACCATCGAGGAGGCGCACGCCGCCGTGGAGGCCATCTTCGCGGACGCGGGCGCGGAGGCCGTGATCGAGGAGTTCATGACCGGCGAGGAGGCCAGCCTGTTCGCGCTCTGCGACGGCGAGACCGCCCTGCTGTTCGGCGACGCCCAGGACCACAAGCGCGCCTATGACGGCGACGAAGGCCCCAACACCGGCGGCATGGGCGCCTATTCCCCCGCCCCCGTGCTGACGCCCGAGATCGCCGAGCGCGCCATGGCCGAGATCGTGCGCCCCACCATCGCCGCCATGAAGGCGGCCGGGACGCCGTTCACGGGCTTCCTCTACGCCGGGCTGATGATCGAGGGCGGCGCGCCCCGGCTGGTCGAGTACAACGTGCGCTTCGGCGATCCGGAGGCGCAGGTGGTGCTGCCCCGGCTGAAGGACGACCTGCTGGAGCTGCTGCTGGCCGCGGTCGACGGCCGGCTTGAGGACAAGGCGCCCGCCTTCTCGCCGGACGCGGCGCTCACCGTGGTCATGGCCGCGAAAGGTTATCCCGGCGCCTACGCCAAGGGTTCGGAAATCAGGGGCCTGCCGCAGGCGCAGGCCCGCGAGGGCGTGACCGTGTTCCACGCCGGCACCGCCCGCGACGGCGAGCGGCTGCTGGCGAACGGCGGCCGGGTGCTGGCCGTCACCGCCACCGGCGCCGACGTGCGCGAGGCCCAGGCCCGCGCCTACGCCGCGGTGGACATGATCGACTGGCCGGAGGGCTTCTGCCGCCGGGACATCGGCTGGCGGGCGGTGGCGCGGCTGGAGGAGTAGCGCCGCCGCGCGACGCGCGAACCTCAGACCGTGACCGTTCGCGCGCGTTCCGCCTGCAGCGGCAGGGTGACGAGGCGCACGCCGGTGTCCTCCGGATCGATGCGCACCTCGAAGCCCAGAGCCCGGCACATGGCGAGCATGGCGCCGTTCTCCGCCAGCACCTGGCCGGTGACGCAGCGCAGGCGCTCGTCCCGGGCGCGCTCGATCATCTGGGTCATCAGCCGCCAGCCGAGGCCCCGGCCCTTGAAGTCCGAGCTGAGCAGGATGGCGTATTCGCCCTCCCGCCCGTCCGCGTCGGCGTGCAGCTGCACCAGCCCCACCACCCTGCCCCTGGCGTCGACCGCCAGCAGCACCATGGTGCGGGCGTAGTCGATCTGCGTCAGGCGGGCGATGAAGGCGCGCGGCACCTCCTTGACCGGCGTGAAGAAGCGCTGGCGCAGGTCGTCCGGCTCCACGGCGCGGAAGAAGGCGGCGACCTCCGGCTCGTCCTCCGGCCGCACCGGGCGCACCTCGATCGTCGAGCCGTCGGAAAGCTGGGTCCGGGTCTCGAACTCCTTCGGATAAGGGCGGATGGCGAGGCGCAGATTGGCGGGGCCCGGCCGCAGGTTGCGGGGCGCCATGCGCACCCGGGCGCGGGCGTCGAGCGTCACCACGCCGCGCGGCGTCGCCAGCAGCGGATTGACGTCGAGCTCGCCGATCTCCGGCATGTCCTGCGCGAGCTGGGCGAGCTTCACCAGCGTGAGCGCGATGGCGTCCACGTCCACCGCCGGAACGCCTTCGTAGCCGTGGAGCAGCGCGCCGATGCGGGTGCGGGCGATCAGGTCGCGGGCCAGCCCCATATGAAGCGGCGGCAGGGCGAGCGCCACGTCGCGCACGATCTCCACCGCGCCTCCGCCGGCGCCGAAGGCGATGACGGGGCCGAAGGTGCGGTCGTCGTAGAGTCCGGCGAACAGCTCGATCCCGTCCTGCGGCCGCACATGGGGCTGCACCAGCAGGCCCTCGATCCGGGCGTCGGGGGCGCGCTCGGCCATGCGGGCGAGCATGGCGGTCGCCGCCTCCTCCACCGCCGCTTTCGAGTCGAGCGCGAGGCGCACGCCGCCCACCGCCGCCTTGTGCGACAGGTCTTCGGAGACGATCTTCAGCACCGCCGCGCCGCCGGGGCTGAGAAAGGCCTCCGCCGCTTCCGCGGCCGCCTTCGGCGTGTCCACCACCGCATGGGGCAGCACGGGGATGTCGTAGGCCCGGAGCACCTCGGCGACGTCGGTGGGCGACAGCCACTCCCGCGCCGAGCCGAGGGCGAAGTTCAGCGCCTCCCGCGCCCGCGCCGGCTCGGGGGCGAAATCGTCCGGCAGCGAGGGCGGGGTCTCCACCAGCGCCGCCTGCGCCTCCACATGGCGCACCAGGTGCATCAGCCCCGCGAGCGCGCTTTCCGGCGTGCGGAAGAACGGGATGCGCGCCTGCTCCAGCACGCGGCGCGAGGCGGCGTCGGAGCCGAGGAAGGCCGCGAACACGGGCTTGGGCGGATAGACCCGGCTCCGCGCGCGGCGGGCGCTCGCCGTGACCGCCTGGGCGCAGGCGACCGGCTCGGACAGCGTGGTGGGCGCATGAACCACCAGCGCCGCGTCCACGCCCCTGTCCGCCAGCACGGCGTCGAGCGCGGCCTCGTAACGCGCGGGCGTGGCGTCGCCGGCGAGATCGACCGGATTGGCCCGCGACCAGTCGCAGGCGAGCGCGACGTCGAGCGTCTCCACGGTCGCGTCCGCGAGCGTCGCCGACACGCCGCCGAGGTCGATCAGCCGGTCCACCGCCAGCACGCCGAGTCCGCCGCCGTTGGTGACGATGGCGATGCGCTTGCCCGACAGCGGCGACACATGGGCCAGCGTCTCCAGCGCCGCGAACAGGTCGGCGAGGTCGGCGACCCGCAGCAGGCCGGCGCGGCGGAAGGCGGCGTCGTAAGCCGCGTCCGAGGTGGCGAGCGCGCCGCTGTGCGTGGCGGCGGCCTTGGCGCCGGCGGCGTGGCGGCCGCCCTTCATCACCACCACCGGCTTGGCGCGGGCGGCGGCGCGGGCGGCGGACAGAAAGCGCGGCGCGTCGGTGATGGCGTTGAGATAGAGCACGATCGCCCGGGTGCGGCGGTCGGTGGCGAAGTGGTCGAGCAGGTCGTCCACATCCACATCCGCCATGTCGCCGAAGGACACGACGCCGGAAAAGCCGATGCCGCGCGCGCCGGCCCAGTCGATCACCGCCGAGACCACGCCGCCGGACTGGGACAGCAGCGCGATGTCGCCGGGCGCGGCGTGGGGAGCGAAGCTGGCGTTGAGTTTGGCGTGCGGGCTCAGCACGCCGAGGCAGCCGGGGCCGATCAGCCGCATGCCGTGGCGCCGGGCGGCGGTCTCGGCCCGGTCCCTGAGCGAGCCCGGCCCGTGGCCGAGCCCCTTGGTCACCACCACCGCGGCCCGCGCGCCTGCGGCGCCCGCCGCCTCCAGAACGCCCGGCACGGCGCCGGGCGGCGCCGTCACCACCACGAGGTCCGGCGTCTCGGGCAGCGAAGCGAAATCCGGCGCGGCCGCCATGCCGTCGAGTTCGGCGTGGTCCGGATTGACGAGGCGGATGGGCCCGGCGAAGCCGCCGTCCCGGAGGTTCGCCAGCACGGCCCGCCCGACGCTGCCGGGGCGCGGGCTGCCGCCGGCGAGGGCGACCGCGCGGGGCGCGAAGACGGCGTCGAGGTTGCGGGTCGACATAAGCGTTCGGGGCTCCCGGAGTAGGCGACCCTAACCTCGAACCGTGCGGGCCGCACCCGTCTTTCGCGTGACCCGCGGCGATCCTCAGCCGATGGAGCGGGACGCCTCCTGAACCTGCCGGGTGGCGGCGTCGATCGCGCCGGCGGCGGCGGCGATCGCGCTCAGGCTGCGGGTGACGCTTTCGGAGGAGCCGGCGGCCCGGCTCATGCTGGCGGACATGTGGCGCGTCACCACCGACTGCTCCTCCACCGCGGCGGCGATGCCGCCGGAGGCCTGATGGATGCGGTCGATGAGCGCGACCACCTCGTCGATCGCCCCCACGACGCTGGAGGTTGAGGCCTGCACCGTGGTCACGTTGCCCGAGATCACGTCGGTGGCGCCGGCGGTCTGGGCGGCGAGCGTCTTGACCTCGCTCGCCACCACCGCGAAGCCGCGCCCCGCCTCGCCGGCGCGGGCGGCCTCGATGGTGGCGTTCAGCGCCAGAAGGTTGGTCTGCGAGGCGATGTCGCGGATGACGTTGGTGATGGAGCCGATCTCCGCCACCGAGGCCTCGAGGCTGCGCACGCGGCTGGACGCGGCGGCCACCACCTCCACCGCCTCCCGCGTGGTGGCGAGCGCCACGTCGAGCTGGCGGCTGATTTCATCGATCGAGACGGAAAGCTCGGCCGCGCCGTGCGCGACGCTCTGCGCGCCGGCGAAGGCGCCTTCGGCCGCGTCGGCGGCGCTCGCCGCCTCCCGGCTGGTCTGCCCGACCCGCTCGCCGATGCGGGCGAGCTCGCCGTCGATCTCGGTCCGCAGCCGCGCGCGGCGCTGGCTGTCGTCATGGGCGGCGGTGACGTCGATCGCGAACTTCACCACCCCGACGACGGCGCCCTGCTCGTCGACGATCGGGTTGTAGGTGGCCTGCAGCCAGACGTCGCCGCCGGACTTGGAACGGCGGCGGAACTCGCCGCTCTGGAACCGACCCTCGCGCAACTCCCGCCAGAAGGCGCGATACTCCGCGCTCTCCGCCTCGTCCGGCCAGACGAACAGGCTGTGACGCCGGCCGACGATCTCGTCCAGTTGATATCCGCTGGCCGCGAGAAAATTCTCGTTGGCCTCGACGATCTCGCCCTCGGGCGTGAACTGGATCACCGCCTGCGAACGGCGGATGGCCTCCACCTGCGCCGAGGCCAGAGCGGCGCTGCGGCGCGCCTCGCGAGCCTCCGCCAGCAGCGCCTCATAGCTGCGGCCGACGAGGTCGCCGCCTGTGGCGCCCAACAGATCGAAGAATTTCGTGTTGCCCGCCTGGATCACGCCCGCCGCGTCGCACGCGAACCAGGCCCCCGTACGGTCCAGATCCTTGAAACGGACGTGCGCGGGAGAAGCGGTGAAGGGCCAACCGAACGACATCGATCCAACTCATGCGGCGAGGGGGGCGCGCGGGCCGGTCGCGTCGCGACGCCCTTGAGATATCGATAACTGTGGTTTCCCAACCCGCCGTTAACGCGGCGCGCCACGGCGCCTCTTCATCTCCCGACCGGCTCGCCCAGCCGTGCGCCGTCCGTCACGGCTGCGTCTGGGACGGCGGGTCGCTCGCGGGGAAACTCTCGTCCAGCTCCTCGTCGAGCTTTTCGTCCTCCTCCTGCTTCTCCGACGGAGCGGAGGGCGGGGGCGGTTCCGGCGCGCGCTCTTCGTCGTCGCCGCCGGACGGCGCGACCGCGAGCGTCGAGCCGCCCACGGGCCCCGCGGGCGTGGAGCCCGCCGGGACGGCCGCGTCCCCGTCCGCTTTGGCCGCGGCGTGCTCCGGGTCGATCAGCACGATGTGCAGCCGCCGCGGGCCGTGAGCGCCCATGAGCAGGATCTGCTCGATGTCGGCGGAGCGGGACGGGCCGGTGATCCAGTTCGCCACGCGGGGCATCACGCCGGCGCCGTAGCGGGCGCGGAGCCGGGCCCACAGCTCCTCATAGGTCGCGCCCACGTCCGCGGCGTCGAGCACGACCACATGATTGTCCGGCAGGAAATTGAGCGACGTCGGGTTGTCGGGACCCGAAGCCAGCAGCAGCGTTCCGGTCTCCGCCACGCCGCCGAACGCGGCGCTGAGCCCGACCGGGTCGTCGCCATAGGTCCGCCCCTCCTTGAGGGTGAGCGCGGTGGTCGCCCACGGCAGGCGCGCGAGCCGGGGGTCGCCGCCGCGCCGGACCTCGGGCGCGAGGTTGTGGGCGCGGAGATAGGCGGCGACGGCGGCGGGCGCGTCCGCCTCATCGCGCACCACGTCGACGGTTGCGGCGGAGGCGAGCGCCATCTCCACGAACAGCGCGATCCGCTCCCGCGGGCCCCGCGCCGCCGCCCGCGCCGGGATGACGCCCAGCGGCGGCCGCGCCAGCCGGTCCTCGACCGCCTTCAGCCGGGGCCGCTCCGCGCCGGTCGCGCCGAGCGACCGGCGGACGGCGCCCAGCACCTGATCCCGCGCGCTCATGGTCATCGCTTCGCCCTTTCCGCCCGCCAGCGGGCCTGAAACGTGCCGCCTTCGGGCGCCGCCAGATCCCGCGTCGCCGTCCAGCCCTTCGCGAAGGGCAACGAACGGAACCGGCCCTTGTTCCGCCCGAGCAGCGCCAGCGCCGCCATGCCCGTGCGCGTCGCCAGCCGGTAGAGCCGCGGCCGCGTGGCGAAGAAGCCCCAGACCCCGAGGCCGTAACGCACCGGCGCGGGCGAGAGGTGGCGCTCGAACTCCCGCTCGCGCCAGTGCCGCATCAGCTTCGGCAGCGGAATCCGCACCGGGCACACGCTCTCGCAGCGCCCGCAGAAGGTGGAGGCGTTGGGCAGGTGGCCCGCCTTGTCCACCCCGATCAGCGACGGGGACAGCACCGAGCCCATGGGGCCGGGATAGACCCAGCCATACGCATGGCCGCCGACGGCGTGGTAGACGGGGCAGTGGTTCATGCAGGCGGCGCAGCGGATGCAGCGCAGCATGTCCCGGAACTCGCCGCCGAGCATGGCCGAGCGGCCGTTGTCCAGCAGCACCACATGGTATTCCTCAGGCCCGTCCGGATCCTCCGGCCGGCGCGGGCCGGTGGAGAAGGTGGTGTAGACCGACATCTCCTGCCCCGTGGCCGAGCGCGCCAGCACCCGCAGCATCTGCGCCGCGTCGTCCAGCGTCGGCACCAGCTTCTCGATCGAGGCCAGCACGATGTGGACCCTGGGCAGGGTCTGGCTGAGATCGCCGTTGCCCTCGTTGGTGACGATGATCGAGGTTCCGGTCTCCGCCACCAGGAAGTTCGCGCCGGTGATCCCGACGTCGGCGGCGAGGAAGCGGGCGCGCAGCATGGCGCGCGCCTCCGCCAGCAGCGCCTCCGGGGCCGAGAGGTCGCGGTCCTGCGGCAGATCGGCGTGGGCGGCGCGGAAGTTGGTCTCGATCTGGTCGCGGTTGAGATGGATCACCGGCGCCACGATGTGGCTCGGCCGCTCGTTCCGGAGCTGGATGATGTACTCGCCGAGATCGGTCTCGACGGGCGTGACGCCGATCGCCTCCAGATGGGCGTTGAGGTCGATCTCCTCGGAGACCATGGTCTTGCCCTTGACCACGGTGCGGGCGCCGACCCGCCGGCAGATGGCGGCGACGATCTCGCGCGCGTCCGCGGCGGTGGGCGCGAAATGCACCTGCCCGCCGGACTCCGTCACCTTGCGCTCGTAAGCCTCGAGATAGAGGTCGAGATGGGCCAGCGTGTGGTTCTTGATATCGCGCGCGGAATCCCTGAGCGCCTCGAACTCCGGCAGCTTGTCCGCCGCCTTGCGGCGCTTGAGGATGAAGCCGGTCTCCACGTTGCCCAGCGCCCGCTGCAGCGCCGGATCGTTGAGCGCCCTGTGGGCGTTGGCCTTGAAGGCGGGCGAGGTGGGCGCGTGGGCGGTCATGAGCGGCCCTCCGGCTCGCCGATGGCCGGGCCGTCGGCCATGCCCGCCAGCACCTCGGCCACATGCCGCACGCGCACGGTCTTCCCCTGCCGCTGCAGCTTGCCGGCCATGTTCATGAGGCAGCCCAGATCCCCCGCGAGCAGGGTGGCGGCGCCGGCGTCCGCGACGTTCGCGGCCTTCTTGGCCACGATGGCGTCGGAGATCTCGCCGTACTTCACCGCGAAGGTTCCGCCGAAGCCGCAGCAGACGTCGGAGTCCTTCATCTCGGTCAGCGTCAGGCCGTCGACGGTTTCCAGCAACTTGCGCGGCTGGTCGCGCACGCCGAGCTCGCGAAGGCCCGAGCAGCTGTCGTGATAGGTCACCGCGCCGTCGAACCGGGCCGCGACCTTCGTGACGCCGCGCACGTCGGTGAGGAAGGACACCAGCTCGTGGACCTTGTCGGCGAGACCCTGCGCCCGCCGTTCGAGGTCCGGCTCGCCGGCGAACAGCTCCGGCACATGGCGCTTCAGCATGCCGGCGCAGGAGCCGGAGGGCGCGACCACGTAATCCACGCCCTGGAAGGCGTCGAGAATCTCGAGCGCGATCGCCCGCGCCGTCGCCCGGTCACCGGAGTTGAAGGCCGGCTGGCCGCAGCAGGTCTGCTCCGGCACCACCACCTCGCAGCCGGCGTCCTCGATCAGCTTGGCCGCCGCGAACCCGACCGAGGGCCGGATCAGATCCACGAGGCAGGTGGCGAACAGACCGACGCGCGGCCGCGAGCCCTGCGAAGACACCACTTGATAACGACTCCAGCCGGGCCGACAAAGGGCAGCCGCATGAGATGGATGGCGGAGCTTGACCCCAAGCGCGGACGGGCGCAAGCCATGGGCGCCCCGCGGAAGGTCAGGGTTCCGGCCGCGGCCTGCGCGCCCTAGATGCCGCGTTTGGCCGAACGGCCCACGCGCGAACGACCGCCGGTCAAGGCGGCCCCGGGAGGAGCACGAGACCCGATGTCCGGCATCGCCATGCCCGCCCCCGATCCGAACATCCTCGTCCGGCGCGACGCCATCGTCGCGGGGCTGGAGGCGCTGGTTTCCGGCGAAGGCGTCATCTCCTCCGAGACCGAGCGCCGGGCGTTCGAGACCGACGCTCTCACCGCCTATCGCCGCCTGCCGCTGGCTGTGGTTCTGCCCGCCACCACCGAGGAGACCGCGGCGGTGATGCGCTACCTTTACGCGCAAGGGGTGCCGATGGTGCCCCGGGGCGCGGGCACCTCGCTCGCGGGCGGGGCGCTGCCGCAGGAGGACGCGGTGGTGATCGGCGTCTCCCGCATGTCGAAGGTGCTGGATGTGGACCTCGCCAACCGCACGGCGCGGGTGCAGACCGGCGTCACCAATCTGGGCGTCTCCGCCGCCATCGCCCATGAAGGCTTCTTCTACGCCCCGGATCCCTCGTCCCAGCTCGCCTGCACCATCGCCGGCAACGTGGCCATGAACTCCGGCGGCGCCCACTGCCTGAAATACGGCGTCACCACCAACAACCTGATGGGCGTGACCTTCGTCACGGTGGAGGGCGAGATCGTCGAGATCGGCGGCGACGCCATGGACGCGGCCGGGCTCGACCTGCTCGGCCTGATCTGCGGCTCCGAGGGCCAGTTCGGCATGGTGACCGAGGCGACGCTGCGCATCCTGCCAATGGCGGAGGGCGCGCGGCCGATCCTGTTCGGCTTCCCCTCGCCCGAAGCCGCGGGCGCCTGCGTCGCCGCGGTGCTCGGCGCCGGCGTGGTGCCGGTGGCGATCGAGTACATGGACCGGCTCGCCATCGACATCTGCGAGGACTTCGCCAGGGCCGGCTACCCCCGCGACGTGGGCGCCATGCTGATCGTGGAGGTGGAAGGCTCCCCCGCCGAGATCGACGAGCAGCTCGCCCGCATCGCCGCCATCGCCGAAGGCCACGGCATGACCCACATGCGCGAGGCCCGGACCCCGGCAGAGGCCGCCGCCATCTGGAAGGGCCGCAAGTCCGCCTTCGGCGCCATGGGCCGCGTCTCCGACTACATCTGCATGGACGGCACCATCCCAACGGGGCGCCTGCCCGAGGTGCTGACCCGGATCGAAGCCATCTGCGAGGAGCAGGGGCTGAAGGTCGCCAACATCTTCCACGCCGGCGACGGCAACCTGCATCCGCTGGTGCTCTACGACATGAACGATCCGGTCTCGCTGGCGAAGGCCGAGAGGGCCGGCGAGGACATCCTGCTCGCCTGCGTCGAGGTGGGCGGCTGCCTCACCGGCGAGCACGGCGTCGGAATCGAGAAACGCGAACTGATGACGGCCCAGTTCACACGCATCGAACTCGAACAGCAGATGCGGGTGAAGAGCGCCTTCGACCCCAGATGGCTGATGAACCCGGCCAAGGTGTTCCCGCTGGAGAACCGGCTGACGGAGGCCGCGGCGTGACCCTGGCGGCCGACGTCATAGCCCCGTTCGACGAGGCCGGGATCGAGGCTGTGATCCGCGAGCATGTGGAGACGCGGGCGCCGCTCGCGATCCGGGGCGCGGGCACGCGCGCGGGGCTGGGGCGGCCGGTCGAGGCCGCGCCGCTCTCCACCGCGCGGCTGACCGGGATCACGCTGTTCGAGCCGTCGGAGCTGGTGATCGCGGCCAAGGCCGGCACGCCGGTCGCGGAGGTGGAGGCGGAGCTCGCCCGCGCGGGGCAACGGCTCGCCTTCGAGCCGTTCGACCACCGGCCGCTCTACCGGACGACCGGAGAGCCCACCATCGGCGGGCTGGTGGCGACCAACGCCTCGGGCCCCCGCCGGGTGCAGACCGGCGCGGCGCGGGACGCGCTGATCGGCGTGCGCCTCGTCACCGGGCGCGGCGAAGCGATCCGCGCCGGCGGGCGGGTGATGAAGAACGTCACCGGCTACGACATCACCAAGCTCGCGGCCGGCTCCCACGGAACGCTCGGCGTCATCACCGAGGCCACCTTCAAGACGCTCCCCATCGCCGAAAGCGAGACCACGCTGGTGATCGAAGGGCTCGACGACGCCCATGGCGTGGCGGCGCTCTGCGCCGGCATGGGCTCGCCCTACGAGGTGTCGGGCGCGGCGCATCTGCCGGGCGAGGGCGGCGCGCCGGCGCGCACGCTGCTCAGGCTCGAGAACTTCGCCAACCAGCTGCGCTACCGCGCCGGCGAACTGGCGGACCGGCTGCGCAGCTTCGGTCCCGCCGAGCGGCTCGCACCCGACGACAGCCGCGCGCTGTGGCGCTCGGTGGCTCAGGCCGCGCCGTATCTCGGACCGGCCGACCGGGCGGTGTGGCGCGTCTCGGTGGCCCCCACCCGCGCGCCGGGGCTCGTGGCGCTGCTCCGCGATCTGGCGCTGGCGCATGTCTACGACTGGAGCGGCGGGCTGATCTGGATCGCGACCTCCCCTGAGGGCGACGCCGGCGCGGCGCGCCTGCGCGCCCTGACCCGCGAGCTGCGCGGCCACGCCACGCTGGTGCGGGCGCCGGACGCGGTCCGCGCCGCGGTCGGCGTGTTCGAGCCAGAAGCGCCGGCGCTGGCGAAGCTGAGCGAAAAGGTGCGCGCCGCCTTCGATCCCGCCGGCGTGCTCAACCCGGGAAAGATGCATGACCGCCGCGCCTGACGCCGCCCTGCCCCGCTCCTTCGCCAGCCCACGGCCCTGGCTCGTGGGCGCGGGCCTGATCGCGCTGTTCGCGGCGATCCTCTATCTGATGGGGCGGCCGCCGATCTGCCCCTGCGGGACCATCGAGCTGTGGCACGGCAACGCCAACGACAGCGGGACCTCCCAGCACGTCAGCGACTGGTACACGCCCTCCCACGTCATCCACGGCTTCATCTTCTACGGCGTGGCGGCGCTGATCTTTCGCGGGCTCAAGGTTCCGATGCCCTTCGCCTGGGCGCTGGTGGCGGCGATCGCGGTGGAGGGCGCGTGGGAGGTGATCGAGAACTCCCCGCTCGTGATCGAGCGCTACCGGGCCAACACCTCGTCGGACTCTTACGCCGGCGACAGCGTGCTGAACTCCGTGTCCGACATCCTGGCGATGGTTCTGGGCTTCCTGTTCGCCCGCAAGGCGCCCTGGCCGCTCACCGTGGCGCTGGCGCTCGGGATGGAGCTGACCACCCTGATCCTGATCCGCGACAACCTCACCCTCAACGTGCTGATGATCCTCTATCCGCTGGAGGCGGTGAAGGACTGGCAGACCGGCGGCTGACCGCCGGCCGCATTCTCCGAGAGAGCCATGCAGACCTCCTTCGCCCCCGAGCGTCTCGCCGCCGATCCGCAGCTCGCAACCAGCGAAAGCATCCTGCGCACCTGCGTGCATTGCGGCTTCTGCACCGCCACCTGCCCGACCTATGTGCTGCTGGGCGACGAGCTCGATTCCCCGCGCGGCCGCATCTACCTCATCAAGGACATGCTGGAGAACGACCGGCCGGCGACGGCGGAGGTGGCGCGCCATGTGGACCGCTGCCTGTCCTGCCTGTCCTGCATGACCACCTGCCCCTCGGGCGTGCATTACATGCACCTCGTCGACCACGCCCGCGCCCACATCGAGAAGAGCTATCGCCGCCCCTTCGCCGACCGGGCGCTGCGCGCGCTGCTGGCGAAGCTCCTGCCCTATCCCGGCCGGTTCAGGCTGGCGCTCGCCGGGGCCGCCCTCGCGCGCCCCTTCGCCGGCTGGCTGGCGAACATTCCCGCGCTGAAATCCCTCGCCGCCATGCTGGCGCTGGCGCCTGCGGCGGTTCCGGCGCGGTCGGCCAACGAGGGGCCGCGCGCCTTCCCGGCCCAGGGCGAGCGCATCGCCCGCGTGGCGCTGCTGCAGGGCTGCGCCCAGAAGGTGCTGGAGCCCGCCATCAACGACGCCGCCATCCGCCTGCTGACCCGCTTCGGCGTCGAGGTGGTCCATGTGGAGGGCGAAGGCTGCTGCGGCTCGCTCGTGCACCACATGGGCCGCGAGGAGGAAAGCCTCGCCAGCGCCCGCCGCAACGTGGACGCCTGGACGCGGGAGATCGCGGCCAACGGGCTCGACGCCATCGTGGTCACCACGTCGGGCTGCGGCACGACCATCAAGGACTACGGCTTCATGCTGCGCGAGGACGCGGCCTACGCGGCGAAGGCCGCGCGGGTGTCGGCGCTGGCGAAGGACATCTCCGAGGTGCTGGCGACGCTGCCGCTCGCGCCCGCGCGCCGCACCGGCCAGACCATCGCCTACCACGCCGCCTGCTCCATCCAGCACGGCCAGCAGATCAAGGAGGAGCCCAAAGCCGCGCTGAAGGCGCTGGGCTTCCGGGTGAAGGAGCCGGCGGAAGGGCACCTGTGCTGCGGCTCGGCCGGCACCTACAACATCCTGCAGCCGGAGATCGCGACCCGCCTGCGCGACCGCAAGGCCGCCAACATCGCCCGCACCCAGGCGCAGGCGGTGGTCGCGGGCAACATCGGCTGCCTGACCCAGCTTCGCGGCGCGAGCGATCTGCCTCACCTGCATCTGGCGGAGATCGCCGACTGGGCCACCGGCGGCCCCCTCCCCGCCGCGCTGGAACATCGCGGATTCGAGCGCATTCCGGAGGCGGCGGAGTAAGGCGCAGCCGCCGTCGGGCTCCCGGTGGACGCGGCTCGGTCTTGTTTCGCACGGAACGGCGCCGGAAATTACGAGCCCATCACGTAAAAATGTGGCATATTCCATAATTTATATAGAAAATATTTGACAACACGGTCACGCGCAGGACTATGGGAGGCGCTGGCTTGCGGATCGACGGTAGGCCAAAGTTTTCGCTTACGCGGCGCCTGCGGCCGTCGCGTTCCTCAACCCTGATGCGAGCGCCGTTCATGACCGCCCAGGATGCTTCCGTCTCCGCGCCCGAGGCGCTGTCCCGCCCCGTCCGCATCGCCGTGCTCGCCGGCCTGACGCTGGTCGTCGCAGCGATCGCCGTGGGGCTTTACCTTGCGCCGATCGACTGGGCGGCCGCCCCCGACGAGATCGCGACGGGCCTCGCGTCCCGCGGCTTCTGGACCGCGGTCGCGGTCGGCCTGTTCGCCCAGATCGTCGACGGCGCGCTTGGCATGGCCTACGGCGTGACCTCGACCACCTTCCTGCTGTCCACCGGCGTGCCGCCGGCCGCGGCCTCCGCTTCGGTGCACATCGCGGAAATCTTCACGACCGGCTTTTCGGGCCTGTCCCATTGGAAGCTCGGCAACGTGAACGTGCGGCTGTTCCGCCGCCTGCTGATCCCCGGCGTCGTCGGCGCCGTGACCGGGGCCTTCGTGGTCACGTCCATCGACGGCGACATCCTGAAGCCGTTCATCGCCGCCTACCTGCTGCTGATCGGCGTCTACATCATCATCAAGGCGTTCAAGACCATCCGCATCCGGACCGAGCCGCCGACCTACATCGCCCCGCTCGGCCTTGCCGGCGGCTTCGTAGACGCTGTAGGGGGCGGCGGCTGGGGCCCGGTGGTGACGACCTCGCTCGTGGGCGGCGGACAGGATCCGCGCACCACCATCGGCTCGGTCAACGCCGCGGAGTTCTTCCTGGCGATCACCAGCGGCTTCTCGTTCGCGCTGCTCGGCGGCTTCACGCACTGGACCACGATCGCGGGCCTTGTGTTCGGCGGCATTTTCGCGGCCCCGCTCGCGGCGCTGCTGGTCAAGAAGCTCCCCACGCGCGTGCTGATGATCACGGTCGGGGTGCTGATCACGACGTTGAGCCTGTTCAACCTCTACAAGGCGCTGGCGTAAGCCTGAGCGAAGGTCCGGACGCCGCATGAGCGATCGAGTGACGTTGCGCATCGCGCCGGGCGCCGGCGGCGTGTCGATCTGGAGCGAAGACCTGTTCGCGGAGCCGGGCGCGCCCCGGCTCCGCGACTTCATCGCCCGCGCCTTCTCGGTGGACGACGTCGCCGCCGTCGACATTCGCAGCGCCGAGGCCTTCGGGCGCATCCGCTACGCGCCGGCCGCGGCGCCCGAGAGCGTCTGGCGCCGGATTGCGCAGGCGCTCCGCCCATCCCAGCCGCGCGATCTGGAAAGCGCCGCCGCGTTCGAGCGGCAGTCGGACCCGCTCGACGCGTCCAACCTCTACCTCGACCATCCGGGCCGATGGCCGCTCCGCGTCAGCCGGATCGGCGGCGCTCTCTCCACATGGCGGCTGCGGCGGGAACGCGACGGCGCCCTGCGTCTTGCGCATCCGGCGCTCCGGAACCGGCGCGACCTGTCCCACCGGCTCGAGGAGCGGATCATCGCGATCCTTGGGGTCGACGACGTGCGGTCGCGCGCCTTTTCGTCGGACCTGCTGCTGCGCTTCGATCCCAAAACCCTGCCGCTCGAACGGCTCGTGCGCGAGCTCGAGCGGGCCTGGCCGGCGCTGATCGAGGGCGAGGACCAGCCCCCTTCGGTCAAGCGCCTCTATGCGGCCGGCTCGCTGCTGACGCTTGCGGCCGTGGCGCAGTTCGCGGTTCCGGCGCTCCGCCCGGTCGCGGTCGGCGCGGTCGTGGTCTACGCCGCGCCGAACGTCGCAAAGGCCGCCCGGCAGCTGCGCCACGGCCACATCGGCCTGCCGGCGCTCTATTCGTTCGGCCTCGGCCTGATGCTGCTGAGCGGCCTGCCGCTGACCGGCACGATCATGGCCGCGCTGATGCAGCTTTGGCCCTACCTCACCCACCGCACCATCGTGAACCGGCAGCGCCGGCTGTTCGCGGCCCACCGCAAGCGTCCCGTCTGGGCGCGGGCGCCCGGCGGCGACGGCGAGGTCGAGGTTCATGTGGACGACCTGAAGGCCGGCGACGAGATCGTGGTCCGGGCGGGCGAGACCGCGCCGGTCGACGGCGTCGCGGTTTCGGGCCTCGCCTTCGTGGCGGACGGCCTCGGCCGTCCCGCAAGCCCGCTCCACGACGTCGGGCCGGGCGACCCGATCTACGCCGGCGCGGTCGTGCGCGACGGCGAGCTGACCATCCGGGTCGAGCGCACGGGCGAGGCCACGGCGGCGGCTCACGTCGGCCGGATCCTGCCGCATGCGGCGTTCCGGAACCTGCCGTCGCTCTACGAGGCCGAGCGCGTCGCGAACCGGAATGCGCGGCCGGCGCTCGCGCTCGCGGCCCTCAACCTGATGACCGTGCGCGCGCCGCGCTTCTCGCAGGCCGTCATCCGCCCGGACTACGTCACGGCGCCGAGGCTCAGCGCCCAGCTTTCCGCGCTCTACGATCTGGCCGACGGGCTGCGCCAGGGCGTGCTGTTCCGCAAGCTCGCAGCCCTCGATGCGCTGTCGGACATCGACGTCGTGGTGCTCGACGACGGGGCCGGGCTCGAGCGGCGGACGCTCGAGGTCGACCAGGTCGCGCTGCTGTGGGGCTCGGCGGAGGATGCGATCGCCCATGTGGCGGCCGCGTTCGCGGCCGACGGGTCGGCGCGCGGGCGGGCGATCGCGCGCGTCGCGGCGCAAGGGGCCGCGACGGGGCGCCATGTCCATGGCCTGCGCCGCAGCGCGGGCGCGGTATGGTTCCGGGACGAGGCCGAACGCGAGATCCTGGTGGCGTCCACCGCCTATCTCGCCAGGCACGGCGTCTCCCTGCCGCCGAAACTTGAACGCCTCGCGACGGCGCAGGCCGCCGACGGGACGCCGCCCGCCATCCTGTTCCGCGACGGAGCGCCTTACGGCGTCGTGACGTTCCGCGGGAGCGGCGAGCCGGAAGCCCGCGCCGTGCTGACGGCGCTCAGGCGGCGGGATCCGAAGATCCGCTTCGTGCATGTGTCGAGCCGGCGGACCGCGGCCGCCCGCGCGGCCGCCGAAGCGGTCGGGATCGAGTTCGCGTTCGGCGGGCTCGACGCCCGGGGAAAGGTCGCGATCCTGCGCAGCCTCGGACGACGCGCCGTCTGGGTCGGCGACGGCGCCGCGCCGGACGCCGCCGAGGTCATGGCGGCGAGCGACGTCAGCGTTTCGGTCGCAGGGTTTGGAAACGCGCCGGACGACCTGGCCGACGTGGCGCTGCTGCGCGGCGAGCTCGCGGGCCTGACCACGCTCGGCGAGCTCGCGCAGGCCCATCGGGCGCGCCTCCGCGGCGACTACCGCACGGTCTATGCGGCCAATCTGCTTGGCGTCGCGGGCGCGTTCCTCGCCAATTTCGGCAGCCTGCAGGCGGGACTGCTGTCCAACCTCGGCTCCGGCGTGGTGTTCGCCCGGCACGTGAAGCGCCTGAACAGCCTGATCGCCGCGATCGAGGCGCAGCGGGAGCGGCTGGCGGGATAACGGAAAGGCCGGCGAAGATCGCCGGCCTTTCCGTTCAGGGTTGCGCCGAGATGAACTCGGACTCCCGCAGCACCGTCTCGACCAGCCGCTGGAGCTCGGCCTTCTTCTTGGCGGTGAAGCCGACCTTCGCCCAGGCCGGAGCCGTCACGTAGAGCTCGACCTTGTCGTCCAGAAACTCGACCTCGATGTCCGCCGGGTCGATCAGGATGTGGAGGATGTCGGCGTCCTCCTCCCAGCCGTATTCGAACGGCTTTGGCGACAGACCGGCGTTCTTCTCGATGTTGGCTTCGAGCGCCTCGCGGCGCTCATCGTTCAACGGCGCGTCGATGTCGAATTCGTAGATCTTCTGTCGCTTCATCTCAGGCCGTCAGCAAGGATTTGGATCGGAGCGCCCCGGGTCGGGCGGATTTGGAGGTGCGCACGTCGCGCCGCGCAGCCGGACGCGGACGCTCGCCCGCAGCGGCCGGACCGGCCGCCTTTTCCCTGGCCGCCTGCTCGCGCGCGCGGCGCTCGGAGGCGCGGCGTTCGGGGTCCCACCACAGCAGCATGTCCTGCCACTCGAAGCGCAGGATCGCGGCAAGCCGCGTCCAGCCTCGCGTCTCGCACATCCGGGCGAGCGCTTTCCCGCCGGCCTTCCGGGCGAGCTTGCGCAGCCACGTCACAACTTTCGATTTCAGCATCTTGGCGGTCAAGCCGGAGGTGACGATCAGCGCGAGCGAGATCAGTCCCGCCGTGACCCCCAGCAGGATCGCGAGGCCGTCCTGTTCGGCCAGACCGAGCGAAATCACCGAAACGGACGCGGCGTGAAGCGGATCGAACCCGATGACCGGGAACGCGATCGCGACCGCGAGAATGAACAGCAGCAGGCCGAGGACCCGACGCGCCAACGGGCATGTGGCCCAGCGCAGGCGGGGCTTGGACAGCTTTTCGGCCGCTTCGATGACCGGCGCCAGCGTATGGATCGCGACCGCGAGCGACCGGCGCGGCACCTTCCGGTTCAGCACGGCCTTGGGGAGACGGGTGGTCTTGCGCCCCGCGGCCATCTGGCCGGCCAGGAGGCCGGTCGAGACCCCGCTCATGGACGGCAGATCGGGAACCGCAATGATCGACGGCATGGAGAAGAAGACGAGCGAGGCTTCGGTCCGCTCGGCCCCGAGGGTGTCGAGGATCTGGCCCACGGTGAAGACTTCGACGTTCGGATGCGCGAGCAGGATGTTGCGCAGCAGATCCGAGGTGCGGGCCATGGCGTTTGGCCGAAGCGCGACATCGGTCATCCGGACGTCGTCTTTCGGCTGCCGAAGCCCCTGAGCCGCTGGTCTGACCATAGATCGACGCCTTGCATATCGACTGACCCGACGTGTCGTTTACGTCTGCGGCGCCACAGTTTTTTGACAGCGCGCGAACCTTGCGGTTTCAACCCGTCCCGGCGCGGCGCCATTCTTGCTGTGACAGATGGACGTGAACCCCCTCGGAGCGCCGTCATCCATTTGACAAGAACGGACGCGACCGTTACGCGTCACATACAGTCTATAGACTTGATTGAATATGCAGACAAGACAGCTTTCTCGCCTGATCGTCGATCCATCGGATAAGCGAGACGGGCGATCGCCAAAGGCGGGCTGAACTCCTTCAGACCGCCGCGCCTCCGAGATTTCAGACCGACCCTCCTCCACGACCTCCTCACGACGTAAAGGACCTGCCCATGGCCGCCGCCGCCGAAGCCCCCGACAGCAATCCCCTCTCCGTTCTCGGCGACGCGCTCGAAGCCGCGGCCCAGTCGATCGGCGACGCGCGCGCGGACGCCAGCGAGTCGGCGAAGGCCGCCGCCCAGAAGGTGAAGTCGGGCGTCTCGACCGGCGCCTATCACACGGCCTACGGGCTCTCCTTCGGCGTCGTGTTCGCCGCGGTGTTCCTCAAGGAGCTGCTGCCCGAGGACAACGCGCTGCGACGCGGATTCGAGGATGGCGCGGAAGCCGCGATCGACGCGGTCGCGAGCCGTCGCGTCGTCCGGGAGCCCGAGCCCGAGGAGCCCGAGGACGCCGAAGAGGCGCCGGCCCCCAAGCCCAAGGCCCGCAAGGTCGTGATCAAGCCCCGCAAGCCGGCGGCGTGATCGTCGCGCGCGGCGGGGCATGAGCCCCGCCGCGCCGTGCAGCCTTTCAGGAGCGGCCCACCATGACCGTCACGTCCGAACCCTCGAAACGGCCGCCTGCGCCGGGCGCCGCCAAACGGCGAACTCTGCCGCAGGGGCGGTCGCCCGCCTATGAGATCGACTTTCCCAAACGCCCCAGGGGCGCCTCGACCCTCAAGGCGCTGTTCGGCGCGCTGCGGGAGGCCTGGTCGCGCGGCGGCGACGCGGTCGGCGACGCCTATGCGTCGGGCGCGCGCGTCGTGCTCGACCGCAAGGAGGCGCTCGAGGACCTGAACGCGGAACGACGACATGGCTCCCGCGCGCAGGCCTCGACGCAGAACCGCACAGCTGAGCTCACATCCGGAAGCTGAATCCATGGCCATCGTCCAGGCTTCGCCGAAAAACCAATCCAGGCCGCGGGCGGCAAGCCCCGGAGCGCATCGTTCCGGCGCCGCCGCCCATGCGGGCGCCCGCGCGCCCCGCCAGCGCGGCGCGACGGCGCCGGCCGGGGCCGACCTCAAGGTGTCGTTCCCCTCGCCCACGCGTGTCCGCTTCACGAGCGCCAGACTGTTCGGCGACCCGCGCAGCGCCACGGCGCGCGACTTCTTCGAGCGCGCCTTCCAGGCCCAGACCGTGGCGCAGGTCGAGATCGACGGAAGGTCCGGCAGCGCCGAGCTCTTCCTGGACGCGCCGCTTGCGCGGGGCGAAGGCGTCGCCGCGCTCGCCGCGCTCCTCACCCGCCCGGTCGGGCGGACCGACGACGCCGACGCGCTCATCTTCCCGGACGATTTCGGACGCGGCTCGTCGCGGACGATCCGGCTCCAGCGCTACGACCGCCGCCTGTCGAGCTGGACCGTCCGGCACGCCCTGCCCGGCCGGGTGCGGCTCTACAATCCGGGCCTCGTGCGCCGCCGCGACGTCTGCCAGCTGGTCGAACGCGAGTTCATGAACACGTTCGGGATCGACCGTTACGCGACCAACGAGCTGACCGGCACGGTGCTGCTGCACTTCAATCCGAAGCAGCTGAAGCTCGCCCAGATCATCGCGCTGCTCGACGCGGTGACGGCGTCCGCCCCCGACGCGGAGCCCTCGCCGGTCGATCTCGACCTGCCGATCAACACCGCCTCCGTCGCGCTTGCGGTCGCGGCCCGCTTCTTCGTTCCGGCGCTTGCGCCGGTGAGCGCGGCGCTCTTCCTCTATTCGGTGATCCCGAGCTTCAAGAGCGCCTACGAGGTCGTGGTCAAGGAGAAGCGCGTCGGAGTCGACGTGCTGGACGCCATCGTGGTCACCGCGTGCCTTGCCACCAACCAGGTGCTGGCCGGAACGGTGCTGGGCTTCACGCTCTCGGTCTCGCGCCGCCTCGTGCAGAAGACCGAGGACGACTCCAAGAAGATGCTGCTCAACGTCTTCGGCAAGCAGCCGCGCTTCGTCTGGCTCGAGGTGAACGGCGCCGAAGTGGAGACGCCGCTCGAAAAGCTGAAGCTCGGCGACGTCATCGTCATCCACACGGGCGAGACCGTGCCGGTGGACGGCGAGGTCGTGGACGGCATGGCCATGGTCGATCAGCACACGCTGACCGGCGAGTCCGCGCCGGTGGAGAAGGTGAAGGGCGATCCGGTGCTCGCCTCCACCACGCTGATCGCCGGCAAGGTGCGCGTCGCGGTGACGAGCGCGGGCGACCAGACCACGTCGGCGAAGCTCACCCGCATCCTCAACGACACCGCGGGCTACAAGCTGAAGTCGCAGTCGCGCGGCGAGGAGCTCGCCGACAAGGCGGTGGTCCCGACGCTCGCGCTCGGCGGCCTCGGCTACGCCCTGACGGGCGTCAACGCCGCGACCGCGGTGGTCAACTGCGACCTCGGCACCGGCATCCGCATGGCGGCGCCGATCGCCATGCTCACCTCGCTGACGCTCTCGGCCGAGCTTGGCATCTTGGTGAAGGACGGCCGCGCGCTCGAGCAGCTGAAGAACGTCGACACCTTCCTGTTCGACAAGACCGGCACGCTGACGCGCGAGCGGCCGGAGGTCGGGCGCGTGCTCGTCTACGGGAATCATTCGGAGAACCAGATCCTCGCCTGGGCGGCCGCCGCCGAGAAGCGGTTCAGCCACCCGATCGCCAAGGCCATCGTCGAGAAGGCGCGCGAGCTGAAGCTCGATCCGCCGGCGATCGACGATTCCAAATACCATGTGGGCTACGGCATCACGGTCTCGGTCGACGGCCATACGGTGCGCGTCGGCAGCGCCCGTTTCATGGAGCACGAAGGCATCGAGCTTCCGCCGGCGCTGAAGCGCGAGATCGAGGCCGCGCATGAGGAGGGGCACTCCCTCGTCATGGTGGGGGTCGACGACAAGCTCGGCGGCGCGCTCGAACTCCATGCCGCCGAGCGGCCGGAGGCCCGGGCCGTGATCGAGGGCCTTCGCGCCCGCGGGGCCAAGCAGCTCGTCATCATCTCCGGCGACCACGAGCAGCCGACCAAGAAGCTCGCGGAGAAGCTCGGCATGGACCGCCACTTCGCGGAGGTGCTGCCCCAGGACAAGGCGGCCTATGTGGAGCTGCTGCAGAAGGAAGGCCGCACGGTCTGCTTCATCGGCGACGGCGTGAACGACTCGATCGCGCTCAAGACCGCCAACGTCTCGATCTCGCTGCGCGGCGCGTCCTCGATCGCCACCGACACCGCGCAGGTGGTGCTGATGGAGGACAATCTGACCAAGCTCCTGCAGCTTCGCGACGTCTCGCAGGAGCTGTCGCGCAACATCAGCCGCAGCTGGGGCGTGATCCTGATCCCGAACATCATCTGCATCGCGGGCGCGCTGTTCGGAGGCTTCGGGGTGATGCACTCCATGATCTTCAACCAGATCGGCGGCATGCTCGCGGTCGGCAACGGGCTGCTGCCGCTGCGCAAGGCCGCGGCGATCCGGCAGGAAAAGGACAGGCTGCAGGCCCAGAGGCTTCTGCCGCCGCCTGTCGCCGCAGGGTAGAACGCACGGTCCTCCCGACTGTCCTGCCCGCGCCTTTCGCGCGGGCAGGACAGGTTTCAGAACCAGGCTCCAAACACCAGAAAGCCCGCGGCGCTTCGGCGCCGCGGGCTTTCTTAGTCGGGAAGACGGGTCCGCTCGGGATCAGGCCTCGGGGGCCGCGGCGGCCTTGCGACGCGAGGGCTTGGCCGCGGGCGCCTCGGGCTCGACCGCCTCGGCGGTCTCGATCGCCGCCGCCTTGCGCTCGTCGATCGCGTCGAACGCGGCGTTGGCCCCGTCCTCGAAGCCGCGGCGCACCGCGCTGCCGTTCGGCAGCAGCTCCTTCAGGAACACCGCGGCGAACACGACGCCATAGGAGGCGCCATAGGCGCCCTTGTAGGCTCCGGCCCCGAGGACTTCGCCGGCCTTGCCCGCCGCCGACTTCACCGTGGCGCCGGCGCTTGCGCCCGCATTGCCGATGTAGTCGATGGCGTTTTCGACCGCGGTCGAGACGCCCTCGAGGGCGCTGTGCTCGCGGGCGTCGATCGTTTCAGTCGCGCTCATGTCTCGTCTCCTTTTGCGAGGTGAAGCGGCGGCCCAAAGAGGGCCGCCGGGATGCTCGGGATGTCAGGCCGCGCGCTCGGCCGCCGGGGCCACGGCGAACGGCAGCGGACCGGCCTCGACCGCGCCCTGCATGGTCGCGATCATGCGCGGACGGCGGATGCGCTCCACCAGCAGCCAGGCGACGCCGATCAGCATGTAGACCAGGAACAGGCCCGACAGCAGCGAGTCCGGGAAGCCGATCGGCGGGAACAGCTCGCTGCCGGGAAGCCCGAAGGTGCCGAGCAGCGGCAGCGCCATGAAGGCGAGACCCGCGACCGAATAGGCCACGGCCCGTGCGGTCAGCCGGCCGATGGAGCGCAGGTAGAGCGGCGCGGCGATCGTGATCAGGATGTAGACCGTGATGAAGCCGAAGCTGCAGAGCGTGCCGAAATAGCCCTGCGCGTCGAAGGCGCCGACGCCTGCGAGATGGACCGCCGCCGGAGCCGCGAAGGTGATGAGCGCCGCGACCGCCACCGCCACATGGGGCGTGCGGTTGGTCTCGTGCGCCTCGCCCAGCGCCTCGAAGAACAGGCCGTGCCGGGACATCGAGTAGATGATGCGGGCGGTCGAATTGATGGCGGCGAGCGTGCAGGCGAAGAAGCTCAGCATAACGCCGATGGTGATGACGGTCCCGAGCGGGCCGACCCCGAGCCTGGAGGCCAGATGATCGAGCGGCGCCTCCGAGGTCGCGAGCGACGCCGTCTCGCCCTTGAAGCCGAGCACCACGACGTAGGCCATGAAGATGAACACGATCCCGGAAAACACCACGCTGTGCATAACCGAGCGCGGGATCGTCTTCAGCGGGTCCTTGGCCTCCGCGCCGAGCGAGGTCGAGCTCTCGAAGCCCGAGAACGCGAAGATCGTCAGGACCACGCCGACCAGGACGCCGCTCGGGCTCGCGCCCTCCAGCCTGAACTGGGAGGAGTCGATCTCGAAGCCGTGCTGGCGCCAGATCAGGACGCCGAGGATCACGATCGAAACGATCGCCACCGCCTCGAACACCAGCATGGTCTTGGCCGAGAGCTGGATGTTGCGCATGGCGACCCAGCCCGAGAGCCCCGCGCCGATCGCAAACCAGAGCAGGACCGGAAGCTGCAGGCCGGTCGCCTGGCCGAGCAGGACGTTCGCCACGAGGGCGAAGCCGCAGAGCGTCGACATGCCGGTCAGCGTGTAGGCGAAGACCAGCGCCCAGCCGCCGAGGATGCCGGACGTGGGCCCCAGTCCGCGCACGATGTAGGTGTAGAGCGAGCCCGGCGACGCCGAGCGGGTCGCGAACTGGTTGACGTTGAGGCTGACCAGCACGAGGCCCAGCATGCCGAGCAGGAAGCTGAGCCAGGTTCCCGTTCCCGCCGAGGCGAAGATCAGGCCGATGATCGCGGCCGGAACCGTCGAGGGGGCGATGACCGACACCGACTGCGCCAGCACCTCCGGATAGGACAGGCATTCGCGTCGCAGGCCGCCCGCCGTCGGAGCGGCGACATGATCGTTGGCGTCGAGGGCGACGGGCTGGGTCTGCATGGTCGGGCTGCCTCGCTCCGGTGAGAGGTCGAAAGCGGCGACGTCGCCGCGGCTGCACGGATCGCGAGGCGCACAGGAAGGCGTTTCCGCCGATCGGGGAACGGCGAATCTGGCCTGTCTGCGAAGTCACGGTCCGCATCGATCTCGACGCTGGGGAAACGCGTCGCCGACGTCCGGCGACCCACTCACGGCAACGTCATCTGAGTGTCATTTAATGCACCGCAAAACGCGGATTTGCAATGCGCCACGCGCAAATAATTTCTCTAAGTCATTAAAAACACAGATAAATACCAATTTCCTACTAGGGATATGGCATTTCTCTCTTCGCCACCACGGCGCCTGTGCGACGTGGGTTGCGGAAGCCCTTCCTATGGCATCGATGGCAGATTATGTCCATAAAAAAATACAAAGTCTATAGATTTTGATCAAAAGATTTTCGGCAGGGGCCTGACGCGTGCGTCAACCCTCGGCGAACCTGCTTTCCGTCTCGCGGCGCTGTCTTCAGACGCACTGTCACGCCCCGTCGCGCCTGCTCTCAACGGCGCGATCGTGCGGGGACGGCAACTGCGACAAACCGATCCGCAAGCGTGACAAGAAGAGAATGTTCGTGGTCCACTCCGTGAAAAAATGATTTACTGTGTAGTGGCGGAGCGTATGGCAACCAACGCGCCGACAGAGATAGAATGGAGTAAGCTCCTGGGTCCAACAGCACCGCTGATAAGGATTGAGCCGACGGATTGGACCAAAATGTCTTCACATCGAAAAAGGCGAAGTCTCCTTGTTAGAGTTTGGCAAGAACAAGTGTCAGGCTCGAGAGAGCCATAATATGTCGGTCGAGGTTTTTGGAAAATATGCGGGACTTCGCTTGGCGCGGCCTTCATGTTCGCTGGGATGATGGACAATGCGAACAACCGAAGGCGGCATGGAGACGACGACGCACGATGCGATCCGGCACGATCTCAATGCTCGCAAGGCGATGGGAGAGAGCGGCGAGATCGTCCGCTCCGAGGTGATCGCGCGGGCGATGCTCGACCAAGACCTCGGCTATCACTCCGACAGCCTGCGGCATGACTATGGGCTAGACGAGGCGACCCGCGACCGCTTGATCGCACATGCTCGCCAGGATGCCGCGAATGCCCAAGGCAATGCTTTGGCCGCCTACAAGGCCGCGATCTCCGCCAAGCGCGTCGCTTTGGCGCTCGGGCTGATCAACGCCGGCCTGTTGACGTGGGTTCTCGTCCGGCTGGGCTAAAGCCCTCTGTTAGGGATCTGCGACAAGCCCCCGACAGATCGCCAAGTGGATTCCTTCAGAAACTCAAGGCAACTTTCTGACAAATCCCAAACCCAGAAGGCGCCGCGAACAGGCATAGGGTTTTGCGTAAGGGCTTTGGAGCCGGCGTAAAAGTTCTCCGACCATTCGTGGCCGAACTGTTCCGATTCAGGAAGTTCCCTTCAGCTTCCAACGGCATTGAAAACCGCTGGGAGCTGAAGAAAATTTGGCGACCCCGGCTGGATTCGAACCAGCGACCATCAGCTTAGAAGGCTGGTGCTCTATCCGGCTGAGCTACGGGGCCGTGGAAACGACGCTCAGTGCGTCCAGGGCTCGGGAGCGCCGGCGCGGAAGTTGTCGGAGTAGGCCATGGCGCGGCGCACCGGGGCTTTCGGCTCCTGAACCTGATAGGCGAGGCCGGCGCGCTCCGCATAGGCCACGGCCTCCTCGCGGGTGGCGAAGGTGAGACGCACCTGCTGGTGGGTGTCGGCGGAGGAGGTCCAGCCCATGAGCGGCTCCACGCGCCGCGCCTCGGCCGGCTCGTGCTCCAGCACCCAGCGGCGGGTGCGGGCGGCGCCCGACTGCATGGCGTTGCGCGTCGGTCTGTAGATGCGTGCGGTCATCGCAAGCCCTCGGATAAGCGCGGACGGACATGGTCGGGGCGACACGATTCGAACATGCGACCCCCTGCTCCCAAAGCAGGCGCTCTACCAGGCTGAGCTACGCCCCGCGACCAACGTCCGCTTCGGGTTATGCGGGATCGGAGCCCTCCCGGCAAGGCGCGAAAAACGGAACGGACGGAGAATATCGGCACGTTCTGGACAAGTCGTCCCGGAATAGCACCGGAGCATGTTCCGCAGGCGTTCCGCCCACGGCCGCCAAAAACGAAAACGCCGCGGCCCTGGCGGGGGCTCGCGGCGCGGATCGCATGTCGAATTTCAACGCCCCCGAGTATAGCCCCCGCGTGGGCCGGGTCCAGCCCAAAGCCGCGGTGTCGTCGCGCGACCACTACGAGGTCTACCTCACCCCGTCCGGCTGGGTAATGGACCACGGCGGCCTCCGCACGCTGATCGGTCGCACCTTCGCGGAAGCCTTCCGGCGGCTCTCCGACGTGGCTCCCGCAGGTGTCCCCGGCCTCGTCATTGGCGGCGAGTGATGACCGCCCTCTCCGACATGGGCCATGCGGCGGCGGAAGCCGGCGCGTGGTCCCACATGGACGCGCTGGAGCTGGAGTTCCTTGCGCTGCCCATGCCCGACCGCGCGGATCTCGCCTTCCTGCGGGAGGCCGGCGTCCCCGAGCGCGCCCTCACGGCCCACGCCACCATGACGAAGGTGGCCCCGGTCTCGATCGATCGCGGCCGCTTCGAGTTCCAGCCCGGCGGCGAGCCCATGTTCGTCAACGCCGTCCGCGCCTTCACCAGCGAGGTGCAGGACCTTGTGGCGTGGCGGCCGTCCCCGTCCGTGAAGCTGCGCCTGCTCGGCCGATCCTTCGCCCTGGGCGAGGCCGCGATCGACATGGCGGCGACGTACTTCGCGGACAACGCCTTGCAGGTGTGGCGCTCGCCGCTGGACTGGCTGCGGGCGGAGGGTCGCGGGATCGTGATCGTCGATCGCGCCGCCGTCCACGACCGCCTGCGCGACGTCCCCCGCATCGCCGGCGAAGACCTGGAGCATTCCCGTCAGCTCCGAGACGCGCTCGTTCCGCCGCGGCCCACCTGCCGCGTCGTCCTGCACAAGACGACGATGGAGAAGGCCGCGTGACCTACGACAACGACAGCTCGTGGATCGACCTGGAGGAGGTGGAGCGCCGCCGCGGCCACATGCCGAAGGGCGGCCCCGTCATCCGCACCGCCGAAGAACTGCGCCGGATGGTGTTCCCGCCGGTGTCCTATGTGGTGCCCGGCTTTATCGCGGAGGGCTGCACCGTCCTCGCCGGCGCGCCCAAGCTCGGCAAGTCGTGGTTCGTTCTGGACGTGGGGCTCGCCGTCGCCCGCGGCGGCTTCTGCCTGGGCGAGACCAAATGCCCCCAGGGCGATGTGCTCTACCTGGCGCTGGAGGACAACGAACGCCGGCTCCAGCGCCGCATCACCAAGGTGCTGGGCGTCACGTTCGACGAGTGGCCCGAGGGCTTCACCTACGCCACCGAATGGCCGCGCTCCAACGAGGGCGGCGTGGCCCGCATCCGCGAATGGATCGCGACCGCCAAGAACCCGCGGCTGGTGATCGTGGACGTCCTCGCCATGTTCCGCGCGCCCCGGAACGACAAGCAGTCGGTCTACGAGGGCGACTATCTGGCGATCAAGGAGTTGCAGAAGATCGCCTCCGACACCGGCTGCGCCATCGTCATCGTGCACCACGTCAAGAAGGGCGGCTCCGACCTCGACCCGTTCGAGGAGGTGTCCGGCACCTTCGGCATCATGGGCGCCGCCGACGCCGGCCTGATCCTGCGTCGCACCTCGAACGGCGTAACCCTGTATGCCCGCGGCCGCGACATCGAGGAGGCGGAGACCGCCGTCACCTTCGACCGCGACAACTGCCGCTGGCGGGCGCTGGGCGACGCCGGCGACGTGCACAAGTCCGACGAGCGGGGCCGCATCCTTGCCGAGCTGAAGGACGCCACCGAGCCCATGGGCGCCCGCGAGATCGCCTTCGCGGTCGAGACCACCCGCAACGCCGTGGACATCCTGCTGTACCGCATGGTGCGCGCCGGCGAGGTGCTGAAGGTCGGTCGCGGCCTCTACATCCACCCTGACCGCACCGATCTTTCAGCCGATGACGCCGGGGAGAGAAAGAACGGAAAGAAAGAAAGATCGGAGGCGACTGACTTCTACGCCGAAGACGAGGCCCAAGAGAATGAACGGTTTTCAGAGGGCGACAAAAAGCCGGAAAGTCAGAAAGCCCCTGAATCTTTCTTTCTTTCGGATCTTTCCGAGGTGGCGGAGCCCGCTGACAGAAAGAAAGAACTGACGATCGAGGAGGCGGTGGAGAAGGGCCGCATGGTCCGGGCCGCCGAGCGCCGCGAGCCCGGCATCGTGGCCCGCCTGCTGGAGGAACGACTGGCCGCCGGCGAGGAGCCGACCCGCGAGAAGCTCGACGCGCAGCTCGCGGCCGCGATCCAGTCGGCACCCGCCATCCAGCCCGTCGCCGCCGCCACCGATTGGGAGGCGCGGGCTGCGTCGATCACCTGCGCCAAGGGCGAGGGCAAGGGGCGCAGCCTCACGTCCGCGGGCGAGGCGCTGTTCGCGGAGATGCTGGCGGCGGGCGTCAACTCCTGCCGGGCCGGGCGCATCGTCGGCATCTCGAAGCAGTCGGCGCATACGCGGGCGCAGAAGCTGAAGGGGGCTCCCCTCCCCTAAAGCTGTCCCAAGTTCCTCCGTGCGCAACTTTTTCGCCCCCCGCATCCTTCGCGCATGGCGAAGCGGAAGAAGCACAAGGCTCTGGCGACGATGGCGGGGGACGTTCTCCCGCCCGCGCTCGCGCTCGACGAGAAGGCCGCGCCGGCGGCCGGCGGGACGCTCGCCTACCATGACGAAGACTTGTTCCGCATCTTCGGCATCGAGACGACCAGCATCAACGTCGGGCCGCGTTCGGCGCTGGAGCTGACGGCGGTTTCCGCCGCGGTGCGGCTGCTCTCCGAGACGGCCGGCGGTCTCAAGTTCCACGTCTACAAGCGCGGCGACGGCGAGGCCCGCGAGATCGATCGCGAGCACCCGGCCGAAGCCCTGCTGAACGAGGACGCGAACGACTGGACGGCGGCCGGCGACCTGCGGGCGCTGCTCGTCTCGGACGCCTTGCTGCACGGCAACGGCTACGCCTTCGCGAACCGCGTCGAGGGCCGCGTCGTGGAGCTGCTGCGGCTCGACCCCCGCGCGGTCTCCATCGTCGTGGACCAGCTCACCGGCGAGCCGTCCTTCGAGGTCAGCGTCGTGACCGGCGGGCGGCGGGTCTACGGCGTCCGCGACATCATCCATCTGCGCGGCCCGCATCTGGACGTTGACGGCGTGTCGGGGCTGGCGGCCATCAAGGTGGCGGCCAACGCCATCCGCTTCGGGCTGGCGCTCCAGCGCCACGGCGTGAACCTGTTCGAGCGCGGCGCGCGGCCGGGCGGCGTGCTGATGACGCCCGCGGGCACCCGCATCGACGCGGAGACCCGCGCCCGCATGAAGGCGTCCTGGCGGGCCTATGAGGGCTCCGCCAACGCTGGCGGGACGCCGCTGCTGGAGCAGGGCACGGCATATCAGCCCTTCACCTTCAACTCGACGGACGCGCAGTTCCTCGAACTTCTGCGGTTCATCGTGGACGACATCAGCCGGGCCTTCGGCGTGCCGGCGCACATGCTCGGCGAGATGGGCCGCGCCACCTGGGCGAACGTCGGCGAGCTTGGCCGCGAGTTCCTGGCCTATGGCCTCTCGCCCTGGCTCACCCGTCTGGAAGCTGGCTATCGCCGCGTCCTGCTGAGCCCGGACGAGCGGGCGGAACGCTTCATCGAAGCCGAGACGGACGGGCTGATTTCCGCGGACATCAAGAGCCGGGCGGAAGCCTACAGCCTCATGCGCGCCGCCGGCGTCGTCACCGGCAACGAGTGCCGCGCCCGCGAGAACCTGCCGGCCCGGCCGGACGGGGACAGCCTGAGCAATCCCAACACCACGAGCGGCGCCGAGCCCGAGGGGAGGAAAGTTCCCCCCCCCTCCGAGCCCGCCGAACAGGAGCCCGCCGATGGCGAATGAGGCGATCACCACCACGCGCTTCTTCGGGGACGGCGATCACGCCTTCGCCCTGCCGCCCGAGCGGGTGGCGGAGCTGGAGCGCAAGGCGGGCGCGGGCGTCGGGGCCATCAGCCGCCGCATGTTCGCCGGCGACTTCACCGCGCTGGAGCTGCGCGAGACCGTGCGCATCGGCCTGATCGGCGGCGGCTCCACGCCTGAGGACGCGGCGGTGCTGGTGTCGCTCTACGTGGACGGCCGGCCGCTCTCCGAGGTCCACCCGCTCGCGACCGCGATCCTTGAGGCCCTGTGGTGGGGTCCGGCCAAGACGGAGGCGGACGATGGACAGGCTTGAGGTCAAGGCCGTCTTCACGCCCGGCGATCAGGGCGAGGTGGTCGGCATCGCCTGGCCCTTCGGCTCCGCCGACATGGTGGGCGACGTCATCGAAAAGGGCGCGTTCGCCAAGGTGGTCGGCGCGCTCCCCATGCTGTTCGCCCACGACCAGCGCGACGCCGTTGGCGTCTGGACCGAGGCCAAGGAGACCGGCGCCGGGCTGGAGGTGAAGGGCCGCCTGCTGGTGGACGACGTGGCCCGCGCCCGCGAGGTCCGCGCCCTCATGAAGGCCGGCGGCGTCGGCGGGCTCTCCATCGGCTTCGTCACCCGCAAGGCCGCACCCCGTCGCGGCGGCGGCCGGACCATCACCGATCTCGACCTCAAGGAAATTTCCATCGTCCCCGTGCCGTCGCATCCCGGCGCGGTCGTGACGTCTCTCAAGGGTGCCGGACGAGAAGCAATGACCGAGACGACCGCGGACACGCCCGCGACCGAGACGCCGCCGGCCCCGGTCGCGGCCGACATCGAGAAGAAGCTCGCGGAGCTGGGAGACGGCGTGAAGGGCCTCGCCGCCCTGCCGGGCCGGCTCGACAAGATCGAGGCCCGGCTCAACCGGCCGAACGCCGGCGGCGGACAGCCCGAGGACGAGGCCGCGGCGGTCGAGAAGAAGTCCTTCGGCGTCTATCTGCGCCGCGGCGACGCCGCCCTTGGCGAGACCGAGCGCAAGGCCCTCACCGTCGCGAACGACGCCTCTGCCGGCTATCTGGCTCCCGAGGCCTACGGCTCGGAAATCCTCCGCGCGCTGGTCGAGTACAGCCCGATCCGCCAGTACGCCCGCGTCATGCAGCTCGCGGCCCCGGAGGTGCGGCTCCCCAAGCGCCTGACGGGCACGAACGCGCAGTGGGTGAGCGAGATCGAGGACCGCCCCGAGAGCACCATGACCTTCGGCCAGGTGACGCTCACGGCCCACGAACTGGCGACCTACGTCGAGATCAGCAAGCAGCTTCTCGAGGACGCGGCTTACGACGTCGAGGGCGAACTCCGCACGGCCCTGTCCGAGGACTTCGGGCAGAAGGAAAGCGCCGCCTTCGTCACCGGCGACGGCGTGGGCAAGCCGAAGGGCATCCTCGCCGCCGGCGCCGGCATTCAGGAGGTCGTCACGGGGGCCGCGTCGACGCTGGGCTCCGCCCCGGCCGATCTGCTGATCGACGTCATGTCGAAGCTCCCGACCGCCTATGCGCAGAACGGCGCGTGGCTGCTCAACCGCACCGTGCTCGCCAGCATCCGCAAGCTGAAGGACGCGCAGGGGGCCTATCTCTGGCAGCCCAGCATCCAGGCGGGCGCTCCCGCCACGCTGCTCGGGCGGCCGGTGATCGAGGCGGTGGACATGCCGAACGTGGGCGCGGGCGCGTTCCCGATCGTGTTCGGCGACTGGTCCGGCTACCGCATCATCGACCGCGTGGGCCTGTCGATCCTCGTGGACCCCTTCACCCGCGCCACGAACGGCATCGTCCGCTTCCACGCCCGCCGTCGTGTCGGCGGCGACGTTCTCGAACCCGCCAAGTTCGTGAAGGTCAAGGTCGCGGCGAGCTGAGGGAGGACGACATGGCCCATCTGACCAACAAGACGAAGTTCTACATCGCCACCACGGCGGCGACGCCCGCGCTCGACACGGTGGCGGAATACGAGGCCCTGACCTGGACCGAGATCAAGGACGTCTTTGATCTTGGCGAGTTCGGCGACGTGGACGAGGCCGTGGAGGTGAAGAGCGTCGGTGAAAGCCGCCTCCGTCGCCTCGCCGGCACCACCGACGGCGGCACGCTGGACCTGATCGTCAACCGCCTGCCGGGCGATGCGGGCCAAGCCGCGCTCTCCGCGGCGCGCGGCAAGGGCGATTACCCGTTCAAATGCGTGCTGCCGGACAAGCTGACCGCGGGCGGGGACGGCACGACGTTCTTCTTCTCCGCGACGGTCCTTGGCGGCCGCATCTCCTTCGGCGAGAGCGACAACGTGGTGCGCATCACCCACACGCTGGCGATCAACACCGACCGTCTCGAAGTGGCGGCGGACTGATCCCATGGGGGCGCTGTCCGCCATCATCGGCGACGTCGTCGTGGTGCATCTCGGAGGCCAGGCCATCGAGATGCGTCCGACGCTGCGCGCCGCCATCCGCTCCCATGAGCTGCACGGCGGCTTCGACGCGCTGCTGAAGAAGCTCCACGAACTCGACACCCGCACCGTCCGCCGGTTCATGCGGGTGGCCGTGGGTAGCAATGCCTCCAAGGTGGTCGAGGCGTCCACGCCCGGCGCGCTGATGGCGGTCCAGCCGCAGCTTCTCGACTTCGTGCTCGTCCTCGCCAACGGAGGGACCATCCCCGGCGACATGTCCGGCGACGCCCTCGACGCCCCCAAAACCGGAGGCGTCACCCACGCGGACTATTTCGCCCGCCTCTACAAGATCGGGACGGGCTGGCTCGGCTGGACCCACGAGGAGGTCATGAACGCCCCGATGCCCGCGATCCTGTCCGCCTACATAGGCCGGCAGGAGATGCTTCAGGCCATCTTCGGCGGAGGCGACAAGGCCAGAGGGCGGAACGACACCTCCCTCGAAGACAAGCTGAAGGCCGGCATGGCCTTCCTCGGCACGCGCAAGGTGGCGCGCGCGGCATGACGAACACCCGGACGCTCTCCTTTGAGGGTCGCCTTCGCAGTCGGCCCAATACCGAAAAGCCCGCCTCCCTGGCGTCCGGGCATACACCTGACTGGAGGGTCAAGGCGGGCAGGACTGCGACGCTCGTGAGAGAGGGAGGAGGCGTCGTGGTAGCGCTTCCTCCCGCCGCGGGGAGCTGAGCCCATGCCCATGCGCGCCCCTCGCATCTGCGGCTGTGGACATCGGATCGCGTCCGGCGCCCGCTGCCCCTGCGAGACCCGACGAGACAAGGCTCGCCGCGACGCCTTCGACGCCAAGCGCCAGTCGTCCGCGGCACGAGGCTACGACGCCCATTGGCGCAAGGTCCGCGCCGCCATCCTCAACGCTGAGCCCTGGTGCCGGAACCATGCCGCCCGAGGCGAGAGGGTCGAGGCGACCGAGGTGGACCACATCGACGGGAACAGCCGGAACAACGCGACCGCGAACCTGCGACCGCTCTGCAAGGGGTGCCATTCGGCCCGCACCGCCCGCGACCAGGCGTTCGGCCGCAGGGACCGGGGGGTGGGTCGAGACTTTGCCGAGAAGGGCCAAGACCGCGCGCCCCCAGACGCTCGCAACACCGGCGATTTCAGTTTTCCTGACGACACCATTCAGGCGGATAAGAAGCGCTGATGATCGTGATCTCGCTCGCCGACATGCGCGCCCACCTAGGTCTCACCGACGACTTCGGCGCGGACGATGACGTGCTGATCGTGAACAAGGTGGCGGCGGCGACGGCCCATGTGGAGGCGGCGGCCGGCCTGTCCTTCGACGACTTCGAGACCGTGGACGCCGTGCCCGCCGACCTGAAGGAGGCCATCAGGATGCTGGCGGCGCACCTCTACGAGAACCGCGAGGCGTCCATCGTCGGCGTATCCGCGAGCGCGATCCCGTTCGGCTTCGACGATCTGGTCCGGCCCCATCGGGCGGAGTGGTTCTGATGGCGCGCGGGAACGGGCTGGACGACCTGAGCCGGCGCCTGAAGCGCATCCCCGAGGAGGTGCGGAAGGCGATCGACCCGGCCGTCACCCAGTCGGCGGAGGAGATGGCGGCCACCATGCGCGCCATGGTCCCGGTGAAGAGCGGCAAGCTCCGCGAGAGCATCGTCGTCACCCCGCCGGGCGGCACGACGCCGGCCCATAGCCAGCCGGGCGGCTCGCATGTCGTGCCCGCCGGCGCGGCCGTCGTGACCGCCGGAAACAGCGAAGTCCGCTACGCCCATCTCGTGGAGTACGGCCACATGGCGAGCGGCTGGAGCGACGTCCCGGCGCCCGCCTATCCATTCTTCTGGCCCGGCTACCGACTGACGAAGAAGCGGGCGCGGGGCCGCATCAATCGGGCCATGAAGAAGGCGATTGAGAGGGGGTGGTCCTCATGACCGAGCCCAGCCTCGCGCTCCAGAAGGCCGTGTTCGACCGTCTCCGCGCCGACGCCGGCGTGACCGCGCTCGTCCCGGCCGCCAACATCTTCGATCGCCACGGCCTGCCGACCGTCTCCCCCTGCATCATCCTCGGGGACGACCAGACCATCCGCGACCCGCTGAGCCTTGCGGATAACAGCTACCGCGTCGCCGTCACCCTGCACCTGTGGGTGAAGGGTCAGAACCTCGTGCTCGCGAAGCAGATCAGCGGCGCCGTCATGGTCGCCATGAGGCCCGGCTTCTGGACGCCGGCGGGCTTCGAGGTGGCGTGGCTCTCGCTGGATGACGCCCGATACATGCGGGATCCCGGCGGCGAGTGGGGCCATGCGGTGCTGACCTTCGAGGCCATGCTCGTGGAGGTCGTGGCATGAGGGCCGGCTCGCTCGATCGGACCATCACCATCCAGCGCCTTGGCGAGGTGCAAGACGAGTTCGGGGGCGTCTCGGGGGGCTGGACGTCGCTCGCCAGCGTGCGGGCGCAGCTTCTGGAAAGCAGCACGTCCGAATGGATGGAGGCCGCCGGCGAGCAGGCCGGGCGCTCGGTCGCCTTCCGCACCCGCTGGATTGCTGGCCTGCGCAACGCCGATCGCGTCGTGTTCGAGGGCGCCGCGTTCGACGTGCTGGAGGTGAAGGAGATCGGCCGCCGCCGCGGGCTGGAGCTGCGGTGCAAGGGGGCGTCGTCGTGAGGGGCGCGAAGCCGAACCTGAAGCCGGCGGCCCGTCCAGTTCTGGACGCATCGCGTCCGCCCGCCTGGCTGTCCAAGGACGCGAAGGCGGAGTGGAAGCGCGTCATGCCGCTGCTGATCGAGCGCCGCATCCTGTCCGACGCCGACCTCGGGAGCCTCGAAAACTATGCGGTCTCTATCGGCCGCGTCCGCGAGATCGAGCGCCTGATCCAGTCCGCGGGCGTCGATCCGGCGCTGTTCCGCATGCAGGACAAGGCGATCCAGACGGCGCGCCAGCTCGCATCCGAGCTTGGCCTCACGCCCGTGTCGCGCTCGCGCCCGGCCCTGAACGAGGAGCCCGATGAAGACGACACGTCCCCTCTGGCTGAATGACGGCTCCGAGATCGACGACCCGTTCGGCTATGGCGAGCGGGCGGTCGCGTGGCTCCGCAAGCTGAAGCATCCGAAGTCGCGCCTGCCGGGCCGCGCGTTCCAGCTCGATCCGTGGCAGGAGCGGATTGTTCGGCGCATCTATGGCCCGTGCCATCCAGACGGCCGGCGGATCGTGAAGACCGTCGTGCTGCTGCTGCCGCGCGGCAACCGCAAGACGTCGCTCGCCGCGGCGCTCGCCTGCCTCCACACCTTCGGCCCGGAGAAGGTTCCGAACGGACAGGCGGTGTTCGCCGCGGCCGACCGCGATCAGGCCCGCATCGGCTTCGCGGAGGCGGCCGGCATCATGCGCGAGGACCGCCGTGTGGAAAAGGCGCTCCGCTTCGTGGATTCGCGCCACCGGGTTTCCTACCCGCAGAAGGGCGCGACGCTCCGGGCGATCTCGTCCGACGCCGGCCGGCAGCACGGGCAGACCCCGAATTTCGCGCTGGTGGACGAGCTCCATGCGTGGCCGAAGCGCGACCTGTGGGACGTGCTGCGCACCGGCCTGACGAAGGTGGCGGGCTCGCTGCTGGTGGTCGCGACGACCGCCGGGCGCGGCAAGGAGAACGTCGCGTCGGACGTGGTGGACTACGCCCGCAAGGTGGCCCGCGGGGAGATCGAAGACCCGGCGTTCCTGCCGGTCCTGTTCGAGATGCCGGCAGGCTCCGACTGGCGCGATCAGGCCATGTGGCATGACGTGAACCCCGGCCTGGCGCTGGGCTATCCCGACCTTGAGGGCCTGCGCCAGCTCGCGCGGGAGGCGGAGAACCGGCCGTCCGATCAGGCCGCGTTCCGGCAATTGCATCTCAACGAGTGGCAAGCCAACGCCACCACGCCGTTCGTGGACATGACCGTTTACGACCAGGGCGCCGGCGAGGTGGACCTCGACGCCCATGCGGAGGAGCGCACGCCCTGCTGGCTTGGCGTGGACCTGTCCTCGTCCATCGACCTGACGGTGGTGGTGGCGGCGTTCGCGACCGAGGCCGGCTTCGAGATCGCGCCCTTCTTCTTCTGCCCGACCGGCAATCTCCAGCAGCGCCAGGACCTGAGCGGCGCGCCCTATGTGCGGTGGGCGGCGGAGGGCCAGATCACCGCCACGCCCGGCGACGTGATCGACGTGCGCGCGGTCGAGGACCGCATCCGCGACCTCTGCGCCACCTACAACGTGCAGGAAGTCGCCTTCGACCCGGCGCTCGCGCGGCAGTCGCTGGCGACGCTCGGGGACGAGGGCCTTCCCGTGGTCGAGCACCGGCAGGGCGCGTTGTCCATGATGCCGGCGATTGCGGAGCTGGAGCGGGCGATCATCGGCCGCCGCTTCCGCCATGGCGCGCATCCGGTCCTGCGCTGGACCTTCGAAAACACCGAGGTCGAGACCAACGCCCACGGCCACAAGGTGCGGCTGTCCAAGCCGACCCGCTGGCTGTCGATCGACGGCGCGGTGGCGGGCGCCATGGCGGTGAGCCGGGCCGCGACCGGGAACATGGGCGGCTTCATCTACGCGGACGCCGACGCGCGTCCCGAGGGCATCGAAATCTGGTGACGGAGGGCTGAGACATGGCGGCGGACAACGGGGCGCGGCTGATCGCGACGCTCGAAGCGCGGGTGAACAAGTTCGAGAAGGACCTCGCCAAGGCCAACGGCACGGCCCGGCGGGAGTTCGGCGCGATCGAGAAGCGCGGGCAGCAGATGGCGAACCGGCTGGAGACGACGGTCAGCAGCGCCGCGACCCGGGCGCAAGGCGCGCTCAAGGGCTTGGCCGGCAGCTTCGCCACGGGCTTCCTCGGGGGCTTCGCGGCGGGCGGGGTGCAGGGCATCGTCTCGGAGATCCGCAGCGCCACGCGGGCCATGTCGGATCTGAAGGCGGAGGCGGCCAAGGCGGGCGTCGGCGTGGAGGCGTTTCAGGCGCTGGGCTACGCGGCGCGCCAGAACAACGTGTCGCTGGACGCCCTCACGGACGGCCTGAAGGAGCTGCAGCTCCGGGCTGACGAGTTCATCGTCACCGGCAAGGGCTCGGGCGCGGAGGCTTTCGCCCGCCTCGGCTACGGCGCCGACGAGCTGAAGGCGAAGCTGCGCGATCCGGCGGCGCTCTTCGTCGAGATCATCGGCCGCATCAAGGCGCTGAATAACACGGCGGCCGGCATCCGCATCGCCGACGAGATTTTCGGCGGGACCGGCGGCGAGCAGTTCGTGCGCTTCCTCGAGCAGGGCGAAGCCGGCATCCGGCGCAACATGGACGAGGCCAAGCGTCTTGGGCTCGTGCTGGACAAGGACGTCATTGAGAAAGGCGCGGAGCTGGACAAGCAGTTCCAGAAGATCGCCGACACCATCTCGAACAACATCAAGTCCGCCGTGGTCGGCGTCGCCACCACGCTGGCGTCCTGGGCCACGAACGTCGAGGGCTTCCTCGCGGCGCTCGGCAACTCGAAGTTCTTCGCGATCCTGAACAAGATCATGGGGAGCGAGCTTGAGGCCGGGTATTACGGCGCGAAGCTGATCGACCGCAGCGGCGCGGCGACACCGGCCGGGGCGCTGGACCCGAAGGCCGTGAACGCGCTGCGCGACGCCATGAACGCGGCCGGGACCACCGCCCGCGCCAACGTGCCGAACCGGGCGGAGCACCTGCCCGAGCGCTTCGTCGATCCGAAGCTCGCCGGCCTGCAAACCGAATTCCGGGGCTCGCTGGCGAAGCTGATCGAGGCGGCCAAGGAGGCGGGCCACGACATCAAGATCACCTCGGGCTTCCGCAGCGTGGAGCGGCAGCAGGAGCTTTGGGCGGCGGCCGTCAAGAAGTACGGCAGCGAGGACGCGGCCCGGAAGTGGGTGGCTCCTCCGGGCCGGAGCTTCCACAACAAGGGCACGGCGGCCGATCTGGGCTACGGCTCCGACGCGGCCCGGACGTGGGCGCACGCCAATGCCAATCGGTTCGGCGTCACCTTCCCGATGGGGAACGAGCCATGGCACGTCGAGCCCGAGGGGCAGCGCGGGCAGCCGAAGGACGGCGACCCGGACACCTCGGGCCTGGAGCGCCAGTCCACGGCCCGCGCCAAGGTGACGACGGAGGCCGACAAGCAGGCCGCCGCCGTCAAGCGCGTAATGGACGCCCTGGCGCTGGAGACGGCGCAGGTGGGCCAGACCGAGCAGCAGCAGCGCATCCTTCAGGAGCTGTCCGCGGCCGGCGTGGACATCCACACCCGCGAGGGGCAGGCCATCGCCGCCAAGGTCGCGGAGCTGTACCGCCTCAAGGCGGCGCAGGAAGGCGCGGCGGAATCAGCGGAGCAGTTGAAGGACGCCCGGCAGCAGTTCGCCGACATGGGCAAGGAGGCCACGAAGGGCTTCCTGCGCGACCTTCGCCAGGGCGTATCCGCCGCCGACGCGCTCTCGAACGCGCTGGATCGCATCATCGACCGGCTGATGGACATGGTGGTGGATCAGATTTTCTCCGGGCTGTTCGGGCAGCAGGGCGCGGCCGGCGGCTCGGGCGGGGGCATCTTCTCGACGTTCCTCGCCAGTATGTTCGGCGCGCCGCGGGCCAAGGGCGGCCGGCTGGAGGCGGGCAAGCTGCATCTGGTCGGCGAGGAAGGCCCGGAGCTGGTGAAGGGCTCGGGGACGGTGATCCCGGCGGCGAGGACCGCGCAGCTCATGGCCCCAGCCCCGCCCTCCATCGGCAAGCCGAACGTCGGCGCCGCCAGCGCCGCGCTGCGGCCGGTGGTGAACGTCACGCCGCCGAAGACCGAAATCCACGTGGCGAACGCCCCGGCCGTCGCGCGCCAGGAGGAGAGCGAAGGGCCGAACGGGACGCGCCGCGTGGAGTTGGAGTTCGAGGACTGGATGGCGAACGCCACGAACAAGCCGGGCGGCCGGATGCAGCGCATCCTTCGCTCGGGCTACGGCGTGCAGAAGACCGTCACGCGGAGGTGAGGGCGTCAGTCGAACTGCCTGATCATCACATCAACAAACCTGTCGATTATGTTGTTTAGGGAAATGGATAGCACACAGAATAAAAACCAATATACAATGGTGTGTATCTTTCCATGACCGCGACTGTTGAAAATGCGCTCAAGAGCCAAATATATTAGATAAAGAATATTGTTTAGTGTGTATTGCGCGAGGAACGCAAAGCCAATGCCATAAAAAACAAGAGGGATATAGCTTCCTGTTTTCTTGTGCATAAAGAGAAGAAGGGCAAGTATACCGACGCCTTCGATGAAATTAAAGACGACATCACGTGTCGCTGAGCTATGTTCGGTTTGCTGCCGCTGGTACTCAAGCCGATCCATGGGCTACCCTGCCGACCTGTCGGACGGAGAAAGCGCGTCCCGCACCTCGGCGCCCGCCAGCTCAATGCCCCATTCCTCGGCATATACGCTCTCGCGCTCCCCCCACCCAAATGAGTATCGAGTGATATCACCCCCTCCCTGATTAACTTGAAACACTCCTTCATTCTCAATGAATACTGTCGCTGAACTAAATCTCACTAAATTCTTCAGGTAAGATAGAGCATCTGATTTTGTAACAAACTTCATATCCGGCAATGGAGATATCTTCCCGTCCATCCCAACACTTGCCAAATGAAGTACATAATATCCACTCATCTAATCGTCCTCAATCCCGTCCCGCGACCGTCTATTTCCGCATCGGCCAGCCATCTATCCCGGTAGTGCGGCGCTCAATGCTGGCCTTCAGCGCGCCGGACGCAACCAGCACTGAAGACACGTTTGGCGATGGCCACTGTTCACGGATCTGTCGGATGGCGCTTGATACCGAACCACGCAACTGCTCCATCAGTCGCCTTTCGTCCTTCGACTGCCTGCTGTCGAAGTCTAGGCTGTAATTAATTGATTCTACCAGTGACCACCACTTCTTTGCATCTTCGATATTGGCATCCGCACGAAGAGATTTTTCTAGTTCAGCGATCTTCGACAGCGTGTCGAACATGTCATTTCCCCTTCCTCAGCCGCACCCCAGGCCCCTCTCCGTTCTCATCCACGAAGATCACGCCGGCGGCTTCGAGGGCAGCGCGGATGGCGGCCATAGCCTCGGCAGATGCGGGAGGTTTTCCAGAACCTTCGGCACGCTTCACCGTCATAGAAGACACGTTCGCTCTTTCGGCCACCTCGGGTTGAGATAGTCCGAGGAGCGCGCGCGCGGCACGGAGTTGTTCGGGGCGAGCCAAGCCTATTGACCTAATTAGAACAGTGAGCCATTGTTCTAATTGTATCAGGCAAGTCACTTCGGAGCAATGAACCATGCCGCACCACCCCGTGCCGGCCAACGGCGGAGCCATGTCTACCGCCACGGCCCATATCGAACATCCCGCCGCCTTCGGCCGTGTCGCGCTCGCCTGCGCGGCCCTGCGCCGGCACCGTGTAGCGCTAGACGCTCTCCGCGAGCGCGCCCAGATCGAGGCGGCCGAATACGCCCGCGCGCGGGAGGACATGGAGCGCCTGATCGCGATGCTGATCGCCCGGCTCGACGAGGCGGACGGGGACCCGGACATGGAGGACTTCGCAGAGGCCGTGGATGAGGACGGGGGCGCGGTGGACGACGAGGGCGAGACCACATCGTGCGAGACCGCCGGACGCGGCTTCACCTTCAATGGCGGCGCGCGCGAGGATGACGCGGAGGAGGACGACCCCGGCGAGCGCAACGGCGATTACGAGCCCAGCTTTTGCGGCGTGACGGTGGAGCGGACCATCAACACCAGCGCGGAGGCCTGGGCATGAACCGGCGCGGCTTCCTTTCGATCGCGGCGGCGTCTCCGCTTGCCGGTAGCGCTGCCCTTGCTTCCGCGCCGGCGGATCGACACTCGCGACTGCGCGCTGAACTGGAGCGCCTGGCGGCATGGTCCGCATCGCTCAACGCCAGGAGCGGCCACGCCAGCGAGGAGGAATGGGACCGCCTCGCCCTCGCCGAGCGCGCCGCCTACGATGAGATCGAAGCCCTGCCGATCACGCGGGAAAACGCAGTGATCAGGGCGCTCGCGGTGCTCAACATCTATGACGGTGACCTTGCTGAATTCGTCGATCGGCAGCCCACCACGGATATGCGGCTCGCCCTCCTGGTCTTGAAAGACTTGGTGACGGAGACGGCGTCATGACCATCGCCCGCCTCCTGCTCGCCCGCCTCCACCTCGCCGCGGCGCGCTACCTCATCCGTCGCTCGCTCGTCTACGCGCGGGCGGCGGGGGTGGAAGTTGGCACGCCTCCACGTGTAGGCTCAGCGACTTGACATAAAGGTTCATTGAAACCAATTGTAGGCTCAGCTTATGGAGCCCACGATGGTCGACCCTCTCTTCTCTCCCTCTTTGAAATGGCTAGCCGATCACTGGCACAAGGCTGCCGCCAGCGGCGCCGAGGCTGCGACACTCCTCGCGATCAAGCCCAACACACTGAAAACAAGGGTTTCGCGAGGGCAGGCACTCGCGCTGCGAACTCCCGCCGGAGATGTGCGGAGCAACGTGACATACACGGGATACCACCTTGTCTACAATCTTCTTCAGGATCGCTTTGCACGATTTAACGTATTTTCGCCTGATAAATCGGAAGGCATGAAAGATTTAGTCCACTTGTATGCGGAGTGGACGCGCGAACACATCCTTGGTGGCGAGCATCATCATAGCGCAATCATTCGATTCACCTACGATCATGATGGACACATCAACAATCATCTGATCACCGACGGCAAAATCGATGAGGCTGATGGCGACACCTCGGTAATCGTCCCCATCGGAGTGATGGTCGGCCGCATCGCGATGAACCTTTGGTTGAAGAGCGCCCCCGATGAGGTCTCGGCCCTCATGACCCAGCTCCGCCAGGCTGCGAACACGTGATGACCGCCCCCGGCGTCATCCGCGGCCGTGGCCGCATCGCGGGCCTGCTCGCTGTGAGCGAAAAAACGGTGAGCCGGATGCGCGCCCGCGGCGAGATCAAGGTCGAGACCAAGGCCGCCGGCCGTCCCGCCAACTGGTACGTCACCCGCTCCGAACTGGAGCGCGTGAAGAAGCAGCGCGAGGGCTGACCGCTCATGGGCCTGGTCCCTGCCGCTCTCTCCGCCCGTCTCGACGAACTGTTCGCGTCGGACTGGATCATCTCGCACCCCGCCGCCGCGGCGGTGCTGAAGATGAGCGACAAGACCTTGAGGGCCCATGGCGACGCCGGCCGTATTCGCTACCGGCTCCGCGGCACCTCCTGGCGGGGCTACGCTCGCGAAGACATCGAAGAGTTTGTGAGGGCCGATCCATGTCCGTCTACCGACCGAAGCGCCCCGACGGCTCGTTCAAGTCGGACTTCTTCCACTACGACTTCACCGTCAAAACGCCGACCGGGGAAAGTCATCGCTTTCACGGCAGCAGCGGCCAAAAAACTCGTTCAGCAGCACAGAGGGTCGAACAAAAGCTCCGCGAGCAAGCAGCGACCGGGAAGCTGATCCACCACCTCACTCTGGACGAAGCCGCCTTCCGCTATCTGGACGAGATCAAGCACCAGCCGAGCGCGGACGACACCGGCGCCGGGCTGGTGCACCTCTGCCGCCTAATCGGCGGCGGGCGCCAGCTCACCAGCGTGACGGGCGAGATGATCGCCGACGCCGCCCGCAGGCGCTCCGCAGAGCGCGTCGTCATCCAGACCAAGGAGGGGCCGGTCGAGAAGGGGCTCGTCTCCAACGCGACCGTCAACCGGCAGATCACCCAACTGGCGCGACGCCTGCTGAGGCGCGCGAAGATCCATTGGAAAATCCCTGTCGAGATCGATCTCCCCTGGCGCGACATGCTCCTCGCCGAGAAGAAGCGCGAGCGCATCCTGAGCGACCGGGAACGCGAGGCGTACCTCGCCGCCATCCGTGACGACTACAAGCCCATCCTGGCGGTCTACATGCTCTGCGGCGCCCGCAAGGCCGCGTTGTGCGGGCTGAAGAAGTCGGCGGTGGACCTCGATCGGGAGGGCTTCACGATCCTCCTGAAGCGCAAGCGCGGCGAGGAGCCCCGCGAGCACTTCATTCCGTTCACGCCCGCGCTCCGCGCCGTCTTCGTCGAAGAGATGAAGAAGAGCCCGCTGCCCTACGTGTTCACCTACATCATCCAGCGTGGCCCGAAGGCCGGCATGCGGGCGCCGATCGTCTACAACTCGATCCGCCGCATCCATGAGACCGCCAGGACGGTCGCGGGGGTCGAGGACTTCCGTTTCCACGACACGCGCCACGACACCGCGAGCCGCGCCCTCCGCGCCACGCGCGATCTCAAGCTCGTCCAGCGGATGCTCGGCCACTCCGACATCGCGTCCACCGTGCGCTACGCGCACATGCTCGACGACGACCTCCGCGCGGGCATGGGCAGTTTCGGGCTGTCCCGGAATAGCACCGGACAGCCCACCTCACCGGCTGATGGAGATCAGCCTAAGCATCTGAAAAGTGAAGGAGAATGAGATGTCAGCAGTGCGAAAGAACGATTGCTCCCAAAGCAGGCGCTCTACCAGGCTGAGCTACGCCCCGCGACCAACGTCCGCTTCGGGTTATGGGCATTTTGCGCGCACGTCGCAAGCGGGAGAACATGAAACGCGCCGTCCAGCTCCGCGTCGCGCCGCTTTCCGCCAGACCCCATGGTCCGCATGGGCGGATCGGGGCGGCGGAGATGCGCGTCGCCTGACCTCGGGGAGGCTGTGCTCATCGACGAATCCGCCGCGCCCGCCTATGGTGCGCCACCGCGCCCGGCTCCGACCGGGCCGCACGCGCCCTCCTCCTTCATGCGATGGCCTTACCCCATGAGCGACAGCCTGTCCGACCGCCTGCTCGCGACCGCCGACGATCTCGACGGCACGCCGAAGCCCATGCTGCAGATCCTGCTGCGCATGGCCGCTCAGAAGCTGACGGAGCGCGCGGAGCGGATCGAGAAACTGGTGGCGCTGGTGGAGCGGCAGGACACGGACGCGGCGAACGGCTGAACGGGCGCGGCGCCCGTCGCCTCGCCCGGAGCGCGCGACCGGGCTCAGCGCCCGGCCGCGGCGTCGATCAGGCGCTGGGACACCCGGTCGCCGGGCTTCAGGCCGAGAGCGTCCGCCTCGCCGGCGGCGAGCTCCACCACGAAGCGCACCGGCGCGCCGCTGTCGATGATGGCCTCGGACAGCGGTTCGGCCCCACGCTCCACGCGGTGCACGAGGCCCTTGTCGGTCACGAACACCATGTCCAGCGACAGGTAGGTGTTCTTCATCCACATGGCGACGGGCTGCGGCGCGCCGAAGTCGAACAGCATGCCGTGATCGGGCGCGAGCGCGCGGCGGTACATCAGGCCCACCTGCCGGCGTTCGGGCGTGTCCGCCACCTCCACCTGCACGGCGCGGGGACCGGCGGCGGTGTGGAACGTCAGCGGCTCCAGCTTCGATCCGCCAGCGACCACGGACGCCCCCGCCGCGACGAGCGCCAGCAGGGCGAAGATCAGGGTTCGGAACGCGCGCGACAGGGTGAGCATGCGCCGTTTGTCGGCCCGCGCGGGGCCGCAAGTCAATGGGCGGAAGGACCGCCGCCGGCGCCTTCGGGGCGCACCTCGGCCGCCATCAGCCCCTTGGGGCCGGGGCCGTAGCGAACATGCACCTTCTGCCCCGGCTTCAGCTCCATGATGCCGTAGCGGCGCAGGGTCTCCATATGGACGAAGATGTCCGGGGAGCCGTCGCCGCGGGTGAGGAAGCCGAAGCCGCGCAGGCGATTGAACCACTTCACCTCCACCAGCTCCAGCGCGCTGGTGGGCGTGACGTTCACATGGGTGCGGGGCGCCGGCAGCTCGCCCGGATGGCGCGCCGTGCTCTCGTCCAACGACAGCACGCGGAACGCCTGCGCGCCCCGGGACCGGCGCTGCACCTCGCACACGATGCGCGCGCCCTCGGCGGCGGAGTGGAACCCGTCGCGGCGCATGCAGGTGACGTGCAGAAGGATGTCCGGGCCGCCGTCGTCCGGCACGATGAAGCCGTAGCCCTTGGCCACGTCGAACCACTTGATGACGCCCGACATCTCGTAGAGGTCGAGCGGAAGAGTGTCAGACAGCGCGTCCGTCGCGTCACGCTCGTTCGGAGCCCCGCTCCGCGGCCTGTCTGCACTCATACGAACCGCCCGCTCAAACACACACGCGGAGGCCCGATCGGCCGGGACCCGCCACGACTCACACGATAACACCCGAACCCGCGAGGGAAAGCAAAAAATGGCTCAATCGTGGCGCAGGCGGCGCAACTCCGTGGCGGCAGATCGGAAAGTCGGTCGCGGAGCGCGGCCGCCGCCCCTTCGCGACGAGGGCGCGGCCGGACTCATCTGAACGCCGCCTCCCGCAGCAGCGCCTCCAGCCAGTCGGCGAACACCGACAGCCGGCGGGAGAGGTGCCGGCGGTTGGGGTAGAGCAGCGTCATGGGCGCGGGCTCGGCGCGGTGGCCGGGCATGACCTCCACCAGCTCGCCCGCCTCCAGATGCGCCCGCACGTCGTAGGCGGGAATCTGGATCAGGCCGAGACCCGCGAGGCAGCAGGCGATGTAGGCCTCGGCGCTGTTGACCGTGACCCGCCCAGGCATCGGCCGAGCGCGGCGCGCCCCGCGCTCGACCCACTCCCAGGGCTCCACGCGGCCCGTGGAGGGCGAGGCGTAGTTCACCGCCAGATGGCCGTCGAGGTCGTCGGGATGGGCGGGCGCGCCATGCCGCACCAGATAGGACGGGCTCGCCACGTTGATGAACGGCAGCGCCCCGATGGGACGTGCGATCAGGCCGGAATCGTCCAGCGGGCCGACCCGCAGCGCGGCGTCCACCGCGTCCTCGATCAGGTCCACGGCGCGGTCGGTCACCCCGAGATGGATCTCCATGTCCGGATAGCGGTCGAGGAAGTCCGGCAGCGCCGGCGCGACGATCAGCCGGCCGATCCGCCCGGGCATGTCCACCTTCAGCACGCCCGACGGGCGCGAGGCGCTCCGCCGGAACAGGGTCTCCGCCTCCTCCACATCGGCCACGAGGCGCAGGCAGCGCTCGTAGAACGCGCCGCCGTCCTGCGTCGGCGCGACCTTGCGGGTGGTGCGGTGGAGCAGGCGCGCGCCGACGCGCGCCTCGAGTTCGCTCACCGCCGCCGAGACCGAGGAGCGCGGCAGGCCGAGACCGTGCGCGGCCTTGGTGAAGCTCGAGCACTCCACCACCCGGGCGAAGATGCGGAACAGGTCGATGCGGTCCATAGCCACCCGTCCGATTGTTCGCCATTTCCGACATATGACGTCAGATTGGCGGCGTTTATCAATCGGGCGAGGACAATATTGTCGTCTCCGAAAGGGCTGGCGCATCCGCGCCGCCGTTTGGAGACCTGCGCGCATGACCGATCATTCCATCACGGGCAAAACCGTTCTCATCGCCGGCGGCGCCAAGAATCTCGGCGGTCTGCTCGCCGTCGACCTCGCCCGCCACGGCGCCAAGGCGGTGGCGATCCACTACAACAGCGCCTCCGCCGCGGCGCAGGCGGACGCCACCGTCGCCGCGATCCAGAAGGCGGGCGCCGAGGGCTTCGCCTTCCGGGCCGATCTGACCACGGCGGGCGCGATGGAGACCCTGTTCGCCGACGCGAAGATCACCATGGGCTCGATCGACATCGCGGTGAACACCGTGGGCAAGGTGCTGAAGAAGCCCATGGTCGAGATCAGCGAGGCGGAGTTCGACGAGATGAGCGCCGTCAACTCCAAGTCGGCGTTCTTCTTCCTGAAGGAGGCCGGCAAGGCGGTCAGCGACAACGGCAGGATCTGCACGCTGGTGACCTCGCTGCTCGGCGCCTACACGCCGTTCTACGCGGCCTACGCCGGGACCAAGGCGCCGGTGGAGCATTACACGCGCGCCGCCTCCAAGGAGTTCGGCGCCCGGGGGATTTCGGTGACGGCGATCGGCCCCGGCCCCATGGACACGCCGTTCTTCTATCCGGCCGAAGGCCCGGAGGCGGTGGCCTATCACAAGACCGCGGCGGCGCTGTCCCCCTCCACCCCGACCGGCCTGACCCACATCGAGGACATCGTGCCGTGGATCCGCTTCCTCGTTTCCGAGGGCTGGTGGATGACGGGCCAGACCATCCTGGTCAACGGCGGCTACACCACGAAGTGAGGCTCTTCCGCTGATCCCCTCCCGCCCGTCGTCCCGCGCGGGCGCCGTCAGGCGCTGGCGCGGCGGCGGGCGTGGGCCTGCAGGTCGATCGGCCGGTCCGGCACCGTGATGCGGAAGGTGGCGCCGATCGCGCCGTCCACCAGCGCGATCGCGCCGCCATGGGCCCGCACCAGCTCCGCCGCGATGGCGAGGCCGAGGCCCGAGCCGCCGGTGCGGGTGGAGCCCTGGAACGGCTCGAACATGTGCTCGCGCGCCTTGCGGGGCAGTCCGGGACCGGTGTCCGACACCTCGATCACCGCCACCGAACCCTCGCGCCGGCCGGAGATGCGGATGTGGTCCCGATCCGGATCGGGCGCGCCGCGGCTCTCGAACGCCTGCACCGCGTTGCGGCCGAGGTTGAGCAGAATCCGGAACATCTGCTCCGGATCGGCGTCGAGCGTCAGGCCGCGCTCCACCGCCGCCGTGAAGCCGATCGGCCCGTTCGGCTCCAGACCCAGCGCGGCGCGCACGTCCTCCACCACGTCGGCGAGCGCCGTGCGGCGGCGCGCCGGCGGCCGCTCCTGCGCCCGGCCATAGGACAGGGTCGACTGGCAGAAGGCGATGGCCCGGTCCAGCGTCGCGATCAGCTTGGGCGCGAGCTTCTGCACGGTGGGATCGGCGACGGTCCCGAGCCGGTCCGACATGAGCTGGGCCGAGGCCAGCAGGTTGCGCAGGTCGTGGTTGATCTTGCTGACCGCGAGCCCGAGGGCCGCGAGACGCGACTTCTGCTGCAGCTGGTCGTGGATCTCGGTCTGCATCCGCGCCAGTTCGAACTCCGCGACGCCGATCTCGTCGGCGCGGCCGGAGACCGTGACGATGCGGCTCGCGTCCTCCGGCGCCGCGGCGAAGGCCACCATGGTGGCGGTGAGGCGGCGCACCGGGCGCACGATGATCCGGTCCAGCGCCACATAGACCAGCGCCGCGGTGAGGATCGAGATCAGCGCCGACAGCATCAAGACCGTGCCCGAGAAGGTGAGCATGGCCTGCCGCAGCTCGGTCTCGTCCACCACGATCTCGATGAAGTCGGCCTGGTTCGGCACCTCCGCCACCACGCGGGCCAGCCGCCCGCGCCCGTTCAGCAGCGTGTCGAGCGCGTCGGCCACCGCCGAGGCGCCCGTGTCCTCCCGCCGGTCGATGGTGATGTCCACCTCGTGAGGGATGTCGGACACCGCGAGCAGGCGACGCGCCTCGCCCGTCTTGAGCGCCAGCGCCTTGGCGCCCACGCTCTGCAGCAGCCGGCGCGCCAGCGCCTCCTCCACCGCGCCCTCCGGCGCGGCGTCGAGCGCCAGCGCCGCGGTGCGGGCGCGGTTGATCTGGTCGTCGATGAAGTTGAGGCGGAAATTCGCGATCGACGGCACGTAGATCAGCACTTCCGACAGCATGACGAAGGCCACGGTCAGGCCCAGCAGCTTGCCGGAAAGACCGAGCCGCCCGCTTTCAGGTGGTGAAATCGCGTCGTGCGTCATGTGATGGTCGGAGTGGCGACCCTTGGTGGGGTCCCTGCGCGGCCTCGCCGCCCTTTGCGTTCAAGCGCTCGTTCGGGATGAGGTCGCCCGGCTGCGAAGCGGCGCGACACGGGCCGCGATCATGGGGGCGAGCGCGCGGTTCGTCAAACCGCCGGCCGCGCAGACTGATTGACTTTCCGACGCCTCCGCCCTTATAAGCCGCCCCGTGACCGCGCCCGCGTCAGACGCGGGCTTCATTATTTATGGCCGGGGCCCGCGCCAGCTCACGCCGGAGGGCGGAGCGAGGCGGTCGCGGCGACCGGAGTATGACCCCGTGAAGCGCACCTACCAGCCCAGCAAACTCGTCCGCAAGCGCCGGCACGGCTTCCGCGCGCGCATGGCGACCGTCGGCGGCCGCAAGGTGATCGCCGCCCGCCGCGCCAAGGGCCGCAAGCGCCTCAGCGCCTGACGACCGCATGCCCCGCGCCGCGGCCGGTCTCGAAACCCTGCGCCGCCGCGCGGATTTTCTCGCGGCCAAGGACGCGGTGAAGATCGGCGGACCGCTCATTGGTCTGCAGCTTCGCGACCGCGGCGAGACCGACGCGCTTCCGCGGGTCGGAATCACCGTCACCAAGCGGATCGGCGGCGCCGTGGAGCGGAACCGGATGAAGCGGCGCCTGCGCGAAGCCATCCGGCTCACCCTGCCCGCGGCGGCGCGTCCCGGCTGCGACTATGTTCTGATCGCGCGGCGGGCGGTGCTCGACGCGGATTTCGCGCGCCTCGTGCGCGATCTGGGCGACGCCCTGCGGCGCGCCCATGGCCGGCTCGACCGGCCCTCGAAAGTCGGCGCCGCGGCGCCCGACGCCTCTCCCCCGCTCCCGCGGCCCCGAGGGGCCGCCTGAACCGCGGACGACAATGGACAACCGCAACACCATTCTCGCGATCGCCCTGTCGGCGCTGGTTCTCATCGGCTGGCAGTACTTCTTCGCCCGCCCGCAGGTGGAGGCCCAGCGCCAGCAGCAGGCGGTGCAGCAGCAGCTGACCGAAAGCCGCGAAAGCGCCCAGGGCGCCGGCGCCCCCCAGCCCGGCGCCGCGGCGACGCCCGCCGCTCCCGGCGCCGCGCAAGGCGCGGGTCCGGCCCGGACCCGCGAGGGCGCGCTCCAGGACAGCCCCCGCATCCCGATCGACGCCGAGCGCCTGCACGGCTCCATCGCCCTCAAGGGCGGCCGCGTGGACGACGTGACGCTCAAGGACTACCGCGAGACGGTGGACCCGAAGAGCCCGGAGATCGTGCTGTTCGCGCCGCTCGGCAGCCCGCAGCCCTATTACGCCGAGTTCGGCTTCGTGAACGCGCCGGGCGGGACCACCCCGCTGCCGAACGCCGACACGGTGTGGACGGCCGAGGGCTCCGGTCCGCTGACCACTGCGAATCCGGTGACGCTCACCTGGGACAACGGCCAGGGCCTGACCTTCCGCCGCACCGTCTCGGTGGACAAGGACTACCTGTTCACGATCCGGGACGAGGTCGCCAACGCCGCAGGCGGGCAGCCGGCCACGCTCTACCCTTACGCGCTGATCTCCCGCCACGGCGAGCCGCACGTCTCCGGCTACTACATCCTGCATGAGGGCCTGCTCGGCGTGATGGGCGAGGACGGCCTGCAGGAGATCGCCTACAAGAAGATCGCCGAGCAGGGCGCGCGCACCTTCCGCCCCACCGGCGGCTGGCTCGGCGTCACCGACAAGTACTGGGCCTCGGCGCTGATTCCGCCGCAGGACAAGCCGTTCAACGCCCGCTTCGCCTCCACCGACGACGGCGGCCGCGCCTACCAGACCGACTATCTGCTCGATCCCGTCACCGTGGCGCCGGGCGCCTCGGCCGAGGTCACCGGCCGCCTGTTCGCCGGCGCCAAGCAGGTGGCGGTGCTCGACCGCTACGAGAAGGAATATGGCGTCCGCCACTTCGAGCTGATGATCGACTGGGGCTGGTTCCACTTCATCACCCGCCCGATGTTCTACGCGCTCGACCTGTTCTACAAGATGGTCGGCAACTTCGGCATCGCGATCCTGATCGTCACGGTGCTTCTAAAGCTGCTGTTCTTCCCGCTGGCCAACAAGTCTTACGTCTCGATGTCGAAGATGAAGCTTGTGCAGCCGGAGATGATGCGCATCCGCGACCGGTTCGCGGACGACAAGCAGAAGCAGCAGCAGGAGCTGATGGCGCTCTACAAGCGCGAGAAGATCAACCCGCTGGCCGGCTGCCTGCCGATCGTGGTGCAGATCCCGGTGTTCTTCGCGCTCTACAAGGTGCTGTTCGTCACCATCGAGATGCGGCATGCGCCGTTCTTCGGCTGGATCCACGACCTCGCCGCGCCGGACCCCACCTCGCTGTTCAACCTGTTCGGCCTGCTGCCCTACGACGTGCCGCACTTCCTGCTGATCGGCGTGTGGCCGCTGCTGATGGGCGTCACCATGTTCATCCAGATGCGGCTGAACCCGGCGCCCACCGATCCGGCCCAGGCCATCATCTTCAACTGGATGCCGCTGTTCTTCACCTTCCTGCTGGCCTCGTTCCCGGCCGGCCTGGTGATCTACTGGACGTGGAACAACTTCCTGTCGATCGTCCAGCAGTGGGTCATCATGAAGCGGCAGGGGGTGAAGGTGGACCTGTTCGGCAACATCCGGGACACGTTCCGGAAGAAACCGGCGGACGCCGCCAAATCCTGACGCGCCTCCCGCGTCCCGACATCGCCCTCGCCGCTCCTTCCCGAAGGGGCCGCGGGGGCTTCGCGTTTCAGGGGCTTCCGCCGCCATGACCACCGACCCGACCGACGACGACCCCTATCCGGAGATCGGCCGCAAGCTGTTCGCCGGCCCGTGCGACTTCGTCATCGGCGCGGCGAAGCTCGAGCAGCTTCCGGCCATGGACCGGCCGGAGATCGCCCTGGCGGGGCGCTCCAACGTGGGCAAGTCCAGCTTCGTCAACGCGCTGACGGGGCGGAAGACGCTGGCCAAGACCTCCAACACCCCCGGCCGCACCCAGCAGCTCAACTACTTCGATCTGGGCGGAAAGGCCTATCTGGTCGACATGCCGGGCTACGGCTACGCCCAGGCGCCGGTGGAGCAGGTGCGCGCCTGGACAAGACTGGTGAAGACCTACCTGCGCGGCCGCCGCAGCCTCGCCCGGGTGTTCCTGCTGATCGACGGCCGCCACGGCCTGAAGACGGTGGACGGCGACGTGATGGACCTGCTGGACGCCGCCGCCACCTCCTATCAGGTGGTGCTCACCAAGATGGATCAGGTCCCGAAGGGCGAGCGGGACGCGCGCGTGGCCGACACGCTGGCGGCGCTCGCCCGCCGGCCCGCCGCCTATCCCGTGATCCTCGCCACCTCGAGCCGCGACGGCGACGGCGTGGCCGAGGCCCGCGCGGCGCTGGCCCGCCTGATCGACGAGCGCCGCTGAAGAACCGCTTCAGAGGATCGAATCGGGCGGGGACCGTTCGCCGTCATGCCCGCCGCAGGCGGGCATCTACGACTTTCCCTCGGTCGAAAGCTTGAGCACTCAAGTCGTGGATGCCCGAGACACGCTCGGGCATGACGGGAGCTTGAGCGGCGCGCGTCCCGTTTCCGGACCGCCGCCGCCTCACCCCTCCCGCGTGAGCGCGGCGATCCCTTCCCGGTAGGTGGGGTAGGCGAGCGCCACGCCGAACGCCTCGCGCAGCGCCCGGTTCGCCACCCGCTTGTTGGACGAGTAGAAGCTGCGGGCCATGGGCGAAATGTCGGCGGTCTCGAACGCCGCCTCCGGCGGCGGCGGCACGCCCAGCAGCTCCGCGGCGTAGGCCACAACGTCCTGGGGCGGCGCCGGCTCGTCGTCGGTGACGTTGACGATCGGTCCGGCCTGCGGCCGCGCGATGCCGGCCGCGAGCGCCGTGGCGATGTCGTCCACATGGATGCGGTTGAACACCTGCCCCGGCTTGACCAGCCGCTTGGCGGTCCCCGCCTTCAGGTTCTCGATCTGGTTGCGGCCGGGGCCGTAGATGCCCGCCAGCCGGAAGACCTGAACCGCCACGCCGGCGTCGCGCCCCAGCGCCAGCCACTCCCGCTCCACCGCGATGCGCCGCGCGCCGCGGACGCTGTCGGCCTCGGGCGGCGTGGCCTCGTCCACCCAGCCGCCGCCGGCGTCGGCGTAAACCCCGATGGTTGAGAGATAGCCGATCCACGCGAGATCGGGCGCCGAACGCAGCACGTCGCGCGCCGCCCGCAGCGTGGGGTCGCCGTGATCGTCCGGCGGGGCGGAGACCAGCAGGTGCGTGGCGCGCTCCAGCGCCTCCTTCAGCGCGGGCGCCAGCGACGAACCGTCGAAGCTGTGGGCGCGCAGGCCGTCCGCCGCCAGCGCCGCGGCCTTGTCCGGGGAGCGGGCGGTGACGTCCACCGCGTCGAAGCCCGCGCCGTGAAGCGCCACGAACCGCCGGGCGGTGTAGCCGCAGCCGATCACGACCAGCCGCCTCAACGCCCGTCTCCGCTCATCGCCATGGTCCATTCGCTGCGCACCTCCTCGTCGGTTTCGGTCGCGAGCGCCCGCTCGGCAAGAGGCGCGAGCGTCGCAGGCGCCGCGAGCCGCCGCAGCGCCCATGCCGCCGCCCCCCGCACCAGCGGGGACGCGTCCTGCGTCAGGCGCTGCGCCACGTCCGCCAGCGCCGCGTCGCCGGAATTGCCGAGCGCGATCGCCACGTTGCGGACGAAGCGGTCGCGGCCGATGCGCTTCACCGCGGTCTTGGCGAACAGGGCGCGGAAACCCGCGTCGTCGAGCGCCGCAAGTTCGGCCAGCGGCGGCGCCTGCAGCGCGTCCCGGGCGGCGAGCCGCGTCTCGCGCCCGGCCTGGGCGAACTTGTTCCACGGGCAGGCGGCGAGGCAGTCGTCGCAGCCGTAGATGCGGTTGCCGATGGCGGCCCGGAGCGCGCGCGGGATCGGCCCGGCGTGCTCGATGGTGAGGTAGGAGACGCAGCGGCGGGCGTCGAGCTGGTAGGGCGCGGGAAAGGCGTCGGTGGGACAGGCGTCGAGGCAGGCGCGGCAGGAGCCGCAGCGGTCGCCGGCGGGCGCGTCCGGCGGCAGTTCGGCGGTGGTGAAGATGGAGCCGAGGAACAGCCAGGAGCCGAAGTCGCGCGACACCATGTTGGTGTGCTTGCCCTGCCAGCCGAGGCCGGCGGCCATGGCGAGCGGCTTCTCCATCACCGGGGCGGTGTCCACGAACACCTTGATCCCCGCCCCTTCGGCGCCGAGCGCCGCCGCCACCTGCTTCAGCCGGCCCTTGATCAGGTCGTGGTAGTCGTCGCCCTGCGCGTAGACCGAGATCGCCGCGCGATCCTTGAGCCTCAGCGTCTCGCGGGGATCGCGCTCGGGCCCGTAGTTCATCCCCAGCATGATGACGGAGCGGACCTCGGGCCACAGCGCGCGGGGGTCGCCGCGCCAGTCCGCGCGGTCCGCGAGCCAGGCCATGTCGCCGTGCCAGCCGTTGTCGAGCGCCTGCGCCAGCCGGGCGGCGGCGTGGGGAATGGCGTCGGGCGTCGTCACCGCCACCGCGTCGAAGCCGTAGCCGCGGGCGCGCTCCACGATCCGGCACTTCAGGGCCTCCGGCGTCATCGCGGGCCTGAGCCGGGAGAAAGACCCGGCGTCAGAAGTCCAGATTGGCGTAATTGGCGGAGGGCTGCATGCCGGCCAGCGTCTCCGCCAGCAGCGGACGGAACGAGGGCCGCGACTTCACCCGCGCATACCAGCTCTTGGCGGTCTCGTCCTCGTCCCACGGCACGTCGCCCAGATAGTCCACCGCCGACAGATGGGCCGCGGCGGCGAGGTCCGCATAGGTCAGGCGCTCGCCGGCGAGCCAGTTCCGCTGCCGGGCGAGATAGCCCACATATTTCAGATGATAGCGGATGTTGGAGCGGGCCGCGCGGATGGCCGCCATCTCCGGCGCGCCGCCGCCGAGGCTGGTCGGCATGAAGCGCTTGTAGACCTTCTCGTGGATGAGGTGGCTCGACACCTCCTCGAAGAACTTCTGGTTGAACCAGGCGGTGAGCCGCCGCGCCTCCACCCGCTCGCGGGGGGCTTCCGGCAGCAGCCGGCGGTCGCCAAGCGCGAGGCCGCGGGTCTCGTCCAGATATTCGGCGATCACGTCGGCGCCCGGCACGGAGGGGATGCTCGCCTCCACCAGCACGGGCGTGGTTCCCGCCGGGTTCAGGTGCAGGAAGGGCTCGCGCCGCTCCCAGACCTTCTCCTCCACCAGATCGGCCTTGAGGTCGTATTCGCCGAGAGCGAGCCGCACGAAACGCGAATGCGGGCACAGAGGGTAATGATACAGAATGGCCATGGAGCCCGGTGTGCCAAGGGAGTGGGGCGAAGTGTGGCCGGCCCGCCGCGGACGCCGCCGGAACGTCGCGCGCGTGATGGCGCGACGCGGGAACCCCGTATAGAACCGGCGTCGTCGCGCGACAACAGCGAATCGGCGGCGTCATCTTCAGGGGATCGGGCGTCATGGATGTGGTGAGCCTGCTGCAGGCCGCGCTGCTCGGCTTCGTCGAGGGGCTGACGGAGTTTCTGCCCGTGTCGTCCACCGGGCACATCCTGCTGCTCGGCCACTTCCTCGGATTCCACTCCACCGGTAAGACCTTCGAGGTGCTGATCCAGCTCGGCGCGATCCTCGCCATCCTGCTGGTCTACGCGGGCCGGCTGACCGACATCGCCCGCCGGCTGCCCACCGACCCCTCCGCCCGCCGCTTCGTGCTCGGCGTGCTCATCGCCTTCCTGCCGGCGGCGGTGATCGGCGCCATGGCCCACGGCTTCATCAAGACCGTGCTGTTCGAGTCGCCCGTCACCATCTGCGTGGCGCTGATCGTGGGCGGCGTGGTGCTGCTGTGGGTGGACATGATCCGCCCCGACGACCGCTACGCGGTGCGCACCACCGACGGGCCCGCCCACGGCTGGGTCGGACAGGCCGAGCCGGACGTGCGCTACGACGACGCCACCCGCTTCCCCTTGTGGCTGTGCCTCGCCATCGGCCTGTTCCAGTGCCTCGCCATGATCCCCGGCGTGTCCCGCTCGGGCTCCACCATCGTGGGCGCGCTGCTGCTGGGCGCCGGCAAGCGGGCGGCGGCGGAGTTCTCGTTCTTCCTCGCCATGCCCACCATGGCGGGCGCCTTCGCCTACGACCTCTACAAGAGCCGGAACATCCTCTCCATGGACGACATGGGCCTGGTGCTGGTGGGCTTCGTCTTCGCCTTCATCACCGCCATCCTGGTGGTGCGCCGCCTGCTCGACTTCATCTCCCGCCGCGGCTACGCGCCCTTCGCCTGGTGGCGCATCGTGGTGGGCGCCGCCGGCCTCGCCGGCGTGATCGTCTACGGATGAGCGGCGTCGTCTTCGACGACGTGGTCGCCGGCGCCGGGCGGCTGAACGGCCTGTCCTTCGCGGCGCCGGCCGGGACGATCGTGGCGCTGGTCGGCGGCGACCGCGCCGCGCGACGCCTCGCGCTCGACCTGCTGACGGGCGCGGCCCGGCCGGCGAGCGGCGAGGTCCGGATCGGCGATTTCGCCGCCCGCTCCTTCGGCTCTCCCCTGCCCCACGGCGTGGCCCTCAGCCTCGACGGCGCGGATTTCGCCCCCCGCCGCAACCTCTACGACGCCATCGCCTCCGGTCTGCGCCAGCGCGGCCTGTCCCGCGCGGAGGCCGAGGCGCGCGCGCTTCACGCCGCCGACCGCTACGGCCTCGGCGGCGCGCTGGCGACGCGGGCGCGCGACGCGTCCCTCCCCCACCTCCGCCGCACGGCCCTCGCCCGCGCCTTCGCCCACCGGCCGCCGGCGATCGTGGCGGACGAGCCGTTCGCGGATCGCGCGCTCGGCGAGGCGGCCGCGGAGCTGCGCGCCCTGCGCGACGCCACCGGTGCCACGCTGGTCGTGGCGGTCGGCGACGCGGGCGCCGCGATCGCGCTGGCGGATGCGGCCGTGCTGCTGCGGGACGGCCGCGCCGAGGCGTCGGGCGCGCCGACGGCGCTCTACGAGCGGCCGCCCACCGTCGCCGCCTCCGGCTTCGGACCCTACGGCATGAACGTGCTGCCGGTGCGGGCCAACCAGACCGGGCTGTCGCTTGAGGACGGAACCACGCTGGGCGGCGCCAGCGTGCGCACCGGCGCGACCTTCGCCCTGCTCGGCGTCCGGCCCGAGCACCTGTTCCCGTGGGAGGGCGACATGCCGCCGGAGCACGGCGCCCGCCTGCCGGTGATCGTCGAGAACGTCCAGTCCACCGGCGCGGACCTGTTCGCGACCGGCCGCATCGGCGCGTTCTCCGTCACCGCGCGGCTGCCGGCAGGAACAAGCCTGACGGTCGGCGCGCCGGCGCAGTTCGGCGTGAAGGGCGAACACCTGCACATGTTCGATCCGCGCACGGGCGAACGGCTGGCCTGACGCTCCTTACGTCCCGCGGGCTGTCTCTTACGTCCCGCGGGGCTTGGCGCGGCTGGTGGCTTGCGCCCCGGCGGGATCCTCCGGCCAGACGTGCCGCGGGTAGCGGCCGCGCATTTCGGCGCGCACCTCCTTCCACGAGCCGGCCCAGAAGCCCGGCAGGTCCTTCGTCACCTGGATCGGCCGATGGGCCGGCGACAGCAGCCGCAGCGTCAGCGGCCGGCGGCCGCCCGCTATGGACGGATGCCGGTTCAGGCCGAACAGCTCCTGCACCCGCACGTCGAGCGCCGGGCCTTCGACGTCGGAATAGTCGATCGGCAGGCGCGAGCCCGAGGGGGCGTTGAAATGGGTCGGCGCCTCGGCGTCGAGCCGCCGGCGCAGGGCGTACGGGACCAGCAGGTCGAGCGCGGCGGAGAGATGCTCCTCGCGCACGTCCCGGAGCGCCGTGGCGTGGGTCAGGAACGGCGCCAGCCAGTCGCCGGCTGTGGCCGTGAGCGTCTCATGCGACAGGTCGGGCCAGTCGCCGTCCGGCTCGGCCTCCCGCAGGAAGCGGACGCGCTCCAGCAGCGCCAGCGCGGACCGGCCCCACGGCAGGCGGTCGAGGCCCGCGCCCGCGAGCCCTTCCGCCAGCGCCGCCGCCGTCTCCGGACCGGGCGTCACCGCCGTCTGGCGCTCACTGAGCGTGAGGGCGCCGAGCGCCTCCCTCGCCCGGCCGCGAAGGCCCATGACGGCGAGGTCGAAGGCGACCTCCTCCCGGCGCCGGATGCGATGGGCCGCCGCCTCCCGCACGTCGTCTTCGGACACGGGAGCGGCGAGCAGGATGCGCCCCTCCTGCGCCACGCCGGTCAGGTCCAGCACGGCGAGATAGGGCTCGCGCGACAGCGCCTCGGCGGGGTCGAGCGCCGCGCCCCGGCCGTTAACGAGCAGGAAGGCGCCGGCCCGGCCGCGCGCCTTGGCGATGCGGTCCGGAAACGCCGCCGCGATCACCCGCCCGGCCCGCTCGGGACGCGCCGTTTCCCGCCGGCCGCCGGCGGAGGTCAGCCAGCCGTCGGCGAGTCCCCGCGCCGCCTGGGCTCTGGGGCCGCGCTCGCGGGCGAAACGCTCCAGCCGATGGACGAGATCGGGCCCGTCGCCGCCGAGCCCCCGCTCCACCGCGAGCAGAGCGATCTCGGCCGCGAGCGCGCCATCGCCGGCGGGAACCGCGTCGAGCAGCATGGCGGCGAGGCGGGGCGGCAGCGCGATCCCACGCAACCGCTGCCCCCGGGGCGTGACGCGGCCGTCGCCGTCGAGCGCGCCGATCTCGGTCAGCAGCGTCTTCGCCTCCGCCACGGCGGCGCGGGGCGGCGGATCGAGAAACGGCAGCGCGGCGGGGTCCGAGACGCCCCAGGCGGCGAGGTCGAGCATGAAGCCGGACAGGTCGCTCGACAGGATTTCGGGCCGCGCGAAGGGCGCGAGGCTGCGGGTGGCGGCCTCGTCCCACAGCCGGTAGCACACCCCCGGCCCGGTGCGTCCCGCGCGGCCCCGGCGCTGGTCGGCGGAGGCGAGCGACACCCGCACGGTCTCCAGACGGGTGATCCCGAGCGCGGGCTCGTGCGCCGCGACGCGGGCGAGGCCTGAGTCGATCACCACCCGCACGCCCTCCAGCGTCAGCGAGGTCTCGGCGATGGCGGTGGCGAGCGTCACCTTGCGGCGGCCGGGGGCGGCCGGCGAGACCGCCGCGTCCTGCTCCCGCGGGTCGAGCCCGCCATGAAGCTCCACCACGTCCACGTCCTCGGGAAGCCCGATCTCCTCCAGCCGCCGGGCCGCGCGGCGGATTTCGCCGCGGCCCGGCAGGAACGCCAGCACGCCGCCGCGCTCCTCGGCGAGCGCCCGCCGGACCGTGGCGGCCACCGCGTCCTCCAGCCGGCCGCGGGGATCGCGCGGCGCATGGCGGGTCTCCACGGGGAAGGCGCGGCCCGCGCTCTCCACCTGCGCGGCGCCCGGCATCAGCGCGGCGACGCGCGCGCCGTCGAGCGTGGCCGACATGACGAGGAGGCGCAGGTCCGGCCGCAGCCCGCCCTGGGCGTCGAGCGCGAGCGCGAGGCCGAGATCGGCGTCGAGGGAGCGCTCGTGGAACTCGTCGAACAGCACGGCGGCGACGCCGGTCAGCTCCGGGTCGTCCACGATCAGCCGCGCGAACACGCCCTCCGTCACCACCTCGATCCGGGTGCGGGGGCCGACGCGGGAGCCGAGCCGGACGCGCAGGCCCACCGTTTCGCCCACCCGCTCGCCGAGCGTCGCCGCCATGCGCTCGGCCGCCGCCCGGGCCGCGAGCCGGCGCGGCTCCAGCACGAGGATGCGGCCGTCGCCCCGCCACGGCGCGGCCAGCAGCGCGAGCGGCGCGCGCGTGGTCTTGCCCGCGCCCGGCGGCGCGGTGAGCACGGCGTTCGGCCCAGCCGCAAGGCTCGCGAGAAGCTCGGGCAGAACGGCGTCGATGGGGAGCGGCGTGGCGGTCATCGTCGGGCAGGGATGCCCGGTCGCCCCGGCTCTGGCAAGGGTTCGGAAATCAGCCGCCGCGCACGCGCGCCGCCACCCGGCGCTTCAGCTCCACCCGCTCGCGGCTGGAGACGCCGAGCAGTTCGGCCGCGCGCCAGACCACGTTGTCCTCGAGCTCGTGGACCGCGCCGTCCGCGAACACGATCTCCCACATCATCTCCACCACGGCGGCGCGCCCCTCCCCGTCCAGCGCCCGCTTCAGCACGCTGGTGAAGGCGTAGAGGTCGACCGCGTCCTCGTCCCTGCGGCGGGCGAGCTCGATCAGCTCCTCGGTCTCGGCGTCGCCCAGCCCGAAGCGGGCCTTCAGCACCGCGCGCAGCGCCTCGCGCTCGTGCGGTTCGGCCACGCCGTCGATCTGGATCAGGTGGACCAGCAGCGCCGCCGCGGCGACCCGATGATCGGTGGCCGCGAAGTGGCCGCCGGCGTCTGCGCCGGTCAGCTCGGACATGAAGGATCGCAGACTGTCGAGCATCCCGCCTCCCGGCGCGCACGGCCGTTTTTCCCACCGGTTTCGAGCGTATAAGGCGTCCGCCGCCGAGGGCGAGCGCGCCAGGGCCACAGCCGTGCCGAAAACGACGCGCCTCGAACGCCTCGGTTCCGACGAAGGACGGGGGCGGGCCGCGCGCGTCACGGCGTCTCGCCTCTCGCGGCGGCCGGCCCGGCGCGCTATGTGGATGCCATGACCGATCCCGCCGCGCCCCGCTGGTTCTCAGCCCGCTCCCTGCTCATTCTCGCCGCAGCGCTCGCGCTCAGCGTGGCGGCTTCCGTGCTGGGCTCCTCCGCCACGACGCCGAACCTGCCGTGGTACGACACGCTGGCGAAGCCGGCGTTCAACCCGCCCAGGCTCGCCTTCCCCATCGCCTGGACCATCCTTTACGCGCTGATGGCGATCGCGGCGTGGCGCGTCGGCGTTCTCGGGCGCGGCGAGGCGCGGCGCAGAGCCCTGATCGCCTATGGCGTCCAGTATGTCCTGAACGTGGGCTGGTCCTTCGCCTTCTTCGGCGCCCAGTCGCCGGCGCTCGGGCTCGCGGTGATCGGCGCCCTGCTGGTGGCCATCGCCTGGACCATCGTCCGGTTCCGGGTCGTCGACCGCGCCGCGGCCCTGATGCTGTGGCCCTATCTCGCCTGGGTGAGCTTCGCGTCGCTCCTGAACGCCGCGATCCTCGTCCTGAACCGCTGAGGAGCGCCCATGGCCGACTTTCTCTCCACCTTCGCCGTGCCGGCCGCGCTCGCGGCGGTGGCCATAGCCCTGCTGCTCGGGCTCGCCAACATGATGCGCGACGGCCCGGCGGGCCGGTCGCAGACGCTGATGCGCTGGCGCGTCGGCCTGCAGTTCGTGGCGGTGGTCGTCATCATGACCACCATCTGGTTCATGGGGCGCTGAAGCCATGGTCAAGCTGAACAAGATCTACACCCGCACCGGCGACGACGGCACCACCGGGCTCGCGGCCGGCGGCCGGCGGCCGAAGCACGACCTCCGGGTCGAGGCCTATGGCGCGGTGGACGAGACCAACGCCGCGGTCGGCCTCGCGCGGCTCCACGCCGGGCCGGAGCTCGACGCGGTTCTGTCGCGCATCCAGAACGAGCTGTTCGACCTCGGCGCTGATCTCGCCACCCCCGACACGGGCCAGGACCTCGGCTACGAGCCGCTGCGCATCGTGGCGAGCCAGGTGGAGCGGCTGGAGGCGGACATCGACGCCGCCAACGCCGCGCTCGCGCCGCTGAAGTCCTTCGTGCTGCCGGCGGGCGCGGCGCTGTCCGCCCATCTGCACATGGCCCGCACCATCGCCCGCCGGGCCGAGCGGCTGATGACGGCGCTCGCCGCCCGGGAGCCGGTGTCGCGGCCGGCGCTGTCCTACGTCAACCGGCTGTCCGACTACCTGTTCGTGGCGGCCCGCGCCGCCAACGCCGAGGTGGGCGACGTGCTGTGGGCGCCCGGAAAGACACGCTGACGCCACATTGATGAACGGGGCCGTTGCCGCGGCCCCGGGGGGCGCCGATAATCCTCCGGCTGACGGCGCGCGGGCTCCCCGCGCGTCACGGCGATGACGGCGGAGAGCTTATGTTCGTCCCCATCCTGGACGACGCGCCGGTGCGGCGCATCCGGCATGCGTGGGTGAACAACGGCTTCATCGCGCTGTGCGCGGTGATTTACGTCGTGTTCCAGTCGGGCTGGATCTTTCCCGCCGCCACCGGCGCCGCGGTGTCCTTCGGCCTGATCCCGAGCGTGCTGTTCGGCGACGCGGTGCTGCCCGCGGGCTATGACGTCGTCCCGGCCTGGGCGACGCTCGTCACCTCGCTCGTCCTGCACGGCGGCGTGCTGCATCTCGCCGGCAACCTGCTGTTCCTGTGGGTGTTCGGCGACAACGTGGAGGACGACCTCGGCCATGTCCGCTACGTGCTGTTCGTCCTGCTGTGCGGGATCGGCGGCGGCGTGGCCCACGCGGCGGCGGCCTCGAACCCGGACGCGCCGCTGGTCGGCGCCTCCGGCGTCGTGGCCGGCGTGGTGGCGGCTTACGTGATGCTGCACCCGCAGGTGAAGGTCTGGGTGCTGGTGTTCTACCGGCTGCCCGTGCGTCTGCGCGCGTTCTGGATCATCGGCGCCTGGGTGGCGTTCCAGCTGGGCAACGCCCTGCTCGCCGGCGAGACCCAGGTGGCGTGGTGGGCCCATGTGGGCGGCTTCCTCACCGGCGCGGTGCTGGTGGTGGCGCTGAAGCGCCGCGACGTGCCGCTGTTCGACCGCGACCTCAACGCCCGCATCCGCCGCCGCGGCGCCGAAGCCGCGGCCGAAGACGCCGCCTGAGCCGGGCGCGCTATCCGCTCGATCCGACGGCGGTTCGCGCCTGCGCGCCGGCCGCCTGCGGCGCCGCTCCCGGACGGCCGAACAGATAGCCCTGCGCCTCGGTGCAACCCTCCAGAACCACCATCTGGCGCTGGGCCTCGGTCTCGACGCCTTCCGCCACAACGGGGAGATCGAGGCTGCGCCCGAGGCCGACGATCGCCGTCACGATCGCCTTGGCGCCGCGGTCGTCGCCCATGGCGGTGATGAAGCTGCGGTCGATCTTGATCTTGTCGAACGGGAAGCTCTGCAGATTGCTGAGCGACGAGTAGCCGGTGCCGAAGTCGTCCATGATGATCTTGACGCCGAGAGCCTTCAGCCTGCGCAGGGTCTGAAGCGTCTCCTCCCGGCTCCGCATCAGGGCGGTTTCGGTGATCTCCAGGCCCAGCCGCTCCGGGGCGAGGCCGGTCTCCGCCAGGATCGCGCTCACCTGATCCGCGAGGTTTGCGACGCGGAACTGGACCGGCGACACGTTGACCGCGATCGACAGACGCTCGTCCCAGCCGGCGGCGGCGCGGCACGCCTCGCGCAGCACCCATTCGCCGAGCGCGATGATGGCGCCCGTGTCCTCGGCGAGGGGGATGAACACGTCCGGCGCGACGTCGCCGTGGTCCGGGCTGCGCCAGCGCAGCAGCGCCTCGTAGCTGACCGGCCGGCCCTCCACGTCCACCACCGGCTGATAGACGACGCGCATCTCGCTCCGCTGGATCGCCCCGCGCAGGTCCGCCTCCAGCCGCCGCCGGGCGCGCACCGCCTGATCCATGTGCAGGTCGTAGAAGGCCACGGTCCCCCGCCCGGCGGACTTGGCGCGGTAGAGCGCGATGTCCGCCGAACTCAGCAGGCTCTCGGTCTCCGTGGCGTCGTCCGGGGTCAGCGCCACGCCGATGCTGACCCCCACCGCCGTGGGGTCCATCGCGGCGTTCATCTCCATGCGGAAGGCGTCGAAGATCCGTTGCGCAAGCGCCCGCGCGCCTTCGGGCTGCGCCGCCCCCACCTGCAGGATCACGAACTCGTCGCCGCCGAGCCGCGCCACCGTGTCCGCGCCGCGAACGGTGCGGGACAGGATCGCGGCCACCGTCTTGAGCACCCGGTCGCCTTCGGCGTGGCCGAACAGATCGTTTACGGCCTTGAAGCGGTCGAGATCGAGCGCGAGCAGGGCGATCGTCTCGCCGGACCGCTTGGCGCGGGCGAGCGCCTTGTCCAGGCGGTCCCGCAGCAGGGTCCGGTTGGGCAGGCCCGTGAGGCCGTCATAGAGCGCAAGCCGCTCGATCTCGGCCTGGGCCTGCTTCTTCTCCGTCAGGTCCATGACCGCGAGCACCTGCGACGGCCGGCCCCGGAACTCGATGGTGCTGACCGCGAGCTCGAACGCGCGCTCCGGATCGCCGGTCCGCGGGGCGGCCTCGATCGCGGCCGGCCGCGCCGCCGCCGCGGGCAGGCCGTCCGCCGCCACGATGCAGGCGTCGGGATCGCGTCCGATCAGCTCCTTTTCGGGCGTGTCCATGAGCGCGGCGAAGCGGGCGTTCGCCTCGATGATCCGGCCGTCCCGCACCACCGCGAGCCCTTCGAGGGTGGCGTCGGCGAACCCCTTCAGATCCGTGAGGTAGCGATCGAGGACCACGGCGAGGCTGGTGATCAGCGCCACGAGGCAGGCGACGCCGAACACCGCCCCGATCAGCCAGCCGTGCTGCCGGCCCGAGAGGGCGGGATCGAGCGCCAGACGCGGATCGGGCGTCAGCGTGGTCGCGGACATGGCGGTGAAGTGCAGCGCGCAGACGCCGAGGATCATCCAGGCCGCGGGCTCCACCAGCCGGAAGGCGCCGGTCAGCGCGCGGAACCGGAGGAAGGCCGCCGCCATCGCCGCCGCAGCTATGGCGAGCGCCGCCACGACGGGCGGCCAGTCGTAGCTCACCGTGGCCGCGACCCTCATCGCCGCCATGCCGACGAAATGCATCGCCGCCACGGCGAGCGCCGCGACCGTTCCGGCGCTCAGGGCCGAGAGCGGCCGATCGGGACGGCGCAGGGCGATCGCAAGCCGGAAGCCGACGCAGACGATCGCCGCCGAGACGAGCGTCAGCGCCGGGTCGAAGGTGAAGTCGACGACGCTGCGGTAGCCAAGCATGGCGACGAAATGCACCGCCCAGATCGACAGGCCGCCCGCGACGGCGCCCACGGCGAGCCAGCGGCTGCGGCGGACGTCCGCGCATTCCTCCGCGCGCGACAGCAGCAGGAAAAAGGCGAGCAGCCCGCCCGCAGCGATGAGGGCGGCGAGCACGACGGTTCCCGGCATGTGCTGTTCCGTGACGCACGCGACGACCGTCCACATGCCCGCCTCATCTTTTACCCAAACCAGACAATGAGCGTTTTATCTGGCGGACCTTTCCGGTTTTTGTCTTGGACATGTTGGCGCTAACGGTCGACCGGCGACCGTCACGCCGGTTCGGAGCCCGGCGCGATCGCGTTCGCCTCCCGCTTTCGGGTTCGGATTCATAACCCGCAGCTGACGACTGCGGCGATGTTGCCGGCTGCCGCCCTCACCCCGACGCATGGCCGGATCGTCGCGGCCCCTCATGGCGGCCAATGACGCTCGACGCCGCCCCCCTTTATGAGGACCGGGTCGCGGAGCTCCGTCGTGGCGGCGGCCTCGTGCCGACATGACGGATGCGTTTCCGCGGACTGAACGGACGGGCGCGCAGCGCGCACGGTGAGGCGCCCCATCTCGCTCCGGACGGGATGGAGGAGGCGTCTGAACGAAAGGGGCGCTTCGGGGCGCGGTCGGGGCATGTCTTGGCCGTGCGGCGCCTCACGTGTCCGGCGTGCAACAGTCGGGGCGACATGCGCCGCAGTTTAGAAGGCCTACAAGCGATTGATTCCGTTTTGGAATATGAGTCCTTTGGCTGTGATTGGCAGTCTTGAATCCGGCTGGCTGGCGGCCTGGCGAATGATGACGACGCTCGATGCCCTGCTGGGACAGCTCTTCCGGCTGCACCACACCGAACTGGTCCGTTTCGCGTCCCGTCTGATCGGTGATCGCGACTGCGGCGAGGAAGCAGCCCAGGAAGCCTATCTCAGGATCGCCGCTCGTCGGGAGGCGACCGCGATCGTCCATCCCAAGACCTACCTGTTCACGGCCGCCAGACGGACCGCGATCGACATTTCCGTCCGTCGCCAGGCGGAGGCCGATCGGAGGGCCGACCTCGACGAGGCGACGCATGTGGTCGACAGCCCCCATTTCGCCGAGCAGGACCGGCGGAACAGGCGCCTGTTCCAGCTCATCGTCGCGCTGAACGAGCTCCCGGCGGCCTGCCGGCAGACCTTCGTGCTGAACAAGCTCCACGGCATGAAGCACAAGGACATCGCGCGAAAGCTCGGAATCTCGGTGAGCATGGTCGAGAAGCACATGATGCGCGCCTTCGCGCATTGCCGCGACGTCGCCCGGGATCGCGACGACATCTGACGATCGCCTTTGAGGTTTGGTCGTCCCGCGCTGTCTATAGGGATGAGACGCCGGCTTCCGCGGCGCGAGGGTGCTTCTGCGTGAAAGACGTCGGCGCTGAAGGCGGTCCGCCGCCCATCGACATATCGGACGAAGCTCTTCGCTGGGTCATTCGGCTGAACGCCGGCGACGCCACGGCGCGGGATCACGCGGCCTTCGCGGCCTGGCGTTCGCAGGATGCGCTTCATGAGCTCGCGGCCCGCGAGGCGGAAGGTCTCTGGAACGAGGCGTCAGGTCTTCAGCAGGACGCGCGCACCGGACGACTCGCGCGCCGCGCCGAGCCGCGAGGCCCGTCTCGCCGCAAGCTGCTCGGATTGACCGGCGCGGCTGTGGCGGCCGGCGGAGCCGGCTGGCTGTCGCTCGGCGGCGGCAGGGCGTTCGCGGATTACGCCACAGGGCTGGGCGAAACCCGAGAGCTCGCCTTGCCGGACGGGTCGCGCGCGTTCATGAACGCGCGGTCGGCGCTGAATGTGGAATACGGACCGGGCGAACGGCGTGTCCGCCTGGTGGGCGGAGAGGCCACGTTCCAGGTGAACGGCGGCGCCCTGCCGCCGTTTCGCGCGGTCACGCCCCTGGTCGAGGCGATCACGCAAGGAGCGGCGTTCAACCTGAACGCGGCGGGCGACGACGTCATCGTGTCGGTCGCGAGCGAAACCGTCCGTCTTCGGTCGACCTCGGGCCAGACGCTGGATCTCGGCCGCTCGCTGGAGGCCATCGTGTCGCCAAACGGCGATATCGAGCGCCCGGCCCCCATCAGCCCGGACGCCATCTCGTCCTGGAGGACGGGAGAATACGTGGCCGAGAACAGGCGCCTGTCCGACGTGGTGGCGGCGCTTCGAGGCTACTATCAGGGCTGGATCGTGCTCCGCGACGACGCGGCCCGGATCCGGGTCAGCGCGGTGCTGGACCTGCGGCGGCCGATCGCCTCGCTCGACGCGCTCAGCGCCGCCCTGCCGATCTCCGTCGAAAAATATTCCCCATACATCACAGTGGTTTCGAGACGTTCCGCCTGACCGTCGCGCGATTTCTACAGCGGATGTTTGAGGATTTGGCCAGGGCCTCCGTCTACACAGACAGGAGCGCACGCATCGAACGCGCTCCCGATCTTGTCGGGGAACACAATGCGTATGGCGTCACGGACTTCTGCATCGGGCCTCATGCTGGCGGGGATGGTCTCGGGAGCGCTCGTCTGCGCGCCGGCCTCCGCTCATGAGCGCGTCGCATACGACATCGCAGCGCAGCCCCTCACCCAGGCGCTCACGGCCTATGCGCGCGCCTCCGGCCTCAAGCTCGCCTATGTGGCGGAACTCACCACGAGCCGCGAGGCGCCCGCGGTCAAGGGCGCGCTGAGCCCCGAAGACGCGCTCAGGACGCTGCTGGCGAACAGCGGCCTCACCTATCGCATCACCGGCGGGACGGTGACGATCTTCGACCTCCGCATGACCGACGTCGTGCCGATGCAGCAGTCGGATTCGCTCGAGCTCGACGAGATCAACGTCGAGGGCGCGGCCGTCGACGAGACCGCGACCGGCCCGCTTCGCGGGTATGTGGCGCGGCGCAGCGCCTCGGCGACGAAGACCGACACGCCCATTCTCGACACCCCGGCCTCCGTGTCGGTCGTGGGCGAGAAGGAGATGGAGCGGCGTGGCGTGAAGAGCCTCGACAGCGCCGTCGGCTACATTTCGGGCGTCAACACCAATCTCTACGGCGCGGACAAGCGCTACGACTTCATCGCCATCCGCGGCTTCGTCGAGACCGGGATGGGCATCTATCGCGACGGCCTGCAGAACAGGACGAACAACTTCACGGGCAGCCGCATCGAGCCCTACGGGATGCAGCGGGTCGAGGTCTTCAAGGGCGCGACCTCCGTGCTCTACGGGCTCAACGCGCCGGGGGGCCTGGTCAACCTGATCACCAAGCGCCCCACCGAGCACCCATTCGGCGAAGTTTATTCCACCGGCGGAAACGATCATCTGGAGGCGGGCGTCGATTTCGGCGGTCCCATCGACGCGAACGGCGAGTGGAGCTACCGCCTGACGGCGAAGGCGCAGGACAGCAAGGATGGCCATGAGTGGGCCAAGGACGACCGGCTGTTCGTCGCGCCGGCCCTGACCTGGAAACCGACCGACGCGACCAGCATCACGGTCCTCGCCGACTACAACAAGCGCAAGGGCGCCAACCGCTACGGCGTCCTGGCCGGCAAAGGGTACAGAAAGACGGCCTTCCTTGGCGAGGACCAGTTCGATCGGAACGACACCACAGAGAAGAACATAGGCTACATCTTCGACCACGACTTCGAGAATGGGCTGAAATTCCATTCCAACGCGCGCTACACCGACCTCGATCTGACGAACAAGAACGTCTACTTCGACAGCGTGTTTGATGGGGACCCTGCCTTGAAGACGGACGAGACCCGCCGGGTCTCGATGGAGGTCGACGGCGATCTGAAGCGCTTCGTCATCGACAACCACATCCAGTACGACTTCAAGTTCGACCGGATCGCGAGCCGCACGCTGGTCGGCGTCGACTATTCCTACACCAAGGCGAACGAGCGTGACTTCCGGCAATACATCCCGGGCGTCGGCCTTGACCCGCGCAACCCGGTTCACTGCAGCCCGAACTGCGCCGGGAGTATCTATCTGTCGTCGCCTCCCTATGTGGGCAGGGGCACCGAGAGGACAGCCTCGGTCTACGCTCAGGAGGAGCTGACGCTTGACGACCGCTGGATTCTGACGCTCGGGGGCCGCTACGACGACGTGAAGGCCCGGTCGAGCGCCGTGTTCGAAATCTTTGGCCTGCAACTGCCGGACAGTCAGGAGATCAAGGAGGAGGCCTTCACGACGCGCGCCGGTCTGACCTGGAAGATCACGCCCGAAGTCTCGCTCTACGGCAACTATTCGGAATCCTTCGCGCCGGTGACGCCGGTTCCGACGCCATTCGGCGGCTTCGGCATGCCCTCTCTGTCGGGAGACAACAAGCCTGTGGAGGGCGTCCTGCACGAAGCGGGCGTGAAGTATCAGCCCGCCGGCGTGAACGCGATGTTCACCGCGGCCGTTTTTGAGATCAAGCAGAAGAACGTGCCGTATTACGTCGGCCAGCAGCGCTATCAGATCGGCGAGCTTGAGACGCGCGGCGTCGAGCTCGAGGCGAAGGCGGAGATCAAGGAGAACCTCAACGTCATCCTCGCCTATTCCTATCTCGACTCGGACATCATCCGCGGCGAACTGGAAAGTCAAAAAGGCAACAGGTTCCAGTTCATCCCCAAGCACTCCGCGTCCGCCTGGGTCGACTACACCTTCAAGGGGCGGGGATCGTTCGGCGACCTGACGCTTGGCGCCGGCGCGCGCTTCGTCGGCTCGCGTTTCGCCGACAACAACAACTCGATCAAACTGGCCTCCTACACGGTATTCGACGCCGTCCTGAACTATAAGATCACCCAGAACGCGTCCTTCGCGATCAATGCCACCAACCTCTTCGACAAGGACTACGTGTCCTATGTCGAGACCTTCAGCTCGCCGGATACATTGTTCTATGGCGACCGTCGGACGGTCCGCGCGACGCTGAAATACACGTGGTGACGTCGACACTCAGCGGGGGCACAGCGCGATGACGTTCAGAGCCAGGGCCATCGTCACGGTCGACGAGGTCGATCGGGTGCTGCCGGCCCTGCTCGATCATATGGAGGAGCACGCGACCGTCGTCCGCGCGGGCGGCGGCGCGTCCATCTCGAGCCCGTTCGGGAGCGTCGACATCCAGCGGCGTCCGGGCGGCCTCGCCCTCGAGGCCGCTTCGGGATCGGCGGAAATCCTCGCGATGATCAAGGTGTTCGTCGCGGAGCATGTCTTTGAGTTCGCCGGGCCGTCCGCGTCCATCGTCTGGAGCGGCGAAGGCGCCGGCGATCCGCTGCCGCCGCATTTCCAGAAACTGACGGTGACGTCCGCCTTCGACGTCACGCCGCGCATGCGACGCGTGACCTTCGCCTGCGAACGCGCCGCCGCCTTCACGGGCGGGGCCGGCTACCACGTCCGGCTGCTGCTGCCGCCCGTCGGCGGAGCTCCCCTTTGGCCGACGATCGCCGAGGATGGCCGCATGGTCTGGCCTTCTGGCGAGGACGCGCTGGCGGTTCGGGTCTACACGATCCGGAGCGTCGATGTTCAGCGAGGGGAGGTCGCGATCGACTTCGTCCGGCACGACCACGCCGGGCCCGCTTCCGCGTGGGCGGCCGGGGCGAAGCCGGGAGACGTCATCGGCCTGCTCGGGCCGAGCAGCGGCCTCGCGCCTTCGGCGGACCGCTACCTGCTCGCCGGCGACGAGACGGCGCTCCCTGTGATCGCCCGGACCTTGGGCGCGCTTCCGGAACGCGCGCGCGGCGCGGCTTTCATCGAGGTCCAGAACCCGGACGAGATCCAGCAGATCGAACATCGCACGGGGATCGAACTCTTCTGGCTGTTCCGGAACGACGCGGCGCCAGGCGCCTCGACGCTGTTGAGGGACGCCCTTGCGGCGCTTCCGGCGCCCGCTGCGGACGAAAGCCATTTCACCTTCGTCGCATGCGAGTTCGCCGCCAGCCAGGCGATCCGGGCGCATCTGCGCGAGGTCTGGCGCCTTCCCAAGGGACGTTTCTCCGTGGCGTCCTACTGGCGACGCGGCCAGAGCGACGACGGATCATCGGGGCTGAGCGATGACGATGACGTCTGACGGCGGAAGGGCCCGCGCGCCGCGTTCGGGCGCATGGCCGGTGGTCGGGCTCGGCGGCCTCTACGTCGCGCAGAGCGTCATCGGGTCAATGATCTTCGCCGGGCTTCCGGCCGTCATGCGGCAGAGCGGCGCCTCGCTCAACGAGATCGCGTTCACGCTGCTCGCGGTGCTGCCCTGGTCGTTCAAGTTCCTCTGGGCTCCGGCCGTCGAGCGGTTCCGCTCGCCTCAGGACGGCGTCCGGCGCTCGCGGCTGACGGTGGCGATCGTCGGCGCCGTCTCGGTCTCGGCCGTGGCGGCGTTCGCGCTGATCGGCCCGGGGGCGCTGGCGCCGCTCGCGGCCGCGATGATGCTGGCCTCCTTCGCGTCCGCCACGATCGACATCGCGTGCGACGGGCACGCGGTCGAGACGCTCGCCGAGCGAGACAGAAGCTGGGGCAACGCCGCTCAGGTCGGCGGGGCCTATCTGGGGTCGGCGCTCGGCGGCGGCGTCTTCCTCGTGCTGATCGACCATATGGGGTGGCGGGACGCAGGCCTCGTCATGGCCGGCGCGCTCGTGGCGCTCGCCCTTCCCTTCCTGCTGACCCCAGACGGTGCGAGGCCGGCGCGGGCGGACCGGCCGAGGCCGTCGCTGAAGCGCGCCTTCCAACGGCCAGACGTGCGGTTCGGCCTCATGCTGGTCGCCGTCTACGTGTTCGGCCAGAAATGGGCCATGACGCTGATCGGCCCGTTCCTGATCGACTCCGGGCTCAGCCTGACGGCGATCGGGACGATCAACGGCGTCGGCGTCACGGCGCTCGGCGTGCTGGGCGCGCTTGGCGGGGGCTACCTCGTGCGCCGCCACGGACCGTTCTCGATCATGACGCGGACGCTTGGCGCGCAGATCGCCGCAATGCTCGCCCTGGCGGCGATCGCCTATTTCCAGGTGACGTCGCCCTATGTGCTGCTGCCCACGGTGCTGGCGTCGGCCGTGATGTTCGCGCTGGGGTTCGTCGCGCTCTACACCGAACTCATGGGCCGAGCCTCGCTCGACCAGGCTGGCGTGGACTTCACCCTGTTTCAGAGCGCCGACGCGATCGTCAGCCTGATCGGATGGCAGCTCGCCGCGACCGTCGGCGAAGCGCTGGGCTACGCGGCCTGCTTCGTCGCGGCCGGTGTGTTCGGGCTTGCGGCCTTGGCGCTGATGCCCATTCTCTCGCGCAACGCGCTGGTTCACACCGAGGCTCGCAGTTGAGACCGCGCTTCCCGATGGAACGAATGGCTTTCGCCGCTCTGGGCCAGGGCTTCAAAGCCGGTTCAAAGCCGCCGCATCCGATTGCGTCCGCCGCCGCGATCGGCTAGGTTCCGCCCGCTCAAGCGCGCAGGCACCCGTAGCTCAGCTGGATAGAGCGTCGCCCTCCGAAGGCCGTCCGGGTCGGAAACTTCAACAAAATCGGGATGTTGGGACCCTTGGGGCGTGTAAGCATCCTGAGGTCGATCTGCGCTGTGGACCACGTTTCCGTCCACATTCCTTCCACTCCGGGCTTCGGATAATCACTTCCGCGCCACCCCAGCTGATGCCGGGCCGTCGCAATGGCGGCCCTCGCCATAATGGCGTGGAATTGCGCTGAAGGCTTTTTCGCCAAGTTGCATGTCGTAATGGGCGCAAGACCGGACATCGCGATCATCTCCGACGATCGGCGAGGTCGCGATACAACGCGATCCAGCCATGCGCCGCGAGGTGCGCGCAGATCTCGCCCACGAAGCGGATCTCTTTGTGAAGGCTCATCGGGGCGCCCCCGCTTCGCTGAGTTGCTGCGCTTCCCACTCCTTGTAGGTCAGGTCGGCGCCTTCCAACCGCCAAGACGTCAGCCCGTTGGAGTTGCGGCCTTTGATGACGGCGGCGGCGGCGCTTGGGCTCTTAAACGCGTACTTCTGAGCGAACACGCAGTGCTCTCCTTCAGGGACCAGCACACCTCGTGGCGATCTGCCGGGTGGATCGTCCGTCGGTGCGCGAGAAGGGTCACAGCGGCCTCGGGAGCGCCAAGCGCGCCACGATGGCGGATCGCGTTTGCAGCATCGACGCCGTGTGGCGCTCTCCGCCGAGCGCATAGGGCATCGACGACCGATCGCCGTCGCGCCGTGCTACGTCAACTTTGTTGCGTCCACATGTCCGCGCGGTCCATATCCCACAAGAAGAACCTTGAAGGACATTTATTGAAAGTCTTCAGCATCCAAATGACATAGGGATTTTAATTCAACCTATGATATTCTTAAATTCGCAGACTTACATATTTTACGATATCTTGAACTGAAAAAACGTTCGTTTTTCTCATAAGGTCGCCTTAATGACGACCTCAGAGAAACATTTATCTTTTCAGAACAACGTGACCGAAGTCCCGCCACCATCTACGACAAACTCGGACGCGGTCAGATAATTCGACTCATCCGCCGCAAGGAATACTATCATGTTGGCGATGTCGCTGGTTTCTGCAAGACGCCCGATCGCGGTCAGTTTCTTGCCCAGTTCGTCCGCAGACATGCCGGATACTTTCTCGGCGTAATCGGCCATGGCGGTTTTCACATAGGTCGGATGGACCGAGTTCACGCGGATATTCATCCCGGCCAGCTCGGCCCCCAGATCCTTTGACATCAGACGCACCGCGCCCTTGCTGGCACCATAAAGCGCGTGTCCCGCCGAACCCTGCAAGCCAGCGATGGACGACAGGTTGATGATCGACCCGCCATTGCGTTCCTGCATGTAGGGAACGACGTGCTTGCACCCCAGGAAGACGCCGGTGACGTTGATCGCCATCAGCTTGTTCCAGGTTTCAAGGCTGATGTCGGTGACCGGGGAGATGATATAGATCCCTGCGTTGTTCACCAGGACATCCACGCCGCCGAACTTGTCCTTGGCCTGTTTGAAGACGTTGATCCATTGGTCTTCGGAAGCAACATCATGCTTGACGATCAGCGCCTCGCTGCCGGCGTTTTCCACCAGCTTTGCGGTTTCTTCCAGCCCGTCAAGATTGATGTCGGTCGCGACGACCTTGGCGCCGCCCTTGGCGAACAGCTCGGCGGCCGCGCGGCCGATCCCGGCGCCTGCGCCCGTGATAACAACGACTTTTCCAGCAACAGTCACGCTCATTTGGACACTCCATTATTGTGTGTCGATAGTTCTGCATACCCGAACGCAAAACAACAGGCATGGCGTATGCGCCACACCATTACGTGACAGGAGGCGTCCATGCGGATATCCGAATCTGACTGATCACCGCCGCATCGCAGAGGTTCTGGATGATCCAGCGGTGCTGCCATAGGGTGATGCGTGTGGTCGGGGGCGTGACATGAGTATTCTTGAAACCGGGCTGGTTGCCCTGCGGGATCGTCAGCGGCTGGCGCAGATCAGCGCCATCGCGATCCGACACAGCTTTTCCGATATCCTTGCCCGGCTGGGTGTCGGGGGCAAGGCAGGCAGCGATGGCGGCCCCGATGCGCCCGAGCGTCTGCGCCGGCTGTTGGAAGAACTGGGCCCCACCTTCACCAAGCTGGGCCAGATCCTGTCGACGCGGGCTGATCTGCTTGGCCCTGAATGGACCGGCGCGCTGGAAAAGCTGCAAAGTCAGGTGCAGCCGCTGCCGTGGGAAACCGTCCGCGCGGAAATGGCCGCGGCGCTTGGCCAGCCGCCCGAGGATGTCTTTGCCACCATCACGCCCGAGCCCTTGGCCGCAGGCTCGATCGCGCAGGTTCATCGCGCGCAGCTGTCGGGTGGCGAAGACGTGGTCGTCAAGGTCCGCCGTCCCGGGTTGCGTCCGAAAATCGAAGCCGACATGCGAGTCCTGTCGCATCTGACCGGCCTTGCCGAGGCGCAATGGCCCGATATCGCCCGCTTTCGACCGCGAGAGATCGTGCGCAACCTCGCCTCGGCCATGGCCGAGGAACTGGACCTTGCGGCCGAGGGGCGCAACAATGACCTGATTGCAGCCAACATGGCCGAACTGCCCGCAATCAAGCTGCCGCGGATCTTTCACGACTATTCCTCGGAAACCCTGCTGGTGCAGGAGTTCATCGACGGCATTGCCCCGAACGATCACGCGGCCCTGCAAAAAGCCGGTCTGGACGGACGGGTGCTGGCGGCACGCGGGACCGATGCGTTTTTGCGCATGGCGCTGGTGGACGGGGTGTTTCATGCCGACCCGCATCCGGGCAATCTGCGCGCCCTGCCGGGCAATGTGGTCGCCTTCATCGATTTCGGCATGGTCGGCCGCCTCGGCGCCCGCCGGCGCGAGGAGTTGCTGGCGCTGCTGGCCGGGATCGTGGACCAGAACGGCGGGCGGATCGCCATGCTGCTGTTGGACTGGTCGGGCCAGACGCAGGCCGATCTTTCCGCGATCGAGGCGGATTGCGATCTGTTCGTGACCCGTCATGGCGTGCCGCCGCTGCGCTTGGGTCTGGCGGTGGCCGAGTTCACGGCACTGGCCCGCCAGCATGATCTGGCTCTGCCGCCGGATCTGGCGCTGCTGTTCAAGGCGCTGATCACGGCGGATGGGGTGATGCGCGGCCTCGATCCCGATTTCGACGCGATTACCGTCGCGGCGCCCATCGTGCGCCGTGAAATGCAGCGCATGCTTGGTCCGCAGGCGCTTGCGGCTCAGGGCAAGACGCTGGCCATCGACCTGACGGGCCTGCTGCGCGACCTGCCGGGCCTGCTGCGGCTGCTGAACCTGCGGCTGCGGCAGGGAACCCTGTCGGCCGAGATCGAGTTGAAGGGGCTTGAGCGGCTGAGCGGCGATATCCGTCAGGCAGCGGTTCGCATCGCGGTCGCCATCATCACCGCAGCCTTCGCCATCGGCCTTGCGCCCGGCCTCGTCCAGTCCGGACCGACCGTTTTCGGCCTGCCGTTGGGATCCTGGACGGGCGTGGCGCTGGTCGCGGCAGGGCTTGTCTGGACCGTCTGGCCCCGCAAATAGCGTCGGGCCTTCCATCCGTGGGGAACCCGCGCGGTCAGCCATCCCGCCATTTCGACCGGCCCGGCAGATCGAGCGTCCTTTTCCCGGCCGTGATTGACCTGAGACCCTGAACTTCCTCGAGATTTAGGTAGAGTCCGTCGAACACGGAGACGGACGATGCGACCCTCGCGGTTCACGGAAGAACAAATCATCGCGATGCTGAAGGAGCAGGAGGCGGGGGCAAGGACGGCGGATGTCTGCCGCAAGCATGGCATCTCGGCAGCGACCTTCTACAAGTTCAAGGCAAAGTTCGGGGGCATGGATGTGTCCGACGCCCGCCGCCTTAGGCTCAGGACCTATTAATTTGGATTGAAACGTGATTCAGAGTCTCGATTGAGGGAGGCTCTGGTGGGTGATTTGTTTTT
>NZ_BSFK01000009.1 GCF_027922305.1 Methylopila jiangsuensis | reverse complement strand
CGCTGTTGGCCGCCCCGTCGTCCGGTGTGGCGCTTTATAGGCAGCACCCAACCAAGGTGTCAACGACGTCGAATTCGAAAAATGACGGTTCGGCGACGGAGGCCTTGTGGACGGCCTTCGCCGTTCGTTGGATTTTCACGGCCAAAACCCGCCTTTGACTGTGGAAAACTTTTTACGCCGCTTGGCGTTCTGGGGCCTTCGCGGGACGCTGTTCGGCTCCCTTCCCGGCCAGCGCGACGCTCCCCGCCGATCCGGCCCACGGAAGAATTTTCCTTAGATGATCTAGGAGTTTTTGCGATTTTTCGGCGATTCACGCAGTGAATCGATTCAGATTCGGCCGGTGAATCGCGGGCTGAGCCACGCCCCACAGGTGACCATCGAGAGACTTGGGGGGAGCCTGCGGCGTTCCAAGCCCCGTTCGTCGGCGGTCACCTTGGGGGCCTTTGGCGCAGAGCCTTGTGGCGTGGCCGCGGCGCGCCAGAGATGGCGATGCTCACAGCCGTCCGGACACGCGCGCCTGGGCGGCCACGGTCTCCCGGCCCGATGCGCGCCTGTCGTCGGTCCGGGCGCGAAGCGCTCCGCCGGCCCGGACCGGAGCGCAGGACCTGAAACGCAGAACGCCCCGCGCAGGGTCTGCGCGGGGCGTTCGAAAACTCAGTGGCTCAGGAGCTTAAAGGCTCAGAGCTCAGCCGGGCTGTACGAGGTGACCTCGAGGCCGACGGGGGTCTCTTCGACGATCGGAGCGGTCCAGATGGCCATGGTGGCCTCCCTTGGTTGTGCGGTCGTTCGCCGCGTTTCGATGATCGGATATTTAGGCGCCCCCATCGGAAACGCCAATTAATTCTCTGTCATGTTCGCGGCCCGGACCTGGCTCAGCGCATCCGCCAGACGGGCCGTGGCGGAGCCGGGCTTCAGCGGCTTCGGCTGGTCCGGATGCGGCGCCCAGCCCGACAGCCACACGATCTCGAACGTGGCGCGCACCCTTCCGTCGGCGTCGGCGAAGCGCGCGGCGTAGATCTCCACCAGCCGGGCGAGCGTGGCGCGGGCGAGCGGGCGTCGCGCGCGCTCCGTCAACGGATTCGCCGCGCCCCAGGCCCGCAGGTCCGCGAACAGCGCCAGCGGATGGGGGTAGCGCACCGTCACCCGGTCGGAATCGGTCACGGGCAGAGCGAACCCCGCCCGCTGCAGCAGCCCGCCGAAGGCGCGCACGTCCGCGAAGGGCGCCACATGGGGGCTGGAGCCGCCGGCGGTCTCCGCTTCGGCCTCGGCGAAGGCGGCGCGCAGCTCGTGCAGGGTGTCGCCGCCGAGCACGCAGGCGAGAAACAGCCCGTCCGGCTTCAGGGCGGCGCGGATCTGCGTGAGCGCGCCCGGCAGATCGTTGACGAGCTGCAGCGCAAGGCCGGACACGATGAGGTCGAACGCCCCGCCTTTCAGCGGGAGCGTCTCCGGATCAGCCACCAGATCGACGCCGGGGCCGGGGCGAAGCCCTGCGCGAACCGTGCGCCCCTCTCCCCGCCTGCGAGCGAGCGCGGCGGCGAAGCCCGGCCCCTGGGTCGCGAAATCGAGCGCCAGCGGGAAGCCGTGCAGGGTGGCGGCGAGCCGGTCCTCCAGATCCTCCGCCACGCGGCGGCGCAGGAAATCCGGCCCGTCCCCTCCCCTCCCGGCCCGCTCCAGCCGCCGGCGCAGCAGAGCCCGGTCGAACAGCGCAGGGACGCCGCCGCCGCTCATGCGCCGCGGCGGGCGTCTGCGGCGAGCAGTTCGGCCTCGCGGGCGCCCATGTAGTCGCGGGTCAGCGGCGCCGCCTCCGGGTCCTTCGTGAGCTGGATCTGGAACACCATGTGCTTGCCGTGGCGGAACGAGAACTCCGCCGTGATCAGATAGAACTCCCACATGCGGCAGAAGCGTTCGCCCAGCAGGGCCGCGGCCTGGGCGCGGTTGGCCTGGAAGCGCCGCTCCCAGTGGACCAGCGTCTCGGCGTAGTGCAGGCGCCAGATCTCGATGTCGGTCGCCCAGAGCTTGGCGCCCTCGATCGCGGTCAGGGTCTCCGACAGGGCCGGCGAGTAGCCGCCGGGGAAGATGTATTTCTTCACCCAGGCGCCGGTGACGCCCGGCCCGCCCTTGCGGCCGATGGAATGCAGCAGCGCCACGCCGTCCGGCGCAAGCAGTTTGGACACCTTGGCGAAAAAGGCCGGAAAGTTCTTCACGCCCACATGTTCGAACATGCCGACCGAAACGATGCGGTCGAACGGGCCTTCCACGTCGCGGTAGTCCATCAGCTCGAAGCGCACCCGGCCGGACAGCCCCCGCGCCGCCGCGCGCTCACGGGCGAGCGCCAGCTGCTCCTTGGACAGGGTGACGCCCACCACCTCCACGTCGCAGCTTTCCGCCAGATAGATCGCCATGGAGCCCCAGCCGGAGCCGATGTCGAGCACCCGCTGTCCGGGTTTCAGGTCGAGCTTGGCCGCGATGTGGCGCAGCTTGGCGGTCTGGGCCTGCTCCAGCGTGTCGTCGGGGGAGCGGAAATAGGCGCAGGAGTAGTTCAGCCCCTCGTCGAGAAACAGCCGGTACATCGCGTTGGAGAGGTCGTAATGCGCCTCCACGTTCTTCGCGGAACGGCCGGCGGTGTTGGGCTTCGCCCAGCGCTTCAGCGTCTTGAGCGAGCGCCGCAGAACCTTCTGCAGCGGCAGGCCGCGAAGCCGCCCCCGGTTCAGCGCATAGAGCGTGAGGAAATCCCGCAGGGTCCCATGCTCGATGGTGAGGCGGCCGTCCATATAGGCCTCGCCCGCCTTGAGCTCCGGGTTGAGCAGCAGGTCGCGCGCCACCTTCGCGTCGTGCAGGCGGAGCGTGACCTCCGGCCCCGGCCCGCCGCGATGGGCGTGGGCGACGCCCTTATGATCGATGATCGTCAGCGCGCCGACGCCGACGAAACGGCGTAGCATGGCTTGAAACAGATCCATCAGCGGCTCCGCATGGACACTGAGCGCCTGAATAGAGCAGACGACGAACGCGCGCGACGGTTTTCCGCACGCGGGGCCGCCGCCGGCCTGTGGCGGGGGCTCGCCCGGCTCGGCGGAGCGGCGCTCGATCTGGCGCTGCCGCCGCAGTGCCTCGCCTGCGCCAGCCCCGTCGCCTCGAATGGCGGGCTGTGCCTCGCCTGCTGGGGCGGGATGCGGCTGATCGAGCGGCCCTATTGCGAGCGGCTGGGAACCCCGTTCCCGGCGGATTTCGGCCCCGGACTGGTGTCGCCCAGGGCGCTGGCCTCTCCGCCGGCCTGGGGCCGGGCGCGGGCGGCGGCGCGGTTCGAGGGACCGGCGCGGGAGCTGGTCCACCGGCTGAAATACGCCGACGGCCTGCACCTCGCCGGCCCCATGGGCGCGCTCATGGCCCGCGCGGGCCATGAGCTGCTCGGACCGGACGCGTTGCTGGTCCCCGTGCCGCTGCATCGCGGGCGGATGTGGCGGCGGCGGTTCAACCAGTCCGCCCTGCTGGCGCGGCAGGTGGCGAAGATCTCCGGCGCGGCTCTGGAGCTGCAGGCGATCGAGCGGATCAAGGCCACCCGGCCGCAGGTGGGGCTCACCGCCGCCCAGCGCGCCGCCAACCTGCAGGGCGCGTTCCGGCTGTCGGCGCGGGGGCGGGCGCTGGTTCCCGGCCGGAGGATCGTGCTGGTGGACGACGTGATGACCACCGGCGCGACCCTGGACCGGCTGGCGCGGCTGCTGCGGCGGGCCGGCGCGGCGGAGGTGGACGCGCTGACCTTCGCCCTGGTTGTGAACGACGCGTGACGGGTTATATCGTCGGACGAGACCCTGAAGATCCGCTCGAAGACCAGAGGCCCCAATGTCGTCCGTGACCGTCTACGCGCGTGTGGGCTGCCCCTATTGCGACATGGCGAAAGCGCTGCTCCGCCGCAAGAACGTGGCTTTCGAGGAGATCGACATCGGCCGCGAGCCCGCGCGCCGGCCGGAGATGATCGAGCGCGCCGGCGGCCGCACCACGGTGCCGCAGATCTTCATCGACGGCCGGCACATCGGCGGCTGCGACGATCTGCACGCGCTGGACGCGGCGGGCGGGCTCGACCCGCTGCTGGCGGCGTGAGCCCCATGAGCGAGACCGGGACCCGTTTCGTGGCCGCCTGCGCCCAGATGCGCACGGGCCGCGACGTCAACGCCAACATCGACGCCGCGGCCAGGCTGATCCGCGAGGCCAAGGACGGCGGGGCGCACTATGTGCAGACGCCGGAGATGACCAACATCCTGGTGCGGTCACGCGAGGAGCTGTTCGCCGCCATCCTGCCGGAGAACGCCTGCCCCGCGCTCGCCGCGTTCCAGGAGCTCGCCCGCGGCATGGGGCTGTGGCTGCATCTGGGCTCGCTCGCGGTGCGGCTCGAAGGCGAGCGCGCCGCGAACCGGGCGTTCGTGATCGACCCTGAGGGCGAGATCGTCGCCCGCTACGACAAGATCCACATGTTCGACGTGGACCTGCCGAACGGGGAGAGCTGGCGGGAATCCGCCACCTACCGTCCGGGCGAGACCGCGATCGTGGCCGACCTCCCCTGGGGCCGGCTCGGCCTGACCATCTGCTACGACGTGCGCTTCCCCACCCTGCACCGGGCGCTGGCGGAGAACGGCGCTTCGGTCCTCGCCGCGCCGGCCGCCTTCACGAAACAGACCGGCGAGGCGCACTGGCACGTGCTGCTGCGCTCCCGCGCCATCGAGACCGGCTCCTTCGTTATCGCCGCCGCCCAGGGCGGACGCCACGAAGACGGGCGCGACACCTATGGCCACAGCCTGATCGTGGACCCCTGGGGCAAGGTGCTGGCGGAGCTCGACCACGCCGAGCCGGGCGTGATTCTCGCCGAGATCGACCTTGCGGAGTCGGCGGCCGCGCGCAAGCGCATCCCGGCGCTGGAGAACGGCCGCCGCTTCGGCCTGCTGCCGCCGTCCGAGCCGACGCGGCTGCACGAGGTCGGCGCCTGAGGCCGTTCGCTTCATCATGATTCGCTACGACCTCACCTGCGGCTGCGGCGCGCGCTTCGACGGCTGGTTCCGCTCTTCCGCAGATTTCGACGCCCAGCAGGCGCGCGGGCTGCTCAGCTGCCCGGCGTGTGGCGGGAGCGCCGTGACCAAGGCGCTGATGGCGCCGGCCATCGCAGCCGGCCGCAAAGGCGCGGAGACGGAAGCGGAACCGCCGGCGCCCTCCCCCACTCCCTCACCGGCGGGCGCGTCCGGGGAATCGGTGGAGCTGGCCTCCGAGGGCGACCGCGAGCTGCGCGCCCGGCTCAAGGCGCTGCGCGACCACGTGACCCGCACCTCCGAGAACGTGGGCGACCGGTTCCCCGACCTTGCCCGCCGGATGCACGCGGAGGAGATCGAGCGCCGCTCCATCTACGGCCGCGCCACGCCCGACGAGGCCCGCGCGCTGGCGGAGGACGGCGTGGCGTTCCACCCTCTGCCGGCGTTTCCCGACGACGCCAACTGAATCCGCCGGACGGCCTCGGAACCGAGGCTGTTCCAGCGGGTCGCCGCCTGTGGACGGCGCCGCCGCATGACGCCGGCTCCACGCTTCATTAACTCTGCTCTTTCTAACTGGAGGCTCTGAGATCACCCGGCGCCGCGGCGCCGCAATCCGGGACTGCAGGCCATGAACTTCTCGGGACGTCCGCCCGCCTCTGATTCCGACGCGACCGGACTCCGACCCGCCGATTCCCGGCGTCCGCAGGCGCCGGGCGAGGTGCGCTCGGTGCGCACGCCGGACCGCGTGCTGCGGGAGCGCCGCGCCCGCGATCTCACCGACGCGCTCGATGCCTCCGTGCCCGTGACGCCGCAGCCGCCGGAGCCGCTGCTCGGCCTCGACGCGCTCTACGACGCCCATATCGTGCCGAGCTGGCTGCAGCCCTTCGCCATCGGTCCCAACGCCCGCTTCACCCGCACGCCGGACAGCATCCTGCGCGGCCATGCGGGCCTGCCCGAGGACGAGGCGCTGGAGCCGATCGCGCCGGAGACCGCCGCCGACGCCATCGCCGCCATGACCTTCGACGAGGCGGAGGTCGCGGCCGAAGCCGCTCGCGCCGCCGCGGCGGCCGCGCAGATCCTCGCCGCAAGCCGGCGCCCCGCGACGCTGCGCCGCCTCGCCGACGTCATCCGCCTCGAGGGCCCGACGCCGGACGCCGCGGCGGAGCAGGACAACGCGGCGCTCGCGCCGGCGCCGGACGCAGCGCCCGACGCCGCGGCGGCCGTGGTCGAACAGCCTGCGCCGGCGCCCGCCCATGACCTGCTCGGCCACCCCTTCGGCTTCGCGCCGGTGAGCTATGTGGCGTCGTTTTCCTGGGCGCCCTCGGTGACGCCCGCGCCGGCCGCTGCGCCCGCCGTCCCCGCTCCCGCCGCAGCGCCCGAGCCGCAGGCCCCCGCCGCCGTGGCCGAACCCGCGCCCGTGGAAGTGATCGCTCCGGTTCCGGCGCCGGCCGCGCCGGTCGCCGTTCAGGCCCCGAAGCCCCAGCCTGTGGCGGCCCCCGCCGCACAGGCTCCAGCCGTTTCCGCCCCGGCCCGGCGCGTGATCAGCGGCGAATACGAGCTGCCGCCGCTGGAGCTGCTGGCGCTGCCGCCGGCGACCGAGCCCACCTTCGAGCAGTCCGAGGAGTTCCTGGAGAAGAACTCGGTCAAGCTGCAGCAGACGCTCAACGACTTCGGCGTGCGCGGCGAGATCATCGACGCCAATCCCGGTCCCGTGGTCACGCTCTACGAGCTTGAGCCCGCGCCCGGCACAAAGTCGAGCCGCGTCATCGCGGTCGCGCCCGACATCGCCCGCTCCATGAGCGCGGTGTCGGCCCGCGTGGCCGTGGTGGAAGGCCGCAACGTCATCGGCATCGAGCTGCCCAACGCCCGGCGCGAGACCGTGTATCTGCGCGAGCTGCTGGAGACGCCGGAGTTCGGCGAGACCAAGCACAAGCTCGCCGTCGGCCTCGGTAAGACCATCGGCGGCGAGCCGGTGATCGCCGACCTCGCCCGCATGCCGCACCTGCTGGTGGCCGGCACCACCGGCTCGGGCAAGTCGGTCGCCATCAACACCATGATCCTCAGCCTGCTTTACATGCACTCGCCCGAGAAGTGCCGGCTGATCATGGTCGATCCCAAGATGCTGGAGCTTTCGGTCTACGAGGGCATCCCGCACCTGCTGACCCCGGTCGTGACCGACCCGAAGAAGGCCGTGATCGCGCTCAAATGGGCGGTGCGCGAGATGGAGGACCGCTATCGCAAGATGGCGAAGCTCGGCGTGCGCAACATCGACGGCTTCAACGCCCGCGCCGCCGAGGCGGTCGCCAACGGCGAGACCGTGACGCGCCTCGTCCAGACCGGCTTCGACCGCGAGACCGGCGAGGCGATCCACGCGGAGGAGGCGCTCGACCTCAGCCCGCTGCCCTACATCGTCATCATCGTCGACGAGATGGCCGACCTGATGATGGTGGCCGGCAAGGAGATCGAGGGCGCGATCCAGCGCCTCGCCCAGATGGCGCGCGCCGCCGGCATCCACCTGATCATGGCGACCCAGCGTCCGTCGGTGGACGTGATCACCGGCACCATCAAGGCCAACTTCCCCACCCGCATCTCGTTCCAGGTGACCAGCAAGATCGACAGCCGCACCATCCTCGGCGAGATGGGCGCGGAGCAGCTGCTCGGTCAGGGCGACATGCTGCACATGGCCGGCGGCGGCCGCATCACCCGCGTCCACGGCCCCTTCGTCTCCGACGCCGAGGTGGAGAAGGTGGTGGACCACCTGAAGCTGCAGGGCCGGCCGGAGTATCTCGACGAGGTCACCGCCGACGAGGAGGAGCTCGCCGCAGGCCCCGACGCGGACGAGGGCGGCCCGGACACGGCGGTGTTCGATCAGGGCGAGTTCTCGGAGGATTCCAGCGATCTCTACGAGCAGGCGGTGGCCGTGGTGCTGCGCGACCGCAAGGCCTCCACCTCCTACATCCAGCGCCGGCTGCAGATCGGCTACAACCGCGCCGCCTCGCTGATGGAGCGCATGGAGAAGGAAGGCATCGTCGGCGCCGCCAACCACGCCGGCAAGCGCGAGATCTTCCGCGGCGCGTGACGGCGGACTGGCGGAGGTTCAAACACGAAGGGCGCGCCGCGGACAAGCGGCGCGCCCTTCTGCTTTCGAGCTTTCAGGGCCAGATCGAAATTCCACGCTCTCCGTCATGCCCGGCGCACGCCGGGCATGACGGCGTGTGACGTCCGACGGCGCCCGAAGGCCGCGGCCTTTTCCCTCAGGCGGCCGCCTTCGCGGGGCCGGCGAAGCGGCCGTAGAAGGTCTCGCCCGTGTCGGCGAGATCGAACAGCAGGCTGTTGGGCGCGAAGCGGGCGCCGTGCTTCGCCTCCAGCGCCTGCGCCTTGGCGACGAAGGCCTTTGCTCCCATGCCGTCGATCCAGCTCAGCGGCCCGCCGGTGAAGGGCGCGAAGCCGAAGCCGAGAATGGCGCCCACATCCGCCTCGCGCATGTCGGAGATGACGCCCTCCTCCACCGTGCGCGCCGCGTCCAGCGCCTGGGCGACGAGGAAGCGGTCGCGCAGCTCGGCCACGTCGATGGCGTCCGGGTCGAGCTTGGCCTCCACCACCTCGGCGAGGCCCGGCCACAGGCTCTTCTTGCCGCCTTCGGGATAGTCGTAGAAGCCCTTGCCGTTCTTGCGGCCGAGCCGGCCTTCGGTCTCCACCAGCCGGCGCAGCAGCGTCTCCTGCGCCGGGTTCACCGCCTGCTCGCCGAGCTGGGCCTTGGTGGCGTTGAGGATCTTCAGGCCAAGATCGAGCGCCACCTCGTCATTGAGCGACAGCGGCCCAACCGGCATGCCGGCCTGCTTCGCCACGTTCTCGATCATGGCCGCGGGCACGCCCTCGGTCAGCATCAGGTGGCCTTCCAGCATGTAGGCGATGACGCAGCGGTTGGCGAAGAAGCCGCGGCTGTCCTTGACCACGATCGGCGTCTTGCGGATCGCCGCCACATAGTCGAGCGCGACGGCGAGCGCCTCGTCGCCGGTCTTCTCGCCCTCGATCACCTCCACCAGCATCATCTTCTCGACCGGGGAGAAGAAATGGATGCCGACGAAGCGCTCGGGCCGCGACGAATGTTTCGCAAGGCCCGAGATCGGCAGGGTCGAGGTGTTGGAGGCGAAGATCGCCTCCGGCTTCAGCGCCGCCTCCACCTTGGCGATGACCTCGGCCTTCACCTTCGGGTCCTCGAACACCGCCTCGATCACCAGATCGCAGTCGCCGAGCGCGCCGTAGTCGTCGGTCGCCGTGATGCGGCCGAGCAGCGCGTCGCGCTCCGCGCCGGTGGCGCGGCCCTTGGCCACCTGCCCCGAGATCAGCGCGCGGGCGAACTCCTTGCCCTTGTCGGCGGCGGCCTGGTCGCGATCCACCAGCACCACCTCGATCCCGGCCTGGGCGGTGACATAGCCCACGCCCGCGCCCATGAAGCCCGCGCCCACCACGCCGACCTTCTTCAGCGCGGACTTCGCGACGCCCGCCGGCCGCCGGGCGCCCTTGTTCAGCTCCTGCATGGAGACGAACAGGGTGCGGATCATCGCCGCCGCCTCCGGGCTGCGCAGCACCTTGGCGAACAGCCGGCTCTCCACCGTGAGGGCCAGGTCCATCGGCAGCTGCAGCCCCTCGAACACCGCCTGCAGCATGGCGAAGATGTTCGGGTAGTTGCCCTGCGTCTCCCGGCGGTAGATGGCGTTGGCCGGCGGGAAGGTCATGAAGCCGCCCTTCGACCACACCGGGCCGCCGGGCAGCTTGAAGCCCTTCTCGTCCCACGGCTTCACCGCCTTCGGCGCGGTCTTCAGCCACGCCTTGGCGCGGTCGACGATCTCGGCCTCGGGCGCCACCTCGTCCACGAGGCGCATGGCGCGGGCCTTGTCGGGGCGGATCTGCTCGCCCTTCATCAGCATCTGCAGCGCGTCCTGGGGCGGCAGCAGCCGCGCCACCCGCTGGGTGCCGCCGGCGCCGGGGAACAGCCCCACCTTCACCTCCGGCAGGCCCACGCGGGTCGAGCCGTCGTTGGCCGCGACACGGTAATGGCAGGCGAGCGCCAGCTCGAACGCGCCGCCGAGGCACACGCCCCGGATCGCGATCGCCCACGGCTTGCCCGAGGTCTCGATCCGCCGGTAGAGCTGCGACAGCTTGCGGCTCTCGTCGAACACCGCCTGCGCCGCGGCGGTTTCGCCGCTCTGCGCCCGCTCGCGCTCGTAGAGCCGGGCGATGCCTTCCAGCATGGTGAGATCGGCGCCGCCGGAAAACGCTTTCTTGCCCGACGAGATCACGACGCCCCTGATCGCCTCCTCGGCGATCACCCGGTCCACGATCCCGGAAAGCTCCTGGATCGCGTCCGCGGTCAGCACGTTCATGGAGCGGCCGGGCATGTCCCAGACGACGGACAGCAGGCCGTCGTCGTCGAGCTCGGCGCGGAAGTTGGTCTCGGTCATGATGAAGCTCGCCTATGAACGGAATGTCCTGATTGGCGGCCTATCTGTGCATGGCCGCCGGAAATGTCTGCGCTGGTGTTCAAGATGCTTGCCCATACTGCCTGGCATATGGCCATACTGGGCTTCCTGTTACGCGCCGAAAAAGAGAAGAAACATGGCGTCGCTGGTTCCTTCTGTTCTTGATCGCTTGACTTTGACGCACGATCTTGTCTCGACCATCCGCGCGATTGGCGAAGGAAAGGGAAAGCAGGATCTCTTTCAGGAACGCGCGCCCGATGTTCTTGAGAATTTGCGGCAAGTCGCGCTCATCGAGAGCACTGAATCGTCCAATCGGCTTGAGGGCGTCACAGTCCCACGCACGATGCTTGAACGGTTGGTCAAAGGCGCGGAGCCGAGCGGCGATAACCGCTCCGAAGGAGAGATCGCTGGTTACCGCCACGTGCTTGGCGTCATTCACGAACGTCAGGAATATATTGAACTCACGCCAAACATCATTCGCCAACTGCATCGGGATCTCTTTCGATTTTCCGGCCACACAGGCGGCGATTGGAAAAGAGGCGACAACAGCATCACTGAACGCCGCCCCGACGGCACGGTCTTCATACGATTTCAGCCAACCCCAGCTTGGCAAACGGATGAAGCCATGCGGGATCTTCACGAAAGTTACATCGCCTCCGCCAACACCGAGGTCGACCCTCTCATCCTCATCGCCCTTTACGTTCTCGACTTTCTTTGCATCCATCCCTTTTCCGACGGCAACGGCCGGATGGTGAGACTTCTTAGCGTGCTGCTCTTATACCGCGAAGATTACAATGTTGTTCGCTACATTTCCCTAGAGAGACTCATCGAGCAAACAAAAGACAGCTATTACGATACTCTATACCGTTCGAGCCAAGGTTGGCATGCCAATGGGCATGATCCGATGCCATGGGTGTCCTATTTCCTCGGCATCGTCAGCGCCGCTTACGCTGAATTCGAACGCGATATCGGCGACCTTCGCGATGGCAGGGGCATGAAGACAAGGATGGTGCGGCAGGCCATCGACGGCATGATCGGGGATTTTTCGATCTCCGAACTGCATCAACGTTGCCCAAGCGTTGGCTGGGACATGGTGCGTTATGTACTGCGCAACGAACGCGAAGCCGGACGCCTGCAGCCTATCGGTCGAGGCCGCGGCGCCCGATGGCGACGGATCGAAAACACGGCTGAAAACGGGAGCACCGCCTAACAATGGGGTAATGAAGGACATCTCATTACCCCATTGGCCGCCGTTATTGCCCTGTTTTCCGCCATGTCCTCACACCCGCTCAATGATGGTGGCGGTGCCCATGCCGGCGCCGATGCACAGCGTCACCAGCGCGGTGGATTTGCCCGAACGCTCCAGCTCGTCGACCGCCGTTCCGAGGATCATGGCGCCGGTGGCGCCCAGCGGATGGCCGAGCGCGATGGCTCCGCCGTTGACGTTCACCCTGGCGTCGTCGAGATCGAAAGCCTGCAGGTAGCGCAGCACCACCGCGGCGAAGGCCTCGTTGACCTCGAACAGGTCGATGTCGCCGATGGTCATGCCGGCGCGGGCCAGCACCTTCTTGGTCACGTCCACCGGCCCGGTCAGCATCAGCGCCGGCTCGGAGCCGATGTTGGCGAAGGCCCGGATGCGCGCGCGCGGCGTCAACCCGATGGCGGCGCCCGCTTCCTTCGCGCCCACCAGCACGGCGGCGGCTCCGTCCACGATGCCGGAGGAGTTGCCGGCATGGTGGACATGGGTGACGCGCTCCACGTCCGGATGGGCGTAGGTCGCCACCGCGTCGAAGCCGCCGAGCTCGCCCATCTCCGCGAAGGAGGGCTTGAGCCCGCCCAGCGACTGCATGGTGGCGTCGGGGCGCATGTGCTCGTCGCGGTCGAGCAGGGTGATCCCGTTCACGTCCGTGACGGGGACCACCGAGCGCGCGAAGCGTCCCTCGCCCCACGCCGTCGCGGCGCGCTTCTGGCTCTCCACCGCATAGGCGTCCACGTCGTCGCGGGAGAAGCCGTATTTGGTGGCGATCAGATCGGCGGAGACGCCCTGCGGCATGAAGTAAGACTTGACCGCGATCGCCGGGTCCATGGGCCAGGCGCCGCCGGAAGCGCCGAGGCCGACCCGGCTCATGCTCTCCACCCCGCCGCCGATGGCGAGATCGTGCTGGCCGGACATGACCTGCGCGGCGGCGAAGTTCACGGCGTCGAGGCCGGAGGCGCAGAAGCGGTTGATCTGCACGCCCGGCACGTCGATCCCGTAATCGGCCGCGAGCGCCGCGGCGCGGGCGATGTCGCCGCCCGCCTCGCCCACCGGGTCGACGCAGCCCAGCACCACGTCGTCCACCGGGACCGTGTCGAGGCCGTTGCGCTCCTTCAGCGCCTTCAGCGCCGTGACCGCGAGGCCGAGCGAGGACACCTCGTGCAGCGCGCCGTCCGGCTTGCCGCGCCCGCGCGGCGTGCGCACGGCGTCGAAGATGTAGGCGTCGGGCATTGGTCCTCTCTCGCGTGGTGCGGTCCGGGCATGGCCGGGACCGGCTTCCTGTTCAGGACGGCATGCGAAACGTAACCGCGGATCAGAACGCGTCCGGCGGCAGCGCCATCACGGCGTCGGCGCCGGCGGACAGGGCCGCGAGCCGCGCCGCCGTCTCGGGCAGCTCCCGCTCCATGAAGAAGCGGCCGAGCGTCAGCTTGGCGTCCATCTCGGCCGCCGGCCGCGCCCCGTCCGCCTTGCGGTCGAGCGCCGTGCGGGCGATCCTGGCCCACATGAAGCCGAGCGCCACCAGGCCGAACAGGCGCATGTAGTCGCTGGCGCCGGCGCCGGCGTTGTCGGGCTTGCCCATGGCGTTGGCCATGAACCACATGGTGGCCTTCTGCAGGTCCTCCCGCGCGGCCTTCAGCGGCCCGAGGAACGGCTTCAGCCCCTCCTCGTCGGCGTTGTCCTTCAGGAAGGCGTCCACCTCCTTGAAGAAGGCCATGATGGCCCGGCCGCCGTCGCGCGGCAGCTTGCGGCCCACCAGGTCCATGGCCTGCACGCCGTTCGCGCCCTCGTAGATCTGGGCGATGCGGGCGTCGCGCACGAACTGCTCCATGCCGTGCTCGGCGATGTAGCCGTGCCCGCCGAACATCTGCTGCGCCTTCACCGTGTTGTCGAAGCCCACGTCGGTGATGACGCCCTTGATCACCGGGGTCATGAGGCCCATGGCGTCGTCGCCGGACTGGCGGTCCTTGGGGTCGTCGCTCACATGGGCCACGTCGCCCTTGAGCGAGGTCCACAGCACCAGCGCGCGGGCGGCCTCGTTGAACGCCTTGATGGAAAGCAGGGTGCGCCGCACGTCCGGATGGACGAGAATGGGGTCGGCGGGCTTGTCCGCCGCCTTGACGCCGGTCAGCGCCCGGCCCTGCAGCCGGTCCTTGGCGTAGGCCGCCGCGTTCTGATAGGCGACCTCGGACTGGGCGAGCCCCTGCACGCCGACGCCGAGCCGCGCCTCGTTCATCATGGTGAACATGGCGGCCAGGCCGCGGTTCTCCTCGCCCACCAGCCAGCCGGTCGCGCCGTCGTAGTTCATGACGCAGGTGGCGTTGCCGTGTATGCCCATCTTGCGCTCGATCGCGCCGCAGGACACGCCGTTGCGGGCGCCGACCGAGCCGTCCTCGCCCACCAGATTGCGGGGCACGACGAACAGCGAGATGCCCTTGGTGCCCTCAGGCGCGCCCTGGATGCGGGCCAGCACCAGATGCACGATGTTGTCGGTCAGGTCGTGCTCGCCGGCCGAGATGAAGATCTTGGCGCCGGTGATGGCGTAGGAGCCGTCGCCGTTCGGGACCGCGCGGGTGCGGATCAGGCCGAGATCCGTGCCGCAGTGGGGCTCGGTCAGGTTCATGGTGCCGGTCCATTCGCCGGACACCATCTTGGGCAGGTAGAGCCGCTTCTGCTCGTCGGAGCCGTGCAGCGTCAGCGCCGCGATCGCGCCCTGGGTCAGGCCGGGATACATGGTCAGCGCCATGTTGGCGGACGACATGTATTCGCTGACGATCATGGCCAGCGTGCGCGGCAGGCCCTGGCCGCCATGCTCGGGATCGGCGGAGAGCCCGACCCAGCCGCCGTCCGCGAAGGCGCGGTAGGCGTCGCGGAAGCCCCTGGGCGTCGTGACCGCGCCATCGGGACCGCGGGCGCAGCCCTCTTCGTCGCCCGACTGGTTGAGCGGCTGGAACGTCTCCTCGGCGAGCTTCGCCGCCTCGTTCAGGATGGCCTCAACCGTGTCGCGCGTGGCGTCGGCGAAGCCGGGCAGATTGGCGTGCCGCTCGAAGCCCAGCACGTCGTAAAGCAGGAAAAGCGTATCCTCGACCGGCGCCTTGTAACTCGGCATGGCGTTTGCTCCGCCTTGGTGTGCGGATGCACTATACCTGAAAACGTTGGCCCGTGAACCGCGCAGCGCGCCTTTTTGACGCGATCATCCGCGATGCTGGAAATAGCTCAGCGCCTCAATGAGATCGGCGGCGACGAAAGGCTTCTGCAGGGTGCGGGCGTCCGGATAGCGGCCGATCACGCCAGCCTCGCCGTAACCGGTGGTGAACACGATGGGCACGCCTTTCGCCGCGAGCGCGTCGGCCACGGGAAAGCTCTTCTCGCCGCCGAGATTGACGTCGAGCAAAGCGCCGTCCAGCGCCGCGGCGTCCAGCAGCTTCATCGCCTGCGCCACCCCGCCGGCAGGGCCCACCACGTCCACGCCGTGGTCGAGCAGCATGTCCTCGATCATCATCGAGATCATGGCCTCGTCCTCGACGACGAGAATCTTCAGGCCGGAAAAATCACGCTCGCTCATTGCGCCAAGACTTTCTGCGAAAGGGGGACGAGGAGCGTGCAAGCCACCCCGTCGGGAGCGAAGTCGATGCGCGCCTCGCCTCCCAGTTCCTGAACGATGCCGCGCTCGATCAGCCGGCATCCATATCCGCGCCGGGCGGGCTCGTTGACCTGAGGGCCTCCGGACTCCCGCCACGCCATCTCGAGCCGGCGGCCATCGTCGCCGATCGCCCAGCCCAGCGCCACCTCTCCGTTCGGCACGGACAGCGCGCCGTACTTCTGCGCGTTGGAGGCGAGCTCATGCAGCGCCATGGTCATGGTGACCGCCGCGGTGGGCGACAGCCGCACGGGATCGCCGCCGACCGTCACCCGTCCGGCCGCGATCCCGAACGGGGCCAGCGTCACGGCGGCGAGTTCGCCGAGCTGGGCGCTGGACCACGTTTCCCGCATCAGCAGGTCGTGGGCGCGCGACAGCGCCATGAGCCGCGCGTTGAAGGTGGCCTGGAAATCGTCGAGGTCGACCGCGCTGCGCTGGGTCTGGCGTGCGAGCGCCTGCACGGTCGCCAGATTGTTTTTCACCCGGTGGTTGAGCTCGGCGAGCAGCAGGCTGCGCATCCGCTCCGCCTCACGGCGCTCGGACACGTCCGCGGTCACGCCGAAAAAGCCGCTCGGATCGCCGTCCTCGCCCACCAGCACGGTGACGTTGCTGACGGCCCAGGGGGCCGTCCCGTCCGGGCGCAGGCAGCGCTTCTCGATATCGAAGGCTTCGCCCGTCTCCACGGCGCGCCCGAAGCGGCGCGCCACGTCGTCGCGGTCATCCGGATGCGACACCTCGGCCATGGTGACGTGGCGCAGGCTTTCAGGCGCGCGGCCGAGCAGCCGCGCCATCGCGGCGTTGACACGGAGGAAGCGTCCGTCCAGCGCCATCTCCGACATTCCGACGGCGGATTGGCCAAAAATCGCGGACAGCCGGGCCTCGCTTTCGCGCAGGCGCCACATCGCGCCCGCCTGCTCATGGCCAAGCCAAAGGCGATCCGCCACCTCCCGCGCCGCCTGACGGTCGTAGACCGTCCATTCGGACGGCGCAGCGCGATCGACGAACACCGCCGCCATGACCTTGCCGCCGCGGGACACCGGCGCGACGAGGCGGCTCGCCACGCCGCGGTTGAACGGCTCCACGTCCGGCAGGTCGTCGGCGACGAAGGTCCCGTCGCTGTCGGCGTCGCGCCAGCCGAGAGCGCGCAGCGAGATCGGGCCGGGCTTCAGCCCGTCGCCGCAGCCGCTCCAGAGCCCCCGAAGCTCGGCCGCGTCGCGCTCGCCCCGCACGTCCACATAACCGGCGCGGGTGGCGGCCAGCGACGTCCCGACCAGAGGCAGCACCGCCGACAGCACGTCGGCCGGGCGGGAGCCGGGGGCGGTCGCGGCGCGGATGCGGTCGGCCGCCTCGAACAGGAACTCCCGGCTCCTGGCGGTGCGCACCAGATCCGTGGTCTCGTGGCCCTGATTGAGCACGCCCACGACGCCCGCGCCTTCGTCGAGGATCGGCGTGAAGCTGTAGTTCCAATAGCTTTCGGAGCGCCGCCCGCCGCGTTCCATGGGCAGCATCTGGTCGAAGGCCGAAAAGCCCCGGCCCGTGGCGACCACATTGTCGAACTGCGGCCCGACGATCGGCCAGATGTCCGGCCAGACTTCAGCCGCGGGCCGCCCGAGCGACCAGGGATGGCGGTCGGCCGGGATGGGCGCCCAGGCGTCGTTGTAGAGCAGGCGGAGGTCCGCGCCCCAGTAGATGGCGGTGGGGTAGCTCGAATTGAGGCACAGGCCGAGCGCGATCTTCAGCGCCTGAGGCCAGCCGTCGATCCGGCCGAACGGGGTCGACGACCAGTCGTGGTCGCGGATCCGCGCAGCCATTTCTCCGCCCGCCCTGAACACGCCGCCCGGTCGCCTCCCTCAACGCTTTCGACGGTCGGCCGCCATGGCCCCACACGCCGCCTCGCGGTTATGGCGGAGCGGAGCGCGCATGCCAGTGGTCCGCTGAAGACGATCGCGTGTTTTTTTAGGCGGTCTCGCCGCCCGACCGCGCGACGCTTAAGGCTCGGCGGCGCTGATAAATGCGGATATGGAGCGATTTCGCCCGCGCTTGGCCGCATTCGTCCGGGATGCAGGCGGCCACGCTCATGCTTCAAGGGGTCGATTCGCATGCCGACGGGCTTCGCCACGCCGCTTCGCCTGCTCGCGGTTCTCGCCCTGGTTTGCGCCACGCTCGGCGCCGCCTCGGCGCAGACCGACGTTCCGCCGGCGCCCGGCGCGCGGATCGATCAGGTCCGCGCCGAGCTGGACCAGATCGAGGCCACGCTCAAGCGCGACTCGCTCGACGACGCCACGCTGGGCGCCCTGCGCGCCCGCATCGAGCCGCTCTCGGCCGCGGTGGACGACGCCGTGGCGCAGCTCCAGCCGCAGCTGAAGGCCGCGGACGCGCGGCTGGAGCAGATCGGCGCTCCCCCCGCCGAAGGCCAGCCCGCCGAAAGCCCGGACGTCGCCAAGGAGCGCGAGGCCCAGACCGGCGCGCGGCAGAAGATCGACGAGCAGATCAAGCGCGGCCGCCTGCTGCAGGTGGAGGCGGCGCAGGTGGGCGACGACATCACCCAGCGCCGTCGCGGGCTGCTGGCGCAGCGCCTGTTCGAGCGCAGCCGCTCCCTGCTGGACCCGACGCTGTGGGTGGAGGTGACCGCCAACGCCACGCGCGACTTCGCCGCGACCGGCCTGATCTTCTCGGACTGGCGCGCGGTGGTGAGCCGCAACCTGTCTCCGGCCTCCATCGGCACGGCGCTCGCCGCGACGCTCGCCGCCCTGCTGCTGCTGTTCCCGGGCCGGCGCTGGATCATCAGCTTCGGCAACCGCCTCGCCCTGCGCGAGGCGCCCCGCTCCCACCTGCGCCGTTCGGCCACCGGCATGATGGTGGTGCTCGGCACCACGCTGACGCCCGCGCTCGCCGTGTTCGTGTTGTATGAGGGGCTGAAGGTCGCGGGCTGGATGCCCATGCGCGCCGAGCCGCTGCTGCAGGCGCTGGTCGCCGCGGCGGGCTTCCTCGGCCTGGTGCAGGGCCTGATGCGGGCCTTCCTCAATCCGCGCCACCCGGCGTGGCGCCTCGTGAACCTGTCCGACGCCGCCGTCGCCGTGATCAAGAACCAGCCGCTGTGGTGCGCGCTGGTGTTCGTGCTCGGACGTCTGGTGGACCGCTTCAACGACCTGATCGTGGCGAGCCTCGCCGTCTCCATCGTCACGACCGGCGTGTTCGCCGTGCTGAACGCCGGCACCTTCGCGCTCGCCCTGCGCCGCCTGCGCGCCGCCGAGCGCATCGAGGACGCCGCGGCGGCGGAGGGCAAGACGCCCGAGCGCTTCGGCAGCCCGCTGCTGTCGCTGCTGCGGCTGCTGGCCTGGGCCGCCATCATCGTGGTGCTGCTGTCGGCCGCGACCGGCTATGTGGCGCTGGCGCAGTTCCTCGCCAATCAGGTGATCTGGATCGCCACGGTCCTGACGCTGCTGTTCCTGCTGCTCACCTTCGTGGACGATCTTCTGACGACCGGGCTTTCGGCCCAGACCGGGCTCGGCCGGGCCGCGAGCGAGGCGATCGGCGTCCGCGCCTCCTCGCTCGAACAGGTCGGCGTGGTGCTGTCGGGCGTGGCGCGCGTGACGCTGCTCGGCTTCGCGCTCCTCATCCTCGCGGCGCCGTGGGGCCTTGAGACCACGGACGTGTTCGGCTGGGTGCGGGTGGCCTTCACCGGCGTGCAGATCGGCGACATCAGCATCTCGCTGTCCGGCGTCTTCGGGGCTCTCGCGTTGGTGTTCCTGGGCTTCGCGCTCACCCGCGTGGTGCAGCGCTGGCTCGACCGCGACCTGCTGCCCAAGACCCGGCTCGACACCGGCCTGAAGGCCTCCATCAACACCGCCGTCGGCTATGTGGGCGGCCTGCTGGTGATCGTGATCGCCGTCTCCTACCTCGGCTTCAGCCTCGACCGGCTCGCCATCGTCGCCGGCGCGCTGTCGGTCGGCATCGGCTTCGGCCTGCAGTCCATCATCTCGAACTTCGTGTCGGGGGTGATCCTGCTGGCGGAGCGCCCCATCAAGGCGGGCGACTGGATCGTGATCGGCGCCGATCAGGGCAACGTGCGCCGCATCTCGGTGCGCTCCACCGAGATCGAGCTGTTCGACCGCTCCACCCTGATCGTGCCGAACTCGGACTTCATCACCAAGAGCGTCAAGAACGTCACCCACGGCGCGCCGGTGGGGCGCGTCCAGATCGAGATCACGGCGGCGGCCGACGTGGACCCGACGACGGTGCGCCGCATCCTGCTGGAGACCGCCAAGGCCCACGGCTCCGTGCTGGGCTTCCCCGAGCCGCAGGTGTTCTTCAACAGCCTCGGCAAGGCGGACAACGGCTTCACGCTGTTCGCGAGCGTGCCGAGCCCCCGCCAGGCCGCGACGGTGAAGAGCGATCTCAACTTCGCGCTGGTGAAGGCGTTCAAGGACCAGGGCGTCGCCATCGGCGGCGCCGCGGCGCCAAGCCTGCCCGACGCCGTGGATCGCATCGGCGAGGCGCTGGCGCGGTTCACGCTGCGCCCGGCCGAGCCCGCAGCGGCGCGGCCGCACGAGGCGTCCGACGCGCCGCTGTCGTCCGCCCCGCGGCCGGAGCCGCAACCGTGAGCGCAACGAAGCCTTAACCGTTTTCTCCCTCACAGTTCCGCCCCCGAACCGGAAGCGCGCCCGCATGATCCGTCCCGTCCTGATCGCCTCGGCGCTCGCGCTCGCAGCCGTCCTCGCCGGCTGTTCGTCCACGCCCGTGGTCCCGCCCGCGCCCTCGACGCCAAGCATCTACCAGAGCCAGAGCCGCGCCGGCGCGACGCTGGACCGGCAGGCGGCCGCCGACATGATCTCGGAGTTCCGGCGCGGGAACGGCCTTGGCCCGGTGCGGCTCGATCCGGAGCTGAACCGCATGGCGGAGCAGCAGGCGCAGGCCATGGCCCGCGCCGACAGGCTCAGCCATTCGGTGGCGGGCTCGCTGAAGGAGCGCATCGCCCGCTCCGGCTACCGCAACGGCGGCATGGTGGAGAACATCGGCGCCGGGCATGACACCCTGGCCGACGCCTTCACCGGCTGGCGCTCGTCGCCGCCGCATCTCAGGAACATGCTCGCGCCGGGCATGGCGCGCATGGGCATCGCCGCGGCGCGCGCGCCCCACTCCCGCTACGAGGTGTTCTGGGCGCTGGTGATGGCCAATCCGGCCGATCCGCGGCCGGAGACGCCGCCGCTCGCCATGGCGGCGCCGGACCTGCGCGGAAGCGTGCGCCTGCCCGCCGGCCTGCTCGCCCGCTGATCCGCCGCGCCCCGTCTCAGGAGCCGCCCATGCGCCCCATGCGTCGCCCCCTCGCCCTGTCCGGCCTCGCGGCGACGCTGCTGCTGGCGGGCTGCGCCGCGAACCCCGAAGCTCCGGCGCGCCCGGCGTCCCGCGCGCCCTCCCCCGCGCCGGAGGAGACCCGCTACGCCTGCGACGACGGCTCGTTCCTGCAGGTGACGTTCGGGGACGAGACCGCCCATGTGGTCATGGCCGACGGCGAAACCGCCACGCTCGTCCAGCGGCCGGCGGCGTCGGGGATCTGGTACGCCTCGGACCGCTACGACCTGCGCGGCAAGGGCGACGTGGCGAGCTGGAGCGAACAGGGCCGCCCGGCCGCCTCCTGCCTCGCCACCCGCCGTTGAGCCCTTACGCGGGAGCGGACGAGGCGAAGCCGGCGTCGTCCGGCCCCGGGGCGAAGCTCCGGGGCGGCGCCACGACGCAGCGCGACTTGCCGGCGAGCTTGGCCTGATAGAGAGCGGAGTCCGCCGTATCGAGCAAAGCGGGAATGACGTCGCCGTGGTCCGGCACCAGCGCCACGCCGACGCTGACGCCCACCTGGGCCCGCACGCCGTCGCCCAGATCGTAGGGCGCGCTGATCTCCCGGATCAGCCGCTCCGCCAGCGCGGTGGCGTGGGCCTTCTCGACGCCGCGGGCGATCACCACGAACTCGTCGCCGCCGATGCGCGCCGCCACGTCGCCGATGCGCAGAAGCCCCTTCAGCCGTTCGGCGGCGATGGTGAGCAGGCGGTCGCCGCGGGAGTGGCCATGGGAGTCGTTGACCGCCTTGAAGCCGTCGAGGTCGAGATAGAGCAGCGCCAGGGGCTCCCGGAAGGCGCCGGGGGCGCCGTCGATGGCGCGCATCAGCCCGGCCCGGTTGGACAGCCCGGTCAGGATGTCGTGGCGCGCCTGATGCTCGTGCTCGCGCTCCGCCTTCATGGTCGCCACCAGCAGCCCCTTCAGCTTGAAGGCGGCGATGCACATGCTGATGACGTAGAACGGGATCTGGAGCAGGGTGATGAGCAGCGCCGTCTCGCTCACGAACGGGGCGGCGAGCGGGATGGGGCCGAGGCTCAGGATCATCATCACCGCGCACAGGCGCGGCGCGGCGAAGTTGCGGAAGCAGATGCCGCCCACCATGCCCGCGGCCGACATGCAGGCGAGCGTCGCCGCCACCCAGTCGCCGCTCAGCACGCTGACGGTCGCGCCGTAGCCCACGCTCGCCGCCCAGCACACGCCGAGGAGGAGATAGAGATCGGTCGGCGTCGGACGGCCCTGTCTGGCGCGCCGGAACGAAAGCGCGAGCACAGCGAGACGGACGGCGCCGAGGAGGACCTCCAGCGCAAGCCAGAGCAGCACATCGGCGTTGGGAACGCGGACGGCCACGACCGCCGCCACCGCTATGCTGTTGAGCACGCCGCCGAAGAAGATCGGCAAAGTCGCGAACAGGCTCTGCACCATAGCGGCGCGGATGTCGTCGGGCACGTTCGGGCCGGCGTCCGCGAGCCATCGCGTCGCCCGCCAGCGCGGCATGCTGAACCTGCGTCCCTGACTGAGCATTCCATCACCAGCACGACGCGCAGTTAAATTCCGCCTAAGAAAGAGGCGCTGCGGGCTCGACAAAGCCGACCGGCTCGAAAAATCAGCGCCGCGCCGACGCTTATGCTTTCGGAAAGCATCTTAGGCAACCGGCCCCTGCTCCGCGCGCCCCGCGGCGCCCGCGCCCCACGCATGCCTCACGTGCGCGTGAGGACAGGAACCCGGCCCCATCCACGACGTTGAACGAAGCGCTGAACCCGCAAGGAACAGCGCGCGCCGCCCTCCCGCCCCGTCAGCAAAGATCGGCGCTTTCGTTCTGGAACGAAGGCGCGGTTCAGGAATTGTAAAGCTGAAGGGTAAAACAATACATCGTCGGTTCACCGACGCGTAACCGAGTAAACCATGGCGGGCGCATCATGCGCGACAGGACTATGACCGTGTTGGACATCCACATTCAGCGGGAAATCGGCGGCAGGCTGCGTCAGCGGCTGACGTCCGACGGCGCGCAGGCCGAGCTGCCGTCCGCGCTGGACCAGCTTCTGAACGACCTGCGTCAGGCGGAAGACGCCGAGACGCGGCTGGGCCGCGACCTCCGCAACTGAGAAGAACCCGCCGTCGCGCTCAGAGGCCGGCGACGCAGCGATCCAGCAGGCGATCGAGAAATGCGTCCAACGCGTCGAGCTGGGCGTCTTCAAGGTATTCATCGGCGGTATGGGCCTGAATGATCGAGCCTGGGCCGCACACCACGGTCGGCACGCCCGCCGCCTGGAAATGCCCCGCCTCCGTGCCGTAGGACACGGCGAAGGCGCGGTTCTGGCCCGCAAGCCCGAAGGCGAGCGTCTCGGCCCGGGAGCCGGGCTCCGGCCGCAGCCCCGGCACGCTGGTGCGCAGTCGGGTCGTCACCGCCGCGTCCGGCGCGCCGAGCCGCAACGCCGGCAGCACGCGCTCCTCAGCGAAGGCCGCGAGCCGCGCCGCGGGCAGCGCGTCGTCAAAGCCGGGCAATCCGCGGAATCCCCAGACCAGCCGGCAGCGCTCCGGCACGATGTTGGCCGCCACGCCGCCCTCGACCATGCCGACGGTGATGGTGGTCTCCGGCGGCGTGAAGCGACCGGACGGATCGCCCGCGATGGCGAAGCTCTCGCGCAGACGCTCCAGCTCGCCGAGGAGCTTGCCCATGGCGAGAATGGCGTTGCCGCCGAGCTGCGGCATGCTGGCGTGGGCGGAGCGGCCGGTCACCAGCGTCTCGTAGGACACCACGCTCTTGTGCGCGTCCACCACCGTCATCTCGGTGGGCTCGCCCACCAGGCACAGCAGCGGCTTCGGCAGATCGACGCCGAAGCGGCGGATGGTGGGCTCCACGCCGACGCAGCCCACCTCCTCGTCATAGGAGAACACGAGATGGATCGGCGTCGCGAGTTCGGCCGCGGCGAAGCGCGGCGCGGCGGCCAGAACGCCGGCGAGGAACCCCTTCATGTCGCAGGCGCCGCGACCGTAAAGCCGGCCGTTCCGCGCCGTCAGCACGAACGGGTCCGAGGTCCAGGGCTGGCCCTCCACCGGCACCACGTCGGTGTGACCCGACAGGGCGACGCCGGGACGGTCCGCCGGCCCGATGGTGGCGAACAGCGCCGCCTTGACGCCGGTCGGGTCGGGCGTGCGCACGCTCGCGATCCCGAGCGACGCCAGCAGCTCCTCCACGTAGGCGATCAGCGCCAGATTGGATCTGGAGCTGACGGTGTCGAAGGCGACGAGCCGCGCAAGGATTTCGCGCGCGTCCGGGAAGGCGGCGGCCGTCATGGGAGAGCGCTCAGTGCAGGGTGCGGACGGTGTGGGGACTTTCCAGCGCGAAGGCCGGGATGGCGGCGTCGAACGGCTGGCCGGATTCGGTCTGCATCTGGAAGCTGCCCACCATGATGCCCGACGGCGTCGGCAGCGGCGCGCCGCTGGTGTAGGTGTAGGACTGCCCCGGCGCGAGCGTGGGCTGCTCGCCCACCACGCCCGGCCCGCGCACCTCCTCGGTGCGGCCGCGGCCGTCGATGATGCGCCAGTGCCGCGCCAGAAGGCTCACCGTCTCCGCGCCCTCGTTCACGATCTCCACCGTGTAGGCGAAGACGTAGCGGTCCTCCTCCGGCGCCGATTCGCCCGGCAGGAACCGGGGCTGCACGGTGACGCGGATGGCGCGGGTGACCGCGGTCCAGCGATGCTCTTCGGTGGGATGGGAGGCGGAGGCGGCGGTTTCGGTCATGATGGCGGAGCTTAAGCGCCCGCCGCGGGGCGGCGTCAACGGCTGAAACGGTCGCGGCGCGCGCGAGGCGGCCACGAAAAAGCCCGGACGGAGACCGTCCGGGCTTCGAGCATAAGCATGCAGCGGACAAGGCGTCCGCCGGAAGGCGTCAGCGCGCCGGAGCGAACTTGACGCCGCGGGTCGCGATCTCCTGCAGCGGCTTGGCGCTCTCGGTCGCGGCCTTCTGGGCCAGCGCGGAAAGCTCCTTGCTCTGGGCGCCGAGGGTCTCGAACTGCTTGCGGGCGTAGGAGGTCTGCAGCTCGATCGCCTGCGCCACCGACTTGGCGCCGATCAGCGCGGTCAGGAAGTCGAAATGGGCGTTGACGTTGGCGCGGGTGGCCTCGACCGACTTGCGGCCGAACTCCTTGTACCCCTGCGCGAAGGTGGCGTAGGCGTCCTCGAGCGCGTCGGTGGTCTCTTCCGCGGCCGCCTTGAAGCGACCGTAGTTCTCCTTCGCCTGGGCGACGCCCTTCTCGGCGATCTCGCGCGCCGGGGCGCTCACCTCGGCCGCGACGCTCTCCGCGGTGGCGGCGACGGTCTCGAACGTCTCTTCGGTCTTGGCGGCGGCGGTCTTCGGGCTCGTGGCCATAGGTCTTCCTCTGGATGGAACAGCCGGCGGAAAACGCTTGGACGGTACGGACCCGCGCTCCGCCGTGAGGCGCCCGGCCCGCCCGCGGTGGCCGGGCGCGCCTTTGGAAGACGACGCCCATCACCGCGGGTTTTGTGTGCAGCGCAACATAGTGCTGCGCCGCAACATCATCAACCCCGATGACATGTGCTAACGGGAATTTGCGTCAGCCGCGCGACCCGCCCCGGGTCAGTTCGTCCACCTGCCGGCTGAGCGTGGACGCCTGGGCCTTGGCGAATTCGGTCTGGATGGCGACCACCTCTTCGAGGGACTTGGCCTTGAGCAGCTTCTCGGCCAGCTCGAAGCTCGCCGCGACGTTCGCCTCCGCGAAGGACACCGCGGCGCTCGCGGCCCCGCGCGCGTTCTTCTGCGCGGTCTCCGTCTGGGTCTCGACGGTGGAGGCCGCCTTGTGCGCAGCATCCATGAAGCTGTCGAACGCCTTTCGAGCCTGCTCGACGCTCTTCTCGGCGAAGTCCCTCATTTCGTTGGGAATCTCGTAACCGCCGGTGGCCATCGCCTGTCACTCCTCAAGACGGATCGCGGCCGGACCGCCGCGACCCCACGTCGCGACGAGACGGCCTGCGTTCTGGGTAACAGCGCCCGCGAAAGCGCGCAAACGTCCATTGGACGCGCCCCGGTTAACCTTGGCGCGCAAACCTTTGGGATGGCCGCGTCGACCGTGTGGACGCGATTCGGCGGCCTCTGTATTTAAGTGTTTGTTAACGCAGGCGCGGCTCACCACCGGCCGCGCCCCGAGGCGACGAATGGATCTGAGCCAAGCCCCGACCGCGATCTCCGGCGACCCCCGGTTCGACGCCCTCGCCGACGCGGCGGAACCCGTATTGCTGGTGAGCGCGGCCGGCGAGACGCTGTGGGCCAACGCCGCCGGCCGAACCGCGTTCGGCGATGGGCGGCTCGACGCCGCGGGCGTCCGGACGCTGGCGACCGCCGGCGCGAACGGCCTGCTCCGGCTGCGCGCAGGCCCCACGGGCCGCTTTCAGCCGCAGATGTTCGTGAGCCGGCGCATCGCCCTTGGCGACGGCGCGGCCGCCACCCTGCTCGCCCCGGCCTCCGGCGGCGCCCGGGCCATGCTGGAGGCGGTTCCCCCGGAGGCGCAGCGCCCAGCCGCGGCGGCCGCCCCCGAGGCCGCGGCTCCGGAACCTGCGCCCACCGAAACGCCGGAGGACATCGCCCGCCGCCTCGCCGACCTGCGTTTCGTGTTCGAGATCGACCAGGACCGCCGGATCGCCTTCCTCTCACCCGACCTTGCGCAGGCGGTGGGCGACAGCGCCCTGACGGCGGCTGGCCGGCCCTGGACCGACGTCGCCGCCGATCTCGGCCTTGATCCGGACGGCGCGGTCGCGCGCGCTCTCGACGGCGCCGCTGGCTGGAGCGGGCTCACGGTGTCCTGGCCGCTGGCGGAGGGCGGGCGCGTCCCGCTGACCCTGTCCGCCCTGCCCGTGTTCGACCGGGGCCGCACCTTCGTCGGTTTCCGCGGCCTCGGGCTGGCGTCACCGCCGCCGGAGACCGCGCCCTCAGCCGTCGAGACGGCGGCCGGACCGGAACAGGATTCGGACACGCCTGCGGCGCCCGCCCCGCTCCCCACCGGGAACGAACCCCGATCCGAAGAATCCCCGCGCACGGAGCCGGCGACGCCCGAGCCGGAGCCTGAGATCGCCGCCGGACCCGCGCCGGAGCCGGCCCTGGAGACGGCCGGCGACGACGCCCCCGCCCGCCCGGCCTTCGCCGCCGGCAACGTGGTGCCGCTGCGGGAGGGCGTCGCCGCCGACGGCGGCGCGGGCGGCCTGTCCCACGCCGAGGAAAACGCCTTCGACGAGATCGCCCGGCGGCTGCGCAGCTTCGGCGGCCAGTCGGACGCCCGCGCGATTTGGGACGACATCGCCGAGGACGCCGGTCTCGCGGCGCCGGCGGCCGAGCCCGCGGCGGAGGACCTGCTGCGGCTGCTGGACCGGTTGCCGGCGGGCGCGCTGGTGCTGCAGGGCGAGGCGCTCGCCTACGCCAACCGCGCGGCGCTCGACCTCTTCGGCTGCGACCGGTTCGAGGACCTCGCGGCGCGCGGGGCCGCGGCGCTGTTCGCGGAGCCGCCGGTCGCCGGGGAGACGTCCGCGGTCCGCCTCGTCGCCCGCGACGGCCGCGCGATCCACGTGGACGCCCGGCTGTCGGCGCTGACGTGGTTCGGCGGGGCCGCGACGCTGATCGCCCTGCGCCGCACCGACGAGGCCGCCTCCCCCCTGGGCGCCGCGGGACGCGACCTCGACGCGGTGCTCGACGCGGTGTCCGACGGCGTGCTGACGCTCGACGCCACGGGCCGCATCCTCGCCATCAACCGCCGGGCGACCGAACTGCTGGGCTACGCCGCGACCGAGGTGGTGGGCGGCCCGCTGTCGCTGGTGCTGGCGCCCGAGAGCCGGCGCGCGGCGTTCGATTACCTCGACGAGATGAAAAGCGCCGCCGGAAGCGCCTCGGCCCCGCGGGGCCGGGAGGTGGTGGGCCTGGTCCGGCGCGGCGGCGCGATCCCGCTGCACATGACGCTCGGGCCTCTGGGCGGGGCGGAGGAGACCCGCTTCTGCGCGGTGCTGCGCGACGTCAGCCCCTGGAAGCAGGTGGAGGAGGATCTGCGCGCCGCCAAGCGGCAGGCGGAGCGCGCCTCGGCGCACAAGTCCGACTTTCTCGCCAAGGTCAGCCACGAGATCCGCACGCCCCTCAACGCCATCATCGGCTTCGCCGAGGTGATGATGGAGGAGCGGCTGGGGAGCGTGGGCAACGAGCGCTACAAGGACTACCTGCGCGACATCCACCTGTCCGGGCAGCACCTGATCAGCCTCGTGAACGACCTGCTCGACCTGTCCAAGATCGAGTCCGGCAAGATCGAACTGGAGCTGACCGACGTCGATCTGAACGAGGCCGTGGCCCAGTCGGTGGCGCTGCTGCAGCCGCAGGCCAACCGCGAGCGCATCATCGTGCGCACCTCGCTCGCCCGCGGCCTGCCGCGGGTTCGCGCCGACCAGCGCTCGGTGCGCCAGATCGTGCTCAACCTCGCCTCCAACGCGGTGAAGTTCACGCCCGGCGGCGGGCAGGTGATCGTGGCCACCGCCATCAACGACCACGGCGAGCCGGTGATCCGGGTGCGGGACACCGGCCAGGGCATGTCGCGCAAGGACATCGCGCAGGCGCTGGAGCCGTTCCGCCGCCTGCCCGTCAGCGGCCACGACGGGGCCGGGCTCGGCCTGCCGCTGACCAAGGCGCTGGCTGAGGCCAACCAGGCGCGCTTCGACATCCGCAGCGCGGTCGGCGAAGGCACGCTGGTGGAGATTTCCTTCCCCGCCCTCGCCCGCGCCGCCGGCTGACGGCGCGGAGGCCGAACGGGCTTCAGAGGAACCGGCCGCCCCGCTGCAGGACCTCGATCTTGTAGCCGTCCGGGTCGGCGACGAAGAAGAAGCGGGCGAAGGGCTCGCCCTCCCGCTCCATGGTCTTCAGCGCGCCCGGTTTCAGCCCGGCGGCCTCGAAGCGGGCGTGCTCGGCCGCCACGTCCTCCACCGACACCGCCAGATGGCCGTAGCCGTCGCCGAGGTCGTAGGCCGCGTCCCGGCCGTCGTTCACGGTGAGTTCCAGCTCGAACTCCGATTCGGGGTTGCTGAGATAGATCAGCGTGAAGCCGTCGAACGGGTAGCGATCGGCGACCGCGAGGCCGAAGGCCTCCGCGTAGAAGGCGAGCGAGCGCGCTTCGTCGCGCACGCGGATCATGGAGTGGATCGTCTTGGCCATGAGAATGCTCCGGGGATCGGGACGGCCGCGACCCTAGCCGAGGCGACCTTAGGCGGGAAAGGCCGTTCGGGTCAGCCCGCCCGCGCCGGCGCCGCCCCGTCGGCGGAACGCTCGAGCGGCTTCGCGCCCTGCTGCGCCGCCGGCTGTCGCGCGTCCTCGTCGCCGCGGCGGCGGTACTCCTTGAGGAAGCCCTCGATGGCGGCGGTGGCGGCGATGGAGCGCGCGATTTCCCGGAACGCGTCGCCCTTGGCCTCCACCGGCGCGGTCACCACCTCGAACGAGCGCGCGTCGGGGCTGTCGGCCATCTTGGCCGCGAACTTCTGCCGGATGCGATCGAGCCCCATGGCGTCGTCGGCGAGCGACAAGGCGATCGCGGCCCTGAGCACGTCGGCGCGGGCGGCGGCGTCGAGGGGAGCGGGATCGCGCCACGCGCCGCCCAGCGCCGCCTCCAGCGCCTCGCCCGCCTCGCCCCAGCGCCGGGCGCTCCAGAGGATGTCGGCCTTCAGCCGCGCGCCCTCCGGGCCCTCCACCCCCTCGGCGATCTCCACGCCGAGATCGACCCGCCCGCTCTGCGCCAGCGCGCGCGCCTCCAGCACCAGACGGGCGCTGGCGAGCGAGCGCGGCAGGTCCGCCTGACGGGTCTTCTGCAGCAGGCGCGCCGCCTCGCCGGGCTTGTTGTTCATCAGCTCCACCAGCGCGGCCCGCGCGCCCACCTGCGCCCGCGCCGCGCCCTTCAGGCGGTTGTCGATCTGGTATTCGAGCAGCGCCGCGGCCTGGTCGAGCAGCTCCACGTCCACCAGCTTGTCGGCGAGCCGGCGCACCACCTCGTCGCCGCGCCGGCCGGGGGGCGTCAGGTCCTGAAAGTCGTAGAACAGCGACAGCGCCTCGAGCTTCGGCATGCGGTCGATGGCGCCGCCGAGGAACAGCGCCGTGAACCGGCCCTGCATGCGATCCTGCAGGTCGCGGATCCTGGCCCCGTCCGGAAACGCCTCCACCGCCGTGCGCAGCGTGGCGAAGGCGTCGCGCCAGCGTTCGGCGTCGGCGTAGAATCCGGCGAGCTTTTCGAGCCCCTCGGCCTCGATCCAGTCGCCGCGCCAGCCGGTGACGAGGCTTTCGAGGCGGCGGATGGCGTCGTCGCCGCCGATGCGGTGCTCGGCCGCGGCCAGCGCGACCGAGCGCAGCTCGGCCTCGGCCACCGCCTGCGGGTCGGCGGAATGGCCGGCCGCGGCGTAGGCCGCGAGCGCGCCGTTGACGTCGCCGAGGCTCGCGAGCACGCGCCCGCGCACCACCTCGCGCGCGGCCGGGCTGCGCACCGGCGGCAGGGTTTCGAGCTGGTCGTAGTTCGCGGCCGCGCCGGCCGCATCGCCGGCGTCGAGCGCAAGCTCCACGGCGAGCTGCACGAAGCGGGCGCGCAGCTCCGGCGGCAGACCGCCGAGCGCCGGCTGCCCCTGGGCGAGGGCCGCGCCGGCCGCCTCGTCGCGCCCGTCGAGGCGCTCCATGGCGGCGCGCCACAGCGACGCCTCGGCGCTCTGGGCGAGCGCGGGAAGGCCGAGCAGCGGCCGCGCGATGTCGGGACGTCCGAGCTCCACGGCGGCCGCGCCCCGCAGCAGCGCGACGTCGGGGCTGCGGGCGGCGACGGCGTTCTCGTCCGCCGCCATGTCGAGCACGGCCTTGGCCTCCGCGGGCATGGCGCGCAGCAGGTAGAACCGGGCGAGTTCGACGCGCGCCGCGGGACGCTCGTCCTCCGGGCCCATGGCCGCGGCGTGCAGCAGTTCGCGCTCCCTCGGATAATAGGCGCCGGCCGCGGCCTCCGCCGCCACCGCGCCGAGGGTCAGGCCGGCGATGGGCGCGGCGGAGGCGGACAGCGGCGCGCCGCTGTCCCGCGACAGGGCGAGGCCGCCGTCGCGTTCGACGCGAAGCTCGTCCATCTCGACGCTGACGCGGATGTCGTCGGCGATCGGCGCCACCACCGCGCCCTGCGCCGTCGGCAGCAGGGTGAACTCCACGAAGGACTGGGGCCGGAGCGCCCCGCGCGGCGCCCGCGACGCGGTCACCACCACCAGGTCGTCACCCGCCGCCGGATCCTTGATGCGCCGCGCCACGCCAAGGCCGTCCACGCGGGCGGTGACGAGGCCGCGGCCGGAGCGGCCGAAGGCGGAGGCGAAGCGGATCGGCTCGGTGGGCGCCAGCAGGTCGTCGCCCAGCGCCACCACCCAGGCGGCGCCGTCGATCGCCGCGGTGACGAGCCGCGGCTCCCGCAGCGTCAGCCGCACCAGCCGGCCGCCGTCCAGCGGCGCCTGGTCGGCGGCGGCGATCAGGCCGCCGGAATCCTTCGCCAGCAGGTCGAGCGCCATGGGCGCGGGATCGTCGAACAGCGCCCAGAGCGTGCGCCCGCGCAGAAACACCGCCGCCGCAGGCGCCTTGGCGAAGGGGAAGGTCAGCCGGACCGTCTGGCCGGCGACGGCGGCGCTGGCCGTTCCCGGCAGGCCATGATCGGCGGACCCAGCGTGCGCCGGCGCCGGCGGAACGGCCTCCGCCGGAGGGGCATTGGAGGCGGCGGGCGTGGGCGCGCCCTGCTCCGCCTTCGGCGCCGGAGCAGGCGGCGTCGCCAGCGCCGGCAGGAGACGCCGCGGCGCCGGGGACGCGGCCTCGCCGTCCGCCGGCTTCCCGCGGTCGATGTCCAGAACGTAGTCGTCGTCTTCGCGGAAGCCGCGGGCGTCCTTGTCCTCGGGCGCCGGCAGCGTGACGACCAGCGCGCGCGGGCCGACGGCGGCCTCCAACCCCACGAAGTCGGACGGCAGGCTGGCGCGGGCGGCGGCCACGTCGAACGGATAGGGCTCGCCGAAGGTCAGCTTCACCCGGTCGCCCTCGCGGGTCATCTCCACGGTCGCGCCGGGCTCGACGCCGAAGGTCAGCCGGTGGAGCGTCGGCAGGGTCGCGGCGAAGACGGTCACCGGCGGCAGGTCGGCCCGGCGACGGCGCTCCATCTCGGCCTTGGCGGCCTTCGCCTCGCGGGCGGCCTGGCTGAGCGCGGCGATCACGCCCTTCGGCAGGCCGGGCGGCATGCCGACCCAGTTGGCGGGCAGCAGGTCCACATAGAGCGCCTCGCCGGCCTCCGTCACGTTCAGCCGGGCCGCGCGGGTGAGCGCGATCTTGACCGCCGTGCCGTCCGGGTCGCGCCGCACCATGCCGACGAGATCGCCCAGCCCGCGCACGATCGGGCCGGTGTCGATCTTCACCGGTTCGGAGAAGCTGAGGGTGAGGACGCCGTTGGCGAGGGTGACGTCGTGCTTCGGCAGGGCGTCGAAGGCCAGCGCCATCCGGGCGTAGCCCTCCTTCTCGAGGGTCGCCGTGGTGGTCGCGGTCGCGGCCCAGGCGTCGCCCGCGCCAAGCGCGAGCGCGACCGCCAGAGCGCACGCCGCCTTACGTCCGCCGAAAGCCACGCCGCGTGGTCCCCGCATCGCTGATCCGTCCCGGCCGCATGGCCGTCCGATCAAGCCTTAACGGGCAAGCGGTTCGCGGAAGGTTACCGAAACCTGAGAAACCCTCCGCAAACGCCGGGGCCCGGCGTCAGTCGCGCGCCACGATCGCGAGCGCGGACAGGAAGCCCGGCAGGTCGGTGGTGACGTGGTCCACATGGGGACCGGCCACAAGGTCGTCCGGCCCGGTGGTGCGGTCCAGCGCGTCGCCCGCGCCCTCGGCCGGCGACACCAGCACCGTGCGCATGCCGAGCCGGTGCGGCGCGATCAGGTTCTTGGCGAGGTCCTCGAACATGGCGGCCTTGGGCGCCTGCACGCCGTGGCGCTTCAGGAAGGCGTCATAGGCCTCCTGCGACGGCTTCGGCACATAGTTCGACGCCGCGATGTCATAGATGTCCTCGAACAGGTCGGCGACGCCGAGCCGGGTCGCCACCCGCTCCGCATGATGGCGCGAGCCGTTGGTCAGCACGAAGCGCCGGCCCGGCAGGCGGGCGATGGCGGCGGCGAGATCGGGCGCCGGCACCAGCACCGAATGGTCGATGTCGTGGACGAAGGCGAGGAAGTGGTCGGGGTCGAGCCCCTCCTCGGACATCAGGCCCTTCAGCGTCGTGCCGTGGACCCGGTAGTAGTACTTCTGCAGCGCGCGGGCGGAGATGCCGTCGATGCCGAACTGGTTCGCCACATAGGCGGTGATCTTGTCGTCGATCTGGTCGAACAGCCGCGACGACGGCGGATAGAGCGTGTTGTCGAGATCGAAGATCCAGGTGTCGACGTGGTCGAAGCCCTTGTCGATCGCCTGCTCGGCGTGGTCCGCCAGCCGGGACACGGCGGCGGGAGGGAGCATGTCGTTCATGGACGCCCTTGCGTGAGCCCGCCCCGCGACTGCGGAGGCCTGGCCCCTGAGAGTGACGCGAAGATCATGAACGTCTTCTGATCGCGCGTCTTCACGGCGTTTTCAGGGCTGAAGCGTCTTCAGCGCGTCGAGCCCCCGGAACAGGGCGTAGGACACCGGCGACGGCGCCTGGGCGAGCGCCAGCAGGACCAGCGACAGCGCGATCCAGCCGAGCGCCAGCAGCCGCGGCCCCTGCATGACATAGACCGCCGCCACCAGCAGGTTGATCACCGCGAGGAAATGCAGCGGAAACCCCGACCAGAGCGACGGCAGCAGATAGAGGATGAGGCCCGTCGCCAGCACGGCGACGAGAAACTCGCCGACGCCGCGCCGGCCGGACGCCGGCGAGTTGGGGTCCGGCTTCTTCTCGGGCCGGCGGAACTGGACGACGTTGCTCACCGGGTGATGAGCGTGCCGGCGCCGCCCTCGGTCAGAAGCTCGATCAGCACCGCGTGCGGCGTCTTGCCGTCGAGGATGACCACGCCCTCGACGCCCTTCTCGACCGCGTAGATGCAGGTCTCCACCTTGGGGATCATGCCGCCGGAGATGGTGCCGTCGGCGATGAGGCCGCGCGCCTCCTCCACCGAGAGCTGCTCGATCAGCTTGCCCTGCTTGTCGAGCACGCCCGGCACGTCGGTCAGCAGCAGCAGGCGCTTGGCGTCCACCGCGCCGGCGATGGCGCCCGCGAAGGTGTCGGCGTTGACGTTGTAGGTGGCGACGCCCTCCGCGTCGGCCGCGACCGGCGCCACCACCGGGATGAGGTCGGAGGCGATCACCCAGTCGAGCACGGTGCGGTCCACCTTGTCCGGCTCGCCCACGAAGCCGAGGTCGAGCACCTGCTCCTGCAGCGTCTCGGGGTCGAGCGTGGTGCGGGTGAGCTTGCGCGCGCTCACCATGCCGCCGTCCTTGCCGCACAGGCCGATGGCCCGGCCGCCCTCGGCGTTGATGGAGGCGACGATCTGCTTGTTGATCAGGCCGGCGAGGATCATCTCCACCACCTCGACGGTGGCGGCGTCGGTGACGCGCAGGCCGGCCTTGAACTCGCTCTTGATGCCGAGGCGGTTGAGCATGGCGCCGATCTGCGGCCCGCCGCCGTGGACCACCACCGGATTGATGCCGACCTCCTTCAGGATCGCCACGTCCTGGGCGAACCAGCGGGCGGCGTCGGCGTTCCCCATGGCGTGGCCGCCGTATTTCACCACCACGGTCGCGGCGTCGTAGCGCTGCATGTAGGGCAGCGCCTCCACCAGGATGCGGGCGGTGTCGTGCGGGTTTGCGGGGGTGGTCGTCATGGCGAAGCTCCCGGGTGGCCGGGCGAAGACCCGGCGGGCGCGGTTCTAGTCGCTTCGATGTGACGGCTCAATGACGAAGCGCGACAGGGCCGTCACGCCGGCCAGGCGCGCTCCCGCCCGCCGCCGGCCTCCATGGCCTCCAGCGCCGCCTCGGACGCCGTGCGGCCGCCGGCCGCGCCCGCCATGCGGCGCAGCTCCGCCACCAGCTGGTTGCGCCGCCAGGCCAGCAGGCTTTCCGCCGGAACGGGCCGGGAGAACAGGTAGCCCTGGCCGTAGGTGCAGCCATGGGCGGCGACGAAGGCGCGCTGCTCCTCGGTCTCGACGCCCTCCGCCACCGTCTCCACGCCGAGATTGCCCGCGAGCCCCAGCACCGCCGCCACCACCATCCGGGCGTTGGGATGCTCCAGCGCGTCGCGCACGAAGCCGCGGTCGATCTTGATCACGTCGAAGGGCAGCTGCGTCAGCGAGGCGAGGTTGGAGTAGCCGGTGCCGAAATCGTCGATGGCGATGCGCACCCCTTGAGCGCGCAGCGGCGCCAGCTGGCGCGCGGCGTGGTCGGCGTCGGCCATGGCGGCGCTTTCGGTGATCTCGAGCTCGATCAGGGACGGATCGCAGTCCGCCTCGCGCAGGATGGCGAGCGCGGTCTCCGCGAAGGCCGGGTTGCGGAGCTGGATCGCCGACACGTTGACCGCGATCCGCAGGCGGAAGCCGAGGCCGGCCCAGGCCGCCGCCTGCCGGGCGGCCGTCTCCAGCACGAAACGGCCGAGCGCCTCCACCAGGCCGCACTCCTCCGCCACCGGAATGAACCTGTCCGGCGGGATCATGCCGCGGGTGGGATGACGCCAGCGCGCCAGCGCCTCGGCGCCGAGCGGCTTGCCCGAGGCCAGTTCGATCTGCGGCTGGTAATGCAGCTCCAGCTCGCCCGCGGCGATGGCGTGGCGCAGCTCCTGCTCCATGCGTAGGCGGCCGTAGGCGTCGTCGTTCAGCGCGGCGCCCGCCCAGCGCACCGACAGCGGCCCCGCGGCGCGGGCGCTGGCGAGCGCGGCGGAGGCGCTGCGCATCAGCGCGCCGGCCTCGTCGCCGTGGAGCGGCGCCGCCGCGACCCCGATGCAGAGCGACAGCGCGACCGCCTGCTCCTCCACGCAGACGGGCGCGTCGAAGGCCGCAAGCGCGCGCCGCGCCAGCGCGTCGCCGGCTTCCCGCGTCGCGCGCTCGGCGAGAAGAGAAAACTCCGCCTCGCCGGTGCGGGCGAGCGTGAGGGCGCCGCCTTCGGCGCCGGAACGGATCGTGGCGTCGCGCAGCCGCTCGGCCGCCGCGACCAGCGCCTGATCGCTCGCCGCCTCGCCCAGCCCGATCGCGACCCGGCCGAGGCCATTGATCTCGATCCGCAGCAGGACCGCGCTCTCGCCCATCTGAAGCCGCTCCGCGAGCCGGCGGCGCAGCGCCTCCAGATTGGGGAGCCCGGTGAGCGCGTCGTCATGGGTCAGGCGGCGCACGGCGGCGTCGGAGCTGGCGAGCCGGCGGGACAGGTCGAGATGGGCGCGGGCCAGCGCGCCGACGTGGTCGCGGCGGGCGGCGGCGCGCCTCAGGCCCGGATCGTTCGCCGAGGCCCGCCGCACGGCGCTGGACAGCGCACGCAGCGGGGCGACGGCCCGGGCCGCGAGCGTCGCGGCCAGCGGCAGCGCCAGAGCGAACACGATCAGCGCCGCCACCAGCCCGGCGGACAGGACCCGGCCGACCTCCGCGGAGGCCTCGCCCAGCGACATGGCGACCCGGAGCGCGCCGCCTCCCGGCCGGTCGAGCGCCTGCGAGGCCCAGACCAGACCGGCCGCTTCCGTCTGACGGGGCGGCTCGCCTCCGGCGAGAAGGGCGCCGTCGCCGTCGAGCGCGTAGGCGAAGGCCGCGCCGGCGGCCCGGATGTCGATGACGGCGGCGGCGGGGTCCGCGCCCCGGGCGATGGCCCCGGCGCCCTCGAGCGCGGCGCGGGAGGCGGCCCGCAGGGCGCGCTCTTCGGCGGCGGAGCGGATTTCGAGCGAGGTGGCGGCGAGGACGCCGCCGGCGAGCGCCGCCAGCAGCAGGGCCACCAGCCCCGTGAACCGGACCGGCAGCGCGCGCCGCCAGCCCGCGCCGGACGCGCCATTGGGGAGGGACATGGACCGCGCGTCTCCGATACGCTTTAAGCTTTACGCCGACCGCCGGAGAGTGCGCGGGGATGGTCAATGAAGCGTTACGGAAACGCGCGTCTGTCCAAAATCGGGACGACCGCCATCCGCGCAACCAAACGGAAAGGCGCGCCGGTCTAGTCTCGGCGCTAGACTTCACCTGGGCGAAAGCGTCGAAGCCATGACCGTGCTCATCACCGGCGGCGCCGGCTACATCGGCTCCCATATGACGCTCGCGCTGCTGGCGCGCGGACGCAAGGCGGTCGTGCTCGACGATCTCTCCACCGGCTCGCGCGACGCGGTGCCGGAGGGCGCGCCGCTGATCGTGGGCGACGTGGCCGACGAGGCGCTGGTGATGCGGCTGATCGCCGAGCACGACATCCGGGCCATCGCCCATTTCGCGGCGAAGATCGTGGTGCCGGACTCGATCCGCGATCCGCTCGGAACCTACACGGCCAACACCCTGAAGACGGCGCAGCTGCTACGGGCCGCGATCGCGGCCGGCGCGCCCTATTTCATCTTCTCCTCCACCGCCGCCGTCTACGGCCTGCTGCCGCCGACGCCGACGCCCGAGGACGCGCCGCTGGTCCCGGCCTCGCCCTACGGGGCCTCCAAGCTGATGTCGGAGCGCATCCTGAGCGACGCCGCGGCCGCCCACCGGCTGCGCTACGTGGCGCTGCGCTACTTCAACGTGGCCGGCGCCGACCCCCAGATGCGCACCGGCCAGCGCGCCGCCGGCGCCTCCAACCTGATCACGCTCGCGACCCGCGCCGCCCTCGGCATGACGGACGGGCTCGACATTCTCGGCACCGACCTGCCCACCCCGGACGGCACCGGCGTGCGCGACTACATCCACGTCTCCGACCTCGCCGACGCCCATGTGGCCGCGCTCGAACATCTGGAGGCGGGCGGCGACAGCGCGACGCTGAACTGCGGCTACGGCCGGGGCTTCTCGGTGCGGGAGGTCGCGGACGCCGTGCGCCGGGCGGCGGGCCACGACTTCCCCGTGCGGGAGAAGCCGCGGCGGGAGGGCGACCCCTTCATCTCCATCGCCGACGCGCGCCGGATCCGCGCCACGCTGGACTGGACGCCGAAGCTCGACGACCTGGACCTGATCGTCTCCCACGCGCTGGAATGGGAGCGCCGCTACTGGGGCGCGGACGAGCGCAAGCACATCTGGATCAGGCGCCGCGCGGCGGGGTGAAGGCGGAGCGGGCGCCTTCGCAGGCCGCCTGAAATCCGCCAAAGCGACCCAACCCGCCAACCGTCATGCCCGGCGAAGCCGGGTATCCATGACTTCCCCCTTTAACGATGGCTCGACGCACCAAGTCGTGGATGCCCGAGACCAAGCTCGGGCATGACGGCTCGGATTTGCTTTCGGGATCGCGGCCTTTTCGACCGTCAGGACCGGCCGTTCGCCGCCGGCTTCAGCCGCAGCACGCGGCCTTCCGGGTTGTCGGTGAGCAGGTAGATCAGGCCGTCCGGCCCCTGCCGCACGTCGCGGATGCGCTCGCCGAGGTCTTCCAGCAGCCGCTCCTCCTTCGCCACCTTGCCGTCGGCCAGCTCCAGCCGCGTCAGCGAGGGGATGGCGAGCCCGCCCACGAACGCGCTGCCCTTCCAGCCCGGCAGCGCGTCGCCGGCGTAGAACGCGAGGCCCGAGGTTCCGATCGACGGGACCCAGTGGTGGACCGGCTGCTCCATGCCCGGCTTGGACTGCTGGCCCTCGCCCACCGGACCGCCGGAATACTCCACGCCATAGGTGACGACGGGCCAGCCGTAGTTCTTGCCCGGCCCCACGCGGTTCAGCTCGTCGCCGCCGCGGGGGCCGTGCTCCACCACCCACAGCGTCCCGTCCGCGGGGTTGAGCGCCGCGCCCTGAATGTTGCGGTGGCCGTAGGACCAGATCTCCGGCCGGGCGTCGTCGCGGCCCTCGAACGGGTTTCCCTTAGCCGGCTTTCCGTCCATGTCGAGCCGCACCACCTTGCCCAGCGTCTCGTCCAGCGCCTGCGCCTTGACGCGGAACTCGGGGTTGGAGCGTTCGCCCACGCCCACGAACAGCGTGTTCTCGGGGCCGAACACGATGCGCGAGCCGAAATGCAGCGTGGAGGCGTATTTCGGCGCCTGGCGCCAGATCACGCTCACGTCCTCCAGCCGGGCGGCGTTGTCCGCGAGGCGCCCGCGGCCGAGCGCCGTGCCGTTGACGCCGTTCTCGCCCGCTTCCGAGAAGGTGAAGTAGACGAGCCGCGACTTGGCGAAATCCGGCGCGACCGCCACGTCCAGCAGGCCGCCCTGACCGCGCGCGTCCACCTTCGGCAGACCGCCGACCGGGGGCGCCACCTTGCCGTCCGGCGAGACGAGGCGGAGCTTGCCGGCCTTCTCCGTCACCAGCATGCGGCCGTCCGGCAGGAAGGCGAGGCCCCAGGGGCGCTCCAGCCCTTCCGCCACCGTCTCCACGGTGAAGGCCTGTTTTTCGGATTTCACCGTCACGGCCGCCGGCGCCTTGGACTGCGCCAGCAGCGGCGACGCCGCGGCGCCGGCGAGCAGGACAGCGGCGAGCACGGGAAAGAGAATGCGGCGCATCGGCGGCCTCCGGGGGCGGTTCGGGGTTGGGCCTTGAGGTAGGCGCGAAGCGCGACGCTTCAATTCACGTGGCCGTCAGCGGGTCTGGAGCGTGCGGGCGAAGCCGTCCGTGGCGCGCACCAGCCGGTCCAGGATTCCCGGCTCCGAAAAGGCGTGGCCGGCGTCGTCCACCATGTGGAACGCCGCCTGCGGCCAGGCGCGATGCAGGTCCCAGGCGGTCACGGCCGGCGTCGCCACGTCGTAGCGCCCCTGCACGATCACGCCGGGAATGGCGGCGAGGCGTCCGGCGTCGCGGATCAGCTGTCCCTCTTCCAGCCAGCCGCCGTGGACGAAGTAGTGGTTCTCGATTCGGGCGAAAGCGAGAGCGTAGTCGTCGCCGCCGTGCTGCCCGGCGATGGCGGGGTCGGGCCTCAGCGTGATGGTCTCGCCCTCCCACAGGCTCCAGGCCCTGGCGGCCTTGAGCCGCTCCGCCGGATCGGGGCCGGTGAGGCGGCGGCGATAGGCGGCCATCAGGTCGCCGCGCTCCGCCTCGGGGATCGGCGCGAGGAACTTCTCCCACTTGTCCGGGAACAGCAGCGAGGCGCCCGACTGGTAGTACCAGTCGAGTTCGAACTTGCGCAGCGTGAACACCCCCCGGAGCACCAGCGCCGACACCCGCTCGGGGTGCGTCTCGGCGTAGGCCAGCGCCAGCGTCGAGCCCCAGGAGCCGCCGAACACCAGCCATGCCTCCACGCCCGCGAGCCGCCGGAGCCGCTCGATGTCCGCCACCAGATCCCAGGTGGTGTTGGCCTCCAGCTCCGCATGGGGCGTGGAGCGGCCGCAGCCGCGCTGGTCGAACAGCAGCACGTCGTAGACGGACGGGTCGAACAGCCGGCGATGAGCCGGGCCGCAGCCGCCGCCGGGCCCGCCGTGGAGGAACACGGCCGGAAGCCCGCCCGGCGTCCCGCAGCGCTCCCAGTAGATCTTGTGGCCATCGCCCACGTCGAGCAGGCCGTGAGCGTAGGGCTCGATCGGCGGGTGGAGCCCGCGCCGCCCGTCCGTCGCCGTCTCCGCCATCGCGCTCTCCCGAACCGTCCCGCTTCGCCGCGCGGCACGTTGTCTGCGCCGGGGCCCGCCGTCAACGCCCGGCAGAATGTGCCGCCCGGCAGGCCCGGCGCTGGGAAAAGCCGGCGACGCAACGTCCAAACCCTTGATTTCGCTCGTGATCGAACTTGGCCCCGGGCTTGCTGGAGCAGGAGCGCAGCGCGTCGCGAGGGCGGCGGGGCGGACGGAGCGGGTCGGGAGACGACGATGGGCATTTTTGGGGCTTTGAACACCGCCGTGAGCGGGCTGAAGGCGCAGTCCTTCGCGCTCGAGAACATCTCGGGCAACATCGCCAACTCCAGCACCACCGCCTACAAGCGGACGGACACCTCGTTCCAGGACCTGGTGCTCGGCGGCGAGCGCCCGGTGAAGACCCAGACCGCCGGTTCGGTCATGGCCTATGCGCGCCAGACCAACGACGTGGGCGCCTCGCCCACCGCCTCGTCGTCGTCCACCTCGCTCGCCATCAACGGCTCGGGCTACCTGATCGTGCAGGACGCGACCGGCTCGGTGAACGGCTCGCCCACCTTCGGCGGCGGCGACCTCTACACCCGCCGCGGCGACTTCGATCTCGACAAGAACGGCTACATGGTCAACGGCCCGGGCTACTATCTCAAGGGCTACGCGCTCGACCCCGCCACCGGAAACCGCACCGGCTCCTCCACCGAGATGATCCAGATCGACGGCGCGCCGTTCCCGGCCGCGGCCACGGGGTCGATCACCTACAACGCCAACCTGCCGAGCGAGCCCAAGACCGCCAACTACGTCGCGGGCGACGAAAGCTCGTGGCTGCTCGACCCCACGCTCGGCTCCACCATCAGCGCGAACGAGAGCGACGCCTTCCTGAACAGCTCCGTCGCGGGCGACAGCGTGACGGTCTACGACGCCTCGGGCGCGTCCTATGACGTGCAGTTCCGCTGGGGCAAGCTGACCAACGCCGATGCGACCGCCGGCACGGGCGACGCCTGGGCGCTGTTCTACCAGTCGAACACGGCCGCCACCGGCGACGAGACCGCCTGGACCCAGGTGGACGCGGACGCGACCGGCGCCGGGACCCAGGCCTTCGCCTTCACCGATGGCCGGCTGACCACGCCCTCGAACGGCGCCGCCACCCTCTCCGGCCTCACCATCGACGGAACCTCCCTCGGCGACGTCGCGCTCTCCACCGGGACCGCGGGCCTGACCCAGTTCGCGGACGCCACCGGCCTCGTGGACACCTCGCGGGTGTCGCAGGACGGCGCTGCGGCCGGCGACTATCTCGGCGTCGAGATCACGGACGGCGGTCAGGTGGTCGCGAGCTACAGCAACGGCCGCACCCGCGCGCTCTACGACATCCCGGTCGCGACTTTCGCCGCCGAGAACCAGCTGCAGAAGCTCGACGGCGGCGCCTTCGCCGCGACCGTCGCATCCGGCGACCCCACCATCGGCGACGGCTCAGCCATCGTGGGCTCGGCGCTGGAGCAGTCGAACGTGGACATCGCCGACGAGTTCACCAAGCTCATCGTCACCCAGCAGGCCTATTCGGCCAACACCCGCGTGGTCACCACCTCCGACAGCATGCTGCAGGAAGCGCTGGCGATGATCCGCTGACGCCGCGAAAGCGCGGCGCCGCCGGTGTTTTAACCATCCGCGGCGCCGTTTCTTAACGGGGTTTAAGTCCAAGTGGTCGTCCGGTCATCAGGATTGGAAACATGAGCCTCACCACCGCCCTCGGCTCGGCGCTGTCCGGCCTCAAGGCCAACCAGGCGGGCCTTGACGTCGTCGCCGGCAACGTGGCCAACGCCTCGACGCCGGGCTACGTGCGCAAGTCCACCAGCGCCGTGGCGTCGGTGGCGGGCGGCGCGACCACCGGCGTGCGCACCACCGAGGTGAAGCGCGAGATCGACCTGCAGCTGCAGAAGCAGCTCAGGACCGAGACCGCGGGCTCGGCCTACGCCTCCACCCGGGCGACCTTCCTCGACCAGCTCCAGAGCCTGTTCGGCACGCCGGGCGGCGAAGGCGCGCTGGACGCGCTGGTGTCCGACCTCTCCACCTCGATCGACGCGCTCGCCGCCTCGCCCGACGATCCGAGCGCGCGCGCCGGCGTGCTGCAGCAGGCCGGGCTTCTGGCGCAGCAGCTCAACGCCGCCACCGAGGACGTGCAGGCCCTGCGGGGCTACGCCGAACAGGGGCTGAAGGACGGCGTCGACGCCGCCAACGAGGCGCTGTCCACGATCGAGGCCACCACCCGCGCCATCGTGCAGGCGCAGGGCCGGGGCGCCTCCACCGCGGATCTGGAAGACCAGCGCGACATGGCCGTCAACACCCTCGCGGGGCTGATGGACATCAAGGTGGAGAGCCTCGCCGGCGGCGACCTCCGCATCAAGACCCAGGGCGGGCTGACGCTCTACGACAACGGCGCCTCCACGCTCGCCTTCACCGGCGGCGGCGCGCCCATGACGGCGGGCGCGGCCTACGCCCCCGAGGCCTCGCGCTCCACGCTCGGGACCGTCACCCTCACCTCGCCCTCGGGCTATTCCTCCGACCTGCTGGCGAACGGCGGCCTGCGCTCCGGCGAGATGAAGGCCTATGCGGAGCTGCGCGACGAGACGCTGCCCGAGGCGCAGACCCAGCTCGACGAGCTCGCCTCCCAGCTCGCGCTCGCCTTCGGCTCCACCGCCACCGCCGGCGAAACCATCGACGGCGGCGTGGCGCTCGCCACGCAAGGGGCGCAGCCCGGCGACCGGATGACGCTCGCCTACGCCAGCGGCGGCGCCCAGCGCACGGCGACCATCGTCAACGTCACCGACCCGTCCCGGCTGCCGCTCTCCGGCGGGCTGATCGGCGTCGACTTCGCCTCGCCCACCGCCGCGGCCGACATCGAGGCCGCGCTGCAGGCGGCGGGCGCCGCGATCGACGTGGCCGCGACCGACGACGGCTTCGCCTTCACCTCCGGCGCGGCCGGCGTGACGGTGTCGGGCGGAAGCTCCCGCGTCACCGCCGCCGGCCTGAAGGACGGGACTGCGGCGCTGCCGCTGTTCGTGGACGGCGCCGGCGGCGACATCTATTCCGAGAGCCTCGACGGCGGCGCCCAGCGCGCCGGCTTCGCGGGCCGCATCGCGGTCAACCCCGACCTGATCGCCGATCCGTCGGCGCTGGTGGAGACCACGGCGGACGCCGCCGCCGGCGACCAGACCCGCGTCAACTTCCTGCGCGACGCCCTGTCCGGCGACCGGACCTTCTCCGGCGACGCCGGCCTGCGCGGCTCCTCCTCGCCCTTCACCGGCACGTTGTCGGAGTTCGCGCAGGGGATCATCGCCACGCAGGCCTCCGCCAGCGCCTCCGCCAGCCGCGTGGCCGACGGCCAGGCGCTGGTGGTGTCCTCGCTGGAGGATCGCTTCTCCTCCGCGTCGGGCGTCGACGTGGACGAGGAGATGACCAAGCTCATCCAGTACCAGACCGCCTACAGCGCCAACGCGCGCGTGATGACGACGGTCAACGACATGCTTCAGCAGCTGCTGAACATCCTCTGAGGACGGCGCGCGCCATGACCAGCATCGGCCCCTATTCCTCCGTCGGCGTCGGCCGCCCGAGCCTCGCCCGCACCCAAGCGGACCTGCGCACCCAGCTCGACGACCTGACCCAGCAGCTCAGCACGGGCAAGACGGCGACCACCTACGCCGGGCTCGGCGCCGGCGGCGCCGTCTCGCTGTCCATGCGCGCGCGTCTCGCCAGCGCCGAGAGCTATCAGGCCACCGGCGCCACCGTCGGCGTGCGGGTGAACCTGATGGCGACCACGCTCACCGGGCTCGAGAACCTCGGCGCCCAGTACAAGACCATCGACTCCAACAGCTTCGACCTGACCACGGCCGGGCTGACGGTGGACCAGTCCCAGGCGGCCGCCGACCTGCAGGAGGCCATCGCCCAGCTCAATGTGGAGGTGGGCGGACGCTACCTGTTCTCCGGCCGCTCCACCGACGTGAAGCCGGTGCTGACCGCGGACGCCATGCTGAACGACGACGGCGACAAGGCCGGGCTGAAGACCGTGATCGCCGAGCGCAGGCTCGCCGACCTCGGCGCCGACGGCCGCGGCCGGCTCGACGTCTCCGACGTTTCGGGCGGAACCTTCACCGTGGCGCAGGAGGCGTCCGGCCCGTTCGGCTTCAAGCTGGCCTCGGTGTCGTCCACCCTCACCGGCGGCGTGGCGCAGGGCCCGACCGGCGATCCCGCGACCGTCACGCTGGGCGCGGCCGGAACCCCGCAGGACGGCGAGACCGTCGCCCTCGGCCTGACCCTGCCGGACGGCACGAAGGAAAACCTGACCCTGACCGCCCGCGCCGTCGCATCCGACGAGGCGCTGCAGGCCGGCGAGTTCCGCATCGGCGCGACGCCGGACGAGACCGCCGCCAACATGCAGGCCGCCTTCGACGCTTCGCTGAAGACGCTGGGCTCCACCGCGCTCACCGCGGCGTCCGCGGTCGAGGCCGGCGAGGCCTTCTTCTCCACGGCGGCCGGCGCCGAGCCGGCGCGGGTCGCGGGATTCGACGGCGCCTACGCCTCGGACGCCGAGCGCGCGGCGGCGCTGCAGAACGCCTCGTCGCTGGACGCCGCCGGCACGGCGGACCTCACGGTGTCCTGGTATCAGGGCGAGGACGCCGGCGACGATCCGCGCAGGACCGCGACCGCGGCGGTGGACGACGGCGTGACCGTCGCCTACGGCGCGCGCGCCAACGAGGCCGGAACCACGGCGGTCATCCGCAATCTGGCGGTGTTCTCGGCCATGAGCTTCACGCCCTCGGACGGCGACGCCAAGGCGCGCTACGCGGCGCTCGCCTCCCGCACGGCCAACGCCATGGGCGCGGCGGAGACCACCTCGGCGATCAAGACCATCGCCGTCGACCTCGCCACGGCGAACACCTCGATCAAGGCCGCCGACGACCGCCACGACGCCACCAAGGCGCTGGCGGAGAGCGCCATCTCCGGCGTGGAGGACGTGTCGAAGGAAGAGGTGACGCTGAAGATCCTGTCGCTGCAGACCTCGCTGCAGGCGAGCTACCAGGTCACCGCCACGCTCCGGCAGCTCAGCCTGGTGAACTTCCTGTAAGCGGCCCTTACGCCGCTCACGCCACACTCCCGTCATGCCCGAGCGCGCCTCGGGCATGACGTCGAAGCAGCCTCGCGGCGGACCTTACGCCGCCTGCGCCCCGCCGGCCTCGGTCTTCAGCCAGGCGGCGCCGCAGGCCTTGGCGAGTTCGCGCACCCGCAGGATGTAGCTCTGGCGCTCGGTGACCGAGATCACGCCGCGGGCGTCGAGCAGGTTGAAGGCGTGGCTGGCCTTGATGGCCTGATCGTAGGCCGGCATGGCCATCAGGTGGCGCTCGCCCGCCTCGCCGGCCGCCAGCAGCGCGCGGCACTCGGCCTCGGCGTCCTCGAAATGGCGCTTCAGCAGGCCGACGTCGGCGTGCTCGAAGTTGAAGCGGGAGTACTCCTGCTCCGCCTGCCGGAACACGTCGCCATAGGTGATCTTCTCGTCGCCCTCGCGGCCGTTGAAGTTCAGGTCGAAGCCCCGGTCCACGCCCTGGATGTACATGGCGAGGCGCTCGAGGCCGTAGGTCAGCTCGCCCGAGACCGGGTTGCAGTCCACGCCCGCCACCTGCTGGAAATAGGTGAACTGCGACACCTCCATGCCGTCGCACCAGCACTCCCAGCCGAGGCCCCAGGCGCCCAGCGTCGGGCTCTCCCAGTCGTCCTCCACGAAGCGCACGTCGTGCAGCGCCGGGTCGAGCCCGATGGCCTTGAGGCTGTCGAGATAGAGCTCCTGCAGGTTGTCCGGGCTCGGCTTCAGGATGACCTGGAACTGGTAGTAGTGCTGGAACCGGTTGGGGTTCTCGCCGTAGCGCCCGTCCTTCGGCCGGCGGGAGGGCTGCACGTAAGCCGCCTTCCACGGCTTCGGCCCGAGCGAGCGCAGCGTGGTCGCCGGGTGGAACGTGCCAGCGCCCACCTCCATGTCGTAGGGCTGCAGCACCACGCAGCCCTGCTCCGCCCAGAAGCGCTGCAGCGTGAGGATGAGCCCCTGGAACGAGCGGGCGGGCGAAAGCGGATCGGCGGTCATGGGCTCAGGCGAGGTCCGGCGGCGCGGGGGATGAAGCGCGGCGGACGCTAGGCGACGCGGCCGGACGAGGCAAGCGCCGCGTCCTGACCGCGGGCCGCCGTCAGGACGGACGGGACGCGGAGTCGGCCAGGGACTGCGGATCCGATGCGCCCACCCGGTATTCGCCGGTGGCGGGGTCGCGCCGCAGCGTCGGGCGCAGGTCGCGCTCGTCGGCCTCGCGCAGGCGCTCGCTCTCGTCGAGCGCGCGGTTGACCCGGCGCCATTCGCGCCGCAGCGCCTTGGCGCCGTAGACCGCGCCGGCGGCGGCCGCGGCGATCACCAGAAAAGGCGGCATCGGGGGCTCAGGACTCCTTGGGGCCATGGGGCGGATGAGGAACGCCGCCGCAGGATCATGGCGCGCGCGGGGCGCGCGGCCAAGCGGAAACGGCCGCGATCCGCTCAGAGCCCGAGGCGGGACCACAGCGCGCGGGATTCGAGCGCCGCCAGCGCCTCGCCGGCCAGCTCCGCGCCCACGCCGTCGCCCCGGCCCGACAGGCGGCGCAGCAGCGGCTGGCGGGAGGCGATCAGCCGGATGTCCACCTTCTCGCCCCAGCGCTCCTTGAGCGTGGCGCGCAGATCGCCGATGCGGTCCACCAGGCCGAGGCCGAGCCCGGTGGAGGCGGTCCAGAACGCGCCGGAGAACAGCTCGCCGTCGGCGTCGTCCAGCGCCGCGCCCCGGCGCTCCTTCACCAGCGCGATGAAATGCTCGTGCACCTCGCGCTGGATGTCCTTCAGCCGCTCCACGTCCTCGGGCTTCTCCGGCGAGAACGGATCGAGGATCGCCTTGTTGGCGCCCGAGGCATGCAGCCGGCGGTCGACGCCGAGCCGCTCGATCGCCCGGTCGAAGCCGAAGCCCGCGGACACCACGCCGATGGAGCCGACGATGGAGGACGGGTCGGCGACGATCTCGTCGCCGGCGCAGGCGATCATGTAGCCGCCGGACGCCGCGGCGTCCTCCACGAACACGGTGACGCCAAGCTCCTTCTCCGCCGCCAGTTGGCGGATGCGGCGGTGGATCAGATGGGCCTGCACCGGCGAGCCGCCGGGCGAATTGACGATGATCGCCACCTCGCGGGCGCCGGGCGTTCCGAAGGCGCGCTCAAGCTGCGGCGCGCAGCCGGCGAGCGTCAGAGCGGGGCGCAAGGGGCCGCCGACGCCGATCGCGCCCTGCAGCCGGACCACCGGCACCACCGGACGGTCGCCGCGCAGGCGCTCGGGAAGGACGGGCGCAAGCGCGCGGCGGAGGGCGTGGAGCGGCGTGGACATGATCCGGAGATAGGACGCAGGCCCGCCCCGCACAACCGCCCGGCCTCAAGGCCATGAACGCGTGATGAATGCGGGTCTCAGACCGCGTTCAGCGCGTGGCGGCCACTCTCGATCCCATGAGGACGCCGGTCCCTGACGCCCGCACGGCGCGGGCGGGAGACGCGGAGTCCGGACGGGCGTCACGCCCTTTGGGAGGACATCATGGTTCGCAGGTTCGTTCTCGCCGCCGTTCTCGCCCTGGGCGCCGCCGCGGCGGCGCCCACCGCCGCCTCCGCCGGCGACGTGGTGATCGGCGTCGGCTTCGGCGGCCCGGCCTATTACGGCGGCGGCTACTACCAGCCGGTCTATCACCGCGGCTACCGGCACTATGGGCCGCGCCGCTATTACGGCCCCCGCCGCTACTACGCGCCGGCGCCCTACTACGGCTACCGCGCCGCGCGGCCGCGCTGCCGCTTGACCACCGTGCGCTCGTGGAACGGCTACCGCTACGTCACCCGCACCCGGGAGGTCTGCGGCCCGCGCCGCTACTACCGCTAACCGCCGAAGCCGGCCGGCCCTCACAACGGCAGCGTGGCCTGGCCGCGCTGCACGGCGTGCGCCTCCAGGGTCACGGCCCCGTCCGGGCCGTGCAGGACGAAGGGCGGCGACAGCGTCAGCGCGCCGCGCCGCCCTTTGCGGGCCGAGACCAGAAGGCGGATGGCGGGGCCGTCGGCGCGGGCCTGCACCGGCTTCAGTCTCAGGTCGCCGAAGCGGCCCCCGAACGCCGCCACAAGCTCGCCGATCGCCTCCGGCCGGTGGATCATCACCGCATGGCCGCCGGGCCTGAGCAGCCGCGCCGCGGCGCGGACCCAGATTTCCGCCAGCCCCTCTCCGGCCGCATGCGCCCGCGCCCTGTCCGCCTGGGGCGAGGCGCGGAAGCGTCCGACCGCGTCGAAGGGCGGGTTCGCGACCACCAGATCGAACGCGTCCCGCATCTCCTCCCCGAGGCCCGGACGGCCCACGTCGGCCACGTCCGCGGTCAGCACGGCCGCGGCCACGCCGTTGCGCCGGGCGTTGTCGCGGGCGAGCTCCGCGGTCGCGGGGTCGATCTCCACCAGCGTGGCGCTCTCCGCGCCGCTGAGCGCCAGCGACAGCCCCACCGCGCCGACGCCGGCGCCGAACTCGGCGATCCGGTCGCCGTCCTTCAGCAGCCCCCGGGCGGCGGCGGTGAGCAGGGCCGCGTCGGTGCCGACCCGGTGGCCCCGGCGCGGCTGCAGCAGGCGAAGACGGCCGCCGAAAAAGCCGTCCTCGGTCAGGCCGTCGGCCGGCGCGGAGCCGATCCCGGTCACGGCCGCTCGGGGCGCAGTTCGTGCCCCACGCCCCGCTCCGCCAGCACGCGCCGGGCGCGGGCCTCGTCCTCGTCCTGCACCATGACCCGCGCCGCCAGGATGCCGAGCGAGCCCTCCAGCACGCTCATGGCGCCGTCGAGCACCAGATGCTCGACGCCCTCCTCGCTGAGCACGGCGCGGACGAAGGACAGCAGCACGCGGTCGTTGCTTCGGACGAGTTCCTGCATTTCGGCTCCTGTCTCGGCGTCGCCTCAGGCGTTTGAGCATGGGGCGGCTGTGGCCCTCCGGCAACGCCGGGCGCATGGCGTGCGCGGCTTTACCAATAGGGCCGGAACCGCCCCGAAGGCGCCCCACTTTCGCCGACGCCGGCGGGCACGACAGAACCGTTCCCGATCACACCGATCTGACGGGCCTGTCCGATGCGTACCGAACTCGTGTGCCTCTTCGCCGCCCTGTTCCTGCTGGCCTTCGCTTCGCAGCAACTCATGGCCGCGAAAGCCGCGCTCGGCGTCGGATGACCGCGACGCCGCTTTCGCGCTTGCCCCTCCGTGCCGCGATGGCTAGGGTCCGCCCACGTTTTTGACCGTCGAGGAGCGGCAGGGTTTGGGTGTGGCAGCGCCGTTGGACGAGCGCAAGGCGGCGGTCTCCGCTTCCGGCATCGATCCGTTGATCGAGCTCGTCGCGCCGGGCATGGAGCGCGTCAACGCCGTCATCCTGTCCCGGGTCGGCTCCGACGTGGCGATGGTTCCGGAGATCGCGACCCATCTGATCGCCTCCGGCGGCAAGCGGCTGCGGCCCATGCTGACGCTCGCGACCGCGGCGCTGTGCGGCTATTCCGGCGAGGGCGACGTGAAGCTCGCCGCTTCCGTCGAGTTCATGCACACCGCCACCCTGCTGCACGACGACGTGGTCGACGGCTCGGAGATGCGCCGCGGCAAGCTCGCCGCCCGCATGCTGTGGGGCAACGGCGCCAGCGTGCTGGTGGGCGACTTCCTGCTGGGCCAGGCCTTCAAGATGATGGTCGAGGTCGGCTCGCTGGAGGCGCTGCGCATCCTCGCCGACGCCGCCGCGGTGATCGCCGAGGGCGAGGTGATGCAGCTCGCCGTCGCCAAGAACATGGCCACCTCCGAGGACGACTACCTCGCCGTGGTGCGCGGCAAGACCGCCGCCCTGTTCGCCGCCGCCTGCGAGGTCGGGCCGGTGATCGCGGCGCGTCCGGCGGCCGAGCAGGCGGCGGCGCGCGACTACGGCATGAATCTCGGCGTCGCCTTCCAGCTGGTGGACGACGCGCTGGACTATGGCGGGCTCGAAGCCGATCTCGGCAAGAAGGTCGGCGACGACTTCCGCGAGGGCAAGATCACGCTGCCGGTGGTGATCGCCTATCGCGAGGGCGCCGAGGACGAGCGCGCCTTCTGGCGCCGCGCGCTGGAGGACGGCCGGATCGACGACGGCGATCTGGAGCAGGCCATCCGGCTGCTGCGCCGCCACGGCGCGATCGAGGCCACGCTGGAGCAGGCCCGCCGCTATGGCGCCGCGGCGCGCGGCGCGCTCGCGCCGTTCCCAAACCGCCCGGTGGTCCACGCCCTGACCGAGGTGGTCGATTTCGTGACCGCCCGCGCCCACTGAGGCGGGATCACCCCCGCGGGCCGAACAGCACCACCGCGGCCCCCAGCAGAACGATGGTCGATCCGGTCAGGTCCCAGCGGTCGGGGCGCACGCCCTCCACCGCCCAAAGCCAGCCGATCGACGCCGCCACATAGATGCCGCCATAGACCGCGTAAGCGCGGCCGGCGGCGTCGACCTCGGCGAGCGTCAGCAGCCAGGCGAAGGCGACCAGCGACACGAGCCCCGCGCCCAGCCACAGCGGCGAGGCCTGCAGCCGGAACACCGCCCAGAAGGCGAAGCAGCCGGCGATCTCGAACAGGGCCGCGGCGACGAAGACCAGGGCGTTCATGGGCGTCCTCAGCGCAGCAGGGTTGAGCGCACCCACCAGCCGGGGGCCGCCGCGGACAGGGCGCGCGCGGCGCGGCGCGCGGCCTGCGGGGTCTCGAACAGGCCGAAGACGGTGGCGCCGGAGCCCGACATGCGCACGCCCCGGCATCCGGTCTGGGACGCGACCAGCATCAGCCCGGCGCCGATCTCGGGCGCGATCCGCACCGCCGCCGCCTCCAGATCGTTGCGGCCGCGCGCGATCTCCTCGGTCGGGTCCGCGAAGGCGGCCGGGGCGGGCGCGGCCATGCGCCCCCCGGCGGCGAGGCCGAGCGCCCGGAACACGTCGGCGGTCGCCACCGGCCGCATCGGATTGAGCAGCACCGCAGGCTGCGGCGGCAGCGTCACGGGCGAAAGCCGCTCGCCCCGCCCCGCCATGCGGGCGGCGCGGGAGGCCAGGCACACCGGCACGTCGGAGCCCGCCTCCGTCGCCGCCTCCATCAGCCGGGGATCGTCGGCCGCGAGGCCGTTCGCCCGCGCCAGCAGCCGGAGCGCGGCGGCGGCGTCCGCCGAGCCGCCGCCGAGGCCCGCCGCCACCGGCACGCGCTTGGTGAGCGCGAACCGGCCGGTCCTGAGCCCCTCCACCCGGGCGGCCAGCGCGCGGGCGGCCTTCAGCACCAGATTGCCGTCCTCGGGGCCCGCGGCCTGCGCGAACGGGCCGGAGACGGCGAGCGCCGGCGACGGCCCCGGCTCCAGCGTCAGCAGGTCCGCGGCGCAGCCGGCGAAGGCCACCAGACTGTCCAGCTCGTGATAGCCGTCGTCGCGCCGCCCGAGAACGTGCAGCGTGAGATTGACCTTGGCCGGCGCGCGCTCGCGCAGCAGGTGCGGCGCCACGCGATCAGCCGCCGTTGGGCTTCTTCTCCGCCTCGCCGTCGGCCGCGTTGGTGGCCGGCGCGTCGGGAAGGCCGTTCTTCAGCTTGGCCTCGATCTTCTTCAGGTCGTCCGGCTCCGGCTTCAGGTCGCGGGCGTGGCTCCACTGGAACCCGGCCTCGAGCCTGCGCCCCACCTTCCAGTAGGCGTCGCCCAGATGGTCGTTCATCACCGGATCCTGCGGGCGCAGCTCCACGGCGCGCTCCAGCTCGCGCACGGCGTCGTCGTATTTGCCGAGCTTGAAATGCGCCCACCCGAGGCTGTCCACGATGTAGCCGTCGTCGGGCCGCAGCTCGACCGCGCGCCGGATCATCGTCATGCCCTCGTCCAGATTGATCCCCTGATCGATCCAGGAGTAGCCGAGATAGTTCAGCACCAGCGGCTGGTCGGGATAGAGCGCCAGCGCCTGCTTCAGGTCCGCCTCGGATTTCGGCCACTGCTTCGAACGCTCGTAGGCGATGCCCCGCACGTAGAACAGCGACCAGTCGGCGCGGGTCGGCTTCGCGGGCTCCGCCGCCGCCTCGGCGGGCTTCGGTTCTGCGGGCGCGGGTTCGGCCGCCTTCGGCTCGGCGGGAGCCGGCGCCGCGACCGGAAGCTGGATGGTCTGGCCGAGAGAGAGCGCGTTGTTCCGCGCGAGCTTGCGGCCATTGGCCTGCTCGGCCTCCGGGGTGCGGTTCAGCGCCGCCAGTTCGGCCCAGCGGTCGCCGTCGCCCAGCCGGTCGCGGGCGAGCGTCCAGAAGGTGTCGCCCTTCTGGACCACGTAAGGCGCGGACTTCGGCGCCGCGGCGGCCGGAACCACGGCGGCCGGCGCCGGCGCCGGCTCCGGCTGACGCTTGCCGATCAGCGCGATGGCGCGGGTGTAGGTCTCGGCGGCCTCCACGAACTGCTCGCGTCCGCGCTCGATGTTGCCGAGCGCCACGATCGCCTCCTGATCGTCGGGCGAGGCCTCGATCAGCTTGGTGAGTTCGGCCTTGGCCTCGTCGGTGCGGTCGAGGCGGTCGAGGTCGATCGCCCGCTGGATCTCGGCGTTCCGCTTCAGCGGCGAGGCGGCCGGCACCCGCTCATAGACCGTCACCGCCTGGGCGTGCTGGTTGAGCTGGTCGTAGAGATCGGCCAGCGTCACCAGCGCCATAGGGTGATCGGGCGCCACGAACAGCGCGAGCTGCAGATAGACGATCGACAGATCCTCGCCGCCCTGCCGCCCCAGCGCGCCGCCGATGCCGTACAGCGTCTCCGCCACGCCGTACGCCACGCTTGCGATCGGGCGCTCCGGCTCGCGGCCGCCCTCGATCGCCTCGCGCGCGGCGCGGGCCAGCGGGTGGCGCGGAGCCGACTTCTCCAGATCCGCCAGCGCCTTCAGCGCGTTGTCGCGGTCGCCGATGCGGGTGAAGTAGCTGGCGGCCGCCTGCGACACGCGCAAGGCGGCGCCGTCGCTGGCGATCGCCGCCTGATAGCGCTTCGAGGCCTCGGCGCGACGGCCGGCGAGGTCGGCGATCAGCGCGCCGTGATAGTCGCGGAACGTGCCGAAGAAATCCGCGCCCTGCAGCCGGTCTATGGTCTCCAGCGCCCGCGCCGGCTGGTCGGCCCCGAGCCAGGACCAGGCGGTGAGCAGCGAAATGGTCAGATCGGCCAGCGGACCGCGGGCGCTGCGCGCCAGATGCCCGCGCGCCCGGGCGTAGGAGCCTGCCTTCAGCGCCTTGGTGGCGAGCGCCAGCTGGGCCATGCGGTTGGAGCTGTCCGCCGCGACCACCCGCTCGGCGAGGCGCATCGCCTCGCGCTGGTCGCCCTCGGCCACCGACAGAAGGAAGGCCCGCTCCAGCAGCTCGGGATTGCGCGGGTCGGCGCGCAGCGCGGCGCGGAAGAAGGTGGCGGCGGCCTCGGCGTCGCGCTGCGCCCCCGCCACACGGCCCGCAAGATAGTTGCCGGCGAGCGAGGTGCGCGCCGCGACCGCGTCGAGCTCCATGTCCGGCCGCGCCGACGCCTGCGGCGCCCAGAGCGCGGCCGCCGCGACCAGAACTGCGGCGCAGCGACGATCCAGTGCCTTCACGAGCCTTAACCTCCGAGAATCGGCGCGACGCAGCCCTCGAGGCCGCCGACGCGCGACCCGCACCATGAACCGGACCAGCCCCCCTCACAAGCCCGGGGCGCGCCGCGGCGGCGCGAGGCCCGCGCCAACCCCCTCGGAACCCAGCGGCTTTGAATCGCTCGAAACCACAGGCCGGGCGGGCGTCCGGCGCTTCGCCGCGCTTGGCGCCCCCCGCCCGAGGGTTTAACTCCCGCGCATGAGTCACGCCGTGGTCGCCCTGTACAAGTTCGCGGACCTGCCCGACGCCGAGGCGCTGCGGCCGAGGCTGCTCGCCTTATGCGAACGGCTCGGCCTCTGCGGCACGCTGCTGGTGGCGCCCGAGGGCGTCAACGGCACGCTGGCCGGCCCGGACGACGCCATCGACGCGCTGCTCGCCGAACTGGCCGGCGACGACCTGCTCGGGGACCGCTTCGCAGGCGCGGAGGTCAAGCGCTCCACCGCCGCGGAACGGCCGTTCGGCCGCCTGAAGGTGAAGCTGAAGCGCGAGATCGTGACGCTGGGCGACCCCGAAGCCGCGCCGGCGCGGGCCACGGGCGCGCGGGTGTCGCCCGAGGACTGGAACGCGCTGATCGCCCGCGACGACGTGGTGCTGGTGGACGTGCGCAACCGGTTCGAGGTCGCCATGGGAAGCTTTCCCGGCGCCATCGACCCGGAGACCGCGCGCTTCAGCGACTTCCCCCGTTTCGTCGCCGAACGGCTGTCGGAGGCGAAGCATCGCACCGTCGCCATGTTCTGCACCGGCGGCATCCGCTGCGAGAAGGCCGGCGCGCATCTGCTCGCTCAAGGCTTCGCTGACGTGCGCCAGCTCGACGGCGGCGTGCTGAAGTATCTGGAGACGGTCGCGCCGGACGAGAGCCTGTGGCGCGGCGACTGCTTCGTGTTCGACAAGCGCCTCGCCCTCGGCCCTGGGCTCGAGGAACGGCCGCGGGAGGATGTGGATGTCTGACGCCGAGGGCGACCTGATCCGCCGGATCGAGACGCTGGAGACCCGCCTCGCCTATCAGGACGAGGCGGTGGAGACGCTGAACGAGACCATCACCGCGCAGTGGAAGGTGATCGACCGGCTCCAGCGCGAGGTGGCGATGCTGTCGGAGCGGCTCGACGAGGCGGCCTCGGGCGCGCAGCCGGTGGACCGCCCGCCGCCGCATTATTGACCCCTGCCTACTGGGGCGCGTCGGTCTTCGCCGGCGGGCGGCGGCCGAAGTCGGGGGCCGCGGTGTCCTGACCCTGCTCCACGATGGAGCGGCGGATGGCGCGGGTGCGGGTGAACAGGTTGAACAGCGCGTCGCCCTCGCCCCAGCGGATGGCCCGCTGCAGCGCCTGCAGGTCCTCGGTGAAGCGGCCGAGGATCTCCAGCACCGCGTCCCTGTTGTTGAGGAAGATGTCCCGCCACATGGTCGGGTCGGACGCCGCGATGCGGGTGAAGTCGCGGAAGCCGGAAGCCGAATACTTGATGACCTCCTGCTGGGTCACCTCCTCCAGATCGGCGGCGGTGCCGACGATGTTGTAGGCGATCAGGTGCGGCACATGGCTCACGATCGCGAACACCAGATCGTGGTGCTCCACGCTCATGGCGTCCACATTGGCGCCCATGGCGGTCCAGAACGCCTTCAGCCGCTCCACCTCGGCGTCGTCGGCGCGGGACAGCGGGGTGAGGATGGTCCAGCGGCCCTGGAACAGCTCGGCGAAGCCGGCGTCCGGGCCGGAATCCTCGGTGCCGGCGATGGGATGGGCCGGGATGAAGACGGCGTGCGCCGGAACGTGGGGCGCCATGTCCCGCACCACCGCGCCCTTCACCGAACCCACGTCCGACAGCACGGCCCCCACCTTCAGCCGGGGCCCGATCTCCGCCGCGACCGCGCCCGAGACGCCGACCGGGGTGCAGACGATGACGAGGTCGGCGCCCTCCGCCGCCTCCGCAGCGGAATCCGCCACCACGTCGGCGAGCCCGAGCTCGGCCACCCGCGCCCGCACGAAGGCGCTCTGGTCGTAGGCGACCAGCGTTCCCGCCCCCCCTGCGCGGCGCGCGGCGCGCGCGATGGACGAACCGATCAGCCCGAGGCCGATGATGGCGACCCGGCCGTAGAGCGGCGCGTCAGCCATCGCTGCGCTCCATGAAGGCCTTCAGCGCCTCAAGCGTCGCCGCGTTGGCCTCGTCGGAGCCCACCGTCATGCGCAGCGCGTTCGGCAGGCCGTAGGCGCCGACGGCGCGCAGGATGATCCCGCGGGCGGTGAGGAAGGCGTCCGCCTCGGCCGCGGTGCGTCCGGGCGTCGCGGGGAAATGGATCAGCACGAAGTTGGCGACGCTGGGCGTGACCTCGAGCCCGAGCGCGCGGACGGCGGACGCGATCTCCGGCAGCCAGCGGGCGTTGTGCTCCACGGCCCTGTCGATGTGGCCGCGGTCGGCCACCGCCGCGGCGCCGGCGGCGATGGCCGGGCCCGACAGGTTGAACGGCCCGCGCACCCGGTTCAGCACGTCCACCACCGCTTCCGGCCCGTAGAGCCAGCCGATGCGCAGGCTCGCGAGCCCGAAGACCTTCGAGAAGGTGCGGGTCATCACCACGTTCCCGGCGCCGGAGACCAGCTCGATCCCGGCGGCGTAGTCGTTGGCGCGCACATATTCGGCGTAGGCCGCGTCCAGCACCAGCAGCGCGTTTCCGGGCAGGCCGGCGTGCAGCCGCTTCACCTCGTCGAACGGCAGATAGGTGCCGGTGGGGTTGTTGGGGTTGGCGAGATAAACGATGCGCGTCTTCGGCGTGACGCGGGCGAGCAGCGCGTCCACGTCGGTGGTGAGGTTCGTCTCGGGCGCCGCCACCGGAACCCCGCCGGCCGCCAGGATGGCGATGCGGTAGACGAGGAAGCCGTGCTCGCAGAACAGGCCCTCGTCGCCCGGCTCCAGATAGGCGTAAGCCAGCAGCGACAGCAGCTCGTCCGAGCCCGCGCCGCAGACGATGCGGGCGGGGTCGAGCCCGTGGGCGCGGGCGATGGCCTCGCGCAGGACCGTGGCCGAGCCGTCCGGGTAGACCTCCAGATGGCCGGCGGCGGCGCGATAGGCCTCGATCGCGCTGGGGCTGGGGCCGAGCGGCGTCTCGTTGGACGACAGCTTGTGCAGCTTCACGCCCGCGGGCGCCTTGCTCTTGCCGGGGACGTAGGCCTCGATCTCGAGCGCGCCGGCGCGGGGCGTGGGGCGAAGGGCGGAAGACGCGGACGTCATGACGGATACGTTCCGGGCGTTGGGCGCGCGGGACAGGGCCTTAAGGGCCGGGCGCGCCGGAGATCATGAAACGAAGCGACGCGGGATCAGCCCGCCGGACAGGCGTAGCCGCCGACCGGACGGGCGTAGGGCGTCGGCGGCTCGACGCCGGGCGCGGCCACCAGCCGGGCGACCGCCTTGCCGCCGCGACGCACGGCGGACAGCGTCTCCGCCTCCGCGGGCAGCGCTGCGTCCGGGCCGTCCTCGTCGCCGATGGCCCACACCGTCGCCTCGCAGGAGGCCGCGCCGCCGGCGGGGCGCGCGATCACCAGCGCGGGCGTCGGCGCGGGGTGGCCCTCCGCCGGAAGGAACGGCAGCCGCGCCATGATGCGCGGACCGTCCGCGCCGAGACCGTCCCACCAGGCGCTCGCGGCGTCCGCGTCGATGCGCGCCAGCCCCAGGTCGCCGGAGGAGCGCGCCACCGCCTCCACCACGCGCGCGGGCGTGGTGTGGCCCACGAGCGGCACGTCGAAGCCCACATGGAAGCGGGCGAGATCATGCATGGCGAGGGCGTCGGAGCCCTGCTCCACATGCAGCGCGAACGGCGCCTGCACATGGGTGAAGGTGGCGATGATGGTGCGCCAGAGATGCTCGGCGGTGGCGAGCGGCAGCCGGCCCTCGTGGCGGGCGGCGAGCCGGCGCATCATGTCGGCCTCGCGCGCGGGCCGGAAGGCGGAGCCGGTCTCCGAGGTGCGCTTGATGGCGACCAGCCGGTCGATCACCGCGCCGCGCTCCATCAGCAGACGGTGCATCGCCTCGTCGATCCGGTCGATCTCGTGGCGGATCTCGGTCAGCGGATCGGTGGCGGCGTCGTTCATCGGGCTCGTCTTGGCAAGGATCGAGGGCTTGGGCGCACTGTCATAGACGAGCCGGGGCGCCAAAACAAACGGCGGCCACGCCGGGCCGCCGTTTCATGAAGGCGGACCTTCGCCCGTCAGAGCGCGTGGCCGATGCGGGCGAAATGCTCGTCGGGAACGAAGGCGCACATGAGGTCCCGCGCCACGGCGTCCTCGGCGATGCGCGCGTTGCGCACCCGTTCGCCGAGGCCGAAGAAGCCGTGGGTGACGCCCTCGAAGTCCATGGCGTTCACCGCGACGCCGCTTTGGCGCAGCTTCTCCGCCAGCGCCAGGCCTTCCGAGCGCAGCGGGTCGATCTCCGCGGTGACGACGGTGGCGGGCGGCAGACCGGCCAGATCCGCCGCGCCGATCAGGTCGATGCGGGGGTCGCGCCGGGCCGCGTCGTCCGGCAGGGCATGGGCGAGCATCCAGCCCATGGCGGCCCGGTCCAGCGGACGGGCCTCGGCGTTGATGACGTAGGACGCGGTCTCCATGTCCGCGCCTGCGAGCGGCGTCACCAGCGCCTGGCGCAGCGGCGGCGGCAGGCCGAGGTCGCGGGCGGCGACGCAGACGTGGAGCGCCAGATTGGCTCCCGCGCCCTCACCCATCACCGCGATCCGGTCCGGATCGCCGCCGAGCCGGTCCGCCTCGTCCAGCAGCCAGCGGTAGGCCGCCGCCGCGTCGTCATGGGCGGCGGGGAAGGGGCGCGCCGGCGCGCGGGCGTAATCCACCGAAACCACCAGGCCGCCGGTCTTGGCCGCCATGGCGCGGGCGCCGGCGTCGCCGTCGTCGAGGCCCGACAGCACGAAGCCGCCGCCGTGGAAGTACAGCGTCACCGGCAGCGCGCCGCCGGCGTCCCGCGGGCGGTAGAGCCGCGCGGGCCGGCGCCCGGAGGCGGCGGGATAGGTCACGTCATGGGCGGCGACGCCGTCCGCCACGGCCGGGACGCCGAGCCTCGCCGCGAGCGATCGGAGCGCGTCGGCGAGCGTCGGCTGGCGGCGGGCCTCCGCCGGGGTGAGGTCTTCGACCGGCTCGGGGGCGAGGCGTCGGAGTTCTTCGATCACCTCGGCCATGTCCCGGTCGGCGCGGGCGAGCGGATCGCGCGGCGCGGCGCCGAGGAAGCGGTTCACCCGCTGGCCGAGGGAGGGAGGGCTTACGTCGTCGATGCTGTCCGAATAGGGCATGGCGCGTCTCCTCGCTTGGATGTCGAGGCGGCGCCGCCGTTCTGTCGCGGTGTCCGTGGTCGCGCCGCCCATACGATACGTAGTGTACCGTAGTTCTTCGGTCGCGATAGAGGGCGCCGTCATTGCGGCGCAGCAGAAAAAGGCGCCGCGCCGCAAGATCAGTTGGGCCGGTTCTTCAGCCTCTCGGCGAAAGCCGCGTCGAGTTTCGCCGCCAGCGCCGCATAGTTCTCGTCGAAGTGATGGCCGCCGGGCTCCTCCAGCCGGGCGGAAGGCGGGAAGACATCGGTGGCGCAGGCCACGTCGTTGTCCTTCTCCTCCAGCTCCTCCTTGCCGTAGACGCAGAGCACCCGCTCCATGGGCAGGCCGGCGGCGGGCTTCAGCACGTCATGCTCGCCCGAGCCGACCCCAAGCCAGCCGGAGACGCTGAGCTCGAAATCCGCGGTCTTGGACAGGCCGAGCAGCGCGATCAGCCGCACGTCGTCGCGCACCTGCTTGGACAGCCGCCCCCAGGCGAAGGGCAGCACGTCGGCCCCGAACGAGTAGCCGGCGAGCAGGACGTTCTTCGCCTTCCACTGGGGCGCGTAGCGGCCGATGACGGCCTCGAGGTCCTCGCCCATCTCCCGCGGCGACTTCTCGTTCCAGAAGTAGCGCAGGGTGTCGACGCCCACGACGCCGAAGCCGCGCTGCTGCAGGTCCTCGGCCAGCGTCTTGTCCAGATCGCGCCAGCCGCCGTCGCCGGCGTAGACCACCGCGAGTCCCCTGGGGTTGGGGCCGGTGGGCGGGTAGAGCACCAGCGGCAGGGCGTCCACGGCGTCCGGGTCGCCGCCGCCCACGTCCATGGCGGCGTCCCGCGCCGCGGCCGCCATGTCGGCGTCCGCCGGCTGCTCCACCACGTCGCCGCTCGGCAGGGGCTCCACGAAATCCTTCACCGCCTGGGGCGCCGGGCCTTTGGTGAGCACGCGCCACTCGCCCTTGAGGCCGCCGGGCGTGTCGGCCCCGAGCACCAGGTCGGCGCCGTCGCGGGTCTCGGTCGCCGGACCGTCGCAGAGCGGCTTCGGCAGGGGCACGCGCCCCGTGAAGCCTACGGACACCGCGCCGGAAAACATGTTGGCCGGCGCCTGAGCCAGCGCCGCATAGGCGAAGTCCGCGCCCTTGCCGACGCCGAGCAGCACCGGGAAGCGGTAGGTCTTCAGCCCCAGCTCCTTGCCGGCGAGGCGCGACCAGTCCTCGATGTCGCCGGGCAGGAACAGGCACTCCTCGGTCTCCCTGGCGAGGCCCTGCAGATAGCGCGGCAGGTCCACGCCCAGCACCATGGCGCCCTGGGCCGCGAGCGCGTCCGCCTCGGCCGCTCGGGCCGGCGTCCAGCCGTCGAGGTCGGAGATCAGCGCCACGATGGCCTTGGGCTCGCCGGCCGGCGCCGCCACGGGAACCTGATCCAGCGTCTCGTTGCGGGAGACCACGCGACGCAGGTCGTCGGCGGAGGCGGGGGCTGCGGCGCCCAGAAGCGCGAGCGCGAGAACGGCGGCGCGAAGGCTCATGCGGCGGTCTCCGTCGCGGGCCTGGACTGGCGCGCCGCCTCGACCCGCTTGGGCGCGCCGCCGATCAGCGCGGTCACGTCCAGCAGGATCTGCGGCAGCACCCAGCCGCCGGGGCAGGCGAGATAGCGCGGCTCCCAGACGGGATCGAACTTCTCCTTGTAGGTGCGCAGGCCCTCGAAATTGTAGAAGTTGTCGCCGTAGCGGAACAGGAAGGCGCCGACCCGGTTCCAGGTGGGGCCGAGCGGATGGTCCACCAGACCCGACAGCGGCGCCATGCCGAGGTTGAACCAGCGGTAGCCGTCCGCCTTGGCGCGGATCATCAGGCGCACGAACAGAGCGTCCATCACGCCCTTGGGCGCTTCGGGGGCGTAGCGCATCAGGTCGACGGTGGCCTCGTCCTTGTTCGCGCCGTACCACATGTTGGCGAAGGCCACGACGCGGCCGCCGTGGCGCACCACGGCCATGTCGAAATGGCGCAGATAGGGTTCGGACCAGAAGCCGAGCGAGAACCCCTTCTCGCCCGCCTTCTTGGAGGCGAGCCAGGCGTCGGACACCCGCTTCAGCTCCGGCAGCAGCGCCGCCGCCTGATCGCGGGGCACGATCTCGACCTCGATGCCCTCCTTGGTCGCCTTGCGGTCCACATAGCGCCATTCGTAGCCGGCCTTGCCCTCCAGCGTGAAGCGGGCGAGGTCCACGCGCGCCTCCTCGCCGAGCTTCAGCAGCGACAGGCCGAGGTCGAGATAGGTGGGGAGCTTGGCCGCGCTCGCCTGATAGAACACCGGCCAGCCGCCGTGCTGGTCGGCCATCTCCCGGAACGCCCACAGCAGCTCCGAGGTGCGGTCGGCGCGGCCGACGGGATCGCCCATGGCGACCCAGCTCCGGCCCTGCACCTGGTACATGATGAAGGCGTCGCCGGCGTCGCAGAACAGGAAGCGCTTGTCGCCGAGGAAGGCCAGATTGGCGTCGGCGCGGGGCGAGGCGGCGACGATGGCGGCGAAGCGGTCCGAGGTTTCCGGCACCTGCGCCTTCGGCCGAGACGGCCGCTGCAGCAGCGCGTGCAGGCCGATGGCGAGCGCCGCCACGCCCGCGGCGAGGCTCGCCCGCAGGAAGCGGGGCGCGTCGCCGCGATAGGCGAAGTCCCACCACAGGTCGTTGGAGTAGCCCACGTTGCGGTAGGCGAAGAAGCCGAGCCAGATCGAGCCGCCCAGCACGATCGCAACCGCCGCGAGCCAGGCCGGCGCCAGATCCTGGTCCCACACCGAGGCGCGGCGGTAGAAGGCGCGGCGGTTGACGGTGAGCAGCGCCAGCACGACGCCCAGCACCACCGCCTCCTCCACGTCGCCGCCCTTGATCAGCGAGAAGGCGAGGCCGGCCGCGAGCAGAAGCTGCGCCAGCCGGTAGGCGCTGTCGAGCCGGCGAAACAGGCCGCGCGCCACCACCAGCAGCACCACGCCGACCACGCTCGCCAGCAGGTGGGACGCCTCCACGAAAGGCAGCGGCACGAAGGAGCGCAGGATGTGCAGCCGGTCGGTCTCCGCCGGCAGCGCGCCGGACACCAGCAGCACGATGCCGCCGAGGAACACCGCCGAGCCGAGCACGATCGGGGCCACCGGGCGCATCACCGCCGCCAGCATCACGCCGGCGCGGTGGAAGTAGCCCTTCCGGCGCGCGAGCTCGGAGGCGCCGAGCAGGCCGAGCGCCAGCGTGAAGGGGATCAGATAATAGATCACCCGCCACAGCAGCAGGCTCGCCAGCACCGCGTCGGTGGGCAGGTTCGGCAGCGCCAGCAGCACGGTGGCCTCGATCACGCCGGCGCCCCCGGGCGCGTGGCTCAGCATGCCGAGCGTCATCGCCACCACGAACAGGGCGGCGAAGGTGGGGAAGGCGATGATGGCGCTCGGGGGCAGCAGCACCCACAGCGCGAAGGAGGCGCCGAGCAGGTCCACGAGGCCGATGACGATCTGCGCGCCGGTGGACTTCACCCCCGGCAGCGCCAGCCGGTAGCCCTCCACCGTGACGGCGCGCTCCTTGCGCGAAATCCACAGGAGATAGGCCGCGAGCGCCGCGAGGATCGCGAGGCCGAGCGCCATGTTGACCGAGACCGGCAGGCCGTCGAGCCGGGACACGTCCGGCGCCTCGGTCACGAGCCCGAGCGCCAGCGTGAAGAAGATGCCGAGCCACAGCGTGAGCGCCGAGATCGCGGTGATCGCCGCCACTTCCGCCGCGCCGAGGCCGGCGCCGGCGTAGATGCGGTAGCGCACCGCGCCCGCGACAAGAAGCTGGAACCCGATGGTGTAGCTCAGCGCGTAGCCGGTGAAGGAGGCGAGCGCGGCGATGGGATAGCCCACGTCCCTGCGCTTGATGTGGCGGATGCCGAACCAGTCGTAGCCGGTCAGCGCCACATAGCTCGCGGCGGTGGCGGCGAGCGCGATCCCGAGCGTGCTCCAGGGCGTGGAGGCGATGGCGAGCTTGACGTCGTCGAGCTTCACCTCCTCCACCAGCTTGTGGAGCACCACCAGCACGACCACGAACAGGCCGAGCGAGGCCAGCGCGCCTATGGTGCGCCAGGGCGCCCGCGCGGCGAAGGCCCTCAGCCGCGGGAAGCTCTGGGCCGGCGGCTCATTGGTCGCGAGCCCGAGGGCGGCCGGCGCGCCGCCGCCATCGCCGCCTTCGGGCGGCGGGGGCGTCTGAGCTGCGGGCTCGAGGTCCGTCTCGGTGGGTCGGGACATGTCAGCCAATGCCTTCGCGAACGAAATCCAACTGGTGCGCCGGGCGCGCGCAGACATGGCACGGAAAATCACGGCGGACATAGGGCGTATTTTAACCGGCGCGCGATTACGACCGTGGACGAACGTCGCGTGCGCCGCTTTCGCGCCACGCGCACGGCCCCGCGGGGCCGCACGGCGGACGGGAGACACCATGGCGACCGCACCCATCAGTCTCGTGACAGGAGCCTCCCGCCCCATGCCCGAGAAGCCGCTCTCCCCCCTCGCCGTGGACGTGGACGGCACCCTGCTGCGCGGCGACCTGCTCGCCGAACAGGCGCTCGCCTTCCTGCGGGGCAACCCGTTCCGCATCGTGCTGCTGCTGGTCTGGCTCCTGGGCGGGCGCGCGGCGCTGAAGCGCAGGCTGGCCGAGCGGGTGGAGCTCGACGCCGAGGCGCTGCCCATCAACGAGGATCTGGTCGGCTTCATCGAGGCGGAGCGCGCCAAAGGCCGCGAGGTCCACATCGCCACCGCCTCGGACGCCATGGCCGCGGCCGCGCTCGTCCGCCGCTTCAGCTTCGTGGACGGGCTGATCGCGAGCGACGGCGTCTCCAACCTCAAGGGCGAGACCAAGGCCGCGGCGCTGACGGCGCGCTTCCCCGGCGGCTTCGCCTATGCGGGCGACTCCTCCGCCGATCTGCCCGTGTGGCGGGCGGCCACCGAGAGCGTGGTGGTGGGCGCCTCCGCGTCCACCCTGAAGGCGGCGGAGGCGATCCGCACGCCGCTCGCCGTCATCCCCCGGCCCAAGGCGGGCCTGAAGACCGTGCTGAAGGCGGCCCGCGTCCACCAGTGGGCCAAGAACGCGCTGGTGTTCGTGCCCATGATCCTCGGCGGCGAGGCGCTCCACCCCCACACCTGGGGCGTGGTGGCGCTGGGCTTCCTGCTGCTCGGGATCCTCGCCTCCTCCACCTACGTGCTCAACGACCTCTGGGACCTGAACGACGACCGCCGCCACTGGTCGAAGCGCGAGCGCGCCTTCGCCAGCGGCCGGCTGCCCATCGCCGCCGGCCTGATCGCCGCGCCGCTCGGGATCGCCGTGGCGCTGATCGGCGGCGCGCTGATCTCCTGGGGCGTGTTCGCGGCGCTCGCCGCCTATCTGGTGGTGACGCTCGCCTACTCGTTCCGCCTGAAGCGCGTGGCTGTGCTCGACGTGTTCACCCTCGCCGCGCTGTTCACGCTGCGGCTCGTCATCGGCGTGGCGCTGGCGGGTGTCGTGGGCTCGCCCTGGCTGCTGGTGTTCTCGATGTTCATCTTCTCGTCGCTGTCCTTCGCCAAGCGCCACACCGAGATGGCGCGGGTGGCGCAATCCGGCGCCACCAAGGCGGGCGGACGCGGCTACGTCGCCGCCGACGTGCCGTTCCTGATCTGCATGGGCACCGCCACCGGCATGTCCGCGGTGCTGGTCATGGTGCTCTACATCTTCAACGAGGCGTTCCCGGCCGACATGTACCGGACGCCGCAGGCGCTGTGGGTCTTCCCCTGCGTGCTGTTCCTGTGGCTCGGCCGGGTGTGGGTGCTGTCGGGCCGCGACGAGCTTCACGACGATCCCGTAGCCTTCGCGGTGCGGGACCGGGCCTCGATCGCTCTGGGCGGGATCATGGCGCTCGCCTTCGTGGCGGCGGTCGCGCCGGTCGGCCGGTTCTGGTGAGGCCGCCATGCCCGCCTCCGCCCTCGTCGCCGCGCTGCCGCCCGCTTTGCGCGCCCGCATGACCCCCGCCGAGATGCGGCGCATCGGCCGCTTCCTGCTCGCCGGAGGCTTCGCCGCCTTCGTCAACTGGGCGGCGCGGTTCCCGCTCAACATGGTGATGCCGTTCGAGGCCTCGGTGCTGGTGGCCTACGGCGTCGGCATGGTGGTGGGCTTCTTCCTCTACCGCCTGTTCGTGTTCGAGGCGAAGACCGGCGACGCCCGCTCCCAGCTCTGGAAGTTCCTGGTGGTGAACGCCGTCGGCGCGGTGGAGGTGTGGCTGCTCACCATCCTGTTCGTGCGGGTCGTGGCGCCGGCCATGGGCTGGACGCTGTGGGTGGAGCCGATCTCCCACGCCGCCGCCATCGGCATCGGCGCCGCCACCAGCTATGTGGGCCACCGCCTGCTGACCTTCCGCGGCGTCTGAGCCCTTCGCCCGGCGATTGCAATCCCGGGCCGCGGTCCCAGATAATCCACGCGCACCCGCTGGAGTTCCCGCCCGATGTTCGACCGCACCCGCCTGATCGTCGCCGTCATCGCCCTGTGCGCGGTGCTGCCGGGCGCGGCCTTCCTGCACTTCTATCTGCCGCGGCACGACGTGGTGCGGATCGTGGGCGTCGAGAACCGGCGCGTGGACATGTCCGGCAAGCCGCTGCAGGGCGGCGACCGGCCCCAGGTCGGGCGGGACGTCTACTACATCTACGCCGAGCGCGTGAGCAAAGACCCCACGGTCAAGACCGACCGTCCCCGCGTCTACCGCAACGAGGACACCGGCTGGGGCTTCCCGTTCTACTTCAAGTTCGACAGCGCCGACGAGCAGGCCATCGCCGCCGCCATCGCCAACGACCGCGGCACGGCGGTCGTCACCTATTACGGCTGGCGCATCAACATGTTCTCCATGTTCCCCAACGCCATCAACATCCGGCGCGCCGAGCCGGACGCGACCATCGTGCCCTGGTTCAACATCATCTTCTTCACCTTCTGGGGCGTGGTCGCGCTGCTGGTCATCCGCCGCGCCCGCCGGGGCTGACGCCCACCGCTTTCCTCGCCGCGAGTTGATGAACCGGCCGCTCCGCCGTCGAACGACGCGGAGCGACCGCGATCGCATGTCATGACAGCTCAAAAAATCCGGCTTACGGTCGGTCCGGAAAGATTGGAATTTTTCAAAGCCCAACCTTTCATACTAGACTTTAGTCGTATAAGACCGATGCGTCCGGTCGCTTGCCTGTCCCTGGTTCTCGGGCCGCGTTCCGGGTGAACCGCGCTTTTCCGCAGCCCGCGGAGAAGCGAGGGCCGCAGGGAACCGACATGGAGGCGAACTTGACGACCGCACCCGACGCCCGGACGCCGTCCGACGCCGCGCTGACCGACCGCCGCAATTTCATCCGCTTTCTCGCAGCGAGCCCCGTCCTCACGCCGAGCGCCGTCAGCGCGCTGGTGGGCGCGCTCTCCGCCGGCGCCTCGAGCGGGGCCCTGGCCCAGAGCTACGACGTGCTGCGCGCGCCCCAGCAGAAGGCCGTGGACGGCGTCATCACCGCGCCGGAGCAGGCGCTGAACGTGTTCGACTTCGAGCCCGCAGCCAAGAAGGCGCTGCCGCCGGCCCATTACGGCTATCTGGCGAGCGGCGTCGACGGCGACGAGACGCTGCGCCTCAACCACGAGGCCTATGACGACATCGCGATCCGCGTCCGCCGCCTGATCGACGTGCGCAAGATCGACACCAGCGTCACCCTGTTCGGCGAGACCTTCAGCACGCCGATCATGCTGGCGCCGGTCTCCAGCCAGGGCGCCTTCCACGCCGAGGCCGAAGCCGCCGTGGCCCGCGCCGCCAAGGTGAAGGGCAACAACTTCATCCTCTCCACGGTGGGCTCAACCTCGATCGAGGACGTGATCGCGGAGCGCGGCGGCCCGTGCTGGTACATGCTCTACCCGACCGACGACTGGTCGGTCACGGAAGCGCTGGTGAAGCGCGCCGAGGCCGCGGGCGCCCCCGCCATCGTGCTCACCGTCGACCGCCAGGGCGGCCGCAACACCGAGACCCTGTTCCGCTTCCGCCGCGACGACACCCGCGACTGCAAGGGCTGCCACGCCGGCGGCTTCGCCAACGAGGTCTCCCGCAAGCCGATGTTCGACGATCTCGACGTCTCCAAGGTCACGAACCTCTACGGCACCGGCATGACCTGGGAGTTCGTGGACCGGCTGCGCAAGATCGTGAAGGGCAAGCTGGTGCTCAAGGGCATCGTGACCCGCGAGGACGCCGAGATCGCGCTGAAGCACGGCGTGGACGCCATCATCGTCTCCAACCACGGCGGCCGCGCCGAGGAGAGCCTCGAGCCCACCATCCGCGCCCTGCCGGAGGTGGTTGCGGCCGTGGACGGCAAGATCCCGGTGCTGATCGACGGCGGCATCCGCCGCGGCACCGACGTGCTGAAGGCGCTGGCCCTTGGCGCGACCGCAATCTGCATCGGGCGGCCCTACTGCTGGGGCCTCGCCGCCTTCGGCGAGCCGGGCGTCGCCGCCGTGCTCGCCATCCTCCAGCGCGAGTTCGAGACCATCATGAAGCAGGTGGGCGCGACCAGGATCGCCGAGATCACCAAGGACTCGGTGATGGTCCGCGCCTGACGGGCGCCTTGGGCGCCCGTCTTTCGTCTTTAAATGAAGGGCGCGCGGCGATCCGCCGCGCGCCCTTCATCGTAAGATCGCTGTCCCGCGGCCTGCGGCGACGTCTAGAGCGTCAGGGGGACCGCTCTCGTCATCCGAAGTTTTTAATGCGGTCTTCAATTACCTCGCAGACACTGGACCTGAAGCCCCGGACATCAGCGCGCGACGGCCCCACCGGCGCCCTGGTCCGGCGGCGAAGACGCCCCTTCCGTCCCCACCGGCCCGGCGGCGTCGCCCGTTGGCCACGCTCTCCCCAGGCGCCCGCATGCAGCCGCTCGACCTGAACCATCCGCTGAACGCCGCGCCGTCGTCCGTGGCCGGAACAGGCGACGACGTCATCGCCGGCCGCTGCATGCTGATGAACGGACAGGAGTTCGCCTGCGAGGCGCTGCGCGTCTCGCTCGATTCGGCCATCATCATCGCGCCCCATCCCGTGAACGTCGAAGCGCGGGTGATCTGCTACCTCAACAACATCGGCATCCTGCGCGGCTGGGTCGACCGGCTCATCCCCCACGGCTTCGCGCTGCGGCTCGATGTGCGCGAAGACCGCAAGGCCCGCCTCGCCGCCTGTCTGGAATGGCACTCCAACCGCGTGGCGCTGGCCGCGGCGCAACGGGCGGCGCCGCGCATCGTGCCCATCAACCGCAAGGTGGAGATGCGGCTCGGCGAGGAGCTGGTGTTTCCGGGCCTGATTCTGGACCTGTCGGTGTCCGGCGCCGCGATCCTCATGAAACCCGCGCACATCCCTTTCGTCGGCGCCGTGGTGCGGGCGGGCCGGCGCCCCGCCACCGTGGTGCGCGCCTTCGACAAGGGCGTCGGCGTGCAGTTCCACGAGCCGATTCCCTCGGCGGCCTTCAGCGAGCACGTCGAGCTGTGACCACCGGGCCGCGCGGCGCGGATCATATCTGGATTTCAAAAGCAATGAGGCGGCCCCGGCCATGCCGGAACCGCCTCATTCAAATGGTGGGCGTGACAGGGATCGAACCTGTGACCCCTACGATGTCAACGTAGTGCTCTCCCGCTGAGCTACACGCCCTGACCCGCCGACGAATCGGCGGAGCCGGAAACCAGTTCGCGAACCGCTGCGGGGCGGCCCGGAGTGACGGGGGCTATATCGGATCGCCCTCTGGCTGGCAAGTCGTCGCTCGCGTTCAATCGCGGCGGTCGTCGCGTCGCTTGCGCAACTGGCCGAACACCCAGATCGGCGCGCAGACCAGCGCCCCGATCACCAGCCCCTGCCCGACGCCCTCGAAGCCCGGGCGGTCCAGAACGCCGGACAGGCCGAGCCCCAGCGCCGCCGCCAGCATCAGCGGCGGCAGCAGGCCGCGCGGCGGCGTCACGCCGCCAGCAGCTTGTCGACCTCGCTCACCAGCTCGCGCAGGTGGAACGGCTTCGAGAGGATCTTGGCGTCCTTGGGCGTCTGCGAGTCCGGGTTGAGCGCCACCGCCGCGAAGCCGGTGATGAACATCACCTTGATGTCGGGGTCGAGCTGGGTCGCGCGCCGCGCGAGCTCGATGCCGTCCATCTCGGGCATCACGATGTCGGTCAGCAGCAGCTCGAACGGCTCTTCGCGCAGCCGGTGATAGGCGGAGAGACCATTGTCGAACGAGACCACCGCATGACCGGCGTTCTCGAGCGCCTTGACCAGGAAACGGCGCATGTCGTCGTCGTCTTCCGCCAGAAGGATCTTGGAGTTCGGTTGCACGGGAGAAGAAATCCTGCGTATCGGACGATCGTCACGAGTCATCCCATAAGCGCGGGCTCTGGTAAACAGACCGTTTCGCGCGCGCCCCGCCATGGACAGCGGCGTCACGGATCGGCAACATGACGCCCCGAGCCCTCTCCCCCCGCCGCTTTCGAGGCCGCTCCGTTCCGTGACGCCGTCCGCCCTCCCCGACGCGCCCGACCCCGCCTACGACATCGCGTCGCCGGAGCGCCCGACGTCGCCGACGGTGTTCAACTCGCCGCATTCGGGCGCGGTCTATCCGCCGAGCTTCCTCGCCGCCTCCCGGCTCGATTCGCGCGCCCTGCGCCGGTCGGAGGACGCCTTCGTGGACGAGCTGTTCGCGGCCGCCCCCGCAGCCGGCGCGCCGCTGATGCGGGCGCTGTTCCCCCGCGCCTATCTCGACGTCAACCGCGAGCCCTACGAGCTTGATCCGCGCATGTTCGAGGGCCGGCTGCCGCCCTTCGCCAACACCCGCTCGGTGCGGGTGGCGGGCGGGCTCGGCACCATCGCCCGGATCGTCGGCGAGGCGCAGGAGATCTACAGCCAGCGCCTGCCCGTGGCCGAGGCGCTGGCGCGGATCGAAACGCTGTACAAACCGTACCACCGCACTCTTTCCCGCCTGATCGCGCGCGCGCACCGCGCCCACGGCGTGGCGCTGCTGGTGGACTGCCACTCCATGCCCTCCACCGGCGGCGTGCGCGACGACCGGCCGGCTCCGGACATCGTTCTGGGCGATCGTTACGGCGTGAGCTGCAGCGGCGCGATCGTCGATCTGGCGGAGCGCACGCTGAAGGACGCCGGCTTCACCGTGGCGCGCAACCGGCCTTACGCCGGCGGCTACATCACCGAGCATTACGGCGCCCCGCCGAGCGGCTTCCACGCCCTGCAAATCGAGGTGAATCGCGGCCTCTACATGGACGAGCGCGTCCACGCCCGCCTGCCCGCGTTCCGGGAGGTGGCCGACCGGCTGACGCTGTTCGTGCGCGTCATGGCGGAGGCGCCGCTGACGGCGCTCGGGAGCGCGCGCCTCGCCGCGGAGTGACGCGCGGCCAGGCCAGAACATCGGTTAAACCGATACTGCTATCGCTCGATACGAAAAGTGCTTGCAAAGGCGATCGGGAGCGGCCAATGTCCGCCCTGCCCGGACGCAAGAAGAAAAAAGGCCGCCCGCGCAAGCGCAGGGCGGCCAAAGTCTAGGGAGGAAACGCCCAAGGAGGGCAGCGACAAACGATCAGAGATCGGCTTGTCGCACCGCAACAAGATGCGGCCGCGCCGCACAAAAAGCAAGGCCATAAGGCCACCTGTCGCCGGCCGTGACGTTACGTCGCGCTTGCCGGCGATTTCTTTTGCGCAAGCGCTCGCCGGCCGCCGCTCGCGCACTTGCCCGGAGCGCGCTTTCGCGCTTTCTCGACCCCGCCGGCCGTCGGCCCTTCGGCGGCGCTTCGGGAGACCGCTGATGACGCCCGTGGACTTCTCCGCCTTCGTGGACCGTCTGGCCACCGCCTCGGGCGAGGCGATCCTGCCGTTCTTCCGCACCTCCGTCGGCGTCGAGAACAAGCTGCGCGAAGGCTTCGATCCGGTCACCGCCGCCGACAAGGCGGGCGAGACGGTGATGCGGACGCTGATCCGGGACACCTTCCCCGAGCATGGCGTGATCGGCGAGGAGCATGGCGACGAGCGCAAGGACGCCGAGTTCGTGTGGGTGCTGGACCCCATCGACGGCACCCGCTCCTTCATCCTCGGCATGCCGATCTGGGGCACGCTGATCGGCCTCACCCGCGGCGGCAACCCCTGCTACGGCATGATGAACCAGCCTTACGTGGGCGAGAAATTCCATGGCGACGGCTCCAGCGCCACCTGGCGCGGCCGGAGCGGGGAGCGCCGGCTGCGCGCCCGCGCCTGCCCCCGGCTGGAGGACGCCATGCTGATGTCCACCTCCCCCACCATGTTCACGGCCGAGGAGCGGGCGCTGTTCGACGCCGTCTCCGTGGACGCCCGGCTCACCCGCTGGGGCGGCGACTGCTACGCCTACTGCATGCTGGCGGCCGGCCATGTGGATCTGGTGATCGAGGCCGACCTGAAGCCGTTCGACATCGTGGCGCTGATCCCGATCGTGGAAGGCGCCGGCGGCGTGGTGACCACCTGGGACGGCGGCCCCGCCACCGACGGCGGCCGCATCATCGCCTCCGGCGACAGGCGCCTGCACGAGGCCGCGCTGAAGCGCCTCGCCGCCGGCTGAGCGCGGGCCCGACCTTCCGGAGAGGCCGGACCCGCAAGCGTCACGACGATGACGGCGCGTCCGCCGCCCGGCGGGCGAACCAGGCGGTCGCGGCGGCGAGGTCGTCCCGCGTCAGGCCGTGGCTCGCGAGCAGTATTTCGCGCGTCACCTCCGCGCCGGACGCCGTGAGCGCGACTTCAAGCGCCGCCACGCTGTCGGGGCCCGCGATCGGATCGGCCGCGCCGGACAGCATGAGCACGGGCTTGCCGCGAAGGTTCGCCTGCGGCGGATCGCTCAGCACCGCCATCGGCCGCAGCAGCGCTGCGCCCGCCAACGACTCCGGATGCAGCAGCAGCACGGCCGCGGCGATGTTGGCGCCGTTGGAGTAGCCGAGCGCGACGGGCGCGCCGATCCCGTACGTCTCCCTCGCCTCGGCGATGAAGCGGGCGAGGTCGCCCGCCCGGCGGCGGACGTCGTCCTCGTCGAACACGCCCTCGGCGAGGCGGCGGAAGAAGCGCGGCGCCCCGCGCTCCAGCACCTGCCCCCGGGGCGACAGCAGCGCCGCGCCCGGCGCCACCGCCTCCCCGAGCGGCAGCAGGTCGGTCTCGTCGCCGCCCGTGCCGTGCAGCAGCAGCACGGGCGGCGGGCCCGGCCGCGCCGCCGGGCGGAACACATGCGCGAACGACAGGTCACGCGCGGTCATGGCGGCCTCCTTCGGCTCGAATTAATAGATTGAAGTTGCTTTGAATTTCAGAATTGCACGCTCCACGCCGCCGTCATGCCCGAGCTTGTCTCGGGCATGACGGAGGGAGCGGCCGCCCGCGCTCAGTCCAGCGGAGGCAACCTCTCCTCGATGCGCGACCGCAGCCCTTCGAGCAGCGGCGGCAGCTTGAGCGCCTGCCCGAGCGTCTCGGCCGGCTCGTCGACCGTGAAGCCGGGCGCGTCGGTGGCGATCTCGAACAGCACCCCGCCCGGCTCCCGGAAATAGACCGAGCGGAAGTAGTTGCGGTCCTTCTGCTCGGTCACCGCGAGCCGGTGATCGGCCACGAGCTTTCGCGCCATCTCCGCCTGCGCGGCGTCGTCCGCCGCCCGGAAGGCGATGTGGTGCACGCTGCCGCCCCCCGAGCGGCCGGCCAGGAAGCCGCCGGCCACATGGAGGTCGACGAAGCGGCCGTAGCCGCCGCCCCCCGCCTCGTAGCGGATGAGCGCGCCCTCGCGCGCCACCTCCTTCTGCCCGAACACGTCGGTCAGCACCGCGCCGGTGGCTGCGCCGTCGGCGAGCAGCAACGTGACGCCGTGGAAGCCGCGGATGGCGTGCTCCGCGGGCACGCTGGCGCTCGCCCAGCCGGGCTCGCCCTCGGCCCCGTCGACGCCGACCAGCGCCAGCGCAAGGCCGTCCGGGTCCTTGAAGGCGAGCACGGTCTCGCCGAAGCGGACCGCCGGCGTGTCATGGGGCGCGCCGGCCTCCAGCAGGCGATGCGCCCACCAGCCGATCGAGGCGCGGGGCACCCGGAACGCGGTGCGCGACGTCTCGCCGATCCCGACCCGGCCGGGGGCGACGTGATCCCACGGGAAGAAGGTCAGGATCGAGCCGGGACGGCCGAGCTCGTCGCCGTAATAGAGGTGGTAGGTGCCCGGATCGTCGAAATTGACGGTCTTCTTCACCAGCCGCAGGCCGAGCACGCCCTCGTAGAAGCGGCGGTTGCGGGCGGCGGGGCCGCTGATGGCGGTGACGTGGTGGATGGCGGCGGCGCGGGACGCGGTCATGGCGAAGCCCTTTCGAACTCACGGGACAAGGTGGTTGCAGCCAAGATAGGGTCGCCGGATGAAGCCAAAAATGGAAACGATGGAAACTCATCGTTTCCGGATGGAGCTTGTCGTGCTGCCCGATTTCGAAGCATGGGCGATCTTCGCCCGCGTCGCGGCGCGCGGGTCCTTCGCCCGCGCGGCGGAAGACCTCGGCCTGTCCAAGGGGACCGTCTCCAAGGCGGTGGCGCGGCTGGAGACGCGGCTCGCGACCCCCCTGCTTCATCGCACCAGCCGGCGGCTGTCGCTCACCGAGGCCGGCAAGGCCGCGGCGGAGGATGCGGAGCGGATCGTGCGGGCGGGCGAAAGCGCCGAGGCGCAGGCCATGGCCGCCTCCGCCGCGGCGAGCGGCATGGTGCGGCTGGCGGCGCCCATGTCGTTCGGGCTCGCCCATGTGGCGCCGATCCTGCCCGAGTTCCTCGCCGCCTTTCCGGACGTTTCGGTGGACCTGCACCTCGCCGACGCCCAGATCGACCTGATCGGCGAGGGCTTCGACGTCGGGCTGCGGATCGCGGCGCTCGCGGACAGCCGTCTGCGCGCCCGCAGGCTGTGCGAGGTGCGCCGGCTGGTGGTGGGCGCGCCGGCCTATTTCGACCGCATGGGCCGGCCGCAGCGGCCCCGCGACCTCGCCGCCCATTCCTGCCTTGGCTACGCCTACCTGCCCGGCTGGGACCGCTGGCGCTTCTTCGACCGGCAGGGCGCGGAGGAGGCGGTCACCGTGTCCGGCCGTCTGCGGGCCAACAACGCCGACGCGCTGACCGCGAGCGTGCTGGCGGGCCTCGGCCTCGCGGTGCAGCCGGAGTTCGTCGCGTTCGACGACATCGCCGCCGGACGGCTGGAGACGGCGCTGCCGGACTGGAGCCTGCCGCCGATCGCGCTGCATGTGGTGACGCCGCCCGGCGCCTTCCGCCCCGCCCGCGTCACCGCGCTGATCGATTTCCTCGTCCGCCGTCTCACCGCGACGCCCTGGGCGCGCCCGCTGGCGGAGGCGGGTTGAGGCGCATGCAACTTTAGATAGACGTATTTCTACGACTACAAAAATCTAAGGTTGCGCGGCTTGATGGCTTCCCACTCTTTCGGAGGCTGATGGCATGCACGCGATCATCGACGCCCCACGCGATCTTTCGGACTATGCGCAGCGGCTGGCCGCGGCGGGGGTCCGCACCGTCATCCGCTACTACAACAACCGCAACAGCAAGACGCACCCCACCAAGTGCCTGACCCGGCCGGAGCGGGACGCGCTGTTCGCGGCCGGCCTTTCGGTGGCGGTCGTGTTCCAGCAGCGCGGCGGGGCCGAGGGCCAGATCGATGATCTCAGCGCCGCCAACGGCGCGCGGGACGGGAAGCGCGCGCTCGATCTCGCCACGAACGCCATCCTTCAGCCCAAGGGCACGGCGATCTATTTCGCGGTGGACTGGGACTACTACAAGAACAGCCAGCTCGAGCTCGTCGCCGCCTACTTCGCGGCGGTGAAGGCGGAGCTCAAGGGCGCCTACAGGATCGGCGTCTACGGCTCCGGGACGGTCGCCGCCTATCTCGAGGCGCGGGACCTCGTCGACTACGTCTGGCTCGCAGGCGCGACCGGCTGGTCCGGCACCAGAGACGCGCTGAAGTCCGGGCGCTGGCATCTGTTCCAGAAGCATCTCGAACTGAAGTCCGAGATCGGCGGCTTCATCTATGACGGCAACGTCGCCAACGCGAGCCATGGGGAGTTCGGGCAGTTCGACGCCAACGCCCCGGTGTGGTCGGAGAAGGCTCAGGGGCACGAAAACCTGTTCGAAGTCGTGGCGCGCAGCGGGCTCAACCTGCGCGCCGGGGCGGGCGAACAGCATCGCGTGATCCAGAGCCTTCCCGTCGGCGCCGTCGTCAGCGGCCACAGCGAGCAGAACGGTTGGACGCTGGTCGATCTGGAAGGCGACGGTCTGGCGGACGGCTTCATGGCGTCGGCCTTCCTGCGCGCGGTGTCCGGCGGATTGCCGACCCACCTCTTCGGCCCGGCGCTTCTGCGACCCTACGACGTCGCGCGGGCGGAACTGGCGCGGGGCGTCATGGAGGTTCCGGGATTGAAGGACAGCAATCCGCGCATCGTCATGTACCACGCCACCACCAAGGGCGGCGCCGCCCCGGACCAGACGGCGTGGTGCTCGTCCTTCGTGAATTACTGCGTCGAGAAGGCGGGCCTGATCGGCGCGGACAGCAAGTGGGCGCTGGACTGGAGAACCTGGGGAACCGATGTCTCGGCCTCGCCGCAGGAGGGCGACATCGTGGTGTTCAGCCGGAAAAGCCAGACGCAAAGCGGCGGCCATGTGGGCTTTTATGAGAGCGAAACCGCGTCGGAGGTTCGGGTCCTCGGCGGAAATCAGGACGAGCGAGTCTCCTCCGCGACCTACCCGAAGCATGGAAAGAAAGGCTCGTTCGACTACAAGCTGCTGACCATCCGCCGCGGCTGATCCTGCAGCCCCCAAGACGCGCGAAAGCCCCCGGCGATCGAAGCGCCGGGGGCTTTTTTGCGTTCGGACACGTCGCAGCCTTGAAAGGCCGTTCAGTCGTCGCGATAGACCTTCTCGCGGCGCTCGTGGCGCTCCTGCGCCTCGATGGAGAGCGTCGCGATCGGGCGCGCCTCCAGCCGGCGCAGCGAGATCGGCTCGCCGGTCTCCTCGCAATAGCCGTAGGAGCCGTCCTCGATCCGCTCCAGCGCCGAGTCGATCTTGGCGATCAGCTTGCGCTGGCGGTCGCGGGCGCGCAGCTCGATGGCGCGGTCGGTCTCCGACGACGCCCGGTCCACGAGGTCGGGGTGGTTCTGGTTCTCGTCCTGGAGGTGCTCGAGGGTCTCGCGGCTCTCCCGGAGGATTTCCTCTTTCCAGTCGAGCAGCTTCGCGCGGAAATACTTCCGCTGCCGGTCGTTCATGAACGGCTCGTCTTCCGACGGCCGGTAGTCAGTCGCCAACTCGACGCTCATTGATCAGCCTCTGGCTATGCCGCTGCGCTGGTGCCAAGCGGCGCGGACTATAGCCACACACCGCCCAGTCTACAATTACGGAATTAACCGGAGAAGTGATTGAAATTACATGATTTTTTCGGATTGATCAAATTCGCGGCGAAACAGCGGCTCCGGCGCCGCCGTCACGGGCGCCGCGCATCGGCCTGCCGGCGTTTCGCAAGCTCCACCTGCGCCCGCAGGTCGATGGCCGCGAGCAGGTCGTCGAGGGCCGCGTCGCCGGTGGCCTCGCCGGCCTCCGCCAGCGCCCGTCGCAACGCCTCCAGGCTCGCCATGCCGTCCCGGCCGTGCAGCATGTCCGCCTTCAGCGCGTCCAGCGCGTCCAGCAGGCCGCGGCCCCGGCGGGCGGCGCGGCGGCGGCGGGGATCGACCGGCCGCACCTCCACCGCCTGCAAAGCCAGCAGCGCGTCGAGCGCGGGCGCGGCCCGCAACGGCGCGGCGCTGCGGGCCGGCCCCGCCTGGGGCGCCTCGTCGGGCAGGCGGAACGCGACCCCCGCCGCGGCGAAGCGCCCAACGCCTGCGCCGCCCGCGATCGCCCGTCCCAGCCCGTCCACCCGCATGCCACGCTCCGCATCGGGGAGCCTTGGCGCTCCCATGACCCTAGAGGTGCGGGAAACGTGGTTAAGCGGCGGTTAAACTCCGGCAAATTGTGCCGAGCGGCGGCGGAATCTGCCGGCCCGTTCCGCCACAGCCGCCCGCGGCCTTGGAAATTATCATTCAAAATCAAATGGTTGTTTTTCGGCACGGGCTTCGCATGGGAGAGGCGACCGTTTCCCAAGCGTCCGGGCCTTCGTCTCCATGACCCCTCGCCGCCTCATCTCCCGCTTCTCCGCCGCGCTGACGGCGCTGGCCCTCGCCGCGGCCCCGCTGCCGGCGGTTTCCGCCGACCTCGCGGCGGGCGCCTCTCCACGGGGCGGCGGCTACGGCGCGGAGGGCGGCGCGGACAGCGGGGTGCGCGTCGACATCCGCCGCGCGGCCGTCCATGGCCGGGGCGCGTTCCGGGCCGGCGACGACGGCGGCCCGACCCGGGGCGGCGTCACCTCCCGCATCAAGGACCTGACCGACATCGAGGGCGTGCGCGAGAACCAGCTGGTGGGCTACGGCCTGGTGGTCGGCCTCAACGGCTCGGGCGACTCGCTCAACGCCGCGCCCTTCACCAAGCAGAGCCTGCAGTCGATGCTGGAGCGGCTCGGCGTGAACACCCGCGGCGCGACGCTGCGCACCAAGAACGTGGCCGCGGTGATGGTGACCGCCAACCTGCCGCCCTTCGGAACCCAGGGCACCCGCATCGACGTCACCGTCTCGGCGCTCGGCGACGCCACCAGCCTGCAGGGCGGCACGCTGATCGTCACCCCGCTGATGGGCGCGGACGGCGAGGTCTACGCGGTGGCGCAGGGGTCGGTGGCGGTGATCGGCTTCAACGCCCAAGGCGAGGCGGCGCAGATCGTGCGCGGCGTGCCCACCACGGGGCGCATCTCCAACGGCGGCCTGATCGAACGCGAGATCCCGTTCTCGCTCGCCAATCTCGGCGCGGTGCGGCTCGCGCTGCGCAACCCGGACCTGACCACGGCCCGCCGGGTGGCGGCCGCCATCAACGCCTTCATCGGCGCGGGCGTCGCCGAGCCGGTCGACCCCTCCACCGTCACGGTGCAGGTCCCGAAGAGCTACAAGGGCAACATCATCCAGCTCCTGACCGAGATCGAGCAGCTCCGGGTCGAGCCCGACCAGGTGGCGAAGATCGTGATCGACGAGCGCTCCGGCATCATCGTCATGGGGCAGGACGTGCGGGTCTCCACCGTGGCGGTGGCGCAGGGCAATCTCACCGTCACCATCACCGAGGATCCGGTGGTGAGCCAGCCGGAAGCCTTCAGCCAGGGCGAAACCGTGGTGGCGCCGCGCACCACCGTCACCGTGGATGAGGACGCCAACCGCCGGCTCGCGGTGCTGCGGGAGGGCGTCAACCTGCGCCAGCTGGTGGACGGGCTGAACGCCATCGGCGTCGGTCCCCGCGACCTGATCGCCATCCTGCAGGCCATCAAGGCGGCGGGCGCGCTGCAGGCCGAAATCGAGGTGATGTGATGGCGGACGCGACCTCCTCCACGCCCTCCGCCGCCGCCGCGCTCTCGACGGCCAAGGCGTTCGCCGCCCATCCGGGCGCGGCCAAGGCGCCGTCGAAGGTGGACGCCGCGGCCGAGGACTTCGAGGCCGTGTTCCTGACGCAGATGGTGCAGACCATGTTCGAGGGCCTCGGCGAGGACGGCCCCTTGGGCGGCGGAAGCACGGGCTCGGACGCCTACCGCTCCATGCTGGCCGACCAGTACGGCCGCTCCATCGCCGCATCGGGCGGGGTGGGCCTCGCCGCCCATGTCCGCGCCGAACTTCTCGCCCTCCAGACCGGGACCGCCACGCCATGATCCGCCGCCGCCTCCCCGCCGCCCCCGCCCGGCCCAAGCTCGGCGTGCCCGAGACCGCCGAGCGCCTGTCGCGGCTCGCGGCCACCATGGCCCGGCTGACGGAGGTGATCTCCGAGGAGACCCGGCTGGTGCGGGCCGGCGCCTACCAGGCCGCGGGCGCGCTGGAGACGTCCAAGGGCGAGCTGTCGAGCCGCTACATGCTGGACATCGGCGCGGTCTCCGCCTCGCGCGAGTCGCTCGCCGCCCAGCCGCAGGAGCAGCTGGCGGAGATCGAGCGGCTGCATGTGACGTTCCGCGCCGCGCTGGAGGAGAACCTCGCCGTGCTCGGCACCGCCCGCTCGGTGGCGGAAAGCCTGATGCGCGGCGTGTCGGAGGAGCTCGCCGCGCGGGAGACGCCCCGCACCTACGGCGCCGACGCCGCCGCGCGGCTGCGCGCGCCCAGCGCGCCGGTCGCCCTGTCGCGCAAAAGCTGAGGGCGCTTCGAATCGGTTTTAGCTAAAGTCGCCGAATCGGAATCGCGGCGCGTTAACTGAAAGTTCTAACGTGAGCTTAACGCGCTTGCCCGAACATCGCTCATGCGGAAGATCATCTTTCGCGTCAGCGGCGGGGAGGTCGCAATGGATACCGGCATCGGATCGTTTTCAGCTCCGGCGGCGATGACGCGCCCCGCGGCCCCGCGCGCGCCCGAGCCTCCGCGGGAGGTTCAGCAGGCCCGCGCCGCCCAGGACGCCCAGAGCCGCCCGGCCTCTCCCCCGCCCCTCGGCGACAACGAGCGCCGGGTGGAGATCGACGCCGAAACCAGCAGCCTGATCTACCGCACGGTGGAGATCGCCACCGGCGCGGTGCTGTCCCAGACCCCGGACGAAGCGCGGCTGCGGCTCCGGGCCTACATCGACGGCGTCGGCGCCGGCCGGTCGTCCCAGGCTCTGGTCAGCGCCACCGCCTGACGCCGCGGCATGACGCAACGTCCGAGCGGTCGCCTCCCCCGCGGCCCGCAGGGCGGGGCGCGTCGCGTCGTCCGAGCGCCTTTAGAAAGCAGACGCCCTGTTCCCGTCCTGCCGGCGCGGAACGCGCGGGCATCCCCGATGTCCTGCGACACAAGCGGGCCGGCTCATGTCATGGATGCCGGGCCTCGCCGGGCATGACGGCGGCGCGGCCGCCCTGAGCGTCCAAACCGGACGTCAGGACGGGTGGTACTGGTAGAGCCAGGTCTCGGTCAGAACCCGGTCGCCGACCTTGAGGTAGCAGCGCAGCTCCACCGGCTCCGGCCCTTGCACGGTCAGGTCGAACTGGGCGCGCCAGTGCCCCTTCACGTCGCTCGGCACCGCTTCGGCGTAGACGTAGGAGAAGGTCCCCCGCGACGCGGAGAGCACCGGCTCCACGGTCTGGCCGTAGGGGATGTCCGCCAGCGGGCCGCCGAGAAACTCGATCATGAACTTGCGCACGCCCTGCGGCCGGGGCAGGCCGGGCTGGCCGCCGCGCCCGAGCCGCGTCGCCGCCACGCGGCCGAGGTCGGTGGGATAGGGCTCGCCGTCGCGCCAGTGCAGCTTGTAGGCCAGCGACAGCGTGACGCCGGCCCTGGCCGGCTCGGCCGGGATCCAGTAGGCGACGGAGTTGTCGTGGATCTCGTCGTCGGTGGGCAGCTCCACCAGCTGCACCACGCCCTTGCCCCACTCGCCCTCCGGCTCGATCCAGGTGGAGGGGCGGTCCTGATACTTCACCCCGTCCTGGTAGTGGTCGAACACGCGGTCGCGCTGCAGCAGCCCGAAGCCGCGGGGATTCTCGTCCGAGAAGGACGAGGTCATGATGCGCGGCGGGTTGTTGAGCGGGCGCCAGATGCGCTCGCCCGCGCCGGTCCACATGGCGAGGCCGTCGGAGTCGTGCACCTCCGGCCGCCAGTCGATCAGGCCGGGCTTGGCGGTCTCCGAGAACCAGTACATGGAGGTCAGCGCCGCAAGGCCCACGCGCGGCAGGTCTCGGCGCATAGTCACCTGCGCCTCGATCCGCATCAGCGTGCCTTCGGTGCGCTGGATCAGGAAGCGGAACGCGCCCGAAAGCGACGGGCCGTCGAGCAGGGCGTAGACCGTCACCGGCTCGCCGTCGGCCTTGGCCGGCTCGAACCAGAACTCGGTGAAGTCCGGAAACTCCTCGGCCGCGCCGGGCTCCGGGAACAGGGCCACGCCGCGGGCGGACATGCCCACCTGGCCCGCGTCGCCGATGGCGCGGAAATAGGACGCGCCGAGGAAGGTGGCGAACGGCTCCCGGGTCTTCCAGTCGCCCTTGTCCGTCACCTCGTCCTTGGCCTCGCGCACCCAGAAGCCGGCGAAGGCGGAGGGCTGGGCCGGCAGGCCCTTCGCCACATGGTCGGCGGGCATCTGGAAGTAGGCCGGGTCGTAGAGCACCTCCCGCGCCTTGCCGTCCGCGACCGCGTGCATGCGCACCGTCTTGGGGAAGAACTGACCCACATGCATGAAGGTGATCGGATAGGCCCCGGCCGAGCGGGCGTAGAGCGCGTGCTCCGGGTCGAACTTCAGCTTGCCGTGGGCGTCGTAGTCGATGCGCTTCACGATCTCGGGGTTCGGCCGCGGCGGCTCCTGATAGGGTTTGCCCGCCTTCGCCTTGGCCAGCGCCTTGAGCCCGTCGTAGCTGAACGGCTCGGCGGGGCCGAACTTCAGGTCGTCCGCGCCGGCGGGAGCCTTGGACCCGTCCTGAGCTGCGGCGGTCCCGCCGAGCAGCACGGCGGCCTGGGCGGCGAGGCCGAGCTGCACCAGCGCGCGCCGGTCGAGCAGCAGGGGCGACCGGCCCTCGGGCGACGGCCGGGAAGAGGAAAAGCTGTCAGTCATGGGAGCGAACGATCTCGGGCGGGTGCGGGGCCAGCATATGTCAAAAGACGCTTGGGGCGCATTTCGACTTGAGATCGACGGAATTCCAGCGTTTCGCCGGCGGGCTCGCGGTCATGTGATGCCGCGGTCCCGGTCCCGCTCGGTCTCGCATCGAGAGCCATGGCGGGGACATAGGGCGGCGCGGACGGGAAGCGAAGACGTCATCCTGTCCGCGGCGCGGAAAAGGCCCCGCGCACCGAAGCGCGGGGCCTTTTCCAATCAGCGGCCGTAGGCCGCCTCAATCGGGCTCTTGGCGATGGCTTCCGCCGGCGCGCCGACCGGGAGGGCGGCGACCGCCACGACGACGAACACGATCGAAGACAGGAAAATCAGGACGCGCATTGGCGATTCCGGAAGGCTTGGGGGCGAGACGCATAAAATTAGCGGCGGAGACTTAACGAACCCGTTACCGCATCGGCGAAGTCCGGCTCCGCCAGCGGCCCTGAAATCGCCTCGCGACCCCCGCTGCGTCAACAACGTGGACAGGCCGGAAATGGTTTCGCACACGCGAAACGACCGAAACCGAAAACGCTGTTGCGCCGCGGTGACGTCGCTTCGGCGCCACAGCCGGAGGGAGCGCGGCCGGCGAAGGTCAGCTCGCGCGGAAACGCTCTCTCAGCGGTCGGGGCGCCAGCGGGACAACCGGAGCGCGTTGAGCACCACGCTCGCCGAGGACAGCGCCATGGCGCCGCCCGCGATGGCGGGCGACAGCAGGCCGAGCGCCGCGAGCGGCAGGCCGATCACATTGTAGGCGAAGGCCCAGACCAGATTCTGCCGGATGGTGGCGACCGTGCGCCGGGCGAGGTCCAGCGCCGCCGGCGCCAGCAGGGGATCGGGCCGCAGCAGCGCGAGGCCCGCGGTCTCCAGCGCCACGTCCGCGCCGCCGCCCATGGCGACGCCGATGTCGGCGGCGGCGAGCGCCGGCGCGTCGTTCACGCCGTCGCCGACCATGGCCACATGGCGCCCCTCCCCGCGCAGGCGCTGCACCATGGCGAGCTTGTCGGCGGGCCGGGCGCCTGCGATCACCTCCGAGACGCCGATGGAGCGCGCGATGGGCGCGGCGGCCTCCGCCGAATCGCCGGTCAGCATGATCACGCGCACGCCCCGGTCGCTCAGCCGGCGCACAGCCTCCGCCGCGCCCGGACGCGGCGCGTCGGCGAAGGCGAGCACGCCCTTGGCGCGCTTGCCCTCCGACACCGCGACCACGGTGCGGCCCTGCGCGGCCTGCCGGGCGAAGGGCTGCTCCACCGGCGCGGTGTGGGCGCCCTGCCGCTCCAGGAGCCGCACGCTGCCGACCGCCACCCGGTCGCCATCGACCTCGCCCACCACGCCCTCGCCCGGATCGGCGTGGATGTCCCGCGCCTTGGGTATGACGAGGCCCTGCCCCTCCGCGGCCTCCACCACGGCGTGGGCGAGCGGATGCTCGGAGCCGCGCTCCACCGCGGCGGCGAGCGCCAGCAGCCGGGTCCCGTCGCCGTCGAGCGCTTCGGTGGCCACCAGCGCCGGGCGGCCGGCGGTGAGCGTGCCGGTCTTGTCGAAGATCACGGCGTCCACCCTGGCGGCGCGCTCCAGCGCCTCGATGTCGCGCACCAGGATGCCCGCCTTCGCGGCCGCGCCGGTGCCGGCCACAAGCGCCGCGGGCGTCGCGAGCCCGAGCGCGCAGGGGCAGGCGATGACCAGCACCGCGATCGCCGCGCCGAGCGCCCGGCCCCAGTCGCCCTCCGCCAGCAGCCAGCCGACCAGCGTCAGCGCGGACAGGCCCACCACCACCGGCACGAACACAGCCGTCACCTTGTCCACGAGCTTCTGCACCGGGGCCTTGGCGAGCTGGGCGCGCGCCACGAGGCGGGCGATGCGCGCCGGCGTGGCGTCCTCGCCGACCGCGGTGGCCGCCACCGCGAGGAAGCCCGAGCCGTTGAGCGCGCCGGCCACCACCGCGTCGCCGGGCGCCTTGGCGATCGGACGGCTCTCGCCGGTCACCAGCTGCTCGTCGGCCTCGCTGCGGCCGTCGCGCACCACGCCGTCCACGGGGAAGCGCTCGCCGGGGCGCACATGCACCACGTCGCCCTCGGCCAGGGCTTCGACCGCCACCTCCTCCTCGCCGCCGTCAGGGCGGGCGCGCCGGGCGCGGGCGGGGGTGAGCTGGGACAGCGCGGTCAACGCGGCGCTGGCGCCGGAGGCCGCGCGCGCCTGCATCAGATTGCCGAGCAGCACGAAGCCCAGCACCGCCACCGCGGCCTCGAAATAGAGCGGGCCATGCCAGCCCAGCGCCACATGGGCGAGGCTCCAGCCGAAGGCCGCCGTCGTGCCCAGCGCCACCAGCACGTCCATGTTGGCCGCTCCGCCCCGAAGCGAAGCGTAGGCGCCGCGGTAGAACCGCGCGCCGACGAGGACCTGCACCGGCGTCGCGAGCGCAAGCTGCAGCCACCCCGGCAGCAGCCCATGGGCGCCGAAGGCCATGGCGACCATCTCCACAACGAAGGGCGCGCCGAGCACGGCGGTCATGGCCAGAAGCCGGAGCGTGCGGCGCTCCTCGGCCTGGCGCGCTTCGGCCCGCTCCGCGTCCGCCGCCCGGCGCGCGGCGGCGTCGGCCGGCCGCACATGGGCGTCGTAGCCGGCGCGGCGCACGGCGGCGAGCGCCGCCTCGGCGTCCGCGGGACCGGAGAAGCGCACGTCCGCGCGCTCCAGCGGCAGGTTCACCACCGCCTGCGCGATTCCCGGCGTCTGCCCGAGCACCTTCTCGATCCGCGCGGCGCAGGCGGCGCAGCTCATACCCTCCACGTCGAGCGTCAGGGCGTCGCCGTCGGCGGGCTGGAAGGCGCGAGCGGGTTCTGGCCGGGTCATGGGATCGTCCTTTGGATGCGCCTTAAATCGTGCGTCTCCATGGCGCGAACAAGGCTGCGCGTCGTCCGGCCTTGCCCGCCGCCCGGCGCTCGGGCATCGTCCGCCCCATTCGCCGCCGCTGAGGGCGGTTTCCTCGACGTTTCGCCACGCGCCCCGATGGAGGCGACGGCGTCGTCCGACCCCTTTCGCGCGCCGCAGCGCCTGACCCGCGCCGGCGAGGAGACCGTCCGCCATGCTGACCCGCCGCTCGCTTCTCGCGCCTCTGGCGCTTGCGCTCGCGCTGCTCCCCCTGCCCTTCTCCGCGCCCCGCGCCGACGACGCCAGGGCGCCGGTGACGGTGTTCGCCGCGGCCTCGCTGAAGAACGCGCTCGACTCCATCGCCGCCGCCTGGACCAGGGAGACCGGCGTCGAGGTGAAGGCGAGCTACGCCGCCTCCTCCGCCCTAGCCAAGCAGATCGAGCAGGGCGCCCCGGCGGACCTGTTCATTTCCGCCGACCTCGCCTGGATGGATTACGTGGCGGGCAAGGACCTCATCGTCCCCGCCACCCGCGAGACCCTGCTCGGCAACCGCCTCGTGCTGGTGGCCGGCCCCGACTGGTCCAGGGGCGAGGTGGAGCTGAAACCGGGCGTCGATCTCGCCGGACTGCTCGGCGACGGCCGCCTCGCCATGGGCGAGACCTCCTCGGTGCCCGCCGGCAAATACGGCAAGGCGGCTCTGGAGACGCTCGGCGTCTGGAGCGCGGTCGAACCAAAGGTCGCGGGCGCCGAAAGCGTGCGCGCGGCGCTGGCGCTGGTGTCCCGCGGCGAGGCGCCGCTCGGCATCGTCTACAAGACCGACGCCGCGGCCGACCCCAAGGTGAAGATCGTCGGGACCTTCCCCGAGGACAGCCACCCGCCGATCGTCTATCCGGTGGCGCAGCTGAAAGACTCCAAGAGCCCGAACGCCAGCGCCTTCCTGAAGCGGCTGACCTCGGCGCCCGCCCGCGCGGACTTCGAGGCCGCCGGCTTCGCGGTGCTGCCCAAGCCGTCCGGGAGCTGACCGCTGGAGGCGATCGGCGCCGCGCTGGGCCTTGGCCCCGACGATCTCGTCGCGGTGGGCCTGAGCCTGCGCGTGGCGGCGGTCGCGACCCTCGCCAGCCTGCCGCTCGCCGTGCTGACGGCGCTCGCGCTCGCGCGCGGGCGCTTCCCCGGCAAGACGCTGCTGGACGGGCTTGTGCACCTGCCGCTGGTGCTGCCGCCGGTCGTCACCGGCTATCTGCTGCTGGTGGCTTTCGGGCGGCGCGGCCTGCTCGGCCCGGCGCTCGAAAGCTGCTGCGGCCTCACCTTCTCCTTCCGCTGGACAGGAGCGGCTCTCGCCGCCGCCGTCATGGGCTTCCCGCTGATGGTGCGCGCCATCCGCCTGTCGATCGAGGCGGTGGACCGCAGGCTGGAGGACGCGGCCGAGACGCTGGGCGCGAGCCGGATCGGCGCCTTCTTCGCCGTCACCCTGCCGCTCAGCCTGCCGGGCGTGCTGGCGGGGGCGACGCTGGGCTTCGCCAAGGCGCTGGGCGAGTTCGGCGCCACCATCACCTTCGTCTCCAGCATTCCGGGCGAGACCCGCACCCTGCCCGCCGCCATCTACGCCCTGACCCAGACGCCCGGCGGCGACGCCGCCGCGGGCCGGCTGGTGCTGGTCGCCGTGGCGCTGTCGCTCGCGGCGCTGATCGCCTCCGAGCTTCTGGCGCGGCGGCTGTCGTCGCGGATCGCCGCATGAGCCTCGCCGTGGACATCCGCCGCCGCGTCGGCGACTTCACGCTCGACGTCGCCTTCGAGGTGCCGGCGGGCGTGACCGCCATCCTCGGCCGCTCGGGCGCCGGCAAGTCCACCGTGGTGGCGGCGGTCGCCGGCCTCGCGCGGCCCGACGACGGCCGCATCGCCCTCGACGGCGCCGCGCTGTTCGACGCGGAGACGCGCGTGAACCTGCCGCCGCGCAAGCGCCGGGTCGGGGTGGTGTTTCAGGACAGCCGGCTGTTCCCGCATTTCAGCGTGCGCACGAATCTCCTGTTCGGCGCGCGCCGCCGCGGCTCGAGCGGCGGGCTGTCGCTGGACGAGGTGGCGGAAGTGCTCGGCATCGGCCATCTGCTGAAGCGGCGGCCGAATTCGCTTTCCGGCGGCGAGCGGCAGCGGGTCGCCATCGGCCGGGCGCTGCTGTCGCGCCCGTCCGCGCTGCTGTTCGACGAGCCGCTGGCCGCGCTCGACAGCGAGCGCAAGGCCGAGGTGCTGCCCTACATCGCGCGCCTCACCCGCGGGGCGGAGCTGCCGGTGCTCTACGTCACCCACGCGCTGGAGGAGGCCCGGGCGCTGGCGGACCGGCTGGTCGTGCTCGAAGGCGGCCGGGTGGCCGCTTCCGGCCCGGTGGAGCAGGCGATCGCCCAGGCGGGCCTCGCCGCCGCCGGCGACCGCTTCGCCGACGGCGTGACGCTGGAGGCGGTCATCGCGGAACTGGACGAGGCCTACGAACTCACCGGCGTCGCGCTTGGAAGCCACCGCGTCTGGACGCCGGGGCTGCTCGGCCGGCCCGGCGAAGCCGTGCGGCTGCGGCTGCTGGCGCGGGACGTCTCGCTGGCGCTCATTCCGCCGGAGCGCGCCTCGATCCGCAACGCCCTGCCCGGGCTGGTGCGGCAGGTGCGGCGCGGGCCGGGGCCTTACGCGCAGGTGGCGGTGGACGTGGGCGGCGCCGTGATCAAGTCCGAGATCACCCGCAGGGCCGCCGACGATCTCGGGCTCGCGCCGGGACGAATGGTGCATGCGCTGGTGAAGAGCGTCGCGGTGGCGCGCGCGTAAGGGCGAGAGGCGGTCGGCGCGTGATCGGGCGGGACGTTTCTGCTCGGGCCGGCGGACTGAAAAGCAGCGGGCCCGCGGTGGATCTGGATCGAGACCATACCGCGGGCCGCGCCTTTCGCCGCCGGACCGCGACGCGGTAGCCCCCGCTCCCGCGTCGCCTCGACAGCGGCGACCAAAAGACCGCCCAAGGGCGCGCCCCAAAACCATCGCCTGCTCATTCCGCAAAAGCGGAACCGACGACGCCAATTAAGGCGACTCCGCGGCGAAAGACAAGCGCCATTGGGGCCGCCCTTGGTTGAAATCGCACCAAATCCCACCCTAATACCGGCGATGATGTGACATTTTTACGCGCTCACGTCCAAGTGAGCGCCTGCTCAAGCTTCCGGCCCGACCGACGGAAAATTCAAACGGTCCACAAGCCTACGCGCCACGTTTTTTACAGACCTGCCGCGGCGATGGCTTCATATCCGCTGGACACGGACAACAAATAAAAAATGTCTACTTTACGGTCGGATGTCGTTCCCTGCGGGGACAGTCCAATCCGCCCGCGCCCGGCCGATCGTCTTTCGACGTCTCAATGAGAGACAGCAACAGGCGAGGCAAGATCAATCACGCCCTAGCGATGGAAGCAGCGTGAACATCTTCACGCGTTCGAGAACGAATCCCCGTCTTCAAAATGGTTAACAAATCGTTAATCTCTCGTTGTGTGATCACTTCTGGTCTGGTCACGGTTCAGGAGCGCTCTCATGGCGCCTTTAAGCCTTGCCCGCCCTCAGTCGCTGTTCGGCGTCGACGGCGCGCGTCTCGGCCTTGGGCGGCGGTCGACCGCCGCTCCGGCGCCGGACGACGCCGCCCCGGCGGCTCCCCCCCGTTTCGACACCTTCCCGGAGCTGGAGGTGTCCTACGACGCCGCCCAGGGCGTGTGCTGGTGCTGGATGCGCCCCGAAGGCGCGCCGAGCTTCACGCCGAACCTGCTCGCGGATCTGAAACGCTGCGCCACGGACATCCATTTCGCCTTCGACCAGAGCCCCCCGGACGCGCCGGCGCCCGTCACGCATATGGTGCTCGGCTCGCGCGCGCCGCAGATCTTCAATCTGGGCGGCGATCTCGGGCGCTTCGCCGGCTGGATCCGCACCCGCGACCGCGAGGCGCTCCGGGCCTACGCCTACGCCTGCATCGACGTGCTTCACGACAACGCCATCGGCTTCGGCCATGACGTCACCACCATCGCGCTGGTGCAGGGCGACGCGCTGGGCGGCGGATTCGAGACGGCGCTGTCCTGCCACCTCATCGTGGCGGAGCGGGGCGTGAAGTTCGGGCTGCCGGAAATCCTGTTCAACCTGTTTCCGGGCATGGGCGCCTCCAGCCTGCTCGCCCGCCGGGTCGGCCTCGCCCAGGCCGAGCGGCTGATGACCAGCGGCCAGCTCTACACCGCGGAGGATCTGCACGCGCTCGGGCTGGTGCATGTGCTGGCCGAGCCGGGCGAAGGCGTGGCCGAGACCCACCGGCTGATCTCGCGCAACACCCGGCGGCGGAACGGCTTTTCGGCCATGGTGCGCGCCAGCCAGCGGGTCTGGCCGCTGCCGTTCGAGGAGCTGCGCGACGTGACCGACATCTGGGTCGATGCGGCGCTGCGGCTCGATCCCGCCGACCTGCGCAAGATGGAGCGGCTGGTCGCCGCCCAGGACAAGCGCCTGGCGGCGCACGCCGCCGTCGCGGCGGGCGGCTGACGACGGCCGTCAGTCGGCGGAGCGGCCCGCCTGCCCCTCGGGGAACTCGGCGCGCAGGGTCGCGCGCACCCGGTCGAACTCCGCCTCCAGCCTGGAGAGGCGCTCGAGCCCGTCGTCCGCAAGGTCGCGCGCGTCCATGTTGCGGAAGGAGAGGCACAGCTCGTACATGCCGCGCGCCCCGATGTTGGCCGCGCCGCTGCGCAGGGCGTGCGCCTGATCCCGGAACACGCCCGCCTCGCGGTTGACCACCGCGTCGTGGAGCCCGCCCAGGATCACCGCCGTGTCGGCGAGGAAGGCGTCCACCAGATCGGCGACGAAGGCGTGTCCGCCCAGGCCCTCCAGATCCTTCAGCGTGGCGCGGTCGACCACCGCGCGGCGGGCCGGGCGGAAGTTGGGATGGCGGGCGATGTTGGCGACGACGGAGTCCGCCACCTCCGGCTCGGCGGAGGCCGGGCTCGCGGCCGCGTCCGTTTTCGGAGGCGCGCCCGCGACCATGCGGTCGATGATCTCCAGCAGCCGCTCCGGTTCGATCGGCTTGGTCAGGCACCCGTCCATGCCCGCCTCCTCACAGCGCCGGCGGGCGTCCGGCGTGGCGTCGGCGGTGAGCGCGAGAATGGGGACGTGGGGCTGGCCGATCGCGGCGAAGCGGTAGAGCTTCACGCATTCGATGCCGTCCAGCACCGGCATGTTCACATCCATCAGCACCAGGTCGAACCGGCGCTCGGTGAGGGCGTCGAGCGCGAACTCGCCGTTCTCCACCATGCGCACGTCGTGCCCGGCGCGCTCCAGAACCTTGCGGATGACCTTCTGGTTGGTGCGGTTGTCCTCCGCCACCAGGATCGACAGCCTTCGGCTTTCGGCCTGCGGGGCGTCGGAGCGCCGCTCCTTCTCCCGCGCGCCTCGGCCGACCACGCCCAGCGCCGCCACCCGCGCCATGGCGCGCAACCGTTCCCGCTTCGGCGACGCCGACGCGCAGACGAGGCTGAGATCGAAATAGGGCAGGCCCTCGTCGAGCCGGGGATCGATCAGGGCGAGCTCCGGAGCGTCGCTGTCGGCCGCCGCCCGCAGCGCCGCCGCCAGCGCCTCGCCGTCCATCCCGAAGCCTTCGGCGTCGGCGACGATCGCGCGCCGCTCGGCCCGCGCCGCCCGCAGCGCCGCGCGCAGGCCGACGGCCGCCGTCGCCGGCACGCCCTCGCTCTCGAGCGCCTTGGCGAGGGCTTCGGCGCGCGCGGCGTCCGCGCCGAGCGCCACCACCGGCGTCGCCGCCTCGGACGCCGCGTCCGCGGTCTCGTCCGCCTCCAGCAGAAGGTCGAACCAGAAGGTCGAGCCCAGCCCCGGCTCGCTTTCGAGCCGCAGTTCGCCGCCCTGCATCTCCACCAGCTGCTTGCAGATGGCGAGGCCGAGCCCGGTGCCGCCGAACCGGTTGATGATGCTGGCGTCGGCCTGGGAGAACGCCTCGAAGATGCGCGTCTGCGCCTCGGGCGCGACGCCGATGCCGCTGTCGGCCACCTGAAGCCGGATGCGCGGCCGCCCGTTCTCCACGCCCACGAGGTCCGCGCCGATCACCACGCCGCCGGTCTCGGTGAACTTCACCGCGTTGCCGACGAGGTTGACCAGCACGTCGCGGATCTGCCGCGCCTCGCCCCGCAGTCGGTAGGGCGTCCGCGGCGTGACGCAGAGCGACAGGCGGATGTTCTTCTCGCGCGCCTGCGCTGTCAGCATGCCGCGCACGTCGGCGAGGAGTTCGTGCAGGTCGAACGCCGTGACGTGGCTCGGCATGCGGCCGGCCTCGATGCGGCTGAAGTTGAGCAGGTCGTCGATCAGCGCCAGCAGCGAGCGGCCGGCGTCGCCCGCCGTGCGCACCATGTCGCGCTGCTCGTCGTCGAGCGTGGTGTCGCGCAGCAGGTCGGTCATGCCGATCACGGCGTTGAGCGGCGTCCGGAGCTCGTGGCTGACGCTCGCCAGGAACAGGCTTTTCGCCCGGCTCGCCTCCTCCGCCGCGAGCTTGGCGCGGGACAGCTTGCGGATCAGCGTCGCGGCGTAGGCCGGGAGCGCGATCAGGCCGATCAGGAGGCCCGCCGACAACGACGGGTTGTCGCGCCAGTAGGGCGTCGCGACCACCGTGGCGGCGAAGCCGAGCACGCCGAGCGCCGCCCCGTCCCGCAACGCCCCGAGGCCGAAGCGGAAGCCGTTGCCGAACACGATCCAGAGATAAAGCGGATAGAGCACCGCCGTCGCCGCGCCGCCGGCGTAAAGCGCGACCGACAGGAAGCCGATGTCGAGCGGGCGGGCCAGGGCCTGCCGCGTCGGCGACGGCTCCGGCCGCCACGCCAGATGCGCGGCGAACAGCGCGCCGCCGGCGGCGTAGGCCGCCGCAAGCGGCAGGAACGCGCGCCAGTCGGCGTCGAAGGCGCAGTAAGCGACCAGCAGCGCGCCGACCACGAGCCGGTTGAGCGACATCTCGTGCTCGCCGCCCCGCCGGGCGGAGGCGCGGGGGACCGCCGCGCCGAACAGGCTCCGCAGACCCGAGAGGCGCATCGCGAACGACATGCTCATGCGCTCTGGGCCACCACCGCCTCGCGCCGGACGAGATCGATGAAGTCGGCAGCGGGCATGGGACGGCCGAAATAGAAGCCCTGCACCTCGTCGCAGCCTTCGGCGCGCAGGTGCCCCACCTGCGCCGCCGTCTCGACGCCCTCCGCGATCACGTCGAGGTTCAGGCTGTGGCCGAGATTGACGATGGCGCGCACGATGGCGACGTCGTTGCTGTCCTCCCGCAGGTTGCGGATGAACGAGCGGTCGATCTTCAGCCGGTTGACGGGGAAGTTGCGCACATAGGACAGCGACGAATAGCCGGTGCCGAAATCATCGATGGAGAAGGTCACGCCATGGGCCTGAAGGGCGCGCAGGCTGTGGACCACCCGCTCGGTGTCGTGCAGCAGGATGGTTTCCGTGAGCTCCAGCTCCAGCCGGCCCGACTCGAGGCCGCTCGCGCCGAGCGCGTCCAGCACCACCTGCTCCACGTTCTGCTTGCGGAACTGGATCGCCGACAGGTTCACCGCCACCCTGAGCGGCGGCAGGCCGTCGCGGGTCCAGGACGCCGCCTCGCGGCAGGCTTCGTTCAGCACCCACTCGCTGATGGGAACGATGAGCCCGCTCTCCTCGGCCTGCGGCAGGAAGTCGGCCGGCGACACCAGATCGCCGTTGTCCTTGCGCCAGCGCACCAGCGCCTCCGCGCCCACGATCCGGCCGGAGGCGAGATTGACCTGCGGCTGGTAGTGCAGGACCAGCTCCTTCTTGGCGAGCGCCCGCCGCATGTCGCTGTCGAGCACCGTGATCGCGCGGGCCTTCTTGTCCATCTCGGCCGCGAAGGCGCGGGTGCCGTCGCGGCCGTCCGACTTGGCGCGGTACATGGCGAGGTCGGCGTTCTTCAGCAGGTCGTCGAAGTCGAAGCCGTGATCCGGGAACAGGGCGACGCCGATGCTGGCGGAGGTGGCGATCTCGTGCCCGTCGAACAGGAACGGCTCGTCGAGGCTTTCGCGAACGCGGCGGGCGAGCTCCAGCCCGTCGTCGACCACGGCGACGTTGGTCTGCAGGATGGCGAACTCGTCGCCGCCGAGCCGGGCCACGGTGTCGGTCTCGCGCACCGTCGCCAGCAGGCGCTCGGCGACCGCCTTCAGCAGCCGGTCTCCGATGTGGTGGCCGAGCACGTCGTTGATGCCCTTGAAGCGGTCGAGATCGAACAGCAGCAGCGCGAACTTGGCCCCGCTGCGGCGCGCCTGGGCGATCTCATGGCGCACCCGCTCGTGCAGCAGCGCGCGGTTCGGCAGGTCCGTCAGCGCATCATGATGGGCGAGGTGACGCAGATGGCTTTCCGCGCGCTTGCGGTCGCTGATGTCGAGCGCGGTGGTCAGCACCGCCACGATGGCGCCGCCCGCGTCGCGCAGCGGCGCCTTGGTGGTGAGGAAATAGCGGCGCTCGCCTGCGCCGAGGGCCAACTCCTCCTCATAGCTCGGCAGAGCGGCGCCGCTCTGGAACACGAGCCGGTCGAGGGCGGCGCTGCGGTCGCCGTGGTGCGCGCCGAACAGCTCGGCCGGCGTCCGGCCGAGCAGGTCCTCGGGCGCGGCGCCGAGCAGGCCCGCGTGGTAGGCGTTGACGAAGATGCAGCGGCCGTCACGGTCCGCGGCGCTGATCATGGCCGGCACGGTGTCGATCACCTGGCCGAGGCGCTCGGAGCTGTCGCGCAGCTCGCTTTCGAGCGAAGAGGCGCGGCGGGCGAGCGCGAGCTGCTGCCGCCGCAGCTTGAGCAGGTTGCGGGCGCGCGTCAGGAACTCGTGATGGTCGACCGGGCTCTGCAGGAAGTCCGTGGCGCCGGCCTCGAGCGCGTTGAGGCGGAAGCTGCGCTCCTCGTAGACGGTGAGCACCACCACCGGCACGTCGTCGCAGCCGGGCAGCGCGCGGAACCGGCGGGTGAATTCGGCGCCGTCGATGCCGGGCATCTTGTAGTCGGTGACCACGAGGTCGGGCGTGACGCCCTCGAACCAGCTCAGGGCCTCGATCGGGTCGCCAAAAGCGCGAACGTCCACCCCCGGTTCGATCAGCGCCGCGAGCTTGGCGAAGATGTTCCGGTTGGTGACCCGATCGTCGAGGATGACTACAAGCGCCATGTCCGCCCGTGGAGGAAGCGTCGGTCCGTTCGTTCCCGGCTTGAGCTTCGCCGACCTTCTGTGCGAATTGATCGTCCTGCTCTATCAAGTGCGGCTTAAGGAAAAGAGAATCGCGTCTCTCGGAGACGCACCTTTTCGCGCGTCCCGCGCCGGAGACTTCGCCGCCCATGTCCGCTGATCACCCGCCGGAGCCGACGCTCGAGGCGCCGCTCGCCGCCGTCGTCGGCGCCGGGCCGGCCGGCCTGATGGCCGCGGAACGTCTGGCGGCGCGCGGTTTCAACGTGACGGTCTACGACCGCATGCCCTCGCCCGCGCGCAAGTTCCTGCTCGCCGGGCGCGGCGGGCTGAACCTGACCCACTCCGAACCGCTGGAGCGGCTGCTGGAGCGTTACGGCCCCGCCCGGTCGACGCTGGAGCCCGCGATCCGCGTCTTTTCATCGGAATGGCTGATCGACTGGTGCCAGGGGCTCGGGATCGAGACGTTCGTCGGCACCAGCGGCCGCGTGTTCCCGAAGGCGCTGAAGGCCTCGCCGCTGCTGCGCGCCTGGCTGCGCCGGCTGGAGACCCAGGGCGTGCGCTTCGGCTTGCGCCGGCGCTGGACCGGCTGGACGCCGGACGGCGCGCTCGTCTTCGAGGGCCCGGACGGGCCGGAGACCGCGCGTCCCGCGGCGACCGTGCTGGCGCTCGGCGGCGCGAGCTGGCCGCGGCTCGGCGCCGACGGCGCCTGGACCGGCCCGCTCGACGCCGCAGGCGTTGCGCTGACGCCGCTCCGCCCGGCGAACTGCGGCTTCCTGGTCCCGTGGTCCGAGGCGCTTGCCGGCCGTTTCGCGGGCGAGCCGCTGAAGCGGGCGGCGCTGAGCTTCGAGGGCGTGACCGTGCGCGGCGAGGCGATGATCACGGCGGACGGCATCGAGGGCGGGCTGATCTACGCCCTCTCCGCGCGGCTGAGGGACGCCATCGCACGGAGCGGGACGGCACGGCCGACGCTCGATCTCCGGCCCGACCTCAGCCCCGACCAGCTCGCCGCCAAGCTCGCGGCCCCGCGTGGGACGCGCTCGCTCTCCACCCATCTGCGCAAGGCGGCGGGCCTCAGCCCCGTCGCCGTGGCGCTGCTGCGCGAGGCCGGTCCGCCGCCGGCGGAGGCGGAGGCCCTCGCCCGCCGCATCAAGGCGCTGCCGCTGACGTTCACCGCGCCCAAGGGGATCGAGCGCGCCATCTCCACCGCCGGCGGCGTGGCGCTGCCGGAACTGGACGGGGCCTTCATGCTGCGTGGGCGGCCGGGCGTGTTCCTGGCCGGCGAGATGCTGGACTGGGAGGCGCCGACCGGCGGCTACCTGCTGCAGGCGTGCTTCGCCACCGGCGCGGCGGCCGGCGACGGCGCCGCGGACTGGCTCGCTCGCATCTGCGGCGATCGACCTTATCTGACGTGAGACGGGCCGAAGCCCGCCGGCCTTCGCGCCGGACGCGCGGGCGACATGGTTTCGTGCTATAGGGCGCGCGCCGATGACCCATTCGCACGATCACGATCACGCCGCGCCCTTCGCGGCGCCCGGGCATGATCACCGGGCCTGTTCCGCGGCGCTGATCGCCCGCGCGGAGCGGCTGTGCGCGGCCCGGGGCGCCCGCCTCACCGACATGCGCCGCCGGGTGCTGGAGGCGCTCGCCGCCGACCACGCCCCCGCCGGCGCCTATGACGTGATCGAGCGCGTGGCGCGAGAGGGCGAGCGCCGCCCCGCCCCCATCACCGTCTACCGCGCGCTGGATTTCCTGCTGGCCCACGGCCTCGCCCACCGCATCGAGAGCCGCAACGCCTTCGTCGCCTGCAGCCACGAGCACGGGCCGGGCGAGGGCGCGCCGGTGGCCTTCCTGATCTGCGAGCGCTGCGGCGCGGTCGGCGAGGCGTCGTCGCCCGCCTTCGCCGCGGCGCTCGAAGCGCTGGCCGGCGACGCCGGCTTCCGCCCCCGCGCGCCGGTGGTGGAGATTTCCGGCGAATGCGCCCATTGCCGCGCGGCCCCCGCCGCCAAGGACCCGTCCCGATGACCAGCGCCGACACCGTCTGCGACCCGAAGCCCCTCGCGTCCCCGCCGGCGTCCTGCCCCATGGCGCTCTCGCCCCGCCGCGCGTCCTGCGGGGTGGACGTGGGCGGCGTCATGGTGGGCGGCGGCGCGCCGGTGGCGGTGCAGTCCATGACCAACACCGACACCGCGGACGTGGACGCCACCGTCGCCCAGGTGGCCGCGCTCGCCCGCGCCGGCTCGGAGCTGGTGCGCATCACCGTGGACCGGGCGGAGGCGGCGGCCGCCGTGCCGCACATCCGCGACAGGCTCGCCGCGCGCGGGATCGCGACGCCGCTGGTGGGGGACTTCCACTACATCGGGCACACGCTGCTCGCCGAGCATCCGGCCTGCGCCGAGGCGCTGGCGAAATACCGCATCAACCCCGGCAACGTGGGCTTCGGCGCCAAGCGGGACCGGCACTTCGCCCAGATCATCGAGGTGGCGGCCAGGCTCGACAAGCCGGTGCGCATCGGCGGCAACTGGGGGTCGCTCGACAACGAAATGCTGGCCGCGCTGATGGACGAGAACGCCAGCGCGCCCGACCCGAAGGACGCCCGCGAGGTGACCCGCGAGGCGCTGATCCGCTCCGTGCTGCTCTCCGCCGCCCGCGCCGAGGAGCTCGGCCTGCCCAAGAACCGCATCATCCTCTCCGCCAAGGTCTCGGCGGTGCAGGACCTGATCGCGGTCTATCTGGAGATCGCCCGCCGCTCGGACTACGCGCTCCATCTCGGCCTGACCGAGGCCGGCATGGGCTCCAAGGGCGTCGTGGCCTCCGCCGCGGCGCTCGGGGTGCTGCTGCAGCAGGGCGTGGGCGACACCATCCGCTGCTCGCTGACCCCCGAGCCCGGCGGCGACCGCACGCTGGAGGTGAAGGTGGCGCAGGAGATCCTGCAGACCATGGGCTTCCGCACCTTCGTGCCGCTGGTGGCCGCCTGCCCCGGCTGCGGCCGCACCACCTCCACCGTGTTCCAGGAGCTCGCCCGCGACGTCCAGACCTACATCGTGGACCGCATGCCCGAGTGGAAGACGCGCTATCCGGGCGCGGAGACGCTGAACGTGGCGGTGATGGGCTGCATCGTGAACGGACCGGGCGAATCCAAGCACGCGGACATCGGCATCTCGCTGCCCGGCACCGGCGAGGTGCCGACCGCGCCGGTGTTCCTGGACGGCAAGAAGGTCAAGACGCTGCGCGGGGCGAACCTCGTCGCCGAGTTCAAGGCGATCGTGGAGGACTATGTGGCCCGCCGCTTCGGCCCCGCCGGGACCAAGGACGCCGCCGAATAGCGCCCTCCCCGCTCACCCGACCCGCGCGCGGGGGTGAAAGGCGGCGTGGACCGCCGCGAGCCGGGCCGCGTCCACCTCGGTGTAGATCTGCGTCGTCGACAGGCTGGCGTGGCCGAGCAGTTCCTGGATGGTGCGCAGGTCGCCGCCCCGCGCCAGCAGATGGGTGGCGAAGGAGTGCCGCAGCGCGTGGGGCGTGGCGCTGTCCGGCAGGCCGAGGCTTCCCCGCATGCGCGCCACCGCCTGCTGCACCAGCCGCGGGTTGAGCGGCCCGCCCTTGGCGCCCACGAACAGCGGCCCGTCTGGAGCCAGCGGCCACGGGCACAGGGCGAGATAGCCGGCGACCGCCGCCTGCACCGCCGGGATGACCGGAAGCTGCCGGCGCTTGCCGCCCTTGCCGGTGACCTCGATCAGGCTGACGCCGGTGGCGGGCGCCTCGGCGCGGGTCAGGGACAGCGCTTCGGAGATGCGCAGGCCGCAGCCGTAGAGCAGCGCGATCGCCGCCGCGTCCCGGGCCAGCACCCAGTCCGGCCGCTCCTCGCCCGCGCGGGTGTCGGGATCGGCGAGGGCGAGGGCGGCGGCGGGCGCCACCGGCTTCGGCAGGCTGCGGGGAATCTTCGGCGAGCGCACGGCGGCGAAGGCGGAGGCCTCGCCCCGTCCTGTGCGGGCGAGAAACCGCGTGAAGGAGCGCGCAGCCGCCAGAGCCCGCATCAGCGAGCGGCTGACCAGCCCGTCCGCCCGGCGCGCGGCGAGATAGGCCCGCACGTCCCGCGGCGCGAGGCCGACGATGGCCGCGACCGAGGGCGGATCGCCCAGATGACGGGTGAGGAAGACCAGCAGGTCGCGCACGTCCCGGCCGTAAGCCTCCACCGTCTTGGGCGACATGCGGCGCTCGGCGGCGAGATGGCTCAGCCATTCGGCGACCGCCGCGCGGGTGTCGGCGGCGCCGGGAGCGAGGGCGGTTTCGGCGTCGCGGGAAGCGTCGGGCATGTCCGCGAGCTTGGCCCGGCCTCGCTTAACGGGCGGTTGAACCCGTGGACCGCCGTCACCCGAGCTTGGCGTCGAAATTGATCTTGGCGTTCAGCACCTTGGAGACCGGGCAGCCGTCCTTGGCCTTGGTGGCGATCTCCACGAAGGCGGCCTCGTCGATCCCCGGCACGGTCGCGGTCACCGACAGGTCGATGGTGGTGATCTGGAAGCCGCCGCCCTGCTGCTCGATCGAGACCGCGGAGGTGGCGCGGATCTCGTCGGGCGTGAAGCCCGCCTCGCCCAGCATCAGCGACAGCGCCATGGAGAAGCAGGAGGCGTGCGCCGCGCCGATCAGCTCCTCCGGGTTGGTGCCCTTCTCGTCGCCGAACCGCTTCTTGAACGAGTAGTTCAGGTCCTGGAGCGCGCCGCTCTCCGTGCTGACCTTGCCCGAGCCCTCCTTGACCGGGCCGTTCCAGATCGCGCTGCCGATGCGCTTCATCGTCGTCTCTCCCTTGATCTTTTGTGGTCGTACGCCGCCGCACGGCGGCTTCGACCCCAGAGGTAGGGCGGGCGCGCGGCTTGGCAGGCCCCCTCAGGCGGCGCGCGCCGCCTCCGCCCGCTTGCGGCGGCGGGCGACGATGGCGGCGTTGAACTCCGCCCCCAGGATGAACAGCGCGGCGCTGACGTTGAGGAACACGATCGCGGTCATGATGCCCGCGAGCCCGGCGTAGGTGGAGGCGTAGTTGGCGAAGCGCGCCAGATAGACGCCGAACAGCGTGGCGCCGCCGAGCCACAGCGCCACGGTGAGGGCCACGCCCGGCAGCACGTCGCGCACCCGCCGCTTGCCCCCCGGCAGCCACAGATGCATGGCGGTGAGCGCCGCCGCCACCACCACCATGGTGACGGCGTAGCGGGCGATGGTGCTGACGGTCTCGAGTCCCACCAGCGCCGCGGCGTATTCCGGAAAGGCGTTCGAGGTGTAGTCGATGGCGAAGCCCCACAGGATCGGCCACAGCACGATCAGGAAGGCGACCGTGATCAGGCCGAAGGCCCCCAGCATCACGAACCAGATGCTCTGCAGCCGCGCCAGCCAGAACGGCTTGGAGGTGGGTGAGGCGTAGGCCCGCCCGAGCGCGATCCGGAGCGACTCCACCGCCGAGGACGACACCCACAGCGTCAGCAGCACGCCCACCGTCAGCACGCCGCCGCGGGGGGTGGTGAGCACCTTCTGCACTTCGGTGGCGAGCGGGGTGGCGACGCCCGCGGGCCAGGTCTCGAAGATCAGCCGCACCGCCGCGCCCGAGGCCTCGCCCGCGCCGAGGAAGGCCGCGAGCGCCGTGACGAAGATCAGGAACGGGAAGATCGCCAGCAGGCCCGACAGGGCCACGTGGCTCGCGATGGCCCAGCCGTCGTCGCGCTCGAACCGGACGAGCGAATCCCAGATCAGCGGGGCGAAGCTCTTGATGGCGTCGCGGGGCTTGGCGGTCATGCGGCGGAAAGGTAGCGCAACCGTGGCGGCGTGGGAGTCGTTTTCGCTGCGGCGCACCCCGCGCGATCGCGGACCGTGGCCCAGCCATCACGGATTCGGAGTTGCGCGGGCGCCGGGTAAGGCGGAGGAGAGGCCTCCCTTACGGAGCCCGTTCATGCCCGCCGTCCTGCTGCCGCCTGTGTTCGTGCTTATCTGGTCCACGGGTTTCATCGTGGCGAAATACGCCGCCCCTCACGCGGATCCGCTCACGTTCCTCTGCCTGCGCTACCTCGGCGCGCTCGTGCTCCTGACGCCGATCGCCTTCGCGCTGCGGGCGGAATGGCCGAAGGATCGTGCGGGCTGGGCCGCCGCGCTCGTGAACGGCGTGCTGCTGCATGGCGTCTATCTGGGCGGGGTGTGGTGGGCCATCGCCCATGGGCTGCCGGCGGGCGTCTCGGCGCTGATCGCCGCGCTGCAGCCGCTGCTCACCGCGCTCGCCGCCGGGCCGCTGCTTGGCGAGCGGCTCGGGCCGATCCGCTGGTGCGGCATCGTGCTCGGCTTCGCCGGCGTCGCCGCCGTGGTGGCGCCCAAACTGGCGGGCGTCGCCGGCGTGGCGACGTTCGGCGGGCCGATCGCCGTCAACGTGGCGGCGGTGGTCGCGCTGACGGCCGCCACGCTGCATCAGAAGCGGACCCTTGGCGACGCCGATCTGCGGACGGTCGCGCCGCTCCAGTATCTGGGCGCGCTCGTGGTCACCGCTCCGGCCGCCTTTCTGATCGAGGACATGCGCGTCGACTGGACGCTCGAAACCCTGTTCGCGCTGCTGTGGTCGGTGGTGGTGGTGTCGATCGTCGCGGTGATGCTGATGCTGGTCATGATCAAGCGCGGCGAGGTCTCCCGGGTCGCGGCGCTGATCTATCTGGTGCCGCCCACCGCGGCGCTGCAGGCTTACGCCCTGTTCGACGAAACGTTGACGCCGGTCCAGATCGGCGGCATGGCGCTGGCGGCCATGGGCGTGGCGCTGGCCGCGCGGGGAACCGCGCCGTCCGCCGAAGGGTGCATTGCGGCAAAGCCCCTCCCCGGCGAGGATGCGGCGAAACCGTCTCATCGGCCGGCCTGACATTCGCGGCCGGCCGTTTTCCTGTCCGGAGTCCGTCATGACCGCCCTCGCCCAGTCCGCCGCGCCGGAGTCCGTAGCCGCGACGGCCCAGCTCTCGGCCGTGCTCCCCGCGCTCGACACCCTGCTGGCGGAAGCCGCAAGCGCGGTCCGCGCCAAGGTGGTCAAGGACGGCAAGATCGATTCCGCCGCGCTCGACCGGGAGCAGCGCGCCACCCACGGCCTCGCCTGGCTCGCCACCTACCGCATGGCGCTGCGCGAGCTGGCCCACTGGGGCGAGCGGCTGGGCGCAGAGGGCAAGTTCGGCGCGATCGAGGAGGCGATCCTGCGCGTGGGCGCGGCCGAGTATCTCGCCCAGATCATCGGCGGCATCCCCATGAACCAGGGCGAGACCGTGCGCGCCCGCGATCTCGGCCTCGCGCCGGACCGCCCGGAGGAGCTGCTCGGCCAGACCGCCCAGGACATCATCGCCGACGGCGGCTCGCCGGAAGCGCGCCATGAGCTGGCCGAACTGATCCGCAAGGCCGACGGCCGCTACGGCTTCGGCGATCCGGCGCTCGACGAGACGCTGGTGCAGTTCCGCGACGAGATGCACCGCTTCGCCGAGGCGGAGGTCGCCCCTTACGCCCACGCCTGGCATCTCGCCAACGCCTACATCCCGCTCGAGACCATCCAGAAGATGGCCGAGCTCGGCGTGTTCGGCCTCACCATCCCGGAGGAGTTCGGCGGCCTCGGCCTCGGCAAGGAGGCCATGTGCGTGGTCTCCGAGGAGCTTTCCCGCGCCTACATCGGCGTCGGCTCGCTCGGCACCCGCTCCGAGATCGCGGCCGAGCTGATCATGGGCGGCGGCACCGAGGAGCAGAAGGCGCACTTCCTGCCCAAGCTCGCCGACGGCTCCATCCTGCCGACCGCGGTGTTCACCGAGCCGAACACCGGCTCGGACCTCGCCAGCCTCAAGACCCGCGCCGCCCGTGACGGCGACGTCTACAAGGTGAACGGCGCCAAGACCTGGATCACCCATCCGGTGCGCGCCGACCTGATGACGCTGCTGGTGCGCACCAACCCGAACGAGCCCGGCCATCGCGGCCTCTCCATGCTGCTGGCCGAGAAGCCCCGCGGCACCGAGGCCGATCCGTTCCCGGCGCCCGGCATGTCCGGCGGCGAGATCGAGGTGCTCGGCTATCGCGGCATGAAGGAGTTCGAGATCGGCTTCGACGGCTTCGAGGTGCCGGCCGCGAACCTGCTGGGCGGGGTCGAGGGCGAGGGCTTCAAGCAGCTCATGAAGACCTTCGAGAGCGCCCGCATCCAGACCGCCGCCCGCGCGGTGGGCGTCGCCCAGTCGGCGCTCGACATCGGCCTGCGCTACGCCGAGGAGCGCATCCAGTTCAAGAAGCCGCTGGCGGACTTCCCGCGCGTGGCCGACAAGCTGGTGATGATGGCGGTCGAGGTGCAGATCGCCCGCCAGATCACCTATTTCGCCGCCCGCGAAAAGGATCTGGACCGCCGCTGCGACCTGGAGGCCGGCATGGCCAAGCTGCTCGCGGCCCGGGTGGCCTGGGCCGCCGCCGACAACGCGCTGCAGATCCACGGCGGCAACGGCTTCGCGCTCGAGTACCAGATCAGCCGCGTGCTCTGCGACGCCCGCATCCTAAACATCTTCGAGGGTGCCGGCGAGATCCAGGCCCAGGTCATCGCCCGCCGCCTGCTGGAGCAGGCCGCCTGACGCCGCGCGCGTCCGCCGCGCCCGCGCATCGGAACGGCCCCGCCTTGACCCGAGGCGGTGCCGTTCGCTTGTCAGCCGCCCGGGCGCCCCGCCGTCACTCCGCGACGAAGGCGAAGTCGAGCGTCCTGTCGACGGTCTTCTCCCAGGGGCGCTTGTAGACCAGCCGAAGCGACGCCGGACCCTTGACGCGGGGCGTGATCGCGATCAGCGCCGTCTCCGGGGCGCCGACCAGCCCCGGGGACGTCCTCGAATTCCGGACCGTCCCGAACGGCCGCTTGACCGCAAGATTGCGCGCCTGCGCCACCTCCCACCCGTAGCCGGTGCTCGGGTTGGTCTTCAGCCTCAGTGTGGACGTGACGCCGGCGGGCAGCCGGATCGTGCGCCCCGCTTCGGCCTCGGACAGGGCCACGCCCTTCGCCCGCGCTCCGATCCTGTCCGTCGCGCACGCGCCGCCGGTCGTCGCCACGGCCATGGCGACGGCGAGAAGACCCGAGACAGCTGCGTTCCGCATAATGACCTCCATGCCTGCGCCGGCCGCCGAAGCGGCCGGACGCCGGATCGAAGCGTCTCGGCGGCGTCGGGGCAAGCGCTGAAACTTTTTCGCGGGTCAGGCCCTCACTCCGCCGCATCCGGCGTATGCGATGCGCGACGATCACCGCCGCGTGACCGCGATTCCGGAGCCCGCCCCTCATGTTCGTCTCGTTCTTCCCGAACCCGAAGCCGTTCTTCCTGTCGGCTCTGGCCTGGACGGCCTTCGCCATCGCGCTGTGGTACGGCGGGGCCGCGGGCGCGGGGGCGTGGATCGGGCTGCCGCCGGCCTTAGGCGACGCGCCGCCGATCATCGGGCCGTCGGTGTTCGTCTCGGCGCCGTTCCTGTGGTTCTACCTCTATTACGCGGTGATGGCCGGGCTGTTCTGCGGCTTCTGGACCGTGACCACCCGCCACCCCTGGGCGCTGTGGTCCACCTTCGGCACGGCGCTGATCATCTTCATCACCTACTTTCAGGTGCAGGTCTCGGTCGCGATCAACAACTGGTACGGGCCGTTCTACGATCTGGTCCAGGCCGCCCTGTCCAAGAGCCGGCCGGTGGAGCTGAGCGAGTTCTACGGCGAGACCTTCGCCTTCACCTTCATCGCCATGGTGGGCGTGCTGGTCTACGTGGTCACGCGCTTCTTCGTGCAGCACTACATCTTCCGCTGGCGCACGGCGATGAACGACTATTACATGTCGTTCTGGCCCAAGCTCCGCCATGTGGAGGGCGCCTCCCAGCGCGTGCAGGAGGACACCATGCGCTTCTCCACCCAGATGGAGACGCTGGGCGTCAGCCTGATCGACTCAGCGATGACGCTGATCGCCTTCCTTCCGGTGCTGATGCGGCTGTCAGGCCCCGTGAGCGAGCTGCCGATCGTGGGCGCGATCCCCGCGCCGCTGGTGACCGCGGCCATCCTGTGGGCGGCCTTCGGCACCACCTTCCTGGCGCTGGTGGGCGTGAAGCTGCCGGGGCTGGAGTTCCGCAACCAGCGGGTCGAGGCGGCCTACCGCAAGGAGCTGGTCTATGGCGAGGACGACGCCGGACGCGCCCAGCCCCGGACGGTGACGGAGCTGTTCGCCCATGTGCGGAAAAACTACTTCCGCCTCTACTTCCACTATCTTTATTTCAACGTCGCGCGCATGTCCTACGTGCAGATCGACAACATCTTCCCCTATCTGATCCTCGCGCCCACCATCGTCGCCGGCAAGATCACGCTCGGGCCGATGCAGCAGATCCTGAGCGCCTTCGAGCAGGTGCGCGCGTCGTTCCAGTATCTGGTCAACTCCTGGCCGCAGATCATCGAGCTGCTGTCGATCCACAAGCGCCTGCGCGGCTTCGAGGCCATGATCCACGGCGGAGCCCTGCCCACGCAGGATCTCGAAGCCCCGGAAGCGGAGGTGGACGCCTCGGGCGCGCGGGTCTGACGGAGCGCGGGCGCCTGGGCCGGAGACGCCTCGGGCGTGGCGGCGCCGCTCAGTCCGCCTGGGCGGTGGCGCCGAAGCTGCGCGGGGCGGGGCTGACGATGCGGGCCCCGCCGGTCTGGATCTGGTAGACGGCGAGCGCGCGCTCGTTCGGCCCGTCGGGCCGGAAGCGGAACGCGCCGTCGATGCCCACGAAGCCCGAGGGGTTGGCGAGCGTCTGGTCGCTCAGGCCGCTTTCGCCCTGCGTCTTGACGATGGCGGCCACGAGCGCGGTGGCGTCATAGGCGAGCGAGGCGGCGCGCACCGGCTCCGAGCCGTATTTCGCCCGGTAGCGCTGGGCGAAGCCGCGGAAGCCGGCGTCGTCGGGGGCCGCGAACCACGCGCCCGCGAGGCTCGCGTCCCGGGTCAGCGCCGGATCGTCCCACAGGCCCGTGCCCAGCAGCTTCAGCCGCTTGAGATTGACGCCGTTGGCGGCGAGCTGCCCCACCACCGCCGGAACGGCCTCCGCCGTGTCGGGGATGAACAGCGCGTCGGCCTGGCCGAGGGCGCTCGCGACCCGCTCCACCGGACCGGCCATCTTGGCCTTGTCGGGGCCGTAGCGCTCCAGCGCGATGACGCGCCCGCCGGCGCGGGTGACCGCCTGCTGGAACGCCGCCTCCGCCACCGCGCCGTAGCCGGTCTCCGGGATCAGCGCCGCGAACGACCGCTTGCCCTGCGAGGCGGCGTAGGACACCACCCGCTGCACGTCGCTTTCGGGCAGGAAGCTCAGCAGATAGACGCCCCGGGCGGCCACGTTGGCGTCGGTGGAGAAGGCCACCACCGGCACGCCCCGCGCCCGCGCCGCCTGCCCCGCGCCCTGCACCGAATGGGCGAACAGCGGGCCCAGAATGAGCTTCGCGCCCTCGTCGGCGGCCGCCTGCGCCGCGGCCCGCGCGCCGGAGGAGGAGCCGCCGTCGTCCTTCACCAGAAGCTGGATGTCGGGCCCGTCGAACTCGGACAGCGCGAGCTCGGCCGCGTTCTTCAGCGCGGAGGCGGCCGCGCCCGCATTGCCCTTGGCGCTGGACGGCAGGATGAGCGCGACCTTGACCGAGCCCTGCCCCACCGTCGGCGCGGGCGCCGGCAGCGGTTCGGACGAGACCTGCGGCGTCGGCGCGCCCTGAAGCGGGTCGAGCCCGCTGTTCTCCCCGCTTCCGCCGGCGCAGGAGGCCAGCGCCAGCGCCGCGCCCGCCGCCAGCAGCGCGCGTGTCAGGGACCGTCGATCGAACGTCATGTCGTCGCCACCGTCGTTCGGCCGAACGCCCCCGCGCCCGACGCGCCGATTGCCCCGATGGTCCACCCGGCCGCTTCCCGCCGAAGCGCGCGGCCGATAGACTGTGATTTCGTGGTAACCGACGAGCGCCCCCATGCCAAGGCCCGCCCCGGCCGAGCCTGATCCCGACGCCGAATCGCCCCCCTCCCGCAGCTTTCTGGTGCGCGGGCATCGGCTGTCCGCGCCCGCTCTCGCGCCCGGCCTGCATGTGGTGGCGACCCCGATCGGCACGCTCGGCGACATCACGCTGCGCGCGCTGGAGACGCTGGCGGCCGCCGACGCGGTGCTGTGCGAGGACACCCGCGTCACCGCCAAGCTGCTCAGCCATTACGGGATCTCCACCCGGCTCGTCGCCTATCACGAGCACAACGCCGCCGAGATGCGGCCGAAGATCATGGCCCGGATCGAAGCCGGCGAGCGCCTCGCGCTGGTCAGCGACGCCGGCACGCCGCTGATCTCCGATCCCGGCTTCAAGCTGGTGCGCGACCTCGCCGCGGCGGACCTTCCCGTCACGCATCTGCCCGGCGCCTCCGCGGTGCTGACCGCGCTGGTGCTGGCGGGCCTGCCCACCGACCGCTTCTTCTTCGAAGGGTTTCTGCCGGCGAAGCAGGCCGCCCGCCGGGCGCGGCTGGCCGAGCTTGTTCGCATGCCGGCGACGCTCGTCATGTTCGACACCGGGCCCCGGGTGGCCGAATCGCTCGCCGATCTGGCGGAGGCCTTCGGGCCGCGTCCGGCCGCGCTGGCGCGGGAGCTGACCAAGCGCTTCGAGGAGGTGCGGCGCGGAGCCCTTACCGAACTCGCGGCCGCGCTGGCGCAGGAGCCGGCGCCCAAGGGCGAGATCGTGCTGGTGGTCGGGCCGCCCGACGATGAGCCCCCGACCAGCGCCGACGACCTCGACGCGCTGCTGGCGGCCGCGCTCGCCCGCGCCTCCGTCAAGGACGCGGTGGCCGAGGTTTCGGCGGCGACCGGCCTGAAGCGGCGCGACGTCTACGCCCGTGCGCTCGACCTTGCGAAAGCCGGCGCATGAGCGACGGCGGCGCCTCCGCGAAACGCCGCGCCGCCGTCGCGCGCGGCCTGTCCGCGGAGACGCTGGTGGCGTGGCGCCTGCGGCTGACCGGCTGGCGCATCCTCGCCCGCCGCTTCTCCGACGGCCCCGGCGAGGTGGATCTGGTGGCCCGCCGCGGCCGCACCCTCGCCTTTGTGGAGGTGAAGGCCCGCGATGACCTGGACGCAGCCCTCGCCGCCGTCGCGCCGCGCCAGCAGGCCCGCATCCGCCGCGCGGCGGAGGCCTTCCTTGCGCGCCATCCCGCTTATGCCGGATATGTGATCCGGTTCGACGTGGCGCTGGTGGCGCCGCGCCGTCCGCCCCGCCTGCTGCCGAACGCCTTCGGGCTGTAGCGTTCCGTTTCGAGGAGTCCGTTCCATGTCGCTTCGCGTCGCCGTGCAGATGGACCCGATCGAGCGCATCAACATCGCGGGCGACAGCACCTTCGCCCTGATGCTGGAGGCGCAGGCCCGCGGCCACAGCCTGCATGTCTACGCGCCCGAGCGGCTCAGCCTGTCGGACGGCGAGGTGGTGGCCCGCGCCCGCCCCGCGGAGGTGCGCGACCTCGCCGGCGACCATGTGACGCTCGGCGACGAGACCCGGCTCGTCCTGTCCCGCGACGCGGACGTGGTGCTGCTGCGGCAGGACCCACCCTTCGACATGGCCTATGTCACCACCACCCATCTGCTGGAGCGGGTGCATCCGAAGACGCTGGTGGTGAACGACCCCGCCCATGTGCGGAACGCGCCGGAGAAAATCTTCGTGCTCGACTTCCCCCATCTGATGCCGCCGACGCTGGTGACGCGCGACCGGGCCGAGCTCGACGCCTTCCGGGCCGAGCACGGCGACATCGTGGTGAAGCCGCTCTACGGCAACGGCGGCGCGGCGGTGTTCCGCCTGACGGCCGACGACCTGAACTACGGCTCGCTGTTCGACCTGTTCTCCACCACCTTCCGGGAGCCGTGGATGGCGCAGAAATTCCTGCCCAAGGTGTCCGAGGGCGACAAGCGCATCCTGCTGGTGGACGGCCAGTTCGCCGGCGCGGTGAACCGCGTGCCCGCCAAGGGCGACCTGCGCTCCAACATGGTGCGCGGCGGCGCCGCCGCCGCCACCGACCTCACCTTCCGGGAGCGCGAGATCTGCGACGCGCTCGGGCCGGAGCTGAAGCGGCGCGGGCTGATCTTCGTCGGCATCGACGTGATCGACGGCTGGCTCACCGAGATCAACGTCACCTCCCCCACCGGCATCCGGGCGGTGAAGCGGCTCGGCGGGCCGGACGCCGCCGCCATGACCTGGGACGCGATCGAGCATCGCCGGGCGGGGGCCGCCGCATGAGGGCCGCGCGCGCCGCGGCCGCCGCCGCGCTGTTCCTCGCCGGCGCCTGCGGCGCCGCCGCGCAGGACGTGACGCCGCAAGGGTTCAGGCTTGGCCCCATGCCGCCGATCACGGCCTCGACCCCCGCGAAAGAGCTGTTCGGCCGGGCGCGGACGCCCAGCGGCGGGCGCGAGTCCTCCATCGGCTTCTACTCCAAGGGCTGCCTCGCCAGCGCCTCCACCCTGCCGCTGACCGGGCCGACCTGGCAGGTGATGCGCCCCTCCCGCAACCGCTTCTACGGGCGGCTGGCGCTGGTCTCCTTCATCCAGCGCTTCTCCAGGAAGGTGGCCGCCGCCACCGCCTGGCCGGGCGTGCTGGTGGGCGACCTGTCCCAGCCCCGGGGCGGCCCCATGCTGAAGGGCCACGCCTCGCACCAGATCGGCCTCGACGTGGACATCTGGCTGCGGCCCATGCCGCCGGCGCAGCTGTCGATGGCCCAGCGGGAGACGCTGATGTCCACGCTGGTGGTGGCGCCGGAGCGCACCCATGTGAACGGCTTCTGGACGCCGGACCACCTCAAGGTGATCCGCGCCGCGGCCACCGACGGCGCGGTGGAGCGGGTGCTGGTGAACCCCGCCATCAAGAAGGCGCTGTGCGAGCAGGCCAGGGGCGACCGAAGCTGGCTGCAGAAGGTGCGTCCCGTCTGGGGCCACGACTATCATTTCCATGTGCGCATCGGCTGCCCGGCGGGCGAGGCCTCCTGCAAGCCGCAGGTGGAGCCCAAGGAAGGCGAGGGCTGCGGCAAGGATCTGGACTGGTGGTTCACCCCCGGCCGCCTGTTCCCCCGGCCGCCGAAGATTCCGCCGAAGCCGCGCCCGCCCATGACGCTGGCCGACCTGCCGGCCGCCTGCACGGACGTCATCCGGGCGCCGTGACCGGCAGCGTGTTCTCTTATTGTTCTTGACGCCGCCATTCGCTCGTCTACGATCCGCCTGAGGCAGAGCGACGGCGGGCGGGGGCGCGGCAGGGCATGGTCACATGGGTCTCCACCGTCGCCTTCGAGGGCGTCGAGGCGCGGGCCGTGGACGTCCAGGTGCAGGTGGCGCCCGGCCTGCCGGCGTTCCATGTGGTCGGCCTGCCGGACAAGGCGGTGACGGAGGCGCGGGAGCGGGTGCGGGCCGCGCTGGTGGCCTCGGGCCTTGCGCTGCCGCCCCGGCGCATCACCGTGAACCTCGCCCCGGCGGACCTGCCCAAGGAGGGGTCGCATTTCGACCTGCCGATCGCGCTCGGGCTGATGGCGGCGCTGGGCGCCCTTCCGCCGGATGCGCTGTCCGACTGCACCGTGCTCGGCGAACTGGCGCTCGACGGCACGCTCGCGCCCGTGTCCGGCGCGCTGCCGGCGGCGGTGGCCGCCCACGCCCGCGGGCACATGCTGATCTGCCCCGAGGCTTGCGGCCCGGAGGCCGCCTGGGCCAGCGCCGACCTGCCCATCGTCGCGCCCCGCTCGCTGATCCAGATCGCGAACCATCTCAAGGGAACCCAGATTCTGGCGCGGCCCTCCGCCAGCCTGCCGGACACCGGCGCCGTGGCCGCGGACCTCCGGGACGTGCGCGGCCAGGAAAGCGCCAAACGGGCGCTGGAGATCGCGGCCGCCGGCGGCCACAACCTGCTGATGTTGTAACCGGTATCAGAAGTAGCGGATTTTCAGTTTGGGATCGGCCGTGGGTCGGCTGGACGGTCAGATATCGAATATGAGAACGTGTCCAAAGCGGCGGAAATTAGCAGGCGAAGCCTGAAGCTGGTGGGGCGCGCGACATCAAGCGAGACTGTAGTCTCGACGCGCAAAAAAGCCGCCCGACTTGAAGTCGGACGGCTTTCGTTTCGGCCACGCCATGATGGTGGCTTTAATTTTTAACGCTCCTACAGCCAACCCTTTGTTTCAGGTTGGCGCACTTGTAATGCCGGCGGCAGCGAAGCGCAGAGCTTTGTCGGCCACGCGGAATAACAGTGGCTTATTGTGTCACTATGCCGGCGAATGTGGCTGCAAGTAAATTTGATCGATGAATTGAAGTTAACGCTTCATAAATGAGGATTTCTGCGTCGAAAGCGTTAGCCAGTTACATTCGACAGCGAGAGATACATCGCTGATTGGGTCGGCCAGAGCTGACCCGCGATCTGGAACGGTCGCTAGGTCGGATTGGCGCCAACAGCGGTCCTGCGCTCCGGTTCCGAAAGCCGACATTCGATTCTGAAATGTCATATCGACATTTATTGATATATCGATATAGCTGCCTTCGCTGACCCTGGAGGCACGGCATGCCTGACCCTTCAACCGACCGGGAAGCTAGCGCCCTCGACTCTCTATCCGCCCTCGGACAGCAGACGCGGCTCCGCATCTTCCGGCACCTCGTCACGACGGCTCCCGCGCCTCAGCCCGCGGGCGGTATCGCCGACGCGCTTGGCTGCCTGCAGAATACGCTGTCGACCCACCTCGCGATCCTCGTGCGGGCCGGGCTGATCACCGGCGTCCGCGACGGGCGCTCGATCCTGTACGCCGCGAACTTCGAGGGCATGCGCGACCTCGTGAACTACTTGCTCGAGGACTGCTGCAAGGGCCATCCGGAGGTCTGCGCGCCCGTCTTCGAGCAGCTCGAGAAGGGCTGCTGCGGCCCGGCCGCCAGGGCCTGACCATGTCCCTGTTCGAACGCTACCTGACCGTCTGGGTCTTCCTCTGCATCGTCGTCGGCGTCGCGCTCGGCTACGCGGCGCCCGGCTTCTTTCAGGCGATCGGCGCGATCGAGGTCGCGAGCGTGAATCTGCCCGTCGCCGTGCTGATCTGGTTGATGATCATTCCCATGCTGGTGAAGGTCGACTTTGCTGCGCTCCGCGAGGTCGGCTCGCACTGGCGGGGCATCTCGGTGACGCTGTTCATCAACTGGGCGGTGAAGCCGTTCTCGATGGCGCTGCTCGGGTGGCTGTTCATCGGCTGGCTGTTCCGGCCGTACCTGCCCGCCGACCAGATCGACAGCTACGTCGCCGGGCTGATCCTGCTCGCCGCGGCGCCGTGCACGGCGATGGTCTTCGTCTGGTCGAACCTGACGAAGGGCGACCCGCTGTTCACCTTGAGCCAGGTCGCGGTCAACGACGCGATCATGATCGTCGCCTTCGCGCCGATCGTCGCGCTCCTGCTCGGGCTTTCGTCGATCACGGTGCCGTGGAACACGCTGGTCCTCTCGGTCGGCCTCTACATCGTCGTGCCGGTGATCGCGGCGCAGGTCCTGCGGCGACAGGTTCTGGCCTTCGGCGGACAGGCAGCGCTCGACCGCTTGCTGGCGAAGATCCAGCCGCTCTCGCTAATTGCCCTGCTCGCGACGCTGGTCCTGCTGTTCGCCTTCCAGGGCGAGCAGATCATCGCGCAGCCGGCCGTCATCGCGCTGCTCGCGGTCCCCATCCTGATCCAGGTCTACTTCAACTCCGGGCTTGCCTACCTGCTGAACCGCGCGACCGGGGAGGCGCACTGCGTCGCCGGGCCATCCGCGTTGATCGGGGCGTCGAACTTCTTCGAGCTCGCGGTCGCCGCGGCGATCAGCCTGTTCGGCTTCAAGTCCGGAGCGGCGCTCGCCACTGTCGTCGGCGTGCTGATCGAGGTCCCCGTGATGCTGTCGGTGGTCTGGATCGTGAACCGCTCGAAGCCGTGGTACGAGGCCCGCGGCGTTCGCGCGGCCGCCCCCGAACCCCGTTCCTGAGGAGGCCAAGATGACCGAGGCCGTCACCATCTGGCACAACCCCGCCTGCGGAACGTCCCGCAACACGCTGGCTATGATCCGCGCCGCCGGGATCGAGCCGACCGTCGTCGAGTACCTGAAGGCTCCTCCGACGCGCGACGATCTTGCGAATGCGATCACCGACGCCGGGCTGGGCCCGCGCGATGCCGCACGGGAGAAGGGAACGCCGTTCGCGGAGCTCGGCCTCGGCGATCCGTCAGTGACCGACGACGCGATCCTCGACGCGATGCTGGCCCACCCGATCCTGATCAACCGCCCGTTCGTGTTCACCTCGCGCGGCGTGCGTCTCTGCCGCCCCTCCGAGGTCGTGCTCGAGATCCTGCCGACGCCTCTCCCTGGCGACTTCACCAAGGAGGACGGCGAGGTCGTGAAGGCGGGACCAGCGTCATGAACGACCTCCCGAGTCTCGACGAGGGCAGCTTCCGGCCGACGGACCTCTCCAAACTCCACTGCCCGCGCTCAACCCACCCGCCGCGCGTGCTGCTGCTCTTCGGCTCGCTCCGGCCCGTCTCCTACAGTCGCCTGCTGACCCTCGAGGCGGAGCGCCTGCTGAAGCGGCTGGGCTGCGAGACGCGGGTCTACGACCCCGCGGGCCTTCCGCTGCCGGACGACGGCCCGGCTGACCATCTGAAGGTCGCCGAATTGCGCGAGCTGTCGCTCTGGTCCGAGGCGCAGGTCTGGACGAGCCCCGAGCGCCACGGCGCCATGACGGGGGTGATGAAGTCCATGATCGACTGGATCCCGCTCAGCGTCGGTTCGGTGAGGCCGACGCAAGGCCGCGCGCTCGCGGTCATGCAGGTCTCAGGCGGCTCCCAGTCGTTCAACGCCGTGAACCAGATGCGCGTGCTCGGACGCTGGATGCGGATGCTGACGATCCCGAACCAGTCGTCCGTCGCCAAGGCCTACCAGGAGTTCGGCGAGGACGGCCGGATGAAGCCGTCGGCCTATTACGACCGGGTGGTCGACGTGATGGAAGAGCTGGTGAAGTTCACGCTTCTGACCCGCGACGTCTCCGACCACCTGACCGACCGCTACAGCGAGCGGAAGGAAAGCGTCGCGGCGCTCGAGACGCGGGTCGACCTCAAGCGGGCCGTCTGAGGGGTGGAGACGGCGGCGGCCCAGCCCAGCGGCAGGATCGCGGTCCCGCTGCTCGGCATCGCCCAGATCGTCTCGTGGGGGTCGAGTTTCTACCTGCTCGCGGTTTTGGCGACTCCGATCTCCGCCGACACCGGATGGCCGCTGGCCTGGGTGGTCGGCGGCGGATCGATCGGGCTGCTTTGCTCCGGCTTCGCCGCTCCGTTCGTGGGCCGCATGATCGACGGCTTCGGCGGTCGGCAGACCATGGCGGCCGGCTCCCTGCTGATGGGAGCGGGCCTCGCCGCGGTCGGGTTGTCTACCGGGCTCGCGACCTACCTTCTCGGCTGGGCGGTGCTTGGCTTCGGCATGGGCGCCGGTCTCTACGACGCGGCGTTCTCGACGCTCGGCAGGATCTTCGGGGCTTCCGCGAGGCGCGCGATCACCAACCTGACCCTCTTCGGCGGCTTCGCCAGCACGGTCTGCTGGCCGCTGTCGGCGCTCGCGGTCGAGCATGTCGGTTGGCGCGGCGCCTGCTTCGCCTACGCCGCCGTCCAGATGCTCGTCATGGCTCCGGCGCTGTTCCTCCTGCTGCCGCGCGAGGCGCGAAAAGCCCCGGCCGCACCCCACCGAGCCGGCGCCGGCATGGCGACCGCCCGCGAGCGCCGGACCTTCCTGCTGCTGGCCGCGATCCTGATGGCGAACGGCGCGGTCCAGACGACGGTGTCGGTGCACCTGCTGACGATCCTGCAAGCCCAGGGCATGGCGCTCGCGGCGGCGGTCGCGGTCGGCGCGCTGATCGGGCCGTCGCAGGTCGGCGCCCGCGTCGTCGAGATGCTGGTCGGCGACAGTCTCCACCAGACCGCGACGCTCGTCTGCGCCGGGGCGCTGGTCGCCATCGGCGTGGTGCTGCTCGCGCTCGAAGCCGGGCCAGTCGCGGTCGCGGTCGTGCTTTACGCCGCCGGGAACGGCGTGTGGTCGATCGCCCGCGGCACGGTCCCGCTCGCGCTGTTCGGCGCCGAGCGCTACGCGGTCGTCATGGGACGGCTCGCGGCTCCGAACCTTGTCGTCCAGGCGGCTGCGCCTTTCGCGGCCGCGTTTGTGATCTCAGTGGCCGGGACCAACATTACACTCTGCGTGTTGGCCATACTTGCTGTGGCCAACCTGCTTGCGACGGTTGCGCTCTCGCGCAACCGATAGCCCGATGCACCAACAATGGACTCCATGTCATGTCGAAAAGCGGACTCAGTCATCCGTGCAGGCGACGCCTTAAGGTTGGGATAAGCTGAGCATCGGACCCATGACCTCCACTCGGAGGTTATCGATGCGCATGTGGATTCCAGCGGGCGCGAAGGCTGTTCTCGTTCTTTTCTCCCTCTTCGCGGTTTACGGAGTTGCTCGCGCGGCGGACCCGTTTCCAACCTCTCAGCAGGCGATTTCGTTGGCCGCCACCCGCGAAGAGGGCTCCATAAAGCTCTCATGGACATTGGCGCCGGGCGTCTATCTCTACCGGGACAAGATCGCCGCGAAATCCGGCGGCCGGTCTCTTCAGGTCGCCACGCCCGCGGGCAAGACCAAGGACGACCCGACCTTCGGCCCCGTGGAAATCTATGACGCCAATGTCTCCGGCACGGTCGATGCGGGCGGGCTCGATCGTTCGATGCCGCTCGAGGTGACCTATCAGGGCTGCGCCGAGCGCGGGATCTGCTACCCGCCGGTCACCAAGCAGATCGACCTTCAGCGCATAGGCCAAATCGACGCAAAGACCGTCGTGTCGCCGACGCCGGAGCCGAACGGAATCGATTTGCAGGATCACGTCTCGGACGAAGCCGTTCCCGGCGCATCCGCGGAATCTCATGTCTCGTTCCCGGCCGCCCTGGCACCCAATCTCACAGGTGAGTTCACCGTCGTGCTCGCGGCCTTCTTCGGGCTCGGCCTGCTGCTCGCGCTGACTCCTTGCGTGTACCCGATGATCCCGATCCTCGTAGGCATCCTCGCGCGATCCGGTGAAGCGCTCTCGCCGGGACGAGGACTCGCGCTCTCGGTTTCATACGTTCTCGCCATGGCTACGGCCTACGGCATGCTCGGCGTCGCGGCGGCGTGGTCCGGACAGAACCTTCAGACAGCACTGGAGACGCCTGCCGCATTGATCGTGGGAAGCGCCATCTTCGTGGCGCTGGCGCTGTCCATGTTTGATGTCTTCCATTTTCAGGCGCCGACCGCGCTCTCATCGCGCTTCGCGGGAACGGCCGCGCGGGCGCGAGGCTCAGTTTCCGGCTCGGCGCTTCTTGGTTTCGTGTCCGCGCTCATCGTCGGCCCCTGCGTGACGCCGCCACTCGCGGCCGCGCTGGTCTACGTCGCGCAAACCGGAGACGTCGTTCGCGGCTCCTCCGCTCTGTTCGCACTGGGACTAGGCACGGGCGCACCGCTTATTGCGGTCGGCCTGTTCGGCGCGAAACTCATGCCGAAGTCCGGTCCCTGGCTCGAAGCCGTGAAGCACGGTTTCGGCGTCGTGTTCCTGGCGGTCGCAGTCATGCTTGTGGGCAGGGTCGCCTCTCCGCAGGTGACGGTCGCGCTCTGGGCTCTGTTCGCGATCGGCCTCGGCGTGTTCCTGGGCGCATTCGACCCAATCGGTAGAAGAAGCGGCGCCGGCGAACGCCTGTCGAAGGCCGCGGGTGTCGCCGCGGTTGTCTATGGCGCTGCGCTCGTTCTGGGCGCTGCGTCCGGCGCTCAAGACGCGCTGCGCCCTCTGGCCCACCTCGCAGCTTCGCCATCGACGACGCAACCGCGAGGATCCGACACGACGGTCACGAGCAAGGGTCAGCTCGAAGCGGCGCTCGCCAGCTCGAAAATTATGGGCCGGCCAAGCCTCCTCATCTTCACGGCGGGCTGGTGCTCCACCTGCGCCGAGAACGAAAAGACCATGGCGAACAGCGAGGCGCTCCAGGCGAAGCTCCGCGAGTTCTCGGTCGTGAAAGTCGACGTAACGGGCAACGACGCCGAGGCCGCGTTCTTAATGAAGGGGTTGGGCGTCGTCGGACCGCCGACGACGCTGTTCTTCGACAAGTCAGGCGCCGAGATTGCGGCGTTGCGATCGATTGGACCGATCGAGGCCGCTGACTTCCAGCGCCGGCTGACTCAGGCCGACGACGCCTGACGCAACATGGGTCGTCGCCAGCGTCAGAGGTGGACGTAGACGAAGCCCATCTGCTGGAGGCGGGCGAGTTCCGCCACGCCGCTCGGGACGATGTCCTGTTCGCTAACGCCGTAGAGCGTCTTCCAGTTGATCTCGCGTTCGTTCAGCGTGTTCGCGCAGATCAGGAACCGAACGCCGTCCGACTTCAGCGCGTCGATGCGTTCGGCGAGCACCTTGTCCTCCTGCGCCAGCTTGAACAGCGTGACGCCATCGCCGTGATCGACCACCCGGATCTGGACGTGGTCTCGCCCGAGCGCTTCGACGTGGTTGCGGATGCTTCCGAGCATCCGCTTGAAGTAGGCGGGCCCATCGTGGCCGCCGTCGTTGTGATAGACGACCTTCTGGTCGGTGTAGTAGCCGGGCTCGGCCGTTTCGCCGGCCTTGGCCACGCCGAACATCGCCAACCCCGCCAAAGTCGCGGCGGCGATCAGTTTCACGAGCATCGTCCTCTCCCTCGTTTATGAGTTGAGGGTTTCGCCTGGGCCTCACACCTTAAGCGCCGCTTAAGGTGTGAGTTGCCGCGGTCGGGGCCGCCGGACCAGTTAAGGCCGGTCGGTGATCCAGCCCCACTTCTTGAAGATCTCTCGTCCCTCATCACCCTTGAGGAATTCGATGAATGACGCGACCTCGGGCTTGGCCTTGCCGCGTTCGGTCGGCACGACGCCCGTGTCGCGATAGACTCGAAGGTCAGGTTCGATCTCCACGACGTCCGCCAACTTCGGATTGGCCTTTTGCCAAATCGTCCAGATGATCCAGGCGTCGAAGGACTCATCCTTGCCCCAAGTTTCCTTCGCGGCGGCGCTATTGGGAGCGAATAAACCGATGTTCTTCCTCAACCGCTTGACGGTCTCGATATCGCCCTTCCTTCCCGCGATATCCTCCCACATGCCGGTCTGGCCTGCGCCCTGGACGACCATGACCTTCATGTCGGATTTCAGGAGGTCGGCGAAGGATTCGATCTTCTTCGGGTTACCGGGCCTCACGAGTATCGCCGACGCCCGGAGATAAAGAGGCTCGACGTCCTCGCTCTTGATTTGGCCGTTCATCGCGGCGACGAAGTCCGTCATCATCGTTTCCGAACCGCTGAAGATCAGATCGGCGTCGGCGCGAGCGCCCTCGATCCATTTCGGCGTCGGCCCGGCAGTGACCTCGACCTTGTTTCCGGTAGCCTGTTCGAATTTGGCGGCGGCTTCCTTCATGGCGGGCATTGGGCCTCCCGGACCGTAAGCCTTGATCTCCGCCGCCGAGGCGCTGAAGGCGAAAAGCGATACGGCGAGGCCGGCGATCGCGGACGAGATCTTCATCGATGTCTCCTGATTGGGGCGACGCCGCCGACCATAAACGGCCGGCGGGTCGTCACGCGCCCGTGTCTGTGGCGGCGTTAGGATTACGCTTCCTAAGAAGGGACGCCGGATCAGCCTCGATCATTCCGTCACGGACGCGTGATCCTGCTGTCCGAGCAGCCGCGGCGTTTCTGCGTATCTGAATTGATTGAGTCAGGCCGCCGCCGCGTTGTGGGCGACTAAGCTCTGCCCAAACGTGATGCGGGCAATAAGCCCGGTTCGGTCCTGCCGGTTTTCGAACGAAAGTGTGGCCCCGCATTGCTCGGCCGCCGCGGACGCGATCGCGAGACCGAGCCCTGCGCCTTCGCCGGTCGCCATCTTGGTCGAACCTCGAAAGAAGCGCTGCGTGAGCCGAGGGAGCTCGGCCTCGGGCGCGCCGGGCCCCTCGTCGAGGATTTCGATCGCGCACCCTGCAACACGGCAGGTCACGACGCCGTCCGGCGGCGAATGCTCGAAAGCGTTTTCGAAGAGGTTTCGCAGCAACAACAGCAGCGGCTGACGAGGCGCTTGAACGCACATTCGCTGAACGTCCGGCGCGAGCGTGACGCGCGCCGGACCCGTGGCGCGTGCAAGTTCCAGCGCTTCCTCGATGACGGAGCCGAGGGGCGCCGTCTCGGGGGTCGAGGCGGGGGCTTCGGCGTCGAGCCGGGCGAGAGCAAGAAGCTGGGTGACGAGCCGGCTGGCGCGGTCGACGGCCGTCAAAACCTGGCCCAGCGCGCGATCCCTTACGCCAGGTTCCTTGGCTGTTGCGGCGATCTGCGCTTGCGTCTTGAGGCCGGCGAGCGGCGTGCGGAGTTCGTGCGCGGCGAACGCCGTCACCTCGCGCTCATGCCGTCGGGCTCGCTCGACCTTATCGAACAGCCCGTTGATGGCCGTCGTCAGCGGCTTGATCTCGGAAGGCATAGCTCCAGCGTCGACCGGGCTCATGTCTTCGGCGTCTCGCCCTCCCAATTCGCGCGCGATGAGGCGAAGAGGCCTGAGGCCCTGGCCGACGCTCGCCCAGATCAGGAAGCCGAGTAGCGGCAGGATCAGAGCGGCCGGCCAAAGCAGACCCTTGATCAGGTCGGCGACAAGCTTTTCGCGAAGACCGAGCCGGTCACCGACGAGGACGCGGATGCCCTTGGCCTCATCCTCGACCGCATAGACGCGCCAGGGCTCACCGTTGACTACGCGCTCGGAAAAGCCCGTGCCTCCATCGCTCAGCTTCTCGTCCGGCGCACCGCTCGAACGCGCTACCAGGCGATCATCGAAAGACCAGATTTGGCAGGAGAGCTGCCGTTCGTAGCCGCCAAGACCGGGAATAGACGTCGCCGGCTCCCCAGCTTTGGGCCTCGCCGGCATGTCGCCGCTCGCGACCAGCGAAGCGACCATGCGGGCCGCTTCCTGGAGGCGCGTATCGAGCACGTGCTCGACCTCCTGGCGCGCGCCGACATAGATCCAGGCGGCCGCGATGAACCAGAGAGCGCCGGTCGCCACAATCAGGGTCGCGAACAGGCGAACCCGCAACGACCTCAAGACCGTCCTCCCATGCGGTAGCCGAGGCCGCGGACGGTCTCGATCGCCTCGCGCCCAAGCTTTGCCCGCAGGTGATGGACGTGAACCTCGACGGCGTTGCTCTCGATCTCCTCCTGCCATCCGTAGAGGCGGTCCTCGATCTCGGAGCGCGAAGCGATGGCGCCGCGTCGCTCCATCAACGCCGACAGGACCGCGAACTCCCGCCGTGACAGCGCAACGGCTTTGCCGCCTTGCGCCGCAGTCATCGTCGCAGGGTCGAGCGTGAACTCGCCCCACGCAAGGCCTGGGGTTGCCCGCCCAGCGCCACGACGAACCATCGCGCGGATACGCGCCGCGAGTTCATCGAGATCGAACGGTTTTCCAAGATAATCGTCCGCGCCGGCGTCGAGCCCGTCAATCCGGTCCGATGTCTCGTCGAGCGCGGTGAGAAGCAGGATCGGCGTACGATCGCCGCGCTCTCGCAGACGCTTCAGGACGTCGAGGCCGGACCCGTCCGGCAGCATTCGATCCAGCACCACGGCGTCGAAAACACTGGTCGCAAGCGCGGCCTCCGCATCGCCGCAGGTTGAGACGACGTCGCAAGTCGCGCCCGCAAGACCGAGCCCGACCTTCAGGCCGTCGAGCAACATGGGATCGTCCTCGACGACCAGCACCCTCATCGCGATCAGCTTCCCTTTCCGACGTGCCCGCCGTCGATGCCGCCCGGTGCTTAAGGCTGGCTTAAGCCGGCGCCCGATGCTGGCCGACGATCAGCGAACCTCGGGAGATCGATGTCCATGCACCGCACGCTTGTCTTCAGGCGCCTCGCCTTCGCGCTCGTTCTCGCCTTGCCCGCGGCGCTTCCGTCGATCGCGTTCGCCCAGGACGCGAACGCCAGCCGGGAAATGATCGTCAACGATCCTGCGGCTCCAAAGGCCGGGAATCCAAAGGGCGACATCACGATCGTGGCCTATCTCGACTACAATTGCCCCTACTGCAAAAAATCCGCGCCTGAGCTCGAAAAGCTCGTCAGGGCGGATGGCAAGATCAAGGTCGTCTACAAGGACTGGCCGATCCTGACGGAAGCTTCGGTCTACGGTGCCAAGCTCGCCCTCGCGGCGAAGTACCAGGGCAAGTACGACGAAGTTCACAAGGCGCTGATGTCGATCCCGGGTCGAAGGATTCCGGAGGATCAGATGCTGGCGGCGATCAAGGCATCAGGCGTCGACATGGTTCGCCTCGAGGCTGACGCCAAAGCGAACGACGCAGAGATTTCGGCGTTGCTAAAGCGCAATGACGCCCAGGCCAAAGGCCTGCAGCTCCAGGGCACGCCAGTTTATCTCGTCGGGCCGCTGCTCGTCGCGGCGGCGCCCGATTTTGCGCAGTTCAAGGAAGCGGTCGCTGAAGCGCGCAAGCGCGCTGGCCGATCCTGAACGGCGGAGATCCTTGCATCCATGACCGTGTCCGCGTTTTCCCGCAGAGCGATCGTCATCGCTCTGCCAATGCTCCTCGGCGCCTGCGCGAGCATGCCGCCTCCGACCGAAACGACCGCGGCGATACCCGCTGTCGACCCGAGCGACGCCGTCCGATACGGCGCGAAGCCCGACGAACCATTCGCGGTCCAACCCGTGAACCTCAAAAAGATTGATCCCAAGATCCTGAGGCAGGAGGTCGACTTCCCGACCGACCAGCCGCCGGGGACCATAGTGGTCGATCCCCACGCTCGCTTCCTTTACCTCGTGCAGGAGAACGGGAAAGCGCTGCGCTACGGCGTGGGGGTGGGCAAGGCGGGCCTCGAGTTCGCCGGGTCGGCCTCGATCCAGATGAAGCGTGAGTGGCCACGCTGGACGCCGACCGACGACATGATCGGAAGGGATCCCGACCGATACGGCGCCTGGAAGGGGGGTATGGATGGCGGCGAGAAGAACCCTCTCGGCGCACGGGCCATGTACCTGTTCAAGGACGGCAAAGACACGCTTTACCGCATCCACGGCACCACCGAGCCGCAGAGTATCGGCAAGGCGGTCTCATCCGGCTGCATTCGGATGCTGAACCAGGACGTCATCGATCTCTACGGCCGCGTCCCGCGAGGCTCGAAGGTGGTCGTTCTCTGAAGTCGCCTGGCGAGCCGGAGGCCTCGACCGCCGAATACCTCCCACAAACGTCAATTTCAAAAACTTGAATTACAGAACTACCGAATTATAAAATGATCCTTCGACGCAAGGTGGGAGGACCGCGGTGACGGACATGACGGCTGTAGGAAGAGATCGCGTCGCGAAGCGCCCGCCGGTGATTGGATCGGTCGCTCCGCTGTTCGAGGCGCGAACCACGATGGGTGAGCGTGCGCTTGCCGACTATCGCGGCCGCTGGCTCGTGTTCTTTTCGCATCCCGCCGACTTCACTCCCGTCTGCACGAGCGAGTTCGTGTCGTTCTCCAAGGCGTTCGACCGATTTCAAGCGCTCGATTGCGAGCTCCTCGGCTTGTCGGTCGACAGCCTGTTCTCGCATCTCGCCTGGAAGCGTTCGATCGCGGAGCGGTTCGGCGTCGAGGTGCCTTTTCCGATCGCCGAGGACCCTTCCATGGCGATCGCTGCGGCTTACGGAATGCTGCAGGACGACGCGCCCGACAGCTCGACAGTTCGGGGCACCTTCGTGATCGACCCGACTGGCGTCGTGCGCGCGATGTCCTGGTACCCGATGAGCACCGGGCGGTCCGTCGAGGAGATCCTGAGGCTCGTCGAGGCGCTCCAGACCGCTGACGCAGATGTCGTCTCTACGCCCGAAGGCTGGAGGCCGGGCGACCCGGTTATCGACGCGAGCCCGATCGACGCCGCCGCGATCGCGACGTTCTCGCCGAGCGAGACGGCCCCGGACTGGTACTACCGCCTTAGGAGCATCTGATGACCTTGGTCACGGAAGCGGACCTGAAGCCGCTGGTCAAAGGCTTCTTCGAGCCCCGGTCCAGCAGCATCCAGTACGTCGCTGCATGTCCCGAGACCGGCGCGTGCGCGATCGTCGATCCTGTGCTCGACTTCGACGAGAAGTCGGGCGCGACGGCGACGCGAAGCGCCGACGCTATTCTCGAGCACATCCGCGACCGCGGGTATCGGGTCGAGTGGATTCTCGACACCCATCCGCATGCGGACCACTTCTCTTCGGCGCAGTATCTCAAGGCCGAGACCGGCGCGCCGACGGCGATCGGAGAACGCGTCGTCGACGTGCAGAATCTCTGGAAGAAGATCTACAATTGGCCGGAGCTGCGGGCTGACGGATCCCAGTGGGACAAGCTGTTCGCGGAAGGCGAGCGGTTCAAGGTTGGCGAGCTCGAATCCGAGGTCCTGTTCTCGCCGGGTCATACGCTTGCGTCGATCACCTATCTGATCGGCGACGCGGCCTTCGTGCACGACACTTTCTTCATGCCGGACAGCGGCACCGCCCGATGCGACTTCCCGGGCGGGAGCGCGGCGCGCATGTGGAATTCGCTACAGGGAATCCTGTCGCTTCCCGACGAGACCCGCGTCTTCACCGGACACGACTATCAGCCGAACGGCCGTGAGCCGCTCTGGGAGAGCACGGTCGGCGAGCAGAAGACGAAGAACTCGCATGTCGCCGGCAAGACGCAGGCCGAGTTCGTCAGGATCCGCGAGGAGCGTGACCGCGGACTTCCGATGCCGAAGCTCATCCTCCACGCCCTGCAGGTGAACATCCGCGGCGGCCGGCTGCCTGAGCCCGAAAGCGACGGTCGTCGCTACCTCAAATTCCCGCTTGACGCGCTGGAGGGATCGGCATGGTGACCCCGAGCCGCAACCGCGCCGACCAATCGGCCGAGTTCCTCAAGGCGCTCGCCAATCCCAACCGTCTACTGATCCTTGCCCGCCTCGCCCGGGATGGGGCCTCTGTCGGCGATCTCGAGACCGAGCTCGGCATCCGGCAGCCGACGCTCTCGCAGCAACTGGCCGGCCTCCGGGACGCCGGGCTCGTCGAGGCTCGGAGGGAGGCCAAGCAGGTCTTCTACTGTCTGCACCCGAGGCGGGCCGCCGAGGTCACCGGCGTCCTGAATTTGCTGTTCGGAACCGCGACGAGCGTAGCGCCCGGCGGCCTGTCGGTTGGCGCTCCGTCGAGACCGGACCGATCGATCGGGGCCGCGCAATTTGCGCGGGTGATGCCGGCTGTGGATCAGGAGAGCCATCCGTGACGGCTTATGTTCCGTCCCTCCTCGGCGGCGCGCTGATAGGGTTGGCGGCAGCTCTCCTGCTACTGCTCAACGGCAGGGTGGCCGGGGTGAGCGGCATCCTGAGCGGCCTGTGGCGCGCAGGCTCGCCGCGTCTCGAGAACGCCGCGTTCATTCTCGGACTCGCCGCCGGACCGCTGCTCTATCTGGCGACGTTCGGCCGCTTTCCCGAAATCCGCGTCGACGCGGGCGTGCCGACGCTTATCGTCGCCGGCCTGCTGGTCGGCTACGGGACGAGGCTCGGGTCGGGCTGCACCAGCGGGCACGGCGTCGTCGGGCTCGCGCGGCTCTCGCCGCGGTCGCTCGTGGCCGTCGCGGCCTTTCTCGGCTGCGCGATCGCGACGGTCGCGGTCATGCGGCTGGCGGGCGCCTCGTGACCGGCGCTCGGATGATTGCGGCGGGTCTCAGCGGCGTGACGTTCGGGTTAGGTCTTGCGCTGTCGGGCATGCTGGACCCGCAGCGCGTGCGTGGCTTCCTCGACATCTTCGGAGACTGGGATCCGAGCCTCGCCTTCGTGCTTGGCGGTGCGGTAGCCGTCGCTTCGGTCGGAGTTCAGATCGCACGCCGGATGAACCGACCAGCCTTCGATGACGATTTTCACCTTCCTGCCACACGACCGATCGACGGCAAGCTCATAGCGGGAGCAGCGATGTTCGGCGTTGGCTGGGGGATGGCTGGGTTGTGCCCTGGGCCCGCCGTCGCGTCGATCTCGCTCGGCGTTCCGAAAACGCTCGTCTTTCTGGCCGCGATGCTGGCCGGGATGGCGATGCACGACCGCAACTCATTCAGGCCGTTTTCGAGGGGGCGCATGGCGCACCACTGAGAGATCCAATGCCTGGCTTACTGACTTCAGTTGCTGCCTGAAGGACGCGTTGAGGAGACCGGCGGAAGCTGGCGAACTGAAAGGGAGAGAGATGATGCAAGCCAAGAAGATCACGGACGATCTTTCGGTCAGCCCCCAGCTTTCCGTTGCGGACGTCGCCGAGGCTCGTTCAGCCGGCTTTCGCTCGATCATGATCAACCGTCCGGACGGCGAAGGCCCCGACCAACCCAGCCACGACGAGATCAAGACTGCGGCGGCCGCCGCCGGCCTGTCGGTCGCCTACGTGCCCGTTACGGTCGCGGGGCTCGGCCCTGCGGAAGCGGAGACGTTCCGCCGGGACCTCGAAGCGCTGCCGAAGCCCACGCTCGGTTACTGCAAGTCTGGCACGCGAACCGCGATGCTCTGGGCGCTGTCCGAAGCGGGACGGCGCCCAGCGGACGATATTCGTCGCCTTGCGAAGGACGCGGGCTACGACGTCTCGTCCGTTCTCGCCGCCTCATCGACCAACGGCGCGACCGCGACCGGCGGCTCGGGCGGCAGGCATGACATCGTCATCGTCGGAGCGGGCGCCGGGGGCATCGCGGCGGCGGCCAGCATGCTGGCCCGAAAGTCGGGCCTCGATATCGCGATTATCGATCCAGCCGACGCCCACTATTACCAGCCTGGATGGACGCTGGTCGGCCGAGGCGTGTTCTCCGCGGCAGAAACCAAGCGGGACATGGCCTCGCTCATTCCGAACGGCCTGAAGTGGATCAAAGAGAAGGTCGCGACCTTCGAGCCCGATGCGAAGACCGTGACGCTCGAGAGCGGCAGGTCGATCGGCTACGGCAAGCTGGTCGTTGCGCCCGGCCTCAAGCTGAATTGGGCCGGCGTCGAGGGGCTTGAGGAGGCGCTCGGCAAGAACGGCGTGACATCCAACTACCGCTATGATCTCGCTCCCTACACCTGGGAACTCGTGAAGGGCTTGCGCGGCGGGACCGCGCTCTTCACGCAGCCCCCGATGCCGATCAAATGCGCGGGCGCGCCCCAGAAGGCGATGTACCTGTCGTGCGACCAGTGGCGGAACGTCGGCACGCTCGGAAACACCAAGGTCGAGTTCCTGAACGCCGGCCCCGTGCTCTTCGGCGTCGCGGATTACGTGCCCCCGTTGATGGAGTACGTGAAGGCCTACGGCATCGACCTCAGCTTCGGGCACAACCTCGTCAGGATCGACGGCCCGGCCAAGCGCGCATGGTTCAAGGCGACGCCGAAGGACGGCGAGCCCCAGATCTTCGAGCGATCATTTGACATGATCCACGTGACGCCGCCGCAGAGCGCTCCGGACTTCATCCGTTCGTCGCCGCTCGCCAACGAAGCGGGATGGGTCGACGTCGATTCGGCCACGCTGCGGCACACGCGCTATCCCGACGTCTACAGCCTCGGTGACGCGATGGGCGCTTCAAACGCCAAGACCGCGGCCGCGGCTCGTAAGCAAGCTCCGGTCGTTGCCGAGAACCTGCTGCGGGATATGGGCGCGATCAGCATGTCCGAGACCGCCGTCTACAATGGCTATGGCTCATGCCCGCTGACCGTCGAGCGCGGCAAGGTGATCCTCGCCGAGTTCGGCTATGGCGGGAAGCGCATGCCGAGCTTCCCGAAATGGTTGATCGACGATCTCAAGCCGTCCAAGGCCGCTTGGATGCTCAAGGAGAAGGTCCTTCCGAAGGTCTACTGGGACGCAATGCTGAAGGGTCGCGAGCCGATGTGCAAACCCGAGCACAAAGCGCTCGAGGCGGCCGAGTAGGCGGCTTGTCATGACGCTCGAGCCGATCCAGTACGCACTCGGAGGCGCCTCGGGCGGTTTGGTCGGGCTTGCGCTTGGCCTCTTCGGCGGCGGCGGATCGATCCTCGCCGTGCCGCTGATGGTCTACCTGGTCGGCGTTCCAAGCGCGCACATGGCCATCGGGACAAGCGCTCTCGCGGTCGCGGCCAATGCAGGCTCGAGCCTGTTCGCCCATGCGCGCTGCGGCAACGTGAAATGGCGTTGCGCGGCGATGTTCAGCGTGGCGGGCGTCGCCGGCGCGCTACTCGGATCAACCGTCGGAAAGGCCATCGACGGCCAAAAGCTGCTGTTGCTGTTCGCCGTGCTCATGGTCGGCATCGGCGTCATGATGCTTCGGAGCCGCGGCCATGTCGGCGACTCCAACTCTGAATGCACGATCGAGAAGGCTCCGAAAATCCTCGGCGTCGGAGCCGCCACGGGCGTGTTTTCCGGATTTTTCGGGATCGGAGGCGGCTTCCTCATCGTCCCGGGCCTTGTGGCATCAACGGGCATGCCGACGCTCATGGCGATCGGATCGTCGCTCGTGGCCGTCGGCGCGTTCGGTCTGACGACGGCGCTGAACTACGCGGCTTCAGGTTTCGTCGACTGGCCTCTAGCGTTCGTGTTCGTCGTCGGCGGGGTGCTGGGCGGCCTCATCGGGACGAAGATCGCCTGCCATCTGGCGAAGGCGAAGGGCGCGCTCAACGTTGCGTTCGCCGTCATGATCTTCTGCGTCGCTGGCTACATGATCGTGCGGGGAGTCTCCGCTCTGAGCACGGCCTGATCGCGCCGCTACTATTGTTTCGGGACGGTCCCGAAGGCCGGCGAATTCTCCCCAAGCGTCTTGCCGTCGATCACCGTGCCGTAGAACTCGAACGGTCCTTCATGATGCGCCTTTCGCGTCTCGGCCACCGAACCGTTGAATCGTGGGTCCTGGGGTCGCTCGTGGGTGTTCACATAGGCCGCGACGTTCCATGCCTCTTCGTCGCTTAGCGTGCCGCCGAGCCCGAGAGGCATGTTCGCCTTGATGAAGCCGGCCGCGTTCTTGATCGAACTCATGCCCGCGCCCCAGTTGTAAGAGCGCGGTCCCCAGAGCGGCGGAAAGGCGACCGATCCGTCTGCCGCCTTCCGGCCGGCTCCATCGGCGCCGTGGCAGAGCGCACATTTCTGGGAGTAGATTTCGCCGCCCTTGGCGACGTCGAACGCTTCCGGCTTCTTGAGGTCTGGATACCCTTGTCCGTCCATGTCGGCGCCTGTCGGGGCGCCTTTTGCCAGCCAGTAGGCGTACGCCTCGAGGGCGACGAGCGTCTTGTCGCCAAGCGGCGGTGCCTTGCCGTTCATGCTGTACTGAAAGCAGCCCTGCAGCCGCTCCTCGAACGTATTGACGTGGTTGTTCTTTTTCCGAAAGGCGGGATAGGCGACGTAGGCCGCCCATAGCGGGGCCGAGTTGGCCAGCCGCCCCTTGTCGAGATGGCAGTTCGAGCACTTGAGGTCGTTGCCCACGAAAGCGCCGGCGTGTTTGGAGGTGTCGGTGAAGATGTCTCGCCCGAGAGCGACCATGTCGCCGAAGCCGTCCTTCGGCATCTCGGTTTCAGTCGGCGGGATGAACGCCGCTTGCTTGCCCGATTGATCGGCCCAGGCCGCGGTCACGGCGACTATGCCAGCAACGCCGAACGAGGCTGCTGCCGCAAGCATGACGGAATGCGCTGTTCTCGACGCTCTCACCGCTGATCGCCTTCTGCGCTGGGCGGCAGGCTCGCGTAATAGGCCGCGGCGGCCGCGACATCCGCGTCGTCAAGCTTGCTTGCGATCGCGGTCATGAGATGCAGCGGATCGCTGCTGCGTTTGCCCTGCCTCCAGGCGTCGAGCTGTCCCTTGAGGTATTTCTCGGACTGACCCGCGAGAGGAGGAAAATCCGGCGCGACGCCTCGACCATCAGGTCCATGACACTGCCCGCACGCTGGCAGCCCTTCCGACCAATCTCCATCTCTCGCAAGGTCGGCGCCGCGCGCGATCGCCGCTTCGTCACCGGGCTTGGCATCGACTGCCGCGGGCGCTCGCGCAGCCTCGAAGTACGTGGCGACGGCCATCCGTTCTTCGAGTGACAGAGCCTTCGCGATGGCCGTCATCGTTGGCTGAGTTCGGCTGCCATCGGCGTAGGCGTCGAGCTGACGGACGACGTAGTCCCGGGAAAGACCAGCGAGTCGAGGGAAGCCAGCCGCCGGGTTTCCTCCGCCGGCGGGTCCGTGACACGCCTTGCAGGGCATGGCCCCCTTGCCGTTGCCTTGGTCGACGATCGCCGATCCTAGGTCGGCGGCGGCGGCCGGCTCGGGAAGCGATAGGGCCGCCCCCACGGCGACGATGGTCCAAAACCTGGGAACAAGCATGAGAAGCTCCCGATAGATTCAGCGTTCCAAGTTTTACTGCGCACCCACCTTAAGCAGGCCTTAAGTCCACATTGAACTGGCGAGCCAGCAACTTGGCGCACCATGCGCGCTTGGTCGCACGCCGTCATCCAACCTTGAGATAGGCGAAGCCCTTCGACTGAAGCGCAGCAACGGTCGCCACGCCCGACGGCACGAAGGATATAAAATCGGCCTCCTTCGCCCGGGAAGGGTCGAGCTTGTTGCGCTTGAAGGTGATCTCGCAGAGATGGACCTTCAGACCGTTCTTAGAAAGCGAGGCTGCGCGCTCGAACAGCTCCGCTGGCAGCTTCTCATCCTTCCACTGCGTGTTCTCCAGATTGTCGAGGAAGAACTTGATCCCGCCGCCGTGGGCGATGATCACAAGCTGCAGTGCGAAAGGATCGCCGTTGTAGGCCGAATAGTGGTTCGAGATGTTGTTCAGCGTCTGCTCGAACCGCGCGGCGTCACCGAAGTCGCAATGGTAAAGCGCAGCGACTTCGCCCTCCTTTTTGATGTCGTCGAGTGCCAAATGCACTGGCGCCGCGATCGCTTTCCCGGCGACCGTCGCGCCCCCGAGCGCCACGCCGGCCATGACGGCCCTCCTGCTCATATCGCCGACCATCTTGGTCCTCCCAAAGTTTCGACCATCACCCGAAGACGTCCGCGATCATCGCGTCGTACCAGGCTTCCGCTTCGGCGACGTTCCGCCGCCTGAGGGCGTCAGGCTCGCCGGTGTCTGAAACGAAGCCGGCGAGCTCCTTGATCCTGCCGTCGCGCACTCCGTAGAGCCCGTCGACCTTCACGCAGTCCGTGGGCGTGATGAGGCTCCAGCAGGTGCTCTCGTAATGCGCCGGAAGCGCTGCGGCGCCGGCGAGGTCCGTTAGTACGGCCAACGCCGCGACCTTGGCTTGGCTGTTCGCCGCAAAGCCCGATTTCGGCATGTCGCCGCCGATGCAGGCGTCCCCGATAACGAAGACGGAAGGGTCGACGGTCGAGCGCATGCTGGAAGGATCGATCGGGCAGTAGCCAGTCGCGTCCGTCAGCCCGGAGTCCTGGGCGATCCGACCCGCGCGCTGGGCGGGAATGACGTTCACGAGATCCGCTCGGCGCTGCTCGAAGTCGGTCGCGACCGTCATCGCCACGGCGTCGACGCCCTTGATTCCCCCGTGGATCGTCGGGTCCTGCCATTCGACCACGCCCGGGTAGCGCCGATCCCAGCCCTCTTGGAACAGCGCCATCTTGGAGAACTTGTCTTTCGGGTCGAGCACGATGATGCGCGCCTTCGCCTTCCCCGCGGCGCGCAGCGCGTGAGCCATCATGGAGACACGCTCGTAGGGGCCTGGAGGGCAGCGATAGGGATTGGGCGGCGCGATCATGACGACCAGTCCGCCGTCAGGAACGGCGTCGAGCTTGGCCTTGAGCAGCTTGGTCTGGGGACCGGCTTTCCAGGCGTGCGGCATGATCTCGGCAGCGGCCTGTGAGTAACCAGGCACTGACCCGTAGTCGAGCTCGATGCCCGGAGACAGCACCAGCCTGTCGTAGGCCAGTTCCGTTCCGTCGACGAGTTCGACCTGGCGCCTTTCGCGGTCGATCTTCTGTGCGAAGCGGCGCACCAGCTCGAGGCCCGGTCGACGGGCAAGCGCGTCGTATTCGTGAACCAGCGAGTCGAACGATCGCAGTCCGCCCAGATAAAGATTGGAGAAGAAACAGGTCGCGTAAGATTCGGATGGCTCGATGAGGATGACATCGAGCGCGCCACGTCCCCAGATCGCCGCGTAACGTGCGGCTGTCGCGCCGCCCACGCCGCCGCCGACCACGACCAGCCGTGGCCTCCGAGAGCCGAGCGCGAGCGGCACCCCGGTGACGAGCGCAGCGGTTCCCCCCGCCGCAAGGCAGAAGCGTCGCCTGTCGATGATGCGGGAAAGTGTCATGCTATTCCCGACCCCGCTCGACAGCCGTGCGCCCCGCGAAATAGGCCGCTACGGCGTCTATCTCCGCGTCCGTCATCAGCCGCGTCCGGGAGCCCATGACGCTGCGTGGCTCCGGTCGTTCGCGAAAGCCGCGCAACGCCGCGGCCAGGTCGGCCTTCGGGCGACCATCGAGAATCCGAGCGTCGCTGGAGCCGGCCGCATGACATGCCGCACAGCGGCTCGCGACGACTTCGCCAAGCGACGGTTCTGACGCAAGCTCGGCAGCGGACGCCGGCCGGATCCAAAGCAGCGCGAGGCACAGCGTTCCACCTGCGAGCTTCGCAAGATGAACGCGCATCGAGAGGCCGGCAGACGACAAACGACTACGCGAGCATGTCGGTCGTGATCGCTTGGTGCCAGACGACGTTTTCTTCCTCCGTCTTCTTGCGCGCCTCGGCGCTCTCGCCGCGCGATGAGACATTATCGACCAAGCTCGACGCCGGTGCCGCGATCATAAAGGCCGCGACCGCTGCTGAAGCTTTCAGCTTTGGGCGGCTTGAGACATCACTCGACGCCCGCGCTCGGCTTCTCATCCTTGTTGTCTTTCTGGTCGTCGGGCGTGACATCGAGGATAGCCGCATGACCCGTAATCTCGACCTTCTCCTTGCAGTTCGTCATGCAAGGGTCCTTCTTCCAAAACGACTTTTCGGTCGTCTCTCGGTCGTCGTCGTAAAAGCCCTTTTCGTTTGGAAGCGCCTTCGGGAAGTTGTCCTTCGACAGCACGAAGTCACTCGGCACGAGATCGTTGAGATTCATGATGTAGGCGGTCAGCGCGTAGACCTCGTCCGGCTTGAGCGAAAGGGCGTCGCCGAAGGGCATGGCGCGATGCACGTAGTCGAAGACCGTCGAGGTGTTCGGCCAGAACGAGCCGACCGTCTTCTCCGGCCTGTCTGACTTCAGGCTGTCCTTTCCGCCTGCCAGAACTGGCCAGCGCCCGGCGCCCTCGCCGAACTCGCCGTGGCAGGCTGAGCATTTGGTCTGGAAGAGCGCTTCGCCCTCGGAGACAGATCCCTTGCCATCGGGAAGGCCGAGGCCATCGGGTCGGACGTCGATATCCCAGGCCTTGACCTCTTCAGGCAGGGCCGGACGCCCAAGACCTGTCTTTTCGGCTGCCGCCGCGGCGAACGGTATGGCGAGAGCTACAGCGAAGAGCGCTGCCGCCTTAGCTGACTTCGACATTTTCTGCGCTCCCGTCCGGACGCACCAGCCAGGTCTGGATGCCGTTGTTGTGGTAGATCGAATTGGTGCCGCGGACTTTGCGGAGCTCGTCCTTTGTCGGCTGGACGTAGCCGCTGTCGTCCATGGCCCGCGACTGCAGCAGCAACTCCTGCCCATTCCAGTCGAAGTCCGCGTAGAAGCGCGCCATGGCCCGCGGGAAGGTTGGTCCCTCGATGCGCGCCGATCGCCAGTTCTTGCCGCCGTCGATCGATACGTCGACGCGAGTGATGGCCCCGCGCCCCGACCAGGCGACCCCCGAGATCACGTTCGGGCCCTTGGACTTCAGGGGGGCTTGGGGACTCGGATTGGTGACGACGGACTTGGCGTCCATCAGGAAGGTATGCTGGCGCGAGCGGCCGTCCGCGAGCAGGTCAGTGTACTTCGACGTTTCCTCGCGCTGCGCCCATGGCTGATCGCCGATCTCGACGCGGCGCAGCCACTTGATCCACATGTTGCCTTCCCAGCCCGGGACGACGAGGCGAAGCGGGTAACCCTGCTCGGGCCGCAACGCCTCGCCGTTCATGGCCCAGGCGACAAGGCAGTCGTCCATCGCCTTTTCGAGCGGGATCGACCGCGTCATCACAGAGGCGTCGGCGCCTTCCGCCAGCACCCACTTGCCCTTCGGGCTGACGCCGGCCTCGTTCAGGAACGCCTTCAACGGAACGCCCGTGTAGACCACGTTGTGGATCATGCCGTGGGTGAACTGGCACCCATTGAGCTGGGCGCCACGCCACTCCATGCCGCTGTTGGCGGCGCATTCGAGGAAGTAGACGCGGTTCACGCGTCCCGGCATCCGCTTGATGTCCTCCATTGTGAAGACGAGCGGCTTGTCCACCATGCCGTTGATCATGAAGCGGTGCTTCGCCGGATCGATCTCGGCCTCGCCGCCGTGATGACGGACGAAGCAGAGCCCGTTCGGCGTAATGACGCCGTCCAGAGCGTGAAGCGGAGTGAACGACACCGAACTCTGACGGCTGGCGGTCAGCCACTCGACCTCACGGCGCACCACCTCCTTCTCGAACTTCGACGGGACGCCGTACGGCTTCGCATTGACGCCCTCGCCGAGATACTGAGTCCACTCCTGTCGCTCGACGATCAGCGGGTCGGGCGTTTGCGCCGCGGCGAGCGTGGGCGCGACGGCGGCGGCTCCGGCGCCTGCGAGGCCGAGATTGAGCAAGCGTCGTCGGCTGAGCGTTGCGGGTTCGCTCATCGCGCTGTCTCCTTGGATCGATGGTCGCGTCATGCGCCCGTGACCTTGATGGCGTCGTTGGGTTCGACCTTGATGGTCTTGCGGTCGGCGACGTAGCGCTCGACCACTTCCCAAATCGGCGGGCCTTCGACGTTCTGGTTGACGCTCGCCCAGCCCGCGACCGTGTAGGACTTGTCGGCCTCGATCGGCGCGCCCGACTTGAGCAGGGTCAGGTTCGAGATGCGCTTGCCAATCGGCTGCGCGACGTTGATCGCGTAGCCGACGCCCCCAAGGCGCACCATGTCGCCGCCGCCCTGGAAGTACGGGTCAGGATTGAAGATGTTGTCGGCGACGTCCTCGAGCACGTCCTTGAACTGCTTGCCCGTCATCGTGTTGCGGTAGCAACTCGGATAGGTCACCGCGGTCGCGTTCGAGATCGCCTCGAAGGTGATCGGATCTCCCGGCAGCAAGCTGGTGCCCCATCGGAACGCCGGAGAAAGAGCGATCTCGACATCACGCTGCTCGATCATCGCCTGGCAGATGACGTCGTCGAGCGTGCCGTTGAAATTGCCCCGGCGATAAAGGACGCTCTCGGTCCGCCCGATCTCTCGCGCGAGTTCCGCAGAATATGGAGCGCGAGAGTCGGCGATGAGCTTCGACATTTCGGCGTCCGGCGTGATCGCGTCCGAGAACACCGGGATCAGACCGAAGCGATAGCCCGCAACCTTGCCGTCCTTCACATCGAGGTCGAGCCTCGACAGGAACTTGCCATGCGACCCAGAGGCGATCAGAAGGGTCTTGTCGACCTCGACCGCGGTCGGGATGGCGTCGTGGGTGTGCGCAGTGAGGATCACGTCGATCCCCTTCACCCGGCCGGCCATTTTGCGGTCGACGTCGAAGCCGTTGTGGGAAAGCAGGACGACGACGTCGGCCCCTCCGGACCGCACGGTCTCGATCTGCTTCCGTAGGTCGTCCTCACGCAGGCCGAATTCCCAGTCCGGGATCATCCAGCGCGGGTTGGCGATCGGCGTTCGCGGATAGGCCTGACCGATCACTGCGATCTGGGCGCCGCCACGCTCGAACACTTTGGCTGCGGGAAACACCTCTTCCTGCCATTCGAGGCTGCGGATGTTCTGGGCCAGAAAGGCGAAGGGACCGGCTTCGGCGATCTCCTTCACGCGATCTGCGCCATAGGTGAACTCCCAGTGGCCCACCATCGCGTCGAGCTTCAGAGCTTTGAGCGCCTGTAGCACGTCCTCGCCTTGGGTCTTCAGCGACGTCCAGCTCCCCTGCATCTCGTCGCCGCCGGCCAGGAGAAGCACATTGTCCTCGCCGCGCTCGGCGCGAATTGCCTTCACGAGGGTCGCGATGCGGTCGAAGCCGCCCATGCGTCCATAGGCCTTCGCCAACGATACGAAGTCCTCGCTCGTCAGCGCATAGGCTTCGGGGCTGTCCGGCTTGATCTTGAACTGGTCAAGGAACGACGTCCCGGTGACGTGAGGCGGGAGGCCTTTTGTCTCGCCGACGCCGAGATTGACCGAAGGTTCGCGAAAATAGATTGGGTTAAGCTGCGCATGCGTGTCGGTGATGTGGAGCAGCGTCACCTTGCCTGCCGCATCGAAGCGGAGAAGGTCGTCCTGCGTGAGCTTTCCGCTCGATGCGACCTGGGCCAGGCTACGTCCAGACGCGGCCGTTAGCGATGCGGCGGCGGAGGCGGCGATGACGAATTCTCGGCGAGATATCATGAGAGAGGCTCTCTCCATTTCGAGGCGCGACTTACCGCTCGCGCTCGGCGGCAGCCGGGCGCGGCGTCAGGCGTCGCAATGCGAGTTCTGATGCTCAGGCGACTTCGAGCTTGGCCTTCGCCGTCGTCTCTTCGCCGTTGTCGTCTTTCCAGGTGAAAGCGAACTCGCCCGACTCCTGGGCCTTAAAGAAAAACGCCTGGTAAGGATTTGCCGAGACGGACGGGAACCACTCCGCCTCGAACACCACCTTGCCGTTGAAGGCCGCGGTGAACTTGTTGATGATGTCGCGCGGCACGATCTTGCCCGCGGAATCCTTGCGAACGCCGCTTTCCATCTCGTGGGAAACCAGCGTCTTTACCTCGATGATCTCGTCCTTCTTCGCCTTCGGCGGCACACGGACACGGGCTGAAGTCTTGGCCATCTGATCGCTCCTTTGTCTCGGGTTCTTGTTAAATCGGGGCGCGGCGTCAGCCGCCGCAGCCGCCGATCGTGACCTTCACTTCGGACTTCGCCGTGTAGAGTTGGCCGGTTGACGTCTCGGCGACGGCGATGACGTTCTGCGTCTGGGCGAGGCGCATCCGCAGGGATGCAGCCGCGCGGCCGCAGGCCGGCGTGAAGTGGTAGGTCAGGACCCGGGGAAAGGGATTGCCCTCGGCGAAAACGCTGACGGACTTGACGTAGTCCGCCTCCGTCATGGGGCTTTCGACCTCGATGTTGATGGGCACCACGAGGCCGTTCTCGGCGATCTCTGGCATGTCGAGCTTCAGCTTGCCCGCCGTCATTTCCTTGCCGCCGTAGAGCTTGTCGATCTCGGCCTTGACGTCCTCCGATTTCGCGAAGGCGAGCTGTGGCGTTAGCGCGGCGACTGCGGCGGAGATGGCTGCAACGCGCAGCGCCTCCCTACGGGAATGGGCCCGCTCGAACAGCATCATGCGATTCCTCCCAGCCATACGCATCCGTAAGGCTCTGAATTATCGTTGTTATTTTCGATCGAGCGCCATATGCCCCTCGACCGAATTGGACATATTGTGATATAGAGTTTTTTGAATGTAAAGTCGCGTATCGGCCGATCGAAAAGTCCGCTGACGGACTCGATCGGTGCAGGTGGACTCCCTGACCGGCCGGATGCGGTGGGTCGTCAAAAACAAAATGCATGGGGACGAAACATGAGATCGAAGGCCATCGGCGCCGCCCTGCTGGGCGTCGGCGCGATCGCGCTGACGTTGAGCTTTACCGGACTAGGGTCCGCTCAGGACGGTAGCAACACCAACAGCTCGACGAGCGCTGCGGAGATCGAGCGCTACCGCAAGATGATCGACGACCCGATGGCCAATCCTGGCTTCCTGAACGTCGATCGTGGCGAAGCGCTCTGGTCGGAGGCGCGCGGCGAGAAGAACGTGTCGCTCGAGACCTGCGATCTCGGTGAGGGCCCCGGCGTCTTGGATGGTGCCTACGCGAAGCTCCCCCGCTACTTCAAGGACGCCGACCAGGTCATGGATCTGGAGCAGCGGCTGCTGTGGTGCATGGAGAAGGTCCAAGCATTCGACACCAAAGGCATCCGCGCGAAGCCGTTTTCCGGCCCCGGCCGAGGCTCCGACATGGAAGACCTCGTCGCCTTCATCGCCAACAAGTCGAGCGGAATGAAGATTGAGGCTCCCCTCGCGCATCCGAAGGAGAAAGAGCTCTACGAAATCGGCGAAGCGCTGTTCTTCCGCCGCTCGGCGGTCATGGACTTCTCGTGCGCGACCTGCCACGGGGCGGCCAACAAGCGCATCCGCACGACAGACCTGCCGCAGTTCGACGTCCCCAACAAGTCTGCCCAGGCGTCGATGGGGAGTTGGCCGACCTACCGTGTTTCGCAGAGCGCCACGCGCACGATGCAGCACCGCCTCTGGGACTGCTACCGCCAGATGCGCATGCCGGCTCCGGGATACGGCTCCGAGGCAGTCACGGCGATCACCCTCTACCTCAACAAGAACGCTGAAGGGGGCGAGCTCAAAGTGCCCTCGATCAAGCGCTGACGTCGGGAGCCCTGATCATGAAGAACCTTATCATCGGGCTGGTCGCTCTGGCTCTGGCCGCGCCTGCGCTCGCCGCCGACAGCGTGTCGTCCGTCGACGCCGCTCGCGTCGAGAAGACCGTGACGTCGAGCTTCACCAACCTGCCGGAGGGTTGGGACGATCGCCTCAAAATGGACGAGGCCCAGCGCATCTGCACGGAGACGCGCAACCAGCCGTCCGAACAGCAGGCGGACAAGATCGTCGAGGCCGAGAAGGCCAAGGTCAAAATGCCTGATGACGGCAAGGTGCTGGGCGACTGGAAGGCGGGCGAAAAGGTCGCCCAGAACGGCCGCGGCTTCCAGTTCAGCGATCCTGCGGGAACGGAGGCCGGCGGCAACTGCTACGCCTGCCATCAGCTCGACCCCAAGGAAACGAGCTATGGGACGCTGGGGCCGAGCCTGAAGGGCTATGGCAAGACGTTCAAGTTCACGGATGAGGCGGCCAAGGCGACCTACGCCAAGATCTTCGACGCCCAGGCGGTGCTCGCCTGTTCGAACATGCCACGCTTCGGCACGAACCATGTGCTGAACGAAAAGCAGATGAAGGATGTGACAGCTTACCTGTTCGATCCGGAGTCGCCGGTGAACAAGTAGCTCTGCCAAAGGGCGCGGCTGGCCGTCACCCGGCCTGCCGCTTCCGCAACCAGTCTTCGAACGAGCCATCCGCGTAGGCGCCCTCTGCGACGAACCGGAACATCTCGAGAAAATCCTTTTCGCCCAGAAGACCGGGCATCCGCGCAACCTCGGCGACCTTGCCGTCTCGGGGCGCGAAGAACTGGAACGTCGGGGTCGTTCTCACGGCGCGCTTTGCGGCCATCGCTTTTTCGCCGAGACGCTCGCCGTCGATGTCCGTCACCTCTCGGGATCCGAACGTGTCGAGGTGCATGAGCTCGAATCTCTCTCGAACGAACGTTTCGATATCGGGCTTCGCGAAATATGTGGTGTGGAGGCGCTTGCAGGCAGGGCAGCCGCGCATGCCCCATTGGACGGCGAAACGCTTCCCGGCAGCCTGCGCAGCCTCGGCGTCCTCGGCGAGGTCGAGGAAGCTGTCGAGGTACCAATCCTGGGCGTAGTTGCCATCGTCGCCAAGCACTGCCGCGGCCCGGGCCCCTGTCGCCGTAACGAGAGCAGTTCCGGCGCCGAGACCAAGGATCAACCTTCTGTCGAATTCAGCACGACCAACCACGACGCGTCTCCTCATCCAATCTCGGCCAGGCCGGGGAACGTCTCGAGCAGCCAGCCGGCGGCGATCGGCACCCACCCCCCGATGAAAGCGAGCCCGGTCAGGATCAGCAGCGCTCCCGACGCTTTCTCGATCAACCCGAGCCGCGATCTGAGCGCGCGCGACCAGCGCAGGAACGCCCCCATGAACAGCGCGGCGAGCAGGAACGGCAGGCCGATGCCGACCGAGTAAGCCGCAAGCAGCGCCGCGCCACGCCATGCCGTCTGTTCAGAGCCGGCCACCATTAGGATCGCCGCCAGGATCGGACCAACGCAGGGGGTCCAGCCGAATCCGAAGGCGAGGCCGACGGCATATGCGCCCAGCGGGCCGGTCGGTCGCCGCTCCATGCCGACGCTCGCCTGTCGATAGAGCAGAGGAATGCGGACGATCTCCATGAAGTGCAGCCCGAAGAGCACCAGCATCGCGCCGGCCGCGATCGTCAGCGGCTGCGTGTAGCTCGCGACAAGCTGGCCAAGAGTCGACGCGGTGGCACCGAGCACGATGAAGACGGTCGAGAAGCCGCCGACGAAAGCGAGCGCAAGAGCGAACACCTTCAATCGCTCCCGCTCGATCTGCTCGGGCGTCGCAGCGCCACTGATGAAGCCGAGATAGGCCGGCGTGAGCGGCAGAACGCAGGGCGAAACGAAAGAAAGCGCGCCGGCGGCGGCCGCGCCGACAAGGCTCACGTCGAGAGCCATTCATTACCTCCCAGCAGGCCAAACGTCCGTTCGGCTCGCAGAGTAGAATTCATATTCGTATGCGTTTATATATCAACCATGGCGTTAGATCTCAGATTCCCAATCGTGGCGCTCGTTCTTGTGATCGGGTGGCTGTTCGCGAACGCTGGCGCGCGCGCCGCGGAGCTCGTCATGTTCGACCAGCCGGGATGCGTGTGGTGTCAGCGTTTCGAGACCGAGGTGGCCGAGGGCTACCAGAGGTCGGAGGAAGGTCGGCGTGCGCCGCTACGGCGCGTCGACATCCGGCAACAGGACTCGGCAGGTTTCATGCTCGCTCAGCATGTGAGGATCACGCCCACTTTCGTGCTGGTGGACAATCAACGGGAAGTCGGTCGACTGACCGGGTACCCTGGCAAAGACTTCTTCTGGACTGAGCTCGCCACGTTGACCGGCCGCCTCTCAGCCGCTCCCCGTATGGACTGATCAAGGACTCTCCGAATGCCAGCAATCGTTTCGGCCAGGATCGAGGACGAGCTCCGCGACGGTCCGGAAGTGTCGCCTGAGCTCGACGCGCTCATGCGGAATGCACGGGACGCCAGCGACTTTCTGAAGGCGCTCTCTCACGAAAGCCGGCTGCTCCTGCTCTGCCTGCTGGCGGAGCGCGAGAGGTCCGTCACCGAGCTTGAAAACATTTTGTCGCTTCGTCAGGCGAGCGTTTCGCAACAGCTCGCTCGGTTGAGGCTCGAGGACCTCGTGACGACGCGTCGGGACGGCAAAACGATCTACTACAGTCTCGCGAACGATGACGTCCGCAGGGTCATCTCCGTGATTTACGACATCTTCTGCGACAGAGACGAAGAAGACTAAATTCGATCAACGCGCCTGACGGACGAAGGAGCGGCAAAAGCTCCGCGTCTGCCAAGGGACGGGAGGACCGGGCGCAATGGAATTCATCGGGCCGATGTGGCTCGCGCTCGCCGGTCTCGCGATCGGCGTGGTCGTCGGCTTCGCCGTGAAGCGAGCGCGGCTCTGCACGTTCGGCGCGCTAGAGGATGCTTTCGTCGGTTCCGACACGCGGCGCCTTCGCGTGTTCGGACTTGCGCTTGCCGTCGCGGTCCTCGGCGCTCAGGCGCTGGTGCTGGCCGGACTACTCGATCCCGCCCAGACTACCTACGTCTCGGTCGCGGTTCCTTGGCTCGGAGTGGCTATCGGCGGCACGCTCTTCGGGTTCGGGATGGCGCTCGTCGGGACCTGCGCGTTCGGCTCGCTCCTGAGACTAGGCGGAGGGGACCTCAGAAGCCTCGTCGTGATGCTCATCTTCGGCGTCGCAGCCTACGCGACGCTGCGGGGCGTCCTCGCGCCGTTCCGGATCGGCGTCATCGAGAGCATCGCCTTCACTCCACCGTCACCTGGTCGAGCCGACATTCCTGGGCTGATTGAGGGCGTATTCGGCGTGGACCTGAGGATATGGATCAGCCTCGCGCTATCCGGTACCCTCTTACTCTTAGTCGTAATCGACAAGCGGCTTCGTCGAACGCCGCGGCTGGTCATGGGCGGGCTAGCGCTCGGTCTTGGCGTCACCGCCGGATGGCTGGCGACCATCTTCCTGACCGACGAATTCGTCCAACCGATCGCGCCGCAGAGCCTTACCTTCGTCTCGCCCGTGGCGCGAGCCGTCTTCGGGGTTCTGTTTGACCAAGACGCGCTGCTGGAGTTCAGCGTCGGCTCGGTTCTCGGGGTGACGTTGGGAGCTTGGCTGGCGGCGCGGGAAGCTCGAGAGTTTCGGTGGGAAGCGTTCGACGATCCGCGCGAGATGAAGCGTCACATCGGCGGCGCAGCATTGATGGGTGTAGGAGGCGTAATCTGCGGCGGTTGTACCATCGGCCAAGGTCTGACGGCAGGTTCTATGCTGGCTCTTTCCTGGCCTTTGGCGATCTTGGGCATTGCCGCGGGAGCCCGTCTCGGGATCGCAGTGCTGATGGAAGGATCCATCGCCCATCTACTGCGATCTTTCCGACTGCGACCGGACCGCGGAATAGACGGCCGGACGAGGGACGTCCGTAAGGATCCAAGCGACGACCTTAGCGACGGGGGATCGAACGTAGTCGAAGTCGGCGTTGCCAGTCGCCGCCGTCAGAGGCGAATTTCCCGGCTGTAACGGTCGCGATGTCGGCTCCGGTCCGCGTCCGCGTCAGCGGATGACGAGCTTCGAAATCCACCTCGAGCCGCTTTCGATCTCCTGCCGGTCGTCCGCCGGAAATGGCGCCTTGGCGGCATCCTCAGGGGGCGACGCGATCGTGTTCAGGTCGACCGAGTATGGCCGCCCCTCGAACCCTTCCGGCGTCCGCTCAAGTTTGTAGTAAAGGCCGTTACCGAGCGTCGCGCCGAATTGGGCGGGCGACTTGTACAGAAAGATGAGATTCGTCTCGAGCCACGTCAGATCGTTCTCTGAGACGGTGTTTTGGGATGGATAGGGATATGGCACGTAGCACTGAACTTCTTTCCCTTCGAGGCATTTGAACTCCCTCATTGAAAGAAAGAAGTCTTTGAACTTGGAGCGATCGACATCCACCGCGAACGTGGTCTTGTCGTCCGATTTCTTGAATTCGACCGACCCGATCTCAATCTCAGCTCCATCTACGGGCTTGAGATAAATCTTCTTGGAACTGTCGAAAACGTCGGCGCGGCCAATTCCTCCAAGCAGCAGCGAAACTGCGGCTAAGCCGAGGATGATTTGTCTCGATAGGCCCATCTTCGTTCTCTCCCTGTAGGGCTGTTGTTGTTGGCGTCAGGCGCGCTGCAGTCGCTGGACATGAGCGCCAACGACGTTTGAAATCCGGGGAAGCAGGGCGAGGTATCCTTCCAGAACGAAGGATCGGAACGGTTCCGAGGTCGACATCAGGTGCGCGAAGACGGGGGCCGACAGCGAGGCGACGTTCGTCCGTTCGCTGGCGCGGCCATCGGCCATGAGAACCTCCCCGGAGAGCAGGCTCTGGGCCGTGAGCGGGCAACCTTCGCCCGGCGACAGCGCATAGAGTTGGACGCCATCGCCCCTGGTCGGGACACGTGACGAGCGGACGCTTCCGCTGGTGCACATGATGTAGCGATCGCACCGCGCCCCTTGTCGATACACGACGCCGCCGGCTCGGAACGTCTCGAAAACGATGTCATCCTCGGCCACGCGTCGGTCGACGGCGGACATCGACGGGACGAATGAGAACATCCGTTCCCATCGATCGAGCTGTCGGTTCGTCACTGCAAGTCCCTTCGATTTCGAGGCGTGCCGCCAGTCGGAGAGACGATACGGAAGACTTTTTTATGCGTCGGTGACCTAGGTCACCGACGCGCGCTGATTTTCAAAGCAGTCTCCTCCCACAAGCGCTGAAGCGCGGACGGACGGGCCATGCCCGATGGAGGAGAACATGAAGAAGTATGCGATCATCGCTGGCGCCGCGGCGCTCGCCATCACGAGCGCCTCAGGCGCTTACGCCGCCGACGACGCCAAGGCGCGCGAGCAGCGCTGGACCGAGCTCCGCCAGAGCGTGTTCGGCGACAAGCAGGTCGAGCAGCAGGACGGCCTCATCACGCTCGATGCCCCTGTCCGCGCCGAGGACGCAGCCCTCGTCCCGATGGACATCAAGGTCTCGAACCCCGACCAGGTGAAGGGGCTGACCCTCATCATCGACGAGAACCCGGGCCCGGTCGCGGCCAAGATCGATTTCGGCCCCGCCGGCGATCCCGGCCTGCTGCGGCTGAGGACGCGGGTAAACGCCTATTCCAATGTCCACGCGATCGCGGAGACCAAGGACGGGAAGCTGGTCGAGACAGTGAAGTTCGTGAAGGCCAGCGGCGGCTGCTCCGCCCCGGTCGGGGGCGGCGCCGAGGGGACCGTCGGCGAGATGCGGCTGAAGGTGAAGGACGAGGCGACCGCGGGCAAGTCCGCCCAGGCGACGCTGATGATCCGGCATCCGAACTTCAACGGCATGCAGAAGGACCAGCAGTCCCACCTCTATACGCCGGCCAACTACATCAAGGACATCAAGGTCACCTACAACGACAAGGACGTGTTCTCGCTGACGAGCGACATCTCGCTGTCGACCAACCCGGTGATCGAGTTCGGCTTCAAGCCGGAGGCCAAGGGCCAGTTCAAGGTCGTGGCGAACGACACCTCGGGCGGTCATTTCGAGAAGACCTTCGACGTCCCCGTGAAGACGCAGTGATCGTGAGCGCCATGAGAAGCCTCGCGCTCGCAGCCTTCGCCGCAGTCGCGCTCGTCAGCGCGGCTGCGGCCGGGGGATCGGGATCGGCACCAGAGCCGGAAGGGCTCTGGACCGGGCCCATCCCCGGCTACACCCCCTCGACCTTGAAGGGCGCCGCCGTGATCGACGTCGCCGCGGCTGGATCCCTCGTCGACAAGGGCGGCGCCGTCTTCATCGACGTGACCGAGCCCGACCACAAGCCCGCGGCGCTGCCGCCGACCGCCCTGTGGCGGCCACAGCACCGCTCGATCCCGGGCGCCGTCTGGTTCCCGGGCGCCGCGCCCGGCGACCTGCCGCCCGCGCATGAGGACGCGCTCAAGAAGCGCGTCGAGACCCTGACGGGCGGCGACAAGGCCAAACCCGTCGTCGCGTTCTGCCATCCCGACTGCTGGGGAAGCTGGAATATGGGCAAGCGGCTCGTGACCTGGGGATACACCAAGGTGAGCTGGTTCCCGGAGGGGATCGACGGCTGGCAGAAGGCCGACCGAGACACCGAGGTCGTGCCCGCAGACCCCGACTGGGCCGCCGTCACAAAACAAGAGGCCGGCCGCTGAGCCGCGCCCGCTAGAGGAAACCGAGATGCTCACCCGTCGTAACGCGCTCTTCGCCACGCTCGGACTGGCCGCCATGGCCGCCATCGGCCCGGCGTTCGCCGACATGTCCGGATCCAAGCCCTTCGACCCGGCCGCCTTCGACGAGGCGCTGAAGTCTGGCAAGCCGATCCTCGTCGAGATCAGCGCGCCCTGGTGCCCGATCTGCAAGACCCAGAAGCCGATCCTCGGCAAGCTGCTGGCCGATCCGAAATACAAGGACATGGCGGCGTTCGAGATCGACTTCGACACCGGCAAGGCCAATGTCCGAAAGCTCGGCGCGACCGCGCAGAGCACGCTGCTCGTCTACAGGGACGGCAAGGAGGTCGGCCGCTCGGTCGGCGAGACGCAGCCAGAGTGGATCGAAGACCTGCTCGACAAGGCCGTTTGAGGATCTGGCGATGATCGGCACGCTCGGACTGGCGTTCCTTGCGGGCGTCCTCACCATCCTGTCGCCCTGCGTGCTGCCGCTCGTGCCGCTCGCGCTCGGCGCGGCGGCGTCCGAGCACCGACTGGGGCCGCTCGCCCTCGTCGGCGGGCTGACGCTCTCCTTCGTGGCGATCGGGCTGTTCGTCGCGACGGTTGGCTTCGCGATCGGCCTCGACGCGGACGTGTTCCGCGCCGTGGCCGCCGTGCTCATGATCGTGTTCGGCTTGATCCTGATCGTGCCGGCCGCGCAGGCGCGCTTCGCCGTCGCCGCAGGCCCGGTCGGGAACTGGGCGGGCGAACGCCTCGACACGGTCTCGCGCACCGGCCTGACGGGTCAGTTCCTCGTCGGGCTGCTGCTCGGCGCCGTCTGGGCGCCCTGCGTCGGCCCGACGCTCGGCGCGACGTCGGTGCTCGCGGCCCGTGGCGAGAACCTCGGCAGCGTCGCGCTGACCATGGTGGTGTTCGGGATCGGCGCGGCGACCCCGCTGCTCCTGCTCGGGATGCTGTCGCGCGAGGCGCTCGTGCGCTGGCGGACGCGCCTGATGGAGACCGGCCGCGGCGCGAAGATCGCGCTTGGCCTACTGCTGCTCGCGATCGGCGCCGCCGTCCTGACCGGGTTCGACAAGTCCGTCGAGACCGCGCTGGTCGACGCGTCGCCCGACTGGCTCACCGCCCTGACGACGCGGTTTTAAAAGCGGAGCCGGGACCGCCGGCGGCTCAAGCCATCTTCAGCGAAGCCAGCGCCTTGCGGTTGCGGATCTCGACGCGGCCGCGGTGGTTGGCGACCCAACCTGCGCGCTCCCATTCGCCGAGGTGGCGCGAGACAACCTCGCGGACGCTGTTCACGTCGGAGGCGAGCTGTTGGTGCGTTTTCGTGACGAACCCCGCATCGTCCGCATCGACGAGCAACCGCCTCGCGAGTTTCTGCTCGAGCGTGGCGAACGAGACCTCGTCGACGATCGAGAACATGCCCGACAGGAGCCTGCTGTAGTCCTGCAGCACAAATGTCCGGAACGGCGCTGAACGCCCCATCAGCTCCGAAAAAACGCTCGCCGGGATCGCCGCCAGCTCGGTCCTGGCCTCAGCGACGCTCTCGGCCGGGAAGTTGCCGCCGGACAGGAGGCACTGGGTCGTGAGCACGCAGGTGCCGCCGGACGTGACCTTATAGATCAGAACCTCGCGACCCTGCTCGGACCGGCGGAACACGCGCGTGCGCCCGTCGAGGCACATCAGGTAGTTCGGGCAGTCGGCCTCGAACTCGTAGGCGATGGCCTCGGCTTCGAGAGTCGGGAACTGGACGTTCGCGCGCGCGAAGGACAGATCGTCCGCGGCCATTTCCCGCAGAACCGGGAACGTCGACTCCCAGCGGTCCATTGTCTCCTGACGAGCCATGACGCTTCCACCCTCAACCTTGTTCGGAGCTCTACGGCCCCTTGCGCCGCGACCTTGCGACGGCGCACCTGTCGAGGCAATCGGTAATAAGCTGCGCATAAGATGCTGACGGCATTGGGGTGCGCCATCGCTAAAAGCGGACCTAATGGACGACGACGACGGATCCTGGGAACGTCTCTCTTCCGCGCGGCTTCTATGTTCTGATGTCTGAGCCCCCCGTCAGTCCGCCTCACCATCCCGAAAACCCTCAGGTCCGCTTGGCGGAGGACCGCACAATCCTGGCCGCGGAGCGGACCTACGCCTCCTGGCTCAGGACGGGACTTTCCTTCCTGGTCGTCGGGCTCGCGGCGCAACGCTTCCTTCGCGAGGTGCTGCCGGGCTCGCCGCTCCTGATCATCTCGCTGGCGATGATCCTTTGCGCAGTCGTCTGCTTCGGCTCCGCGGCCTGGCGCGACGCGGAGGTCCGAAAGCGGTTGGGAGCGCGGACAGAGGTCCGCCTCTTGCCGCGCGTGATCGCAGCGGGGCTCCCGCTGTTCCTCATCATCTCGTCGGCCGTATCAGCGGCGTTCCTTGCGACGCACTGATCGTCAGGTGACCGTGACGGTCACGCGGTGCCAGCATGACCCGAGGTAGCCCTTGAAGTTCCAGACATGCTCGGGGCGCGAGGGCTGTGTCTGTCCGGCGGCGTCCCACGCGCGGACGACCAGTTCATGCGCGCCTGGCGCCAGATCGAGCCTCGTCGTCCAGAACATCCACGCAAAGGGCGCCTCGGGGTCACCGCTGAGTTCGGCTTGCGTCCAGCTTTCGCCGCCGTCGGCCGAGACGTCGACCCGCCGGATGAGCCGGTCGCATGCGACCGCATAGCCGCGGACCGTCGTCTCGCCGGCCGGAAGCTTGGCACCAGCCGCCGGCTCGCAGATGGCGGCGTTGATCGGCAGCGCTTCGATCGCCGGAGCGTCGCTCGGGTCGGCCGTCTCTTTGCTCAGATGAGACGGAAACAGCTTGTAGTCCTCCGCCTGCATTGGATTGGAGGAAGGGGCGTCCTGGATCGTGATCGAGGCGAGCCACTTCGGACTCCGGACGCCCGCGAATCCCGGCACGACCAGACGCAGCGGCCTTCCATGCTCGGCCGGCAGAGGCGCATCGTTCATTTGCGTCGCCAGCAGCGTGTCGGGATCGAGCGCCTTCTCCATCGCGATCGAGACGCCGAAGCGAAATCGTTCGCCGTCCTGCTCCACCACGTCGTGGCTCTCGAAGGCGACATGCAGTTCTTGCCGCTCGTCGACGCCCGCGGCTCTCAGCACGTCGCAAAGCGCGATGCCGGTCCAGCGGGCGTTGCCGATCGCGCCTGGCTCCCAGGGATCGCCGGACACCGGGCGATGGCGATGAAGGTCGGCGCGCCGGTTTCCGGCGCATTGCATCGTCGCGATGACCGATCGGTTGGGGAACCGCTCCATGAGCTCGGCCAGCGTGAAGCTGAGTTCCGTCGCGACCATCCCTCCGACAGTCAGCCGATAACCGTCGGCCTCGAGATCGGGGATGTCGCCATGGCTGCGGACGTAGAAATTCTCTTCCGGCGTCAGGAAGGATTGGCGAAGCCTGTCCAGGGTCGGCTCGGCGTTGAACGGCGCCTCGCTGTGAACGATCTGACCGGGCTTTCGATGAGATTTGTCGAGCATTGGGCGCCTCACATTCGAGGTGCAACGGCCGGCGAGCCCAAAACGATCCGAGGGCGCCTGGCTTGCTCCGTACTGCCCTGACGCCAGATGCTGGCGTGGAGGCGGACGTCAGACTCGCTCTGGGAGGAGCGCCACCTGCGCGACGTTGTCGAACAGTGCCTGAGGGAGAGCTGGAGCCGCCTCTTCGGCTATGCGGTGAGCCTGTGCGGCGACCGCGAGACCGCGCGCGACCTCATCCAGTCGAGCGCGGTCAAGGCGCTCGACACGAACGCTCCTCCCAGAGAACCCGCGGCCGCGCGAGCCTGGTTGTTCCGGGTGATGCGGAACGACTGGATCGACAGGGGGCGCAGGGCGACCGTGCGGGCGGCGGACCGCGAGCCGGTCGAACCGACCGAGGGGCCGTGGGCCTATGAAGACGCCCGGATCGCCGCCATTACGGTGCGGCAGGGGCTCGACCGGCTTGAGCCCTATCAGCGCGAGATCATCGAGCTGGTCGATCTTGCAGGGTTCCGTTACGCCGAGGCCGCCGAGATTCTGGAGGTGCCGGTGGGCACGGTGATGAGCCGTCTCTCGCGGGCCCGGCTCGCGCTGCTCGAGGCCATCGAGGGCGGAAAGGTGACGCCTCTGGAACGGAGCCGCGGAACGCGATGACAACGATAGGCTGGGACGAGATCAACGCCTATGTGGACCGCGAGCTCGACGCGTCCGCATCCGCGGCCGTGGCGGCGGCGATCGCGCACGACCCGTCGCTCGCTGCCCGCGTGGCGACGATGTCGAAACTGAAGGCTGAAGCCGTCGGCCTTCCCGCACCGACCGAAGCCCCGCCGTTTCCGGCCCGCCCGGCAGGGCGGCGCCCCGTTACGTCATGGCGGCCGCTCGCGCTCGCCGCCTCCATCGCGCTGCTGCTCGCCGCCGGGGCGGGCGCGTGGCTCTCCCGGGCTCCGGGCGCCGATCCTCTCGCTGCGACTGTCGCGGCGGAGCGCGGCTGGCTGGCGGGCGCCACACCGGAAGCGTCGGGCGCAGGCGTGCGCGTCGCCGTCGAGACCGGCGCCAGCAGCAGCCTGCCGGACCTGTCGGCGGCCGAACTCAGGCTCGCCTATCTCGCGGCGGATCCTGTCTCTGACGGCCGCCGCGGGCTGTTCGCGGGCTATGTCGGTCCGCATGGCTGCCGGCTGGGCCTCTGGATTGGTCGGGGCGCAGCTCGTTCGGCGCCTGAGGCGGTAGACGTGGGCGACGTGCGCGTGCGCCGCTGGTCGGCGGACGGAGCGTCCTACGCGCTGATGAGCCGAGGGATGGACCCGCTCCGGCTCGATCGCTTCGCAGCCGTGATTGCCGATCTCGCAGGTCCCGGCCGCACGCTGGACGATGGGCTCCGCATCGCGCTGAAGGAGGCCTCGACGTCCGGCGGCGCCTGTACCGGCTGACGCCCTGGAATAATTCGAAGCCCGACTGCGTCTCCTCTTTCACGGGGAATATGTCCCCGCGAGGAGACGACCATGTTCGACAGACGACGGATGCTGAAATCCGCCGGCGGCATGGCGCTTGGGTTTTCAGGGCTTGCGATCGCTGGATCGCCGCTGAAGGCCTTCGCGGCAGAGACCGTCACGCTGCCCTTCGCCAATGGCGAGCGGAAGCTCGTGCAGTATCCGGGCAAGCGCCCGCTGATCCAGCTCACCGCCCGCCCGCCGCAGCTCGAGACGCCGTTCTCTGTGTTCGACGAGGGAGTCCTGACGCCGAACGACGCGTTCTTCGTGCGCTACCACCTTGCAGGCGTGCCGCTCTCGATCGACCCCGCGGCCTATAGGATCGAGGTGAAGGGCAAGGTCGACAATCCGCTGTCGCTCTCGCTCGATGATCTCAAGAAGATGGACGCTGTCGAGCTCGTCGCGGTCCACCAATGCTCGGGCAACAGCCGCGGCTTTGTCGACCCACGGGTGGCCGGTGGCCAGCTCGCCAACGGCGCGATGGGTAACGCCAAGTGGAAGGGCGTGCCGCTCAAAGCCGTGCTCGACAAGGCGGGCGTCCAGGCCGGCGCCGTGCAGGTCTCGTTCGACGGGCTCGACAAGCCGGTCATCCCGGCGACGCCCGACTTCGTGAAGGCGCTCGAGATCGACCACGCCCGCGACGGCGAAGTGATGCTCGCCTACCAGATGAACGGCGAAGACCTGCCCTGGCTGAACGGCTTTCCGGTGCGCCTGGTCGTGCCCGGTCGCTTCGGCACCTACTGGGTCAAGCACCTCGCGACCATCACCGTGCTCGACCAGCCGTTCGACGGCTTCTGGATGAAGTCGGCCTACCGCATTCCCGACAACGACTGCGCCTGCGTCGAGGCCGGCCAGAAGCCCGACAAGACCAAGCCGATCGGACGCTTCAACGTGCGCTCCTTCGTCACCAACGTGCTCGACGGCGCGAAGATGAAGGCCGGCGACGCCGAGCTCCGCGGAATCGCGTTCGACGGCGGGACCGGGATCAAGTCGGTCGAGACCTCCGTGGACGGCGGCAAGACGTGGGCTCCGGCGAGGCTCGGCGAGGACCTCGGCAAATACTCGTTCCGCCAGTGGACCTCGAAGGCGACGCTGCCCTCCGGCGAAGCGACCATCATGGTCCGCGCCACCTCGAACGGCGGCGAGACGCAGCCGACGTCCGCGCGCTGGAACCCGCCCGGCTACATGCGCAACGCGGTCGAGGCCACCCGCGTGACGGCGGCGTGAGGGAGGATCGGATGAGACATTTCACAATCGCCCTCGGCCTCGTCGGAGTGCTTGCCGCAGGCGCGGCGTCGGCCGAACCGAAGACCTACCAACTCCCGGACGAGACGGCCGAGTTCAAGCAGGGACCCGGCGTCGAGGCGGCGCAGGACAACTGCATGTCCTGCCACTCGGCCGACTACATCAACGCGCAGCCGCCGAAGAAGGGCCGCGCGTTCTGGGAGATGGAGGTCACGAAGATGATCCACACCTACAAGGCGCCGATCGAAGAGACCGACGCCAAGGCGATCGTCGACTACCTCGAGAAGACCTACTGAACGTACCGAACGAAAGCGCCGGCAGGAAGTTTATGTTCAGCCGGCGCTTTATCTTCATTTCTTTAGTCTGGAGACCCGATGACCGATCCGCAGATCACCGAGACCCCAACCGAAGCCCGACAGGGCGAAACCAGCAACCACATGCGGTGGGTCCTGCTCGTCTCTATCGTGCTCGCGATCGTCTCGGTCGCGGCGGTGTGGCTGACGATATTCTGATCAAAGGGGCGGACGGTGAACGCGGCCGATCGATCGGATCAGTTCGAAATCAAGGTTCGGCCGGCGGAGGGCGACGACGGGAAGTTCGTGTGGTCGATCCACCGAGCGGCGAGGAGGCGCCGCTCGAGTCATCCGACCGAACCTACCGGACCGCTGAAAAGGCGCGGGAGGTAGCGGAGCTCGAACTCACGCGGCTGGAGACGGAAGGCGACTGAACCGCGGCTCAGCGCGCGACGAACCTCAGCGCGAATGCCACTGCGCCTACAGTCGCAACGCCGCCGGCCCAAAGCGCCACGAACCAGACCATTTTCATGAACAGAACGTCCTCGCGGAAGGGCCGGCGAGAGTCGTGCCCGTCGTTCGCGTGGGGCTGCTCAAGCGGACGGCGCATCTCAGTGGTAGCCGGCGTCGGGATCGATCTTGCCACGGAACACCCAATAGGCGTGAGCAGTGTAGGCGAGGATTATTGGGATTAGCACCGACGCGCCGACCAGCACGAAGATCTGGCTCGATTCCGGAGCCGCCGCTGCCCATATCGAGACGCGGCTCGGCACGACGTTCGGGAAGATCGAAACGCCCAGGCCCACAAAGCAGAGAAAAAACAGAGAAAGCGTCATCACGAACGGACGCCAGTCGTGGCGGCTTTCGAGGCTTCTCAGCAGCACAATCGCCGTCGCCGCCACAGCGATCGGCACTGGAGCGGTGAGCGCGACGCCCGGCCACTCGAACCAGCGACGCCAATAATCCGCTTCCAAAAAGGGCGTCGCTAGGCTCACCAGCACGATTGCCCCGACGGTCGCGAAGACCAGTGGGCGAGCGACGCGATAGGCATGATTCTGCAGGTCGCCCGTCGTCTTCAGCACGAGCCACGTCGCGCCGAGCAAGGCATAGCCAGCCGTGACGGCGCAGCCGGTCAACAGGGTGAACGGCGTCGCCCAGTCCCACCAGCCGCCGCCATAGGCGCGACCGGACACCACGACGCCCTGAAGCAGGGCCCCCAATGCGAGGCCTTGCGAAAACGTCGCAACGAATGAGCCGCCGATGAAGGCGTTCTCCCACAGGCCGCGGCCGCGCTCCGTACGCCAGCGGAACTCGAACGCGACGCCACGCAGCACCAGGCCGAGCAACATCGCGATGACGGGCGCGTAGATGGCCGGCATGATGATCGCGTAGGCGAGAGGAAAGGCCGCGAACAGCCCGCCGCCGCCAAGCACGAGCCAGGTCTCGTTGCCGTCCCAGACCGGCGCGACGGAGTTCATCATCACGTCACGATCGCGCCGCTCGGGGAAGAACTGAAACAGCAGCCCGATCCCGAGATCGAAGCCGTCGAGAACGACATAGGCGAACACCGCAAAGGCGATCACGAACGCCCAGATCGTCGGAATGTCGAAGGGGGGCAAGCCTGACATGGTCCCCTCACTCGCCGGCGGTGAGCGTGAGCGGCGACTGTGCGGGACCGGGGGCGATGCCGGCCGTCCGGGTCGGCTCGTCCGCAGCCGGTCCGCTTTCGCCGTGTTTCGGCGGCTCGCTCATCAGCCTGAGAATGTAGAAGGCGCCGGCGGCGAACACGAGAAGATAGATCACCGCGAAAGCGGCCAGCGAACTACCAACCGCGGGCGCCGCGAGCGGCGATACAGACTCGACGGTGCGCAACTGGCCGTAAACCGTGAACGGCTGTCGCCCGACCTCGGTCGTGACCCAGCCCGCCAGCACCGCGATGAAGCCGGCCGGGCCCATGACGAGAGCGTAGAGGTGCAGCGGGCGCCATTCGTACAGTCGCCGCTTCAGCCTTGCGACCAACGAGACCGCGCCAAGGCCGAGCATCAAGAAGCCCAGTCCGACCATGATGCGGAACGACCAGAACACGATCGGGACCGAAGGCCAGTCCTGCCTGCGGATGGTGTCGAGACCGGCGAGCGGCGCGTTGAGGTCGTGCTTGAGGATGAGCGACGACAGTTTTGGGATCTCGAGCTTGTAGCGGACGGTCGCCGCCTCCTGGTCGGGCAGACCGAACAGCAGCAGCGGCGCTCCATCCGGGTGGCTTTGGAAATGACCCTCCATCGCCATGACCTTCGCGGGCTGATGTTCCAGCGTGTTGAGGCCGTGCATGTCACCAGCGGCGATCTGGAGCGGCGCGGTCACGAGCACCATTCCCATCGCCATCGAGAACATCACCCGAGCGCCCTCCATTCCGAAGCCGAGCGTGTCACGCCTCGCACGCAGGAGATGCCAAGCCGCGACGCCTCCCACAACCAGCGCGGTCGTAAGGTAGGCGGCGAGCACCATGTGGACGAGCCGGTAGGGAAAGGACGGGCTGAACACGATCGCCCACCAGTCGGTGGGGACGAACTGGCCCGCCGCGTTGACGGCAAAGCCTGCCGGCGTCTGCATCCAAGAATTGACGCTCAGGATCCAGAACGCCGAAAAGAGCGTGCCGAGGGCGACGAGCAGCGTGGCGAGATAATGCAGCGCCGGTCCAACCTTGCGCATGCCGAACAGCATGACGCCGAGAAATCCTGCTTCCAGAAAGAAAGCTGACAACACCTCGTACGCCATCAGTGGTCCGACGATCGGGCCAGCCTTGTCCGAGAAGACCGACCAATTCGTGCCGAACTGGTAGGACATCGTCACGCCGGACACGACGCCCATGGCGAACGCGACCGCAAAGATTTTCAGCCAGTATTTGAAGAGATCGAGATAGACCTCGCGCTTCGTCGCGAGCCACAGGCCTTCGAGGACAGCTAGATAGCTGGCGAGACCGATCGAAAACGCGGGGAAGACGATGTGGAACGCCATCGTGAAAGCGAACTGCGCCCGGGCGAGCAAGACGGGATCGGTGAAATCAAACATTGCTCGACCTCCTCTGCGGACCCGTGACGCAATTCTCTCGGACTTCGGTGGATCCCTAGCCGCTGACCCGCTTCCAGATCAGACCACCCACCTGTCGGCGGTACGTCAGCGCGTTCCTTTGTTGTCGCCGTCCCGCATCTGGCCGGTCGGCTCCTTGACATGCGCCTCGAGGAACCAGAGCTGCTTGTCGACGGCTCGCGAGACCTCGGTGAAGAGATCCGAGGTGCCGGCGTCGCCCGCCTCATCGGTCTGATCGACGTTCTCCCGGATGGCGTTGGCGTAGGCCGCATAGCGGTCTATGAGCGCCGCGATGTGGTCGGCGATCGCATAGGCGTCGGTCGGATAGGGCGCGAGCGCCGAGCGCTCGGCGACCTCGGTCGCGGTGCCGATCGCTGTCGCGCCGAGCTGAACGGCGCGTTCGGCGACCTTGTCGTTCAGGTCGTCGAGTTCGTCGCGGAACCCGTCCAGCATCAGATGGACGCCGATGAAGTCCGGTCCCTTGAGGTTCCAGTGCGCCTGCTTCACCGCCAGCGCCAAATCGATGCCGTCTGCGAGACGCGCGTTCAGCAGTTCGATCGAGACCTTGCGCGCGTTCGAAGGGGTCGCGTTGCGGGTCTTGTGGTCGTGGATCGCCTTGCCAGTCTTGGTCTTGGTGGACATGTGTCTCAGCCTTCTTCGAATGTTTGAACTTGGATCTCGGTCGGTCGATGGGATGACAGGCCCGTGATGTCGCGACCACAACGAGCGCAGGAACGGCTCGTTCCCCCTGTCCGTCAGCCGCTCTTCAGGCAGGGCGCCACGAACAGGTCGCCTCGCCAGGCGCCGCGGACGGTGCGGGCGCCGACGATCAGCCAGAGGCACGCGAGCGCGGCGACCAGGACGACGCCGAAGCCGTGGATGGCCGGGATCGGCAGGACGCTTCCGAGCCGCAAGGTCGCGACCGCGTAAACGCCGAGCGGAAAGGTGTAGCCCCACCAGCCGAGGTTGAACGGCAGCCCCTCCCGCAGGTAGCGGAACGTGATCAGCAGCGCCATCGCGAGCCACCACAGGCCGTAACCCCACAGCAGCAGTCCCGCCACAAGCCCGACGCCCTCCGCGATCTGGCCGAACTGGCCGAGCCCGCTCGCGGCGAGGATCTCCGGCGCGGCGTGGCCGAGGACGAGCATGCCGAGCGCCCCGGTCCCGATCGGGCCGAGCGCGAGCCAGCTCGTCGTCGCCATCGAGACATGCGGCAGGTTGTGCAGGACCATTCTCAGCAGCAACACCACCAGCATGCTCATGGCGAGCGGCACGGAGAGCGACCACAGGACGTAGGAGACGAACAGCACGTCGAGCCGAAGCGAGGCCTCAGTGAGATGCGGGATCAGCAGGCCGCCCGAGACCGCGGCAACCTCGCAGGCGACCACCGGCAGCAGCCAGACCGCCGTCATCTGCTCGATCGAGTGCTCCTGGCGGGTGAACATCATGTAAGGGATCGCGATCCCGCAGACGATCGACAGGGCGACGTCGATCCACCACAGCGCATGGGCGATCCCGACCGCGGCGTCTCCCCAGCGCGCGACGCCGAAGATGAAAAACCCGTTGATGATGGTTGCGAGGCCCATCGGAATGCAGCCGAAGAACATCGACACGACCGAATGCCCGAAGATCCGCCGCGCGCCGTCGAAGAAGAAGATCCAGCGCGCAGCGTAGAGGCCCGTAAACAGCGCGAACAGGCCGATGTTGAAGAGCCAGAGCCCTTCGGCGACCACCATCAGCGCTGGAACGTCCTTGCCGAACTGCGACAGCGCGATCGCGAGGATGCCGGTGCCCATCGTGGCCGCGAACCAGTTCGGCGTGAACTGGCGCACGACCTCGCGGGGGTTGTCGAGGCGCGACAGCGGATGGATGCCTGTCGCGACGAGGCGGGCCTGTTCGAAGGTCATCGGACGCTCCTCGTTGGTCTCTGGTCAGATGGTGGGGCCGGCGGCGACCGCGGCCATATGGGCGACGACGAGGATTGCGGTTCCGCCGATCGCGAGAGCGATGGCAAGCGAGCCGATCTGCCAGAAGGCGGCGCGTCCGCTGATCCGGCCTGTGGCGATATCGGTCTCGCCGTTCCAGAACGCGCTGAAGCTGCGGTCCTGTTCGCGCTCCGGCTCCATGTTGCGGCCCATGAAGGCCGGAAGCGCCATGCCGCCGAGGAACATCACGCTGATCAGCACCACAAAGGCGAGGACGAGCGAGGTCTCGCCGCCGGCGAACGTCACGCAGGCGGCGAGGATAAGCCACGAATAGGCGGCGAGAGGGGTCCAGATCGCGAGCGGATGGATGCGGGTGGCAGGAAGGCGCGGCGCGTCCGCGAGTGGGCGGGCGACGTCGGACGACGTCCGCACGATCTTCCTGCGGTCGATCGCCCGCGCGGTGGGTTCGCGTGCAGGAGCCAGAAAAGCGACGGCTGTCATGGCGGCTCTCCTTGTTTGCTGGCGGGGCGCTCAGTGCGTCCCGGTTCATGCATGAAAGGTAGAAACCGCCATCCAATCGTTCCAACGAATAGTTTGGCACGTTTCATTCGCTTAAAACGAATGAACGTGGTGTCTTGGATCAGCCGCCGCTGAGCGCTGGGACACCGTCCGCCTTGGCTTTCTCACCTTCGACGACCCTGAACTTGACCGACTTCGCCTCGCCAGCCGCGGCCTTGCCGACCGCGCGGACCGGGCCAACCGCGGACGCCATCGCAGCGCCTTTCTCGTTGGTCTTGAAGGCGACCAGCGGCTCATCCGTCCCCTCGACGAACAGGGCGTAAGCTGTGTCGGGCTTCAGCTTCGAGGCGCTGATCTCAAGGATGTCGATCAGGCCGAGATTGCGCGAGACGACCTGGCCGGCGCCCATCTCGCCCTCCGGGGCCTTGAGGTTCAGGGTGAGGTTCTCGGGCGCTTTCTTCAGCGGCGTCAGATTCTCCGCACCGCCGCCCGGCGCCGCGCCCGGCACGTAGACCAGCGCCTGCGGGGCCTGGCCGATCGCCATATGCGCCACCGCCTTGTTGCTGGCGGCGTCGATCACGTCGACGCCGTCGCCGTTCTCGAGCCCGACATAGAGACGGCTCAAGTCACCCGACGCCCAGATTCCGTGCGGCAGCGCGCCGACCGGGATGGTCGCGACGAGCTTGGCCTCGGCGTCGGTCGTGTAGACCTTTACGACGTTCTCCCCGCCGATCGTGACATAGGCGAGCGTCCGGTCGCCGGATCTGCCGAACGCGAGGTGGTTGGAAATCGGGCCGGAGTCGATGACGCCCTTTACCTCCAGCGTCTTGGCGTCGATGCGCGTGACCTTGCCGACGTCCTTGTGCGTCATCCAGGCCTCCGACCCGTCCGGCGTCATCTGGACGAAGGGCGAGAACGGCGAAACGACCTTGATCTCTTTGACGATTTTCTTGGTCGCGACGTCGATTACATCGAGCTGGCTGTTGAAGCTGTTGGCCACGAAGGCCAGTTTGCCGTCGGGCGCGAAGATGGTCATGCCCGGGCCGCTCGTCGTCTTGATCTTGCCCGTCTCCTCGAAAGTGTTCGGATCGATCACCGCGAGATGGTCCTCGCCGCGAACCGTCGCCCACACCTCCTTGCCGTCCGGCGTGAAGAAGGCCTCGTGCGGGTTGCGGCCGATATAGGCCGTGCCCTTCACCTTATTGGTCGCCGTGTCGATGAAGGTGACCGAGTTGGTCACGGTCGAGACCGCGACCAGCGTCTTGTGGTCCGGCGAGAAGCCGAGGCCGTGGACGTTGACCTGGCCCTTGTAGAGAGGGCTCAGGACATTCGGGCGTGGGTCGCCGAGCTTGATCTGGCCGAGCGTCTCGTTCTTCACCGGGTCGATCACCGTCACGGTGTTGGAGTTCTGGTCGGCCGTGTAGACGCGGTCGCCCTCCTGCGGCAGCGCGAAGGCTTCCGTCGAGGTGAGAGCGGTCGCGGCGAGAAACGCCGCGGCGACGAGGCGCGTTCGGGTCATTTCGAATCCTTGGGCTGGGGGATTTCGGCCTTTGCGGCCTGCGGCTTGGCGGCAAGGAGCCGCGTCATCAGGTCGATCTCGTACTGCTGCTCGACGATGATCGACTGGGCGAGGTTGCGGATCTCGGGGTCGTCGGTCGCGAGCAACGCGGCTTTCGCCATGTCGACCGCGCCCTGATGGTGCGGGATCATCTGGGAGAGGAAGTTGTGGCGCGGGTCGCCGTTGGTCGGCGCCCGCATCATCCCGGCATGCATGCGCTCCATGGCCTTTGAGGTCTGATCCGCGAAGGCCGTAGCCTTGGGATTGGAGGCTTGAGCCGGCGAGGCATGCGCCATGGCGCTGTGGTCGTGCAGGCCTTCTGCGCCAGCGGGCGACGCCAGCGCGAATAAGGACAAAGCGAGCGGGATCGCGATCCGCATGAGGCCTCCTCTTCAAGATCGATGTCGCGAGGAGGGACGCCAGCCCGTCCGCGACCATTCCATCACGGACGCGTGATCGACGCGGTCGCAGAAATCTTTTCGGGCGGCGGGAATAGCAGGTGTCGAGGCGGCGTCTCTCGGCTCGTCAGTCACTTCAACCGACGGAGCCATCCATGCGCATCGCACTCGCCGCCGCCGCTCTCTTGCTCGCGACCCCTGCCTTCGCCGGCCCCGCGGAAGAGATGTCCAAGTCCCGCATCGACGCGATCGCCAAGGGCGACGTCGCCGCGGTCCAGTCCGCCTACGCCGACGGCGCCATGCTTCACTGGGTCGGCGGCCCGCTCGACGGCGTCTACACGGGCGCGGACAAGCTCAAGACCGTCTGGACCAAGTTTTCGACCGCTCAAGGCGAGCAGACCGCCAAGGTCGCGTCCGTCTCCGAGGCCATGAACCCGAAGGGTTCGACGGTCACCGCCGACGTCACCTTCTCGGGCAAGAACGCCGTCAAGGTGCGCTATGTCATGGTCTGGCGCGAGGGCAAGCTCGCGGACGAAATCTGGCAGGTGAACCCTAACGCCGCCTACTGATCGCCGGAGCGCATCGCCTTGGACGAGGCCGCCGCCCTTCTCGAACCGCTGATTCCGCAGCTAAGGCGCTATGCCTATGCGATGACGCGCGACCACGAGAGCGCCGACGACCTCGTCCAGGACACGCTCGAGCGCGCGCTGTCGCGCTGGGCGCTGCGCCGGCGCGATGGCGATCTGCGCGCCTGGTTGTTCGCGATCGAGCGCAATCTCCACGTGAGTTCGATCCGCACTCGACGCCGCCGACCGGAAAGCGCGCTCGACGCCGCCGACGAGCCGGGCGGCCCGGCGACGCAGGAGGCCGGGCTCGCGGCCCGGGACGCGCTCGAGGCGCTCGATCATCTGCCGGAAGACCATCGCACTGTGCTTCTGCTGGTTGGCGTCGAAGACCTGACCTACGAAGAGACCGCGCGCGTACTGGACCTGCCGGTCGGGACCGTCATGTCGCGGTTGTCGCGCGCAAGGACACGCCTCAGGGCGCTGATCGAGACCGGACGCTCCGGCTACCTGAGGAGAGTGAAGTGACGATGCCCGGCGCCCCTGTCGGAGACGACGATCTCGCCGCCCTCGTGGACGGACGCCTTACGCCCGAACGCCGCGCCGCGGTTGAGGCCTGGCTCGCGGAACACCCCGACGCCGCCGCCCGTGTCGAGGCGGACCGCAGCCAGCGTGATGACCTGCGCGCGCGCCTCGCGTTCAAGGTCGAGGAGCCGATCCCGTCGAGGCTGAGGATCGCGAACATCCGCGTCGCTCGCCGCGCGCGCAGCCTCAGTCAGCTTCGCGCCGTCGCAGCCGCGGTGGCGCTGGTCGCGCTCGGCGGCGCAGGCGGCTGGGTCGCCAAGGACGTCGCGGGGACGGGCCAGGGCGCAAGCTCTTCGCCCGTCGCCTTCGTGTCCGACGCCGTCGGCGCCTATCGAACCTTCGTGGTCGAGATCGCGCATCCCGTCGAGGTCCGCGCCGGCGACGAGGCGCATCTGATCACCTGGCTCTCGAAGCGGATCGGCAAGCCGCTGAAGGCGCCCGACCTTACCGGCTTCGGCTTCCGCCTGATGGGCGGGCGCGTCCTTCCCGCAGGCGCGGGCGCCGCTGCGATGCTGATGTATGACGATGACGCCGGCACGCGTCTCACCGTCTATGTCCGCGCTGACAAGGGCGCCGAGACCGCGTTCCAGTTCATGCGCGAGGGCGAGGTCGGCACGTTCACCTGGCTCGACCGCGGCTTCGGTTTCGCGGTCTCGGCCAAGGCCGACCGCGACCGACTGCTCCCGATCGCAGAGGCTGTCTACAAGGACCTCGGCGCGTGACGCGCGAGGTCGCGAAGCGATGACGCTCGAGCAGCTCCGCATCTTCGTCGCTGTCGCCGAACGCGAGCATGTGACGAAGGCCGCACAGGACCTGAACCTCACGCAGTCGGCCGTTAGCGCCGCGGTGTCGACGCTGGAGGCACGTTACGCCACAAAACTTTTCGACCGCGTCGGGCGCAGCATCGTGCTGACGGAAGCAGGAAGAATGTTTCTCGGCGAGGCGCGCAGCGTGCTCGCCCGCGCCTCGACCGCAGAGCAGGCGCTGACAGATCTCTCCGGCCTCAAGCGCGGACGCCTGGCGCTCGCCGCGAGCCAGACGGTCGCGGGATACTGGCTCTCTCCGCTGATCCACGACTTTCGGCGCGCCTATCCAGGCGTCGAGGTCAGCCTCCAGATCGCCAACACCGACGATGCGGCGGCGCTCATCCGCCAAGGCGAGGCCGATGTCGGCATCGTTGAGGGCGAAATCGACGATCCGCTTCTCGCTTCCGAGACGGTCGCCGAGGACGACATGGTCCTGGTCGTCGCGCCGGGACATCCATGGATCGGATCAGCCCCGAGTTCGGGCGAGGATCTCATCGCCTCGGAGTGGACTTTGCGTGAGCCGGGCTCGGGTACGCGCGCGATCTTCGAGGCCGCCATCGAGACGGCGGGAGTCGCGATGGAAAAGTTCGACGTCATGGTGCTCGCCTCTAACGAAGCGGTGCGCTCTGCCGTCGAAGCCGGCGCGGGGGCGACGGTGCTGTCGCGCCTGGTCGCCAAATCCTCGATCGCGGCCGGCGCGTTGGTCGTCGTGCCCTTCCAGCTCCCGACGCGCCGCTTCCTGTCGCTGCGGCATCGCGAGCGCCACGTCACGAAGGCCGCGCAGGCTTTTCTCGACATGCTCCAAGACGGGAAGACGTGACGTCGGGACTTCTCGACAACGCCGTGGCGATCGCGGAGCGCGCCGACGCGTTGGGCTTGCCTCACGTCGCTCCGCTCGAGGCCTACGCGGAACTTCTCCGCCAGCGCCACGGCGACGTTCCGCATTTCGATCCGTTCGACGGCGGGGTCGGCGCCCGCCTGCTCGTCCTGCTGGCGACGCCCGGGCCGAGCACGGCGTTGATCCGTTTCACGTCCCGGGACAATCCCACCGGCACTGCGCGAACGCTTCGACGGCTGTTCGACGCCTCGGAGATAGATCGTCGCGAGACCGTGCTCTGGAACGCCGTGCCCTGGATCCTGCCTCGGAGGGGAGCCCAACTTGGCGTGCCCCGAAAACGCGATATTGAGGACGCCCGAAATGAGCTGCCTCGCTTGCTCAGTCTGCTACCTCGGCTTGAAGTGGTGCTTCTGCTTGGTGGGATCGCATCCGAGGTCGCGTTGGCCAGGATTCAACAGATCGGCCTGACCGCACTCGTAGCGCCGCATCCGAGTCCTACGAATCTTGCAGCGGATCGAACGGCCGCCGGGGCGCTCGCTCGCGGCTTTGATTCAGCGGCCTCCAAACTTTGCGTGCAGAGTTGACGAGAGAACAGCGGCACGAGAGATTACGAGCGTGGGATGGGGATGGGGCTCCCCGACAACCGCCGTCAGGCTGATAGCTCCTGCAACGCGAGAGGCTTGTGGCTTCGCGCGTCGCAGGAGCGTGCGTCGCTCCAGCGACGCGCTGGCGGCAGCCTTTCCGACACGCGGAAAGGAAAGCTCAGTTGGGTTTCATCATCGTTTTTCTTGGCGCCGGGCTCGGCGGCGCCCTTCGGCATGCCGTCAACCTCGCGGCGTTACGATGGCTTGGGTCCGGCTTTCCTGTCGGCACCATGGCGATCAACATCGCAGGTTCTTTCGCCATGGGGCTGATCGCGGCGCTCTTCGTCATCAAGGGAGAACTGCCCCAGGAGTGGCGGCTTTTCCTGACGACAGGCGTGCTCGGTGGTTTCACGACGTTTTCGGCGTTTTCGCTCGAAACGGCGCTGCTCTACGAGCGCGGCGAGACACTGGGCGCGGCGGCCTACGTCGCAGCCTCGATCATTCTGTCGATCGCCGCCGTCTTTGCGGGTCTGCAGGTGATGCGGCTTTCGGGAGCCTGAGACATGAAAACGATTGTGGGTTCGTGGACGTTCTGGGCGCTGCTGTCGGCTACCTTCGCCGCGCTGACTGCGATCTTCGCGAAGATCGGGATCGACAATGTCTCCTCAGATTATGCGACGCTCGTACGGACGGTTGTCATTCTGATCGTGATCGCCGTCATCGTGATCGGGACTGGGCAATGGCCACAGCCACATTCGGTGAGTTCTCGTACCTATGCCTTCCTAATGCTGTCCGGTCTGGCGACCGGTGCATCCTGGCTTTGCTATTTCAGGGCTCTGAAGCTTGGAGACGCGGCGCGCGTTGCGCCGATCGACAAGCTCAGCGTCGTTATGGTCGCCATATTCGCTGCCGTGTTTCTCGGAGAACGTCTGGCTGCGATCAACTGGCTGGGCGTCGCGCTGATCGCCGGCGGGGCGATGCTGGTCGCCTATCGGGGCTGACCGAGGCGTCGATCAGCGGAACAGCATCCACACCGCCATCGCGACCATCATCAGGTTCTCGGTCAGCGACACGAAGCCGAGCGGCACGTTGCTCGAGCCTCCAACGCAGGCGCATTTGAGTTCGCGCTTATCGACGTAGACGGCCTTGAACACCGACACGGCGCCGACCGTCCCGATGAGCAGCGCGACCGGAATGGAGACCCAGTGCAGCGCGTCGGCCGTCATGAGAACGCCTGCCAGCGCCTCGCCGAACGGGTAGAGATAGCCGTATCGGACCCAGCGGCGGGCGAGCAGGTCGTAGTTCAGGAACATGGTCGAGAACTTCTCGACGTCCTGCAGCTTGAGCAGCGCGAGGACACACATGCTGAGCGACACGAACCACTCGGCGGCCCGCATGGTGAAGGGCGAGCCGAAGGCCGCATGGCTAACCGCCATCGCCATCAGCGCCGTCATGGCGAACACCGCGACGACCGGCCTGTAGCTGGTCTCGCCAGGCTCGGGGACATGCTGGCCGAAGTGACGCCGAAGGTCGTCGTAGCCGCCGATCCGCTTGCCCCCGATGAAGACCTGAGGCGTGGTCTTCACTCCATGCTCGGCCTTGAACGCGTCGGTCTCCTCGCGCGTCTTCAGCCAGTGGTCCTCGACCTCGAAGCCCTTCCGCTCAAGAAGGTCGACGGCCTTGAGGCCGTAGGGACAGACATGCGCCGGCATCACCATCCGGTGGATCGACGCGACTCGGCTCTCGTTCATCATCATTCCTCGAACTTCGTGCGGTGTCGGGGTCGGAGGGCCTTCGTGGCGGACCTCCGACCCATGACGCTCACTTTTTCCGGATCATGGTCACGGTGATCTGGCCGTTCACGCGGTCGGCCTCGAACGTCACCTTGTCTCCGACCTTAACGTTCTTGAGCATGACGGGGTCGCCCGCCTTGAAGACCATGGTCATGGGCTCGTCCATGCCGAGGTTCTTGATCGGGCCGTGGTCGATCGTGATCTTGCCCGCGGCCTCGTTGATCTTCTTGACCGTCCCGTCCGCGGCCGCAGCCGCGGTGGCGATGATGGCGACCGCGAGGGCGCCGATGACCGTTGCTGTCTTCTTCATGTTCGAATGCCTCCGTGGGGTCACTTGACGGCGACCGTGCCGTCCATCCCGGCCTCGCGATGGCCCGGGATCAGGCAGGCGAAGTTGAACTCGCCCGACTTCGAGAACTTCCAGGTGATCTCGTCCGACTTGCCCGGCGCGACGCGACGGCCGTTCGGCTCGTCGTGCTCCATGTCCGGGTTCTTCCGCATCGCGATCGCGTGCCTGTCGTTCTGGCTCCGCATCGCCAGCATGAACTCGTGGTCGAGTTGGCCCTCGTTCTTCAGCACGAAGCGGATCTGCTCGCCGCGCCTGGCGGCGATCGAGACGGGCGCGAACAGCATCTTGCCGTCGTCGGTCTCCTTCATGACCACATCGACAGTCCGCGACGGTTTCTTGGGATCGCCGGGCTCGCCGAAGGCCGTGGCCTCGCCATGCGAATGGCCGGGGTCCGCAGACGCCGCGGCCGGAGCGAGCGCCGCGACGAGCACGGCAAGCGTGAGGAACTTCTTCATCTCATTGGTCCTGTTGGGCGTCGGGTTCAGTGGTTCGCGTGCCCGCCAGAGCCTGCCTTCGGCTTCACGACGTTCATCTGCATGTCGCCGGGCTTGGCGGCCGCGGGCGCAGCCTTGGGCGCCGCGGGCGCCTCGCCCTTCCATTCGAAGGCGACCTGTCCTTCCGGGTGCTTGAACCAGCCGGGATCGCTGTAATCGTCGGACGCGATTCCCTCGCGGACCTTCACGACCGAGAACATCCCGCCCATCTCGATCGGGCCGAACTGGCCAAAGCCCGTCATCATGGGCAGCGTGTTGTCGGGGAGCGGCATCTCCATCTCGCCCATGTCGGCCATGCCCGCCTGACCCATCGGCATGTAGCCGGGGACCAGCTTTTTGATGGTCTTGGCCACGTCCTTCTTGTTCACGCCGATGAAATTTTGGACCTCGTGGCCCATGGCGTTCATGGTGTGGTGCGACTTGTGGCAGTGGATCGCCCAGTCGCCGGGAGCGTCTGCGACAAAGTCGAAGGCGCGCATCTGCCCGACCGCGCAGTCGATCGTGACCTCGGGCCAGGCGGCAGCTTCCGGCACCCAGCCGCCGTCCGTGCACGACACCTTGAAGTCGTAGCCGTGCATGTGGATCGGGTGGTTGGTCATGGTGAGGTTGCCGAACCGCACCCGCACCCTGTCGCCCCTGCTCGCGACGAGGTGGTCGATGCCCGGGAACACGCGCGTGTTCCAGGTCCAGAGGTTGAAGTCGGTCATCTCCGCGACGCGGGGCACGTAGGTCCCCGGGTCGATGTCGTAGGCCGACATCAGGAAGACGAAGTCGCGGTCGACCCGCCGGAACGCCGGATCCTTCGGGTGCACGACGAAGAAGCCCATCATGCCCATGGCCATCTGGACCATCTCGTCGGCGTGCGGGTGGTACATGAAGGTCCCGCTCTTACGGAGCTGGAACTCGTAGACGAAGGTCTGTCCGGGCTTGATGTGCGGCTGGGTGAGTCCGCCGACGCCGTCCATCCCCGAGGGCAGGAGCATGCCGTGCCAGTGCACGGTCGTGTGCTCCGGCAGCTTGTTGGTCACGAAGATGCGGACCTTGTCGCCCTCGACCGCCTCGATGGTCGGGCCGGGCGACTGGCCGTTGTAGCCCCAGAGGTGGGCCACCATGCCGGGGGCGAGCTCGCGGATCACGGGCTCGGCGACGAGGTGGAACTCCTTCCAGTCGCCGTTCATGCGCCACGGCGCGGTCCAGCCGTTGAGCGTGACGACGGGGTTGTAGTCGGGGCCGGTCGTCGGAACGAGCGGCGGCCGCATGGTCGCGTCCCTCATGGTCGCGGCCTCCGGGATCGAAGCGGCCTGGGCGCGGCCCGAAACCGCGGCGGCCGCGACGAGCGACGTGGCGCCTGCCGCTGATGCGGACAGAAAGGATCTGCGCGAGACGGTCATGATGTCTCTCCCGGTCACTGGGGCGATGCGGCGGAGGCGAAGGACGCCGAGGCGAGCTTCGGTTCCGGCGACGCCTCCCCGACGCCGCCGCCTCCGATCAGGGCGGCCTGGAAGTCCACGTCGGCGATGAAAAAGTCGCGCCTGGCACGGATCGCCGCGACGTTCGAGGCGACGTTCTCGCGGGCGTTGGTCAGGAGTTCGAAGGCGTCGACCAGCATGCCGTTGTACTGCAGCAGCGACTCCTCGGTGATGACCTTGCGGAGCGGCAGCACGCGGCTCTGGTAGGCCCGCGCGATATCGTGGCGGCCGCGATAGGTGGCGTAGGCCTCGCGGGCTTCGGATCGGGCGTTGACCGCCTTCTCGAGCAGTCGGTTGACCGCGCCCATGTAGGCCTCCCGGGCCTTGGTCGATGCGGTCTTGCCGAAGTCGAAGATCGGGATCTGGACCGCGACCTCGAAGCCCTTCGGGTTCGCCTTCTCCCCCTCGGCGGACTTCGCGTGGTTGGCGAGGCCGGTGACCTCGAGCATTGAGATCGCCCGGGTCTGTTCGGTGAGGCCGTACTGCTGAGCCAGCGCGTCGAGCGCGAGCCTGTCGCCGATGATGTCGACCCGCCGTGTGAGCGCGACCGCCTCGACGTCGGCTTGCGTCTTGAGCCGAGGGAAGGACGGAAGCCTTGCCGGGATCTTGTAATCGAGGTCTCGCCCCCACAGGCCGAGCTGCCGGGTGAGCGCCTCGCGCTCCTTCGCGGCGTCGAGCCGTGCTTCGGCGAGCTCGGTCGCGACCTCGGCGTAGAGCGCGCCGGAGCGAGCCTGGTTGAGCTTGGTCGCGGCCCCGGTCTCGCCGAGCTTGCGGCTCAGCTCCGCGGCGGCTCCTGCCGAGGCGCGGGCGGTCTCGAGGAACGCCGCGGTCTCGCGGGCCGCCACCGCGCGGTAGTAGGCGCGCCTTGCTTCCGCGGCCGTGCGGAAGGTCGCGCCGATCGCCTTGTACTGCGCCGCGCGGAACTCGCTCTCGGCGATCTTTGTGCGGCGGGGCAGAGTCAGGAGCTGGAGCAGGTCCGCGATGAGGCGCCGCTCGATGTCGAGGTCGCCAGAGCCGGCGACCCGCTCGATCGAGACTGTCAGGGACGGCGGCAGGCTGGCCTCGACGTATTCCGCCTCGGACACGCCGAGCGCGTTGTACTGCGCCTGCAGGCCGCGGTTATTCAGCAGGGCGACCTGGACGGCGGCGTCGGCCGTCAGGGGTTTGGCGAGCAGCCGGTCCACGCGCGACCTGACGGCGACGGCGTCCGCTTGGGTCGCGATCTTCGCCGTCGTTGCGCCGAGCTCGAGCGAGACACGCGACGCGACGGGCGTCATGCCGCCGTACTTGGTGAAGCTCGCGCAGGCGCCGAGGCCGCCCGAAAACGCGACGACCGTCGCGGTCCTCAGGAGGCTGGAACGGAGGGCGGTCATCACATGCCCTCCATCGGCTTGGAGGTCACGCCCTTGTTCTGCTCGAGCCAAGGCTTCGGCTCGACGGGGCGATAGTCCGACGTGCCCTTCGTGACGGAGGCCGGACGGGCGGACGGCACGGGAGCCGACGGATCGCCGGGATCACGCCCCGAGACGGGCGACGGCAACTGGGTCGAGCAGGCGGACAGGAGCAGTGCGACGGCAGCCGAGACGAGCGGCTTCATGGGGAACCCCGGAATCTGGACGAGCAAGCGCGATGGCGCGGAGGCGCCGGCGGCACGCGCGGTCGGTCAGATGTCCAGGGATGCGTTGACGAGGCCCCGGATCAGGGCACGCGTCAGGCGAGCGAGGACGTCAGCCGACCAGCGCGGCGGACAGTCTCGGGGGGCGCTTGATATGCGTCATGGGTCCTGTGACCTCCGCCGGAGACGGCGGTTCAGGAAGGACCGTGAGGGACACCTCGACGGCGCGCAGTTCCATCAGGCCCGACGACATGACCGCGTGACACGTGTTGCTGCAGCAGGTCGACTGGCCCGAGCCAGATTTGCCCATGTGGCCGCCGCAGTCCTGCGTGGCGGTGCTGACCGCCTGCTCGACGACAGGGGCGACCGCGACCGCCATTGCGGCCGGAACGCTTGCGGCCTGCGGCACCGGAGTGCCGTGGCCCGCATGGGCCTCGCTCGGCGTCGACCAGCTCGCGACGACGAAGAGCGCGAGCGCGAACCCGGCCACGAGGCGAAGGAGACCGCGCAGCGTCATCCGCGAACCCTCCCGAGGACGTCGACGAGCTCGGCGACCTTCTGGCGCTGATCGTCCTTGTCGCCCGACTGGATGGCGTTCTCGACGCAGTGGCCGACGTGGTCCTTGAGGATCTCCTCCTCGACCCGCTTCAGCGCGGCCCGGACGGCGGAGATCTGGGTCACCACGTCAATGCAGTAGCGGTCCTCCTCGAGCATGCGCGCGATGCCCCTGACCTGACCTTCGATCCGGTTCAGACGCTTCCCACACGAGGTTTTGGTGCAGCACTGCATACGCGAGATTTACCCCATGGGGGTATGATCGGCAAGGGGTGGCTTTCCAGAATTCGGACCTACGCAAGGGCTGCAATGGGTCAGCTAGGGACAAGGCCGCCTGGCTTAGATGCGCCAATAGCGGTCATAGAAAACGTTGCCGATAGCGGACATGTGGAGTTGTTCTCACCGGCTGCCCGATTGATCTTCGGTCGTTTCGGACCAGACTCGTTAGCGGGCGACAAGCCCGAAATGCCTGCACGTGTCTTGCGCCTGCGTGCGGCCGCCGCTGAGCGCCAGAAACTGGTCGACCATGTCGATGAACGCCATCGTGGTGCGGCCGTCGCCGCCTCGATTGCTGCCGCGGAGCTCTTACCCGATGACGGCTTCGTAGAAGCGCAGGGCTTCATCGACGTCCCCGACCTCGAGGGCGGTGTGGTTCAGGCCGACCAGCCGTGGCTTCCCCGTGCTCATCAGATCCAAGCTAGCGTCGACACAGGCACCCGCCAGCTTGCACCCGGCCTTCACCGATGCAGGCGATCCTTCCAGAATGACCAGCCCTTCTCGAACGCCACCGGATAACCTTAGGCATCCTGCCCTCAAGGGCGTGGCGTCGGATGATTTGGCTCAACCCTCATCACACCACCGTCTGGCCGCCCGCGATCGTAAGCAGCGCGCCCGAGGTGTAGCTCGCTTCCTCTGAGGCTAGCATGACGTAGGCCGAGGCAAGTTCGGCCGGCTGCCCGGGGCGGCCGAACGGCGTCTTTGAACCGAAGGTCTCGACGGCCTCGGGCGGCATGCCTGCCGGAATGAACGGGGTCCAGATCGGACCGGGCAGAACCGCGTTCACCCGGATGCCTTTCTCGGCAAGCAGTTGCGCGAGGCCGACCGTCAGGTTCGCTATGGCTCCCTTCGTGGTGGCGTAGGGCAAGAGCTGCGGGGACGGATCCTTCGAGTTGACCGAAGCGGTGTTGATGATCGAGCCGCCGGGCTTGATGTGGCGCGTTGCGAGTTGAGTCAGGTGGAAGGTCGCATGGACGTTGGTGTCGAACGTCTTGGTCCACTCCTCGAGCGAGACCTCGTCGAGCGACTTAAATGGTTTCTGATACGCCGCGTTGTTGACCAGGATGTCGAGGCCGCCAAGTTCAGCCATGGCGCGCTCCACGATCTGCTCGCGGAAGTTCGCTTCGTTGATGTCGCCGGGCGCCATCACGGCCTTGCGGCCGGCCTCCTCGATATGGCGACGGCAGGTCGCCCCGTCTTCACCCTCGCTTGGCAGATGGACGACCAGAAGGTCGGCCCCCTCGCGCGCGAAGGCGATCGCCACCGCGAGCCCGATCCCGCTGTCGCCGCCTGTAATGATCGCCTTCTTTCCCGAGAGCTTGCCCGAACCCTTGTAGCTCTCCTCGCCATGGTCAGGCCGAGGATCCATCTTCTCGGTCAGCCCCGGGAAAGACTGCGGCTGCTTGGGAAACGGCGGCTTCGGGAAGTGCTTCATCGAATGCTCCTGTGTCCTGGAGCAAACGGCCAGCGCCCGGAATTCGTTCGGGCGCGAATAAGCGAAGCGCCCATCGCCGGGGTCACGCGACCGCGGCGATGGGCCTACGCTGGGTTCAGCCGATGAACTGGATCAGGTCACGGTTCAGCCGCTCGGGATCGGTCGCGAACAAGCCGTGAGGCTCGCCGTCGTACTCGATGTAGGTCGAGCCCGGGATACCCGCGGCCGCCGCCTTGCCGCTCGGCTTGATCGGGACGGTCGCGTCCGACGCGCCATGGATGATCAGGGTCGGCTTAGTGAAGGATTTCAGGTCCGGTCGGAAATCGGTCCGTCCGAACGCGTCCACGCAATCGAGCGTCGCCTTCGGGCTCGCCATCAGCGCAAGCGTGAAAGTCCAGTCGAGCAGCGCGGAGCTGACGGGCCGGGAGATCACGCCGACGCCGTAGAACTGCTTGGCGAAGGTCTGCAGGAAGGCGAAGCGGTCCTTGCGGATCTCGCTCTTCATGTCCCTGAAGACACTCGCGTCGACGCCGTCGGGATTGCTGTCGTCCTTCAGCAGGTACGGTACGACCGAAGCCACCAGCACGGTTTTCGCGATGCGGTCGGACCCATGGCGGGTGAGGTAGCGGGCGATCTCGCCGCCGCCCATCGAGAACCCGACGAGGTTCGCCTCGCGGATGTCAAGCTTGTCCAGCACGGCCGCCAGGTCGTCGGCGAAGGTGTCGTAGTCGTATCCGGTCGCGGGGTGCGCCGACTGACCGAAGCCGCGGCGGTCGTAGGTAATGACCCGGTAGCCCGCCTCGAGCAGCGCCAGCGTCTGGTACTCGAACATGTCGCCCGTCAGCGGCCAGCCGTGGATCAGGACCACAGGCTTGCCCTTTCCGGCGTCCTTGACGTGCAGATGCGCGCCGTCGCGGCTCTCGATGTGCATGCGTTCTCCTTGGTGCGATCAGTCAGGGGCTGGCGGTGAAGCGGCGGTCTGCTGACGCAACGCCAACGCGCGCCGAACGGTTCTCCGCCACCGCTCTCGGGATCGAAACCTCGCCAGCGCCGTTGGTTAGGACATTCGCATCCCGCGCCATGAAAAGGCGCACTGCATCTGCATGGAAGGAAACGGCCATGAGCCTTCAAGGCAAGAAGATCGCGATCCTGATCGCACCGCGCGGCACGGAGGAGCCCGAGTTTTCCAAGCCCAAGGAGGCCGTCGAACAGGCCGGCGGCGAAGTGATGGTCATCAGCATCGAGTCGGGCCAGGCCAAATCGGTGAACAACGACCTCGACCCGGGCGGCAGCTACGCCGTCGACAAGACATTCTCCGAGGTCTCCGCAGACGAGTTCGACGGCCTTGTCATTCCAGGGGGCTGCGTTGGGGCCGACAAATTGCGAGCCGACAAGGACGCCATCACGCTCATCCGGGCATTCTTCGAGCAGGCTAAGCCCGTCGCCGCGATCTGCCACGCGCCGTGGACGCTGATCGAGGCTGGCGTCCTAAAGGGCAGGACCATCACGTCCTTCCCGACCCTCAAGACCGACGTCGAGAACGCGGGCGGGACGTGGGTCGACAAGGAGGTCGTGGTCGACAAGGGCCTCGTGACGAGCCGGACCCCGGACGACCTTCCTGCCTTCTGCGTCAAGCTCGTCGAGGAGTTCGCCGAGGGCAAGCATCCCGAACAGGCGCGTAGCGTCTGACTTCGGTCGCTATGCAGCAAGACGGCCGGCGCCCCGTTCGTGACGCGTGTTTTGCGTCGCGTCGGGCTGAGCAACGCGCCGAAACGTAAGCATTGGGTTGCCGCACTCGCGTGGCGGTCGAGGCCGATGGAGAGAACAGAGACCGGAGACACACGATGCAGGAGCCGACCTCGCGATCGGCCTCTCTCGCCGCGCCCCGAGGTCGGAAACACCGGAAGCGGTTGCGCTTCTTACGTGCGGGAGGCACTAAAAGTTCTGTGCGGTTCATGCGGCACGCGGTCTTTTACATGGCCGTGGCGAACCGAACACTTCGCCCGCGGATTCTCTCGCCCTATCTGGCGTCACAACGCAGGAAGCCGGACGTGGACGAAGATCTAGGCGAAGAGCAGCCCGTCGGCGCGGCGAAGTGGACCGCAAAACATGACGCCACGACGAAGGCGGCCATGGGCATCATCGAATGTGAGCGAACCGAGCGGGAAGCCAAGACCGAGCGCCTCAAGGCGGCGCGGCTGGCCAAAGAAGCCACCGAAGCCGGGGCCTGATCGCACCGCCTTGCCGGGCGCCCACGCTCGCCCGCAGGGTTTTGTGTCTCAGACCAGTTCTTCCAAGACGCGGGCTATGCCCTCGATCGAGTAGGGCTTCTGGATCACCGTCCTGTGCCTGTGCTCGTCCGGTAATTCCGCCTGCTCGCCGTAGCCGGTGGCGAACAGGAACGGGACGCCGAGCTTGGCGAGTTGGTCAGCCACGGTAAAACTGGTCTGGTCGCCGAGATTGATGTCGAGAACGGCGATGGTCGGCGTCGTTTCGTCGATCAGGTCCAGCGCTCCCTCGACCGTCGAGGCGGTCATTACCTCCGCGCCAAGCCGGCCGAGGATGTCCTCGGCGTCCAACGCGATGATCAGGCTGTCTTCGACCAACAGCGCCTTGTGGCTGGTCAGGAACTTGGGTGGCGCGTTCGAGGGATGGGTCGACGAATGCCGCGGGCACTTGATCGACATCGGCGGCGGGGGACCTGCTGTATCGGAGACGTGGCGGGCCGGGATCAAGAAGGTCGCCTTCACGCCGTCCGGCGAGTAGTCGATGTCGGCACGGCCGCCGAGGTCGTACGGGACTGAGCGGTTGATGATCGTCGTGCCGAAGCGCTTGCGGGTTGGTGGCTCGACGGGCGGGCCGCCCCGCTCGCGCCCGTTGAACGTCAGGTCGCCGCCCTTTTTGCGCGTCCAGGACACGTCGACGTGGCCGCCCGCCGACAGGCTGCCGTACTTGGTCGAGTTCGTGACGAGCTCGTGCACCACCAGCGCCATGGTCGAGTAAGCCTGCGGGTTCAGCATCACGGGCTCGCCGGTGACGTGCACGCCGTTGTCGGAGGCGTCGAGGAAGGCCTGCGCCTCGGCGTCGATAAGGGCGCGGATCGGTGCCGGGCTCCAGTGATCGTCAGTGATCTGGTTGTGAGCTCGGGCGAGTGCGTGGATGCGCCCGTCGACCAGGGTCACGAAGTCCTCGATCCTGTCCGATGAAGGCTTGGCCTGCCGGATGAGGCCGCGGATCACCCCAAGGATGTTACGGACCGGTGGTTCAGCTCCGCAATCAAAAGTTCCTGCTTCCGACTCGCTCGGTCGCGCTCAGCGCTTGCCTATCAATCGGCACTGAACTTTGACCCCTTATCGGCGTCCAATGTTGACCCCCTGAAGCTGGCTGCGCGGTGTCGATCCCGCCGGCGCGGAGCTGGTCGGGGTTGCGAAGCGTCGGCGGGATCGGGGCCGATCTGTCCGTGGCAGAAGAGCGTGACGACGCCGACGGCACGATCGACTGGGCCGACCTCGTCGAGACCGTGACCAAGGCCTTCACCGAGCGCCGCTACAAGCTGGTAGAGGCGGCCGCCAACGCGGTCGCGGCGGCTGTGTTCGCGAAGTTCCGGATCGCGCAACGCGTGCGCGTCGAGATCCGCAAGCCGTCTGCACCCATTCAGGCGATCTTCTCCCACACCGCGATCATCGTGGAGCGGGAACGTTCTCGGTTTTGAATTGTTCTGATCCCAAACGCTTCGCGCGCACTCGATGGAGGGCGTGACAACCAGTTTTGGGAGATGTTCCCTTGCCGCAAGACGCGCGCTCCGCCCCGGAGCCCGTCGCCGTCACCCTGTCGGTGAATGGCGAGACCCACTCGGTCGAAATCCCACCCTCGGCCACGCTTCTCGACGTGCTGCGCGAGCGGCTACATCTCACCGGCTCGAAAAAGGGCTGCGACCAGGGCCAGTGCGGCGCCTGCACGGTGCTGATCGACGGGCGGCGGGTGAACTCGTGCCTGCAACTCGCCGTCATGAACGACGGCCGCGAGATCACCACGATCGAAGGCATAGGGACGCCCGAGCATCTCCATCCGCTGCAAGCCGCCTTCGTGACGCATGACGCCTTCCAGTGCGGCTACTGCACGCCGGGCCAGATATGCTCGGCGGTCGGCATGCTGGACGAGGGCCACGCCCATGGGCCGGAAGAGATCCGCGAGCTGATGAGCGGCAACCTCTGCCGCTGCGGGGCCTACACCAACATCGTCGAAGCGATCGAGGAGGTGCGGAGAGCGCGAGAGGCGCCGACGCTTAAAGCCCCCACGCTGGAGGCCGCGGAATGATGAACTTCAGCTACACCCGCGCCACCACCGTCGGCGACGCCATCGAAGCGGTGGCGGGGGATCCGCATGCACGCTTCATCGCAGGCGGCACCAACCTCGTCGACTTGATGAAATACGACGTCGAGCGGCCGGGGCGCCTCGTCGACATCACCCGTTTGCCACTTAAAGATATCGAAGACACCGCGGAGGGCGGGCTGAAGATCGGCGCGCTCGTGCCGAACTCGGACCTTGCCTATGACACGCGGATCGAGCGCGACTATCCGCTGCTCGCGAGCGCCATTCTGGCCGGCGCGTCCGCCCAGCTCCGGAACGCCGCCACCACCGGCGGCAACCTGCTCCAGCGCACGCGCTGCTACTATTTTTACGACGCCGGCGTGCCCTGCAACAAACGCGAGCCGGGCTCTGGCTGTCCGGCCAAAACGGGTGTCAACCGCATCCATGCAATCCTCGGCGCAAGCGACTCCTGCATCGCCACGCACCCGTCCGACATGTGCGTCGCGCTCGCCGCGCTTGGAGCGACGGTGCATGTCGAGGGACCGGACGGCGCGCGGACCATCTCGTTCGAAGATTTTCATCGCCTGCCCGGCGACAGTCCGGAGAAGGACAACACGCTCGCCCACGGCGAGATGGTGACGGCGGTCGAACTGCCGGCCCCGCGCTTCGGGAAGAAACACACCTATCTCAAGCTCCGCGACCGGCTGTCCTACGCTTTCGCGCTTGTCTCGGTCGCGGCCGCGGTCGAGCTCGACGGCGACGTGGTCGGGGAGGCGCGGATCGCGCTCGGCGGGGTCGCGCACAAACCCTGGCGCGTGCCCGAGGCCGAGGCGCTCCTCAAGGGCAAGCTGCCGTCCTCGAGCGCGTTCGAGGAGGCGGCCGACCGCCTGCTGAAGGGCGCCGCGGGCCATGGTGAGAACGATTTCAAGATCGAGCTCGCCCGCCGCGCCGTCGTCCGCGCGCTGTTCCAGGCCGCAGCCGGGACGCCGCAGGTCCAGTCCAGCAAGATCGTCAACTGAGAAGGGACGTCAGCACATGTCGAACGTCCATCCTTACGTCGGCCGCGCCCATCCGCGCGTCGACGGCGCGCTCAAAGTGACGGGCCGCGCGAAATACGCCGCCGAATTCTTCGCCGACGGCATGGTGTACGCCGCGGCTGTTCCGGCCACGATCGCCAAGGGCCGCATCGTCAGCATCGATTTGTCGGCCGCGAAATCAGCGCCTGGCGTCATCGACATCCTGACGCATGAGAACCGCCCGGAGCTGCCCGACAGCGACGAGCCCTATCTCAACGACATGGTGGCGGTGCCCGGCAGCCCGTTCCGAGCGCTGTACAACGACCGCATTCTCTACAGCGGCCAGCCGATCGCGCTGGTGGTGGCCGACACCCATGAGAACGCGCGCCACGCAGCCTCGCTCGTGACCGCGACCTACGAGGCCGAGACGCCGACCGTCGACGTCGCAGAGGCGCGCCACGAGGCCTACGACACGTTCGAGCCCCGCGACGGCATTCCGCCGCCGCCGCCTCCGCGCGGCGACGCCGAGGCGACCTTCAAGGGCGCTGACATCAAGCTGAGCGAGAGCTATCGGGTCGCGCCCGAGCACCACAATCCGATGGAGCTGATGGCGACGACCGTCATCTGGGAAGGCGACGGCGCGCTCACGATCCACACCAAGACGCAAGGGGTGAACAACCCGAAGAACTACATCTGCGCGGTGCTGGGCCTCGATCCGGGCAAAGTTCGGGTGACGTCGCCCTTCGTGGGCGGCGCCTTCGGCATGGTGCTGCGGCCGCAATACGACCTGCTGGTTGCGACCATGACGGCGATCAAGCTCGAACGCTCGGTCCGTCTCGTGCTGACACGTGGCCAGATGTACACGATGGGCTGGCGGCCGGACACGCTGCAGACCGTGGCGCTGTCGGCGAAAGAAGACGGCGAGCTGACCTCGATTAGCCACCACGCCATTCAGGCGACGTCGCAGTTTGAGGACTATCAGGAGCCGACTGTGAACTGGTCGGGGCTGATCTACGATTGCCCGAACGTCAGCCTGAAGTACGAGCTCGCCAAGATCGACGTCTCGACGCCGTCCGACATGCGCGCGCCCGGCGCGGCGCTCGGGGTGTGTGCGCTCGAGATCGCGATGGACGAGCTGTCCTACCGGCTCGGCATGGACCCGCTCGAGCTCAGGCTGAAGAACTACGCCGAGAAGGACCAGAATGACGACAAGCCGTTCTCGTCCAAGGAGCTGAAGGCGGCCTATGCGCAGGGCGCGGAGCAGTTCGGCTGGAAGGACCGCGATTCCAGGCCGCGCTCGATGCGCGACGGCAAGGAGCTGATCGGTCAGGGCATGGCGACCGGCTGCTGGGAGGCCATGATGCAGCCGCATGGGGGGCGGGCGACGCTTTCCGCTGAAGGCAAGCTCGAGGTGGCGTGCGGCACCGCCGACATCGGCACTGGCACCTACACGATCCTGGCCCAGATCGGCGCGGACGCGCTGGGCCTCGACATTGACGACGTCACGGCGCGCGTCGGCGACACTTCGCTGCCGATGGCGCCGCCGGAAGGCGGCTCGTGGGGCGCGGCGTCCGCCGGCAACGCGGTCCGCGTCGCCTGCACGGCGCTCAAGGAGGAACTGCTGAAGGCCGCCCGCGGTCTCCATGACTCTCCGCTCGCAAACGCCTCCCTTGAGCATGTCAGTTTCGCAAACGGGAAGATCTCGCTCGTCTCCGACGACGAGAAATTCGTGACCTTCGGGGACGCCGTCAGGGGCTCGGGCAGTGCGGACGTAACGGCCGAAGCCATGTTCGAGCCCGACGAGGACTTCGCCGGCAAATACGCGTCCTACACGCATTCGGCCGTGTTCGCCGAGGTGCGCGTCGACGAGCAGCTCGGCGTCGTGCGGGTGACCCGCATCGTCAGCGCCATCGCGGCCGGAAAGATCCTGAACCTCGCCACCGCCCGCAGCCAGATCCTCGGCGGCGTGGTGATGGGGATCGGCATGGCGCTCCACGAGGAGACTATGTGGGACAAGGCTCTCGGTCGGGTCGTCAACGCCAATCTCGGCGAGTACCACATGCCGGCCCACGCCGACGTCCAGAACATCGACGTCATCTTCGTCGAGGAGGACGACAAGGCCAATCCGCTCGGCGTTAAGGGGCTCGGCGAGATCGGCATCGTGGGCGCGGCGGCCGCCATCGCCAACGCCGTGTTTCACGCGACAGGAAAGCGCGTGCGCGACCTGCCAATCACGATCGATAAGCTGCTCTGAGGCGAAGGACGACCGGCCGCGCTGATTGCGATCCCGTCGACGGCGGCGGCCGTTCGATCGCGAACGACCGGAGGGCCAAATAGGACTGACCACCGACGACGGGTTCATCATTGAGAGCAACAGCGGAGCGGACGAGGCGGTCGACCGCTGTATCGTGTTCGCGATCGACGAGGGCGAGGCGCGAGACCTGCTCGCGCACGACGTTCCCGAGGCGGAGCTCACAATCATTAACTGTGGCGACGACGTCCGCGCGCAGGAGGCGCGACTTGGAGTCGAGCCCGAGACCTACCGCTTGATCTAGATGGGACGGAGCGCCGGCCGCCCCTGATTCCCAGCCAAGAGATCAGTCGTTGAGGGCGATGCGTTCGGGCAGGCCGAGCAGAATTTTTCTCAGCCGCTTTTCCTGAACGGCCTCCGACGCTTCCTGTGGGAGAAACCAGCGCCGTTCGCGCTCGTCCATCTCAGGCCATTCGTCGAGTTGCTCGAGCACGCGCAGGGGAAACACCTCCACTGCGCACTGACGGTCGCGTTTCCGGCGCATCCGCTTCAGGTAGTCGAACGTGCCGATCGAGGCCCCACCCACACCGCGGACGCCAGCCTCTTCAAAGGCCTCCCTCAACGCTGTGCCCATTGGGCCGAGCTTGCTGATCGGCCACCCCTTCGGGACGACCCAGCGTCGGGTTTCCCGGCTCGTGATCAGCATGACCTCGAGGCGTCCATCAGCGCCGATTCTGTAAGGAGCGGCGGCGAACTGCTCATGCGGCTTCTCGCGGCTGTTCTTCTTTCCCATGGCGACCGTCAACGCCTTGATCTGATGAACGTTTCCGATGAAGGTCGCGCCGGGTGGTTAGGTTCAGGACCCATTGATATGAGCGTCGCGATCTGATTCAGGCTCCGCGAGGAGACCGGGATGAGCGACCTGTTTTGGCTAACGGATGAGCAGATGGAGCGGCTGCGGCCGTTCTTTCCGAAGAGCCACGGCAAGCCTCGAGTGGATGACCGGCGGGTGCTGAGCGGCATCGTGTTCGTCAACTGCAACGGGCTGCGCTGGCGCGATGCTCCTGGCGCGTACGGCCCGCACAAGATGCTGTACAACCGCTGGAAGCGCTGGGGTGAGGCAGGCGTGTTCACGCGCATCATGGAAGGTCTGGCTGCGGTGGGCGCCGAACCCAAAGCGGTGATGATCGACGCGACCTACCTGAAGGCGCACCGCACG
>NZ_BSFK01000008.1 GCF_027922305.1 Methylopila jiangsuensis | reverse complement strand
CTTCTTCTCCGCCATCGCCCTCGCTGCCACCGTCATCTTCTGGCTGTGATCAACGAGTCCTGACCCTAGGGCCATCCTGGGATCGACTCACGGCGGTTTTCTGAATGACTGGGCCAGAACGGCCGAATAACGCGACAAATTGATGTGCTCAAGAATCTCCCGCGAACCAATGGTCCCGTTACGTCGCGACACATCAACGGCACCTTATCAGTAAATTCAGAGGTGTGATAAGCGTAAAAGACAAGGCCATCCACTATCGCGGATGACCTGTCGTATTCATTTATTCATTTCCCGATTCGGCCGGGCCTCCATTCCGGATGGAAACACGAGCCTTACCCTGCAGTCAAACGGCAGCTTAGGGTGCCGACCGCTCCGCTATTTCGCGGCCAGCAGGGTGAACTTGTGAATCTGCGGCGGTTCAGAAAACAGTTCTTCTGCCTTGTCCATCAGTGCGGCGGCAACCTTGCCGTCAAGATGGGCCTGCCGATCCTCCTCTGTGTCGAACGTATCGAAGATCGCGTACGCACCGGGACCTTCCTCGATCGCATACCAGGTCAGAGTGCCCGCCTCAGCTTGAACGAGCGGCAATGCTGAGGTCAGGAAATTGGCGACATCACGCTCTTTTCCGGGCTTGGCCTTCAGTGGTACGTACAGGGCAAGTTTGGGCATAAATGACTCCTCAAGTGAAACGGACAGATATTATTCGGCAAAGTAACGGCCGAGCGGGCCGGTACGTTCCCCATGAGGCGGAGCACACGCGGCCCCGCCTCCTCGTCGAAGTCAGAACTGCTGTGCGGTCGGCCGGATGACGATCGCGTTGACGTCGACGTCATCAGGTTGTTCGACAGCGAACGCGATAGCACGCGCCACCGATGCCGCCGGGATGGCCTGCTTGTAGAAGTCCAGCACCGTCTCGGCAGCCGCGCCAGAGGTCGTGAACTTCAAATCGCTTTCGACAGCTCCAGGCTCGATCGACGTGACGCGGACCTTCTCGCCCACCTCCTGGCGCAGGCCCTCGCTGATCGCGCTGACGGCGAACTTGGTGCCGGAGTAGACCGTGCCGCCTGGTGCGAAGACCTTGATCCCTGCAACCGAGCTCAGGTTGATGATGTGACCGCTGCCCTGCTCGAGGAAGCCCGGAAGAACTGCGGCGATGCCGTAGAGCGTGCCCCTCAGGTTGACGTCGATCATCTGGTCCCACTCGTCCGTGTTGACCTCGGCCATCGGACGAATCGGCATCAGACCGGCGTTGTTGATCAGCACGTCGAGACGGCCGAATTGAGCTACGATCGCGGCGACGACGGACTGGATTGCCGACTTGTCGGTGACGTCGAGCGTGTAGGCACGTGCCGTGCCGCCGTTCGCGACGATCTCCGCCACGACCTCATCGAGCTTGTCCTTGCGCCGTGCAGCGATGGCGACCTTCGCACCCCGTTCAGCAAGAAGTCGGGCGGTCTCAGCGCCGATACCGGTGCTGCCACCGGTGATTAGGACGACCTTGTCTTCGATACCCTTGGTCATTGCCATGTTCCCTTCGAGTCGGATTTCAGCTTGCGCCGGATCGTGGCTCCGCCTCAGCGATCGCCACGTGGATGCGCATCTGAGCCTTCATGTTTGCGGCGTCCGTCGCCGATGGAAGGGAGTTGGGTATGGTCGACATATTCAAGAAATTGATATTTTTGATTACTGATATGCGGACTACATGATGCCTCCATGCGCTATGACCTGAACCTGCTGCCGATATTCGTCGCCTTGATGGAGGAGCGCAGCGTCACACGGGCGGCCGGGCGCTTGGGCATGACCCAGCCGGCGCTGTCCAACGCCCTGTCCCGCCTCCGTCTCATGCTGCAGGATCAGTTGTTCGTCCGTGAGCGCTACGGCGTCCAGCCGTCGCCGGTCGCGCTCGAACTCGCGCCACGGATCGCCGGGGCGCTCGCGCAGCTTGACGATCTGGTCCTTGGCCAACAGGCCTTCGATCCAAAGCAGGCGAAACGGCTCTTCACCATCGCGCCGAACGGCTATGCCGAGTTCGTCCTCGTCCCCGCTGTTGTGGCGCGACTGCAGAAGGTTGCGCCCGGCATCAGGCTTCATCTGACCCCGTACGGCAATGATCTCGCCGAAACGGGTGTCGTTTCCGGAACGACAGCGCTCGTATTGGGTCGCATCGTCGACCCGCCCGACAACCTCGTCGTTCAGCACCTGATGGACGAAGGGTTCGCCTGCGCCGTACGCGCCGACCATCCGAACGTCGGCGATGCCGTGACGCGTGAGCAGTTCGAGACAATGAAGCACGTCAACATCGTGCCGCCAGGACGGATGCGTGCCGGGCTGTTCCAGGCGCTGGCCCAGCAGCAACTGAAGCGTGACGTAGCGATCTCCGTGACCAACTTCTTCGCGGTCGCCGAGATGGTGGCGGTGACCGACTATTGCGCTACCTTGCCCTCGCTTATCTGCAAGCGGCTGATGCAGGAGCCTCGGCTGAAGATCCTGCCGGCTCCGGTCGACCTCGGCAGCTTCCCCGTCGAGATGGCATGGCACGTTCGTTATAGACATGACCCAGCGCACCGCTGGCTGAGGGCGCTGATCGGCGAGGTCATCACCGACCTCAACGCTTGAGCTTTCCCGCTTCACCATCGTTTTCGGGAAAGCCCCTACCGATCTCGAATGGCAGCTTATTGCTAACTTCATTACAAGAGCGGATTGGAAGCTTTCCACCCACTTGAGGCGATGGGGGCCGGGGGAAACGGACGTGTCAAAGCAGGCCGTCCGCTATCGCTCCCCCGCAGACATTTGCAGCCCGTCAGTGCGGACCGCGAGCGGTCCTCCCGCTCAGGCGGCTTGGCGTCCCTCCTCGTCCTCTTCGTTCGCCGCCCCTTCCGCGGACGAGCCGTGCTTCGGCTTACCATAGAGGCCGAGATTGGCGTCGCCCCATCCTTTCAGGGCGAGTAGGATTGGCTCCATCGTCCGCCCGAGCGGCGAGAGGCTGTACTCGACCTTCGGCGGCACCTGGGCATAGACCTTTCGCGCCACCAATCCGTCCTCCTCCAGCTCCCGGAGCTGGTTGGTCAGCATGCGCGGCGTCACGTTCGCGATCTGCCTCCGGATCTCGCCAAAGCGAAGTGTGCCGGACAGAAGGTGGAATAGGATCACCGACTTCCACTTGCCGTCGATCAGACCCACTGCCGCTTCCACCGAGCAGCCAGGACTGCAATCGAAGCGCGAGAACCGGGCCTTCGCCATAACGGTATCCTTTTCGACACTATGGGCTGCATTTGTGCGTATTGAGCTTGCGATAAGCTACCGCCACGTTCCGCCTGCATCAACGAACAAACCGGATGCAGGAGCACTCCCCATGAAGGCCATCGGCTACAAGACGCCTGGAACGATCGATCGAGCGGACGCCCTGGAGGACATGGAACTTCCCCGGCCCGTTCCCACCGGACGAGATCTCCTCGTCGCAGTAAAAGCCGTCTCGGTGAACCCGGTCGACACGAAGGTCCGCAACAGCGCGCGGCCGGCCGACGACGGTTGGAAGGTGCTGGGCTGGGACGCGGTCGGACAGGTCGTCGAAGTCGGCGACGAGGTTGTCGGCTTCAAGCCCGGCGATGACGTGTTCTACGCCGGTTCGATCGCCCGCCCGGGGAGCAACAGCGAGTTCCATCTCGTCGACGAGCGCATCGTCGGTCGCAAGCCGACGTCGCTGTCGGATGCCAAGGCCGCCGCCTTACCGCTGACGGCCCTCACCGCCTGGGAGATGCTGTTCGATCGGATCGACGTGGCCAAGCCGGTCCCCGGCGCAGCGAACGCCATCCTGATCGTCGGAGGGGCTGGCGGCGTCGGCTCGATCGCCATCCAGCTCGTCCGTGCCCTCACCGATCTCACCGTCATCGCGACCGCATCGCGGCCCGAGACCGAGGCTTGGGTCCGCGAACTCGGCGCTCACCATGTGATCGACCATTCCCGGCCTCTGGCCGAACAGGTGGGCGCCCTCGGGATCGGGTCCCCTGCCTTCGTCTTCTCGACGACCGAGACGCTCCGGCATCTGTCCGAGATCGTCGAACTCATCGCTCCACAGGGCCGCTTCGGGCTGATCGACGATCCCGACGCCCTCGACGTCACCCCGTTCAAGCGCAAGGCCGTCTCGATCCATTGGGAGCTGATGTTCACCCGCTCGATCTTCCAGACGGCTGACATGAGCGAGCAGGGCCGGATCCTCGGCCAGGTCGCGCAACTTGTTGACGAGGGCCGCATTCAGAGCACCGCGACGAGCACGCTGACGCCTATCAACGCCGCGAACCTGCGTCAGGCGCATGCCCTTCTCGAGAGCGGCAGGGCGCGGGGCAAGGTCGTGCTCGAGGGCTTCTGAAGTCGGACGGAGAGTTCGATACTCCGCGCAGGGCGGAACCAGGCCCCGGCCGCTCCTCGACCTGATCTGCAGGCAGCAGGCGGGACGCCTTTTCTGGGTCGCTCAATTCTGAAAACAGTCGAACAAATGACGATGCATGGGATACCGGCAGGTCGCTACTGTCCGCTTCCCACGCGATCGATCTCGGAAGCGGACAGACCGCTTTCCACCCAAGATCGCCGTCAGCAGACGGCGCGATCCGACCGCTACGACGATCCGTTAGCGTATATCTGCGCCCGTTCTATGTGCTAACCCCGATCTAAACCTGCTGCCGATCTTCGTCGCGTTGATGGAGGAGCGCAGCGTCACGCGGGCTGCCGAGCGCATGGGCATGACGCAGCCCGCCCTCTCTAACGCCTTGTTGCGTCTGCGACAGATGCTTCAGGACCAGCTGTTCGTACGCGAGCGCTATGGCATCCAGCCGACCCCGATCGCGCTTAAACTCTCACCGCTGATCGCCGAGGCACTCGCCCAGCTCGACGACGCGGTCCTCGGTCAGCAGGCCTTCGACCCCGCACACGCCGAACGGCTCTTCACGATCGCGCCGAACGGCTATGTCGAGTTCGTCATCGTCCCCGCTGTCCTGGCGCGCCTGGAGAAGGTCGCGCCCGGCATCAAAGTCCGCCTGACCCCCTTCGGCAACGATCTTGCGGAAACAGGCGTCGTGTCGGGCACGACGGCACTCGTGCTGGGCCGCATCGTCGATCCGCCCGATAACCTCGTCGTCCAGCACCTGATGGATGAAGGCCTCGCTTGCGCGGTCCGCGCCGGTCAGCCGGCCATCGGCGATGCCATGACGCGCGAGCAGTTCGAGACGATGAAGTTTGACTGTTCGGTCGCGGGAGGCGGATTGGCAGATGACCACCATGTAACGATCATATCGCGGCTGGCCATCGATCGAGTGCCATTTTGGCGATGGAGAGCAGTTCGTTGATCGTAGCGCCGTCGCGCGCCTGAACGGACATGCCTTCCATGACCGTATTGATGAATTTGCCTAGCACGACCGGATCGGTGTTGGCCGCAAGCTCGCCCTGCGCGGCGCCGCGTTGCAGACGCTCGATCAGGAGGGCCTCCGCCGCGATACGCTTGTCGCGCAGCAGGCATTCGATGGCGGCGGACGCCGGCGAAACGGCTGCCGCTGCCGAATACATGAAGCAGCCGGCCGGCGTTCCAGGTTCCGAGAATGATGACGCCGCTCGTTCCAGCAGGCCTTTGACGGCCTCGTAGGTGGACAACGCCGGATCGTTGATGGGTGCATAGAGGTGGACGCTGAACGTCGCGGCGTAGCGCTCGATCACCGCCGCAAACAGCCCCGCTTTGTTGTCAAACGCTGCATAGAGACTGGCGGCGGCGACGCCAGTCTCCGCCACCAGATCGGCCATCGATGTCGCCTCGTAGCCGCGCTGCCAGAACAGCCGCACCGCCTTGTCGAGCGCAGCGTCAGTGTCGAACACACGAGGGCGACCTGCGCGGCGACGGGCTTTCGTCTCTGTCATCTCTGGTGCACGATATGGAACGATCGATAAATAATATCTTGAAACTGGTGGTCCGCTCCCTTACAGAACGATCATTCAATAATCAAGGAGTCTCCAATGAGCCGCATCGTCCGTATCCACGAATATGGCGACGCCAGCGTCCTCAGGATTGAAGATGTGGCAGTCCCCGCGCCCGCGGCCGACGAAGTGCAGATCGCGGTGAAGGCGATAGGCATAAACCGCGCCGAGGTGATGTTCCGCAACCATGCCTACCTTCAGAAAGCCGAGTTCCCGAGCCGCCTTGGCTATGAGGCTGCCGGCACTGTCGTTACGGTCGGCGCGGACGTGACCGGGTTTGCGGAAGGCGAAGCCGTCAGCGTCATCCCCCCGCTCGATATCGCGCGCTGGGGCACTTATGGCGAGGTCGCCAACGTGCCCGCAGGCCTCGTCGTCAAGCATCCGGCGGCGCTGTCGTTCGAGGAAGCGGCGGCCGTGTGGATGCAGTATGTCACCGCCTGGGGTGCGCTGGTGGAGCAGGCGAAACTCGGCGAGGGCGATTTCGTCATCGTCACTGCTGCCTCCAGCAGCGTCGGCCTTGCTGCCTTCCAGATTGCGCGGATGGTCGGCGCGACGGTAATCGCGACGACGCGTACCGGCGCCAAGCGCCAGGCCCTGATCGATGCCGGTGCACATTATGTCGTCGCGACCGGGGAAGAGGATCTGGTAGCGAGGGTGATGGAGATAACCGATGGTCAGGGTGCGCGCGTGGTGCTCGATCCGGTCGGAGGCCCGTCGTTCGAGCCGCTGACCGAGAGCATGGCACGCGGCGGCATCCTGCTCGAATATGGCGCGCTCAGCGGCGAACCGACGCCGTTCCCGTTGTTCTCCGTGCTGGGCAAGAGCCTCACGCTCAAGGGGTATCTCTACAGCGAGATCGTCTCGGACGATGCCGCCCTCGATCGCGCCAAGGCGTTCATCGTGGCGGGTCTGGAATCGGGCGCGCTCAAGCCGCGGATCGCGCGCACTTTCCCGCTCGACGCCATCCAGGACGCTCACCGCTTCCTCGAATCGAACGACCAGATCGGCAAGGTCGTCGTTACGGTCTGACCTGCATACCGGGGGGAGTGAGCGATCGCTCCCCCCTTCCCCGACAGAGGATCGGACCCTCGGCGCCCATGCCAAGGCTGCTCGTGGCGCAGGCTTGAGAGCATGACCGGAACCTCGCCCGATTAGGGTCAGGACCCATTGATATGAGCGTCGCGATCTGATTCAGGCTCCGCGAGGAGACCGGGATGAGCGACCCTGTTTTGGCTAACGGATGAGCAGATGGAGCGGCTGCGGCCGTTCTTTCCGAAGAGCCACGGCAAGCCTCGAGTGGATGACCGGCGGGTGCTGAGCGGCATCGTGTTCGTCAACTGCAACGGGCTGCGCTGGCGCGATGCTCCTGGCGCGTACGGCCCGCACAAGATGCTGTACAACCGCTGGAAGCGCTGGGGTGAGGCAGGCGTGTTCACGCGCATCATGGAAGGTTTGGCTGCGGTGGGCGCCGAACCCAAAGCGGTGATGATCGACGCGACCTACCTGAAGGCGCACCGCACG